>NZ_WBOT01000001.1:0-993224 GCF_008923265.1 Bacillus mesophilum | reverse complement strand
AGATTGTTGGTTGGATATCATTGGATTTCACCTGCAATATAATTATTACTTTCATTATAAAACAAAAAGCCAGCGAAACAATGTTTCACTGGCTTTAAAAAGGACTTTTTCAGTGCCCTCAACGGAGTGACGAGGAGGCTCAGCTTGCTCCCCGTGGAAAGCGAGGGTCCGCAGAGCAATGGAATGGTCTTGTTTTAATATCTTTAACAATAATCTGATTGTTCGTTTTTAAGATGGTTATTTTCGTATTGTCTCACCTTCTTTTTTATGTTTTTAGCAAGAAAACTGCATCTCTTTTCTTAGAATAAAAAAGAGCCATAGAAGTACTATAAGAATGGAGGTGTTAGAAAAATGGGAAAGCGAAAGAAGGATCCATCAAAGACCGGATTAAGTGCTTCTGAAGTAAAAGGGCAAGGCACCACACAATCAGAATCAGGCATTAGTTCATCATCAGCCCGTCATAAAACGAAAAAGCATTGATAAAAAAGGAGTCAGCCTATAGGCTGACTCCTTCGGTATTATTTATACATTCCGGCTACCTTTTTCTGCAAATCATGATCTTCAAGATATTCATCGTAAGTCATTTGCTTGTCGATGATTCCAGAAGGAGTTAATTCAATAATACGATTAGCAATGGTCTGAATAAATTGATGGTCATGCGAAGCAAAGATCATAGATCCCTTAAAATTAATTAACCCATTATTTAATGCAGTAATGGATTCTAAGTCAAGGTGGTTTGTCGGCTCATCAAGCAGCAGGACATTAGAGCCGCTAAGCATCATTTTTGAGAGCATACAACGAACTTTTTCTCCTCCGGAAAGAACATTTGCGTTTTTCAAAACTTCTTCCCCAGAAAAGAGCATTCTGCCTAAGAATCCGCGCAGGAAGCTTTCACTTTGATCGTTAGGTGAAAATTGACGCAGCCAATCAACAAGATTCACATCACTATTTTCAAAATACTTCGAGTTATCACCAGGAAAATAAGATTGTGATGTAGTAACTCCCCACTTGAAAGTACCTTCATCAGGCTCGATTTCTCCTGCAAGGATTTTAAAGAGGGTGGTTTTTGCTAATTCATTTGTGCCGACTAAGGCAATTTTATCGTCCTTATTCATAATAAAGCTAATGTTATCAAGTACTTTGACACCATCAATCGTTTTGCTGATTCCATCAACACGAAGAAGGTCGTTCCCAATTTCACGGTCAGGTGTGAAACCTACAAAAGGATAACGGCGGGATGATGGTCTAATATCATCTAATGTAATTTTATCTAACAGCTTCTTACGGGAAGTAGCTTGCTTAGATTTTGAAGCATTAGCACTGAAACGAGCAATAAAGTTCTGCAGTTCTTTTATTTTTTCTTCCTTCTTTTTGTTGGCATCAGAAGCCATTCTTTGTGCAAGCTGGCTAGATTCGTACCAGAAATCGTAGTTTCCTACATAAATCTGAATTTTACCGAAATCTAAATCGGCGATATGCGTACAAACCTTATTTAAGAAGTGACGGTCATGAGAGACAACGATAACAGTATTCTCAAAATTAATTAAGAATTCTTCAAGCCATTGTATCGCTTTAATATCCAAATGGTTTGTCGGCTCATCAAGAAGTAATACATCTGGTTTACCAAATAGAGCTTGAGCAAGAAGAACCTTTACCTTCTCAGAACCAGAAAGATCAGCCATTGTCTTTGTATGAAGTTCTTCTTCAATACCTAATCCTTTTAGCAAAATAGCCGCTTCAGACTCTGCTTCCCACCCATTAAGTTCAGCAAATTCACCTTCAAGTTCAGCTGCTTTCATACCATCCTCGTCTGTAAAGTCAGCTTTCATGTAAATTGCGTCCTTCTCTTGCATAACTTCATATAAGCGAGCATGACCCATAATGACGGTTTTTAAAACTTCGTGTTCTTCGTATTCAAAGTGGTTTTGCTTCAAAACTGCCAGACGCTCGCCCGGTCCCAATGAAACCTGGCCAGTTTGGGATTCAATCTCACCAGAAACAATTTTTAAAAAGGTAGATTTTCCCGCACCATTTGCTCCGATCAAACCGTAGCAGTTTCCAGGTGTAAATTTAATATTAACGTCTTCAAAAAGCTTACGATCTCCATAACGAAGACTGACATTGCTAACACTTAACATTTATTTAAATTCCTCCACATGTACATAATCTCTAGAATTATAACATTTACAGTGCAGATTATAAAGGAATTAACGAAAACGCAGAGAATAAGTTAATGCAGAACGTTTACAAGAACTGCTGCAGGGAAAATAGTAAAAAAGAAAATCATAAAAAAGAACAACTTTTTTAAAATTGTTCATAGTTTTTTCATATTTATCCTGTACAATGAATTTATAAACGGCAGGTAAGAAGGAGAGTATGTCAAATGGCCAAAAAGCAGCTGGTAGAATTAGTTAATCGATTAAAAAAGTCGGGAATTAAAGTTAGCTTTACAAAGCCAAGAACTCAAGCAATTTTGTCCTTACATGCAAGTAAAACATTGCCTACTGCCTCGAATTAAACATAGATCTTGTATGGTTGACAAAAGCTGGAGCTGGCTCCATTTAAGATTGGCGCCGAATGGCGTTTTTATTTAGCGGCGTCATGAGAAACTACATATAAATACAAAAAAGCGATTGCATAAGCAGCCGCTTTTTTGTTTTATAACGTTTCATATTTAGATTTCATTCATAATTTTCTTATAAACTTCTTCTTTGCTGAATTCTTCTCCCATTGGAAATTTCTTGATATAACGATTATTTTCGTCTAAGAGATAAACAAAGGTGCTATGTATGAAAAAACCATCTCCCGGATCTCGATATTGGAATTTAAAAGTGTTTGCCAGATCAAGAATTTCTTGCTGATCTTGCTTCATATCATCCTGATCGCCAGTAAGCATAATCCAGTTACCGTCATCTTCAATTTCAAAGGTATTCATATAATTTTTCATGATTTCAGGAGTGTCACGATAGGGGTCTATCGAAATGGTAAGAAACTGAACATTTTCCCCAAATACACCTTCTTTTTGTAAGTCACTTTTCAATAAATTCATTTTTTGCGTAGTCGTCGGACAAATATCAGGACAATGAGTATACATGAATTCCACTAGCTTTAATTTCTTTTCCGACTGAGCAAAATCATATGTTTCTCCATTCATGGTCACAAGGGTTGTACTTTCTGGAATTGTCGCCATATGATCACGAATGATAAAAAATGAAATCCCTGCAGTAATCCCCACAGCTACAATTAAACTGCAAATGATATAGATCTTTTTCATGATTTCCCCTCCCACTATTAAGATAATGAATAACGTAAAATATTCCTATGGACAATATGTGAACACGCTAATAAAGTGACAAATGTGTGAAATGTCACTATGCTTATTCGAATATTGATAGGTGGAAGGGGAGGGGGAAAATGTGAATGATACCAAAATCTATTTCCGTTCAATTTTGGCATATTTAAAACCGGGAAAGAATACTTCCCGGCTTTTTTAAAGTCAATTCATATTAATCCATACACTTTTGACTTCTGTGTAATTATCCAGTGAATAGGAGCCCATTTCACGCCCCATGCCGGATTGTTTATAGCCGCCAAATGGAGATGCAGCATCAAAAACGTTGTAGCAATTTACCCAGACTGTACCAGCACGCAAGCGATTTGCAATATAGTGACCGTTCTTAATATCCTGCGTCCAAACTCCAGCTGCAAGGCCATAATCACTTTTATTTGCGCGGGCAATTAGTTCATCTAAATCGTCGTATGGCATTGCTGAAATGACAGGTCCAAAAATCTCTTCTTTGGCAATAGTCATGTCATCATTGACGTTAGCGAAAATGGTAGGGGAGACAAAGTAACCTTGTTCCTGAGGTTTATTTCCGCCTACAAGCAATTCAGCACCTTCATTTACTCCTTTTTCGATATAGCCAAGAACACGTTTTTGCTGCTCGGTAGAAACAAGTGGTCCAATTTCCGTGTCACTGTGCAAGCCAGCTCCTTGTTTAATTGATTGAGCATGGCTGGCCATATCAGAAACGACGTTGTCATAATGTTTCTTCTGAATAAATACACGAGAACCAGCACAGCAAACTTGCCCCTGATTAAACATAACACCATTTAAAGCACCTGGAATAGCTTTCGTTAGATCTGCATCAGGCAGAATGATGTTAGGTGATTTGCCTCCAAGCTCTAACGTAACTCGTTTCAATGTTTTTGCAGCATTTTTCATAATCATTTTTCCTACTTCTGTTGAACCGGTAAAAGCAATTTTATCAACAAGAGGGTGATCCACAAGCGGCTGTCCGGCTGTTTCGCCAAATCCAGGAACAATATTTATTGCTCCTTCAGGGAAGCCTGCTTCATCAATTAATTCAGCCAAATAGAGAGCGGTCAATGGAGTCTGCTCTGCAGGCTTCAGAACAACTGAACATCCTGTTGCCAAGGCAGCCCCAAGCTTCCACATTGCCATTAGAAGAGGGAAGTTCCAAGGAATTATCTGACCGACAACCCCTACAGCTTCATGTCTAGTATAGTTAAAGTAAGAACCACTAACTGGAATGGTTTGGCCTGTAATCTTAGTAGACCAGCCTGCATAATAACGCATATGTTCAATGGCAAGCGGAATGTCTGCTGCAGAGGTTTCCCGAATCGGTTTCCCGTTATCAAGAGTTTCTAATTGGGCAAGTTCTTCACTGTTTTCTTCCATTAAATCAGCCAGTTTATACATAAGACGGCTTCTTTCTGCAGCTGCCAGTTTAGACCAGCCGCCTTCATCAAACGCTCGGCGGGCCGCCTGAACTGCCAGGTCTATATCTTCTGACGTTGCTTCATATACGTGTGCTAGAACTTCACCAGTTGCCGGGTTAAAAGTTTCAAAGGTTTTCTGCAATTTACTTTCTACAAATTGTCCATTGATATAAAGTTTCTTTTTCCCTGCTAGGAATCTCTCAACTTTTTCTTTTAGTGCTGCCGTTAATTGACTCATCTGCAATTCCTCCTTAGATCATTAATAAGATAGGTAAAACAATAAAAGGAAACGCTTACATAAATATGTTATCATTTCTATTAATAAATTTTCAATAAAGAATAGTATAAAAATTCTGATAAATTTTGACATAATCTACTATTTACAAATAGATTAAAAGAATGAGGGAGGGCTAATTAAAAATAATCAATTGAAAAGACGAATGATCTTAAAATGCAGTACGTTCCAATGCGCCTGATTCTCGTTTCCTATGGGCAGCAATCTTTCTTCTAGTTCTCTCCTGAATTCAGGTGCTCTGTTCCATTCCTGCCGATCTACATTTTCTAAGGAAAGCTCACAAAAGACCCGAACGATTAAACAGATAAAAAGGAGAAGATATCTGTTCATTGTTCGGGTCTATTAATGGTTAAGAAAAGTAAGACTTAGACTCTTATTTATTAAAATAGCATTCCAGCAATTGCAGCACTTAAGAGGGAAGCGAGTGCTCCAGCAATAACGGCTTTCAATCCAAGTTTAGCAATGTCATTTCTTCTATCAGGAGCCAGATTTCCAAGCCCGCCAAGCAGGATTGCCATTGAAGAAATATTAGCAAAGCCGCAAAGAGCAAAGCTGATAATTAGAGATGTCTTCTCAGATAAATTGCCGATCTCAGGTGCAAAAGAAGAATATGCAACAAATTCATTCAATATCAGCTTCTGACCAATATAGCCGCCAGCCTGAACGGCTTCAGCCCATGGAACACCGATGGCAAAAGCCAGTGGAGAAAATAAGTAGCCTAATAGCATTTCAATTGTTAGGTTTTCATATCCAAAAAGGCCGCCAACAAAACCGAATAAGCCATTAATTAATGCTACTAAAGCTATAAATGCCAATAACATAGCTCCGATATTCAAAGCAAGCTGTAAACCGACACTGGCTCCTTTAGCGGCTGCATCTACAACGTTTACTGAATCAGTATCTTTTTCAATTGTAATGTCATCCGTAGTTTCAGATTTTTCTGTTTCAGGAATCATAATTTTAGCCATAATTAAACCAGCAGGTGCTGCCATAAAGCTGGCTGCCAGTAAATATTCTAAAGGAACACCAAGCAGTGAATATCCGATTAAAACAGAACCTGCTACAGAAGCAAGTCCGCCGGTCATGACAGCAAAAAGCTCTGATTTTGTCATTTTATTAATAAACGGGCGAACGATTAAAGGAGCTTCGGTTTGTCCGACGAAAATATTAGCAGCAGCTGAGATGGATTCTGCTTTGCTTGTGCCAAGCAGCTTTGAAAGACCGCCTCCGATAAACTTAATAACCACCTGCATAATCCCTGTATAATAGAGGACAGAAATTAGCGATGAAAAGAAAATGACGACTGGAAGAACCTGAAAAGCAAAAACGGATCCTATATTAGTTCCTTCTTGAAAAAACCCGCCAAAAAGAAAGTTAATTCCTTCATTTGCATAGCCGACAACATCATTGACTGCATATGTTACTTTTTCAAGTGCAGCTTTGCCCAGATCCCATTTTAGTACAAGAAAAGCAAATATAAATTGAATGAGAAGACCGCCAATTATGGTACGTACATTGATGGCTTTACGGTTTTCCGACATTAAAAAGGCAATCATGAAAATCGTAAATATGCCAAATAATCCCCAAATAATATTCATTCTTTATCACCTCAATTGATAGATTCATAGTTGTATAGTTTAGTACAAGTTATCTGAAAACGCTTGCTTGGAGAACAGACGTCTGACATCCAACTTGTTCGTCTAATATTGTAACATGAATCCGTTTTCAGTAAAGAGTTATTTTTATTTTTTTAAAAGTTTTAGAATAGAAATAAGGAAAAGGGAGGATATGAATACTAGTTGAAGCCTTCCATTACACCATAACTATGGCCTTTTTCTAACTATTTCATGTGCAATCAGGAAAAAATGATTAAACCACTTCTTTGCATTTTAAATAGTGCTAAAATAGATTTTATGCTAAATTAGGGCAGCTAAATGGAGCATATATGAAATTTAAAGAAATGGTGATTGACTATGACATCAGTAAGAAAAACAATTATAACCATGCAGGGTTTTTACTTGCTCACTTTTTTTGCGGTTGGAAGCATGATGCCGTTATTAAGCGTTTATTTAAGTGAAGCAGAAAACTTAAATGGATATCAAATTGGCATCATTATGTCGATAAATCCAGTTGTGATGATTTTCTTTCAGCCGTTATGGGGGATGATTTCTGATAAGACAAACGCGCCAATTAAAATTTTGACTCTTACCACTTTTATCGCAGGGAGCTTTGCTTTAGGATATATAGCTTTTAGCGGATATACTGCGATTTTTTTGATTGCTGTTCTTGTGGCCATTTTTCAGAGTGCGATTATCCCAGTCTCAGATAGTATTTCTATTAGCTACACAAGCAAAGTCGGTTACAATTACGGCAATATTCGTTTGTTTGGATCTTTGGGATTCGGACTTGCTGTCTTTATCATGGGCAGACTTTCAGAATGGAATAACCAGGTTATATTTATTTCATTTTTTTCAGCACTGGTGCTTGCTTCACTTTTAGCGTGGAAGATGCCATCGGAAAAAAAGACACAGAAGCCTAATCTGCTGCTGGGCGTAAAAGAGATTCTAACCATGAAAAAGTTTCTGCTTTTTCTGATCGTTACGTTTTTAATTTTTGGCCCTAATCTAGCCAACAATACGTATTTCGGTCTTTTTATTGAGGGAAGCGGAGGGACCTATACGGGCATAGGGGTAGCCTTTTTAATTGCTGTTTTATCGGAAGCTCCCTTTATGAAAGCTGCTGGGGGACTGATTAAAAGACTTGGTTTGCTGAGAATCATGTTACTTGCATCTTGTGTTTCCTTAATCCGCTGGCTTCTCTATTTTACAGAACCAAGTTTATGGGTTGTATATGCAACAGCTGTTTTTCAAGGGATATCAATCGGTTTATTTATTCCAGCTGCACTCCAGTATTTAAGAGAAATTACACCTTTACACATAACGGCTACAGCAATTACGCTATATTCTGCGATTGGAAATGGGTTAGGCAATTGGTTTTGTACGTTTTTGGGAGGAATTATTTTTGAAGAGTACAGCATTTTTCATGTGTACTTGTTTTTTGCCATTTTAGCGTTATTGGGTGTTATTCTTACAATTGGTCTTATTCAGATGCAAAAATCGGAACAAAAGAAATACATTGTTACGTCAGGCCAAAGATAAAGTCCTCTGCTATGGAGGGCTTTTGTTATTCTATGGAAGAATATTTCTGAGGGTTTCGATCTTAGAGTCATACAGTTTGTTTTTATCACTTTCACTCTGATTTCTAAATCTGCAAAGCAAGTTTTTTCTTCGTTTCTGTATGTTATTCAAAATTATGTTTAACAATAAATGGAGAAGGGAGGATTCAATAATGCAGAATGAAAAAATTCCATTGCGAGAAATTTTTCATATTGAAACAGATGAATATATTCCTTTTGATGATTTTTCATCAGGATTAATGGGTGAGGAACAAAATAACGTTGCTCCGTATGACAGCGAAAACTCACAAGGATATATAGAGGATGTTGATATAGCAATATCAATAAATGCAAAACAGCTTGAACGAAACACCATAAACGATGCAGATGAGTAGTTAGACAACGAATATATATAGTAAAAAAAGGATTTTTATCATAAATTCCCCTCATTTGTCCATACTAACAATAAAAGGGGGCGTTATGGTGTTCTTCAACAGAAAAGGCCAAGATGACACACCGGAAATAGTAATGCTGGATACGGAAGTGTACTCGTGTTCAACTGATAGCTGCAACGGCTGGATGCGTAAGGATTTTGCTTCTGATGATTTAAAGTGTCCATTATGTGGAAATGAGACAACTGCGGAAATCAGGGAGCTGCCTGCAATTCAAAATTAAAAAGAAAAAGGTAAATGGTCTCACTGTTTTTAAAATTCCTACTAGGTGACAATTCTATTTATTAGATCATGTTACACTTGCACTTTATGTGGAGGAAAAAAAGAGTGCTGCTGATTTTTCCCTTCCAAAGTGAAAAACCCCCTCCGAATACGGAGAGGGTTTTTTGCGTCCTTCTTATTGGAAACTTTCCTCTAATTCTTTTATAAGTGTTCCAACATATTGCACAGCACTTTTAATTGGCTCAGGCTGAGACATATCAATTCCAGCCATTTGAAGAAGGTCTAATGGTTTTTTTGTTCCGCCTGCTTTTAATACATTTAACCAGCTTTCAACAGCTTCTGATCCGTCTTCGCGGATTTTAATGGCCATTGCGGTTGAAGCAGTTAACCCGGCAGAGTACGTATATGGATATAATCCCATGTAATAGTGAGGCTGTCGCATCCATGTTAAGGCTGCGTCATCATCAATTACTACGTCATCTCCCCAGAAGGAAGTCAGCACAGCTTTCTTCTCAGCACATAATTTTGCAGCTGTGAGAGGAATGCCTTTTTCCGCCAAGTCATAAACTTTACGCTGAAATGCTCCTTCTAACAGATGGGTTACGAAGTTGTGATAGTACGTTCCAAGCAGCTGGAGGATTACCCATCTTTTCATTTTAACGTCAGTGGTATTGGACATTAAATGCTGTGCGAGCAATAGTTCATTTAATGTGGATGGAGCTTCTACAAAATAAGTGGAAGGTCTAGTACTCATGACGCGCTGTTCTTTATTTGCCAAATAAAAGTGTCCGGCATGACCAAGTTCATGAGCAAGGACAAATGCTCCGCGCATGGTATCAGTCCAAGTCATCAGGATATATGGATGTGCTCCGTATGGACTTGAGCAGAAGGCTCCTGTTGATTTTCCGATATTATCAGATAAATCAACCCATCTCTCTGTTAATCCTTTTTTCATAATCTCACTATATTCTGAACCCATCACCTGTAAAGAGTCAATTATTGTTTCACATGCTTCTTCATAGCTTGTATTTGGGTTGAAATCCGGATCAAGTGGAGCTTTTAAATCTGCAAAATGCATTTCCTCAAGGCCAAGAATCCTTTTCTTAAGGCTTGCGAATTTCCTCATATGCGGAGCAAGCTCCGTCTGAATAATGTCAAGCTGGTTATGATACATCTCTTCCGTAACATCCTGAGAATCTAGCAGCATTTGTGTAACAGACTCGTACCCCCGCAATGTAGATAGAGCAACCTGCTTTTTCACTTCAGCTGAATAGGCAGCTGCAAAGGTATTTTTATAGTGATGAAGGGTGGATGAAAAAGCTTTAAAAGCATTTCTTCTTACATCTGCTTTTGGTGAAAATTCATATTTATCTTCATAAAGGGCAAACGAATTGGGAAGCACATTCCCATCACCATCAGTGAAATTATCAAATGGCATGTCAGCTAGCTTTGCAGAATTGTAGATTCTGTAAGGAGCACCATGAACTTCGCCAAGAGATGCTAATGCTTCTTCGGTTTCTGGTGATAAACGGTGCTTTTTCGATTGCAGCAAGTCAGTAAGAAAACGAGCAAAAGGTGAAAACCGCAGATCGTTTTTAACAAGTTCTTCAACTTTTCCTTCAGGGTATTGAAGAATTTCTGATTCTATGAATGAAAGATTTGCACTTACTTTTGCCTGCAATGAAGCGATAACCGAAGAATTGGCTTGGTTTTCTGAATTTGTGCCATCGCCTGATTGTTTAAGTGAAGCATATGTAGAAGCTTGTATAAATGAGATCATCAGATTTTCATATGCAAGCAGACATTCTAATAAAGTCTCGCTGCTTTCATGTAACTTACCTTTATAGGAAGTTACTTCCGGTAAAGTATTCTCAATGGCTGATACAGCTTGATGCCAGCTTTCATCAGAGGGAAATAAAGCGGTTAAATCCCATGTTAGCTTTTCAGGCACTTCTGAACGATGAAGTCTTTTAGAAATAGTTTGTTCCATTATAATCCTCCTATTTGCCTTTTTATTTCGATACTCTAACTATTATACATGATAGATTGTCTTTTTTATAGATTTTTCTAAATAATCAAATTAAAAATGAGGATGGCACAAAACGAAAATACTATTTCTAAAACACGAATATCCATATTCATGGTTTACGAGTTTACATAAGCCCGTTCCACCTGCGCTGCGGACCCTCGCTTTCCGTGGGGAGGAAGCTGAGCATCCTCGGAGCAAAAGCTCCTGCGGGGTCTCACCTTTTCCTCTATTGCCCACAGGAGTCGAGTGTCCTCCGCTCCATTTCACTCATGTTAATAAAATATATTTTATAATCATAAAAAATCCGAATGATTAGAAAGTGAACTGACCCAATAAAGTTAGACATAAAATTATGCTACTTTCAAGACCTGAGTCCGGTATTCAACTGGACTTAGGTCTCTTAATTTTACCTTCATACGTTTGTGATTGTAGTAATGAATATATTCATCTAATTCACGCTCAAAATGCTCCATACTTTCAAACTCTTGTAAGTAGAGTAGCTCAGACTTTAATAAGCCAAAGAAATTTTCGATCACTGCATTATCTAAACAATTACCTTTACGAGACATACTTTGTCGTATCCCATGTTCTCTTAATTTTCTCTGGTACTGACTCGTCCGATAATGCCACCCTTGATCTGAATGGAGAATGACTTCATCACCAGTTTTTATCCTTTTTATTGCGTCTTCAAGCATCTCTCCGATAAGAGAATACACAGGACGATTCATGACTTTATAGGCAATAATTTCTCCATTACATAAATCCAAGACGGGGGATAAATAACGTTTCTCCCCAAATAGATGAAATTCTGTCACATCTGTTACCCATTTTTTATTCATCTTGACTGCGCTAAAATCGCGATTCAATAGATTCGGCGCTGTTTCCCCAGCTAGTCCGCGGTAAGAACGGTACTTTTTCATCCTTACCTCACATTTTAACCCCATCTCATTCATCAATCGATGAATGGTCTTGGGATCATGATGAATATTCTTTTTCTTCTTCAATTCTTTGGCGATACGACGGTACCCATAACGCCCTTTATGCGCATGATAAATAGCTGTAATCGCCTCTTTTACCTTGGTGTACTTATCTTCGCGATGTAATCGTTTTTCCCAATAATAATACGTACTGCGTGGAATGTCTGCGACTTTAACTAACTCCACTACATCAAATCTATGCTTTAATTCAAAAATTACTTGCGCTTTGATTTTGTTTGTAATTTTTCCTGTTCCTGAACTAAAGCGTTTAACTTTTTTAGGTAGGCATTTTCCATGCGTAAACGTTCATTTTCAGCACGAAGACTTTCGATTGAGCCTTCCACTGGCTGTGATTCCTTGTTGTTTGAGTTTGATTTCTTTTTCATGGATAGCTGCCCCTTTTTCTTTGTTTTTAGGGCTTCCATTCCTCCAGTTTCAAAAGCTCTTCTCCAGCTTCGAATCATGCCAGATGAAACGTTGAAAACACCAGCAGCGTCACCAGAAGAGGCACCCAGTTCGATCATATAATTAAGTACCTTCAGTTTAAACTCCCTAGGATAAATTGTATAGGGCTTCATAAAGGCTTCCACCCCTTGTTGTTCATAAAGTTTGACCCATTCATGGATAACAGATGGACTAACTTTTTGTTCATCCCCAATCTGTTTATAGCTTTCCTGTCCCTCTAAATACCTTAATACAATTTTTATCTTCTCTTCCATTTTAAATTTAGCCATAAAAACACCCCGTAAATGTTAGTTTGGTGTCTAACATTTACGGGGCAATTCAAAGATGACTTCCTAACCATTCGGTTCTATGAGAGTGTTAAATACTTATGTCCCAGCCTCCTAAATATGATTGTTAACAGCTTTAATACTCAAATTAGCTTAAAAAAATGGTAAAAACACAATCAACTGCTTTAATCAATATTCAGGAGAGTATTAAAATAAGGACAAGCTTTATTTATTAATATGTTTATTCGTGCATTCCTGGCATTCTATTAAATAGGATTCAGCTTGTTCCGAAAAAGGTTGGCCGCATTCTGGGCATTGTTTCTTAGGCAGGTTCCGAAAGAATTCAACTGGACTTTGCATCATAACAAACACTCCTTTTTATAGTACAGAATTTTGATTTATTATCTGTTATGATACAGTATACTGTACATTTTCTTTCTTGTGTAGGTTTTTTTCTTATTTTTTTGAAAATTAATATTTGCCGCTTATTTTGTCATTTGGAAAATCCTCTTCCATCTAGAATGTGTTTCCATTACAATCAATATTGAAAGCTTAGAAAAAGGAGTCTGACTTATTTTAATGAATGACATTATTTCCTTCAGCCCTATTTTAATATTAGTAGCTATTGGTCTTACCTTTATGGCAACCTATACAGCTCTTGACTTGTTCAGTTTAATACATTCTAAAGAAAACAATAGAAAGTTTATGTTTATGGGTGGAACATTTTCATTAGGCATAGGTATCTGGCTGATGAACTTTATTGGAATGCTTGCACTTAATATTGAAGGATCAGGCAATTATCATATCATTTTCATCATTTTATCCATGCTGTTTGGCATTTGTTTTACCGGTTTGGCTTTTTTGAATATCATTGATAAAGAGATGTCATATCGAAGAATCCTTGTTGGCGGATTTTTCTTAACTTTGGCTGTATTAGCCATTCATGTAACAGGCATGTTTGCTATTGGTAAGTTAATTACGTTTCATCCGATTCTTTTAATGATTTCCGTATTGTTGATTTTTTTATCATTTTCATTTTCACTTTGGCTTTTGTTTTTCAAAAAGCATGTTTCAAAAAGGTATCGCAGCTGGTTAAAGCCAGTTAGTGCACTGATTATGACTTGCGCAAATATTGAAGGCTATCTGCTGCTGATCAGGGCTTCTTCCATTCAGTCAGCATTTCAGCCTTTAAAAAATATTGAACCTGGCTCTTATGTCATCTATTTGCTTACATTTGTTGGGTTTGTCATTCTTGGCGGTATGGTAGGGTCTAGCTCTGTCACGAATAAAAAACTCTCTGCCAGCGATCATCTTCTTACTGATATACAATCTGCATTAGACAAATCATCGATTGTCGCTATTACAGATCCCAAAGGTGTCATCACATATGTAAATGACAAGTTTGTTGAGATTTCTAAATATTCAAGAGAAGAATTGATTGGGAAGACGCATAGTATTCTTAATTCTAATTATCATCCATCATCTTTTTTTGAAGATCTTTGGACTACCATTTCTTCAGGCGGAACATGGAGAGGGGAAATCCAAAACAGAGCAAAAGATGGAAGTCTTTATTGGGTTGAAACAACAATCGTTCCCTTTTTAAATGCAAATGGGAAACCATACCAATATGTAGCAATCCGCACTGATATTACACCGTTAAAAACTGCAGAAATTAATTTGAAAGAAAGTTTAAAGGAAGTAAGTGATATCACTTTTGCCTTAAATCAGTCGTCGATTGTCGCTTTAACGGATGCAAAAGGGAAGATTCTTTCTGTAAATGATAAGCTATGTGAAATATCAAAGTACTCAAGAGAGGTACTGATTGGACAGGATCATTCTATATTGAATTCTGGCTATCATTCTTCTTCATTTTTCAAGGATCTTTGGAAGACCATCGGAAACGGAAAGGTATGGAAAGGGGAGATTCGAAATCGGGCGAAGGATGGCTCGTTTTATTGGGTAGATACAACGATCGTCCCCTTTCTAAATGAATCCGGAAAACCATATCAATATTTAGCAATCAGAAATGATATTACAGAAAGAAAACAGTCAGAGGAATTATTGCATAGACAGGATAAACTGGCTGCTGTTGGCCAGCTTGCTGCGGGAGTTGCACATGAAATCCGCAATCCTCTTACATCCATGAAGGGTTATGCTGAGTTTCTTCAATTAGATGAACAAAATGATGAACGCAGAGAGTTTATTGACATTATCTTAGATGAAATTGACCGTGTAGATACGATAGTAGAGGATTTTATGGTGCTGGCAAAGCCAAAGGCTATTCAACTAGAAGAAAAAAACATTATTCATATCATTGAAAATGTCATTTCTTTATTAGAATTCGAAGCTAGGAAGCGGAATGTGAACATCCATTTTGAACCTGAGGAACCTATCATCCAAATTGAATGTGATGAAAATCGCCTCAAGCAAGTATTTTTAAATTTTATTAAAAATGGAATTGAAGCGATGCCTGGCGGAGGGACGATTAAGATAAAGATTGAAAATTTAGCTGATAAAATGACCATTTCAATTCAAGATACTGGTGTTGGGATTCCGCAGGATAAATTGATGAAAATTGGAGATCCATTTTATACAACTAAGAAAAATGGAAATGGATTGGGCTTAATGGTTAGTTTTAAAATAATAGAAAGCCATAATGGCAAGGTGTATATTGAAAGTGAACTTAACAAAGGAACCACCTTCAATATTGTATTTCCATTAAAAACAGCATAACGAATTTGATTGAATTTTCAAACTCTTCGTCATCTCGCTGTTATGTTCCTGTTATAACTGTAACTGTATTATAAAACAGCTGTTCTTTTTTTGAACGATTTTCATGTTATGATTATTCCCGTTAGCGAATACAAGCTATACGAGGAGGTACAACATGAAAAAATCATTCGTAACCATGGCAGCAGCTGCTGTTTTTTTCAGTACAGCAGGTGCAGCCGTACAAGCTGAGGAAGTGACCGTCCAAAAAGGAGATACACTTTGGAAGCTTTCAGGAGAATATGATGTCAGTGTTGAACAAATTAAGGATTGGAACAGCCTGTCATCAGATAAAATTGTCGTTAATCAAGTTTTGGATATTCATAGAGAGAAAGCACATACAGTGGAAAAAGGAGATACACTTTGGAGTATAGCCAAAGCGAATGAAGTCACTGTTAAGCAATTAAAAGAATGGAATCAATTAAAAGGTGACATTATTGTATTAGGTCAAAAGATTGTCATTTTCCCTGGGTCAACTGCTTCAGCAGCCAATGAGGGTGGCAGCACAGTTAAGACAGCAGAATCTCAGCCTGTCAAAACAGCAAGTGAGGGTGTTTTAAAAGAGCTTTCAGTAGAGGCTACTGCGTATACAGCAAGCTGTAATGGCTGTTCTGGTACAACAGCAACGGGCATTAATTTAAAACAGAACCCGAATCAAAAGGTTATTGCCGTTGATCCTTCGGTAATCCCACTTGGAAGCAGAGTATATGTTGAAGGCTATGGAGAAGCAATTGCAGGAGATACTGGCGGAGCCATTAAAGGCAAAAAAATTGACGTATTCATGGCAGAAAAGCAAGATGCACTTAACTGGGGAAGAAAAACAGTAAATGTAAAAATTTTAGACTAAACTAATACATAGTTTGTAAAAGCTAATGTTTAAAAGTTTTATAGATAAGCCCAATGCTCAGTATTTAATGAAGAGCATTGGGTTTTTTTGTATGATTAAATCTTTTTCTGCTCTTCGTCTTTCATATCTGTTTGTTTTAGAAAAAAGCTCTGTACTGGCTTTGCAATGAGTTTAAATTGTGTTTCAAATTTCTCCGAAAGATAGGATGATCTTTCGTAAATGGCCGATTTAAGAGAATCCAGCTGCCGCATAATTTTATCTGTTAAAGCTTCCTGCTGATCAAGTCTTTCCATAACAGTGTTATGGAACATTTCTTGAACATCCATCTTTTTATCTAGTTCTTCATTCACTAATTCCTGAGTTGCCATTTTTTCAGTCAGCTGTTCAGAAAATGTTTCCAGAACATCCAGTTTACGTGCTAAGCTTTGAGTTGAGGCATCTTGATAGTGCAACTGATTTAACATCTCTTCATGAAGGGTTTCTTCTTGCTGAAGCAGTTGAACGATTGTAGTATTTGATTTTTCTAAGGAAGATAAGCGCTCCATGATTATGGCATTATTGTTCTCTTGCTTTTCGGTAAATAGAATTAATTTTGATAATAATGTATCTTGTACCTGCAGCTGATGTAAAACATTTTCATATTGTTCTTGATGACTGCTTTTTAATACTTGGACTTGATGATTCATTGCCTGATAAGAGGAAGATAATCTATTCTCCATAGTGCGATTATGATCTGAAAGCTGTTCATTTACAACAGTCTGCTGTTTCAAGAGATCCTGCAGATAATTAAGACGAAAGGAATCTTGATTATTATCAGTCAGGTGCTGTTCTTCATTCGTAAATAGTTTAAGAGATCCTTCCTGATTTTCTTTTTTTAACAAAATGACCACCCCAATTGCTGCTTGTTATTCCTGTTAATTGTCAGTATATGTGTTTTACCCATAAAATGTGGCGAAAATAGGCAGATCCCTAAGAATAGACAGAATTTTGCAGATTGATGACCATATCAGTTTACTGAATGAATGATAACGTTTAAACTAATAGTGTACATATGAAAAAAAGACTGTTTGCATAAGAGGATTGATTATAGTAGCAAGTAAGATCAGTTATGTCTTTATGCTGCTTAAAATCTTAGTTAGAACAGTCTGCAAAAATGTATTATGATATTAAAATTTGCTTAAAACATGGAAAGGATGATTTAAATGGCTATTTCATTATCAAAAGGGCAAAAGGTTGACTTAACGAAAACAAATCCAGGGCTATCAAAAGTAATTGTGGGTCTTGGCTGGGATACAAACAAATATGACGGTGGAAATGACTTTGACTTAGATGCAAGTGTATTTCTTCTGGATTCATCAAACAAGTGTGCGTCTGAAAAAGATTTTATCTTCTACAACCAGCTTGAAGGCGGTGCTGGCTCCGTTGTACATACCGGAGACAATCGTACAGGTGAAGGAGATGGCGATGACGAGCAAGTTAAGGTAAATTTATCAGCAGTACCAGCGGGAATCGAAAAAATTTCCTTCGTTATTACGATTCATGACGGTGAAAACCGCGGTCAGAATTTTGGACAAGTTTCAAATGCTTTTGTACGAATCGTGAATGAGGAATCAAATGAAGAAATCATTCGCTATGATCTTGGAGAAGACTTCTCTATTGAAACAGCTATTGTAGTTGGTGAATTGTATCGTCATGCAGGCGAGTGGAAGTTCTCTGCGGTAGGTTCAGGCTACCAAGGCGGCCTCGCTCGCATTGCTACTGATTTTGGTTTACAAGTATAAGTTTAGCTTTATAAGAAAGAGTAAGGAGGCGGCTCAGGGAAAATGGGTATTCAGCTTTCAAAAGGACAGAGAATAGACTTAACTAAAACTAATCCTGGACTAGTTAAAGCGGTAATTGGACTAGGCTGGGATACAAATAAGTACCAGGGTGGACAGGATTTTGACCTTGATGCGTCTGCATTCCTCGTCGACGCTCAGAACAAATGTGTTAATGATCATGATTTTATCTTTTATAATAACCTTCAGCATCCAAGTGGCGCCATTATCCATACAGGCGATAACCGTACAGGTGAGGGAGATGGAGATGACGAACAGCTGATCGTTGACTTTTCATCTATTCCTTCATATGTCGACCGTATTGGAATCACTGTTACCATACATGATGCAGAACTAAGAAAGCAAAACTTTGGACAAGTTTCCAATGCGTTTGTGCGCTTAGTAGATGAAGCAAATGGTCAGGAACTGCTCCGTTTTGACTTAGGCGAAGATTTTTCTATTGAAACGGCAGTGGTAGTATGTGAATTATACCGACACGGCAATGACTGGAAATTCAATGCTGTCGGCAGCGGTTTTTCTGGCGGTCTTGCCTCACTTTGCAAAAACTATGGATTGCAAGTATAATATGTAAACAAAAAGAAGAGCGATTTCGCTCTTCTTTTTTTACTTCAAAAGTAACAATACTGAGGGATAAAATGACAACGGTTAAAACATATATAAAAGAATGGCAAAAAGCATTGCAATCAGAAATTATGTTTCTAAAGACAAAAGGAAGTACAAAATACACCCTTTTTAACGGCAGATTACTTTCTAAACAGGAAAAATATAATTATTACTTTGAAACGGCAATACAAATAAAGATTCCGGTCGGTTCATTAGTACGTATTGTATGGGGAACTAGAGAGGTGCAGGGACGGATTCTTTCATCTGAGGGAGAAAATATGATCCTTGCACTTGAAGCCTTTTTAGGGAATGAACTATCACAGCTGCAATTATATTATGATCCATGGGAATTGTTAGATGAATTGCATACAAGACTGGAAGAATTAAAAAAAAGCAAAAGAAAACGAGCAAGAGTCCAGCGTCTCATGAATCCGGACATGGAGGATAAGCATCCTTCTGAAAAGGCTGGCTCAAATGTACATGAACTTGTTCTTCGCTCCAAATATAATCCAGTAACATACGTATGGGGACCACCAGGTACTGGAAAAACATATACATTGGCTCGAACAGCAGCCAATAAATATTTAAAGAATCAAAAAGTATTAATCCTCGCCCAGAGTAATCAGGCAGTAGATGTTCTAATGGCCGAAACGGCTGCTTTTTTGAAAAAGAAAGGCAAATTTCACGAAGGTGATATGCTCCGCTATGGGGTGAGTACGGGTGAAATGCTTGCTGTACATCCGGAATTGACAGCTGCTCATCTATTGTCTGCCGATCAAAGCCAGATTGGAAAAGAGAAGGAAGAGCTATTACAGGAAAGAAGGCTATTAAAACAGGATCTTTCAAACTCATTTAGCGGAAGAGATACAGATACATTGCTGGCTGTAGAAAAAAAGCTATCAAATGTACTTGAGAAAATCCGTCAGAAGGAAATGAAGTTATTAAAAGAAGCAAAAATAGTAGGTGTCACACTTTCTAAAGCGGCTAGAGATGCCAGCATTTATGAAAGTGAATTTGATGTTATTATCATTGATGAAGCAAGTATGGCGTATACCCCGCAAATTGCCTTTGCGGCATCCATAGGAAAAAGAGTGATCGTATGCGGAGACTTTAAGCAGCTGCCGCCAATTGCCTCAGCAAACAGTCTCATTGTCAATCAGTGGCTTAAGGAAGATATTTTCCACCACGCAAAAGTGACAAATTGGATCGGAGAAGGTAAGCTGCATCCTCACCTATTTCTGTTAAAAGAACAGAGAAGGATGCATCCTCAGATTTCTGCCTTCACAAATAAGCATGTCTATCATTCTCTTGTGGCTGATTTTCCAGGGGTTGAACAAGCGCGCAATGCAATTGCAGAACTTCAGCCATTTCCTCAAAATGCCTCTATCCTGCTGAATTCTGCTGGTGCAGGAACATACGGGATGACAGAAAGAACGTCTCGCTCACGAGTGAATTTATGGCATCTGCTTTTATCTTTTCAAGTCTTGCATGAAGCATATTCAGCTGGAATTCAATCTATTGGCTATGTAACGCCATATCGTTCTCAGGCGAACCTAATGGAGCAGCTTCTCAATGAATTTTATGGTGAGATGTTAGAGAAATCGGATATTCTTGCTGCTACTGTTCATCGTTTTCAAGGCAGTGAAAAGGACGTAATGATTTTTGATTCAACAGACAGTTTTTCTCATACTCGTCCTGGAATGCTTTTAACAGGCAAAGATAGTGAAAGATTAATAAATGTTGCGATTACAAGATCCAGAGGGAAATTTATTCATATTGCTGATGCAGATTTTGTCCAAAAGACCGTAACAAAAGAAAAAACATGGCGCAAGCTCGTTTCCCATCAAGAAAGGGATCACCAAGCAGTTTCACAGCAGCAGATTGGAAGCTGGATCCAAACTCCGCATATGAATTTAAAATGGCTGCATGCAAGAAGGCTTGATCTAGTTAAAACCGATATTCAGCGTACGAATAAAGGGATTATATTTGGTCTATCTTCTAGCAATAAATTGCCTGACGAATGGATAGATCTGCTGAATGAGAGAGGAAAAGGAGTCGCATTGACTTTGTTATCTGATCAGAAAATCGATTCTTTACAGGTAAACGATCAATATCCAAATCCGCTGCCATTTCCATTTCTCATTTTTGACGAGAAGGTTGTCTGGCTGGGAATGCCAGTTGAAGACTTAATGAGAGCAAAACCCCCATACGCAGCCGCACGAGTACGTTCCAAAGTGCTGGCTGGTTATTTAATGACTCAAGTAAATGTAATGAAGTAAGATATAATAAGATTAGGTAAATAAATTGAAAGCGGTGGGATACTATGAACTTAAAACCAATTCTAGGACAGCACCATGTCTCAGCTTTAACAGCAAATGCCCAGAAAAACTATCATTTTTATACTGAAATTCTCGGTTTGCGTCTTGTGAAAAAAACAGTAAATCAAGATAAACCAACAATGTACCATTTGTTCTATGCTGATGAGAGCGGATCACCCGGCACTGATTTGACCTTCTTTGAAATTAAAAATGCCGGGAGAACTTATCCAGGACATAGTAGTATTTCTGAAACAGCCCTAAGAGTTCCAAATGATCGTGCACTCTTCTATTGGATCGATCGGTTTGTTCAATTCGGAGTAAAACATGATGATATCACTGAATATGCGGGCAGAAAAGTCGTTGCCTTTGAAGATCATGAGGGACAGCGGCTATCACTTGTATCAGATGAGAATAATAGAGGGGTCAAAGGAGGAGAGCCTTGGAGAAAAGGTCCAGTTTCTGCTGAACACGCTATAATTGGTCTTGGTCCGGTTGCACTTACAGTAAAAAGCATAAAAGAAACAGCACATATTTTAACCAAAGTTCTCCAATATAAGGAAAGTGGGAAATATACAAGAGTAAAAGGAAACAGCATAACCACTTACTATGTTTTTTCAACAGGAGAAGGTGGAACAGGGGCCGAAATTCATGTTGAGGAACAGCCGGATATGCAGAAAGAGCGTCCTGGACGTGGAAGCGTGCATCATGTTGCCATTAGAGTTGAAAACGAGGAAGAATTGGGCAAGTGGGCAGAGTACTTAAAGCAATTACGTATTGGCAACTCAGGAATCGTGGAAAGATATTATTTTAAATCTATTTATTTCCGTGATGAAAATAGGATTTTATTTGAACTGGCTACAGATGGACCTGGATTTTTGCAGGATGAACACTTAGATACGCTTGGTGAAAAACTGGCGCTGCCTCCGTATCTGGAACATAAAAGAGCAGAAATAGAAGCGAATTTAACTCCACTTAAAACATCGTAAAGATGTCTGAAGGATTCTGCCAGCCTATTGACTTGTTGATTTATTGATCATATATGAAACCTTTCTCTCTATTTTACGTTTAATATATAGTAATAGTATCTAACATCAGGAAGATTGAGTTCAAAAGGTACTGTAAAGGAGAAAGATATGAGCAGATTACAGCCCGTTTGGGAAAACATAAAACGTTATTGGAAAAAGTTCCATCTGACACAAATCATTTTATTGCTGGGTTTATCGGCAGTATTGTTTACCATTTTGTTCTTTGCTTTTTTAGCTGCGACAGCAAATGTTGAGACATTACAGGATGGACTCAGACAGTCAACGGTTATATATGACAAAGATGGAGATGCAGCAGCAAAGTTAGCTTCTAATCGTGCAGAAGGTGTCTCAATTGAAGAAATTCCCGAGCATGTAATGAATGCAGTCATTGCCATTGAGGATGAGCGTTTTTATGAGCATAATGGATTTGATGTTAAGGGGATCGCACGGGCCTTTTTCAGTAATTTGTTTGCAGGGAAAATTACTGGCGGCGGAAGTACGCTGACACAGCAATTAACAAAAAACGCTCTTTTAACAACAGAACAGACGTATCGCCGTAAAGCAGAGGAGCTTTTCTTAGCAGTTGAAATTGAAAAAAAGTATGAAAAAGATGAAATCCTGCAAATGTATTTAAATCAAGTATACTTTGGCAGTGGAGCATGGGGAATCAGCAGTGCAGCTAACACATACTTCAGCAAAAAGCCGTCACAACTCACCATAAGCGAAGCTGCTGTTCTGGCAGGACTGCTGCAGTCACCATCTGTTCTGGATCCGAATAAGAATTATGATCGTTCGATGGAGCGGCGAAATGTTGTATTAAGTAAAATGAATGAATTAGGATATATTACAGAGCAAGAATTCAGCGATGCAAAAGCAGAAAAAATTGTATTAAAAGAAGGTTCAGGAACTGCAATGGAACGTAAATATCCATATTATATCGATGCTGTTCTTGATGAGGCGATTCATACGTATGGTTTAACACAAGAAGAGATTTTTACTAGAGGCTATAAAATATATACAGAACTGGATCAAAATCTGCAATCCGGTTTAGAACTTGTCTACAGCAGAGACTCATTATTCCCACAAGGCAGGGGCGGTGAGATTGTTCAAAGCGGAGGCGTACTGCTCGATCCTGCAACAGGAGGAGTTCGTGCTTTAGTGGGAGGAAGAGGAGAACATGTATTCCGCGGTTTTAACAGAGCTACACATATTAAGATGCAGCCTGGTTCAACATTAAAGCCACTTGCTGTATATACACCTGCTCTGGAGGAAGGCTACACAGGAGATTCTATGCTGAAAGATGAGCTTCAAACCTACGGTGATTATCAGCCTGAAAATGCTTCAAAGCAATATGCTGGAGAAGTAACAATGAAAAAAGCCATAGAACAATCAATCAATGCACCAGCTGTCTGGCTTCTAAATGAGATTGGATTAGAAAAGGGAATTGACGCTTTAACTCGGTTTGGGATTCCCCTGCAAGATGAAGATGAATATTTAGGAATCGGATTAGGCGGCATGCGAAGCGGTATTTCCCCGTTAAAGCTGGCAGAAGCATACGCTGCTTTCCCTAATGAAGGAAAAAGAAATGATGCTCACATTATTACGAAGATCGAAGGCCCTACAGGGAAAGTAATTGCCGAAAGAAAAAAAATAACGGTTAAAGTAACATCGAAAAAGGTTTCTGAAGAGATGACAACTCTGCTCCGTGGGGTTGTAGATGAGGGCACAGGCACAGGCACAGGCACTAAAATGGACGATGTGCAGATTGCCGGTAAAACCGGATCAACACAGCTTCCATATGCAGATATTAATGGTACAAAAGATCAGTGGTTTGTCGGCTATACAAAGAACTTAGTTGGAGCAGTCTGGCTCGGTTATGACAAAACTGATCGTGAGCATTATTTATCAACCAGCAGTTCCGAAACTGTTGTCCCTGTATTCCGTGCGATTATGGAGCAATCGGTTCAGCATATGGAAATGGAGAACTTTACAGAAGAGCGTTTGAACACAGAAGAAATCCGAAAAGATGTTGAAGAAACGTTAAAAGAACAAGCAGAAAAAATTGAAGGAAAACTAAAAGAAGAGATGCCAAAATGGAAAGAAGGCTTAAATAAGGGATTAGAAGAACTCGATCAATTTGGCGACTTCTTAAAAGAAAAATGGGGAGAAATAAAAGGAAATTAGAATTAATTCTTTTGACTCAAATATAGAAGGTTTATCATTTTATATAAGATAATATACGAACAATAGACAGACAAGTGATCCTTAAAAAATCTTTTGTTTGTCTCTTGTTCATTTTTTTGATAGTTGCAGAGTTGACTGATGTTTATACTTATAAAAGACTTAAATAACACTTTTAGCCGTATGCATGCCAGAGGGAACGAAAGAATGCCAAACTTTGGCTGGATGGGCGGGAAAACGAGACAACGCAAAAATACTTAGTAAATAAGCGAGATTGATTCATGATAACAACTGCTAGCACTTTGCTATATTTATGTTATCATATGCTATATGAGGTGATAAATATGAGTTCAGATCAAAGAATCCAAGTAAATGTACGATTAAAAAAAGATACGAATAATAAGTTGGATGAAATCGTCGAATATTATCAGGAGAATACAAAATTTGGACGTGTTTATAAAGGAGACGTTCTAACCGATATCATTGAAAAATCATATGATATTATGTTAAAGCAAAAAAAGATGGGTAAAAAAATGTAAGATGACTATATGATATCTTTCTCGATGGTAAGGAGAGTGGAACATGAGGGATGTTACCTTAACTGAGATTTATCAGCACAGAATCGCACAAAAATATGTCACGCGTTCGGGCCTTGCCCATGCTATTGCTGTCAGTTATCATGCATTTCGTCTGGCAAAAGAGCAGGGAGTTGATCCAGATAGTGCTGCCAAAGCAGGCTTCCTTCATGACATAGGTCATTATACTTGGTATAAAAATGGAAAATGGGATTATGATTTATATAAAAAGAACGATATCCACGCCATAAAAGGTGCTGAAAGAGCCCATAAACTGCTTATAAGACTTGGTGAAAATCCGGTCAAAGCTAAAGAAATTGCGCTAGCTATCCTTTTCCACACTGACTCATTTATGCCAGGTGGCGAAGTAATCCGTACTCCGCTGCAATCTATTGTCAAAAGAGCGGACGAATTAGATGAAGAACCAGGCGGTGCACATCACTACCGCACCCTAGAATACGACCGCGCCCTTAAAAGCCTGCAGGAATTGGATGAAAGAATTGAGAAGTTCCTAAACCAAAATGAATAAGGTGTAAAAAACATAAAACTAAAAAGAGTAAAACAACTATTCATCTAATAAAGTTATAAAAGCTTTTTAGACATTAGATTTTTTGTTGTTCTTATTATTTTGCGATTATTTGTTAGAGAAATGGAGCGGAGGACCCTCGACTCCGGAGGGAAGTAGAGGAAAAGGTGGGACCCCGCAGGCTTGCCGAGGAGGCTCAGCTTCCTCCCCTCGGAAAGCGAGGAACCGCAGCGCAATGGAACGGACTCGATTTACATGTAGCTATACTTTAATTATTCGTATGTTTCATTTACCTCATCCTATTTAAGAACTGTATATTTTTTTAGTTCTTTTGACCTCTTTTCAGCAGAATAATGCCGCTATCCCCTCTTTTTGTCGTAATAATATTGTCCTAAATCTCATTTTTGGATACTATTTAATTAAGGAAGGTGATAGAATGCGGCCCAGAACGAAAAAATCAGCGATCTCATTTGATAATCTAAAGTACAATCTAACTACTGTTTTCTTGCATTTATCATTTTACGGAATTATTATTCTAATCTTACTATTATTTTTCGAATTCTTTGGTTGATTTATAAGATTCTGAAACCGTGCATTTCCTATATTAAACTGCAAATAATTTTGTTCTTGTACAGTTTAATGGTAATATGTAAGAGGATTTTAAACAAAGGAGATGCTTTTAATGACTAAAAAAGGATACATACAACTGCAAAACGGTAAAAAAGTAGAATTCGAATTATATCCCAATGAAGCACCTGGAACGGTTGCAAACTTCGAAAAGCTTGCAAATGAAGGTTTCTATGATGGATTAACTTTCCACCGTGTAATTCCTGGATTTGTTAGCCAAGGTGGCTGCCCTAACGGAACAGGAACTGGCGGACCTGGCTACACAATCAAATGTGAAACAGAAGGAAACCCTCATAAGCACGAAGTTGGTTCTTTATCAATGGCACATGCTGGAAAAGATACAGGCGGAAGCCAATTCTTTATCGTACACGAGCAACAGCCGCACTTAAATGGTGTGCATACTGTATTTGGTAAAGTTACATCAGGCATGGATGCAGTAACAGATATGAATAATGGCGATGTAATGGAGAAAGTAGTCGTTACTGAAGCATAATCAATTTGAAAAAGAGTCGACTTCGGCTCTTTTTCTATGTGTTTTTCTAAACTATTTAAACAGAGGTGCATTATGAAACCAGTAAATGATATTATATGCCCGGATTTGGATGTGTTATTTATTGGTTTTAACCCCAGCATAAAATCATCTGAAACCGGCCATCATTTTGCAAACCGCAGCAATCGTTTTTGGAAGATCCTCCATGAATCAGGCATGACACCTTATCAATATTTGCCTGAACAAGATCAGGAATTATTAGAGTTAAACTATGGGTTAACAAATATCGTGGCACGTCCAACAAAGGCTGCGGATGAAATAACCAAAGAAGAATACAATGATGGACGAATACTGCTGGCTGAAAAGTTAAAAACATACCAGCCTAAAATTGCCTGTTATGTAGGAAAGGGAGTATATGAGCAACTGGCAAAAAAGAAAAAAATCCCTTGGGGTATTCAAGAAACTTCTGTTGTACCAGGAATCATTGATTTTGTAGCTCCTTCATCAAGTGGACTTGTTCGCATGAGACTCAATGAGATAGTCGATATTTATAAGCTGGTAAATAAACAATTAAGAGAGTTACAGCAATAATAGAGTAGGTGTTTCAGTATGCTGCCTTTTACAGAGAACGTACTGGAAATTATTAAACAAATACCTTCTGGCAGAGTAATGACTTATGGTCAGATTGCTGCCATTGCAGGCAGCAAAAGAGGAGCGAGACAAGTAGCCCGAATACTGCATTCTATGAGTGGAAAGTATTCGCTGCCATGGCATCGAGTGGTTAATGCGAAAGGTGAGATTGCTTTACATAATCATGAACTTGCTAATAGGCAGAAGGAATTACTGGAATTGGAGGGTGTTTTCATTCAAAATAACCAGAGGTTCGACTTAAACCATTATAAATATACGGGTGAAATGGCATTTAAAAAAGAAAAAGAAGACTTCCCTTGGGAATAAGAAGTCTTCAGGATGTTTCCAATTTCCCAGCATATTCTTCAACCATTTCTGCGGTGACGATCTTTCTTTGAGGAACAGCTCCCAGCTTGGCTAATTCGTTCATTTTTACTGTAATTGCATTTATTTCGGTCACACTATACTCTTTACCAGCCTGACAATCTTGAACAGCAATATCAATATATCGTTCTCTCTCATGATCCAGTCTGATAAACTCTGTAATTCTGCTGTTTTGTTTCTTCACATGCTTGGTTATAGCTTTATGTACACTCATCTATACTTTCCCCCTGAATCATTGTATCAGTGACACAATCATACTATGCGGTCAAGATAAAAGAAAGCACTCTGATCAATTTCAGAGTGCTTTTTGTTTGAGTTTATTCAGCTTTAGCTGCTTGAAGCTCAAGTTGAATTTTTACTTTATCGCCGACTAAAACTCCGCCAGTTTCTAATGCTGTGTTCCAAGTTAAACCATACTCGCTTCTTTTAAGAACACCTTCAACACTGAAGCCTGCTTTTTCATTTCCCCAAGGATCTTTTCCAGAACCTTCGTAAGTTGCATTTAATGTTTCAGATTTAGTAATACCGTTTAATGTAAGATCACCAGTAATTAAATAATCTCCATCACCTTCGCTGATGATATTTGTTGCTTTAAACGTTAATACCGGGTGATTTTCTACATCGAAGAAATCAGCTGAACGAAGGTGGTTGTCACGGTCTTCGTTTCTTGTATCAATGCTTGCAAGGTCTACTGTGAATTCAATCGTAGCTGTTGTTAAATCAGCAGTATCAGCTTCGATTACTGCATCAAATTTTTTGAAAGAACCTTTAACATTTGCAATCATCATGTGTTTGATTGAAAAATCTACTGCACTGTGTGTTTGATCTAAAGCCCATTTTGTTTTAGCCATTTTAAATCTCCTCCAAATAGTTATTATTTATTTATCTTTAATTCAAGATATATTAATTCTAGATAAATTATATGAGGATTTTGATGAGGTGTCAATTCTTTTTTTTAGAACTTTACAGTTGTTTTCTAAAAATTAATACTACTGCAAAAAATGATAAGCTTATACTCATATTAAGAGAGAAGAAGGGTACATTATGGATATTTTCACTTAGTAACTTCATAATAAAGGATAAACAGCGATGTATTGTAATGATCATGATACAATAAGAAAACTAGATGTTATATTACATAAAAGGGGTACATAAATGGAGTTTCTCGATTATATACATAAGGACGCAATTCAACATACAAAAGAGAAAATTTTAGAGGATTTGGATGCTTATCTAGGCAGCAGGAGTGTACAGCCATCCTTTCAGGAATATATGCATGATCGTTTAATTTATATTGAACAAATTTGGAAAAATGTCTGGGTGAATAAGGCACACAATAAAATGTCCAGACATAAGAAACGGCAGTATTTAGAAGACAAGGGCATTGAGACGGTTTCAGCTGACAAAAAACTGATCAATCAGCTATTTAAAAAAGAAATTAGTGATTACCGGCCATTTGATGCTGAAAAATGGCTGTTAGAAGGATTCTCTCATCAGGATGATAAATGGAATGAGCGTTTTAATCACGCACGAAATCAATTCAAGTTAAAGCAGGCTGTTCGCAATAAAGAGATGGAAAAGCAAAAACTTCATGAAGTGATTGAGAATTTAACAGAAGGTTTGATTATTCAAAATGAAAGATCTCTTTATCTGAAATTAAGATATCATATTGCAAAGCAGCTTTTAAATGATGTATCAGCAAAGATTCGATATAGAAAAATTGAAACAACAGCACTTGAAGAGCAGCTGGAAGAAATCGGAGCATTTTCATTCGAACCGTTCAGCAAAATGGGAGATTTCTTTGAAGAGCTTACAGGCAATATCCATAAGACCATGTATAGAGGCAGATGGTATTTTGAATATGAAACCTACTTTTATATTTATGAACGAGCTATTCGTTCCTTCTTATCAGAAGCATTGCAGGTAATGCTGTTAGAAAATATGCCGCATTCTATTTTTGAACAATACGAAAACGTTTATGAGAAAGCACTTACCGGCAGTATTTTAAAGAAAAAGGTTTCTTATTTGTTTGGAGAATTGACGGAGCATTTTATTGAATTCATTCAAGATGAGTATGCAGAAAATCTTTTAGTATTAGCGAAGCTTCCATATGAAGAGTCTGTTCATGATCAGTTGTATGAAGAACACCTCGCTGAGCGTAAAAAGCGGGAACAGGAGGAGCGAGCAGAGCGAAAAAGGAAGAAAGAAGAAGAAGAGAGAATGCTTTCTGATATATTTGGAGCAGAATACAGTCCTTCTGTTGATCGGCCAGTGAAATTTACGCTCCACATCGGTGATACAAATACAGGAAAAACATATCATGCGTTAGAAGAGATGAAAAAGAAAGAGAGTGGCATTTATTTAGCTCCGCTACGCCTCTTAGCATTAGAGGTGTTTGAAAAGCTAAATCAAGATGGTACACCATGTTCTTTAAAAACGGGTGAAGAAGAAAAAATCGTAAACAATGCTGCCCATATGGCTTGTACCGTTGAAATGTATTATGAAAAACAATATTATGACATCATTGTGATTGATGAGGCGCAAATGATTACCGATAAGGATCGCGGTTTTTCATGGTACAAAGCGATTACAAAAGCGAATGCAAAAGAAGTTCATATAATCGGCAGTAAAAGTGCAAAACCGATGCTGCTTCAGCTGCTGGAAGATTCTGATGTCACTGTGAAAGAGTATACCAGGGATACGCCGCTGCAAGTTGAAGACAGAGAGTTTCAGTTTAAATTTGTTAAAAAAGGGGATGCTCTCATTTGCTTTTCACGCAGAAAAGTACTTGAGACAGCTTCAAGACTGCAGAACGCAGGATATTCAGTTAGTATGATCTATGGAAGCATGCCGCCAGAAACACGAAAAAAGCAAGTACAGCAATTTGTCAATGGCCAGACAACTGTTATTGTTTCAACTGATGCCATTGGAATGGGACTTAATTTGCCGATCCGCCGCGTTGTTTTCCTTGAAAATGAGAAATTTGACGGCACAAGGCGCAGGCAGCTTACATCACAGGAAGTGAAGCAAATTGCCGGCAGAGCAGGAAGGAAGGGCTTATACAATAAAGGAATGGTCAGCTTTGTCAGAGACGTGAAGGAAATGGGGCAGCTTCTGCTTATGAAGGATGAACCGGTTTTTTCCTTTGCAATCGCACCTACACAGGGCGTTTTCGAACGTTTTCAAAGATACTCCCGCGATCTTGGCTTGTTTTTTGAGCTATGGGATAAATTTGAAAGTCCAGCCGGTACAGTTAAAGCGGCACTTCATGAAGAACGAGAGCTATATAGTATTGTTCGCGGTACCGAGATTGAGGCAAAACTGCCTTTAACAGATCTATATGGTTTTTTACATCTGCCTTTTTCAAAAAAAGAGACAGACTTAATCAGACTTTGGGAAGAAACGATGTATGCGATTGTTGATGGCTCTGAGATGCCAGAGCCGCGTTTGAAAAATAAGAACTTAGAAGAGCTAGAGCTGAGCTATAAAGCAATTGGGCTTCATTTGTTATTTTTGTACAGGCTTGATCAAAGAACGGAAGCACTGTACTGGGAACGGGTAAGGGAAGAAATCAGCCAGCATGTTCATGACAAGCTAAATTCAGATGTTCGCAACTTAACGAAAAAATGTAAACGGTGCGGCAAACAGCTTCCTTGGGAACATGATTTTCAAATCTGTGATGATTGCCATCAAACTCGCCCATATCGACAACGATATTATAAAAGGTAAAAACAACTGCATACAAAAATGACGCAATCCATACACACCTGTTATGTGAATGTATTGCGTCTTTGTTTATTAGGGTTTCAAAACAACTTTAATACAATCATCTTCATGATTATTAAACACCTTGTAGCCTTTAGGAGCATCATCTAATGCAATCTTATGTGTAATTATTTCAGTAGGATCAAACAATCCATCAGTAATCTGCTTATACAATTCAGGCATAATCGGTATAACTGGAGCTTGTCCCATCTTTAATGTAACGTTTCTCGAAAAAAAAGCTCCAAGCGGAAACAGATTGTAATTTCCTCCATACACACCTGTCAATTGAACAACACCTGACTTTCGGACGGCTTTTGTTGCAATTTGAATAGGACCAAGTGTCCCGCCCTGAAGTTTCATTTTTTGTTCAATATATTCCAGCGGTGATTTTTTTCCATCCATACCAACACAATCAATGACGATATCTGCTCCGCCTTTTGTGATTTCTTTTAAATGTTCTCCCATATCTGGATAATCGGTAAAATCAAATGTTTCAACTTTATTCGTTGCTGCAGCATGGTGAAGGCGGTATGGTAAATGGTCAACGGCGATTACCCGTGAAGCTCCTTCAAGCCAAGCAAACTTTTGCGCCATTAAGCCGATTGGCCCGCTTCCTAATATTATGACAGAATCACCCTTTTTAACACCAGCATTCTTGACACTCCAATAAGCGGTTGGGATAACATCTGATAAGAATACAAGCGATTCATCTTCAAGCTCACACGATTCAGGGATTTTAAATGGAGTAAAGTTGCCAAAAGGAACCTTTAAGTATTCCGCTTGCCCTCCTGGGTGATCACCAAATTTTTCTGAATAGCCGAAATAGCCGCCTGAATCATAGTGTGGATTAGAATTGTCACATTGGCTGGTTTCATCACTTTTGCAATATTGACATACTCCGCAGGAAACATTGAATGGAACAACAACTCGATCTCCTTTTTTGACCTTTGTCACTTCAGGTCCTACTTCTTCTACAATGCCCATCGGCTCATGTCCAATAATGTATCCTGGCGGCAAAGGGAAGTTTCCTTGATACAGATGCAAATCTGATCCGCAAATGGCTGTTGTTGTAATTTTTACAATAATGTCATCCTTTTTGGTGATAGCAGGATCTTCCACATGATCAACTGATATTGTATTTGGTCCTTGGTATGTGACAGCTTTCACTGAATTCACTCCTTTTTCTCTATATCTCATGTTTATTATTTGTTTAAAGGCCTATTTCAATCCTTGAAGGCTCTTGGACGGAAGGATTTTTGCTATGTGCCATTATATTGGCATGAATTGGTCTAGCACAGTATAAACATGATAATGAGCTAGTTTTAACTTCAAAAAAAGGAGCGTCTTCTATGCCAAATTACAGTCATACAGTAGAAGTTGACCTGCCAATTCAGCAATTATGGAATTTTGTTCATGTAATGGACAATTGGGCCCCGCTTGTTCCAGGATATATTAGTCACCGAAAGGTCAATGACAATCAATCATTATGGAGTTTTTACACAGATATTGGCGTTATGAAAAAGAAAATTGAATTACAGGTAGATATTACAGAATGGTCAGAGCCACACAAAGTAGCTTTCCAACTTACTGGTATTAACGAAAAATTATCAGGAAGCGGATATTTCTCTGCACAAAAAACGGAAGGAAAGAAAGTCGAAATGACCGGATTTTTGGACTTAACAGCTGAAGGAATGATGGCGAAAATGGCTAATTCCATTATGAAATCCTCCTTGCCGGAAATCACAAAGGAACTGACTGAAGCGGTTGCTGAAAAGGCAGAACAGCCATTAACACCAATACAAAGAAATTAAGTTAGACGCCAAGAATTTATTTAAATAGAATAAAACAGGCTTTATCAGCCTGCTCCATGTACGATTTATTTTGTATACTTATTTGCGTAGCTCGATGCAACAAAAGCATCGGGCTTTATGACGGGTTCAAAGCCTGCTGATTGAATTCTTGCAACCATTTCCTGTACATATTCTCTCGTTTTGTTCCGCTTGCCAGCTCCAATATCAAGATGCCCTTCCATTACGAAAGATGCACCGCTATAAATAAAAGGGAGCACAATGTCCGCCAATTGTATTTTTTTCTCATTGGTAAATAAGGACACAACTTCTTCGGTCAGGGCAGTTTCATAAGAAATTCGTTCATGAAGTGAATGCATTTTTCGTTTTAAACTCATTTTTTTAATGCATGCCCATGCCCCTTTTCCTTCTCTTTGGATGACAATTCCCGTAATAAACAAGGTTTTATCAGGATGGACTTGTGAATCAGTTCCAACCATCAGGCGAAAAGTGGAGCGCGGATCAAGTCTCATAAAGGAGATAATTTTACTAAATACATCATCAAATGACATCGCAGTCTCTTGCAGATTTTGAAACACAAAGCAGTTTTCCTGTTCGGTTTCCATCCAATCACCACACATTTTTTGTTTTGGCCGTCCAGTACAATCATGTCTTTGCTTGTTACAGTATATTGCTGAATACAAAAAAGTTTGTCACTTTTTTCTGTGAGGGTCATGTTCTGCTTTTTGTAGCCTAGTCATTTCCTGCATGTTGAGCATCAATTCAGCGTCACTGTTAAACAATATGCTATGATGATGGCAAGAGAGGATGATTATTAATGAAAATTCAAGTATGGTCAGATTTTGTATGCCCATTCTGTTATATAGGAAAAAGAAGATTAGAAAAGGCCATAGCTGCATTTGAACATAGTGAGCAGGTCGAAGTAGAATTTAAAAGCTTTGAATTAGATCCAAATGCGAAAACAAATAATGGTGAGAGCATACATGAAATGCTGGCTGCTAAATATGGCATGTCCGTACAGCAGGCAAAGCAGACAAATGAAGGGCTAAAACAGCAGGCTGCTGCAGAAGGTTTAACATTTGTTTTTGATGAAATGAAACCGACAAATACTTTTGATGCTCACCGTCTGGCAAAATTTGCAGGTGAAAAAGGCAAAGAAGCTGCTGTAACGGAAAAGCTGCTTGCTGCGTATTTTACAGAGTCCAAAAACTTAAGTGATCATGAAACACTTAAACAAGTGGCGGAAGAAGCAGGGCTATCCAGAGATGAAGCAAAAGAAGTGCTGGCAGATGAAACTAAATTTGCCAACGATGTGAGAATAGATGAAGCACTGGCACAGCAATATCAGATCACTGGTGTTCCTTTCTTTATTATCAATAATAAATACGCTATTTCTGGTGCGCAGCCACAGGAGACCTTTGAAGGTGCCCTTAAAAAAGTATGGGAAGAAGAAAATGAAACGCCGGTTCTCAAAACGTTTGACTTTGAAACGAAGTCAGAAAGCTGCTCTGGCGATGAATGTGAGCTTCCTGGTAAAGACGAAAACTAAGCAATGCTTGAAGACTGCATAATATATGCAGTCTTTTTTTAATATATATCAAAGCAATTCTCCATCATTCATTTGTACACTTGCATTTTTTTGTATTTACAAGCATGATATGTAACGAATACATAGAAGAAAGTAGGAAGTTTGTTTGCCGAATTTTAATCAACTAGGATTATCTCCTTCTCTTGCAGCAGCTGTTGAACAGGCTGGATTTATTCATCCGACAGATATTCAAAACAAAGCGATTCCACTAATCATTGCAGGAAACGATCTTGTTGCATTAGCACAGACAGGAACAGGGAAAACATTTGCGTTCATATTGCCTATTTTAGAGCATGTGGATCCGACCTTAAATATCATTCAAGCCTTAATCGTTACACCCACTCGTGAGCTTGCTCTTCAAGTAACTGATGAACTGGAAAAATTGGTTCATGTTAAGGATGATCTCAATGTACTGGCGGTCTATGGCGGGCAGGATGTTGAAAAGCAGCTGTCATCTCTCAGCAGATCAGTCCATATTGCTGTTGGAACGCCTGGCAGGATCATTGACCATATGAATAGAGGCAGTATTGATTTATCACAGGTATCGATGCTGGTACTTGACGAAGCAGATCAAATGCTCCATATTGGTTTTCTTAATGAAGTTGAAAAAATCATCTCTGCGTGTACAGCTCAGCGACAAACGCTGCTTTTTTCTGCTACAATGCCTGAAGATATCAAAAAGCTTTCTGCATCATATATGAATGATCCGCGGGTTATCGAAACGAAAAAATTATATAAGAAAGCTGAACATATCAAACAGCTTGCCTACTATACAACTGATCGTGCCAAACAGCAAACGCTGATTGATATTTTGCGTACACATCGTCCATACTTAGCGATTATTTTTTGCAGAACCAAAAGGAGAGTGACGAAATTATATCAATCTTTAATGGAAAAAGGATTTTCATGTGCCGAGCTGCACGGCGGTCTTTCCCAGGCAAAGCGTGAAGAAACGATGAGAGCGTTCCGAGAGAATGAGTTTCAATTTCTAATAGCAACAGATGTCGCAGCCCGCGGACTCGATGTGGAAGGTGTCACTCATGTGTTTAATTATGACATTCCACTTGATACAGACAGCTATATTCACCGTATTGGCAGGACTGGAAGAGCTGGCATGAGAGGATTGGCGATCACATTATATACTAGAGCGGAAATGTCCAAACTTGAACTGATTGAAAATGATTTATCTGCCAGACTCTCCAAGAGAACAATAGAACCAAAACAGCCGCAACAAGCCAGAGAACATCATTCGAAGAAAAGACATGGAAAACATAGAAAATAATGATAGAAGAGGTGCAAAAATGCTTACTGCAGAAATAAAGAAACTTTTAGAACAAAAACCAATCAAGCTATTTAATGAGGAAAAAGAGTATGCAATCACAAACAGCCTGATATCACCAGAAGAAATCAATGAGGTAATGCCATCACAGCTAAGATGGACTGATCTGTACATTGAACGAGGAAACAAAGAAACAGAAGAATTCTTAGGTGAAGAAACAACATCTTTTTTACAAGAAAAGATCTCTTATTTACGATCAAATCAGCAGGAATTTTTATATTTGGCATCAAAGTGGTTTGAAAATATAGAAATTGAAGGAATAATACTTGAAAAAAACGATGTCTTTCATACATATGACATTATATTTGGTCTGAAAAAGCAAAAAAAGTATGGCGATCAGCTTCGAAAAATTCTATCTGAAAAATTCCCTCTTGAAGCAAAGTATTCAATTCTTTTTAATGGAAATGATGGATTATGGGATATCAATTTGCCGATTAGCTATCTCAATGGATTCTCGGAAGATATGACGATTGAGGAAGTACTTTCACATAGCTATCAATTTCTATTCAAAATGGTTGTTGATTTAGAAAATAACAGGTGACCATGACATTTATCATGTTACGTGTATGACAGCTATGTCTTTTCGGATTGATATCGTTTTCTTATGATAGATATATAAAGACATGAAAGGAAATGAATTCATGACAAAACAGCTGCTCACTAGCTTGAAAAAAGAAATGGCGCCATTTGAAAAGGCAAATAGAAACGCAAGCATTAGACAATTATTTAACACTTTAGTTCCTTTTTTTGCATTATGGTATGCAGCCTATTTAAGTTTAGAGGTATCATACCTTCTGACTTTGGCTCTATCTGTCATTGCATCAGGATTTTTAGTACGGATTTTCATTATCTTCCATGATTGCTGTCACAATTCGTTTTTTAAAAGCAGAAAAGCTAATAAAATTATTGGTACCATTGCCGGTGTTATAACACTATTCCCGTTTACCCAGTGGCAGCGTGATCACTCTATCCACCATGCGACTAGCAGCAACCTTGATAAGCGCGGAACTGGAGACATTTGGGTTCTAACAGTTCAAGAATATATAGATGCTCCATTCTGGACAAAGATAGGGTACAGGCTATATCGTAATCCGTTCATTATGTTTGGATTAGGACCTATTTATCAATTTTTAATTATCAATCGCTTTAACCGTAAGGATGCAAAATGGAAAGAGCGACTTAACACGTATATAACGAATATTTCAATTGTAGCTCTATATAGCGGATTATGCTGGTTAATCGGCTGGGAAGCTTTTCTTCTGGTTCAGCTGCCAATCTTTCTTCTCTCAGGATCTGCAGGGATCTGGTTATTCTATATTCAACATACATTTGAACAATCATATTTTGAAGTAGATTCGGAGTGGGAGTATGTGAAGGCGGCCGTTGAAGGAAGTTCCTATTATAAACTGCCGAAAATACTGCAATGGCTGACTGGAAACATTGGTTTCCATCATGTGCATCATTTGAGTCCAAGAGTGCCCAATTACCTTTTAGAAGAGGCGCATAATGAATCTGAGGCACTACAGCATGCTCCAACCATTACGCTTGCCAAAAGTTTGGAATCTCTTCGTTTTAAACTATGGGACGAAGAAAATAAAAACTTTGTTGGTTATAAAGCGGTGAAAAAATATATTCAAAAAAGCAATACAGTTGTAACAGATAAAGCATAAAAGTAAAAACTCCTTTGTTTTTTTGCAAAGGAGTTCTATTTTATCCATTGAAACAATGCAGCAGCTGCATCACGTTTAGTTGTTTAAGTTTCTAAATTTCTATTCTCTTGCAGAAATCAAAGACAGACATTATCAGTAAATTTGAGGGATATTATGGCTAAAAAGTATATTGCATTTTTAAAAAATCCAGGAATCTCTCCATACATTTGGATTCTATTAAGCATTCTTCCTTTTTATTTTATTTTCCAATCTTCATCAACATATGAAATCGCAGTGGGAATTTTATTAACGATTACTTTTTTTATTGTGTATCGATTTGCCTTTATTTCTGACCGATGGCCGGTGTATTTATGGTCCTCTATTTTAATCGCGATCTCAATGACAATGGCCATTTTATTTCATTATATTTATTTTGCTATTTTTATTGCCAGCTATAATGGAAATATAAAGAACAAGGTTGCATTCTATACCATTTATGTTGCACATCTGGTTGTGACAACAGCTGCTATAAATTTTAATATCGTGATTGGTGAACAGCTCTTTTTAACTCAACTTCCATTTATCATCATCATATGGATAAGTGTTATTCTGCTTCCATTCACGATTTCTAATAAGCATAAACAAGAAAAACTTGAACGAGAGCTTGCATATGCGAATAAAAGAATTTCAGATTTGGTCAAGCAGGAAGAACGGCAGCGCATTGCCCGAGATCTCCATGATACTCTAGGACAGAAACTATCTCTCATTGGATTAAAGAGCGATCTAGCACGCAGACTGATCTATAAAAATCCTGAGCAGGCCCGTGATGAGCTTAAGGATGTGCAGCAGACAGCAAGAACAGCATTAAATGAAGTGCGGAAAATGGTTTCGCAAATGCGAGGCATCAGGTTAAAAGAAGAGCTGGTAAGCGTTAAACAATTATTAAAAGCAGCTGAGATTGAATACATTGGAAGCGACACGCTTAAGGTCGTCAATGTTTCACTGTTTATTGAAAATATACTAAGCATGTGTTTAAAAGAAGCGGTGACGAATGTAGTCAAGCACAGCAAAGCTAGTTATTGTAAAATTAAGATTATACAAACCGAAAAGGACATAAGAATTATTGTGGAAGACAATGGGGTTGGTTTTGATCCAACTGAACATGAAACAAAAGGCAATGGACTGATTGGCATGAAAGAAAGACTTGATTTTGTAAATGGTACGCTTGACATCCACTCCAATGCTGGCACAACGGTGACCATGAGTGTACCAACCGTTTTACGGGCAGTTGAACAGGAGGGAAAAGGAATATGATTACCATAGTCATTGCAGAAGACCAGCGCATGATGCTCGGTGCGCTAGGATCACTGTTAAGTTTAGAGGAAGATATGGAAGTGGTCGGCAAGGCAAACAATGGTGCTGAAGCAGTCTCCCTCGTTCATAAACTAAAACCGGATGTGTGCATCATGGATATAGAAATGCCTGAAAAAAATGGATTAGAAGCGGCAGAGGAAATTAGAGACTTAGGTTGTAAGGTCATCATCTTAACGACCTTTGCTCGCACAGGTTATTTTCAGAGGGCATTAAAAGCTGGAGTCGGCGGCTATTTATTAAAAGATAGTCCAAGCGAAGAACTGGCAGACTCAATCCGGAGCGTTATAGCCGGCAAACGTTTATATGCTCCAGAATTAATGGAAGATCTTTATAGTGAGGAAAATCCGCTCACAGATCGAGAAAAAGATGTGCTTGAGCTGATTGCAGAGGGAAAAAACACAAAAGAGATTGCCAGCAACCTGAATATTAAAACTGGAACAGTCAGAAATTATATTTCTGCCATTATGGAAAAATTAGAAGTGACCAACCGAATTGAGGCAATCACGCAATCAAAGAAAAAAGGCTGGTTTAAATAGGTTTATAAAGTAATTAACATAACAATAGAACTGACTGGTTAGGATATGATCTTCTAATCAGTCATTTTTTTGTTCAGCTGCTATTTGCTGATTTATAGAGCAGGTAATAGGAACAACAAACTTTTCAATGGATCTAGATACTTAACCGCTAATTGTACCTCAAACCCTATCACTCTTTGTAGAACTCTCATTAAAACAAAAAAAATTAACTAAATACGCTGTTGACTTTTGTGAAAAGTAGGTTCATAATATTTTAAAAAATCAATATGCTTTATTTATTAAATGCTTTTATGCGTTAAAGTAAAATCATTGTAAGAAAACAATTATTCCAAAACAGGGAGACTGAGTGCTGATGAATGATTATGATCAAATCAAGGTTCATTTAACATCGAAAAGTAAAGAGAAACCACCATTTGATAAGCTGCAATTTGGAAGGAATTTTACAGACCACATGTTTGTAATGGATTATAAGGAAGGTCTAGGCTGGCATGATGCCCGAATTATTCCTTATCAGCCGCTGCAGCTCGATCCATCAGCAATGGTTTTCCATTATGGTCAAAGTGTTTTTGAAGGTTTAAAAGCTTATTTGAATACAGATGGAGATGTGCTGCTGTTCAGACCGTCAGAAAATATGAAAAGGCTGAATCGTTCCAATAACAGGCTCTGTATTCCCCAGATAGATGAAGAATTTGCAGTGGAAGCCCTGAAAAGATTAATACAGATTGATCATGAATGGGTGCCAAATGGTGAGGGAACTTCATTGTATATTCGTCCATTCATCATTTCAACAGAACCATTCCTTGGAGTTGCTCCTTCGAAAGCATATCAATTTTATATCATTATGTCTCCGGTAGGCGCATACTATAAGGAAGGTATCAATCCAGTTAAAATTGCTGTACAAAGTGAGTTTGTTCGTGCTGTAAAGGGTGGAACGGGTAATGCGAAAACAGGCGGGAATTATGCTGCAAGCCTTAAAGCCCAAGAATCAGCAGAAGGATTAGGGTATTCCCAAGTCCTTTGGCTTGATGGCAATGAGCATAAATACATTGAAGAAGTAGGAAGCATGAACGTTTTCTTTAAGATAGACGGTGAGATTGTAACCCCTGAATTAAACGGAAGCATTTTAGAAGGAATCACTAGAAATTCAGTAATCAAGCTTATTAAGCATTGGAATTTGCCGCTGACAGAAAGAAAAGTATCAATTGATGAGATTTTTGAAGCCCACAAGCAAGGCAAACTGGAAGAGGCATTCGGGACAGGGACAGCAGCAGTCATTTCACCAATCGGTGAATTCTTCTGGCAGGACGAAAAGATTGTTCTCAATGATCATAAAACTGGAAAAATTGCCAAGCAACTATATGAAACTTTAACAGGTATTCAAAAGGGGACCGTCCCTGATCCATTTGGCTGGTCGATACCTGCATATAATACTTCTAAAAAAGCAACAGCCGTGAACTAAAAAATGTAAGAGGGTGGGACATAAGTATTTAACACACCTATTGAACCGAATGGTTAGGAAGGTCATCTTTCTAATCATTCGGTTTTTTATTTATAATTATAAAATATATTTTTTTACATGAGTGAAATGGAGCGGAGGGCCCTCGACTCCTGCGGGCTGCAGAGCAAAGGGTGAGACCCAGCAGGAACGAAGTGACGAGGAGGCTCAGCTTGCTCCCCGCGGAAAGCGAGGGTCCGCAGCGCAATGGAGCGGTCTTGATTAGATACCGAAACCAAGATATTGAATATTCGTGTTTTAGAAATATTAATTTCGTTTTGTCCCGTCCTCTTTTTAGTATCTTTCTCCCGTATTTGGTTTGCTTTCTATTTGTTTATGGGTAGTTCGTTAATAATAATGTAAGATAAATTGGTGAAAAAAAGTGTATTTTGAAACTTTTATACACTTCCATTCGTTTATTATAATAGATAGAATCTGCCCTATTATCATAGTTGAGAAACCGGCGAAGGGAATTAGTGGATTAAAAGGAAAAGAGAGGGTTTACAAAGTTGGAGTTTTACAGATATTGCTATTGTTTTTATATAATAGTATATTCATATATATGAAAAATGTATAACTATTGAGTATTTTCATATAGTAATTTCAGCTGAGAAAGGATATAGACTTGGCAGCGAAACACCATTAGTAGCTTCAAACGTAGGAGGATAACCATGAAAGACATCTCACTCATTTATAAGGTAGCTGCAGAGGCAGATGAATTCAAACAAATATATGAGTTGAATTACCAGACATTTGTTGAAGAAATACCGCAGCACCATGAGAATACAGAGAAAAGATTAATTGATAAATTTGATGAAGAAAATACATATATTATCGCAAAAGACGGAGCTGAAGTGGTAGGGATGATTGCTGTTCGTGCAAATCGGCCTTTTTCTCTTGATCTTAAGCTTCCAGATATTGATTCATATTTGCCAAAAGAAGCAAGACCCTGTGAAATCAGATTGCTTTCAGTAAAAGAAAAATACCGAAGCACATTCGTATTTTTTCAGCTTTGTGAATTGCTAGTGAGTTATTGCTTAGAAAATAATTATAATCTTGCTCTTATTTCAGGTACTCTTAGACAAACAAAGCTCTATAAACGGATCGGTTTTACTAGTTTTGGTCCAGAAGTTGGGGAGTCAGATGCACGTTTTCAGCCAATGTATCTGACGAAGGAGCGTTTTGAGCAGCATACATTGGCATTTAAAGAGCTTATGAAAAAGAAAAACTCTGAACCATATACATTTCTGCCTGGACCAGTCCCAATGCATGAGGAAGTTACTGCCAATTTGAATAGAATCCCGCTTTCACACCGAGATCGTGAATTTATGGACGTCATTCCTCGTGTAAGCAGAACGATGTGTCAACTAACGAATGCTAATCATGCTGAGATTGTAGTTGGAACAGGCACACTTGCGAATGATATTGTTGCCGCTCAGCTAAGAAGGTTGCCTGGTACAGGATTAATATTGGCAAATGGAGAATTTGGCTATCGTTTGATCGAGCATGCAAGCAGAATGGGGCTGACTTTTGAAACCATTAAAAAAGAATGGAATGCAAATATTGATCTTAGAGAAATCGAAGAAAAGTTAAAATCGAATAGTGAAATTAGTTGGGTATGGACCGTTCACTGTGAAACATCGACAGGATATTTATATGATATAAATGCCATTCAAGAATTGTGCAGAAAGGCTGGAACAGAGTTATGTGTTGATAGCTGCAGTAGTGTTGGAACCATTCCGGTAAACTTGGAGGACATATATCTTGCTACGGCCGTAAGCGGTAAGGGATTAGGTTCATATCCGGGATTAGGTATTATTTTACATAGAGAAAACATTCGTCCAGACGCTTCCATTCCCCGTTATTTAGATTTAGGATTATATGCTATGTCTGATAGTGTGCCATTTACACATTCTTCTAACTTGTTATTTGCACTTGAAACAGCCTTACATCATCATACAGGCTCTGAAAATACTTTGCTTGGAAATGAAATAAAAGATAAATTGATACAATCGGGACTGCCAGTGCTGGGAGATGGGGAATATTCGCCACATGTAATCACTATAGAGATTCCGGCGGGGATATCTTCACAAGTATTCGGAGATCGACTGAAAAAGAAAATGATATTGGTTAGTTATGAGAGTAAATATTTACTTGAAAGGAATTGGATTCAGGTAGCTGTAATGGGAAAACATAATCGTACTTATGCGTTAAGAGCAATAAAATCATTGATCCAGGAATATTTTTTTATCACTTCGGTAAGGCATGAGATAGGATGAAAATAAATGAGAAGTTACGTTTAATGGTTAATCCTCAGAAGTTAGTACTCTTTGCTCTTATCGTTTTATGGCTGAAAACGGTGATTGTATCACTGATTGGTTTTAACTTTCATATTCAATCAGCGGCAGATATTCTATTAATTTTATTGAACCCAATCGGATCCTTAGTTTTAATATTGTCAGTTTGTCTCCTTTTTAGAAAGAGATTTAATAAGGCGATATTTATTGCTATTAATATCATTATAACGGGGCTATTATATGGTGATTTGCTGTATTACCGATTTTATACTGATTTTGTGACAGTCCCTATTCTATTTCAGTTTAAAAATGTAGGCGGCCTCGGACCAAGTACACTTGAACTAATGAGTTTTTGGGATCTCTTTTTATTTGCTGACCTGGCTGTCATCATCCTCTTGGCGATTAAAATGAAGAATACCGATTCCATCCAACGGCTCTTTATAAAAAAGTTCGTATTAGCAGGAACTATATTATTTGTTGTTACTGCGGGATTGGCTCTGTTAAAATCACCGTATCTTTTTTCAACAGCATATGATCGCGAACAGATGGTAAAATCGATCGGACCTTATAATTATCATCTATTTGATATATCGTATGCTGCTTTTTCACCATTAAAAAAAGTTCTTGCAACTGAAACAGATACAATCGCTGCAGTAAATTATACAGATGCAAAAGAAGATGAAGAAACCAGTGTGCAAGGCATAGCCGAGGGAAAGAATGTTGTATTAATTAGCATGGAATCTACACAGAATTTTGTTATTAATCAAAAAGTAAATGGCGAAGAAATTACTCCTTTTCTGAATGAACTAATAAATGAAAGTTACTATTTCAGTTCAATCTATGACCAAACGGCACAAGGCAAAACATCTGATTCTGAATTCATGGTGGATACATCCTTGTATCCATTATCAAGCGGTTCTGTTTTTGTAAGAAAACCGTCAAATGTGTTTAATGCACTGCCTAAAATCTTAAAAGAAAATGGTGGGTATTACAGTGCCGTACTGCATGGAAATGATGCTGATTTTTGGAACCGCGAAAATATATATAATGAACTCGGATATGATCGCTTTTTCTCTAAAGTGGATTATGAAGTGAATGAAGAGAATTCAGTTAATTATGGCTTGAAGGATATTCCTTTTTTTGAACAAAGTGTTGAATATATTTCTGAACTGCCTCAACCGTTTTATACTAGACTGATCACATTAACCAATCATTTTCCATTTTTGCTTGATGAAGAAGATCAATTAATATCTGAAGCAGCAACTTCACAAGATGTTGTCAACCGCTATGTGACAACGGTGCGCTATCAGGATGAAGCGATCAGAAGGCTGTTTGATAAGTTCAAAGAATTAGGTTTATATGAGAATACAGTATTTGTATTATATGGCGATCATTATGGGATATCTGAAAAATATGAAGATGGCGTATTAGAATTGCTTGATCTAAAGCCGTCACCTGTCCACCATGTTGAACTGCAAAAAGTACCGGTTATTATCCATGTGCCGGGCCAAGAAGGTAAGGTGTTTTCAAATATTGGCGGGGAGATCGATATCCGTCCGACTTTGCTATCGCTATTAGGTATTGCGAATGTTGACACACCTTCATTCGGCCAGAATTTAATGACGCGTGATCATGATCAGCCGGTCATTTTCCGTGATGGATCTTTTGTGTCTGATCAGCATATTTATATCAATAATGTCTGCTATGAAAAAAATAGCGGCGAAGAAGCCGAAGAAGGTGCATGTAATTCTAATTTAGAAAAGGTAAGAGATGAGCTAAATATGTCAGATGAAATTTTAAATGGAGATTTATTGAGGTTTTTAGATTTATAAGAAAAAAGGAGAATCGTTTTTCGAACGATCTCCTTTTTATTTTCAGCAGATTACACTTCTTGAAGGATCTCTTTTGCTGTTTGTTCTGCTCCATTGTCTGCCTCTATTTTAAAATGAAAGGTGTTATATATTTTTTGCCGGTCTGTGAAAATACGGTGAATTTCCTTTTCTGTTTTTCCCTGCAGCAGTGGTCTTGAAGGCACTAAAGAATCCAGTCTCTGCTTCCAAACATCCCAAGAAACGGAAAGGTAAAAGACAGTTCCATTTTCCATGCAGGTATTTCTGATTTCTTCCTGCAAAAAGGCACCTCCACCTAATGAAACGACCTGAATTTCTTTATTGCTGCAAATTCTTTTTACTTGATCAAGTTCAGTACGGCGGAATTCCTGCTCTCCGTAATGCTTAAAAATCTCAGTCGTTTTTAGATCATACCATTTTTCTATTTCTTCATCGACATCGATAAAAGGAACTTTTAGCTCTTTGGCAATTATTTGTCCCACAGTTGTTTTACCAGAACCCATAAAACCTGTTAAGATAATTTTTTTATGCATATTAAGCGATGATCCCCATTTCCTTTTACATTTTAAGAGAATTATAATATAGAAATAATTTGCTGTAAAAATAAATAGGATGATAACTCTTTTTTATCTTCCAATATAACCAAGCTGGTATTCAGATGCCAGATGCCTAAAGAAAGCGCTCAAAGTATATATCAATATCTGTATAGATAGGGATTATCAGGGAACATTATAAGAAACGAATATATAGGTGAGTATGTGAAAATTTTAGCTATTGATGGCGGCGGAATACGGGGTATTTTGGCGGTCACCGTCTTAAAAAATATTGAAAAACAATATAAATGTAAGATTGCAGATCTATTTGATGTTTTTGCTGGAACCAGTACAGGTGCCATTATTGCAGCTGCTGCATCTGTAGGTAAGGAAATGGAAGATGTTTATGAAATTTATCTTCAGCATGGTGAAAAGATTTTTGAAAGACACGCCACAGTTGGTTTATTTAAAAGCATTTATACAAACCATCATTTACGAAAATATTTACAAGATGCCTACGGAGAGACATTGCTTTGTGAAGTGGAAAAGCCATTGCTTTTACCAGCGGTCGATATTCATAAAGGAAAGCCGTATGTCCATCGCTCACATGTACGCAGTCCTGGAGAGAAAAAGGAAGATATTAAACTGTGGGATGCCGTGCTTTCATCCTGTTCTGCACCGGTTTATTTTCCCCCTAATGAAATGCAAAATAAACTTTTAGCCATTGATGGCGGCTTATGGGCAAATAATCCAACATTAGTTACGATCACAGAGGCACTCAGTTTTTTTCATCAGAAACTTGAAGATATCCATGTTTTATCGATTGGGACCGGACTGCAATCTATTCCTTTTAAGGAAGGGGAAGGCAGAGAATGGGGTGCTCAAAGCTGGCTGCCTTTTCAATTTCCCTCTCTAAAAATGACACCGAAACTTCTTGATCTTGCACTTCATATTTCTTCTGAAGCTATTTCATATCATTGCCGGCACTTGCTGCATGATCAATATTTACGTCTCAATGCCGAGCTGGAAAAAGAAATGCCATTTGATGATGTGTCATTTTCACATGAACTGGCTCTTATGGGAGAAAAGCTATATGAGGAGCAAAAAAAGGATATAGAGGAATTTTTAGAAAAGACATGACGTTTGCAAAATAATACAAAAATGTTATGATAGTGTTGAAAAATGAATACTTCTTACACTAGGGGTGTCTTTATAAGACTGAGATGGCAGTCATGCCAAACCCTTTGAACCTGATCCTGTTAACACTGGCGTAGGGAAGTGCTATAGATTATAATCTGCTGATCTATACATATCCGCCGCTCGTGTTTACATGAGTGGCTTTTTGTTTCTATGGAGTCATTTTTTTAGCCAATGGATCAGAAATCAAAATATTTTAATGTGGTGAAAACTTGAAAATTTAAAATCTGCTGGGGGCGCCAAATTGGCTGAGAAGAACCCTTTGAACCTGATCTAGTTAAGACTAGCGTAGGGAAGCAGTTAACATAAGTGCACATGTACTGTTTGTTAACCGCTTCTGGTATAGGAGCGGTTTTTTATTTTAAGGAATAAGCCGTATTCATTTAGAAAATGAGCTGCTGGGAGGGAAGAGATTGGCTTATGTAATATGAAGATTGACACTAATTAAATATGAAGGGGGAAACAAAAGATGATGAGCAGTACAAAAAAACTAACCATTACTGCATTTATTGCAGCTATTACGACGGTTTCAAGCAGTCTTATTTACATACCGGTAGGATTTGCAAAAATCTTTCCTATTCAGCATTTTGCTAATGTGCTTTCAGCTGTTTTGCTTGGCCCATGGTATGCAGTTATTCAAGCTTTTCTTTCATCAACTTTAAGAAATATGCTGGGAACTGGCAGTATTTTTGCTTATCCAGGCAGTATGATTGGCGCCTTTTTAGCAGCTATTCTTTTCACCAAAACTCGTAAACTCAGTTTTGCTGCAGCAGGTGAAGTGGTTGGAACAGGCATATTAGGCGCAATGGCAACCTATCCGATTTCTGTGCTTTTCCTTGGACAGGAAGCAGCGCTATTTGGGTTTGTGCCGGCATTTATCTTCAGCAGCTTTACAGGTGCTTTGATGGGTTACGGATTATTGAAAGTAATGGTGAAAAATAAAGCATTAGGGGGCATTTTACAATGAAAACAGCATTGACGATTGCAGGCTCAGACTCAGGCGGAGGTGCCGGTATTCAAGCGGACTTAAAATCATTTAGCGCAAATGGCGTTTTTGGGATGTCCGTTATTACTGCTATTACAGCTCAAAATACACGGGAAGTGCGTTCTGTACAGGATATCGAAGTAAATATTATCAGAGATCAAATAGAAGCTGTATTTGATGATATTACGGTTGATGCCGTAAAAATCGGGATGCTGTCATCTGCATCCACAATTGAGACGGTTGCACAAGGCTTGCAAAAATATGCGCCGTCTAATATTGTGCTTGATCCAGTCATGGTTTCAAAAGGCGGTCATCATTTGCTGAGAGCAGAGGCAGTGACTTCTTTAATAGAACACATGCTTCCGATCGCAACTATTATTACCCCTAATATTCCAGAAGCAGAGGTCATTCTTGGTTATCCTATTTCAAACAAGAAAGACATGGAGAAAGCATGTGTGGAGATTACAAAACTTGGCGCCAGATCGGTGTTGTTAAAGGGAGGGCATATGAAAGGGGATCCAGATGATTTGTATTATGATGGAACCGATTTTCATTGGATTAGCGGCACGAGAATTGAGACAAAAAATACACATGGCACAGGGTGTACTCTTTCTTCGGCAATTGCTGCTAACCTTGCTCGCGGGTTTGATATGCTTGAAGCGGTGAAGCGAAGCAAATCATATATACATATGGCGATTGAGCATAGCCTTGATATAGGCAGGGGTCATGGTCCAACAAACCATTTTTATGATTTATACAGAAAAGCAAATATGTATCAGGAGGCAGAGAAGACATGGAGCAACTGAGCGTAAATCAAATTTTCAGAGGCTTGGAAACTGGGAAACCATTAATCCATCAAATTACGAATAATGTAACCATTAACGATTGTGCAAATGCAACATTGGCTATAGGTGCGTCTCCAGTAATGGCTACAAGTATAGAAGAAGTTGAAGCGATGGCTGGACTTGCAGATGCTCTTGTGATTAATTTTGGCACCATTACAGCCGATATGTATGAATCCATGGTGCTGGCAGGAAAGGCAGCAAACAGAAAAGGGATTCCAGTCGTTTTTGATCCGGTTGGCGTAGGCGCTACTCCATATAGAACCCAAAAGGCAATGGATTATATGAAAAAAGTGAAGGTGGATATTGTAAGAGGGAATGGAACGGAGGTTTACGCACTTATTGGCGGTCAGGCGAATACACGAGGTGTTGATGCTGGTGAATTATCCTTAACTCATACTGAATTAGCAAAGCTGGCTGCTGAAAAGCTAAATGCCGTTATTGTCATAAGCGGTAAACATGATGCCATATCAGACGGAACTAGAGTGGCAGAAATCGAAAATGGTGATATTTGGTTAACAGCAGTGACAGGCACTGGATGCATGACAACCTCTCTAATTGCATCTTGTGCAGGTGTTTCTGAGGATTATTTCTCTGCAGCAGTTGTTGGAATGGGCGTTATGAGCCTTGCTGGAGAGCGAGCAAGAAGAAAAATTTCAGACGGCGAAGGCATTGGCACGTTTAAAGTAAAGTTAATGGATGAAATCTTCACCATGAATGAAACTGTCTGGGAGAGAGAGGTTATATTGCGATGAAAATGGATTATAGCGTTTATTTGGTAACGGAAGAGTCCCGTGATTTAAAAGAATTGCTTTTTATTGTAGAAGAAGCGGTTAAGGGCGGTGCAACCATCGTGCAGCTTCGTGAGAAAACGAGTGAAGGCAAACTATTTTTCGAAAAAGCCTTAGAGTTAAAAAGGCTTTTAGATCAATACGATGTTCCTCTCATTATAAACGATCGAGTTGATGTAGCTTTAGCAGTTCATGCGGCAGGTGTACATGTTGGCCAATCAGATATCCCTTTAAAAGCAATAAGAGCCATTGTCCCAGATTCCATGGTTGTAGGTGTTTCTGTTTCAAATCCAGAAGAAGCACAGGCAGCACAGAGAGATGGGGCGGACTATGTAGGTGTTGGCGCTGCATTTCCAACTGCTTCAAAAGGAAATGCAACCGTGCTTCCTCCAGGCATGCTTGAAAAAACAGTTCAATCTGTCACGATTCCAGCTGTTGCAATCGGAGGCATCCATCTTGGGAACATCACTCAGCTCAACCATATAGACCTTGCAGGAGCTGCAATCGTTTCAGCGATCATGAATGCACCATCTCCACGTGAAGCAGCAGAACAGTTTAGAGAATTGCTGCTCGGCAGAAAAGGATCTAAAGCGGAAACTATTTGAGAAGCCTAAATGATAAAGAATATCAGATAATATAGTCTGTAGAAACCGTTCCTCTGGCTCTTTGTCCATTGATTCCTGTATACTAAAGGCTATCAATTGTATGGAGGGATATAAATGAGATTAAAGGATAAAAAAGTCATAGCACTTGTTGAGAATGAATTTGAGGATCTAGAGCTATGGTATCCGATTTTACGGCTTCAAGAAGAGGGAGCAACTGTTGATTTAGTCGGGCAAGAGGCAAATAAACAGTATATTGGAAAATATGGCGTCCCTGCGCAATCGGCATATGCTTTTACTGATATCAAAGCAGAGAATTATGATGCTATTCTGGTTCCCGGCGGATGGGCGCCAGATAAGCTAAGACGTTATCCGGAAGTACTGAAGATGGTTCAGCATATGGATGAAAAGAAAAAACCTATTGGACAAATTTGTCATGCTGGCTGGGTGCTTATTTCAGCAAACATTTTACAAGGAAAAAAGGTCACCAGCACACCTGGAATCAAAGATGACATGACAAATGCGGGTGCTATATGGAGTGATGAGGCAGTCGTCACGGACGGCCATATTGTGTCCAGCCGCAGACCGCCAGACTTGCCTCCTTATGTTAAGGCATTTGCGGATGTATTAGCAGGTCAGGAATAATCTAACGTACATTCAATCATATATGACTTACATGTAAGGTCTGTTCCTAATTAGAGGAACAGGCTTTTTTTGTGGAAAATGACGGTAGCATTGGTAGGGTTCAAACGTTTGAGCAGGTGAATAGGTGTTCTCTCAATTTACATGAAAGGCCAAGGAAATTCGTTTCATCGTTTTTTTAAGAAATTCTTAAGATTTTTGCTATCCATTTGTTAAGATTTTTCTAGTAAGATAGAAATTAATTAAAGTAGTGAGCAGGAAGAAGGCAGGGCAGAATGATGGCAAAGTATAATGTGCTGGTTGTGGATGATGAGAAGGAAATCCGCGATGCAATTGAAATTTATTTAAAAAATGAAGGCATTACGGTGGTAAAAGCAAGCGATGGAGTGGAAGCATTAGAAATACTTCAGCACAGCGAAATCCACCTTATAATCTTGGATATCATGATGCCAAGATTAGATGGAATTGGAGCAACATATCAAATTAGAGAAGAAAAGAATATCCCGATTATTATCTTAAGTGCGAAAAGTGAGGATACAGACAAAATCTTAGGGCTGCAGGTAGGTGCAGATGATTATGTCACCAAGCCTTTTAATCCAATGGAGCTAGTTGCACGCGTAAAATCCCAGCTGCGCAGATATGTAACCTTTGGGAATTTTGAAGGAGCAAAAAAAGAGATTAACCTAAACGGATTGACATTAAATACAGCTGCAAAGGAAGTCTGTTTGAATGGGGAGTCCATAAAGCTGACACCAATTGAATATAAAATAACAGAGCTGCTGATAACAAATGCAGGCACCGTTTTTTCAATTAATGAAATTTATGAAAAAGTATGGAAAGAACCTTGTTATAACGCAGAAAATACGGTTGCTGTACATATTCGCAAAATTCGTGAAAAGATTGAAATTGATCCGAAAAATCCAAGATATTTAAAGGTGGTTTGGGGCATTGGCTACAAAATGGAAAGGTAAGTTCCTTATCTTTATTTGCTCCATACTGCTAGCTTATGGAACGAGTGGATTATTCACTGCTATATTGTATTCAAATGAATTCTTTCATAAAGACAATTATTTTCAAACCGATGAATTTCAAATGGATTTGGGCGAGTTTGCAGCTCTACTAAATATATATGAATTAAACAACATCACACTTGAAGAAGCAAAAGAAAATATTATGGTCTCTAAAGAAGACATAGAGGAACATCGATACAGATACGGAGAACTGCAGGAACAAATTGATAATATTACGATGCAATATGAAGAGCGGATTCAAACGGCATTAAATTCAAATAATCAGAAGGCTGCCAATGCGTATATTGAAGAAAGAGACAACAAGATAAAAGACATCACCCAAAACTTCGAAAGCGATGAATATGTAATACCAAAGGTAAAAGCTGAAAAAGAAGCAAAATTGGAACAATTTTATCAAGAAAAAGAGAGCTTTAAAGAACATTTTACTGATTCTGCTTATACATTTACCTATTACTTTGAAAACACGGTTACAGGAAAAACGTATACAAATTTAGAAGCTGAAGAGACAGCGGAAACTTATTTTACTAATGAACATACATACTTTTTCACTGATTATACAATTGGTGATGTGATGTCAGACTATTATATGCTGCCGCTTGGAGAGCTGCCAAGAGAGCTAGAACAGGTTGACTACAGTGAATTCAATGGAAAAATTGCTTTAGCCCGTTCTTTGCCAGATCAAAATCAATATATCTATGAAATGCATAAATTTGAAGATTTGCAGGTTCTGTTTATTTTACTGGCTGTAACAAGTCTTATTCTGCTGATTCTATCAATCGTAATAATCAGAAAATCGAAGCTTATTATCGCAGAAATTCATCAAATAAAGCAATACTATGAAAAATTTCCAATCGATACTCGTGTGATCCTTTGTATTCTAGCTTTTATAGGTGCATTTATGTCACTGGACTTTATCCATCACAGTACTCGCTACCTATTTGATGATAGCTATTTTCTAAACGAATTAATGGTATCCTTCCTAGGCTATTATATTTGTTTTTCACTCGCCATTATTCAATCCGTTTTCCTTTTTGGCGTTCTGACTAATCCTGCTGTGATTGCGGATGACTGGAAGAATGGAATCAGCTACCGGCTTCTTTCTGTATGCCGCAGATGGTTCAAGAACCTTAGGGGAAACATTAAAGGTGCCTTCTTAGAACAACCGCTGGGAACACAAGTCATACTCCTGCTCGGAAGTATTTTCTTTACTGGTCTATGTGCTTTTACGATGATGATTCATCCTCTTTTTATCATCATATATCTTCTTCTATTAGGAATTGTATGTATACCAGCGGTCATCTTGTTTGTGAGGAATGTCGGTACGCTTCAGCAGCTTGCAAAAAAAACAAACGAGCTAGCACAAGGAAAGCTTGGGGAAGATTTACATATTCCTGAACAAACAGATTTGGCAAACATGGCGAAGGATCTGAATGCGCTTAGACAAATTGTAAAAGCATCTCAAAAGGAACAAGCCAAAAGTGAACGGCTAAAAACAGAGCTAATTACGAATGTTTCACATGATTTAAGAACGCCCTTAACGTCCATCATCAATTATACAGAGCTGCTCAAGTCTCAACATCTATCAGACCAAGAGCGTGCCTCGTATCTTGACATCATTGATCAAAAATCGAAGAGATTAAAAGGTTTGATTGAGGACTTATTCGAAGTCTCTAAGATGGCAAGCGGTAATGTCGAGTTATCTAAAGAAAAGGGAGATTTAGTACAGCTGCTTCATCAGGCGATTGCCGAGTATGATACAGACATACAAATTTCTAATCTTCAGTTCAGATTATCAATTGCAGAAAGCCCTGTATTCGCGCTAGTAGACGGGCAAAAAGTCTGGCGGGTTTTCGATAATTTAATATCAAATATATTGAAATACTCTCTTGAACATTCACGCGTTTATATATCGCTTTTAGAAGAAAATGATCAGGCTCAGATTACATTTAAAAATATCTCAAAATATGAATTAAATGATGAAAGTGAAGAATTATTTGAGCGTTTTAAAAGAGGAGATACTTCACGGCATACGGAAGGTTCAGGATTAGGCCTTGCCATTGCAAAATCAATCATAGATTTGCATGACGGAGAATTAGTCATTGATACAGATGGTGATTTATTTAAAGTAAGCATAGTGCTTCAAAAAGTAAATATATAAAAAAGTAGGGACCCTTATGGACGAAGATTATTTCAATGAATTATATGAACGTTATTTTCATCGGCTTTATCACGTTGCCTATCGAATCACTAGAGATCAGCAGCTGGCTGAGGATGCTGTGCACGAAACATATATCAAGGCGATTAAGAAAATACAATGTGTTGAAGATTCAAAAAAGATAGGGGCTTGGTTATCTGTGATTGCTGCAAGAACTGCGATTGATATAATCCGAAAAGAGAAAAAAAGCAATGTAATGTCTATGGAGCATATTCACCTTGAAGCAAGTTCGCTGCAGACAGATCATAATGTTGTCGAAAATGATGTAGAGGCATCATTATTTAATCAGAATTTATATAAGGCTATTCATCAGCTTTCAGTACATTACCAAACCATTCTGCTATTAAAGCTTCAAAAAGGGTTGAAAGAACAAGAAATCGCTGATCTCCTGCATATAAATCAGAATACCGTAAAAACTCGCTTGTATCGGGCCAGACAGAAGCTAAAGATTCTAGTCAACAGGTTAGAAACAGCATAAAAAAAAGAGGGGATCCCCTCTTTTTTTTGTGTTTATGTTTATCTCTTCAATTAAGAGGTAAATGGATTATGTTTCATCTGCTGAAATCCATTGCTGAGACCATTTTTCAACCTCAAGTAAGACAGGCTCTAAAGAAATGCCTTTCTCTGTTAAAGAGTACTCAATAATCACAGGGGTTTCAGGGATAACTTTTCGTTTAATAATTCCTTGCTTTTCCATTTCTTTTAATCGCTCTGATAAAACTTTTCCGCTAATGCCTACAGATGTTTGAATCGAACCAAACCGTTTTGGACCAGTTAGAAGCTGATGTATTAACAGAGCCGTCCAGCGTTGGCTTAAAATTGAAATGGCTTTTTCAAAGCGAGGACAAATGTCAGTTTCTTTCATCATTCGTTCACTCCTTATAGCTTTATTATACCATTAAAAAAACAGAAATAAAATTACATTAGATAATAAAGTAACTTGACAATAATAAATTTATAAAATATACTTTGTTACATAAAGTAACTTATTGATAGAAAGAATGGAAACACCTTTTATTCAGCAGTTGCTTACATCTAAGTAACGGATTTCCAGCATGAGTTTTTATCGTTAAAAAAAGGGAGGAAATAAAAATGGCAAATTTAAAAATTGGAATTATATTAGGCAGTACACGTGAAGGAAGAGTAAGTCCGCAGGTTGGTGAATGGGTAAAAGGAATTGCTGAACAGCGCAGTGATGCAGATTATGAAATCGTAGATATTGCAGATTACAACCTGCCGTTTTTAGGTACAACTAGTGAAGCAGAAGGTATTAAAAAATGGTCGGAAAAACTTACTAGCCTAGATGGATTTGTATTTATTGTACAAGAATACAACCACAGCATTACAGGTGCTCTTAAAAATGCCTTAGACTTAGCACGTGATGAATGGCATAACAAAGCAGCAGGAATTGTAAGCTATGGCTCAACAGGTGGAGCACGTGCAGCAGAACATTTGCGTGGTATTCTAGCTGAACTTCAAGTTGCCGATGTTCGCACACATCCAACATTGTCCCTATTTACAGATTTTGAGAACTTCAGTGAATTCAAACCAGCAGATCTTCATCTTGACAATGTGAATACCATGCTGGATCAAGTGAATGCTTGGAGCGGGGCTCTTAAAACATTACGATAAAATACTTTTAATAGCACAAGAGGAAAAAGCAAGGGAGAAGTTTCCCTTGCTTTTTTGTTCGCTTAACAACACTTTGTAGGATTAATTCAGCAGATAATGTAATAAAACTGGGAAGAAAAATTAGGATAGTAAGACTTTGCGCAAAGGTAACTGTAATAGCCTTTTTCCAAGAATTTCGTTTAGGGTAAGTGTTAAAAACTCTCTGAAAGAAAAGAAATCTGATCCACCAGAACAGCAGAGTATAAATAATCATAGTATTAAATATATATGAATCTTAATTCGATTCTATCCGTATACATAATCAGTCCATAGGTGATGGTATGAAGAATGAGATAATATTATGGAGAGGCAAGAATAATGGGGATGAAATATGGTATAAAATAATTTACGGCAGTCTGGCTATAGGCGGTTTGCTTGTCATTGACACTATTGTTTGTTACTTTATCCTTCTATGGAGGGTAAAAGGCTAAACAAGTCAATTGTTCATCTGATAAATGTCTTCAAACAATTTAATCTTAAAATATATCACTAAAAGATTTAAATAAGTCAAGCTTCAGCAGCAGTCTAAAATCATGGATATTCTACATATATTGTATAAAGGAGTTGTAGTGCGTTTTTCGAATACAATAACACTTCTTATGGTAGAATAAAAGACTAGCTGCAAGGCACTTCTCTTCTAAAGAGCATTTTTTATAAATATTGATTTACGAGTGCACCAGCCAGTCAAGGGAGAGATTAGTGTGGCACAATGGGAGATTGCGATTGATTCACTTTCTAAAATTACAGTTTTATCAAATCCAAATAATGAACCAGTAACGATTATCGGACAAGTAGAGGGTTTAAAGTGCATCGGAGTCGGAACAGATGCTGCCGTTTTTCAATTTTTAGATGCACCCCATTATGCATATAAGGTTTATGCAAAGGATAAAATTGATAAAGTTAAGGCAGAAGCAGGTGTTTATGAACAGATAGGAGAATCTCCATTTTTCTCTACTTATTATGGTTCTGGGGAGTTTTTCATTGTTTTAAGTTATGAAGATGGTAAAACACTATATGATTGTGTCCTCCAGGGTATTCATATCCCTAACCAAGTTGTAGAGGATGTTGAAAGTGCCAGAGATTTTGTTCGAAGTAAAGGGCTGAATCCTCGAGATATTCATTTGAAAAATATATTGCTGCAGAACGGTAGAGGAAAGATTTTAGATGTATCCGAATATATTCAATCTGGTAATGATTTAAGATGGGAACATCTAAAAAAAGGATATGAAGAATATTATCATCTAATTGATGGAAAATCGGTTCCGTTTTGGGTCGTGGAAACTGTCCGAAAATGGTATCACCAGCAAAATAAGTATTTTCCTTTCTTTGATGACTTTCTGAAATTAGTTCAAAAGCTTAATTTTATGAAATAGGGTTGGTTAATAATAAAATATAGATTGTATTATTTTAATAGAAAAGCATCGATATTAACGTATTGATGCTTTTTTACATAGATTATTTTCATACAAGGCAGGTATTAAAAACAAAGAATGATAATGATATGTTAAGCTGTTAAATATAGTAAATGAGTAAGTGCTTATGATTCTTGTTATTAAGATCTATAGGGGGTCGGAGGTTGTTAGGTGGTTCTGGTAAAATGATTTTGGAAAATAAGGGGGTGCATAAAAGTTGAGACAAATGCGAGGAATAATACTTGAAGGATACTCAAATTCAGGTAAAACATCGATTTTAAAAGAATTAAAAAAACTTCATAGTCATGATCATAATAGTGAACGCAGTGTTATTGTTCTCAGTGAACATTATTCGCAAGTATTACACAGGGTGAATGGAACGTTAACATCACTTAATCAAGATGAACATCTTAACCTTCTTACCGATAGGGTTAAGATGCTAAAACAATTAAGTATGTGGGCTAAAGAAGTTGGAGATTCACACCGTTCCAAAGGGATTTTTTTCATTCTTGAAAGATTTCATTTAAATCATCGAACGGCGTTCTCCAATTCGGCATTTCATAAATTGAATGAAATTGAGGCAGAATTGTTTGGACTTGGTGCAATGTGTGCTCTTCTTACCATTTCCACCGAACAAGCGGAGAATAGATTAAAGAGCAGAAACCCGGAACATTGGAGAAGTAAAACAGAAAAAGAAACGCAATTAGAAGTTGATCATCTAATACATACACAGCATATCCTGAGACAACATGCAAATAATTCAATAATTCCTACTCTTGAATTAAACACTGATCAGCAAGATTGGGAAAGATACGCAAAGATCATTTATCCTGCTGATTAGTCAAGAAGCTGTAAACTTTTAGAGGGAATTATTTGAATTTTATGTTAATATAATACTATTAAAGAAAGGTGGGGTTTTTTATGGTACATGATATCGGAATAAAGTTAAACATGAAATTAAGGGGCAGGCTTTTCGAGTAATTCATAAGGAATGCTCGGAAAGTAACTTTATAACTTGGAGGAGCATTCATGTTAAATAATCACGGATTCGATTTATGGGCGGATCAGTACGACAAAACGGTTCAAATTAGTGAAGAAAACAATCAGTATCCTTTTGCAGGCTACAAAAAGATACTAAATGCTATTTTTAATGAAATTATGCAGCTTAAACATGCAAAAGTTTTAGATATTGGTATGGGTACAGGCGTACTTTCTAGTAAACTATATGATTATGATCATTTAATTGATGGAATCGACTTTTCAGCAAAAATGATTTCAATTGCTCGATCAAAAATGCCAGCCGCTACATTCATAGAGTGGGATATTTCAAAGGGTCTTCCTAGAGAGAAAATGAGAAATGAATATGATTTCATTGTCAGCACTTACACGCTTCACCACCTGACAGACAATGAAAAAATCAGTTTTATAACGGACTTGCTTTCTGTTCTGACTGATGACGGCAAGATCTTAATAGGTGACATTGCTTTTGCCAGCAGGGCAGAACTGGAGCAATGCAAGCAGGACAATCAGCTGAACTGGGATGATGATGAATTTTATTTTGTGTATAACGAAATCAAAACACCGCTGGAGCATATATGCAAATGCGAATTCGTACCCATTTCTCACTGTGGTGGTGTATTTATTATTTCGAAGTAATCTCCGAGGGGGCAGCTATTTTTAGCTGCTCTTTTTATGCTGGGTATTTATATAAATAGGAAAAGATTTAGAGAAAACAATTCTTCTATAGCAGTGTAGTTTCTGTGATTTAGATCGTATAAATTGTGAACCCTGCTGCTCAGGTTAATCGTCTTTATATAAGCATTCATGAAAAGGAGGGAAGTCTGTGGATCTAGATAGAAACGAGCTTGCTAGTGAGTTCAATAGCATTGTAGAACTATATGTAAATGATATTAGAAAGATCGTTTTCTCATATGTAAAAAACCAACATACAATGGAAGATATCACTCAAGAAGTTTTTCTAACAGCTTATAATAACTTTCATACTTTTCGAGGTGAGGGTTCCATTAAGAATTGGCTGCTTAGGATAGCAGTCAACAAATCAAAGGATTATTTAAAAAGCTGGCATCACCGAAAGGTTCAAATGACTCACATTCAAAAAGCTCTTAATACACATGTGTTTAACGAGCTGGATATGACTCAGACTGAAATAGAACAGTTTGCAGAATTGATTTCAAAAAAATCTAAACAGACAAAGAAAGAAAAGAAACGTTTGAAAATCCTTTTACCAGCTGCTGCAGTATTATTTCTCGTTTATTTAACAGGTATTCTTCTAAGTTTGTTCATATTTTAGTCGAATAATCAAACAGCTTTCATAGAAGAGAAAGCTGAACTTATTTACGGAGAGCCCATTGTCATTCCGGAAATAGAAGGGTTTGACATTCTATTTTCTGCTATTACGATGCTTCCTGCTCAAAATGATCAACCCTCAAACTTAACGATCTCCTATGGGAAAGAAAAAGGTGAATTAGATTCTAATTTTAACAGTGAAGAGAAGAGGAAATCATGGGAAGAACAGCAGGATCGATTGTGTCACAGTGACGCCCCGGAATTCCTCGAAATATGTCGAAAATAAAAACCACCTCTCTTATTTAGAGAGGTAGCAGTGTTCATCAGTTTACTATTATAGCGTATAAGGCTTCATCTAAGGTTTTATATTGAAAATCAAATCCTGATTGAACCAGTCTTTCGGGCACTACCCAGCGGCTTTTTAAGACTAGCTCAGTTTCTGTTCCTATAAAAACAGCACCAAGTTCAAGCATCCATTTAAAAGCCGGAAGACCAAAGCTTTTTTTCATGTGTGCCCTTATTAATCGCATCTGCTCAATGTTTTTTACTGGGTGGGGTGCAGAGCAGTTAAAAACTCCTTCCAGATGTTTATTGTCTCTTAAGAAAAGAGTTATTTGAAAAAGGTCTTCAATGTGAATCCAGCTGAACATTTGGCTGCCGGATCCCTGCTTGCCGCCAAGACCAAATTTCACTAGATTTACATAAGGTGTCATAACACCGCCGTCAGGTCCGAGCACGATCGCAATTCTTAGGGCTGCTTGTCTCGTTTTTGGCAACTGGAAAGAGAAAAAGGCATCTTCCCAAGATGTGGCTACATTTACTGAAAAGCCAGAGCCGATTTCACCTTCTGCTTCGGTCATGGGCCGGTCTTCAGCATGACGGTAGATGGTTGCGGTGCTCGAATTGATCCATAGCTCTGGGGGATTTTCACATGCCTGCAGGGCTTTCCCTAATATATTTGTTGTCTCCGTTCTGGAGGTCAATATTTCTTTTTTATTTTTCTCATTGTAGCGGCAGTTCACCGATTTTCCAGCTAAATTAATGAGCATTTCTGCGCCTTCTAACGCGGAAATGATCTCTTTTTCATTATTCCAGGCAATAGCAGGGGCAGTTCTGGCAATGATGATGACTTCATAACCGAGTTCTTGAAATTTTTGTTGAAAATAAGTGCCAACAAAACCTGTTCCTCCAGCTAAGACAACCTTTTTCAATTTCTCCACTCCTCACTCTTTAGCTTTTTTGTATTTTGGATGGATTGTTGATTTTATAAGGAACAGCTTCTTCTATTAGAAACTCTTCTTCTGCGTCCTTGCCTTGAGGCAGCTTTTTCTTGACAATTTTTCCGTCAAATTCGAGCTGATCACCAGGAGAAAGCTCCCATTTCTTTAAGGTTTTAGAATGTGAACACCAGGCAAGTCCTATTTCAATCTTTTCTTCCTGTTGAATCGTTACATTCTCAAGAACCACGACTTCATCATTTTCTTCATTAAAATGATTCCAGCTTAAAGCAAATTGCTTAACCTGTGCAGTAAAGTGAACTTTATCTTCTGGAAGAACAACCTTTTTTGGACTTTCTTTCTTCGGTGTTTTGGTTTCTTTTTTCTTGACAGTTTTTTTGGCTGCTGCAGGTTCTTGTTCTTTTTTCTCACTTTGAATAGCAGCAGGAGCCTGAGGAGCTTCACCGGCATCAGATAAATAGATTTTTCCAAAGCTTGCGGACTGCATCTCTTTTAAGAAGGCAGGATGGATGCAGCCTAAGCTGCCATCTTCAAATTGAATGATTATGGTATTTCCAGAATGATCCTGACCGTATACCTCATAGCCTTTAATGGTTACAAGGGACTGCTGCTTACGATCTTTGTACCAATATTCACTTTTAGAGGCTGGCAAGCCCCATTCTTTCACTTTTTCTGTATATTCATCTGTATTTTCAAATTGAACAAAATCGCCTTTTGGAGGAACGATTGTTTTTAATTCACTCATCTCTTCAAGTTACCTCGCTTTCATTCCTTATGCTTTATAGTATATTCTATACTAGAAAAGAAGTAATTTCGAATCATTTCAGGGAATATATTCGGATATACTAAAGATGAATATGTTCGGAAAGGCGGAGCAGGATGAGTGCAGATACAGCTAAATTTAAAGAAGTAATGGGCAACTATCCAACTGGAGTTACAGTTATAACAACAGTTGACGAGAGCGGTACACCACTTGGGTTAACAGTAAATTCATTTGCATCCGTTTCATTGGACCCGCTGATGATCCTTTGGTCTATTGATCATAAGGTTTCTTCACATGATGTGTTTAAAGAATCAGGCAAATTTGCTGTTCATGTATTAGCGGAAGATCAGGGAGAGTTATGTGCTTTATTTGCAAGCAAAGGAATTGATCGATTTGCCAACTGCGAATGGAAGCTATCTCAACAAGGATTGCCGATCATCGAGGGTGCTTTGGGTGTTATGGAATGCCAAACATTTAAGAGTGTTGAAGCGGGAGATCATACCATTTTAATCGGGGAAGTCACAGACATTGTCAGCCGGAAAAAAGAACCGCTGCTATATCATAATCGCAAGTTTGGAAAAATTCCTGCAGAGTTTTATGAATAATTCAAAGCAGATAAGAGACCAAGTCAGCGGATTTGGTCTCTTATTTATATTGATTACTAATAAAATAATAGATGAAATAATGTTGAATCCTTTATCCTGCATATAATTCCTTTACAGTGTTTGCTTGAAAAACCATTTTTGATATCGACGCGAGATGTAGAAGGTAAACCACATCGTTATAAAACTCCAATACCAAGTCCACTTTTTATATCTGATTAATTTTGTGTATTTAATTGCAATGCTTTCGAATACAGTAATGATTGCTGCATAGAAAGTGCAATACCAAAATTTATATACCTTATTTTTTTTCACTGGATAATACAAATTAAATAATGAACATAAGCCTGGATAAACAAAGTATTCAAATGTAAAACTAGACTTATTCGCTTTTTTGAAAAATGAACGATGAGGATAGGAAATTAATCCTTTTTCGACGACTAGTAAGCCAAAAAGCCAAGTTATAATTTGTTTAAATAAAAAGGATACTTGTGCTTCGCGCATTCTGTTTTTAGGAACAAATTTTATCAATAATAATGACATAACAATCCAAGCCGAAACTTCAACTGTTTTATCAAGTTTATGCTTCAAGATCCTCACCTCTCTTTAACTATAGAATGGTTATGATGACGTTATTTTATGTGCATTTTTAACTGATCTACCTATAATGTTTAATTAATAATTCGATCTTAAAATTATGATTTAAATAGACCTAGATGATCATGTCCAATAATAACGCTGTGAAAACTTCTGCATTGCCCGAGGAGTAAAAGTTATGTAATATGAGGTAAAAACCTAAGCAAATTTACATAAGAATGGTTTGAAAAAGGTGTGTAGTAATATGAAAAAAATGATTATCATTGGTGCAGGCATTCTAGGTGCTTCTGCTGCTTATCATCTTGCCCGTAAAGGTGCAGAAGTAATTTTAATTGATCGATATGATAAGGGGCAGGCAACAGATGCTGCTGCAGGAATCGTCTGTCCATGGCTTTCACAGAGGAGAAATAAGCCATGGTATACACTGGTGAAAAATGGTGCGAACTATTATGCCGAACTAATCAAGATGCTCGATGAAGACGGAGAAAAGAATACGGGATATAAAAAGGTAGGAGCCATTGCTCTTCAATCTGAGAACAGCAAGCTATCAAAGTTAAAAGAAAGAGCTATACTGAAAAGAAAAGAAGCACCGGAAATTGGTGAAATTACTGAGATTAATGCCGTTAAACAGAAGGAATTGTTTCCGCCGTTAAGTGATCAATATGAAGCTGTGCATGTAAGCGGAGGAGCACGAGTCAACGGCGCTAAACTTCGGCTTTCTTTGATCAATGCAGCCAAAAAAAATGGAGCGCGAATTATAAATGGTTCTGCGCGTTTGCTGACAGAAGATCAAACAGTGATCGGTGCTGAGGTCAATGGAGAACATATACTGGCAGACGAAGTGATTGCTGTACCTGGTGTGTGGGCAAAAGAATTGTTATCACCGCTGCAAATTGATTTTCAAGTGTTTGCTCAAAAAGCGCAAATCATTCATTTAAAGCTTCAAGATGAAAATACAGAAGATTGGCCGGTGGTTATGCCGCCAAACAACCAATACATGCTTGCATTCGAAAACGGTAAGATTGTGGCAGGTGCCACACATGAAGATTTGGAAACATTAGAATTGCGGGTTACGGCAGGAGGAGTTCACGACATCTTAACGAAAGCACTGCAAACCGCACCAGGTCTTGAGGATGCTGAGCTTAGTGAAGTAAAGGTAGGATTTCGTCCGCACACGCCTGGATTTTTACCGGTATTTGGGCGGATCCCTGAATTTAAAGGAATTCTTACGGCTAATGGCTTAGGTGCCTCAGGGCTGACAGCCGGACCTTATGTAGGAAAATTATTAGCACAAATAGCTCTTGGAGAAGAAGCAGAAGTGAACCTGGAAGATTATGATGTAGGTACCGCTATTAAAAGGAAGGAATAAAAAGCGTTTACAATAGCTGTAATAATTGCTAAACTAGTTACGAATTGAATAAATACGGGAGCCTGTGGAATCAGGCTGAGAGTATGACTAACTGTCATAGACCGTTTGAACCTGTTGGATAATGCCAGCGTAGGAAATGTGATTAGGGTATAACTATACACTTTGCTGGCGCGAAGTGTATTTTTTTATATCATTTTTTTAAAAGGGAATCATGGGCTGTTCACTTAGATTGTTCAAGGTGATCACTATGTCCTGCTTGCTTTTTAAAGTATCCTTCACTTATAACACTATCCCCCAATCTAGTTGACTGCGGGCATTATCGTATTCAGGCCACTGATTATAGAAAGGCTGGAATCGAACATGACCCAAAAAGAGTTAATAGCTTCCATTCAACAATTTATTCAAAACGAACATTCTCATGATTTTAATGAGCTTGCACTGCAGCTGTTCCGTTATCAGTTTGAGCATAATCTGCCATTTCAGCGTTTTAGCAAGCAAAAAAGAAAAACACCTCGAAATGTTAAAAGTTGGAGAGACATTCCTTCTGTGCCGATTCAGGCTTTTAAAGATGTGCCGCTATCCTGTATATCTACAGAGCAAGCTGAAGCGACTTTTATGACGAGCGGTACAACTAAACAGATAAAAGGAAAGCATTATCACCCCACACTGACAGTGTTTGATTCATCGATGATCACAAATTTCAAAAAGAGATTCATGAAAGAGCAAAAAGCGATCAAGATGGGAATTTTGTTCCCTGATCATGAGGAAATGCCCAATTCCTCACTAGCTCGTTACTTGTTTCTGGCTAAAGAGTTTTTAGGCACTTCAGAAAGCAAGTATTTATTGTCAGGAAATGGTATCAACTTTGAGTTACTGCTTGAAGAATTAAAAATCTCGCAACAGTCAGGAGAAGCATATGCCTTATTAGGTGCAAGCTTTAGTTTTGTTCATCTAATCGATTATTTACAGGAAAAAAAGCTATATTTTAAACTTCCAAAAGGAAGCAGAATATTAGATACAGGCGGTTATAAAAACCAGTCCAGACATGTGGAGACAGAGGAATTTTATTCAGCATTAAAAACACACTTAGGTGTCGAAAAATCAGATTGCATCAATATGTACGGCATGACAGAGTTAAGCACACAATTTTATGATGATGGCAATGAAGATAGTCCATCTGTAAAATCGGGACCACATTGGATCCGTACTAGAGTTATAAATCCCTTAACTGGATTAGATGTGCCTTTTGGAAAAAATGGGGTGCTTGTTCATTATGACCTAGCTAACTTTAATTCTGCCCTCAGCATTTTAACAGAAGATTTAGGTGTAGAGACTGACAAAGGATTTCACCTTTTAGGCAGGGTACAAGGGTCTGAGCAAAAAGGATGCTCACTTGCAGTCGATGAATTTCTCCGATATGCGAAGGAGAAATCATAATGGAAATCACTGCTGGCTATTTGCCTGAAATGAACAATGAAACCATTGAATATAGGGAAATTATCTATTCTTATAACGGGCTAACTGCAAAAGTGAAAGTACCTCAGCTTTCTCCGCAGCAGTTATCGAAAATCATGTCGATCGTGAAAGCTAATGCACACATTTTAAAGAGCTTTTCAGTATCAGAGCTGGTGGCTATCATAGATCAAGCGATTCATATATTACTAGATCGTCAATCAAAACAGCGGAGACTAGCGGAGACTTGGCTGCCAATCATTACAGGATATGATCAGGAAATCATCCGTACAGGTTTAACCACATTTTTGCAGCGGTTTCGAAAACATGAGCTTCAGCGTTTTCTGGTGGAGGACTTCGGCAATCCGCAGCTCCTGGATGATTTTCAGCCTGTAGTAAAAGGCGGCTATTCAAAAGCAGTAGGAGCAGATGTTACCGGGCATATTTGGGCTGGAAATGTTCCAGGCCTTCCCCTATGGAGCTTTATTTCAGCGCTGCTCGTCAAGTCCGGAAGCGTTGGAAAAACAGCAAGTGAAGAGCCGCTATTTGCCGGGTTATTTGCGGGCATTCTAGCAGAGGTGGAGCCAAAGTTAAAGAATTGTTTTGCCATTGTGACATGGAAAGGCGGAGACGAAGAAAGGGAGACTCTTTTTTTTGAAGGAAGTGAGACGGTCATTGCCTATGGAAGTGATCAAAGCCTTGCGTCCATTAAACAAAGAGTACCGGCTACAAGCAAGCTCATTTCCCATGGTCACAAAATCAGTTTCTCGATTATCGGAAAAGAAAGTCTTCATATGCAAAAAGCTGTAGAAACGAGTCATTTGGCTGCACAGGATCTCATTCGCTATGATCAGCAAGGCTGCTATTCACCTCAAGCGATATTTGTTCAAAAAGGCGGGCTGATTACACCCGGTGAATTTTCGAAATATCTTGCTCACGAGCTGTCCGCGCTGGAAATCCGATTTCCGCGCAGAGAACTGTCAATAGAGGAGTCTGCTTCGTTCATTCGTAATCAGCAAAGAGAAGAAATGAGTTTGTTTGCAGAGAAAGATAAAGAAGTAATTTCTGATGAAAAAAAAGATGGATTGTCATTTACAAAGATCATTCAAGCGAATTCTTGCCCAGTGTTTTAAACAGGTCTATCCAAGTATTTGCTTTTAATGAAATTGACGAGGTGTTAGAAAAGATTAAGCATTATAAAAAATGGCTGCAGACAGCAGGTTTGAGTGCCTCTCCGGAAAATGTCTTTCTGTGGAGTGAACAACTTTCTCTTTATGGGGTAACGAGAATGACGGCGATTGGAAGGATGACCTCCCCAGAAGCAGGCTGGCACCAGGATGGCGGCTTTAGTTTAGCAGATTTAGTGAAGATGACTGATATCGAAGCAAGCACATTAGAGTTGGCTGAGCCGCTTTCTGCTTATTCAAATTAAAGGAGGGTGGACTTGTTGGGTTTTTTAGAGATTCAAAATGTTCGTTTTTCTTACGGTCAGCAGCGAAACATTATAGATGACGTCTCATGGCAAATTGAAAAGGGAGAATTTCATTGTCTGCTTGGCAGGAGCGGCTGCGGAAAAACAACCTTAATAAAACTTGCTGCTGGTTTACTGCAGGGTGAAGATGGACAGATCATGATAAATAATAAGAAGGTAACAAAGCCATCGAATGAATATGGTTTTGTATTTCAATCACCAACATTGCTTGAGTGGAAAACGGCCATCGAAAATGTTCTTCTGCCTATTAAATTGAAAAGAAAAATGAATAAGCAAGATCAAGAGGAGGCCTATAACCTCTTAGCACAAGTCGGTTTAGCAGAGCATATTCACCAATATCCTTCTGAGCTTTCAGGCGGGCAGCAAAGCAGGGTTGCCATTGCAAGGGCTCTTATTCAAAAACCGATTATTCTGTTTTTAGATGAACCTTTTGCTGCTTTAGATGCCATTACAAGGGAAGAACTCCAGCACGATCTCCTGCAATTATGCAAGAAACAGGAAACAACTGTTTTATTTATTACACATGATATTTCTGAAGCAGTGTTTTTAGCCGATCGTATTGCGGTAATGGACAGGGGGAAAATCATTTTTGATACCATAATAAACTTGGAAAGACCACGTCTGGAACATACCCGTTATAGTGTTTCTTTTAATACATACAGCAAAAAGATAAGAGATGTTATGGGGAGTAAACATCTATGAAGAGACATGCTGGTGTATCAATCGGAATCTTTATGATGCTGCTCATTATCTGGGAGCTTGCAGCACTGAGAATGTCGCAGCTCGTTTTGCCTTCGCCTATGATCATTATGGAGACTTTATGGCTGCATTTAACGAGCGGATATTTTCTTCCGCACATAGGGAGAACCATATCAGAAGTACTTTTAGGTCTTCTACTTGGAGGTCTTTTTGGATTAACAGCTGGGATCGTGATGGGAGAGTCAGTCTTTTTTCGCAAAGTACTAACTCCTTATTTAATTGCCAGTCAGGCAGTGCCAAAGCTCGCTTTAGCTCCCTTATTCATTTTATGGTTTGGGTTTGGCATGACATCAAAGGTCGTAATCACTGCTTTAGTTTGTTTTTTTCCTATTTTAGAGAACACGATGACAGGTTTAAAGTATAGCAATAAACAGCAATTAGATTTGTTTAGAATGCTAGGTGCAAACAAATGGCAAATCCTCTTTCAATTAAAAATTCCTGCTGGTATTCCAGCTATTATTGCCGGTTTTCGTGTAGGTGTTGTGCTGGCATTGGTTGGGGCCGTAGTAGGGGAATTTATAGGAGGCAGTGAGGGACTTGGTGCAGTCATTATTGCTTCACAGGGAATGATGGATACCCCGCTTATGTTTTCCAGCCTTATTTTGCTCACAGCACTCGGTATGATGTTATATCAGACTGTCAACCTGATTGAAAATAAATACTTTGCTAAATATATATGGAGACAAAGATAAATGAGAAAAATAGTCTGCATGATCCTGTGTACGTCCTTTATCCTTTTCGCTTGCAGCACTGCCAGTGAAGATGTACTCAAGAACGAGAAAATAGAAAAAATTTCAATAGCTAATTGGAGCAAGCTGATTACGGAGCAAACAAATTTACTTGTAGATGAAGAAAAAGGATTCTTTTCCAAAAAGGGCTTAGAAGTTGAGATTGTTCCGGGGAACGGGGGAGGCGATGCAATTAAAAACATCCTTTCCGGAAATGCAGATATCGCATTCACAGATCCTGGATCATTATTTTTTGCCTTGGATCAAGGTGAAAAGCTAAAGGTTATATATAATATTTATCCTCAAAATGTTTTCAACATTGTATCACTAAAAGAAAATAATCTGACCCGTCCGGAAGATTTAAAAGGAAAGACAGTAGGTGTTTATAGTTTGTCCAGCGGAACGCGGCAAAATTTGCTGATTGCTCTTCATCAAGCAGGGCTGACGGAAAACGACGTGAAAATAGTAGAAACAGGACTATTAAATTTTGCTCCGCTGATACAGGGACAAGTGGATGCAACTGCCGCTACCGATACGGGTCTTTATACTGGTCAGCAGAAGGGGCTTGGAGAAGTGGATGTCATTGAGGTGAAGGAGTATCTTAATATGCCAAGTGATGTTTTTGTTGTAACAGAGAAATATTATAAAGAAAATGAAGCATTGCTTAAGGCGTTTTTGCGATCCTATAAAGAGAGTGCGGAATGGATGATTGAAAACCCAGATGAAGCAGCAGAACTGGCCGCCGAATATGCAATTGACGGACAAAATACAGCTATGAATCTGGAAATCATTAAATTGCGAAATAAATCTAGTATATATAAGGCAGACGATTATCGGCTGGGGGAAGTTGATCCAGTGATATTACAGGATGCAGCAGACACTTATTTTGAGCTTGGGTTAATAAAAAAGAAGCTCGATATGAATGAGGTTATAAATGATCTTCTCTATGAGGAGCGTGAAAGCTGATGCTGATGGATGGAAAAGTGGTTCTCGTAACTGGAGCCAGCAGAGGAATTGGTGCAAGTATTGCTCGTGCCTTTGCAAAGGAAGGTGCTCTAGTCATGATCAACTATCTGCAAAATCGTGAAGCGGCCGAAAGGGTAGCAAAGGAGTGTGATGAATTAGGTGGTGAAGGCTGGCCAATTCAATGTGATGTTACGAACGAACTTGCAGTGCAAGAGTTGGTTGCTGAGGCTATGGAAGCAGGAAGAATTGATGTGCTGGTTAATAATGCTTTTAAACCCTATATTTTTGATGCTGAAAACCGTAAACCAGCAGGAGCATTATCGTGGCGTGAGTACCAGGAACAGATAGAAGGCTCACTGCGGTCTGCATACAATATGTGTCAGGCTGTTATTCCTATTATGAAAACCCAAAGTAAAGGCAGTATTATTAATATCACTACCAATCTAATTGAACGGCCAGTTGTTCCATACCATGACTATAATACAGGTAAATCCGCATTAGCAGGGTATTCAAAAAACCTGGCAGCTGATCTTGGAAGCTTTGGGATCCGTGTAAATTGTGTAGCGCCAGGTCTTGTGTATCCTACAGATGCAACGAAGCACACGAAACAAGATTTAAAGGACAGCATCATCTCCCAAACACCATTGCGCAGATTGGCGAAGCCAGAGGATGTTGCCGGACCAGTCTTATTTTTAGCTTCAGATATGAGTTCATTTATAACGGGTCATACTTTAATGGTAGATGGCGGATTAGTGATGAAATAGATGTTTACTTTATAAAGTGTACTCTGCTAAAAATTAGACTCTGTTTCGTGAAGCCTTTATAATAGCTATAAAAAAATGGAACGGAGACTTTCATATGCCTAAAACAGCCGTAATTGCTGGTGCAACTGGTTTAGTAGGAAGAGAATTGCTTCAGCTGCTTTTAAATGGAAATGCATACGAGAAGGTTGTAGCTCTTGTGCGCAGACCGCTGGAAATACAAGATGACAAATTAATCGAAGTAGTTTGCGATTTTAACAACCTGCATGCTTATGAGGACCTTTTTAGTGCAGAAGATATATTTTGCTGTTTAGGTACAACCATTAAAAAAGCGAAAACACAAGAAGCAATGTATAAGATTGATGTTGAATATCCTGTTGCAATGGCAAAGCTGGCACACAAACAAGGAGCACAGCATTTTATCTTGATTAGTTCGATGAATGCCAACCCAAATTCCAAAATTTTTTATTCGAGAATGAAAGGCGAGCTTGAACAAAAAATCAAGAAATTGGACTTACCAGCCTTTTCTATCATTCATCCCGCATTGCTTGTTGGAGAACGGGAAGAATTCAGATTAGGAGAAGGCGCAGCAATCACTGTTTATAACCTCTTATCCAAGATGTTTTCATCTTCAAAGCTAAGTTCAATCGGTATTAAAGCACATAATGTGGCCATGGCCATGTATAAAATTGCTCAATTGGATCGAAATGGAGTAAAAACATATTCATCACAAGAGTTATATAAACTTTCGATGAAAAACAATTAGGGGCTGGGACAAAACGAAATTAATATTTCTAAAACACGAATATTCAATATCTTGGTTTCGGTATTTAATCAAGACCGTTCCATTGCGCTGCGGACCCTCGCTTTCCGCGGGGAGCAAGCTGAGCCTCCTCGTCACTTCGTTCCTGCGGGGTCTCACCCTTTGCTCTGCAGCCCGCAGGAGTCGAGGACCCTCCGCTCCATTTCACTCATGTAAATAAAATATATTTTATAATTATAAATAAAAAACCGAATGATTAGAAAGATGACCTTCCTAACCATTCGGTTCAATAGGTGTGTTAAATACTTATGTCCCTGCCTCTTTCTATCTCAAATAATGATTTACTCTGCTTTCATCCGATGATAAGACTGCAGTTCCTCTTCAATCATTTTCATTTTTTCTTCCTGTGCAGTGGTTGAACGTCCAAATGATTCCAGTTTTTCTACATCATCCTGGAGACGCATATATTCCATTTTTAATTCTGCTATTTTTGCTTCTATTTGTTTATCAGTCATTTTAATGCCTCCTAATAAAAACTTATAAAACTAGTTTATAACAAACGAATCGTTAAAACAAAAATCGACTGCTTTTTCAGTGATTTTAGAATAACGAGAGTATTCAATCTACTAAGTGTGCTATTATGTGGTAAAGCGCAACATCACTGATGAACAAATGTTTATCAGCTGCAAAATGTGATAAAACAAATATAAATAGAAGATTAAAGGGGCTGCTGCAAAATGAAAAAACTTTTACTCACAGGCTTTGAGCCTTTTTTACAATTTAAAATAAATCCAACTATGAAAATAGCTTCCGAATTAAATGGCCAAAGTATTGGTGACTACGGGATCCACTCGGAAATATTGCCAGTAGATTTTCGTATTGCCGGCCGGAAACTTCTGTCATACATAGAAAAATATAAGCCTGATGCTGTTATTTCACTGGGGTTAGCTGGTGGACGCTATAAAATAACGCCAGAGCGAATAGCCATTAATATAAATGATGGTGAATCAGATAACAGCGGAAATAAACTGGAGGATGAGCGAATCATTGATGAAGGAGAAGACGGCTATTTTACAACACTCCCCATAAGAAACATGATTAATAGCCTGCATAGCAGTGGACTGCCTGCTGAAATATCGAATTCTGCTGGAACATATTTATGTAATCACGTCATGTATCAGGCTTTGCATTATGCAAAGAAACAGGATGCTGACATGAAAGCTGGTTTTATTCATATACCTGCTTCACATGAATTAGCATTAGTGCACGGTAAAATCCCAAGCATGTCACATGAAGACTTACTAAAAGGAATCCGTATTTGTATTGAGGTGCTTTCGGAAGATGAAAGATCATAAGATCATACCAAAAGTCATGCAGACAGGAGAGAGGAGCATCCGCTTTTCTTTTGGTGAGAAAATCTCAGAGGAGACTTTTCAGCAAATAAGAGTATTTAATCAACTTATTCGAACATATGGAAAGTTAGAAATTGAAGATGTGGTACCGAGTTACACAACCGTACATGTTTATTTTCATTCGAACACAACATCACCTATTGAATGGTCACATAAATTACTTGAAAACTGGAATGAAATGAATTTAAAAACAAATAAAGATCAGCCCTATAATACTATTCAAATTCCTGTGTGCTATGATGAAGAATTTGCTCTTGATATACAAAAAGTGATGAAACATACAAGTTTGACACATAAGGAAATGATAAACCTTCATACAGCACCAGCATATGCTGTCCATGCCATCGGATTTTTGCCGGGTTTTCCCTATTTAGGCGGTTTGCATCCACGTTTAGCGACTCCTCGCTTAGAGGTGCCCAGAGAGAGATTAGGAGAAGGGACTGTAGGCATTGGCGGTGCACAAACAGGTGTATATCCAGTAAGTTCACCTGGCGGCTGGAATATTATTGGCCGCACCCCTCTCTCACTTTATCAGCCTAACCGCAATATCCCTTTCCTATGCAAAGCTGGTGATATCGTAAGGTTTCAAACAATCTCAGTGAAACAGTTTTGGGAGATTAAAAGAGATTTAGAACAAAATCCAGATGATATACAGCATTGGATTACATGAATATCAGCTGAAGTTAATAGAGGTGAACAATGAGAATAGATATAAATGCAGATGTTGGCGAAAGCTATGGTTTATATAAAATAGGAGAAGATCATGAATTGTTTCAGAGTATTACTTCTGCTAATATTGCCTGCGGCTTTCATGCAGGTGACTATAACGTCATGTTCTCTTCTGTCAAATTGGCAGCAGAAAGAGAAGTAGCGGTTGGTGCACACCCAGGTTATCCGGACATTCAAGGGTTTGGGAGACGAAATATTGAAATGACTCCCTCCGAAATATATAACTGTGTTGTTTATCAAATTGGTGCATTAAAAGCGTTTTGTGATGTAAACGGAATTTCTCTTCAGCATGTTAAGCCTCATGGTGCACTTTATAATAAAGGTGCAAGTGATGCACAAACAGCAAAGGCAATTGCTGAAGCAACTTATGATGCTGCCCCGAATGCGATTCTTTTTGGATTGGCAGGCAGTCAACTGCTTAAACAGGCTGAGATCGCTGGCTTAAAAACTGCTGCTGAAGCCTTTGCCGACCGCACTTATACTGAGGACGGCTATTTGACTCCCCGCAGTAAAGCGCAATCGGTCTTAACGGACCGTAATCTAATTCTAGAGCAAGTCAAAAATATCGTCATTCATAAAAAAGTCCGCACTTTATCTGGCAGCTGGATCTCTTTGAATGCGGAAACTATTTGCTTTCATGGTGACGGAAAAAATTCGGCTGCGATTACCCGTTTTATCCGTGCTGAGTTAGAAAAAGAAGGAATTTCAGTCCTTTCGGCAGGCGATATGAAATGATTCCTATCCTTAAAGTCAGAAAAACTGGCATTTACAGTTCCTTTCAGGATTTAGGTCGTAAAGGGCATCATAAATTTGGGATCCCGATCTCAGGTGCTCTTGATCAGAAGGCTTTTGCCTTAGGCAATCATATTATGAAAAATGATCCAAATGCAGCAGCCATTGAGATTTTATTTATGGGCTTAGAGCTGGAAGTCCTTTCAGATCATCGATTGCTTTTTACCGGGAGAGAAGTAAACGCGACTTTAGATGGAGTTCCAATTCCAATGTGGAAAACATTCACTGCTAGAAAGGGACAGATTATAAAAGCTAATGGAAACAAAGACTCGAAGATTAGTTATCTCTTTTCTGAAACAGGTTTTAGGGCACCTCAATATTTTAATAGTTCATCTGTATTTCCAAAAGGACAGCTTGGATCAGCCCTTACAAAAGGAATGATCCTTTATGCAGCCGGACCAGCTAGTAAAAGTGGCGAGCGAGGGTTAATATATGCTGAGATTCCTGTTTATGAATCAGAAATTAAGGTAAAGGTTTGGAAAAGTCCTCATCATCAAATGTTTGAAAATAGCAGCAGACAAACTTTTGAAAACGCGGAGTATGTCTTAAAAACAGGCGATCGAATGGGATATTTTTTATCAGGACCAGCTATCATTAGCAAACATGGTCATGATATATTGTCAGAAGCTGTCCAATTTGGAACCATTCAGGTTCCAAGCAGCGGTCAGCCTATTATTTTGATGGCGGATGCACAAACAATAGGAGGTTACACGACTATTGGAAAAGTTGCAGAAGAAGATTTATGGAAGCTGGCACAGCTGCCGATCGGCGGCAAGGTTAGGTTCGCTTTTAAATAGGACAAAGTAATAGCTGTTTTCAGTCTGGCTAACAAAGGCGTGCGACAATAAACACAAAAAGATAGGAAGAGAATGGTAGATCAAGTGTAATTTTTTATATTAAACAGCTTCTTAGAATCTATTAATAATAGAAAAATATAGTATTTGGCAAGATTGGAATAAACTTCATTGTATATTTAATCATTTATTTCGAGTTTATAAATAGTAAAATTGAAATAGATCATATATACTAAAAGAACTAAAGCTATGTGGGGTGTGGATCATGAGTTGTGATATTTGTCATCCAAAAGCGTTTGGTTACACAGTATATTTTTCAGATGAAAATCAAGCAGACAAATTAATTCAATATCTTTCTGCAGAAAATGACACGAATGACGGGCATGTCATTAATCAAAGACTTGTATGGGTGTTAGAATCAGTATTTTTTGACTTTCTTGATTATGCAGAGGCACATTTAAACATGGATACTATTTTTGCCGTACAATCTGATCGCCTGGATCCTTTAAAGGCATTGCATTCATTAAAAAATGCTCGAGAATTTCAGCCTTTAAGAGAAGCCATCTGGGTAGATGAAATCATCATCAATAAGAGTATAACCACTCATTACCAGCCAATTGTTACGGTCGAAAACGGCCTGGTAAAGATTGTAGGGCAAGAATTATTGTCAAGAGGGCTTTCTGAAGAGGGAAACCTGATTTCTCCTTTTCATATGTTTGAAGCAGCCCGAGTGAGAAATCGACTTTTTGCACTAGACCATGCTTGCAGAATCAATTCGGTCAGTAATGCTGGAGAAGTGGAAAAAGATCAGCTGATTTTTATAAACTTTTTGCCAACTGCAATCTATTCGCCTGAGCATTGCCTGAAAAGCACGCTTGAGCTGATTGAAAAAAAAGGTATTAAGTCCTCTCAAATTGTATTTGAAGTTGTAGAAACAGATGAAGTTAAAAACATCGCACATCTAAAGCGGATACTAGAGTATTATCGTAAGCATGGTTTTCAATATGCTTTAGATGATGTTGGTGTTGGTTATAATGGCATTAATAAAATTAGAGAACTAAAACCTGATTTTGTTAAATTAGCGCTGGAATTTTCGAACGGTGTTAGCACTGATCCTGAGAAACAAGAAATGGCAAAGTCCGTCTTGGACATTACTCAGGAGATAGGTGGTGTGGCACTTGCTGAAGGAGTTGAAACGGAGGAGGACTTCCTTTATCTGCAAGCTCTTGGCTATGAACTTTTTCAGGGATACTACTTCTCAAAGCCTGCCCCAAAACCCATTCAAGAATTAAAAGCAAGCTAAAAATGTGCTGCAGTGTATGATCATACGCTGCAGTTTTTTTATGCTATAAAAGCATTTTTTTATTTTATAAAGCTAGTCAATAATAAAAAAATTGATAGTATATTAGAATGTAATATGTTACTTTTTAAGTAATTATATATATGAGGTGTAAAGGAAAATGGCAAGAAAAGTGAAAATAACAGGAATAGGCATCTATTTGCCTAAAAGGATTGTAACAGCTTCTGAAATTGATATGCTGATTGGTGCAGCCCCTGGCTGGAGTGAAGCGAGATCTGGTGTCAAGCAGCGCCATTTTATTAAAGATGAATCTGCTTCATTTATGGGAGCAGAGGCGGCGAAAATGGCAATTGAACATGCAGGCATGAGTTTGGATGATATAGATTGTATTGTAAGCGGTAGTGGCACTATGGAACAAGCAATTCCATGTAATGCCGCTCTTATTCAAAAGGAACTGGGGTTAGAGCATTCGGGTGTACCGGCTTTTGATATAAATTCAACATGCTTAGGATTTGTTGCTGCTCTTGATGTTATCAGCTATATGATTGATGCAGGAAAATATAAAAATGTTCTGATCATAAATTCCGAAATTTCCTCTGTTGGCTTAAATTGGCGCCAGGATGAAAGCAGTGTGCTTTTCGGTGATGGAGCAACCGCAGCCATCATCACTAAAAGTGAGGGTTCTTCCGGCATATTGACATCAAGAATGGAAACATATAGTGCTGGTGCAGCTTTTTCTGAAATTCGCGGAGGCGGAACCAAAGTACATCCGCGCCACTATAGTGAGGAGTCAAAGGCAGATTATTTATTTGATATGGATGGCAAAGCTATTTTTAAAATGTCTTCAAAATTGATGAATCCCTTTATAGAAAAGCTATTTAGCGGAACCGGGCTGTGGATGAAGGATATCAATATGGTCATCCCTCATCAGGCAAGCTGGGCAGCGATGAAGATTATCCGCAAAAAGCTGAATGTCGAAGAACCTCGTTTTATGAGTATTATTGAAAACTATGGAAATATGATTTCTGCTTCTATCCCTCTTGCCTTATATGAAGCAATAAAAGAAAAACGAATTCAAAGAGGTGATCGAATTTTGCTGCTGGGAACTTCTGCTGGTCTGAGCATTGGAGGAATGGTTCTTGAATTTTAAGACTGTGCTTGTTACTGGAGCAAGGTCACCGGGTGCTCTTCATATATGCAGATTATTAAATAATGCTGGTGTGAAGGTGTTTGGAGCTGATAGTGATCCTTTCTCACTTACAAAAGCTTCGAATTCGATCGAGAAATTTATCCTTCTGCCTTCAGCTAAATTTGCAACGGATTCTTATATTGATAAACTCAATGAAATGATCTGTACCTATAACATTGACCTTATTATTCCCACCTGCGAGGAAACATTTTATTTATCAAAAAAGGCAGAACATCTTACCTGTCCTGTTTTTGCAGGGGATTTTAAGCAGTTAGAACTACTGCATAATAAGTATACATTTATCCAACTTGCAGAAAGCTGTAACATGCCAGTTCCCAAAACAATTGAATTATCTAAAGATGCTGTTGAAGATTATAGCAAAATGCCGAATGGTTTTATTGTAAAGCGCAAATTCACCCGTTTTTCAGATCATATTATGTATGGAGATCGTATGGAAAGCATTCCGTCAGAGTTGTTTGAGGAAACTTCTGAATGGATTATTCAGGAAAGGCTGACAGGAGTTCAGTATTGTTCATACTCAATTGCTGTAAAGGGAGAAGTTCTTACACATACTGTATATAAAGCAAAATACACAGCAGGTGAGGGGGCATCGCTCCATTTTCAGCATGTGCCAAGGTCTGACATAGAGGAATTTGTACAGAAAATAGTCAAAACATTGCAATATTCAGGACAAATCTCTTTTGATTTTATCGTAAATGAAAGCAATCAAGCCATTCCTATTGAATGCAATCCCCGCACAACAAGCGGTATTCATTTATTTGGGACAGAGCTCATTGAGCACTTGCAATCCAAACGTAGTGAACTGTCTTATCCAAGGAAAGAAATACAATTTATGATCAGTGCTGCCATGCTCTTATATGGTTATTCAAATATCAGAAAAACCAAAAATATGAAAGAATGGCTTAAAATTATGTTTACCTCTCGTGATATTATTTTTAACATTAAGGATCTAAAGCCTTTTTTCTATCAATCTATTAGTTTAATCAATATATGGAGACGTAGCAGAAAAAATTCAGTAAGTATACTTACACAATCTACTCTCGATATTTGCTGGGATGGTGAAGAGTTTTGAAGATGGTCGTAACTGGGGCGACAGGATTTCTTGGGCAAAAGCTTGCAGTGAGATTAGCACAAATGGGTCATGATGTAATCGGGCTCGGCAGAAATGAACAAGCCGGAAGAAGGTTACAAAGAAACGGCATATGGTTTAAGCAGGTAGAGCTTTCGAATCGCCAGGATGTGCTTGATGCTTGTCAAAACGCTGATTATGTTTTCCATTGTGGGGCCCTATCGTCACCATGGGGAAAATATGAAGACTTTTATCAAGCTAATGTCATGGGAACAAAGCATATCATTGAAGCGTGTCAAATGCATGGAATTAAACGCCTGATTCATGTCTCCACACCTAGTATCTATTTTTATTATGATGAAAGAAAGAATGTAAAAGAAGACGATGTTCTCCCGCAGACATTTGTGAATGAATACGCACAAACCAAATTTTTAGCAGAAAAAGAGGTTGATGAGGCATTTCGGAATGGCTTACCTGTCATTACGATCAGACCGAGAGCGATTTTTGGACCTGGAGATCAAGCGATCCTGCCACGGCTTATAAGGGTTTGCGAAAAGGGTGCACTTCCGAAAATCGGGAATGAAAAGGTAGAGGTAGACGTCACTTATGTTGAAAATGTCGTCGATGCTCTTCTTTTGTGCATGAATTCAGGCAATCATACGCTTGGCCAAAAGTATAATATTACAAATGGTGTTAATGTTGATTTATATGGAATAGTTGAGAAGGTAATGGACCAGCTTGGAAAGCCAGTCCGTTATAAAAATATATCCGAAAAAACAGCATTTACGATAGCGAAAGGGCTGGAGTTCATTTTTAAATATTTTTTGCGCGGACGTGAACCTGTTTTAACAAGATATACGGTAAGTGTGCTTTCAAAAAGCCAGACACTGAACATTGAAAGAGCGAAAACAGAGTTAGGATATCAGCCGCGGATCAGCGTTGAAGAAGGCATGCTTCATTTTACAGAATGGTGGAAAGAAAACAATGGCAATTGAATGGGTTAAATTATACGAATGCGGTTATTGCACACATCCTGAAAAAATTGTCAATCCAAAGGGTAGTCTCAAATCTGTCAAATTTCCGGCAGCAGTTGCGCTTATTAAACACCAAACAAAAGGATATATCTTATTTGATACAGGCTATGCACAACGATTTATGACCGAAACTGAAAAATTTCCTTATTCAATCTACAGAAAGCTGACGCCTGTTTTTTTTACTGAAGAACAAGCGATTGTCCATCAGCTTGCCAAGGATGGAATAAAAGCAGAAGAGATTACTACGATCATTCTTTCGCATTTTCATGGAGATCATACAGCCGGATTAAAAGATTTTCCTCATGCTGAAATTGTCACCTTTCGAAAAGGGTATGAAGATGTTCAGTACAACAGTAAGTTTAAAGCTTTAACGAAAGGCTGCCTGCTTGATTTACTTCCTGCAGATTTTAATAGCCGATCCCGATTTATTGATGATGAACGCCCAGTGGAGTTATCGAACAGAGGAGATTTTCATGAAGGTTATACTGTATTCACAGATGACGAAACAATCGTTGCAGTTGACTTAACTGGACATGCCATCGGTCAGTTTGGCGTATTTATAACAGTAAAAAGCGGTAAAGTTTTATTTCTATGCGCAGATGCAGTCTGGAGCAGCATTGCGTATGAAAAACTAGTTTACCCGCATTTGATTGCTAATCTATTGATTGCGGATAAACGAGCGTATGTTCATCATATCCAGCGGCTGCATTCCTTAATGCATACTCATCCTGGGATTGAAATACTGCCAACACATTGTCAGGTGACATGGAACAAAGTACAAAAAGGTGAAATCTATGAGTAAATGGAAAATTCTAATGCAGTACATAAAAACAAAAAGAAGAACCTTTCGTTCTAGAACCGATTTATTGGCATACCAACATAGCAAGATCAAATCTCACCTGGAATACGTCCAGCAAAATTCACCGTTTTATGCAGACTTGCTGAAGCCATATCAAAAAGAAATCAGTGAACAGAACTGGGAAGCACTGCCTGTTATTGATAAAAAATTGATGATGGAGCATTTTGATGTGTTTAATACAGTCAATATTACTGCCGAGGAAGCTTTTTCTGTGGCACTAAAAGCAGAAGAGACAAGAGACTTCTCACCAAAAATTCGAGATGTTTCTATCGGGTTATCCTCTGGAACCAGCGGAAATAGGGGGATATTTTTAATATCTGATCAAGAAAGAGCTATGTGGAGTGGAACGATCCTCGCAAAATTGCTGCCTTCTTCTATTCTCAGAAAGCACTCAATCGCTTTTTTTCTGAGAGCTAATAACAATTTATATGAAGCTGCTGGGGAAGGAAGAATTTCCTTTTATTTCTTTGATCTTCTGGATTCCTTGGAAATTCATAAAAAAAGGTTAAATGACATAAAACCTTCAATTGTGGTTGGACCGCCATCCATGCTTAGAATGATCGCTCAATGGCAAAACGAGGGGGATATTGAAATAACACCCGTGAAAATGATTTCAGTTGCTGAAGTGCTGGAAGAGGTGGATCGGCATTATATTGAAAAAACTTTTCGACAAAAACTTCACAATGTATATCAATGCACTGAAGGATTTTTAGCAGCTACATGCAATCATGGCACGCTACATATCAATGAAGATATTGTCTGTATACATAAGCAGTATATAGATAAAGAGCATGGGGTATTTATGCCGATCATAACAGACTTCACAAGAACATCTCAGCCAATCATCCGCTATCAGCTCAATGATCTCTTAGTTGAAAAGAAAGACGAATGTCCATGCGGATCGCCATTTATGGCATTAGAGCGTATTGATGGACGCAGTGATGATCTTTTTTGGGGAACTAACAAGCTTAGCGGAGAGAAAGTGCCAATCTTTCCGGATTTTCTAAGAAGAGCGGTAATGGCAGCAACTGACCGAATTAATGAATATAAGGTCATCCAGACAAATTGGATCGAAATTGCAGTCATGATCAAAGGTGATGGCGAACAAGTAAAAATGGAACAGGAAGTAAAATCAAAGATATGGGAGCTTTGGGATACATTAAGCCTCAATCGGCCTCAAGTGATATTCCAAACATATGACGAAAAGCTTTCACATATTAAACGCAAACGAATTGAAAGCAGATTAAGGCAGAACCATGAAAGCTAAACTTTATGATCAGGATACTTTTTACCAGATTCCCTGGAATGAAATAGCCAATGGAGCGTACGTACGAGGCTTTTTTGAACATCTTGTAAAGGATGGAGTCCAGCATTATATTGAAAATGTGAAGACTGAATTATTTTTTATAAGAATAGATACTTTGCTTCTTCCAATCACAAAGAATGAACAACAATATGAAAATTCCTATGTTTGTTCACCTTATACACATTATATTTCTTATGCAAAAGAGGAGCTTTGGGAGCTTGGCAATAAACATTTAGAGAAGTTTTTTGAAAAGATGATCAGCATTTTAGGATTTTTTCTTCGAAAAGGCTCATTTAATAAAGTGGTGATCGTAAATAATTGGCTGTTATCAACAAATTTATATTCTAACCAGCTGACTTCAAAGCAAATTAAAGAAATAACTGCTTGCTTAACAAAGACTTTCCCAGAGCATACCATCATGTTTCGCTCTCTAAATAACAGGCTCCATCGTTCGATGATGAGCGATTTTCTTAAAGAGGGCTATGAGAAAATAATGTCACGTTCCGTCTATTTGCTGGATGAAGATACGCAAAGAAACTTTACACAGAAAGAGAAAAAATTGCTCCGTCAAGATGCCGCGTTGTTTAAAAAACATGAGATAAAGGCCGTGGAAACATTAAGCAGCCTGGAAGAAGCTTCCTCATACGCACATAAACTTTATAGTCAGCTTTATATCCATAAATACTCCGTGCATAATCCGCAGTTTAATATGAGGTTTTTTACTGAAGCCATGAAGAAAAATCTGCTGCAATTTAAATGGATTAAAAATGAGGATGTAGTTGGTGTTATTGGGTATTTTACTGTTCATTCTGTATTTACAACCCCAATATTGGGTTATTGTACAGAAAAGGGCAGACAATTAGGTTTATATCGAATGCTTTCATATATGATTACGAAAGAGATCATTGATCATGGATATACTGGGCACAGAAGTGCTGGTGCAAGTGAATTTAAAAGGAAACGCGGAGCAAAACAGTATATCGAATACAATGTCATTTATCAGGAGCACTTGCCCCTTAGCAGGAAATGGCCGTGGCTTCTTGTAAAATGGGTGATGGACCGGGTTGTTGAACCAATGGCATTGAAAAGAGAATTTTAAGTGCATAGTTTTTAGTAATTGTATGAAAAAAATTTAGTAATTATAAAATAAAAAACTATACTTAAATAACAATTTTGAGTAAATTACTTATTTTTCCATTGATATTTCTCTCTGCATGCTATATGATAAGAACTAAGCTGCATTGTACGTAATCATAATTAAGTTTTAACCTTTAAGCTGTAATAGGGAGTTTAAAATCAAAACAGGAATGACAAGCCTCTGTCTATAAGACAAGGAGGACATGCAGGATCGTTTTTGCGAACACCCACTTTGAGAAGTGGTGGTTTAAAACTTTCTTATACATTATTACGGCAAAGGCGGCTTTCTAATTGTAAATGGAACTCAGTTCTCAATTTGGGAACTGAGTTTTTTGTTGTCTGAAATCTCGGCTGGAAAAAATTCAAAAAGCGTCTAGAGTTTAACTTCAGAAGAAGCATCCCCATATCAAATGAAAAAGTAAATAGAATTTTTACCCAACAAAAACAATTGTAAATTTTTAAATTATTTGGTATCTTTAAAATGGAAAATTGAATAATAGGTAAGATAATCCTTATTATTCTGCATACTCAAGCTTTATGATCTGTCCATACATAAGCTAGGAGGGATGTGCATTAGTCATTAAAACACTTTATTACCTTGTTTAAGTATGTTTTTAACCTGTAATCAAGGGTGAAAACATCAGAGTGAAAACTGAAAATATTGTAGAAAAAACTATTTTTTTAAATAATTTTGTAAGGGCTTTCACTAAAACGATATAGGGAATGGAGGATGAAATATGAGCAATGAAGTTATCTACTCTCCAGGTTTAGACGGTGTTGCAGCAGCAGAAACACGTATTTCTCTACTTGATACGAAGTTGGGAGAAATTGTCATTAAAGGCTATGATTTAATACAGCTTTCAGAGTCAAAAGAATATCTGGATATTGTTCATTTATTATTAGAAGATGCACTGCCTAGTCCTGCGGATAAAGTAAAGCTAGCCAAACAGCTGCAGGATGAATATCAAATTCCCTCAGAAATCAACGGTATTTTCAAACTATTACCTCATGAAACGCACCCGATGGATGGACTTCGAACGGGGATCTCAGCTTTAGCCGGCTTTGATCGTGAGATAGACGATTCTTCAGCAGAAGCGAATAAAAGAAAAGCTTATAAATTGCTTGGCCATATGCCAAACATTGTAGCGAACAGCTATCATATTCTTCAGAAGAAGGAACCGATTGCACCGCTTGAAGAATTGTCATATAGTGCAAACTTTTATTATATGCTGACAGGAAAAGTACCTACATCCTTAGAAGAACGCATTTTCGATCAATCACTTGTCCTCTATAGTGAGCATGAAATGCCAAACTCCACATTTACTGCCAGAGTCATAGCTTCCACTAAATCAGATTTATACGGTGCCCTAACTGGTGCGGTGTCCTCACTGAAAGGAAACTTGCATGGCGGCGCTAATGAAGCAGTTATGTATATGCTGCTAGACGCTAAAACACCAGCAGAATTTGAAGCACTTCTTCAGTCCAAGTTGGAAAAGAAAGAGAAAATTATGGGCTTTGGCCATCGAGTGTATATGAAAAAGATGGATCCGCGGGCATTGCTTATGAAAAAAGCGTTAAAAGAACTTTGTGATGAACAAGGCAATGACCTTCTATATCAGATGTGTGAGGCCGGGGAAAAAGTAATGGAGCGGGAAAAAGGAATTTTCCCAAATCTTGATTACTATGCGGCACCGGTATATTGGATGCTTGGTATTCCAATACCTCTGTATACACCGATCTTTTTTAGCTCAAGAACAGTAGGGTTATGTGCACATGTGATTGAGCAGCACGAAAACAATAAATTATTCAGACCAAGAGTTCATTATGTAGGCGAACGGCATCTGTTAAATCAATAAAACAACTGGGGAGTTGTTTAAACGCCGTCCGCCGAAAAAGTGCGTGTTCTGCCAAACACACCTTTTAACTATAGCTGAAATGAATATGAAAGGAAAGATGACTAGTGATAAAAGTGACAAATGAAACAAAAACCGATCGTTTGCTGGAGCAAATTGCTGATTATGTGATTGATAAAGAGATTACGAGTGAAGAAGCTTACCAGACGGCACATTATGTGTTGCTTGATACATTGGGCTGCGGAATCCTTGCTCTCAATTATCAGGAGTGCACGAAACTTCTGGGACCAGTCGTACCTGGAACGGTTGTTCCGAATGGCACAAGAGTACCGGGAACTTCATATGTACTAGATCCCGTTAGTGGTGCGTTTAATATTGGCTGTATGATCAGATGGCTGGACTATAACGATACATGGCTTGCGGCAGAGTGGGGACATCCATCCGATAACCTGGGAGGCATACTTGCTGTTGCCGATTATTTGAGCAGAGTTAATATCTCAGAAGGAAAAGAGCCGTTTACCGTTCAAGATGTATTAGAAATGATGATCAAAGCACATGAAATCCAAGGTGTTCTTGCTCTGGAAAATAGTTTAAATCGCGTCGGACTTGATCATGTTCTGTTCGTGAAAATTGCTACAACGGCTGTTGCTGCGAAAATGATTGGCTGTACAAGACAGGAGATTATCAACGCGCTATCAAATGCATGGATTGATAACTCTGCTCTTAGAACCTATCGTCATGCACCAAATACTGGTTCAAGAAAATCATGGGCCGCAGGAGATGCAACAAGCCGCGGTGTTCATTTCGCTCTAATGGCGAAAAAAGGTGAAATGGGTTATCCATCTGCATTATCTGCACCAGGCTGGGGCTTTCAGGATGTTCTATTTAACACGAAAGAATTAACACTTGCGCGAGAGCTGGAGACCTATGTAATGGAAAATGTATTATTTAAAGTTTCATTCCCAGCGGAATTCCATGCGCAGACAGCTGCAGAATGTGCAGTGAAACTGCATCCGCTTGTGAAGGATCGTTTAGATGAAATTGATAAGATCGATATTATTACACACGAATCAGCAATCCGCATTATCGATAAAAAAGGACCGCTTCATAATCCTGCTGACCGTGATCACTGTCTTCAATATATTACGGCAATCGGCCTGTTAAAAGGGCATATTACCGCAGAACACTATGAGGATGCTACAGCAGCAGAGCCTGAAGTTGATCAGCTTCGAGACAAAATGGTTGTCACAGAGGATAAGCAGTTCAGTGTTGATTACTTAGATCCGAACAAGCGCTCAATCGCTAATTCGGTGCAGGTTCATTTTAAAGATGGTAATGCGACTGAAAAACTGACAAGTGAATATCCATTAGGACATCGGTTCCGCAGAGAGGAAGCTTTGCCAAAGGTCATTCAAAAGTTCACTGATAACTTAAAATCTTATTACAGTGATGAGCAGCAGGAAAAAATTGAAAAGGCGTGTTTAGATCAATCATCTCTTTCAGCAATGAGTGTAAATGAATTTGTGGAGCTATTTGTTCGATAAAACATAAAAAAAAGATTAAAAGAAAATGAGTGTAAAAGGAGAACTGGATATGGCATGGATTGTAGATCAGCCTTTAACACAAAAAGAGCTTGCGGATACTTTTCGCAAGCTTGTTGACACCGAAAGTATCGTGCAGATCCCTGGTGCGCATGATGCAATGGCTGCTTTAATTGCGAAGAATACTGGATTTCATGTACTTTACTTATCGGGAGCGGCCTACACCGCAAGTAAAGGTCTGCCTGATTTAGGGATTGTCACTTCTTCAGAAGTAGCGGACAGAGCAAGAGATATTATAAGGGCAACAAATCTGCCGCTGCTAGTAGATATCGACACTGGGTTTGGCGGTGTTTTAAATACAGCTAGAACAGCAAGAGAAATGGCAGAAGCTCATGTCGCTGCTGTGCAAATAGAAGATCAGCAGCTCCCGAAAAAATGCGGACATCTTAATGGAAAACAATTGACAACAACAGAGGAAATGGTGCAAAAGATTAAAATTATAAAGGAAACAGCACCGACTCTTTATGTGATTGCCAGAACAGATGCACGCGGTGTGGAGGGAATGGCTGCTGCATTGGAGCGTGCAAAAGCTTATGCTGAGGCTGGTGCGGATGCTATTTTTCCAGAAGCATTGCAATCTGAAGAAGAATTTAGACAGTTTGCGGCACAGCTGTCGGTTCCGCTGCTTGCCAATATGACTGAATTTGGGAAAACACCATATTATTCAGCTGAAGAATTTGCACAGATGGGCTATAAAATGGTGATTTACCCTGTTACCTCTTTACGGGTGGCAGCTAAAGCATACGAGAGCGTTTTTTCACTTATAAAAAATACCGGAAGCCAGAAAGAAGCTCTTGAAAGTATGCAGACTCGAAGCGAATTATATGAAACGATTTCATATTATAAATTTGAAGAGATGGACAATAAAATGGCCAAAACGGTGTTAAATAAAGGGCAGTAACATAGTCTTGAAATGAATAAGAGGAGATATGAGAATACCTTTTTAGCGGTGTTTCTCATCTCTCTTTCCTGATTGGAGGTTTATTAGGATGGAGAAAGCAAATACGATGTCACACAATCCTTATCTTTTTTACGACAGCATAACTGCTCCTTTCACCCCAGAAGACTTTACAGATGACGATATTTTAATTGCAAAAACCGCTGAGCTTTTTGTAAAAACTGAAGTGAAGCCTAAAGTGGGTAATATTGAAAAACAGCAGCATGCAGAAGTAGTGAATTTATTCCGTAAGGCCGGTGAACTTGGTTTATTAAGTATTGAAATACCTGAAGATTATGGCGGCTTTCAATTAGATAAAAGTATTTCTGGCGTTGTCGCGGAAAAGCTGGGATGGGCAGGATCATTCAGTGTTTCGTTTAATATTCATGCTGGTGTTGGCACACTGCCATATATATACTATGGAACAGAGGAGCAAAAGCAAAAGTATTTGCCAAAACTTGGTTCCGGAGAATGGATTGGCGCATATGCACTGACAGAATCAAATGCAGGCTCTGATGCTTTAAACGCTAAAACTACAGCAAAACAATTGGAAAACGGCAGCTGGGTTATTAATGGGGAAAAACAATGGATTACAAATGCCAATGTTGCAGATGTTTTTCTCGTATTTGCAAAATCCGTTCAAGGCATGACCGCATTTATTGTCGACAGAGATTTTAAAGGCGTTTCGATTGGTGCTGAAGAAGAGAAGATGGGAATCAAGGGATCTTCTACAGCTACCTTGATTTTGGAAGATTGTCTTGTTCCTTCTGAAAATGTACTCGGCGATATAGGCAAAGGTCATCTTGTAGCATTAAACATTTTGAATTTAGCACGCTTAAAGCTTTCTTTTGCTAACATTGGGACAGCGAAACAAGCACTGCAGCTGGCCATTCATTATGCGGAGGAGCGGCAGCAATTTGGGAAGAGCATTAGCGAGTTTCATATGATTCAAGAAAAACTGGCCAATATGGCGCTTGCTATTTTTGGTGCAGAAAGTATTTCATATCGGACAGCAGGATATATAGATGAAGTCTTAAATCGTAAAGATTCAACAGAAAGCTTTAATTCGCTTGTTTCTGCATTTGCACTTGAGGCTTCGATCTGTAAAGTGTTTGGTTCTGAGGCATTGGCTAGTAACGTGGATGAAGCTGTCCAGATACATGGCGGCAATGGCTATATGAAAGACTATACTGTTGAAGCACTTTATCGTGATGCAAGAATCAGCCGAATCTTTGAAGGTACAAATGAAATCAACAGGCTAACCATTGCGAAAAATGCATTAAAAAGAACTTCTTTGCCGAGTTCTATTAAAGATTTATATAAGAAAGAGCAATTGACTCGACAAGAAGGATATTTAGTCGGTGGAGCTGAATTATTCGACAAAATTTTGAAAGCGCTTACCATGAAACGTCATCCAAAAAATATTGAACAAGAGCTGATGAGAATACTGGCTGATGCGACAAGTGAACTATACGTGATGGATTCTTGCTATCGAAGAACTCTTAAACATCCTGATCATGAAGTTATACAGCTATTATCAGAAACAATTTGTGAAGAAGGCTTTTATAAAATTGCTTCTGGTGCAGCAGTGATGATTGCTTGTTTATACGAAAATGAGATTGAGAGAGAAGAAAAATTGAATGAGGTCTCATCCATTTATGTGCCAACCAGAAGCCAGACGCTTATAACGAAAAGAAAAATCGCTCAGGCAATCCTGCAAAAGGGTCAATATTTTACCGTATAGTTTCGTGGCAGCTTAACATTCATAGCTTCTAAGCTTTTTAAGAATGGAGGATTGAATATGAAGAAAATAGGATTTATAGGATTGGGAAATATGGGTCTGCCGATGAGCGCCAATTTATTAAAGGCAGGCTATATCGTATATGGTTCTGATATTAACGAAAAAGCAGAAGATGCTTTTCAAAAGCTTGGCGGCAAGATTAGTACCCCAGTTGAAGAATTGACAGGAATTTGTGAAGTCATCTTTACTAGTCTTCCTTCAAATAAGGCTGCTGAGTCCGTGTATTTTGGCAAACATGGACTTATTGAACAGAGCTCAAATAAATGTATTTTAATTGATACAAGTACAATTTCACCGGAGCTTCATCAAAAAATAGAAAAGGCCATAGAAGAGAATGGCGGCCAGTTTATAGCTGCACCAGTGAGCGGAGGGGTCGTCGGTGCTGTCAATAAGACACTAACTTTTATGGCAGGCGGTTCAAAGACAGTGTTCGACCAGGCGTTTCCAGTCATGGAAGCAATGGGAGAAAATATTTTTCATATTAGTGAAAAAGTAGATAGTGGAACGATCACAAAGCTGATGAACAATCTGCTGATTGGCTATTACACTTGGGGTGTGGCAGAAGCGTTAACGCTTGCTGAGAAAAGCGGACTAGACTTAAAGCAGCTTTTTGAAGTATTAAATGTAAGCTATGGCCAGAGCCGTATTTACGAACGAAATTATGAATCTTTTATCGCTAAGGATGATTATAATCCTGGCTTTACTCTGAAACTGCTGATTAAGGATTTGCAATTTGCGATGGAGCTTTCTGAGCAGCAGCAAGTCGAACTGCCAATTTCTAAAACGCTGCTGGCAAACTATCAAAAAGCAGATGCTAAAGGGTATGGAGATCTTGATATGTCCATCGTTTATAAAATGATTCAGGAACACAATAATACAAACAAAGAGGAGGAACGGCTCGTATGATTCATACAGATGTAAAAAAAATGAAAAATCATATTAATGGAGAATGGGTAGAGTCTTTAGGTGAAGCAACTGAATCTGTGCCAAATCCGGCTACTGGTAAAATTATTGCGTATGTGCCACTTTCAACGGAGGAAGATGTAAATCGTGCCGTAGAAGCAGCTCAAGTTGCCTATACCTCCTGGTCAAAGGTGCCGGTACCGAATCGTGCTCGCTTTTTATATAAATATTTGGAGCTGCTGCAAACACATAAAGAGGAGCTTGCACAGATTATTACTGCAGAAAATGGAAAAACACTCAAGGATGCAAGAGGAGAAGTACAGCGCGGCATTGAAGTGGTAGAGCTTGCTGTCTCAGCGCCTAATCTGATGATGGGAGATGCACTTCCGAACATTGCAGAAGGAATTGATGGCTCTATTTGGCGTTATCCGCTTGGTGTTGTCGCAGGAATCACGCCTTTTAATTTCCCGATGATGGTGCCATTATGGATGTACCCGCTTGCGATCGCATGCGGAAATACATTTGTCTTAAAAGTATCAGAACGTACGCCGGTTCTTGCTGAAAGATTAGTAGATTTATTTTATGCCTCCGGCTTCCCAAAGGGAGTCTTAAATTTAGTTCATGGCGGTAAGGATGTTGTCAACGGCATACTGGACCATCCGCAAATTGCGGCGGTTTCATTTGTGGGCTCTGAGCCTGTTGCGAAATATGTGTATGAAAAAGGGTCTGCAAATGGAAAAAGAGTGCAGGCATTGGCAGGAGCTAAAAACCATGGAGTGGTTTTAGGTGACTGCAATCTGGAGAAAACCGTTCAAGGTGTGATTGGTGCAGCATTCGGCAGCAGCGGTGAACGCTGTATGGCATGTTCTGTTGTAGCGGTAACCGAGGATATTGCGGATGAATTTGTTGCTCTTTTAACAGAAGAAACACAGAAATTAACAGCAGGAGAAGGGACAAATGAGGAGCATTTTGTTGGTCCTCTAATTCGCGAATCGCATAAAGAACGAGTTTTAAGCTATATTTATAGCGGAGTATCGGAAGGAGCTAAGCTTCTAGTCGATGGCAGGGAAGACAGCAAAAAAGAAGAAGGCTATTATGTTGGTGCAACGCTTTTTGATCATGTAACTACAGATATGAAAATATGGCAGGATGAAATTTTTGCTCCTGTGTTAAGCATTGTCAGAATAAAAGATTTACAAGAAGGAATAGAGCTGACAAATCAATCAAAGTTTGCAAATGGTGCAGTTATTTATACTTCAAGCGGAAAAAGTGCACAAATCTTCCGCAACTCTATTGATGCCGGCATGATCGGTGTTAACGTCAATGTACCAGCACCTATGGCCTTTTTCTCATTTGCGGGCAACAAGGCATCTTTTTACGGAGATTTAGGTACAAATGGCAAGGATGGAGTACAGTTTTATACGAGAAAAAAAGTGGTTACAGAGCGCTGGTTTTAATAGCATTCTAATTGAACCTGTAAATAATCATAAATTCCTCTGGATTTCTTTCAGGGGAATTTATTGCTAAGACTTATGGTTAATAAAATATGAACATATGGTTTCGAAGAGAGTCAACGGTTATGAACCATGTTAAGATGAAACCAGACTGAACATCCATAGAACAATGAAAACACGTAAAGCATTATATGAGGAGGATTCCAATGACAGATGTGGTAATTGCGGAAGTGAAGGAAAATGGCGTAGCAACTTTAACACTCAACCGTCCTAAAGCCATTAATTCGCTTTCCTATGAAATGATATCAATCATCAGTGAGAAATTAACGAAGTGGCAATCTGATGATTCAATTAAAGTAATTGTCATGAAAGGGGAAGGAGCAAAAGGTTTTTGTGCGGGAGGAGATATTAAGACTCTATATGAAGCACAATCAAGTGAAATCGCTTTTGAACGTGCATGCCACTTTTTTGAATTGGAGTATATGCTTGATCTCTTTATCTATGAATTTGAAAAACCGATTATAGCGATATTAGACGGCATTGTGATGGGCGGCGGTGTCGGGCTTTCCAGCGGGGCGTCACATCGTATTGTGACGGAACGGACAAAATGGGCTATGCCAGAGATGAATATTGGCTTTTTTCCAGACGTAGCTGCCGCCTATTTTCTAAATAAAGCTCCAGGTCAGATCGGGGCATACCTTGCTTTGACAGGCTCAACAATTAATGCAGCTGATGTATTATATATACATGCAGGTGAAGAGTATATAACCAGTGAAGATATTCCTCTATTTTTACAGGATATTGAAGCATTTGAATGGGAGGAAGCATCTCAAGTTGGAGAGATGATCAAGAATTACAGCACGAAACCTGCAGAAAGAAGTCTTTTGAAAGAAATGGAAGAAGAGATTAATTCTCATTTCCGCTATGACACTGTTGAAGAGATCATATCTTCATTAGAAAAAGCTTCTAGTGAATTTGCGGCAGAAACGTTAAAGATACTAACGTCGAAGTCACCTGTATCGTTAAAGGTGAGCTTAAAGCAATTAAGAGATGGCAAAGTAAAAACAGTCCGGGAATGTTTTGAAACAGATTATGTACTGGCATTAAACTTTTTAAAGCATCGTGATTTTTATGAAGGAATCCGTTCGGTATTGATTGATAAGGATCGTAATCCTCAATATCAGTATAAGAAGCTGGAAGATGTTTCAGAGCAATTCGTTAAGAGTTTCTTTACCCTATAGATAAATAATAAAGTGGCGTCCAAATGGAACGCCACTATCCTTTTATTATGCTAAGTAATGGATCGTTTGGTTTGCACTCCCTCTAAATGGAAGTGTGGAGTCTTTCTGTCCGATAATAAATCGGCCATCGACCAATACATCACAATAGGACAATAATTCCTGCTGGTCGCTGCTTCCTTTTTCCTGAATCTCAGCAAGTGTATAGCCAGTATATGCCCAAATATGCTTACCAAGACTTTTAAGTGTTTTCGCTACAAGCTTAACTTCTTTAGCCTGAAAAAAAGGATCACCACCGCTTAATGTGATATCTGTTAACGGATTCATTGCTTCCTGGACAACTTCTTCAACATTCATATCTGTTCCGTTTTGCATATGCCAGCTGCTGGGATTATGACAGCCAGGGCATTGATGGGGACATCCAGCAAAGAAAATGACGGTCCGCAGCCCTTCACCATCCACGACTGAATCATGCAAAATATTCATCACCTTCATTTGTTTGCCCCGTGCTTCACTCGATCTCGTTCTTCTTCCATTTTTGCACTATTCCACTTGCTCATATCACCAACTAAATAACCAGTTATCCTGCGAATACGATGAAAGTCACCCTCATCAGTGCTTTTACAGCTCGGACATTCTTCATCAATTAACCCATTATATCCGCAGACTTTGCAATGATCCACTGGATGATTAATGCTGCCATAACCGATATGATGTTCTGCCATTGCTTTCACAAGCCTATCTAAAGCAGTTACATTTCGCCTTACGTCACCATCAAGCTCAATATAAGAAATATGGCCAGCATTGCACAGTTCATGGAAGGGACCTTCTAACCTAATTTTATCGATTGCCCTGATAGAATAATGAACGGGAATATGAAAGGAATTGGTGTAATAGGCCCGGTCGGTTATATCTTTTATCTCGCCAAATAGAAGCTGATCCTGCTTTACAAATTTGCCGCTTAGCCCTTCAGCAGGTGTGGCAATTAAACTATAATTTATATCGTATCTTTCGGCTGCATCATCCATTTTATTTCGCAAAAATTGAATAATTTCATAGCCAAGTTTCCAGCTTTCCTCGTCTTCACCATGATGATTTCCTGTTAAAGCTTTTAAACATTCTGCCAAACCGATAAAACCGAGCGATAAAGTGCCTTGTTTCAAGATTACTTCTAATGTGTCATCTGGCTTCAATTGTTCGCCTCCAAGCCAAACACCTTGAGAATAGAGGAAAGTAAAATCCCTTGCCTGCTTTTTAGCCTGAAATAAATAACGATCGTAGAGCTGACGGATGATTATTTCACTATATTCGTTTAATAAGTGATAAAACTCAGCAATGCTGCTGGAAGTGAGAGCAAGCTTGACTAGATTGACACTCGTAAAAGATAAGTTTCCTCTGCCGACACTGTTTTCCTCACCATGCCGATTGCTCATAACTCTCGTTCTGCAGCCCATATAGGAAACTTCCGATTCAGGAGTTCCGTTATAATGGGCAAGATTGAACGGTGAATCAATAAAAGAAAAATTAGGGAATAAACGTTTTGCAGTTGTTTCTAAAGCCAATTGATATAAATCATAATTAGGATCATCAGCAAAGTAATTAACGCCTTTTTTCATTTTAAACACTTGAATAGGGAAGATAGGTGTTTCGCCTTTTCCAAGGCCTGCCTGGGTGGCAAGCAGCAGATTTTTGATTAGCAATCGTCCTTCTTTTGATGTGTCTGTTCCATAATTAATTGAAGTAAAAGGAGTCTGACCGCCCCCGCGGCTATGCATGCTATTTAAATTATGTATAAATGCTTCACACGCTTGATAAGTTGCCCGCTCCGTTTCAGCCCATGCCTGCTTGCTCTTTTCTTCATTTGTCCATTGCAGCGGATAGCTGTTTAAGCGTTTAAGTATTTTTAAATAGGTTCTTTTGACAAAAGGAGCCAGATCGAAATCAACGGCAGGAACGGACTGACCGCCATGCTGCATATTCTGATTGGATTGGAAAACGATCGTGGCCAGTGCCATGGCACTCGTAATATCACTGGGTGTTCTCATAAAGCCATGGCCAGTATGAAAGCCAGTTTGCAAGAGCTTGCCGAGCGGTATTTGTGCACAGGTTGTTGTGCCGGTCGCATAATAATCAAGGTCGTGAGGGTAAATAAAGTTATCCTTCATTGCCTGTTTAGCTTCATCACTTAAAAGCTCTGTTTTTGTATAAAATTTAGATGCTTCGCTGGCAAACTTATTCATCATTCCACATGGACTTCGGCCATCCATGTTTGCATTTTCTTGTATTAAATCTTGTTTTTTAGTAGTAACAATATCCTCAAAAGAAAGAGCCAATTGTTCATATTGTTCAAATGGGTCGGAATTCATCAAAATCGATTGTTTCAATTTCTTTACTCCTCCAATACTATATATGCTTTGGTTGTATTTATTTGAATCTATATATAGTAATATACCGTTTAATTCTAGCTGTGAATCGGTAAAGGTTAGAACATTTTGTGACAATTACTATTTTTGGAGGAGAATATTTCAAGAATAAATTAAACAAAAAGATCCCTTATATTTAAGGAATCTTAATAGAATCATTGCTTTATGATGCCACACATACTCTGTTACGGCCCAAGTGTTTGGCTAGGTAAAGTGCAGAGTCCGCATCATCAATTAACATAGCTGGGTTTTCAGTTGTTTCTCTATAGCTCGCTACACCGACTGAAACAGTAATATAAATAGACTTGCCAGTGCTTAATAGAAAGGCATCCTTTTCTACGCTGTCTCGAATGCGTTCTGCAATTTCAACAGCTCTGGCAGCAGGGCAATCCAAAAGTAAAACGGTAAATTCCTCTCCGCCATTTCTGCTGACGATATCAAAATTTCTGGTCGCTTTCTGAAGCCTTGCCCCAAGTTCAATTAAAACGATGTCGCCTTCTTTATGTCCATATGTGTCGTTAATTTTCTTGAAATAATCTATATCTATATAAAGAAGAGAAAGCTGCTGATCACTACTTTTAACATCATGCACAAATCTATTGAACTCTTCATCAAACTTACGAACATTGTTTAAACCTGTAAGACTATCTGTTAAAGAATCATTCTTATACTTTGCAAACAGAGCTTGGCTTTCACGGATATATCGTATTAGATAAAACGTTAAAAAAGTGGAGATATATGAAATCAGCCAATATAAAGTAAGTACTTCCATTATAATAGCTGGATCTTCACTTAGATAAACAAAAAAGATTGAAAAAATGATGTTGTTAAATGTGTAGATGGAAAAAATTCTAATTTTAGCGGAAAATTTTACTCTTGAAAAAAAGATGGCAAACAAGGTGCCAGTCACACTAATAATCAATGCATACAAAGATATAATTTCGGCTGATAGAATGAACCGGAATATAATGGTCATTGCCATGGATATCAGCGCTGGAAATGCTCCTCCGTAAAAAGCAAGCAGCAGTGTCGGTATAAAACGTAAGTCTACGAGTAAATCACCAATATTGATGCTGAACAGCATTAATACAATACTAACAAAACCGCCGCAGATACCTGCTATTAGTTTCGTTTTCGCAGATGAATGCAATTGAAGCGGCTTTTTCATGATTACTTGAGAATATAGAAAAAGCAATGTGCCCAGTAAAGCTAAATTAGCTATAAATTCTTTTATGATCATCATAGGTATCACCCAGAGTAACATACCACATTCACAACTGAAAAAATACGGGTCTAAGCAATCTTCAAATAATTACTAGAAAGATTTCCTTTTAGCACCAAATGAGCCTTTTTCTTTTATATGAAAGCGAACAGATTAAAAAGCAAAAGAACTAAAATCCAAATCTATCATTTTGTGAATGAAACTCAAATAGATTACATAGAGTAATAGTAAATCATTCGAAGTAATTACGATTTAGGAGAGATATTAATGAGTGTAATCTCTAATATGCGGAGTTTATTAGTAACAATCCTACTATTTTTTATGTTGTCTCTATTCTTTTTTGGAGATCTTGAGGGCTTTTTCTTTCATGGGGATATTCTTGAAGGGGAGTTTAAATCAATCTTCGTCATTTTTATGGGGATCTTCCTGGAGGCTATTCCATTTCTTTTGATCGGAGTTATTTTTTCTTCAATTATTCACGAGTATATTTCCGAAGACTATATCAAAAGATGGATACCTAAGCACCCTGTAATGGCTGTAATCACTGCTATTATAATTGCTGCTATTACACCAGTATGTGAATGTGCCATAATCCCTGTTGTCCGCCGGCTTATACAGAAAGGGGTTCCGCTTCATGCTGGAATGGCTATTTTAACTGCTGCTCCTATTCTCAATTTCGTTGTATTTGGATCCACTTTTTTTGCATTTCAAAACGATCCTGCCATTTATATCGGCAGAATGGTTTTATGTATTGCTGTCTCATTAACGGTTGCCCTCATCATATATGTATTTTTCTCAGGTTCAAACATTTTGCGTAAGCATACAAACGATTTCACCGCACCAGCGCACCATCATCATAATTATTCAAGATTCAACTCTATGGTGAACCATAGTATTGATGAGTTTTTCTTAGTGGGTAAATACTTCATTTTTGGCGGGTTCTTGGCTAGTGCTGCACAAGTCTATCTTAACCGTGGTTCTTTAATAGAAGCAAGCTCAGATCCAGTCATTGGAACAGCACTAATGATGGGACTGGCGTACTTGTTATCTCTGTGCTCTGAAGCTGATGCTTTTGTTGCGGCAGCGTTTCAGCATGTCGTGCCTCAGCATTCTATTCTTGCTTTTCTCGTCTTCGGACCTATGCTTGATTTAAAAAATACCCTCGTGATGCTTGCTAGTTTTAAAACGAAATTTGTTCTCTTTTTTATTTTAATTGTAACTGTGGTTGTCTTTTTATTGTGTATGCTGGCAGGTGTATTTTTAAAGGAGGGGCTGGTATGAATTCTGAAGTACGTTTGGCTGTTTCTTTTCGGATGCAGTTACAGGGGATTATATTAATATCCATAAGTCTTGTTATATTCAAGTTGTATCTAACTGGGAACATGGCTTATATTATGGCACCAAAGATGATGCCGTTTGTCCTTTTTGCCTTTATTGTCTTACTGTTATTAGGAATGTATCGGCTTTTTCGTTCAAATAAAGAAGAAATGGCAGACTGTTATTGCTTGTCCGTTGACTCTCATAAAAGTTCATGGAAGGAGTATCCAGTATATGGTGTGTTTTTGGCATCTATTATTCTTTCTTTTGTAACAGAAGACTTTCAATTAAACGCAGCTTCACTTGCAAACAGGGGAATCATCAGCTCTGTTTCACCAGACTTTGCTGATGAGGTGCTTCTGAGTGAAATTTACAATGAAGAGACAAAACGGATTACCGTAAATGATGATAACTACTTTAAAGTGATGCAAGCAATGAACTCAGAATTGGATCAACTAATAGGAGTTAGCATTCAGATTCAAGGATTTATTTATCGGGAAAGTGAATTTAACGACGATGAAGCGGTCATTGCCAGGCAGTCTATGACATGCTGTGTGGCTGACTCCAGTGTATATGGATATATGCTGGAAGGGGAAGTGCAGAAACTGCCGACAGGGGAGTGGTACGATCTTGAAGGGACCATTCAGAAGAGAAGTATGGACGGGAATATGATGCCGGTCATCAGTATATCATCGATTAATAAAATAGAAACGCCTCAGGAAGTATTTTTATATGAATGATTCTAGGAATAATGTTTCTTTATAAGAATGTACCTCTTGAAGCGTTTATAACAAACCGCTTTTATTTCAGCTGTAAAATTGAGAGAGAAGAACAAAAAGGTATCTAATCGCTGGTATTACCCGAATCTGACAGAAATTTATATAAAATATACCCAGTAAAAAGCTCAAATAATTCGATGAAATGTTTTGGATTTTTCTCGGTCAGTGTTTCAATCTTCTGCAGACGATAGCTTAGACTATTTCTGTGGATATGAAGGTCTGCTGCAATTTCATTCATGTCGCCGTTATGCTTTACATAACTCAGCAGGGTCTCGATCAGTTCTTTGCCTTTTGTGCTATTGTTCATTTTCTCAATAATCGTAACGATATGATGGAGGTCACCATCTCGATTTGTGAGGTAATCAATAAATTGAACTTCGTTATAATAACAGTAGATTATTGACAATCCCATTTTATCGGCAATTTCAATCGCCCGCTGAGCCTCTTGAATTGATTTCGCTAAATGAGTATATGAACCTCCTATCCCAACTAGTGTTCCCTTAGCTAAATTGCTGGCTTCTAATCTTCTGATAAAGTCGCTATTTTCCGGCACAATGTATAAAACCATATGCTGATTATATCTGAGAGAATACTCTTGATCTGTTAAAGTCATTTCTCTTACTTGTTTCCTTTTAACAATAATCGCCATTCTCGGGATATTAAGAACAATGCCAAAGGTTTCCGCATTGCTGGTAAATGATTCATCGTAATCATCCTGACGAAAGACCCATTGATATAAAAATTCCTCTTTCATCTGTTCTTTAATTCTTCTTTCATAAAATAGAAACTCCTGGTTGATCAGCAGCTCAGCCGTAACTCGAACAAGTTCAGCAAAAGAACCGACGATTTTAGGATCTCCGCTTATTCCAATAACCCCAATGATTCTATTTCTAAAATATATCGGGATATTGACACCAGGTTTACTGGAGTGATCTGTTTTATAAATTGTAATCATCCTGCTTTGTTCAATAGAGTTAATGGCTCCTTCATGATAGGTATTTATTCTTTCCTTTTCACCGCTTCCGATTATTAATCCTTCTTCATTCATAATGTTCACATTATATGGAATAACCGTCATAACTTTATCTGATATTTTTTGAGCTAGCACATTATCAATTCGCATACAAACATCTCCTTGTACAAATATATGTGAATTTGCCTAAATATCCTGTCCGGTTAGGAATAGAAGGTGGAACTCTATATTTTTAGTATAATGTAAATTTTGTAAGCGGCTTCCTTCCGAATGGCTTCAAATCAATAAGTTCGTTAATTCGTAATAATATGGTCACCTGTTTGAAGTTGACAAAATACAAGAGAATATATACATCTGTAATTTTTAGGCAAATGCATAAAAAACACCGAAAAAATTCAGACGATTACCTAAAGAAGTTTAATTAGTAATCGTTTACAATGAACTTGTGAAATATTTCTCAAAGGTTGTAAGGAACTTGAACAATATCTAGATAATGTAAGAAAAGCTCAGCAACAATGAGAAGCAGCCATCTGCAATTCTCAAAATTCAACAACATTAGACCTATCCAATTCCAAAAAGGGGGAACTAACATGTTTGAAGCAAAAGGAGTACTGCCAGCACTTGTTACACCGCTAGATAAAAACGGAAATATTATGGAGGATTCTCTAAAGAAAGTAATTGATTATACAATCCAAGAAGGAGTCCATGGACTATTTGTTCTAGGCAGCAGCGGTGAGATTTACGGTCTTACAAAAGAACAAAAACGCAGAGTCTTAGAGCTCACAGTGGAACACACAGCCGGAAGAGTACCGATTTATTGCGGAGCAAGTGAAATTACAACAAGAGATTGTATTGATACTGCTCAAATGGCAAAAGACGTAGGCGGCGTAGCTGCTTTGTCCGTTTTAACACCTTACTTTATGACACCAAATCAGCAGGAACTAACTGCTCACTTTGCTGCAATTGCTAAATCAACTGACTTGCCAGTAATCCTATATGGGAATGAAGGACGCACACAAGTGAAGATTGACGTGAACACTTGTGCAGAGCTGAGCAAGATTGACAATATCGTCGGAATAAAGGACAGCAGCGGAGATATGACAAAAATGATTGAGTATTTAAGAGTAACGGATCGAGATTCTTTCTCAGTTTTAGCAGGGCGCGACACACTGATCTACGCTGGATTATGTCATGGTGCAACCGGTGCAATCGCCAGTACAGCGAATATAGCTCCAAGATTGGTTGCCGACATTTACAATGCTTTTATTGAAAAGGATTATAAGAAGTCATTGGAATTACAATTTAAACTTTCTCCATTGCGCTTAGCAGTAGATAAAGCTACATTCCCGGTTGTTTTAAAAGAAGGGTTAAGAATGGTTGGCATCGATGTAGGCTATGCCTTTGCACCAGCAGTAGAAATGAGTCCTGAGAGCAAGCTGATTTTAGAAAACGTTTTAAAAGATTTAGAGCTATATAACTCTTTTAACTAACAAACAAACCTAGAAAGGTAGGGAATTAGCCATGCCATTACTCTATGCGGCACTTGGTGTTGTTTTAATCCTTATTTTGATGATTCCTTTAAAAATGAATGGATTTATCGCTTTACTGTTAGCAGCTATATTAGTTGGTTTACTGCAGGGAATGGATTTGAATCACATACTCGAATCAATGACTCATGGGATCGGCGGTCAAATTGATGAATTGATTTTGATTCTAGGTTTTGGAGCTATGCTTGGTAACGTTATGGCGGATGCTGGAGCAGCTCAGAAAATTGCCAATACTTTGATCGATAAAATGGGCGTGAAACGAGTACAAATCGCTATGCTCATTGCAGCTTATATTTTAGGAATCACCATGTTCTTCGAAGTAGCTTTCGTACTGCTGATTCCTTTGGTCTTCACAATTGCAAGGCAAACGAAATTAAACCTGCTCTGGGTTGCGCTGCCAACAGTTGTGGGACTATCTACAACGCACAGCTTCCTGCCGCCGCATCCAGGTCCAGCAGCTGTAGCAGGCGTTTTTGGAGCCAGTCAAGGAGTCACACTGCTTTATGGATTAATGATTGCCATCCCAGTTGGAACAGCTATTGCCCTACTTTGGCCTAGACTTCCATTCGTTAGAAGCATGAATCCGAGCATACCTGAAGGGTTAGTTACAACAAAGATGTTTACCGAAGAAGAAATGCCAGGCTTTTTTGCAAGTGTCTCAGCGACTTTAATCCCTGTATTCTTGATGGCAATATTGGCTATTGCTGAAATTTTCTTACCGGAAGGAAACACTTTTAGACACTATATGGAATTCTTTGGATCAGCACCTATCGCATTATTGCTGGCATTGCTTCTATCATTCTATCTATTAGGACCTAAAATCGGCAGAAGCTTAAAAGATGTTATGAATTCATGTTCCAATGCTATTAAACCGATGGGGATGATCATTCTTGTAATCGGTGCAGGCGGAGCATTTAAAGAAATATTAGTAGAAAGCGGTGTATCTGATTATATCCAGCAGATCACCAGCGGCTGGGATATATCACCGATTATCCTCGCTTGGCTAATCGCAGTCATCTTACGGATAGCATTAGGGTCAGCAACTGTAGCTGTTATGACAGCATCAGGTATCGTGCTGCCAATCGCTCAGGCGTCTGGCATTAGCATGGAATTAATGGTTCTTGCAGTAACAAGCGGAAGCGTAGCCTTCTCACATGTAAATGATCCAGGATTCTGGATGTATAAGGAGTACCTAAACTTATCATTAGTAGACGCCTTGAAATCAAGAACAACCTATACAACAGCTCTTGCCATCCTAGGTTTGATTGGCGTACTAATCTTAAATCTATTTGTTGGATAACATTAAATCGTTTTAAGGAGTTAGGAATAGCTCTTTAAATATAAATCTTTTAAAAAATAGTAGGAGTGATTGAACAATGAAAAAAGTAGGATTCATCGGACTAGGAATTATGGGAAAACCTATGAGTAAAAACTTAATAAAAGCTGGTTATCAGCTAGTTGTAAGTGACTTTAATAAAGATGCAGTAAAAGAATTAGAATCACTAGGTGCTGAATCAGCGTCCACTCCGAAAGAAATTGCTGAAAAAGTAGATGTAGTCATTACGATGCTTCCAAATTCTCCAAACGTGAAACAAGTTGCTTTAGGAGAAAACGGCTTAATAGAAGGTGCTCGTGATGGTCTGATCTTTGTCGATATGAGCTCAATTTCTCCGAAAGCTTCTCAGGAAATAAATAAAGAACTAGTTGAAAAAGGGGTGCAAATGCTGGACGCACCAGTTAGCGGCGGAGAGCCAAAAGCAATTGATGGAACGATTTCCGTTATGGTTGGCGGTAATAAAGAAGTTTTTGAAGATGTTAAAGAAATATTAGAAGCAATGGCTGGATCTGTTGTACATGTTGGCGAAGTTGGAGCAGGAAATGTGACAAAGCTTGCAAACCAAGTGATTGTTGCTTTAAACATTGCAGCTGTATCAGAAGCATTCGTTTTAGCTCACAAAGCCGGTGTAAATCCTGAAGCAGTGTATCAGGCGATCCGCGGCGGATTAGCAGGCAGCACAGTATTGGATGCAAAAGCGCCAATGATGCTGGACCGCAACTTTAACCCAGGATTCCGCATCAATCTGCATATTAAAGACTTAACAAATGCAATGGAAACAAGCCATGAATATGGTTCTCCAGCGCCACTAACAGCAGCAGTGCTTGAAATGATGTATACATTAAAACAAGATGGATTCGAAATGGAAGACCATAGCAGTCTATTAAAATACTATGAAAAATTGGCTAACACTGAAGTAAGCAAATAATACATCTAAATATGGGCAGGGAGATGAAAGTTTCCCTGCACCCTAATAAATCAAATTGGAGCGGTGAACATGAATACATTAAAAGAAACTGCATTAACACCTGTCGTAACAGCAATGGAAGTGTATCCTGTAGCTGGCCGAGATAGTATGCTGTTCAATCTAAGCGGTGCACACGGTGCCTATTTTACAAGAAATATAGTAATATTAAAGGATAGCAATGGTAATACCGGTGTTGGAGAAGTACCTGGGGGCAAAAGCATCACAACAACATTAGAAGACGCCAAGAAATTTGTAATTGGAGCTTCTATTGGAAACTATAATAAAATTTTAAATGATGTCAGAAAAGAATTCGCAAATCGTGATTCAGGCGGACGCGGCTTGCAAACATTTGATCTTCGGATCACCATTCACGCTGTTACAGCCATTGAAGCTGCTTTATTAGATCTTTTAGGAAAACACTTAAATGTACCTGCTGCAGCACTTTTAGGTGAAGGCCAGCAGCGTGATAAAGTAAAAACATTAGGATATTTATTCTATATTGGAGACCGTAATAGAACTGATTTACCTTATTACAGCAATGAAAATGCTGAAAACGAATGGTACCGTATTCGCCATGAAGAAGCATTAACACCAGAAGCAATCGTAAAACTAGCTGAAGCGTCTCAGGAATTATATGGCTTCAAGGATTTCAAGCTTAAAGGCGGGGTACTTGAAGGAAAAGAAGAAATTAAAGCAATTAAAGCATTAAAAGAGCGCTTCCCTGATGCAAGAATTACACTGGATCCAAATGGAGCATGGTCATTAAAAGAAGCAGTTTCATTATGTAAGGATATGCACGGAATATTAGCATATGCTGAAGATCCATGTGGTGCTGAAAATGGTTATTCAGGAAGAGAAGTTATGGCTGAATTCAAAAGACAAACAGGTCTTCCAACAGCAACGAATATGATCGCAACAGACTGGAGACAAATGGGTCATACGATCTCCCTTCAGTCAGTGGATATTCCACTTGCAGATCCGCATTTCTGGACCATGCAGGGTTCTGTACGTGTAGCGCAAATGTGCCATGAGTGGGGATTAACATGGGGTTCACACTCAAACAATCACTTTGATATCTCCTTAGCAATGTTCACACAAGCTGCAGCAGCTGCTCCTGGTGAAATAACTGCTATTGATACACACTGGATCTGGCAAGAAGGAATTGAGCGCTTAACAATGGATCCATACAAAATTGAAGATGGCTATTTAACAATTCCGGATAAACCAGGCCTAGGTGTTGAAATAGATATGGACCAAATTCTAAAAGCAAATGAACTTTATCATAACATGGGATTAAATTCCCGTGACGATTCAGTCGGAATGCAATTCTATATCCCTAATTGGAAATTTGACAATAAGCGCCCTTGCCTTGTGCGCTAGTATATGAAGATGGATGGCTTAGGTCATCCTTCTTCCATTTAAGCAAATAAAAAAAAGATGTAAACAGGAACGATTTCTATGTAAAGGAACGATGATTATGAAGTTTGTAATAGCACCTGACTCATTCAAAGAAAGTATGTCGGCGAAAAAAGCTGCTACTGCGATTGAATCAGGAATACACGCAATTTTTCCTGACGCAGTATGTACAATTGTTCCTATGGCTGATGGAGGAGAAGGGACGGTTGAGTCACTAACATCGATGTCAGATGGAGATATCGTGAAAGTTGAAGTGGTAGGTCCATTAGGTGAAGCGGTAACAGCTGAATATGGAATCATTGACCATGGTGAAATTGCCGTGATCGAGATGGCAAGTGCGAGTGGAATAGAATTAATTTCATCGCAAGAGCGAGATCCTTTAATTACAACAACATATGGAACAGGACAGCTGATCAAGCATGCCCTTGACTCAGGAGTAAAGAGAATTTTAATAGGAATTGGCGGCAGTGCAACAAACGATGCGGGTGCAGGAATGCTGCAGGCATTAGGTGTTTCTTTTAAAGATCAAAATGGCAAAGAGCTGCCATACGGCGGCGGTGCACTTGACCTATTAGCTGAAATTGATATCAGTGGATTAGACAGCAGAATAAAAGAAGTTCAGATTGATGTGGCTTGTGATGTAAGCAATCCGTTAATTGGATCTAATGGGGCATCTGCTATTTTTGGACCTCAAAAAGGAGCAACACCAGAAACAGTTGAAATTCTAGACCGAAACCTTGCTCATTTTGCAGAGCTAGTGAAAAGGGAACTTAATCTGGATATTGCTCACATGGAAGGAGCAGGTGCAGCAGGTGGCCTAGGTGGTGGACTATTAGCTTTTTTAAATGCCAGATTAAAAAAAGGCATTGAACTCGTTATAGAATATACGGGGTTAGAAGAGCATATAAAAGATGCAGACTATGTCTTTACTGGTGAAGGAAGCATTGATTCTCAAACCATATTCGGGAAAACACCATATGGAGTCGCAACCATTGCAAAAAAATATAATATTCCAGTCTTTGCTGTAGCAGGTAAAATTGGTGAAGGGGTGGAACCTCTTTATGATATAGGATTTACTTCCATTTTTGGTATATTAAAAGGTGCGGTTCAATTAGAAGAAGCTTTAAAAGAAGGAGAAATGAATCTGACTTTTACAGTAAAAAACATTTGTCGTTTAATAAATAAACTACGGGGAGAAACGAACGAAACAACCATTGGCTAACCAAAGCCAAGCGACAAGGTAGCCTTATATAATATATGTAACATGAATATTTAAAATAAAAAGTGTAAAAGCCTAAGCTAAAATTAGGCTTTTTTATTTTGTTATCAATCTTTAACTTTAACACTTCAGCTTGAAATTCCCCTTGAAATGATAAGATTCTTCAATAAACACATTAAATACATGAGAATTTCTGCAGGCTGCTTACGCCAGATAAGCAAAAAGTCAAAGAGATTTTCAGCATCCAACTCTTTAAAGAACCTGAGATTCCATGAAAGGGAATACAAATCGCTCAGAGTAAATGGTATAGTAATTATAAAGAGGTGGGATATGGAATTTTTAATTGCAATTGTTATTTTAATATTAGTTCTTTCATTAATTGGAACCTTAATTTTAACAAGGAAAAGTGATGACAATTATCGTCAGTCCACTAAAAGGAATACAGCCAATCTGACGATCATTTATGCAGTTGTAATAGTCGTATCATTGATTGCTTTAGGCGTATATATTAGGTTTTATTAAGAGAACTTTTAAATTAGATATAAATAAAAAGCACCATTTACCTAAACTCCAGGTGAATGGTGTTTTAAGTTAATTGCAGTAGTGATATTCACGAAGAATACTAATAAGATTTAATATGTTCATATGGCAAATTTATAACCAAATTGGCTCTTTTATAAATTAAAAACGCTACAATTTAATTAATTATTTTATACATATTGACTAAAGTTGATTTTTAACAAAAGTGAATGTTGCTTAGAAAAAAAGCTTGATAAAAATTTTTAAAAAGGATTGTTATTTAGCCCTGTTCCACCATAACTTAGAAAAGCTTTGCTGCAGAACATGGCAGCAAAGCTTTTCATAATAAATTGTTCTTTTGCGTACTCACAATTGACACATATATTAGTTATTTCTAATATAAGAGTTGAGAATATGCAAGGTTAAAGACAAAGCAAAAACAGTTTCTCAGATTGTAAGTGATCTTTGCTGCGGTCAATCCAGCTTTTCTCATTATATTGCGAGTTTATAGTGGGGCAGACAGGAGGGGAAATTCATAATGGTCCTTATGAACAGAGATATTAAGGCCTTAGCAAATTCTTATATATTAACGATACTAATAGATATGAAGGGAATACATAATGAAAATTATAAGGATAATTAGTATTTTTTTAGTTTTAGCAATTGTGATCTTATTTTATATTCCGTTTACCTTTAATCCTCCTGGTGATACAAGAATGATTATCGATCATAATACGGGTACATATATTGCACCGCCGTGTTTTGAAGAATCAGGTGCTACGAACTATCTTGAAGAAACAACGTATAAGGAACTACACGATAAAAGCTACAGTTCAAGTTCAGCATGTACAGATGAATTACTGGCAGCAGAAAAAATGACTTTTATTGAATTTTTGACAAGCTCTAAATGGAGTTGGTGAAAATTTCTATAGAAGAAATAAATTAATAATTCATGGAATAAAGTCACTTAACATGCAGATCTGTTAGAATTAGCAAGCATTCATGGAATGCATTAATCTAATATAACGGAAAATAAGTATGCAGAATAAACAAAGCTGCTGAACGTCAAAGGGACGGCAGCTTGTTTTATGATGAGCGACCCAATAGTAGTTAAACTAGAAAGCCTTAGAAATAAGGTTTTTTTCATTCTTTGGAAAAATGACAGAAAAATTACTGAAAATGGTGGAACCGCTTTTAAGCTTACAATAAAAGAGGTAAAGGACCTAATGCGCAAAAAGAAAATGAAAGTGCAGCAAGCAGCATATGATGATGCATTTACTCAGTTCAGTTATATGGAGTTGTCATGAGGAGAAACATAACTATTTTAATCCAGCTGTACGCAACAGAGTACATTCGCTGTTAGAATACTATCTTAATAAACGTGAGAATAAAATGTTTTTACATCTCTTTATCAAACATACACAAAAAATATCATAGCAAGAGGAAAACTTCCCTAAATATAGAATATGTAAATATATACCGTTTTAAGGTGGAGTGAGTTGAAAAAGCCTATACCCCAAAAATACATATTATTGGTTCAGTAGCCAGCGGAAAAACTACTTTAGCCAAAGAAATATCATTAAAGTACAATATTCCAAACTACGAGTTAGATAAGGTAGTTTGGATCAGAAATAAGTCAGGTGATAGTAGAAGAACGGAGAAAGAAAGAGAAGAATTAATAAATACAATTGTTCATTCCGATAGCTGGATCATTGAGGTGTTCATAATGAAGAGTGGGTTTCTCCTAGTTATCAGCATGCAGAAGTTATTGTTTTTTTAGACCAGCATATTCAACACGAACGTACCGAATCATGAAAAGGTTTTTGCGGCAGAAATTGCATATTGAGAAATCACACTATAAATCTACTATAAAGATTTTCTTTAAAATGTTTAAATGGAATCGGCATTTTGAAGAAGTGGACAAGCCGAATTTTTTCAAAAGATTCGCCATGTATCGTGATAAGGTAGTAGTAATGAAGAACAAAAAATCTACTAAGAGTTACTTTTACTGATCATAAAGAAAGGATTGTTTGTTTTGGAACCGAATTTGAAAAGGAAATAACCTTCATTTTATATGCGTTAGCTTTGTTTCTTGTTATCTTTTTCGTTGCTTTTATCGTTTTATTTGTGTTCGGAGAGTAGACCATTTCTATAGCCTGGGTTGAATGCATACATCCATTTTCAAAGTAATAGGTGGGCATGCCTAAAAAGGGAACGATAGGGAACAAATCTTTGAATATTCAATTCGGATTACACCTGGTCTTCTTTTAATCACAGTCATCTACCTTCTTTTACATAAAAACTGGTCATTTTAAAAATTATCTTATTCCTATTTGGTTTTAGTTTGATGAGAGATGCAAGGATACCCATTGGCTTTTGGCGATTTGACCATATCATTTGGCTGAGATTTATTGATGGTGGTTTTTTAAGAGGGAAACATGATAAACCGATTTAAAGAATGCGGTCTTTAGTATAATAACAAAAAGAGCCTAATTATACTTTTTGTATAGTTCGGCTTTTTTTCAGCCGAACCAGCTGAATCGTTTGCTCAAAAAAACAGAAGTGAACAAGGGAGGATAAAATGTCACACCGCATATTGCTTATTGATGATGACCCTTCGATCAGTGAAATGTTAGAAAAATTTTTATTGAAGGAAGGGTATTTTGTATTGACCGCTTTTAATGGAGAAGAGGGACTGGCCCTTTTTCAGAAGGAAGAGATAGATTTAATTGTGATTGATATTATGATGCCGAAATTGGATGGAATTGAAGCGATTAAAATGATCCGGGAGAGAAGCACTGTACCCATTTTAATCATTTCTGCAAAAGATACGGATGTGGATAAAGCTTTGGGATTGGGATTTGGTGCTGATGATTATCTGGCAAAACCCTTTTCGCTTGTTGAATTTTCAGCAAGAATTAAATCAAGCATTCGAAGGGTAACAAAATATGCCGGCAATTCAGAACCAATATATAATCAAGTCGTGTCTTTTGGACTTTTTACGGCGGATTTAAATAATTACTCTGTACATAAGGAAAACGAAGAAATTAAACTGACATCCAAGGAGTTTGAGCTGCTGAAGCTGTTTCTCACAAACCAAAACCGTGTTTTTACGAAAGATGATTTGTATAGCCTTGTTTGGCAGGAACACTATCTTGGCAATGATAATGTGATAAATGGCCATATTCGGAGATTAAGAGAAAAAGTTGAAGAAGAGCCCTCTAATCCGAAATATTTACAAACATTATGGGGAATTGGCTACAAATGGGTGAGTCATTAACATGATCATTTTGTTCATCCTTACGACTGTCGTTTTAACAGGTATGATTTTATTTCAATACCATTTAAACAAAAAACGTACTAAACAATTGCAGGAGCTGCATAAGAAATTGCGCGGAATCATCAGCGAATCATCATCAGATGAAGTGCTGCTGCTTTTTACAGATGATCAGCAATTGATCGAGCTAACGATGGATTTAAATGAGTTGTTAGAAAAGCATAAAACTGCTTTAGCTAATTATACGAGCACCAAATCGTCGATGAAAAAAATGATTTCGAATATCTCGCATGATTTAAAAACGCCTTTAACGGTGACGTTAGGTTATGTGGAAATGGTACAAATGGATGCTGAATTGGATCCGGCAGAACGGAACGTGCTGCTGGCGAAAATTCATAATAAATCTGTTGAGGTCATTACCCTTATTGATAAATTTTTCGATTTAGCCAAATTAGAGTCAGGAGATAAGGAGATTCCGATCACAAACATTAAATTAAATGATATCTGCCAGAAAAGTCTGCTGGAATATTATGATATCTTCAGCAAAAAAGGCATTGAAGTTCATTTTGAAATTCCAGAGCAGCCGATATATGTGATGGGGAATGAAGAAGCATTGAAACGGGTCTTAAATAATCTTATATCAAATGCCATCACACATGGCGGGGATGGGATGGCTGTTGGATTAGAGATCAGACAAACACCAGACGATATTTATATCGATGTATGGGATAAAGGCAAAGGCATTAAAGAGCCGTTCCAGGACATGGTTTTTGAAAGGATGTATACGCTCGAGGATTCACGGAATAAGTCGTATCAAGGCAGCGGCCTTGGACTCACGATAACCAAGCGTCTCGTAGAAAAATTGGGAGGCACCATTCAAATCACAAGCCAACCTTGGAAAAAAACAGTCTTTTCCTTCTCAGTCAAACGATCGGAAGTTCAGCATCATTTTAATCAGTCATTTTAAAACTTAAGAAATTCTTAAGAATTAACGAATGGAAAAAGAAACTTTGCTCCTTACACTGTAATCAGGATACACAGAAAGGGGCAGTTTGTATGTCTGGAGATGCGCAGAGAAAACTGGTTATTTTAATGTTTAATATGTTTATTGCAAATGCAAGCTTTGGAATCATTATTCCGATTTTGCCAGAATACTTGCATTCCATTCATCAGGGTGGAACGGCAGCAGGGCTGCTGATCGCATTTTTTGCTGGTTCGCAATTATTGTTTTCTCCATTAGCGGGAAAGTGGGCCGATCAATACGGAAGACGGAAAATCATCATTTATGGATTAGGGATATTGTCTTTTTCGATGGTTGTGTTTTATATGACAGACCTGATTTGGATTCATTATCTTTCACGTGCCATTGGCGGCCTAGGTGCCGCTATGCTGATTCCGGCCATTTTTGCTTATATAGCTGATATCACAACAGTCGAACAGCGTGCAAAAGGCCATAGTTTGATATCGGCTGCCATGTCGCTTGGAATCGTGATAGGGCCTGGGATCGGTGGTTTTCTTGCAAGTGCCGGACTGAAAATGCCATTTTTAGCTGCAGCAATAGGATCAGCCGCAGCAGTCATATTTTCCTTTATTTTATTGGGAGAAAGCAAGAAACAGGAACATGAATCACCGAAAGAAATGCAGCCTAAAGAGTCATTGCATGCAAAATTAGTGCTGTCAGTTAAACTGCCTTATTTTATGCCCCTTCTCATCTCACTGGTTATGAGTTTTGGATTAGTAGGATATGAATCTGTACTTTCGCTCTTTATGGAAAGCAGATTTGAAGCCTCTCCACAGCAAATTGCAGTCATGATTACTTCGACAGGATTAGTCAGTGTCATTGTACAATTGCTCTTTGTTGAAAAAATGGTGAGGAAATTTGGAGAATATAAAACGATTCATTTCTTTTTAGGTCTGGCTGCCGTGAGCTTTTTTCTATCGCTGCTAGTAAATCAATATGAGCTATTTTTCGTTATTACCTTACTCATCTTTCTGGCAACATCGATTTTGAGACCTGTTGTTAATGCACTAATTTCAAAGCTGGCAGGAGAGCAACAAGGGTTTGCAATGGGCTTGAACAATGCCTATATGAGTGTCGGCAACATCCTTGGTCCAGCCATTGCTGGAGTCGTTTATGATGTAAATAGGATATATCCGTTTATTCTAAGCTCTGTTTTTATTGTGGTGACAATGATCATTACTATTATCTGGGAAAAATCAATGACTAGAAATAATCAGACCGAGATCGTGAAGGAAAGGGGAGAAGATGTATGAAGACAATAATAGAAACACGTCAGCTAACAAAGGTTTTTCATGAAAAAGAGGTTGTCTCAAATGTGAATATGACGGTGAATAAAGGCGAGATCTATGGTTTTCTCGGGCCAAACGGAGCGGGAAAAACGACTGTGATGAAGATGGCTGCTAATTTAATTAAACCGACCATGGGGAAAATTCGTTTATTCGGCAGCCCGCTAACTGCTGAATCCTATGAGATTTTAGGCAAGATAGGGTCCATCATTGAACAGCCGGTCTTTTATGAAAAGCTGAGTGCAAGAAAAAATTTAGAAATTCACTGTGAATATATGGGCTATCACAATAAGAATGCCATTGACGAATCGTTGGAGATTGTGAAGCTGATGAACAGCGGAGTACAGCCAGTAAAAGAATTTTCTTTGGGAATGAAGCAAAGATTAGCAATTGCCCGGGCAATTGTAACAAGACCTGAATTGCTCATATTGGATGAGCCGATCAATGGATTAGATCCTGTAGGCATTCAAGAAATCCGGAATTTGTTAAAAAAGCTTAATAAAGAATATGGCATAACCATATTGATTTCCAGCCATATCTTAGCAGAAATCGAACAGATAGCAGATAAAATTGGCGTTATTATTGAGGGAAAACTAATTGAAGAAATTGAAATGGAAAAAATACGAGAAAAGAATAAAGACTATATTGAAATCATGACAAATAATACCAGCAAAGCGACTTCGATTTTGGAGCATCATTTAAACATAACCAATATCAAGGTGCTGAGTCCAATGACTATCCGCATTTATGATTTAAGTATCCCTCAAGATGTTATTTCAGAAGCGCTATTAAAGCATGGAGCAGTGATTGAGTCGATTTATTATAAGAGCAGTTCGTTAGAGGATTACTTCTTTACTTTAATGAATGGAGGCGGGATCAGTGCTTAAACTGATGAAATTGGAAATGCAGAAGTTTGGACTGACAAAATATATATCAGGTGCGCTGATTGCCAATGCAGTTATTCTGATCCTTATTTGTCTCATTGTATATGTGGAAACACTTGAGGGAAATATCGTCATGACAGATGATTATACGGCGATACAAATCATCGAAACACTCATAAGAGCCACATTTATCATCTTTGCGGCTGTTTTGCTGTCACAATTGGTAATAAGCGAGTTTAAGAATAAGACCATTAATGTTCTTTTTATGTATCCGATCAAACGAAAGAAAATACTGATTGCCAAATTGCTTGTGACGGTGATCTTTACATTTTTAGCAATTGTTTTCTCCTTTATGTTTGTGGTCAGCGGTTTTTACTTGTTTAATATGTATACAGACATTTTACCCCAGTCTATTAGTGTGGCAGAGATTATCAGCTATCTTGGCGTTATGGTCATGAATGCACTGGCTGCAAGCTTTATTAGCTTAATTCCGCTTTATTTCGGTTTAAAGAAATACTCTGTTCCAGCTACAATCGTTTCGTCCATCTTTGTTTCTATTATTGTTTGTCAGAATATAAATGGATTTACATTGTATTCGATTATTTTTATCCCTATTACTCTTTCGTTAGTTGGATTTATAATCGCATACATGTCTATAAAGAATATTGATCAAAGAGATATTATTGTTTAATACATCTCTTTGAGAGAAATACTGAATTTTTATATAGAAAAGCCTAACTTATGTTTTGGCTAGTTAGGCTTTTTTGTTTGTATTTATAGGGACGTATATTTGTATTTTAGGATATCGTAGAATTAAATATAGTACAAATTAGAAGACCTTTTCTAAAAGAATTAGAAGTAGGGAGTGAATAGAATGAATTCTTTTTTTGAAATTTTAAACTTTATTAATGAAAATATTTATGAACCCAATCATTTAGTTATAAAAAATGCAAGAGAGGAAGCTCAAAATGCAGAGTATGGTGCTGGCATCTTCGATCTGAACAGTAAATCTGTCCGATTCAGGGTGGCAAAAGAAAGTCCTAAAAAGCTTGGACATTTTGTTTCCACTTGGGTAAAAGATGAGGCATTTTTTAATCAGGCTTTTTCATATGAAAAAGCGGCCGATTTATTGGTGATTAATACCTTTACTGCTAATAGATTTGGCCAGTTTGTGTTTCCAAAAGAAGTTCTTTTAAAACAGAAAATCCTCAAAACAGCTTCTGTTAAAGGAAAAATGGCCATAAGAGTATATCCTAGATGGGATCACCCGACAGGCAAACAAGCTATTGAAACACAAAAGTGGCAATTAGATTACTTTATGGAGACGAATAATGCCACTAAGTGGCCGCAGCAAGAGGTATTAAAGCTATATGAATAGATGAGAGGTATAGTGATAATCGAAAATCTCATGATGATACAAGGCGATCCTATTAAATATATACTCGCACTATTAAAGTGAGCATCATTTATAAGCCGATATAAAATGTTACTGCTTATTAATTCGGAAAATAAGAAAAAAACATGATGAATCAAAAGAATATGGACAAATCCACACAAATATAATGGATGTGAAGTCTTTATAAGGGGTGGATGTTGTGGCAAATCCAATTGTGGCTAGGTCACTTGATGAAATTCAGTTTTGGTCAAGGATTATGAAGGAGCATGCATTGTTTTTAAGCCTTGGTTTTACTTATGAACAGCAGCAATTAATAGAAGAAGCTCAGCAGTTTATTACACTGTTTGAACGGATTGAGGAAAGGCTGGCGAAGTTTACTGTCAATACAGATATCCGCCAGATACAAGCCTTTAACAATGAGGTTTATCAGGCAGCTGTATCGATTTGGGCTTATAAGAGAAAAGTATTAGGGTTAACTTTGCGCTGTGAAATCAGAACGAATAACTTTCCATTATTAGTTGACCATGTTAGCAGAGAAGCTGCCTATTTTGCAAACAGGTTAAAAGAGCTTAACCAGGGAAAACTTGCACCAGCGCCGGATAAAATTATCCAGGAAAATTTATTTTTCTTGAAAATTATGGCTGATCATGCCAAATTTATCGGACATCTCCTAGACCCATCCGAAAGAAAACTAGTCGAACAAGCCAATGAATTCAGTCATGATTTTGATCAATTAGTATTCCAGGCAGTTGATCTAGACTCCATGAGGCCGCAATCTGAAACAGTGCCAATTCTGGATCAATTTCTTGATCAAAATAGAATTTCGGTTGTCTCATTAAGAGATTTTAAGAAAACAGCAAGAGATTTGATAGAAGCATGCCGAATTAAAAGCAATATTCACCCCCTTCTAGCAGACCATACGTTTAGAGAAGCAGAGAGATTTATAGAAATTATAGACTTATTTGACCAGCATCTGACAGCACCAAAAATGTAATAATACTGCCAGCTAGTGCAATTTAGTTGAAAACTAAATAAGAGGCTTTTCATATCCCTGCATACTGATAAAAAAATATCTATTGCAAAATCCAGCTGCTGATTAGGCAGCGTTTTTATTTTTCATCTCCTCTAATTAAAGTTGTTATATTGGAGTTTAATCAATGTTCTGCTGAAGGAGCGGGAGCACCCAGGACTAGAAGGATCCGCATCGCCCTCCGTGGAAATCACTTATTTTTTACATTTGAAATAAGCCAAAAACATCCTCTTCTTTTTACAAAAGGGGCAAGAACGAATCATACAGGCAGATTGTTTATCTTTATAAAACAATTAAACGAAAATAATGAAATTTTGCCTTATCCAACTTATTTACCTTCTCCTATATTTTATATAATCGGTCAAAAAGGTATCTCTAGACCCACACAAAGCCTGGTTGTTACTATAAGATTTAGTGTTTCCAGGGAGTTGATTGGATGGAGGAACAAAAATATAAAGGTTTGAAATTAGGGGAAAGAGGAGCAATTATTAGTTTAGTTGCTTATATCTTGTCTATATATAAGCTAGTGGCAGGTTATTTAAGCGATTCAGCAGCCCTAAAAGCAGATGGGCTGAATAATACAACGGATATTATTGCGTCTGCTGTATTAATTGGATTAAGGATTAAGGGCTGCTCAAAGGCCACCGGATGCCAATCATACATACGGTCATTGGAAAAGTGAAGGAATTGCATCCATGGTTGCCTCTTTTATTATGATGGCAGTTGGTTTGAAGGTCCTATTTGATGCGGGAACATCTTTGTTTAAAGGGGAAGGAGAATCCCCAGATATCATGGCCGCATACGTTGGATTAGTGTCATCGGTCATCATGTATTTTGTTTACCGCTATAATAAAAATCTAGCCTTAAAGATCAAAAGCTCTGCTGTGATGTCGGCAGCGTAAGATAATATATCAGATGCATGGGTGAGTATTGGAACGGCGATTGGCATCTTCGGCTCCCAGTTAAAAATGCCTTGGCTAGACCCAGTAACAGCCTTCATCGTAGGACTATTAATATGTAAAACAGTTTGGGCTATATTTAAACAGGCGACACATGAATTGTCTGATGGATTTGATGAAGATAAGCTGAATTTTTATAAAGAAGAGATTTTAAAAGTTGACGGCGTCAAAGGTATTAAAGAAATTAAGGGAAGAAACTACGGAAACAATAAAGAGGGTTCTCCCATAAGAAAACCGCTCCTAATCCCCATGCTAAAAGGGTAGTCCAGACAAAATTTAAAATAGCATTAGTACTCAGAAACTTTATATTCCTAAATGCGTTCTTTAGCCCTTTTAATGGAATCGCTAAAAAGAGTCCAAATAACATAAACAGCAGAAAGGGCAGAATGAACGTTTCAGCATGGTTTTCAGAGATAGAAAGCTGCCCTAATAAAAGGCCAATTCCTACAGCAATTAAAATGGTAAATGTTTGAAACTTTTCTATGAAATTCATTGTTATTCCCCTTCAACAATATAATAAAGGTTAATATATCATACATACCGCTGTTTTTATGAACAAAAAAATTGCTTTCTTGAATAAACTTTGAACTTTCAGACTTTTGATTTAATAGTAGAATAATGGAGGGCAATTACTTGCAGAATTCTTATATGAACTCAAATAATGTTGTCATGGCAAATAACGAACCAAAGTCATCCTAAATAGAAATATGTCAATTTTTGAACAAATACCGCGGGAGTATTTTGCATCATAACAAAATGATATACAATTAGAATATTAGAGATTTGACTATTTGGATAATTTAGGATTATGTGAAATTGCACTTAATATAAGCATGCCCTTTAAATTCTCCAGTCGGTAAGCAGAAAATTATATCTCTGAATCTAGTCATTTAATTTTAGAGAGGAAAATGATTATGAACGAAACCATTAAATTGCTTAAAAACCACCGTTCAGTTCGACTTTTTGAAGACAGGGCACTATCTGCTGAGCAAATTGAAGCGATCGTTACTTCTGCTCAGTCTGCCGCCACTTCAAGCTTTATACAAGCATACTCTATTATTGGAGTGACTGATCAACAAAAAAAAGACAAACTGGCAGAATTAACAGGTGGACAAGAATATGTAGCTAAGAATGGTCACTTTTTTGTTTTTTGTGCTGACCTTTTTCGTCATGAATTAATTGGTGAAATAGAGGGGAAAGAAGTTTTACCTTCTCTAGAAAGTACCGAAAAGTTCATGGTAGCTTTAATTGATACGGCTTTAGCCGCCCAAAATGCAGCAATTGCTGCTGAGTCAATGGGTCTTGGCATATGCTACATCGGGGGGATCCGCAATAATTTAGAAGCTGTAACAGAATTATTGAAAACGCCAAAACGTGTCATTCCTTTATTCGGAATGACGATTGGCTACCCAATGCAAGAAAATGATAAAAAACAGCGTTTGCCTTATGAGCATGTTTATCATGAAAATGAATATAATCAAGATCTTGCATCTTATAAAGAACAGCTATCCATTTATGACGAATTTATTTCTGATTACTATAATAAACGTACAAATGGCAAGAGATCTGATACGTGGTCAAGTCAAATGGCTCAAATGCTTGAAAAGCAAACAAGAATGTATATGAAGGAATTTGTGAATAAGCAAGGCTTTGATTTGAAATAGACAATAAGAGTATTCAATAATAATAGTTACTTTAATCAAACCAAAAGACTGCTGGCACATACAGCAGTCTTTTGGTTTGATTGGTTTTCACAAGATAATTTAATGAAGTTAGAATACATTCAAAAGTTTGAGTTGTATAAAAATATATTGATAAACTGGATAAAAACTTATTTAAACGATAATAATAAATTCCAATAATAGTTGACTCTTTTTAAAAGTTTTATTCCATTCTGCTGTTTTTGAAAAGTTCATAAAAATTTCACTCTTTATTGAAAGATATATAACAACTGTTGTTTCAGTATTCAAATATAGATATAGTTAATAAGTGTGAAATACCATCTCCCAAAAAGAGGTCATGCTAATGAAAGATAATAAATGGATATCAAAGCTTTCACTGAAAAAATTAACGATCTTACTGGTTTTAATATCAGTATTAGCGTCCTTGGTTTCATCGGCACTTTTTCTTCATTATTATATTACAGACCGAGAGCGTGAAGTTTTGACAGAGGAGATTAGAAATATTACGAGAGTTGTTGCAAAAGATACTAGAGTAATAAATGGATTAACTGAACCGTCTTCTGATTCTGACATTCAAAGATATGCATCTCAAATTGTTGAAGATACTGATTTAAGTTTTGTTGTGGTGCTGGATAATGATCTTATTCGCTATTCACATCCAGATGAAGATTATATTGGCAAGCAGTTTTCAAATACAGAGGATGCCAGTAAGGCATTAAATGGAAAAGAGCATTTTTCTAGAAATGTAGGTATCTTAGGAGAAGGAACCCGTTTTTTTACACCGATATTGAATGAAGATGGAGAGCAAATAGGAGTAGTATGTGCTGGTATAATTCAAGAAAATGTCAATCAGGAGCTTTGGGATGCACAAAAACGGCTCTACTTTGGATTAAGTATTGGTTTGTGTGTTGGCCTAATTGGAGCCATTTATTTGGCACAGCAGTTAAAGAATATTTTATTAGGCCTTGAACCTAGGGAAATTGTAGCAAATATAATGGAACGAGACATTATCATAGACTCTGTCAATGAGGGTATTATAGCTGTAACTCCAGAAGGGAAAGTTCTGCTTTCTAATAAGAATTTTATTAAATTAATGAAACTCGCTGAATTTTCGGGAGATTCAATAGGAGGTGGTGAGCTGGATCCAGATATTTTTGAAGTCTTCTTTAAAAAAGTATTTGAATCAGGACAACCCGTATTGAATCAAGTTATAGTTGTTAATCAGTTTGAATTTATTGTGAATATTAGCCAAGTGTATATAAAAGATTCTGTTTATGGAGCGGTCGCCACACTTAGAGATCAATCAGAAATGCAGCAATTGATTCGTGAGTTAAGTGGTACTGAACAATATATTGATTCACTGAGAGCTCAAAATCATAAATTTATGAATCAATTGCATACAATTCTTGGTTTGATTGAATTAAGAAAATATGAAGATGTCACTCGTTTTATTCAAATTTTAGATGCTGATTATCATAGAGAAATCGGTTTTGTGACTGAAAAAATTAAATGTGCAGCAATTGCCGGCTTTTTACTAGGTAAAGTGAGCGAACTGAAAGAACAAGGAGTACATTTACAAATTGATCCAGATTGTTTATTTGCTGATATGAAAATGGGGGAAATGCTCCATGATCTCCTTTTATCCATTGGTGTTTTAATAGATAATGCCAAGGAGGCTGTAATTGATTCAAAAAATAAACAAGTTAACTTTTTTCTTCGATACAATGAAGATGAAAATGTCATAATCATTGAAGTACAAGACACAGGTGTTGGCATTAGTGAAGAACTGATGGATTTAATTTTTGAACGAGGATTTTCAACAAAAGGCGGTTCAAGAGGATATGGTCTAGATGCTGTGCGTTCAATTGTGAAACAATACAATGGTATTGTAGATCTTCAATCCATAGTAGATGTGGGAACTGTTTTCCGCCTTGAAGTTCCCTATGACCGAAAAGGACGTGGGCAAGAATGAAGGCTATTATTGTAGAAGATGACCCGATGGTTTCAGACATAAACCTTCAATACTTGGAACGGTTTGAGTTTGAGATTATTGCCTCCGTTAAAAGTATCCCGGAATTATGGAATATTCTTAACAAGCAAATACCAGATTTAATTCTTTTAGATGTATATCTTTACGGTGAGACAGGTATAGATTTCTTACATGACATTAGACAAAAAGGAATTTCAATCCCCATTATTATGATTACAGCAGCGCATGATATGGCAACAATTAAGAAGGCGCTAGATTTCGGTGTCATTGACTTTTTGATCAAGCCATTTACGTATAAGCGATTCAGCTTAGCGATCGAAAAGTTTTTTCAATACCATGATTTAATCACCAAACATAAAAAAACTGACCAAGCGATGCTGGACCAAATCTTGATTGGAGATGGGGAAATCACATCTCTTACAGCTGGTTATCAGAACGTAGGACCGCCAAGCTTACCAAAAGGAGTATCAAGACTTACCATGAAAAAGGTATTAGCAGCTATGAATGAATATAAGGAGACCTTTTCTACAGACGACATTGCGAAACAAGTTGGTTTATCGAGAATTTCTACAAAAAAATATTTACAGTTTCTAACTGAAATAGGGTATTTAACTGAAGAGTTAAAATATTTAACGGTTGGACGTCCAATCACAGTGTTTTCTATTAACTTTGATAGAGAACATTTGATTTTACCATATAAGTAGGTATTTTTTTCTAGTTTCTTAATAACAAATCTATTGTCTCTGCCAAGTTGAACTTGCCTTTAAAAAACACCCCGTAAATGTTAGTTTGGTGTCTATCATTTACGGGGTGTTACATTTTCATGAGCGTTCGGCTGTTTGAGAAAATAGATTTACAGCTTAAAATATTTAGGGTTAACTCTAGTTATAATGGATTTCTGTCAAGTTAATTTCAGGTAATACCTATACCCTAATTATAAGTGTTTACCTAAATTAAATGAAATTTTTATTTTACTGCAGATATTTCCACAAGGTTTTTAGTCTGCCCTGTTGTTATCATTTCATGAAAGTTAAGGTAGCTTGTTTCAATCATGTTTGTTAATGCTTCATCTGTGTAAGAACCAATGTGTGGGGTAACAAGGACCCTTGGATATAAACTAGTTAACTCTTTAACAGTAAAATCTAAATCTGTATTATCATTGTCAAATTTCTTAAAAAAGATTTTCTCTTCGTTTTCAAAAACGTCAGTAGCAAAGCCGTGCAGCTTTCCACTTTTTAATGCTTCTAAAATTGCTTCATTATCTTGCAATTCTCCACGAGCAGTATTTATGAGAATTGATTTATCCTTCATCTTGCTCAAGAAATCATGATTAATCATTTTTCCATTTTGACCTGCAATATACGGAATATGAATACTGACAATATCGCTTACTGATAATAATTCGTCTAATTCTAAGAAGGTAACAGTTTTCTTCGCTTCCTCACTTTGAAATACATCATATCCTACAACCTTAGCTCCTAGACCTTTAAACAATTTGGCTTCTGTTAAACCAATCTTGCCCAAGCCCAGCATTCCAACTGTGCAATTCCGTATTTCTTTACTGAACATATTCGTATCTACAGTAAAATCGTTATTTGAAGTTTTTTCAATTGTATGAGCAGTATTTCTTAATAATGTCATAGCCAATGTCAGTGCCAGCTCAGCAATTGCATTTGGTGAATAAGAAGGTACATATGCTATCGGTAAATTGTGTTCTGCTGCAGCTTGAAGATCGATATGACTATAGCCTACAGTACGAGTAAACAAATATTTAACACCAAAACTTTTCATTTTCTCGATATTTTGTCTGTCTGCCTTACAATTTGCTCTTAATAAGACTGCATCCTTTCCTTGAGCTGTGTCAATATTCTCATGAGTAAGCAGTTCAGGAACAAGCGTTAAATCAAAATTATACTTATTTAATTTATTGAAATATTCTACCTCATTTTCACGAACACCGTAGCAAACAACTTTTAAAGTCATAGTATTAATCTCCTTTTTGCGTTTTGTTAGTTTTTTAATAAAAATAATTATATAAACAGTGTGTAGGACACATTTTTGAAACAATTGCTCATTGGTGAGCAAGCTAATGTAAAGTAATTGTGTCCTAACCTGGTATTTTAGAGGTTTTTCCATGTTAATGGTGCAAATCATTCATCATAATGAGTAGATAAATGATACAAGCTGTCTAAAATGCGAAGATTTGGCCGATTGTATTGATAATAATAATCCATATAGGAATTAGAATGACGGCAGAAAGGGTTGACAATAGTGATGCGTTGGAAGCGAGTACCGCATCCTTGTCGAAACTAATTGCATATGCTGCACAAACTGTTGCAGTTGGCGTCGCCATCATAATGACAACTGTTCCTAATAGAACTCCACTTAAAGGCATGATGCCAACAAAGTTTAATAAAAGTAATAATACAATATTAATAGAAGGAACCATGATGATTTTATTGAAACTATAGAACCAGGATACTTTATTTGTCATGGCCGATTTAAAATCAACAGATCCTAATGTTGCACCAATTGCTAGCCAAGCAAGCGGTGATGCAAGACCAGCCAAATATGTCAATGGTTTATGCAGCCAGACTGCGGTTTGATCAATCCGTAAAAACGCAACTTGTGAGGCGACACCAGCTTCTGTTGAAACAGTAACTTGCGGGATATAACTTTGGAACATCCAAATGAATAAACCGGCAAATGTTGCAAGAACAATTGGATTTAAAAACATTTCTTTAATGTTTCGTGTTTCCATTTTCAGCCCACTCATTTTGATATAACCATATGAATATAGGAAAATACGATAGCCAATATTAAAGATGGATGCATATAAAACGCCCTCAGCTCCATAGATTGCTCCAACAATTGGTATACCAAAGAATGTAGTGGATCCAAAGATGGTTAAAATCCGAAGGGTGTCTTGCTGATCACCTTTAAACTTCATATACATTGGTTTAGTAAGGACAATGAGTATGATATAAATGGCTAATCCCCAGATTAAAATATTTATTCCTTCACTTAAGGTTCTCTCATCAATGTCCTGCATAAAAGCATTAAAAGCCAAAGCAGGTAAAGCAACAGTTAATACTACTTTTGAAAGAATTTTTCCTACTTGATCATTGAAAATCCCTTTCTTTCTGCAAAAGTACCCAAGCATAATAATGAATAATGTGGAAGTGATCGCACTAACAATATTCATATCGGTTACAGTGGTACGGATTACTTCTAATAGATTCATTGAGAATTCCTCCAGAATTTTAATGTGAATCATTTCACATAGTTGGTTATAATTTTATCGCCGGCTTGATTACAAATTAAATATAAATCGTCTGCAAAAAAGAAAATATTATTTGGAATTAAAGTAAATTACGTAACAAAAGTAATTTTCGTAATTTATGCAACTTAAAAAGTGCGATTATTCACAATCTTGGTTTCGATACTTACGTAAGCACTTACATAAGTTACATAATCTAGCGTAATCATTTTTAACACTTTAGAGTTATTGGTGAAGGTATACTTTCAAAGATTCTAAATGATCTGCACGAATAAGGGTACGCAAAAGTGTAAACATGTTAAATGAACAACTTAAATAGTAATCCTTAGTCTGCACCTTTCAAAAAAGCCATAAAGGCAGAAATCTTTCGGTAAAAAGATAGCGATTTCATATTAATGTAATCTTTAAAACAGCATGTATCTAGTGCATGGGTAGGAGGAAGAATCATGAAAGAAATTGATCAGTATCAGACTGGAACACTTATTATTGGAGCAGGACCTGGAGGCTATGTGGCAGCGATACGAGCTGCACAGCTTGGACAAAAGGTAACTATAGTAGAAAAGGAAAATTTAGGCGGAGTTTGCTTAAATGTAGGATGTATTCCTTCAAAAGCTCTTATTACAGCAAGTCATCATTATCATAATACGAAGCACTTGGATGTATTTGGTGTTAAGGTATCAGATGTAGAAGTAGATTATACCAAAGTTCAAGCATTCAAAGATGGTGTAGTTAAGAAACTAACAAGCGGTATTGGTACTTTACTAAAAGGCAATAAAGTTGAAATTGTTAAAGGTCAAGCAGAGTTTACAGACACACACAAAGTTACGATTAAAAGCTCAGAAGGCGAAAAGATATATTCGTTTGAAAACGCAATCATAGCGACAGGCTCTCGTCCGGTAGAGCTGCCAACTATGAAATTTTCCAGCAGAATTTTAGATTCTACTGGAGTATTAAATTTGAATGAACTCCCTAAGAGTATGATTGCTGTTGGTGGAGGTGTTATAGGGGTTGAACTAGTTGGTGCCCTAGCTAATTTTGGTGTGAAGGTGACAATTTTAGAAGGTCAAAAAGACATCCTTGGCGGTATGGATAAGCATCTTACTTCTATTGTTTCTAAAGGGTTAAAGAAAAAAGGTGTAGACATTTTAACGAATGTTAATGTAGAAGCTGCTAAAGATCAAGAAGATCATGTAGAAGTTGAGGTTGTGATTGACGGAGAAAAGCAAACAGTAAAAGCTGATTACCTGCTCGTGAGTGTTGGCAGGAAACCTAACACAAATGCTCTTGGTTTAGAGAATATTGGTATTGCACTTTCAGAAAGAGGTTTAATTGAAATAAATGAGCAGTGTCAAACCACACTTTCTCATATATATGCAATTGGCGATATCGTGCCGGGACCTCAATTGGCTCATAAAGCTTCATATGAAGGAAAAGTAGCTGCCGAAGCTATCTCAGGGCATCCTGCTGTTATCGATTATAAATGTATGCCAGCTGTTGTTTTTTCAGAACCAGAAATTGCTGTAGTTGGACATGATGCAAATAGTGCAAAAGAAAAAGGAATTGAAGCGGAAGTTGCAAGGTTCCCATTCGCCGTGAATGGCAGAGCGATTGCACTTAATGAGACGGAAGGTTTTGTGCAGCTTGTCACAAGAAAAGATAATGGAGTGGTGATCGGCGGCCAGATTATCGGGGCAAATGCATCGGACATGATCTCCGAACTAGCATTGGCAATTGAGTCTAGTTTAACAGCTGAAGATTTGGCATTAACAGTCCATCCGCACCCAACTTTAGGTGAAATTGTGATGGAGGCTGCTGAGCTTGCTACAGGTAACCCTATCCACCTAGTAAAATAATGTACTCTTTCACATCCTGTTAAGCCAGTAGAATATTATGTCTTATAAGGGGAAATAACCTATGAAAATAAATAAAAATTATTTTGTCATTCTTGCTTTCGTCGTTTTCCTGATTATTATACTCCTTCCAAATCCGGAAGGTTTACCGGTAGCTGGTCAAATAGCACTAGGTATTCTTGCTTTAGCAGTTATCCTTTGGATGACTGAAGCAGTATCTTATACGGTGAGTGCAGCCATTATTTTGACATTGATAGCCGTATTTATCGGACTTGCTCCGACAGTAGAGGATCCGTCTCAAATCTATTCAACAGGAGGCGGATTGAAATTAGCTCTATCTGGCTTTAGTTCATCTGCTGTTGGCCTTGTTGCAGGAGCAACCTTTATTGCTGCTGCAATGGAAATCACTGGTCTGCATAAGCGTTTAGCCTTATTTATTATGTCTAGAGTGGGAACCAAGACCAATAGCTTAGTGTTTGGTACAATTCTTGTCAGTATTGTACTCGCATTATTCGTACCAAGTGCAACGGCAAGAGCAGGTACCATTATTCCAATCTTGCTCGGTATTGTAGCAGCATTTAAATTAGCTAAAACAAGCCGACTGGCAGCCTTATTGCTTGTTACAGCTGTTCAAGCTATTTCGATTTGGAATATAAGTATTAAGACTTCTGCTGCTCAAAACATGGTAGCTCTAGGATTTATTGAACATGCGTTTGACACAACTGTTACATGGGGACAATGGCTCTTATATGCTGGTCCTTGGTCAATATTAATGTCCATCGTGCTGTATTTTCTAATGGTTAAGTTGATCAAGCCTGAAGTAAGCGAGTTAGAAAATGGTAAAGAGATTATTGGAAAACAATTAAAAGATCTTGGAAAAATTACTTTAAAAGAATGGAAGTTAATCGTCATTTCTCTCTTACTTCTTGCTTTTTGGTCAACAGAAGGAGTTTTACATCCACTTGATTCGACAACGATCACTATCATCGCAGTTACTGTTATGCTAATGCCGAAAATAGGGATTTACTCTTGGAAGGAAGTAGAAAGTAAGATTCCATGGGGAACGCTTGTTGTTTTCGCTCTAGGTATTTCTCTAGGGTCAGTGTTATTGGAAACACAAGGTGCTGCATGGCTATCTGATAATACGTTTAGTGCACTAGGATTAACGAATCAGCCACTAATTGTTATTATCATGATTCTTTCCTTGTTTAATATCATTATCCATTTAGGATTTGCAAGTGCGACGAGTCTTGCTTCGGCTTTCATACCGATTGTTATTGCTTTAGTAGCTTCGATGGAGACTACTTTCAACGGACCAGGACTTGTGTTAATTCAGCAATTTGTTATCAGTTTTGGATTCCTGCTGCCTGTAAGTGCACCGCAAAATATGCTTGCCTACGGTACAGGCGCCTTTACAACCAAAGATATGTTAAAACCTGGATTGCCGATAACTATCATTGGTTTCATTCTCATTGTTGTCTTTAGTATGACATACTGGCAATGGGTTGGATTATTGTAAAAATGGTTTGAACACTTTATTTTTAGCTGAAAAAATTGTTAAGGATGTGTGAAATATATGAATAACTTTCAAAGTCCGTGGAGTGAGTTTTCAGGACCTAACCTTGGCTATTTGTTAGAACAATATGATCTATATTTACAATCCCCGGAAATAGTAGATGAAAGTCTGGCAGAACTGTTTGCTAAATGGGGACAGCCAAAAGCTAGTAGCCGGCAGGAGGTAAAGGGATCTGAGGCATCAATTATTCAAAACCTTAAGAACCTCAGCCTTGTGTTAAAACTTGCAGCAGATATTAGAGAGCGAGGACACTTATTAGCTGATATCTATCCTTTGGAAGATAGAGAAAATAAAGATCTTTTCTTATTAGAACGCTATGGTTTAACAGAAGAAACGGTTAGAGAAGTTCCATCAGAATTGATTTGCTCTGAATGGAAAGATGAAGTCGCTGACGGTTTTGAAGCCATTCAGAAGCTGTTAACCATCTATACTGGAAAAATTGGTTATGAAGTTCTTCATGTTGAGCCAGGCGAAAGAGAATGGCTCCTTGAGCAAATCGAAATTGAAAAGGCAGAAGTACTTACAGTAGATAGAAAGAAACAGTTGTTAAGAAAACTATATGAAACTGAAGGGTTTGAACAGTACCTTCATAGAACTTATGTTGGAGCGAAGCGTTTTTCAGTTGAAGGTCTTGAAATGCTTATTCCTTCAATTGAGGAATTGGTTAGCTTAAGTGCTCAGGAACAAGTGGAAGATATCGCAATTTCTATGGCTCATCGAGGCAGATTAAATGTACTAGCACATGTTATTAAGAAACCATATGAAGCCATTTTTTCACAGTTTCAACATGTTAAATGGTTAAATGAAAGCGAAGATTATCTTGAAACGAGCGGCAGCACCGGAGATGTAAAATATCATATGGGTGGCAAGAAAAAGAGAATAGTGGATGACCGACAAATTAATGTTACTCTTGCCTACAATCCAAGTCATTTGGAGTATGCTGGAGCCGTAGTTGAGGGAGTAGTTAGAGCTTTACAAGAAAATAGAGATCAAAAAGGGTATCCTGTGCAGGATACGTCTAAAGCAATCCCTCTTCTAATCCATGGTGATGCAGCATTTGCTGGTCAAGGTGTTGTAGCTGAAATGTTCAATTTTGCAGGTACAAACGCATATCAAACTGGTGGTACTATGCATATCATTGCCAACAACCGAATTGGATTTACAACGGAAGGAAGAGATTCACGATCTACATTATATTCCAGTGATTTAGCGAAGGGATATGGAGTTCCTGTATTTCATGTTAACGCAGACGATCCAGAGGCATGCATACGAGTCATGAAGCTTGCATTTGCTTACCGTCAAGCGTTTAGAAAAGATGTAGTGATAGATTTGATCGGTTACAGAAGACTTGGCCATAATGAGATGGATGAACCGATGGCAACAAATCCGCTTATTTATCAGCTGGTGCGCAGTCATCCAACCATAACTGAATTATATAAAAAGCAATTGTTAGCTGAAAAATCTTTTACTGAGGATGAAATTAATGCAGTTCAATCTGAAGTGATGGCCGAAATTAAAGGCGCAGCTGAAAGAATGAGTCCTGATCATGATGAACCGCTTTATATTTCAGAATTGCAGGAAAAAGTTGTTTATAATGAAAAAGCACTTTTAGAAATAGATACAACTGTAGAGGCAGAGACTTTAGTTTCTATAAACAAAAGTTTGCTGAAATGGCCGGAGAATTTTAATACGTTCGGCAAACTAGAGAAAATCTTAATGCGTCGTCTAGATGTGTTCGAGAAAAAAGCGAAAATCGACTGGTCTCATGCAGAAGCCTTAGCATACGGGACTATTATAAAAGATGGAATTCCAATCAGATTAACAGGGCAGGACTCTGAACGTGGGACATTCTCACATCGTAATATTGTCCTGTCAGATGAATTAGCTGGAAATAAGTATTGCACTTTACACCAAATAGATTCAGCGAATGCTTCTTTTGCAGTGCATAATAGTACACTTACTGAAACAGCAACACTAGGTTTTGAATATGGTTATAATCTTGGTGCACCAGAAACTCTGGTAATGTGGGAAGCGCAATTTGGCGATTTTGCTAACTGTGCTCAAGTAATCGCAGACCAATTTATATCCTCTGCTAAAGCGAAGTGGGGGCAGAATTCTGGGCTAGTCCTTCTTCTGCCACATGGATATGAAGGGCAAGGACCAGAGCACTCAAGTGCAAGACTAGAGCGTTATCTTCAGCTATCAGCTGAAAACAACTGGAGTGTAGCAAATCTGTCTTCCTCAGCACAATATTTTCATCTCTTAAGAAGACAGGCTGCTACTCTAAACACAGATTTAGTTAAACCACTAGTGTTGATGACGCCGAAAAGCTTATTACGTCATCAGTCTGCAGCTGCTGAGTTAAACGAGTTTACTTCGGGTGAATTTCATCCGATTATTGAAGAGCCTAATTTGGGAGCAAACCTAGAAAAGGTAGAAAAAATAGTAATTTGTTCAGGCAGATTGGCAGTTGAACTGTCAGATCAAGTTTCTAAGAAAGATCAATATGAATGGCTGCAAATTATCCGTATAGAGGAATTATATCCATTCCCAGAAAAACAAATTTTAGAATGCCTATCAAAATATAAAAACGTAAAAGAGGTTAGCTGGACACAGGAAGAACCAAAGAACATGGGAGCATGGAGCTATATTGCACCTAAATTACAAGGTCTTTTCCCTGATAAATTAAGGGTTGAATATAACGGAAGACCAGAAATGTCTAGTCCTTCTGAAGGAGACCCGGCTGTTCATAAGAAAGAACAACAAAGAATTATTAACAATGTTTTAACTTTGACAGCAGCTTCTAAAGATAAAGTTAAGCAATAGTTCTAAATTAGAACAAAGTTATATGAAAATAAACAATTAAAGGATGTGTAAGAAATGGCAGACGTAATTATTCCAGAATTAGCTGAATCAATCACAGAAGGTACCATTGCACAGTGGCTCAAGAATCCAGGTGAACGAGTTGAAAAGGGAGATTATTTATTAGAATTAGAAACAGATAAGGTAAATGTAGAAATTATCGCTGAGCATAGTGGAGTTCTGCAAAATACTATAAAAGCATCTGGTGACACAGTCCAAGTTGGAGAAGTAGTCGCTCAGATAGAAGAAGGATCTGCTGAGAGTGCTGAGGCACCAAAAGTTGAGGCACCAAAAGAAGAAGCTAAGACTGAAGCAAAAACAGAAGCTCCAAAACAAACTCAAACACCGGCAGCTACTCATGACTATCCTGCTTCTCCAGCGGCACGAAAGCTTGCTAGAGAGCGAGGGATTGACTTGAGCCAGGTACCTGTGGCAGATCCACTGGGAAGAGTAAGTAAACAAGATGTTGCCAATGCTGGAACAGCTCCAAGTCCAGCTCCTGCATCAAGTCGTTCTTCGGAAGAAAAGAAACCAGCAGAAAACCCTGCAAAACCGGTTGAAAGACAAAAAATGACTCGCCGCAGAGCAACCATTGCGAAAAACCTTGTTGAAGTTCAGCAAACTGCTGCAATCTTAACTACTTTTAATGAAGTAGATTTAACAGCAGTAATGGAATTGCGCAAGAAGAGAAAGGATGACTTCTTGGCTGAGCATGATGTGAAGCTAGGATTTATGTCCTTCTTTACAAAAGCTGTTGTTAGTGCCTTAAAGAAATATCCATTATTAAATGCCGAAATCCAAGGCAACGAATTGGTTATCAAGAAGTTCTACGACATCGGTGTTGCTGTATCTACGAATGACGGATTAGTTGTTCCGGTTGTAAGAGATGCGGATCGCCTAGGATTTGCCGATATTGAAAAAGAGATTGGTAGACTAGCATTGAAAGCTAGAGATTCTAAGCTTGCACTTTCAGACCTTCAAGGCGGTTCATTTACTATTACTAACGGCGGCACATTTGGATCCTTATTATCCACGCCGATTCTAAATGCTCCACAAGTAGGTATTCTTGGGATGCACACGATTCAATATCGTCCTGTTGCAGTGGATCGGGAAACAGTTGAGATCCGTCCAATGATGTATATTGCATTATCATATGACCACCGAATTGTTGATGGAAAAGAAGCAGTAGGGTTCTTGGTGCGTATTAAAGAATTGCTTGAAGACCCTGAGAAATTTTTATTAGAAGCATAAGATTCTTTGAATCATTAAGCCTAGTGTAAGGTATCACCAGACTATAGTTTGAAATGTCCTTACACTAGGATGATGAATATATATGCAGTAAAAAAAGGAATTAAAACGCCGTTACATGATAAATGGTGCTTTAATTTGGGGAATTTTATCTCTAGCTGCAACATACAAATTTTCTAATTTTCTTACAAAGATTGAGGGAGGAAAGTCATGAATATTCATGAGTATCAAGGAAAAGAAATTCTTAGGCAATATGGAGTAGCTGTTCCAAATGGACACGCAGCTTTTACTGCTGACGAGGCTGTGAAAGCAGCTGAATCACTTCAGCAAGGTGTTTATGTTGTTAAAGCGCAAATCCATGCAGGTGGAAGAGGTAAAGCAGGCGGAGTAAAAATTGCTAAGAGCATTGAAGAAGTTCGCCAATATGCTGAAGAATTACTCGGAAAAACACTCGTTACTCATCAAACTGGTCCTGAAGGAAAAGTAGTAAACCGTCTTCTAGTTGAAGAGGGCTGCGACATCCGGAAGGAATATTATATTGGTCTTGTTCAAGATCGCGCAACTTCAAGAGTGGTATTAATGGCATCTGAAGAAGGCGGAATGGATATTGAGGAAGTAGCAGAAGAGACGCCAGAAAAAATCTTTAAAGAAGTTATTGACCCTGTTGTTGGTTTAACAGCGTTTCAGGCAAACAGACTTGCTTTTAACATCAATATTCCGGCAAAGCTAGTGAGACAAGCTGTAAAATTTATGATGGGACTTTATAAGGTTTACATCGATAAAGACTGTTCAATCGCTGAAATCAACCCTCTAGTTGTAACAGGTGATGATAAGGTTATGGCTTTAGATGCTAAACTGAATTTTGATGGCAACGGATTGTTCCGTCAAAAAGATATTTTAGAACTAAGAGATTTTGATGAAGAAGATCAAAAAGAAATTGAAGCATCTAAATATGACTTAAGTTATATTTCTTTAACTGGAAATATCGGCTGTATGGTTAATGGTGCAGGCTTGGCAATGGCGACAATGGATATTATCAAGCACTATGGCGGAGACCCGGCTAACTTCCTTGATGTTGGGGGCGGTGCTACAGCGGAAAAAGTTACTGAGGCATTCAAAATTATTTTATCCGACCAAAATGTAAAAGGTATTTTTGTAAATATTTTTGGCGGAATTATGAAATGTGACATTATTGCGAATGGTGTGGTAGAGGCCGCTAAGCAAGTTGGGCTGAATGTACCGCTTGTAGTAAGACTTGAAGGTACGAACGTTAAGGAAGGTAAGCAAATTCTTGCAGAAGCAGACATTGATATTATTTCTGCGGATTCCATGGCAGATGGAGCGCAGAAAATCGTAGAACAAGTACGCTGAAAAATGGAAGGCTAAGTAGCATAATTAGGAAGGAGATCTGCAAGTGAGTATCTTTATTGATAAGCAAACAAAAGTCATTGTACAAGGAATTACAGGTTCTACTGCTTTATTTCATACAAAACAAATGTTGGAGTATGGAACAGCTATCGTTGGTGGGGTGACACCAGGTAAGGGCGGAACAGAAGTAGAAGGTGTTAAGGTTTTTAATACTGTTGAGGATGCTGTAAAAGAAACTGGCGCTACAGTTTCAGTTATTTATGTACCTGCACCATTTGCAGCAGATGCAATTATGGAAGCTGTTGATTCTGAGCTTGATCTTGTTATTTGTATAACTGAACATATTCCTGTGTTGGATATGGTTAAAGTGAAGCGCTACATGGAGGGCAAGAAAACACGTTTAATCGGACCAAACTGTCCTGGCGTGATCAGCCCAGAAGAATGTAAGATCGGTATTATGCCAGGTTATATCCACAAAAAAGGTCACGTTGGCGTTGTTTCACGTTCAGGAACATTAACATATGAGGCTGTACATCAATTAAGTGAGGCTGGCATTGGACAGTCTACAGCAGTTGGAATTGGTGGAGATCCAGTAAACGGTACTGATTTTATTGATGTATTAAAAGCATTTAATGAGGATCCAGATACTTATGCTGTAATTATGATTGGTGAAATTGGCGGTACTGCTGAGGAAGAAGCAGCACTTTGGGCAAAAGAGAATATGAATAAACCTATCGTAGGCTTTATTGGTGGTAGAACAGCACCACCAGGAAAGCGTATGGGTCATGCCGGAGCTATTATTTCGGGTGGAAAAGGAACTGCAGCTGAAAAAGTTAGCGTAATGGAAAGCTGCGGTATTTCAGTAGCAGAAACTCCATCTGTAATGGGAGAAACATTAATTAAAGTTCTACATGAAAAAGGACTATACGAAAGTTGCAAAACTCATTAATTTCAAAATAATATATGTTGAGTTGTAACAATATCGTCCCTCTAAAATGATAGCCAGTGAGATTTTACTTCATGTAAAATCTCACTGGCTTCATTTTGATACTTCATTATACACAAATGAGCATAGCAGAAAAGTATGCTTCACATTTTAATTAGAATTTTCCCTTTATAATTTCGACTTTCAATTAGTGCATGAGCAAGCCTAGCATCTTTTAAATCAAAAACTTGTGCAACTGGGAGGGATACTTTTCCTGAACTAAATAATTCAATTACGTTATCTGCAATAGCCCTTAATCGTTCAGGATGAAATTTTCGTGTTGTACCCAAACTAAAACCGCTAATTGTTCTGCAACTGCTATGAACATCACTTGTTGACATGTTTCCTGTTTTACCAGTACTGTTACCAAACTGAACAAGATTTCCATAATAGGCTAAACATTCTAAGCTCTTGCTCGTTATATTTCCTGCACAGGAATCAAAAATGACATTAGCACCTATATTGTTGGTCAGTTTTAAAACTTCTTTAGAGAATGTGTCATATGTGTATACAAAATCAGCACCTAAACCCAAAACATAGGACTCCTTCTCCAGAGAGCCAACTGTACCAATAATCTTTGAAACATTTGCTATTTTAGCTAATTGAATTAATATGGACCCAACACCACCAGCTGCACTGTGTACAATAATCGTATCTGTTGGTTTTACTTGGCCAATTTCAAAGATAAGAATATATGATAAGAAAGAAACCGTTGGCATTGCTGCTGCCTGTTCCATCGAAAGGGCATCTGGTATTTTAAAAACTAAATTCTCATTAGCCACAACGTACTCAGCATACGAACCATTTTTAGGAAAAGCAACTACTCGGTCTCCTGGTGAAAATGTGGAATTTTCAGGTGCCTTCTCAACAGTACCTGATACATCTAATCCTAGCATTAAAGGAAAATTTCCTTTGCCTTTTTATCCAATTCGTTTTTTAATATCTGCATAGTTAACACTTGTGTAAGCGGCTTTAATCAAAAGCTCGTTCTTTTCAATAGAAGGGATCTCAACATCTGCGTAAGTTAAAACATTTACTTCACCGTATTCATTCTGTAAAATAGCTTTCAACTTTTGTACCCCCTAAGTAATTATTTTTCATTATAACAGGTTAAAATCTATTGGATAATTCAAAAAAAATTATGGCAATCCATAAATAAAGCTTATGAATTTTCCTGAATGCAACCTTATAGTTATTAATATTTAAATACTACTTGTAATTAATTTCTACTTTTAATAAGGACGAAATTTTAATCATTAAAGTAGGCAAATGAGAATACTACACATAAAAACTACTATTTACATATTTATCAAGGCTAATAATTAGTATTCCACTGATGTCAAGTTTTTGATATGTTATAAAAAAGAAAGGGGATCTGTAATGAAAATTTTTGATGCGCATTTTCATATAATTGATTTTGAGTTTCCGATTATTGAGAACCAAGGGTACACACCACCAAGCTATGTTGCAGACGATTACTTAAATGAGACTGCTAACTTGAATATAGGCGGAGGGGCGATTGTATCAGGATCATTTCAGGGATTTGATCAGCAATATTTAATGAAGGCTCTTAAACAAATGGGTCCAGCTTTCTGTGGTGTTACACAGCTTCCCTTTACGGTGACCGATGATGAAATTTTAAATCTACATAAAAGTGGTGTAAGAGCACTTCGGTTTAATATTAAACGAGGTGGCTCTGAAGATCTTTCAAAGCTCGATCATTTCGCTAGAAGAGTATATGATTTGGCAGGGTGGCATAGTGAACTTTATATTGATGCCAAAGAACTGCCTGATATTGCATCAACGATTGAGAAATTACCAGCAATTTCAATTGACCATTTAGGTTTGTCTGAAGAAGGCCTTCCTCATCTATTAAAATTAGTAGACAAAGGGGTACATGTTAAAGCAACAGGATTCGGCCGTGTTGAATTGGATGTTAAAAATGCATTAAAAACTATATTTGAAACCAATCCAGATGCACTAATGTTTGGCACAGATTTGCCTTCAACACGGGCGAAAAGACCTTTTGAATATGATGATATAGAATTGATCCAAAACCTTTTTGATGAAAAAAGTGCGGATAAGATATTATATAGAAATGCTTTGAAATGGTATTTTGGGTAATTAAGAAAAGACCCAATTGACGAGGGCGGAATTCATCTTTAATCTCAAAAAACTAGCCGCACATAAGAAGCACTAATTGATAGGTTAATTACAAATGTAAATTACGGGGAGAGATCTAATTGGAGACAGAAATTACCTTTCGAATTGCAGTCCAAAAAGATTTAGATAGTATTGTTGCTATGCTAGCAGATGATTTTCTGGGAAGTCAGCGTGAACGGCATGAAAATCCATTGCCTACTAGTTATATAAAAGCATTTGAAGCTATCACTTCAGACCCTAATAACGAATTAATAGTCGCATGTGAGGGTGGAAAAGTTATTGGAGTTCAGCAAATTACCTTCACACCTTACATAACACATCAAGGCAGCTGGAGAGCTACAATTGAAGGAGTTAGAACTGCTGGTTCTGTAAGGGGCAGAGGAGTGGGTTCTGATTTAATAAAATGGGCAATTCACCGAGCAAAAGAACGAGGCTGCCATCTAATACAATTGACAACAGATAAAACAAGACCTGATGCATTAAGGTTTTATGAACGATTAGGATTTGTTCCAACTCATGAAGGATTAAAACTGAAGCTTTAATACTTTTAATTTTAATATTACTGAAGACAAAATAGATTGAGGAAGCTATCTTGTATTTTTCATAATAATAGTATGGTTTTACTAGTTAATAAAACTGGTGAAACCATCCTTTTTTTGTTTCAAAACAGCCATGTTTGATATTTATAGACTAATTAAACTAACTAAACGTCCCAATTATTTATGTTATTTGAAAAAACTGTCTTGCTTAATAATATGTTGGTATCTATGGAGGTGCTTATAATGGATTTTCGAGACTGGACCATCTTAAAAGTTTTATATGAACAAAAAAATATTACAAAAACTGCTATCTTAATGCATATATCACAACCTGCACTTACTAAACGATTACAGCAGATGGAGCAAAGTTTTGGTGTTCAAATTGTACATCGCGGCAGAAGAGGTGTTCATTTTACTCCACAAGGAGAATATCTTGTGAAATGTGCTGACGAGATGTTAAATAAGCTTCAGGATATAAACGATCATATTTCGAACATGGATGATAAAGTTACAGGTACGCTGAGAATTGGTTCATCTTTTTTATTTTCTAGAATTAAGCTTCCTATTTTATTAAAACTATTTAAGGATAAGTATCCAGATGTTGAATTTCATGTAGTAACCGGCTGGAGTGAGCAAATTTATCAAGTGCTGGTAAAACAAGATGTACATATTGGGTTAATAAGAGGGGATTACAAGTGGAGTGGCGGGAAGCGCCTTTTGCTGCATGAATCGCTATTGTTAGTATCAAAAAAAGAAATTAAAATGGAAGACTTGCCTAAACTTCCAAGAATTGATTATAAAAGTGATACAAAGTTAAAGGAAATGATTGATACATGGTGGAGCAATCATTTTTCAGTTCCTCCACTTGTTAGCATGACTGTGGATCGATCGGATACGTGTAAAGAGATGATTTTAAACGGATTAGGCTATGCAATTATGCCAGGATATGTATTAAAAGGTACGAATGATTTTTATACAATGGAACTCACAGACCATAAAGGAGAAAAAATTGTTCGAGACTCTTGGATGATTTACCATGAAGAAACATTAAATTTAAAATTAGTAAGCGCTTTTGTTGAGTTTATAGATAGTCTTAATATTGAAGAAGTGTAGTTTGGAAAGAGTCCATTCTATTTCTATTAGGAGATAAAACTTTAAAATAAATGGATTTATCTCCTTCTATTAATCTAAGTTCATGATCAATTCTATATTTATTAAAGTTACTGCAGCAGACCAAATAAGAAAGGAAGCTGCGAAATGATAACTATAGTACAAAACAACCCTTATCAAAAAGCTTAAAAACCTGCAAGAACCCCCTCCATTTAGAGTTTCTAACATATTCATAATCTTAAGTTATTTTTCACCATAAAAAAGACTTATTATATTTCTGAATATTATTAATTTATAATATCCTTAATTGGAAGCGATTCCAAATGGGGGGTGAAAACTTTTTAGCTTATCGAATAACGAATCTCTAAAGATTTTAATAAATGATAAGGAGTGAATAGATATGAAAAAGAGTGCTTGTTTAATTGTAGTTCTTCTATTTACCATGATCCTTTCAGCCTGTTCTTCAAGTTCAGCAGGTAATGGAGGAGAATATCCTACAGGGCCAATTGAGTTTGTTGTTGGGTTCTCACCAGGCGGAGCGGCTGATGGAACAATGCGTGCATTACAAAAGGCTTTACAAGATGAAGGTCTTATCGATGTGCCAATTACCGTTATTAATAAGCCAGGCGGAGCAGGGGAAATAGGTAGACAATATTTAAGTGACAAAGGCGGCCATACAATCGGCCTCGATTCGAGTCTTTTAATAAGTAATTATTTACTTGAAAAAAGTGACCTGAATTATGAAAGTTTTATACCGTTAGCAACTTTAACAACTGAGTGGCAAGCAGTAGTTGTTCCAAAAGGATCTAAGGTAAAAACTGGGGAAGAGATTATGAATAAATTAAAAGAAGACCCAACTTCATTAAAGATCGGAATTGCATCTGGACTGGGGAGTGATGACCACCTTTCATTTGTTGAAGCAGCGATGATTTCTGGCGTTGAGACAGATAAACTTCAATTTTTAGTTTACGAAAGTGGTGGAGATTTAATTACAGCTTTGTCAGGTGGACATGTTGATATCGGTTCTACTTCAGTATCTGAGGCATCCGAGCAGGCCAAAGCAGATATGGTTGACATTGTAGTCGTTTCAGCTGAAGAGCGAGTAGAAGGAGTGGAGGATGTTCCAACCTGGAAAGAAGAAGGTGTGGACGCGATTTTTGCCAAATGGAGAGGAATTACTGCTGGTCCGAATATGTCAGATCAGGAAGTTGAATTTTGGGATAACTTGCTGGCTGAATTGGTAGAGACAGATTCATGGAAAAAGGTTTTGGAAAATAATGGTTGGGATTCATTTTACAAGGATAGCAGTGAAACTTTAGAGTTCTATAAGGAAGAAACTGAGCAATATGAAGAGTTATTACAAAGTTCAGGTTTAAAATGATTATTTTTATGGTTATAGCTAGGCAATATTCATTTTAAAATTTCCTAGAAAGGATTGTCCTTAGCCTGACATTCCTTTTTTTATAAAAATTATAATTAATGTTTAGCGATGAAGATGGTTCGTTGAAAGTTTAGTTAAGTCTCTGCCCCCCCCCGTATTTCCTTTAGACAAGCTTCATAATAGAACAAAATTAAGTTTGATATTGCATTGCTTATTGATTCTCATTTGCAGTCAGATATAACAATATCAAATGTTTAACGATCAAATATAGATATTTTCTTAATAATAAAAACTAACCTATAATTTTCTATTAAGAACAGAAGTAAGAATACATGAAAGGAGTAATGCAAGTGAGTACATCGGGAAAACAGGTGGAAATTCCTGCAGTTTATATGCGTGGGGGAACTAGCAAAGGGGTTTTTTTTCTTAAAGAAAATTTACCAGATGATCCAAACATACTTGATGAAGTTTTATTGCGCTGTATTGGTAGTCCTGATCCTTATGGACAGCAAATAGATGGAATGGGAGGAGCTACTTCAAGTACGAGTAAGGTTGTTATTATTTCAAAAAGCAACAGACCTGGTTGTGATGTTAATTATAGATTCGGTCAAGTAGCTATTGGAAAACCATTGGTTGACTGGAGCGGTAATTGTGGAAACCTTACGTCTGCTGTGGGTCCTTTTGCAATATCTAAAGGTTTAATAGATGCTCCATATAACGGAATAGCAACAGTTAACATTTGGCAAGAAAATATCGGCAAAAAAATAATAGCACATGTTCCCGTGCAAAATGGAGAAGTTCAGGAGCTTGGCGAGTTTGTACTTGATGGTGTCGCTTTTCCTGCAGCTGAGATTAAGCTAGAGTTTATTGAACCAGGCGGAAGTGATGGAGAGTCAGGTGAAGGAGGATGCATGCTGCCAACTGGAAACGTGATAGATCGCCTCCAAATTCCTGAAATAGGTGAAATAGAAGTGACATTGTTAAATGCAGGGAATCCTGCTATTTTTATCGCAGCTTCCTCACTAGGTTTAACAGGTAAAGAATTGCAAAAAGATATCAATGAAAACCAAGAACTGCTTACTCAATTAGAAATGATTCGTGCCCATGGAGCTGTAGCAATGGGGTTAGGCAATAGTGTTGAATTTATAAGCAGTCACCGGCAGCATACGCCGAAAATTGCTTTCTTTGGAGAACAAGCAGACTACAAGACATCAGATGGCAAAGAAATACAAAAAGAAGACATTGATATTTTAGCCCGAATTCTCTCTATGGGAAAATTGCATCATGCTATGACTGGTACTGGAGCTGTTGCGATAGCAACGGCAGCTTCGATTCCTGGAACAATTGTCAGTAATATATTAGGGCGCACAATGTCTGAAATTAGATTTGGGCATCCGTCTGGTTCATTAGTTGTAGGTGCTGATTCTAAACAAACAGAAGCGGGCTGGTCTGTTAGAAAAGTTATGATGAGTCGAAGTGCCAGAAGAATTATGGAAGGATCAATATTAGTACCTCTCCAGAAGTGATTATTTCTATAAGAGACTAATGAGAATAATGAAAATTTGTCATTCAACAATCAACTAGTTTATTAATTGACAGGAAAGAAATTTGATAAAGATTTTACCGTTATTATATTTAAAGAAATTCGAAAGCGATTTCAAATCTATATCTAGTTGGTCGCTGTATTAAAAAATTGGAGGAGGTTAATCATGCAGAATAAAAAGTTGATTGTACCAGGAGGTTTTATCGTATCTAGTATAATCTTTTTGGTTGCAACTTTAAATTTGCCTAAAGCTAAATTAGGTGATCCAAATGGACCTTTGTACTTTCCAGGAATGATTGGGTTGTTATTACTGTTTTTTAGTATTATCTATTTGGTTTCCGAAGTACGAAATCAAGGTGAAAAAATAGAAATTAAAACATTATTTACAAAAAAGGTTATCATGATGATCGTGTGGACAACCGTTTTTTCACTAATCTATACGTTTATTTTTGAAGTAGCAGGCTTTTTAATATCTACGACTTTATTTTTGTATGCTTTGTTACATCTGATTAATGGCAAGAAAAAATGGAAGATAAATGTGATCGTAGCAGTTGTTTTCACAGTAGTTGTTTGGTTTGGATTTGAATCAATGGGGATTATTTTGCCATAGTTTATTTCTCAGCATTTTCGTGTCAACTAACTTATGGATAACAAACCGGCTAACATACCCTTTGCAGAATTTGTTGAGAAGTCTAGATAGAAGGAAACTGAGGAATTATTTGGAAATCAGGGAATTGAGTATAAGAAAGATTTAATAATAACTGTTTTATATTCTGAGAGAAAATAATGGAAAGGAAGGTACTGTTCTATGGGGATTGATATACAAATGGTTTTAGAAGGTTTATTAATTGCACTTCAGCCTATTAATCTTTTATGGATTACAGCAGGAGGGTTTTTAGGTACTATTGTTGGCATGCTTCCTGGATTGGGACCTGCTACGGCAGTCGCAGTTTTGGTGCCTATCACGTTTGGGATGGATCCTACCAGTGCAATTATATTAATGACGGCTATTTATTGCGGTGCAATGTATGGCGGTTCAAGAAGTTCAATCCTTTTAAATACTCCTGGTGATGGTTCTGCGATTGCTGCTACATTTGATGGATACCCAATGGCAAAAAAGGGTTTGGGTGGGCAGGCGCTAGCTATTTCAGCAATAGCTTCATTTATTGGAGGGATGCTTGGGGTAGTAGGTTTTATTTTTTTGGCACAGCCATTAGCTAATTTTGCCCTGAAGTTTGGATCTGCAGAATATTTCCTGTTAATGCTATTTACCCTTTCAGCCATTGTATCCCTTTCTAGAGGAGCGATGATTAAAGGTTTCCTCTCAATGTGTATTGGTCTAGCCATCGGCACGATCGGGGTTGATTTACAATCTGGTGTATACCGATTCACAATGGGAATTCATCATTTTACTGAGGGGATCGAGTTTCTAATCATCATAATGGGAATATATGCTGTTGGAGAAGTGCTTTATAATTTGCTCACAATAAATAGACCCACAGAAAAGAAGGAAACTGTCGGTAAAATTTGGATTACGAAAAAACAGTGGAAAAAATCTAAATGGCCGATTTTCCGAAGTGCACCCTTAGGATTTTTAGTCGGGGTTTTACCTGGTGCAGGTGGTACAATTGCTTCCATGTTAAGTTATTCGACGGAAAAACAACTGGCAAAAAAACCTGAAGAGTTTGGGAAGGGAAGAATTGAAGGTTTAGCAGCACCAGAATCGGCCAATAATGGAGCAGCTGTTGGAGCGATGATTCCCCTTTTATCAATGGGAGTACCCGGTTCTGCAACCACAGGCGTCATGCTTGGTGTTCTGATCATGTTAGGTATTAAACCAGGTCCATTTTTATTCCAGCAAAATGGTGATATGGTTTGGGCACTAATCAATAGCATGTTTATAGGAAATATTGTATTAATCATTATTAATATTTTACTTGTCGGTTTATTGATTAAAATCTTAGATACACCGCCTAAGATCTTATATCCGATTATATTAGTATTATCATTTGTAGGGGTATACACATTCAACTATTCAGCTGCCGATTTCTTTTTATTAATCATATTTGGCATGTTGGGCTTATTTATGAAGCTATATCATTTCCCTGTAGCACCGCTAATTCTTGCCCTAATCGTTGGACCAGATATGGAGCAAAACTTTAGGAAAAGTATTATCGCTTCTGATGGCTCAATTGGTTACTTTTTCTCGTCACCAATTTCAATTGTGTTAATGATCCTAACTGTTATTTCTATACTCTACCCTTTTGTTATGCGAAAAATTCAGAATAGAAGAACAAATTCAAATGGACTTGATGTTTAAGAGAACAAAAGATTTTTAATAATCTTTAATTTACTGTTGTTAGCCTAATTATGGAGGTAAGTGATGGATAACATTATATCTAAATTTCTGAAAATACCAACAGCCTGTTTTTCTGATTCTATGCAAGGATTAAATAATATGGATTCAACTATTAAGCCCTTAAAAGAAGACTTTGTAGTAGCGGGTAGAGCTTTTACTGTGAAAATACCAGTTGGAGACAACAAAGCTGTATTACGTGCTATTAATGAAGCGAATCCTGGAGATGTTCTTGTAATTGATGCAAAAGGTGATACGTATAGAGCAATAGCTGGCGACTTTATTGTTGGATTAGCGCAATCACTTGGTATCAATGGGATTATCGCAGATGGTGTAATTCGTGATGTTCAAGGTGTGAAAAAATTAAACTATCCTGTTTTTTGCAAAGGTACAACCGTTGCGGCTAGTGCAAAAAGCGGTTGGGGCGAAATGAATATCCCTATATCTTGTGGGGGTGTTGCTGTTAAACCTGGTGATATTGTTGTGGGTGATGCAGATGGGGTGGTCATCATTCCTCAAGAAAGAGAGAAAGAAATCTTAAAGCTTGCTCAAGAAAAGCTGAGGAAAGACGAGGAAAGAGAAGCACAAATCTCTGGAAATCATGAAGAAATACGCCGCTTTCTTAATCAAATGACAAAATAAGAGTAAATCGTTTCAAATAAGGGGTGCAGTGTGTGCCCCTTATATTATTTAAGAAATGCAAAAATTATAATTTTAATATTCAAGGTGAGAGCCTTCAAAAAAAGAATAAAAAAAGCATTATCGACTATACCAACATTGCATGTAAAAAAAGGAGTCGCTATGTAATATAAGTTTCAATAATTTTGTGTCGCACGTCAACTGTGGAAGAAAGATATAAAGGTGATTAATTGCGATTTTATTCTAGTTTACATAATATATATTATCGGAACCAATTAATATGAGCATATTTACTGTCTCATTATATAAGTATACTTAAGTTAGTGAGACGAAATAAAAAATTAACATAAAATTGTTATTCAGCAAAATTTAAACAATCATTTATAAATACTAATATTTCTTTAAGGAGTTGCAGTTTTATTTATAAAATTTATTTGTTGCTGAAAGATTTCTTTTAAATAAATACTTAAAAAACTCGATTTCTTAATGGTTTTGAATTTCCATTATGAAATCGAGTTTTTGCTGCTATTAGATTTTCATAACGCCGCCTGTGCTGGCATTTGTTACAAGTTTAGAATATCGAGCTAGATAACCTTTTTTTACTTTTGATTCAAAGCCTCTCCAGTTTGTTTTTCTTTTCTCGAATTCTTCATCAGATATTTCCAGGTTAATGGTACGCTTGTTCAGATCAAGTTCAATAATATCACCGTTTTCAACGAAAGCAATTGGACCGCCTTCTGCTGCTTCCGGTGAGATATGACCAATGCTGATGCCGCGTGAAGCTCCAGAAAAGCGTCCGTCTGTTATAAGGCCAACTTTTGCTCCAAGCCCCCTGCCGACAATCTGTGAGGTCGGTGCAAGCATCTCAGGCATGCCTGGTCCTCCCTTCGGCCCTTCATAGCGAATAACAACGACGTTTCCTTCTTGAACTTTGCCTGTAATAATACCTGATAAAGCATCTTCTTGAGAATCAAAGCAAATAGCTGGTCCTCTATGATATCCGCCTACAGATTCATCAACAGCCCCTACTTTAATAATTGAACCCTCTGGGGCTAGATTTCCGAATAAGACGGCAAGTCCTCCGCGTTCGCTATGAGGATTCTCCAGCGGGCGGATAACATTATGATCGAGAATCTCACAGCCTTCTACATTCTCTCTAAGTGTTTTTCCTGAAACGGTGATGCAATCACCATTCAGAGCATCTGGTTTTTTCAGCAATTCATGGATTACCGCGCTTACGCCACCGGCATTGTGGACGTCTTCAATATGGTAATCTGATGCAGGAGCTATTTTTGCGAGATGTGGAACTCGATTGGCTATTTCATTGATTCTTTCAATTGGATATTCAATTTCTGCCTCATGTGCAAGTGCTAATGTGTGAAGAACTGTGTTGGTGGACCCACCCATTGCCATATCTAATGCAAATGCATTATCAATCGCATCAATTGTTACGATATCACGAGGTTTAATGTTCTTTTTAATCAGATCCATTAACTGACTAGCTGATTTTTTTACAAATTCTTTGCGTTCTTCAGATACCGCAAGTATTGTTCCATTTCCAGGTAATGCTAATCCGAGGCCTTCTGCAAGACAATTCATGGAGTTAGCTGTAAACATACCTGAACACGATCCGCATGTCGGACAGGCCACCTGTTCAATTTCCTGCAGCTGCGCTTCATTGATTTTGCCAGATTCATAGGCGCCGACACCTTCAAAAACAGAGCTTAAAGATAACGGCTTTCCGTTCGAATCTACACCTGCTTTCATCGGTCCTCCGCTGACAAACATCGTAGGTATGTTTACCCGCAGCGCACCCATCATCATACCAGGGGTAATTTTGTCACAGTTTGGGATGCAGACCATTCCATCAAACCAGTGTGCAGAAACAACCGTTTCAAGTGAGTCAGCAATAATCTCCCGGCTTGGCAAGGAATATCGCATTCCAATATGGCCCATCGCAATGCCATCGTCTACTCCAATCGTATTGAATTCGAACGGAACTCCGCCTGCTTCACGGATGGCTTTTTTTACTATTTTTCCGAACTCCTGCAGATGAACATGACCTGGAACAATATCTATGTATGAGTTGCATACAGCAATAAATGGTTTACCGAAATCCTCTTCTTTCACTCCGGCTGCTCGCAATAAGCTGCGGTGCGGGGCGCGATCTACTCCTTTTTTAATCATATCACTTCTCATTTGAGAGTCACTCATGTAAAAACCTCCTATTATGTTAAATTGGTATTATCTTTAAATAGTTCTTTACAATATAAATCTTTTTTTTAACAATTTCAACAATTTCGGCGATATTTATTTATCACTTTAAAGGATAAAATTTTATTAAGTATTAATTCCTCTCGTTAGTTAACATAATAAAATTATTTGCAACTCATTATATGTAAAAAAAGACAGACATCATATGTGTCTGCCTAAATATTATTCACTTTCCTGAGTACAATTAAAAAACCATCTAATTCGCTTCTTTGCTAACCATTTCCAGCTGCTTTTCTTGCCCCATTTTTCCGTCTGATTCGTAACTGAGCATTTCAGGTGTTTCTGTATTTTTTTCTTTATGCACTGCAAGGGCCCTTTTTCATAAATGTCGTCGTATACAGTCCTCTTATTTAGGAGTTTGCTGTTAATGGACCTACAGCCTTTTGTAAATATTGTCTTGGTGTACCATAATAAAACATTTTATGAAATTCAGGATATATTGAGTCAAAATGAATATAAATCGGCGAATCTAGCAGCCAGGGATAATGGGAGAAAAATTCGCGGTCTCCGTATATTAGTGCGGATAAAGCCCGATCTGCTTCCCGCTGGAAAATTAAATATCGAGCGTGAGCATACTGCTGATCATACTCTCCGTTACTAATGTGAAATTTGCCTGCCAGCACATACTGGCCAAGCTGCGGAAGCCATTCTGCAGCTAACTCATCCCGTACATTCATGTTCACTGTGCTTAGGTCATAATCATGGCCAATAGATAAAAATAATTCTCCAGTTTCGTCACTATGTGTTAAAGTATATTTTCTTCGTTCTACTGGGCGAAATGCAGTTGCTGGCGGTAAATAGCAAACATGCAATTTGGAGGGTGAAAACTTTTCCATGGGCAACGGCTCCTTTATAAACGTATTTAATACCGTTGCCCTATTTTATGATATTCGCCTAAAAGGTGTGACAATTTACACTATTTCAGATTCTTCATTACCTTTACATCTTGAAGTTCCCATTTACCGTTTTTATAGAGCCACGTTGATTCAATATAGCCAATGCCATCTGCATGATATGCTCCGCTAATGCCCTGAACCGCTCTCAATCCATATTGTCCATTCTCAAATAGAACTGGTTTCATTGAACCATAAGGATCAATCATCAATTCTAAAGGTTCATTTAACTTGCCGTTTTGATATAAACCAAGCCGGTCATATTCCTTTTTCCGGTCCTTTAGATCAAACTCAAAAGTTTGTCCGGTATTTTGAATTTCTAATTTTGCTTTATAGCCGTCTAAAAATTGACTATTCGTTGTTAAGCCTTCAGGAATTCCTACGTCTTTTAATTTGAAATCCTTTAAGGTGTATAGATAGTAATGTGAAAGACCGCCGCTCCCTCCTGTTGGAATCATTATCAGCATATCTTTAACATGATCATGATTTAAATCTTGAAAAACGATGCTGGGTTCATATCCAGGTTCTAAATCTTTTGTGTATGTCTTCCCATTGCTGGCCATTATTTCTAGTTTAATTTCTTTTAGAAAACCCGCGCCTTCATCATATGGTAGTCCTTTTATATAAATGTGATCGGGTTGCCCATCCCCTGTAACATCTTGTTTTGCTTCAAAAACAGTGTTCAGTTTTTCATTCTCATTAGCAAAAGCAGCAGTGATGGCTGACAAGGAAAAGAAAAATACCGCAGCAAGCGGGATCATTATTTCTTTGCGCATTTATGTTCCTCCTATATACTTATTCATCAATATCATAACCATTTCTGGAAAAAACATGTACAAGTACTGCAGTTTTACCAAATAACATAAAAAAAGCACCCTGATAACCGCCCAGGATGCTTCTTACTTCTATAATTATTGCTTATCCTTTTGATTCTTCACTTCCCAGCTTTCAATTCCTGTTAAACCAGGTATTGAATCCGCGTAAAACGCTGGGTCTTTGCCCTCTTTGCGCTGCTGGAGATAATCTTTTAAAGCAGCAAGAGCCGTTCTGCTGAGCAGTACAATCGCTGTTAAGTTAATGAGCGCCATGACACCCATAAATAGGTCAGCGAGGCTCCATACCAAGTCGAGAGATGCAACAGCTCCAAAAAGAACCATCGCTATGACACCGAGTCGATAAATGAACACTGCCATTCGGCTTTTCTTGATAAATTCAATATTGGTTTCACCATAATAATAGTTTCCTATTACCGATGTAAAAGCAAATAAGAAAATGGCTACTGCAACAAATATTGATGCCCATGATCCAATCTGAACGGATAAAGCTGATTGCGTTAATTGAACTCCAGAAAGGTCAGAATTCATATAATCACCTGATAGAATAATCATAAAGGCAGTTGCCGAACAAATGATAATCGTATCAACAAAAACTCCAAGTGTTTGAATTAACCCTTGTTTTACAGGATGGCTGACCGCTGCAGCAGCTGCTGCGTTTGGTGCACTTCCCATTCCTGCTTCATTTGAAAAGAGGCCGCGCTTGATGCCCATCATAACAGCAGCACCCATCGTTCCCCCTAGGGCTTCTTCTAAACCGAAGGCACTTTTAAGAATTAATGAAAATACTGCTGGAATTTCAGTAACGTTCATAATCATTATAACAAGTGCCAATAGAATATAAATCACAGCCATAATAGGAACAACAACTTGTGACACCTTCGCAATTCTATGAACGCCGCCAAAAATGACTGCCGCTGTTAGGACCGCTAAAATTATCCCTACAAGTGTCTGGTTTGTGCCAAACGCATCTTCAAATGCTAAAGCGATCGTATTTGATTGCACAGAGTTAAAGACAAAACCAAAGCAAAATGTAATAATAACTGCAAACAAAATGCCCATCCAGCGCTTGTTTAGTCCCTTCTCCATATAATAAGCGGGACCTCCGCGGAAGCCATCCCTGTCTTTTACCTTGTAGATCTGTGCTAATGTACTTTCTATAAAACTGGAAGCGCCGCCAAGAAAGGCTATAATCCACATCCAGAAAACAGCACCTGGCCCCCCAGCAGCAATGGCTGTAGCAACACCTGCAATATTGCCTGTACCTACCCGTGAAGCTGCACTAATACAAAATGCCTGAAAAGATGAAATGCCTCTTTTTCCATCAGCAGATACCATTGCTTTATCACCTAAAATGCGGAACATTTCAGGAAACATTCTAAATTGAACAAATTTACTGCGCAGGCTGAAAAACAGTCCGCTTGCAATCAAAGCAGCTATTAAAATATACGTCCACATTAAATCATTTAACTCTCCAACCACTAACTCAATCCATTCCATTGAATTCCTCCATAAAAAAATTTCTTGTTTGAATGTTTCTTATACTGATATAGTAATACTATTTAAATTTATCAGATGAACCTATAATGCACAAGCAATTATATAACAGTGAGACATTTTTAAAGAATGTTGTAAAACTGAAAGTAATGCAGAACTTGAGGATTAGCAGGCGATCTTGAATGGAAGCATGATAAATAATGGTATTATGTTGATCTCCTTTTCCCAATAATAAGCAAAAAAAACTTCATGCCAGTTAAAACTGACATGAAGTTCACTTAATTATCTTCTTGCTTGCTAATCCATATTTTGCTTACCTTGCCGCTGTCGGTTTCATCCATAATAAAGGATCCGTTTGAATAACGGTCATTAAAACGGATATTTGCTGCATGTACAGTTTCCATATGGCCTTTTTCAGATTCAAGAGTGATTTCTTCATTTGCTCTTGCGATAACAAATCCGCTGATCCGGTGCGGATTAGACTTCAGTTCTCTCAATACAACGACACCGCGTTTAGCTCGTGATGTTTTTTCAAATTCAGACAGCTTCATCCGTTTGATCGATCCACGCTGAGTGACAATCACAACTGATTGTTCTTTTTCATTCTCAATAAGCTTTCCGCCTGTAACGTAATCACCGTCTTTTAAGTTAATGCCTTTAACACCTGCCGCTCGTGCTCCGACAATGTTAATTTCCTCTTCATGGAACCATAAGGCATAGCCATGATGGGTTACAAGGAAAAGCTCTGTATTTCCATTTGTTTTATGAACATCAACAACCACATCAGATCCTTTTAAATTGATGGCAACAAGCGGTTTTGAATTACGCTGTGCCTGATAGGAGCTGATTTCCGTTTTCTTGACCATACCGTTTTTCGTCACAAATACAAAAAATTCATTGGCGGTAAAGTCTTTCATCGGAATCGCTTTGATGATGCATTCATCACGATCGATTGGAATGATGTTGGCAATATGCTGTCCAAGCTCCTTCCAGCGGATATCCGGGAGCTGATGAACATGGCAGTATAAATAATTTCCTTTGTTTGTAAACAGTAAAACTACATCGGTCGTATTCATTTCAAGCTGGGAAATGATTCGATCGGTGTCCTTCATGCCAAAGTCCTGTCCATTTGAGGCAGCAAAAGAACGCTGGCTTGTCCGTTTAACATACCCTTCTTTCGTTACTGTCACAATGACATCCTCACTGGCAACAAGCACTTCAAGATTGATTTTAATCTCTTCAATTTCGGCTTCAATTCTTGTTCTGCGTGCATCAGCAAAACGTTTTTTTACATCTTTTAATTCTTTTTTTATTACTTGAAGCAATTTCTTATTGCTTTCCAGGATAGAGGTCAGTTCCTCAATTTGTTTGGCAAGTTCCTCTGCTTCTGCTTGAAGAGCAGTGATATCGGTATTTGTTAAGCGATATAGCTGTAAAGAAACAATAGCTTCAGCCTGTGGCTCTGTGAAAGCGAATTGACTGATTAAATTATCCTTTGCATCGCGTTTATCTTTTGAAGCACGAATGACTGCAATAACTTCATCTAAAATAGACAGTGCTTTCATTAAGCCTTCTACAATATGCTGTCTAGCTTCCGCTTTATGCAGTTCAAATTCGGTTCTGCGGGTTACAACCTCTTTACGGTGGCCAATATAAGCATCGAGCAGCTGGCGCAGGCCCATTAGCTTTGGATGGCGATTATGGATGGCAACCATATTAAAATTGTACGGAATCTGAAGGTCTGTATTTTTATATAGATAGTGAAGGACGCCTTCAGGATCTGCATCCTTCTTCAATTCAATAACGATACGGAGGCCCGTGCGATCGGTCTCATCCCGGACTTCGGCTATGCCTTCAACTTTGCGGTCAAGGCGCAATTCGTCCATTTTCTTCACTAGATTTGCCTTATTTACTTCATAAGGAATTTCAGTAATGACGATTTGTTTTTTGCCTCCGCGCAAATCTTCAATATCTGTTTTTCCTCGGATGATTATTTTCCCTTTACCCGTTTCATATGCTTTGCGAATGCCTTCAACACCTTGAATGATTCCGCCGGTCGGGAAATCTGGTCCTTTTATAAATTCCATTAAGTCATCGACCGAACAATCGGGGTGGTCCATACGGTGAATGGCTGCATCGATTACCTCATGCAAATGATGAGGTGGTATTTCAGTTGCATAACCTGCCGAGATACCTGTTGAACCATTCACCAGCAAATTGGGATACATCGCTGGTAAGACAGTTGGTTCTTCTGATGTGTCATCAAAGTTCGGAATGAAATCTACGGTTCTTTTTTCTATATCCCTAATTAACTCAGCCGAAATTGCTGACAATCTTGCTTCTGTGTAACGCATGGCAGCAGGCGGGTCGCCGTCAATGCTCCCGTTATTCCCGTGCATTTCGATCAGTAAATTGCGCAGCTTCCAGTCCTGGCTCATGCGCACCATTGCATCATAAACCGAAGAGTCACCATGCGGATGATAATTGCCGATTACATTTCCGACTGTTTTGGCTGATTTGCGGAAACCTTTATCTTGTGTATTGCCATCAACATGCATAGCATAAAGGATTCTTCGCTGAACCGGCTTTAGGCCATCGCGTGCATCCGGAAGAGCACGCTCCTGAATAATATATTTGCTATAACGCCCAAATCTGTCACCGAGGACATCCTCAAGCGGAAGGTCACGAAACTTTTCTGCAGAACTCAACCTTCAACACCCTCCTCTGCAACAGAAATATTTTCATTTTCAAGTATGCTTCCATCTTCTTCAAGACCAAACGCTACATTGGATTCAATCCATTTTCTGCGCGGCTCAACTTTATCGCCCATAAGGGTAGTAACGCGGCGTTCAGCACGAGCGGCATCATCAATTTTTACCCGTATCAGTGTTCTTGTTTCAGGATCCATCGTAGTTTCCCAAAGCTGATCCGCATTCATTTCACCTAGTCCTTTATAACGCTGTATCATATAGCCTTTACCGATCTTTTTGATTGCATCCTGAAGGTCATCGTCACTCCATGAATATTCAATCTGCTCTTTTTTTCCAGATCCTTTGCTCACCTTATAGAGAGGCGGAAGGGCAATAAACACCTTGCCAGCTTCAATTAGTGGCTTCATATAGCGATAAAAGAAGGTTAAAAGAAGCACTTGTATATGTGCACCATCAGTATCGGCATCTGTCATAATGACAATTTTATCGTAATTGACATCTTCAAGCGTAAAGTCTGCGCCAACTCCGGCACCAACTGCATGAATAATTGTATTGATTTCTTCATTTTTAAAAATATCTGCGAGTTTGGCTTTCTCCGTATTAATAACTTTACCACGCAGCGGTAGTACTGCCTGGAAACGGCGGTCCCGTCCTTGTTTAGCAGATCCTCCGGCAGAATCACCCTCAACCAGATATAATTCATTTCTTTGCGGATTTCGCGACTGTGCCGGTGTTAATTTTCCGGAGAGCACCGCTTCGCCTTTTTTGCGTTTTTTACCGCTTCTTGCATCTTCGCGCGCTTTACGTGCAGCTTCTCTGGCCTGGTACGCTTTAATAGCCTTTTTAATTAGCAGAGAGCTTGTTTCCGGGTTTTCTTCCAGGAAATAAGATAAATGCTCTGAAACAACAGAGTCCACGGCAGAGCGGGCTTCACTTGTGCCTAGCTTGCCTTTTGTCTGACCTTCAAATTGCAAAAGCTCTTCTGGTACTCTTACAGAGATAATGGCGGTAAAGCCTTCACGTATATCAGCACCGTCCAGGTTTTTATCTTTTTCCTTAAGCAGGTTCACTTTGCGTGAATATTCATTAATGATTCTTGTGATAGCTGTTTTTGCACCGGCTTCATGTGTACCGCCGTCTTTTGTGCGGACATTGTTGACAAAAGATAATACATTTTCTGAGTATCCATCATTAAATTGGAAAGCAAAGTCGACTTCGATGCCGCCGTTTTGACCTGCAAAGCTGACAACCGGATGGAGCACATCTTTTTCTTCATTTAAATATTGAACAAATGCCTCTATGCCATTTTCATAATGAAAAAGCTCCTGAACAGCATTGCGTTCATCGATGATCTCAATTTTCATTCCTCTTAACAAAAATGCTGATTCTCTTAACCGTTCACATAATGTTTCATAGTTGTAAGTGGTTGCAGAGAAGATCGTATGATCTGGTTTAAAATGAATGATTGTGCCGGTTTGATTTGTCTTTCCAACCTTTTCAAGCGTTGTAACGGGTTTTCCGCCATTTTCAAACCGCTGCTCATAGACAAAACCATCGCGTCGAATTTTAACCACAAGCCATTCTGATAAAGCATTCACAACCGAAGCACCAACTCCGTGCAATCCGCCGCTCGTTTTGTATCCTCCCTGACCAAACTTCCCGCCCGCATGAAGCACGGTTAAGATAATCTCTGGTGTAGGCTTTCCCATTTTATGCATTCCAGTAGGCATCCCGCGTCCTTTATCCTGAACGCTTATGGAGTTATCTTTATGTATCTTGACAATTATATGATCTCCAAAGCCTGCAAGTGCTTCGTCTACTGAGTTATCGACAATTTCATATACTAAATGATGAAGCCCTCTGCTATCTGTACTGCCGATATACATACCAGGCCGTTTTCTGACAGCCTCCAGTCCCTCCAGCACTTGTATGGCATCATCATTATAATCAAAGTTTCCTTGATTCGTTGCCACAATCATACCCCTTTCATACTTCCAAAAGAAAGATCCAGCCAAGTCAGTTGAATACATTCTGAAAATGTGGATTCTTTCTGTACCTGCTCTGTTCTATTTTTTTACCAGAGCATTCGTAATCGTATTCGTTTTTAGAAAAGCATTTTCCTTTAAAATGATTAAATTTTCACAGTTAAGAACAAACGTTCGCAATTGGTATTTTACCATATTGTCTTGAAACGTCTATGCTTTATTTTATCTATTTATTTCGTTTTGGCAAATGACTTATGCATAATTCATAGAAAAAACAAAAAGATCATATAGGATGCGTTTGCAATATAATAGGATTTTCTGCTGTATAGAAAAAGAAAACATGAGACCGAAATAGTCTCATGTGTCCTGACAGTTCACATTATTTTGTCATTGCGTGTTCTACTTTGATACATCTGTCCATGATCACAGTATAGCCTTTTTCTTTTAGAAAATCATACGCTTCCTCATTGGCAACGCCAAGCTGTGCCCAAAATACATCAGCGTCTATTTGATCGAATTCCTTTGCAAGTTCAGGCAGATATTCGGATCTTCTGAAAATATCAACAATATCCACGTGCCCTTCAACATCTTTTAAAGATGCTACTGCTTTCATTCCAAGCACTTCATCTACATTTGGGTTCACAGGGATAATTTCATAACCAGCATCCTGCATCGCTTTTGAAACCATGTAGGATGTACGATCTGGATCAGCACTTAGACCTACCACAGCAATTCGTTTTGCGTTCTTTAAAATTTTTCCTATTTCTTCACGGCTTGGAATTTCTATTGTCATTGTAAGGACCTCCCGTATGAATCTTTTACTATAACCTTACCCTTATTTATCAATTGAATGCAAGTTCTTACTGTTTTTCTTCTGCGTGTTCATCTTCAATAGCTAATGCACTCCAAGCCGTTTCATCTGCAAAGAAGCGGGACCAGCTGGCAACGCCTGCAAGTTCGTGTTTAACTGCTAAATCTGCCCGTTTTTGTAAGGATAATGAGTCCTCCAGCCAAATCTTAAAGGTAGCTTTCTGTGATTCATCATAGTATTCGGCATAGTTTTGACCGCTGATTGGATCATATTCAGGGGTGACATCATACTCTGCTAACCACTCCTGCACTTGTGCCATAGAAAGGGCCTCAGAAGATACTTCTCCTGCTTCTGTTTCCTTCCAGAGTCTGGCATATAAAGGCACACCAAGGATTAATCGCTCGTTTGGAACGATTTCCAATAACTTTTCTAAGTTGCTTTCAACCCACGGAAAAGAGGCAACACTGCCAGCAACCGGTGACGTTCCCCAGTGTTCATCATAAGCCATCACGACTAAATAATCGACAATATCAGCGAGCTTTTCCCGTTCGTAAAAAGCAGACCAATTTCCGCTGGCGATAAAGGTAATATCCATTGAAACCGTTAACCCCGCATCATGAAAATAGGGGGTCGCTTCTCGCATAAATTGGGTTACAAGAGGGCCATCTTCTGGGTTCACATTTTCAATATCGATATTGATTCCATCCAGCTTATAAATTTGACTATAATGCAGTAGCTGGCGAATTATTTTCTGTCTTGTTTCAAAAGAAGTAAATGCATGATGCGTTAATTCAGGATCAAAGGCATTAGAAAATAACCCCCATATTTGGTAGTCTTGCTCTTTAGCCCACTCAGAGAAAGATACCGATGCCAGATTTTTTATATCTCCATCAGGGGAAGCAAGTTCAAACCAGGTAGGTGAAATCACGTTTACACCAGGCATTGCCGGCATGTTTTCCGTATCAGGGTTTTTCGTATAAACCGCTTCCCATGTTAAATGAATCGGACCATCAATCATTGGAACATCATGCTCTACAGGCTCTTCAGCAATAACTACCTCTACGGTTTTCTCCCTTGTAACAAGTGATCTCTCTATATAACCAGCTTGCCCATCCATTTTTCTCACATAATAATAATCATCCTGGTCATTTTCAATGTATATTGGTTCATCTGCTGCCACTTCTGCAACATAAGGTGATTGCAGGGAGGCATCCGTTCGGAGACGCATTTTTTCTTCATGACCCTCGGTTATGGTGCCATGTGTGAGGGAATCTCCGTTTTGCTGAATCCAGATAGCACCGGATTCCGGCAATAGCTCATATTGAAAAGAATACAGGGAAAGCAGCGGGTCAATCGCAATATAAATTTCGCCGTTCTCTGTTGTGATTGGCGTAAATTGGAGCTCCACAGGATCTTCATTCACATAATACGTTAATGATTCTGAAGGCATCTGCACCACTTTACTTTCCGTCGTAATGATAATGGAATTGGATCCCTCATCATAAATCAGACTATCGTCTATATACTCTTGCAGAAAACTGAACGATAAATAGACACTCTCACCATCTATAACTGCATTACCTGCCTGATTGCCTTGAAAAATGACAGGATGTTCGCCGCTGAAATAGTTTTCCTTCTCCTTTGAGGCAAAAGGATATAATAATAGAATGATACTCGAAGTGACTAATAGGATTGCTAACAGAAGTCCTGTGATGATCCACTTTCTTGCAGGAGTTCGTTTTGTTTTTGAAAATTCTATTTGGCTCATATGTATATTCCTCCCCACTCCCTATCGTACATAATCATTACCAGAAGGGAAAGGGATTTTCTTATCCAAATCCTTCCCCCTTATAAGTAACGAACAAACATGCCGAAAAGTTTCGTATGCTTAATAGGTAGTGAAGCGGAAAATCTTTTGTATGCGATAAAGAATATACCTGAAAACAGGAAGATCTTCTTTTTCTTCATAAGACAGAGTATACTGACCAGATTGATTGTTCCATAACCTGGTAAAATACTGTTCAACATCTTTCATGATCTTTTCCTCTGATGGAGCATTTATTTTTAAATTGGTTTCGAGGTTGTAATCATCTAAGTTTCTTGAGGTAAAGTTGGCTGACCCGGCAATAAGCGTACTTTCTTTCTGTCCTTTAACAAGCAGAATTTTAGAATGATATTGCTCTTCGCCTGTGTTATACCAGCGTATTTCAATCTGTTCATTGCCAAGTTTTTGAAGTTCTGCAGCAACAGGTATATTAGGCAAGCCTGCTTTTTCTGATCCAAATGCATTTTCATTAGGATCCAATATCATCTTAATAAAGACGCCGCGGTCTGCAGCAGCAATTAATTCGTCAATGACGCTGCGGTCAGCTAAATAAAACATTCCGATCCATATGGTCTCTCCTGCTTTTGAATCCCGTATACTCTTTAAAAGATGCTTGTAGATTTTCCCTTCCGTTAGCAGCTGAACTTCTGAAGCTGATTGCGCTGATTCAGCAGAACTGTAGTTAATGTCTTTTAATTTAACTTCGTATCCGCTGTAATCAATCACTGCCTGTTCAGATGCTATTACCTCCTCAATGATTTCTCCTTTTACTTCTACGGCTATATTTGAGTGTAATGCACTGGCATTATGGGCGTTAGCAGAAGTAATAATGGCCGTTTTTTCTGTAGCAAGGACCTTACGATGATTCGCCTTAATGTTTAATAGACTAAAATAAGAGCGTAAGGTAACATCTGGAGCCGAATTAGCAAGCGGATTAGGAAGGACACCGCTTTCCGGATCATTTCCCAGCCAGCGCAGCGTACTTCGCCAAATCGAGGAATATAATGGGTTTGGATCTCTTAGTTCGGTTAAATTCGTCATAATGACTTGAATGCCGTTTTGATCTAATTCTGTGAATTCAGGAACACTATGAGAATTGTATGTTGTATTAACTTCATCAGTAATCACAACGATTTGTATTTCAGGATTTCTTTTCTTTGCGGTAATTAATGCATTAGTCAGTTTCCCGCTAATATCAGGGAATGACTGGCCATGATCATGAAAGCTATTATATAAAAACATATCAAGAACTATGAGTTCTTCCGCCTCCAAGATAGCTTCTTCCAGGCGGTTCATTATGTGTAATTCATGCTGTGTTTGCCCCTCTTTGGTTTGAAATGTTACGTCATAAATAAAATCAGCATCATCTACCTGAGATAACTCTCCTTCGTAGGAAATTCCCGGCGGCAGCGGTTTCGTATTATGTACATATATAATCCCTGCCAAAAAAATTGTAATGAGAGCAAGTGTTAGCCAAAATTTTACATTTTTCAGCAGCTTCATTTGATTTCCTCCAACATATACACAAAACATGCAGGAGAAGATTCCCCTGCATGTTTTAATCTATTTCATGAGTTACAAGTAAAAAGTGCTTACTTGTTTCTTACTTTACTAGCTTAACCAACATATGAGAGAGCATGTGTTTTTCTTCTTCTGTTCCAGTTTTCCATAGTTCCTGCAATAATTTTTCTTCTCGATTGCGAGGACTCTCATTTTTAGCCAGATACTCAGCTGCAACTTTTGCAGCATTAGCAAGCTGTTCTTCATTCAGTCCAAGTTTTTCGCCTTTTGCTACTTTTTTGCCTAAATAGCTCTTAAATTCTTCAAAGTTTTCAAGAATCTCAGCTGTTTGTTCGGATGAAAGATCCTGCAGTTTTTCATTGACTTTGTCTGCTTGTCCATTTGTAGTATTGTAATCATGGTTCATTTTAAAGCCCTCCTTGTTGTTTATCGTGACAATGGTTGTATACCCCTTTTATTTTTGTTCAAACTTACAGCAGGATGACACATAAATAGTCATAGATAGCAATATAAATCAAACGTACAAGCAAGAAGCAGTCTTTATTATTAATACTGCATAAAAATGTGTAATAATGAATCACTTTAAAGATTAGTAAAAAAATAATGGATATCATAAAAATAACCGTTAGGATGTTTGCTGCTAGACATGGTACAATAAAAGAACTGCAGATCAAGTGAGAAGGAGAGTTATCATGGCAGTTAGTGCAATTATTATTATTTTGGCGTATTTAATCGGTTCAATTCCATCTGGTTTAATCGTCGGCAAAACCTTTTATGGAATTGATATTCGTGAACATGGAAGCGGCAATTTAGGCGGAACGAATACCTTTCGAACACTAGGAGTAAAAGCAGGGCTGACTGTAACACTTGCTGATATTTTAAAAGGGACACTTGCTGCCTTGCTGCCTTTTATAATTGGATCTGATTTACATCCCCTTATAGCTGGTGTAGTTGCGGTTGTCGGCCATATGTTTCCGATTTTTGCAGGTTTTAAAGGTGGAAAAGCGGTTGCTACCTCTGGAGGCGTTTTATTGGCATATGTGTGGCCAATGTTTCTAGTCATTCTGCTTGTTTTCTTTATTAGCCTTTACATAACAAAATACGTTTCATTGTCTTCCATGCTTGCGGCTGTTGCAGCCTTAATTTATGCTATTGTATCAGGGGATCTCCCATTAATTATCGTAGTTTCAATTTTAGCACTATTTGTAGTCTATAGACACCGTGCTAATATTAAGCGAATTAAGGATAAAACAGAGCCAAAAGTTAAATGGATCTAGCAATGTAAAATAAATCTATGAAAAACTCAGCAATGGTTGCTGAGTTTTTTTGATGCTAGAATTGTTCTTTATAGTAGAATGAAACATTCTTTATTGATAACATTTGTTTAAATTGTTATATTATAGTCAAAAAGATGCATATCATCCTTAAATTCATTTTTTTTCAACAATACATAACATATTCCGATCAAGTTTTTCATAGATTCAAGTAAGTTTGCAAAATAAGTGTGTTAGGATGGTTTGTTATGATGGATAAAATGTATAAACAGCTCCCTTTTCCCTATTTTAAAATTGACGAGAGGTTTATGATCATTTCTTCTTCCTTGTCATATGAAAATATCTCTTTTTATGACTTACTCGTCCCCCATTTAAAATACACCTTTAGTCAGCTGATCGGCGAGAGAGAAAAAATAACACTGGATTTAGATCTCAACAATCAAATTCGTTCATACATTGTTTACATTGTACGGACAGAACAAAAACAGCTCCATTTATTTTGTTTTCCTAATGAGCACCAGGATGTACAGATAAATAAAATTGCAGCATCTATGGCTCATGAGATAAGAAATCCTCTGACTGCAGTAAAGGGCTTTCTGCAGCTTGTCCGTCCGCAATTAATTGAATCTGGGAAAGAAACTTATGCAGATGTGGCGATTAGAGAAATTAATCGGGCAAATGATCTCATTTCTGAATTTCTGCATACTGGTAAACCCATTGCCCGCGAGAAAAAAGCAGTTGTTTTAAATGAGATCGCAGAGGAAATTTATCTCCTGTTTGAAAATAAAGCTCAACTTCAGAATGTAAGCACGCAACTAGCCACCATTGTTGAAGAAGTAGCTGTGTATGGCAATGAACAGCAGCTCAAACAGGTTTTGCTTAATATATGCAATAATGCCCTGGAAGCCATGGATAAAAAGAAAGGACTTATTTCAATTTCGATTGGAGCAGATGAAAGAAACGCTAGAATGGTTATAAAGGATAATGGGGCAGGAATGTCTGCAGAAACGGTAAAAATGCTGTTCTCTTTATACTATTCAACAAAAACTACTGGTACGGGACTGGGACTGTCTATATCGAAAGAAATTATCGAACGTCATAATGGCCATCTAACGATCAATTCTATCGAAGGAGAAGGGACAGCGGTCACTATTGAACTTCCACTGCTAAATAAGATTTCAGCAAATTGACACATCTGCAAGGTCCATAAATGTAAATTTCACTTATAATAATAAGTAAAAAGAACGAGATGGTGATTTAATAATGAAATTCGAAAAGGAAACCGTAAATAATTACCTCTTTTCAGCTGCAGTTAATGAACGATCGCCACGGGAAGAATTTATGGTTGATATTGCGCAATATTCAAAAGACTTAAATTCAGCTACCCACGCCTATAGGGTCAATAGCTTTGATGATCTTATTTACTTTTTTGAAAACGTAGATCTTTCTTAAATGTAAGTAATTAGTGATTCAAATCTGATTGAGATTCTCATTAATATATATTCTTTACTCGTAAATAAAGCCAAGGATGCTGAGAGAACAGCATTCTTGGCTTTTCGTAGTATGGCACTTTATACATGAAGAATTTTAAAAGACTTTCTTCCTAAAGGGTCTGTTACATAATCAAGTTTTGTTTGCTGAAAATACACAGCATCCTCTTCATGAATTAATAAGTTGATCCCTTCTGCTGCAATGCTAATATCTTTGGATAAAGGCTGCTCCTCCAGAGACAGCTTAAGCTCAGGCCCTCCTCAGCCAATTCCCATTGAGAGACGGACATAAAGTTTGTCAGAAGGATCTTTTTCCATCTCACCTGCAATAATACTATGCAGTATTGTGATAGCAGGTTCTGTTAGCTTAATCATCATTTTTCCTCCTTTTTATAGTTATTTTTCACTTTTTTAAAAGCAAAACAATACATACTATATTATAGTAAGAGTAAAAAGTCATACTTATTTAGGAGCATATGATGTATAAAGGAATCATATTTATCGGCATAACCCTTGGTGTTCTTTCCGCTATTATCTTTTATAACATGTATGAATGCGATGAAGCAAAGAATAAAAATTTCCGATCCGTCTCTCTTCATTCTACCGATAAAGAAATAGATCTTGATTTAAAGATGATTGAAAGGCGGACAACAATTGCCGGAATTGGTGATATTCTCATTCATGATCGGGTTTATGAACTAGCGCAAACAGCCAGCGGTTATGACTTTACACCTATGCTTCAGAAGGTTAAACCAATGCTTCAAGCGCCTGACCTTCTCATCGCTAATCAGGAGACAATTCTTGGCGGCGAGGAGATTGGAATCTCCAGCTACCCATCTTTCAACAGTCCCCAGCAAGTAGGAGACGCTATAGTAGAAGCTGGCATTGACCTTGTTTCAACAGCAAATAATCATAGTTTAGACAAAAATGAAAAAGGGTTATTGGCCTCCCTTTCGTATATGGACAAAATTGGTCTTTCTCACACCGGTACTTCTCGCAGCCAGGCTGAAAGTGAAAAAGTAACCACTCTTGAATCCAATGGTATTCGATTTGCTTTTTTATCTTACACGTATGGTACGAATGGTATTCCGATACCAGATGGAAAAGAGTTTTTGGTCAATTTAATTAATCGGAAGCAAATGAAAAAAGATATTCAAAAGGCTAAGCAGTCAGCAGATGTCATTATAATGAGTGTTCATTGGGGAAATGAGTATGAACGCTTTCCAACCGTCGAGCAAAAAGAATTAGGATCTTATTTAATTGAATCCGGGGCCGACCTTATATTTGGGCACCATCCTCATGTTTTGCAGCCAATGGAATGGCATACAACTGAAGATGGACGTAAAGGGTTAATTGTATACTCACTAGGAAACTTTCTTAGCGGTCAAATAGATGATTACAAGGATTTAGGCGGAATGACTGCAGTTGATGTCAAAATGACGATGCAAGATGGAAGCAAAAAAATATCATTAATGAACCCGCAATTTTACCCAACGTATGTATCAAAAGAGCCATCGCAAATGTACCATGTTGTACCGCTCCTCGAAGCAGGACAGTTTGGATTAAGAAATTATAAAGCTGTTTACAAAGAGATGATGGCTCATATGATGTCCTCTCTTCAATAGCAAGGAAATTAAGCTAGAATAGGAAATCAATCTTTCAGATGACAAGGAATAATAATGTGCAATACACTAAACTAATCGTAAACATCGCATCCATCCTTCTCTTTCAGCAGGAACAGTTTATGCTCGTATTTGTATTAATGTTTCTGCATCTTATATTCATGAAAGAGCAGCAGTTCAAAATGAAATTAATCAATGAGTGGGTGTATATTCCTTTTTACACGCTTAACAAAAATTGCTCCTAGTACAGATACACACATTAAGAAGGCTGGTTTATTGTTGCTTCTTTTTTTCTCAGATTTTCATAATAGATGCCTGAAACAGTTTGGATGGCCAGAAAAATGATAAATGAATAAGAAAGTTTATAGCCGTTTTGCAGTGTCAGGATTCCAAGCTTCATAAAAAGCCATTGAAAAACAACTCCAACCAGAGACCAGCCGACTACATAAAATATAAATGATTTATTATTAACCTTAAGCCTCTCATAGAAATAAAAATATAAATACCCAAAAGGACCGTAAAGTAAAAAATATAAAAGATCAAAAAATTCATATCGATTTGAATCGTTGGTTTTATAATAATCAAGCAGTCCTCCGCCTATAGTGAAATCAAAGATCATTCCTACTGTTATACCCCATACAAAACTTAATACAAGAACAACTGAAGTAAAGATACGGGGGAATAGAAATGCTATGGTATATGCTGCAATAAGGAAGATCAGCAAAAATATTTCATTTTTATCGAATTGATCCCATAGAATCATTGACTGCTCACCTCTCTCGAGTCCTCTTTATGTACCAGCTTACATACAAAAAATCCAATCAAATTGAGCATAAGAAAATAAAGTATATCAAAAGAAAAATGCCAATTTATATACTCAGTCACCTTAAAATAGATACCGCCAAATGCTAATATAGATAAAATAAAGGTTGAACTGGCAAAGACGGTGAGATATTGGCTAAATGATTTAACACCTTGTAAAATATTCATTGTAATCGATACAATGAAAGGAAGAGCTACACTCCGGTTTATCATAAATGCCACATTATTGATAGGATCTGTTGAAACTTTAATGAGTTTTAATTCTTGATAGATCACCCAAGACCAATTGACACTGATGATTAGAATTACAAGCACTATAAAAGAATTTTGTATAAAGGAAAGTCGTTTATGCATGAGCACAAAGACAGCAACCGCCAGCCAAGATACTAAAAAGTACAGAGCCAAAACCATTCTGATCACCTTTTCGTTTTTTATTATTATGGCAAGAATAGGCTGAAACATGCTGTCAATAGTAAAGATTCCTTATGAATTTTACTGAATCAGTTCTTTAACGATAAAAAAAGGCCAAATCTTTTATGATTTGACCTTTTTATATTCATATTTATGCACTTTTCTTCATGTTCACATCTGCAGATCCGCCATTCTTTATCATGGAAATTATAAAACCAAGCAGCCCTCCAATAATGGCCGGAATCAGCCACCCAAGTCCGACAGAATAAAGTGGCAAATAATCCGTAAACAAATTATCAATGAAACTTACTTTGATCTCGGCAGCAGCTAACCCATCAAATAAGCTAACAATAAATGTTAATAAGATACTGAATTGATAAACTTCTTTTCTGCCTTTAAATAGGCTGTTTGCAAAAGTTAGAAACATTAAGCAAATCGCTAATGGATAAATCGCTACTAAAACTGGCACAGAGAATGCAATCAGTTCATTTAAACCGAAATTAGCTAAAATGGTGCTGAAAGCTGAAAAGATAATAACAAAAGTATTGTAAGAAAGAGATGGCAGCAATTTATTGAAATAAGCTGCACAAGATGTAATTAAACCAATACTTGTTGTAAGACATGCTCCCAGTACAATCAGACTAAGCAGGATCCCTCCGAATGATCCGAAATAGTGATTGGAAGTATTCGTGAGTACTTCTCCGCCATTAGCCAACAGTCCAAAATTTTCTACACTTGAAGCACCTATTAAGCCTAAAGAAGTGTAAATAATGGCTAACAGTCCAGCAGCAATAAGACCTGCTTTTAAAATAGCTTTTGTGATATCCTTCTTGCCCGTTACACCCTTTGAACGAATTGCTTCAATAACAATGATGCCGAAAACAAATGAAGCAAGAGCATCCATCGTTAGATAGCCTTCCTGGAACCCTTTGAAGAATGAATCACTTAAATAGTTTTCAGATGGTGCCTGAAATGCACCCATAGGGTTGATTAGTGCTGTAACAATCAGAATACCGATAAATACCAATAAAATTGGTGTTAAAAATTTCCCAACTATATCAACAATTTTTGATGACTTCATTGAAAAGAAGGCTGTTATTCCAAAAAAGATAATCGTAAAGATTACAAGAGCAAGAGTTTGATAGTCAGAAGCAATAAATGGTTTAATGCCGATTTCATAAGATACAGTGCCTGTCCGCGGAATGGCGAACAATGGACCAATTGATAAATATAGGGCCACTGTAAAGATTAAACCAAATATCGGATGTACTCTGCTTGCTAATGATTGCAAATCGTCTTTTCCGGAAATACCTAAGGCGATAACACCAAGTAATGGTAGTCCTACGCCTGTAACAACAAATCCTGCATTTGCCCACCATATATTAGTTCCTGCTGATTGGCCAAGCATAGCAGGGAAAATTAAATTTCCGGCACCAAAAAATAGTGCAAATAGCATAAATCCAACTGCGATAGTAAAAGAGAATGATAGCTTTTGATTCATGTTCGCTCCTCCTGGAAGTTTCTTTTTTTGTTTTTATAGTTTAAAATTTTCAGTCTTTTACACATACACTTGCGGCATTAAACACTTTACCGCGTCGAAGTATGTAATATATTGCATAACATACGATAACATACTCGCTTTACTTTTTGCAATATACTATTTTAAAAAAATAAGTTATGTATGCAATATATTGAATTTTACTCAAAGTTCCCTTATAATCTCAGTATATTTCTATATTCATTGTGATAATAAAACAACTTTCTCTTATATTTTGAATAATAAAGGTGGTTCTTATAAATGCCTGTACCCGTAGATTATTCATCACCTGTCAGAATGACAGCAAAAAATCGTGCATTTTTACAGCTGCAAGAATGGATCATAGATGGCACCTTACAGCCAAAGGAGAAATTAAATGATGCAGAGTTAGCTCAAGCACTTGGTGTAAGCAGAACACCGGTAAGAGAAGCTCTGCAGCTTTTAAATGTTCAAGGCTTCGTTCAAATGTATCCAGGTGTAGGAACACAAGTGACATCCGTGAAGAAAAGTGACATTACAAAAATATTGCCGCCGCTTGCTTCCCTGCAAGGATTAGCAGCAGAATATGCTGCACAGCAAATGAGCAGTGACACCTTATCAGAATTAAAAGAGTTAAATCAAAAATTTTCGCGCTATATTAAAGAAGGAGATTTTTATAACGCATTAAAAACAGATGAACAATTTCATCATCTCATTATCCATAGTGCTGAGAATCCCTACCTGACTAATAGCATATCCAATCTGCAAGGACATGTTTTTCGCCTATATTTTCACCAGTCCATTATTATGACAGCTCAATCTGTTCAGGAACATGAAGACATTATAGATGCGATTGAAAGCAAAGATATCACTAAAGCAGGCTATATCGCGAGACAAAACTGGCTGCGCGCCATAGATGAATTTTATGCGGAACATGGTGTATGATGAAGTAGGAAGAATTTTTTAAAAGCATTCGTTCATGAAAGAATAGGAGGAGATCTAATGAATATCCAAGTTAGTGATACAGCAGCACAATGGTATATCAAGGAGATGGATCTCTCAAAAGGAGATTACGTGCGCTTTTTTGCCCGCTATGGCGGCTGCAGTACCGTACAGCAGGGTTTTTCGCTTGGCATTTCAAATGAAGAACCTTATAATACTGGGGCTTCTATTGAGAAAGATGGAATTACTTACTATATTGAAGAAAAAGATCTTTGGTATTTTGATCAGCATGATCTGAAAGTTGATTATGATGAACGTGCGAATGAGCCAATCTATCATTATTCTGCATAAAAAAATCCGTCTGATGAAGGTCAGACGGATTTTTTCTTGTCCCAAATATGTTCAAGTAATCCTTCTTTTTCAAGAATTTCTCTTTGTTTGTTCCCCAGTAAATCAAAATGAGGATAACCATCTTTCCTGTTGTGGATCCATTCAGCTTGTAAGCCGTGCTCATTCCCCCAGGCTATAAGCTTGTCAAGATCCCCACAGCCTACCTTCGTGACCGTTGTACAGCCAGGAAAGCGGTCATCAATCCAATAATGCGTTAGAAAGGCGATTTCCCCTTGGTTAATCTTTTCCTTCCATTGCTGCAGATCACTGCGTTTAATTCCAAAAGCCATGATATTCGCCTCTAGTCTTCAAAGGATTCGGGTTTTTTAGCCTTTTCATATGCATCATGCCAATCGGGAAATTTTCTTCTTATAGAAATAGGGCGAAAACTATCCTTCTGTACACACACATGCTTTGAATATGCGGTAATCGCCAGTTCCTGTTCTTCTGTGTAAATTTCATAACCATAGGTTGTACGAAGACCATCGTATTCTTCAATCCAAATTTTCACTGTTGCCGTCTGTCCATAGCGAAGTGGTTTTTTATAGCTGATTTGAACGTCTGTTACCGGAGAAAGCACGCCTTCTTCCTCCATATGTGCATAGTTAAACCCCAAGTCTTTTACGATCTGGGTTCTGGCCACTTCCATCCAAACAAGATAATTTGCATGATAAACTACTCCCATTTGGTCGGTTTCAGCATACCGAACCTCTATTTCTTTTGTAGAAATCAACATCTTATTCCCCTCTTTCAAAGCTTTGCAGCGCGTATTCAAAATCTTGTTTTGTTAAATAAGGAGAGATGTCCATAACACTCTCGTCTTCGGTTAATAGCCGTAATGCCTGAGCTTGTATAGCTTCGTCAGCTAAATTAGATGCAAATCTGCCGTTGCCGCTAATATCAGTATCAGGCAATGACTCGGAAAGGAACTCCTCGGCGTCTTCTGTCAGCTGATATTCATATTTTGCGATATAAAAACGCAGAATATCGATTAATTGCTGTGGGGTATAGTCCTTAAAATGATAAAACTTTTTGAAGCGGGACATCAGGCCAGGGTTGCTATTTAAAAGCTTTTCCATTTCCTTTGGATACCCAGCTAAAATAACGACTAGGTTTTCATTATGCTTGGTCATTTCATCTACTAGAGTATCAATAACCTCTTTGCCAAAGTCTCCTGATGTTTCTGATAAAAGCGAATATGCTTCATCAATGAATAAAACGCCTCCCAGCGCTTCTCTAATCAGTTTTTTCGTTTTAATGGCAGTTTGTCCTACGTAGCCGGCAACAAAATCAGCCCTGCTTGCAACAATAAGATGCCCTCTTTTTAGAATGCCGCATTCTTTTAGCAGCTCAGAATACAGCTTAGCGACTGTTGTCTTTCCTGTACCCGGATTTCCGGTAAAGACTGAATGCAGCTGTATCGGCAATGTCGGCATGCCCATTTCTCTGCGCTTTTGCTGCATTTTCACATAAGAGATCAGCTTTGTGACTTCATCTTTTACTTGGTCAAGACCAATTAGCTGCTGTAATTGTTTAATCGGCTTTTCGCGTTTGCTGCTTTTATTTATTTGGAAGTCTTCTTTTTCGAGCAAAGAAAAAGAAAGGGCATGATTATATTTTTCATCCTGTGACCCTTTTTTGAAGATAGCATCCAATACGATGTTATAGACGGTTCTGGCGTTTCCAAAAGTATCATCGACTCGTTCATTGTCAATTCTCTTTAGCAGCTCCGTTTTTGCTTGTTCAGTCAGAATATAATCATTTTCTGAAGCCATTTTTTCAGCAATTTTAAGTAACTCTTCATTTGTATAATCTGGTAAAGGAATTTGATTGGACTGAGGAAATCGGCTGCGCAATCCAGGATTTGAGTCAATGAATTGCCTCATTTCCTCTGGATATCCGGCTAGAATAACAGCAAACCTTCCCCCATATTCAGATCCTGTCATTAAAGAAACTAAAGTATCAATGGCGGTTTGTCCATAATCATTGCCTGTTTGACCTTCCCGCTTCAAACTATAGGCTTCGTCGATAAACAGTACTCCGCCTAAGGCCTTTTCTACAATTGCCCGCACATTCTCCTCTGTCTGTCCAACATATGAACCAACGAGTGACGTACGATCCGCTTCTACCACTTCTTTGCGCGGCAGTACCCCTAGGTCATAATAAATTTTGGCCAGTAAACGTGCCAGCGTTGTTTTACCTGTTCCCGGGTTACCTGTTAGGACCATATTTAAACTTAGTTCGTCCTTCGTTTGAAGACCAAGTTTTTTACGTTCATTTTGATATTTTAGAAAACGGTAATAATCATTTATTCTTCTCTTTACAGAGTTCATGCCAATCATATTGTGCAGCTCATCAAGCGGTTTTTTCTCTGATACAGGCACTTTATATGAGCTAAATATTTGGTTCCATTCCTGCTTAAGCCTTTCAAGATTTTCTAAGTGTTTTTTCATATCTGCGTAATATGTGGAAGTATGAAAAACACCCGAAATTGATTGTTCATATTCTTCGCTGGCTTTTAAAAGTCCTGCTGTCTCAACAATCGTCTCTTCTAGGATTGCGATGAGCTGTTCATAAATTCCAGGCTGATTTTCTTCGTGGAATTGTTCTGCAGCTAATTTATTTTTCTGCATTTGTTCCATTTCTTCTTCTGCCGCATGTAAAAAGCTTCGGGAAATTTCAATAAATTGTTCTGCTGTTTTCTTTTTTGCAGCTCGATTATCCGTTTCTCTTAACGGAGGATACTTTAGCAGTTCCAAAAAATCTTTTTTACTCTCCCACTCATATTGTGCTAAGTATTGAGCTGCCTTACTATTACTGCTATCAAGACTTAAAGCTTTCTGCATCCAAGCATGAACCAATGTGCTTTGTTTATTATGATGCGCTTTTGACATAGCAGCCATTGTTAAAAGAATGGATATCTGTTTAGAGTCCTGCTGTTCATCCAGATGTGAGATTTCTTGTAAAAGAGCTAATTCGTTTTCAATAAAACCTTTTTCTTTAAGCTCCTCATCCCATTTGTTTAATTGTTTATTGTCCATTTATAATCACTTCTTTTTTTAGATTCCAACGTTCATCATACCATAATTAGACTTATTACGTTAAGGAAACTGCATGGTCTTACATATGTATAAAGAAGCCTGATCGATAGGATCAGGCTGTATAAAAGCTATTACTTGTTATGTTTTGCTTCATCTTTTACTTCTGCACGAAATGCTTCTAAGCTATTGCGGCGACGTTCATTCTTAGCTGCGATATTTGCACGCTCGTCCTCATTTGCAAATTCCATCGCATGTTCAGCTTCTTCCATATTTTCAATGGTATGAACAATCACGGACTGAAGCTTTTCAACATTATCACTGCGGTCATCTGGATTAGATTTTCGGTTAAATGCCATTCAAATTACCTCCCTGAAGTTAGATGCTCTTTCAATAAGTAGTGTGTGAAGGAACTGGGAGAAATAATGAAGGAAATGAGTGGATGGAAGCAACAAACTTCTTTGGAAACAATAATATTGGATATATAAAAGCCGGCCATTTCGATAAATTGGCCGGCTAATTTCAGTCATTATTCGCCTTTTGTCTGTATAACCTGAGGATGCTGGCCGGATTGATCCTGCATCTGCTTCCCTTTATTGCCGCCAGCAGAATGGCTTTGTGTTCCAGTATGACTTGGTCTGAAACCTTGTGAATGCTTTTTTGGATTGCCCATTGTTTATCCCCCCTCATTTACAGTATGTGCATTAGATGAGGAGGTATGAAAGGCAAATCCTGCTTATTCAGCTTTATTTAAACGTTTTTGTTCTAGCTTAGCTTCTATTTTCTCCATAGCGGCTTGATCTTTAAGTAATTGTCGCTTATTTTCAGAAACCAATTCTGCAAAAGAGCGCTTACGTGGTTTTCTCATAAGGTTCACCTTCCTTTAAACATATTGTAACAGTTATTATGTCCTGAAACCGCTTTAATTATTACAACTTTTCGAAAATTTAAAAGAGAAATGAAATATTTACAAAAAAACATAATATTTAACTTGCTTTTTAGCTTATTTTTCACATCACTCTTTAAGTGAAGGGCACCAAGCAGAGATACGCATTTTATTAAAAAGGGAAACATCCATTTTGGTGTCTCCCTTCGCAGTGTATTACCTTACAGGTCTCGCGTATATTCCCGCATGATTTCAATCGGCATGGCACTTAAGTATTTATGGCGAACAATCCCTTTTTTATCGATGAAAAAGGTGGTTGGGATGGTCAAAATTTGATAATCATTGTTGACTTGGTCTTTTTCGTCAAGAAGTATAGGGAAGCTAACGCCCATTTTATCTACATACCCCTTTACATTATAGCGAGTATCAATGTTAACGGCTAGGATGACGACATCCTCTCCCACTTCACCATGAAACTTTTCCATCGCAGGCATTTCTGCTTTACATGGCGGACACCATGTTGCCCAAAAGTTGAGCATGACTTTTTTTCCTTTATAATCTGAAAGCTTTACGATGTTTCCCTTTAAATCTTTCAGCGAAAAATCTGGTGCAGCTGTGCCAATTTTGAGGCCAGGCAGGCGATCTTCCGGTGGAGAATCATTTTGTGCAGAGGCTTGACCGGATATGACAACGAAGAAACCAAAAAGCAAAAATAATATTTTTTTCAGCATGGAGAGTTTCCCTTCTTTCTAGAATATATTTGTGCTTTGCACCTATTCTTTCCAAAAAAAAGAGAAAAACACCATGTGATTTTTCACATGGTGTTTAGCATATTCCTATTAGTTAGCAAGCTTTTCACGAAGAACCATTTGCAGAATTCCACCGTGACGGTAATAGTCGATTTCAACTTCAGAATCAAAGCGAACAAGTGCTTCGAATGTTAATTTGTTTCCATTTTCGTCCGTTGCAGTGACTTGAACAAAATCACGAGGACGAACGCTTTCGTCGATTTGTACAGAAATCTCCTCTTTACCTGTTAATCCAAGAGATTCAGCGCTATCTCCAGCTTTGAATTGAAGCGGAAGTACACCCATCAGCACTAGGTTAGAACGGTGGATACGCTCGTAGCTTTCAGCAATTACCGTCTTAATGCCAAGAAGGTTTGTACCTTTTGCTGCCCAGTCACGGGAAGATCCCATACCGTAATCTTTTCCTGCTAAAACAACTAGGCCAGTTCCATCTTCTTTGTATTTCATACAAGCATCATAGATTGAAGTTACTTCACCAGTTGGCCAGTAAGTAGTGAATCCGCCTTCTGTGCCTGGTGCAATTTGGTTGCGGATACGGATATTCGCAAATGTACCGCGCATCATGACTTCATGGTTTCCACGACGGGAACCATAAGAGTTAAAGTCACGAGGTTCAACGCCATTTTCACGCAAGTATTTGCCGGCTGGTGTATCTTTGCCGATTGCCCCTGCCGGTGAAATGTGGTCAGTTGTTACTGAGTCACCAAATTTACCTACAACGCGTAAACCTGCTAATGGTTTTACTTCATCCGCGTTAGGTGTTAATCCTTCAAAGAATGGTGGATTTTGAATATAAGTTGATGTTTCATCAAAGCTGTATAATGGCTCATTGCTCGTTTTAATTTCGTTCCAGCGAGCATTGTCATCAAATACATGCTCATATTCTTTGCGGAACAATTCAGGTGTAACGGTACGCTTAACAACTTCATTGATTTCTTCTGTAGTTGGCCAAATATCTTTGAAGAAGATATCTTTTCCGTCATTGCCTTTTCCTAAAGAATCGTTTTGAAGATCGATATCCACAGAACCAGCAAGTGCATAAGCAACAACTAATGGAGGTGAAGCTAAGTAGTTTGCTTTCACAAGCGGGTGAATACGGCCTTCAAAGTTACGGTTACCGGATAATACAGAAGTAACAAGCATATCATTATCCGAAATTGATTTCTCAATTTCTTCACGTAAAGGACCAGAGTTTCCGATACATGTTGTACAGCCATATCCTACAAGGTTAAAGCCAAGCTGCTCTAGATATGGAAGCAAGCCTGAATCATGAAGATATCCTGTAACAACCTTTGAACCAGGTGCTAACGATGTTTTTACGTATTTTGGTACTTCTAAACCAAGTTCAACTGCTTTTTTCGCAACTAAACCTGCGCCTACTAGCACGTATGGGTTTGAAGTATTCGTACAGCTTGTAATCGCCGCGATTGCCACTGCACCAGTTTTCATTACAGTTGAATCACCGTTATTAAATTCAACAGTTACTTCTTTATTGATTTCTTTTTTATCTAAACCAAAGCCTTGGTTTCCTTGTGGAGCTGTGATTGCTTTGTTGAATTCTTCTTTCATTACTGAAAGCGGAATTAAATCCTGCGGACGCTTAGGACCAGACAGGTTAGCTTCGATTGCAGTTAAATCAATTTCAACAACGTCTGTATAAACAGGCTCTAATGAAGGATCAAAGAATAAACCGTTTTCTTTGCAGTACTTTTCAACGATCTTAATTTGATCTTCTGAACGGCCTGTTAAACGCATATAATCGAGTGATTCTGCATCAATTGGGAAGAATCCGCAAGTTGCGCCATATTCAGGTGCCATATTGGCAATTGTCGCACGGTCTGCAAGCGGCAGTGCCGGCACTCCAGGTCCAAAGAACTCAACAAACTTGCCGACAACGCCAAAGCTGCGCAGCACTTGTGTTACTTTTAAAGCAAGGTCTGTTGCTGTTGCGCCATTTGGAAGTTCTCCTGTTAATTTGACACCAACTACTTCAGGAACAGGGAAGTATGAAGGCTGTCCTAGCATACCTGCTTCTGCTTCAATTCCGCCAACACCCCAGCCTAATACACCGATTCCATTGATCATTGTTGTATGTGAGTCAGTACCAACTAATGTATCCGGGAAAGTTTCAAAATCGCCTTCTGTTGTTTCAAGTGCATGAACAACATTCGCTAAGAATTCCAAGTTTACTTGGTGAACAATCCCTGTTGCAGGCGGTACTGCACGGTAGTTATCGAATGCTTTTTGTGCCCAGCTTAAGAACTGGTAACGCTCTGCATTTCGTTCAAATTCAAGCACCATGTTGGCTTCAAGTGAATCTGGTGTACCGTACTTATCAACTTGAACAGAGTGGTCAATAACAAGGTCAACCGGTTTTTCAGGATTGATTTTGTCAGGATCTCCACCCATATCTGCCATTGCTTTTCTTAATGAAGCTAAATCAACAACAGCTGGAACACCTGTGAAGTCTTGAAGAATAACACGAGATGGCTTGAATGGTACATCTACTTCACGTACTTCTGCAGTTCCCCATTTTGCTAAATTTTCAACATGCTCTTTTGTAATAACACGTCCGTCATACTGACGAAGGACAGACTCTAATAGAACCTTAACAGAATAAGGCAGTTTAGATACTTTTCCTATGCCAGCCTCTTCAAGTGCACCCAAATGATAGTAATGGTAACGCTTCCCGTCAATGTCAAAAGATTTGCGGGCATTAAAAACATCGTTCTTAGCCATACGATTTCCCCCTCAATTCGAACTCGTATTCATCATATAACAATTATTAGGTAATTGTCGAAAAGTTTGAATTTTGAACCATCCCTACTTTTCTCACAATTCTTATATTAATACAACCCTATATATAAGTAAATAACAAGAAAGTTATTGTTTTTGATAAGTTTTACTTATGATAAAGAGGATTATCAATTCAGAATTTGATTGGAAGCTTTAATTGATAGTGTTTTTCAATTAGCTGCTATTCCTCGTTTAATATTCTTTATTATTTCGGCATATTATTTAAGCTGGTATTTTCTTGCAACATAAAACAACAAAAATTACACAAAATGAAGATGGAGGTGTTGATTATGGCAAAAAGAAAATCAAATCATCTGATACCTGGAATGAATGCAGCAAAAGGACAAGGCATGGGAACTGGCTATAACGAAGAATTTGCCAATGAACCATTGACAGAGAAACAGAAGCAAAACAATAAGAAGCGTAAGAAAAATCAATAGCGAAAAACAAAAAAGGACATATTGCTGTCCTTTTTGTTTTGATACAAAATAATAAAGAAAAAGGCAGCTATATTGGCTGCCTCATCTCTGTTATTCAATCTCATTTACTTCAGTTACCATCGATGTTAGATCCTGCTGGAATCTTTCCAGCTGTTCCCTCTGACCATCAGAAGCAACTTCAAGTGCGTTTTGAATTTGCTCGTATGCTTCATTTACTTCCTGTTTAAGATGTTTGAGCTGATGACCATATGCTGAAGAATCGCGTACGATCTCATAATATAATTCTTGGGCATCCTCGAGACCTTGCTGTGCAGCCTGGAATGCCTGTTGTTTATCTTTATGATATGGCATGATATTTCCTCCTTATTTGATTTGTAACATTAAATTGCGCAGTCCTCCTCGAAAATATTCCGCATAATTTTCTTTGTGTTTTCCATCCTATAAGTAGGAGGGATGGTAATGAATAAAAATGACGGCAAGGATATGCGAAAAAATGCACCTAAAGGAGATCAGCACGGCCAGCCTGAGCCATTAAGAGGATCTAAAAAGGTGAAAAACCGCAATCATTCCAGACAAAAGCACAATTCACATCATGATATGTAAAAAAACCATAAATACAAAAGCGATGTCATCTTCGACATCGCTTTTCCTATTGTATGATTAATTCCCTGTTATTGAATGACTTTTAAGGCTTGCAGGATCATCTGCTCTTCTTCATCGGTAACTGTTCGAAGATCGATTTGCAGCTCTTCGTGTTTAATGCGAGTGACAATGGCAGGTTTTTCGTTCCGGAGTGCTTTTGCAAGCTGAATGGCTGACTTGGTTTGATGCTGTATGGCTATACAGTAGGATGGCAATTCAACGTCAGGCATCGTTCCTCCCCCAACATACGCGATGCTCTCAAAGATCTCAGCTTTATATACAGAAGTTAAAGCAGCGAGCTTATCCGTGAAGCGAAGCGCGCGATCATGCTGAAGATTTAGTGGAACCAGCAAATCACGCAGGACAGGAATCTTATTTAGCTCCTCTCCCCCTTTTGCATAATGCATTAATGTGCCTTCAAGTGCAGCTAATGTCATCTTGTCTACTCTTAGCACACGGGCTAGCTGATGCCTTTTCAGCCTTTGAATGAGCTCCTTTTTCCCTGCAATAATACCCGCCTGCGGCCCGCCAAGCAGTTTATCACCGCTAAAAGATACAAGATGCACGCCCTGTGCTAATACTTCCTTTACAGTAGGCTCATCTCCAATGCCTTTACTTCGGAAATCAAATAAAGCGCCGCTGCCAAGATCTTCATAAAACAAGATATTATTCTCTGAAGCTAAGTGAGCAAGCTCCTTTGTTCCAACAGTATTTGTGAAACCAATCACTTTAAAATTACTTGTATGTACTTTCATAATCATAGCTGTTTCTGAAAGGATGGCATTCTCATAATCAGCTAAATGTGTTTTATTTGTGGTCCCTACCTCAATCAGTTTTGCTCCACTCTCTTCCATTATGGATGAGACACGAAAGGAGCCGCCAATTTCGACTAGCTGTCCTCTCGACACAATCACTTCGCTATCTTGAGCAAGTGCCTTAAGGATTAAATAAACTGCAGCTGCATTGTTATTCACAACCATAGCTGCTTCGGCACCTGTAATCGTTCTAATTAAGGTTTCAGCATGCACGTGCCGCGAGCCTCTTTCACCATTAAACAAATCATACTCAAGGTTTGAATAGGACTGAGCTGTTTCAACGACATGCTTCATTGCGTTCTCACTCATTCTTGCTCTTCCCAAATTTGTATGGAGGATGGTGCCTGTGGCATTTATCGCTTTTTTTAATGTATATTGAAACTCCGTTTGAATGGCTTCCTCAACACGCTGAAAAACCTCATCATAAAATAAGGCATCACCAGGGGCAGCACCATGCCATTCACCTTGCAGCAAAAGATGGCGTACTTCAGTTATAACGGATTTAAGCCGGTTTGATGCATATACTGAATCAATACTATATTTTTCTTTTATCTCTAGAAAACAATGATGTTTTAATAATTCATGAATGGGCGGAATATTCTTTAATACTTCTTTCACCGCGGTCCCTCCAATCTGTGGCAACTTTAGTATATCATTTTTCACACATAGGCATGAGCTGAATATATTATCGTTGAGGAGGTTTCATGATGAATGACCATAATGAACATAAAAAGGCTGATATGTCTGAGGTTGAAAAGTGGATGGAACAATTTTTCCTTGATCCGCTGACATCTTATATGGATCAACTTACTTTTCGCATCGATTTATATGAAACCCATACACATATTATTGTTGAGGCTTTATTGCCGGATGTGGATCCGGAAGATATAGACATTGTATTAGAGGATTATAATATGACAATAGCTGCGAAAAAGAAAAATAAAGAATCTTGCAGCAGGAAGATCGAATTGCCTTTTCGAGTGGCAGACAAAAGAGTCCATGCCCACTTTGCTAACGGTATTCTTGAAGTGTGGATTGATAAGTATCGAAGCGGCAACGGGAAAAAAAGATATATCATTATAAGTGAGTAAGTCGTTTTTTAACATCTAGTTAACATAATAATTTTATTGTATTTTAAACAAGGAAATACATTAATAAATGATCTTCTCCTTTAATAACTAAATGATGAAAAAACCTTTCTTTATTTTAGCAAAAGAGCTTCATAAAGAAAGGTTAACCTAGCAATTATGCTTCTATTAGATCAATAATCTGCTGTGATTTTGGAAAAACACCAGTTTCCTTTTTCGAGTAAATATTCTCATTGTTCAATGTCACTTCAAATACACCGCCTGAGCTAGGAATTAACTCAAGGCTAGTGATGTTTCCACGAAAATGTGTAAAAAGATCTTCCGCGAGACCCGCGGCTTTAGGTGCGTAGTTTCACATCATGCAAAATTCAATTTTTATTGTATGCTTCATGTTTAAATCCCCCTTAATACTGTGAAAATTCACTAAACGTTCACATTTAAGATTGTAGTACAACTTAAAGCTTTTGGCAATGTGGTTGAATTAAACAATGTTATGCTTCGCCTTTATTTCTGACCAATTTTTCTCGGTCAATGGTTCCAGGAGGCTGTTCAAGCCAATTATTTTTTATCATAATGTCAGCTCCTTGTTTTGCATACCTGGCAATTTCAAAAGACAATCGCTCATAGTTGATAGCCAAATCACTGCGCTGACTAGCTGCAGCTGCTGTCGCATAATTGCCTGTCCCTGCAGCACTTAGCAATGCCATGTGAAACATCACTAATTGATCTGAAAAGATCTGTGTTGTTGTCTCTGTTACACATTCGTCGGGAGATGTAGGAGCTGAAATATTATTTTCTAATAATGTACGGATAAAGACAGCCATTTGTTTTTCTGAGATCTGTTTTCCTCGCAGCATATATTCCTGCACTTCAGTGCGAGGTGATGTCTGACCAAACGCCAAGCATAATTTTACGCCAATTGAATTGGTTTGAATGTTGAGAAATAAATGAGATATTTCAATGGCGTTTAATGGCCGTTTTTTAGAAAAAGGATTAAGGCCACTTAAATACTTGCTCGAGTCAACATAATCTGTCTCAGATGGCAGTGGAATATAAGGAGCTCTTACATAAAGTCCATTTTTTATCATTACTTTTAAAGTTGTTTCATACAAATTTCTTGTTTCTAGAAGTGCTTTTGAATAAAAATCAACAATATCTTCTCTTGCACTCATGGCAAGCATTCCGCTATAGCCAACCATACCTGCTTTAGCCATATGATTAATATATGTGACACAAAAAGCATCAGAAAAAAGACGTGGTGCATTTAGATTAACGTCTTTTTTTGTAAAGCCTGTTGGCTTTGCATACTTTTCCTTTTCAAATAAATGGGTTAATTTTTCTATATGTACGCATGCAATTTCTAATGCAGATTCTATTATCTTTTTTATCTCCTGATCATCTGCATATTTCAACATATGTGAAAGGATACAGCAGGACATACTGTCGTTTTGAAAAGAAGTCCAGAGAATCCCGATTTCTGAAGCCATTAATGGTTGTTTCATACATCATCCTCCCATTTATTAGTATTGACGAGGTGAACAGGTTTATCCATGAATTTATGAGATAGGATAATAAAAGTTAAGAATTTTCCGAATATTAATGTGAGTTGAGCTTTACATTTAAAGTCTAATGAACTTTAGGCGGAAATCTACTTAAATTATCTAAATATGGATAACCATTACGAGAAAACTCGAAAACAAACGAGATAAATGGAAGTATTCCAATTATTCTTCGTGCATAATCAAAATGAATGCGAACCAAAAAAGATGCATAGAGACTAAACGTCCCCTGCATCTTCTTATCCCGCTTCTTGAGTATATATATTTAAATTTTTTCAGAAACTAGTTCCTTCACATAAGACAGTAATATTATAGTTTAAAGTGATTCAATTCATTCGCAAGTTCTTCAGCCAGCTTGTTTAAACCCTCGGCAGATGCACTGATTTCTTGTATCGTCGCAAGCTGCTGTTCAGACGATACAGCAACGTGGCCAGTGTGATTTGATGTTTGATTTGCTAGAGATGCCAGGGATTCTATCGTCTCATTTACTTCTTCTGACGAAGCAGCCATCTCCTCTGCTGAGAATGTAACTTCTGCCATTCGATTTGAAACCATTCCAATTGATTTTAGAATTTCAGCAAAAGATAATCCTGTTTCATTTATAATTTTTGTGCCGGATTCTACTTCTTGTTTTCCTTGAGACATTGATCGAACAGCTTCGTTTGTGTCATTTTGTATTTGAGTTATTAGCTCTGCGATTTGATAAGCTGATTTATTTGATTGCTCAGCTAACTTACGCACCTCGTCAGCTACCACTGCAAATCCTTTTCCATTCTCTCCTGCTCTGGCAGCCTCGATTGCTGCATTCAAGGCGAGAAGATTGGTTTGTTCTGAGATTTCTCTTATGACATTGATAATTTGTCCGATTTCACTTGATCTCTGTCCGAGCAATTCCACTTGCTTAGTTCCTGAAGCAACAGCTGTTTCAATTGAATTCATTTGAGATATGGTACTTTCAACTAATGTATGCCCATTTTGTACATGCTTGGCAGCATTTTGCGATTCATTTGAGACTGCTGCTGCTGATTCTGCAACCAGCTGGACACCAGCTGATAATCGCGTCATTGCTTTTACTGATTCTCCTGCACTTACTGCTGAACTGTCCGCCCCAGCAGCTATATCTTGAAGTGAAGCAGCAGCTAGTTCCGCACTCTTGACGGTTTCTTCAGCAGAGCTATTGAATTGCTGTGAAGAAGCAGCAACCTGTTTTGTGGTTTCCGCGACTTTTTCAAGCAATCTTTTTAAGCTGGCTGACATTTTATTAATCGCTAGGAAGAGACGTCCAATTTCATCCTTGGATCTAGTTTGTAACGGCCTGCCTGTTAAATCTCCGTCTGCTATCTCTTCAAGTCTTTTCACAACTGAAATAATCGGTCTTGTTAATTTCACTGAATTGGTAATGGCAATGATGGCTGAACCAATAATAGCGATGATCGAGATAAAAATAATTATGATGGAGTTTCTTAGAGCTAAGTCATTCACTTGCGCTGTTTCAGTATGTGTAGCAGCGTTCTGAACATCTACTACATTCATCCAGGAATTAATTGCATCTTCACTGTAAGGCAAGCACAGCTCTTCCATTAAGCTAATGGCCCCTTCTAGGTCTCCGCTATCAAAAAGAGGAATAATCTCATCCGTCACCAGATCTTGCCACTTTTGTGTTTTTTCTAATGCATCTGTGAATGCTGCCGATATCACGTCAGATGATTCTCTCTTAGTCAGCTTACTTTGAAGCTCTAATGCTAATTCATTAGCCTTTTCTGACTCATTTAGAAATTTTTCTTTAAACTGGTGGTCTCCAAAGAGAACATAATCTCTGGCAATCTTAGCCCTATATGCTACACTAAATGACATTTCATTTACAGCTTCAACCATATTCATGTCGTTATCAGTTATTTTTTTTAAACTTGACGAAATAGAATTAATGGTTAAAAAACTAAATACTGAAATACAAGTCATGAGCAATACAATAACAGCAAAACTGCCTAGCAGTTTGATCTTGATGCTCTTCATACATGCGTCCCCCAAGTTATTTTTATATGTATTAAACCCTATTATGTTTAAGCGATTATGTTTGTTTAATAACTAAATTAAATTATCACAACTAAGACTTTTTTACTAGTTAATAAATGTAAAATACGTGTAAAGAATGTGCTTTTACTTTTAATTAAGACTTTTTTTAGCTTTAATTTATTGAATAAATAAAGGTATACTGTTGTATGGAGGTGCTTAACATGAGTGAACATGAAAAAATTCGTCTGACATCATTGTCTACAAAAGCTGGCTGAGGCTGCAAAATTGGTCCTGAGGACTTGGCGCAAGTTTTGCGTCTGCTGCCTAAGCAAGAAAAAGTGCCAGAGCTGCTCGTTGGGCATGAAACATCAGATGATGCAGGAGTTTATCAATTAACGGATACAATTGCCCTCATTCAAACGATTGACTACTTTACTCCAATTGTGGATGATCCATATATGTTCGGCCAAATTGCCGCCGCCAACGCTTTAAGCGATGTCTATGCGATGGGCGGTCAGCCGAAAACGGTATTAAACATTGTCGGCTACCCAGTAAAAAAACTAGGTGCTGATATGCTCTCTGAGATTTTAAGAGGAGCGGCTGATAAAGTAAAAGAGTCAGGTGCAGTGACAGTTGGGGGTCATTCTATTGATGATCAGGAGCCTAAATTTGGTCTCTCTGTTACAGGCATTGTACATCCGGATAAAGTATGGAAAAATGTTGGCGCATTACCTGGTGATGTTTTAGTTTTAACGAAGCCAATTGGTGTGGGAATTATAACTACAGGCATTAAGAGAAATGCTGTTACAAGTGAGCAAGAACAAAGAGTAACTGAAGTTATGGCTGAACTAAATAAAACTGCCGCAGAAATTCTGATGGATTTTTCTCCGCATGCAGTAACAGACGTAACAGGATTCGGACTTCTGGGACATGGAAGCGAAATGGCTAAAGGAAGCAATGTTAGCTTAGAAATCACTGTAGATCATGTACCTGTATTAGATGGTGCAATAGAACTGGCGGAGGCTGGAATAGTGCCTGGTGGTTCTAAAGCGAATCATAAGTGGCTGTTAAACGATGTCGATTATGGATCAATAGGTGAAGAAATACAGCTTCTTCTATGTGATGCGATTACATCAGGCGGTTTACTCGTCGCAATGCCGGAAGAACAAGCCCAGACATACGTGGAGAAATTACATCAAGCAGGCTTAATCCATTCCTCCATCATTGGGAAAGTAACGGCTCCGAAGGAAAAGCTGATTTTTATTCGCGATTAATCAATATTGAAAGAACCCATTTTAAAATCTCAGAGCTTTTTGCTCTGAGATTTTTGGGTTAAATAAACTAATCTACTGCATGGAAGGATTTTCGTCTGCTAAACCAATGAGAGAGCAAGTACATAATTGTCAGGATTATAAATGAATAATGCAGGGACCAATCAATTTTTTTATATAAATCAATTACACTTAACAAAGGCAAACCAATATATGCACCGAAAACCCCAAAGATTATTGCTTTTATAAAAGGATTTAGGTTCGGTTTAATTTGAATTAACAGCATAGCAAAAACCGGAAGAAGAGATAACCTAAAAGAAAAGCTGACAGTTGCTATAGGTATAACTTTTACAGGGTACACCCATTTGCCTAAACCAACTCCAACGATATCAAGAACTTCTGATAAAACCATTAATAGCAACCCAGCTGCAAAAATACGAGCTGAACTTTTACGATCTCGAAAGATAAACCAAATAATCCAGGGAATGATTATCATCGCCAGGGCGATCCACCATTGCCATGTAAACAAGAATGCATTATTCACTGCTTCCATTGTTAACCTATTTGCTTCAACAATATGTTCCGATGCTTTATCAATTTGTTTTAAACCTTCCTGATAAGTCATACATACCATCCCTCTTACTTTAAATGATCTCAAGTCCGTAATAAAATGCTTTTTTTGAACCATTGATCCTTAATATTTTCCAATTTCCTTTTATTCATTCGTAATTACAGGATGATATGGAAGTGATCAGGGAATTAATTATTTTTAACTTGAAGGAGACATCTTCAATTGGCAGATGGAATGAAGTTAATTTGTCATAACAACAATTAACCTGGGTTCTTCTGCCCTATCGAAATGCTGCTAATACGGCACTCTATAAAAAAAACAGGGTGACAATCCCTTTTGTCACCCTGTTATATTTCTATTCTATTTTGTATCATTACACTCATCTTTGAATGGTTTTACCCCTGAATAAGATTATTTATTTTTGTTTAAGTTTATCCAGCATATTCTCTGTCATCTTCCCTAAGTCAAAGTTGGCTTTGAAACCCCATTCTTCGACTGCGGCAGAGTCATCAATGGAATTTGGCCAGCTATCAGCGATGCTTTGGCGAATAGGGTCAACCTTATATGAGATTTCAAAATGAGGAATATGTTTTCTAATTTCTGCAGCAATCTGCTCAGGTTCAAAGCTCATCGCAGTAACGTTAAACGAATTTCGGTGCTTAAGCTTACTTGGATCGGCCTCCATTAATTGAACGATTGCATCCAAAGCATCTGGCATATACATCATATCCATATATGTTCCTTTATCAATATAGGAAGTATATTTGCCATTCTTAACTGCTTCATAGTAGATTTCCACAGCGTAGTCTGTTGTACCGCCGCCTGGAGGAGTGACATATGAAATTAAACCAGGAAAACGCAATCCTCTTGTGTCCACTCCGAACTTATGAAAATAATAATCTGACAACAATTCTCCAGCTACCTTATTTACTCCATACATCGTTGTTGGTCGATGTATAGTATCCTGAGGTGTTCGATCTTTAGGAGTTGATGGTCCGAATGCACCAATTGAGCTTGGTGTGAAGAATTGGGCTTTTAATTCTCTCGCCGTCTCAAGAGCGTTCATCAGTCCGCCCATGTTTAGATTCCAAGCAAAAACAGGGTTTGCTTCCGCTGTTGCCGACAACAGGGCAGCCATATGGATTACACTATCAACATTGTATTTTTTTGCAACCTCTAACATCGTTCGTGCATCCGTCACGTCTACCATTTCAAAAGGACCAGACAAAGCAGCTTCTGTTTCATTTTTTCTTATATCCGTTGCGATAACTTGATCTGCACCATAAATTTCTCTCAATTTCACTGTAAGCTCTGAACCAATTTGCCCTAATGCCCCAGTAATCATTATTCGTTTCATACTCATCCCCCAGCCCTTTCTAATGAAGACAAAGCCCTATAGCTTTATTGATTTTAACAAACTTTTGTTCTTTATTCTTTGATGACAGTTCCAAGGAATTGATCCTTTGAATATTTGGAAGGAAAAGTAACGAGGAAATTCCAGTCGCTTCCTTTTCAGTTAGAGGGAAGGATTATCAATGTTCCTTCCCTTCACCATTTTCTTTAAATCAATCCCATTTCCTTTCCTGCTTTTTCATAAATTCCAAGTGCTTCATCAAGCATTTCAGTTGTATGTGCAGCAGAAGGCATATTTCTTACACGGCCTGTTCCTCTTGGTACAGTCGGAAACACGATCGATTTTGCATAAACACCCTTTTCATTTAGGCGCTTGCTGAACTCCTGCGTTTTTACTTCGTCTCCGATAATGCATGGTGTTATTGGTGTTTCACTTTCTCCAATGTCAAAGCCAAGCTTTTTCAGGCCATCCTTAAGGTAATTGGCATTTTCCCATAGCTTTTCATTTAGCTCGGTGCTCTCCATTAAAATTTCAATGGATTTAATACATGCAGCAATATCTGCAGGTGTTAAAGATGTGGAGAATAAGAATGGTCTGCTGCGGACCTTTAACCAATCAATTAACGATTGCTTTCCGGCAACATAGCCGCCTACAACCCCAATTGCTTTTGAAAGTGTCCCAATTTGGAAATCAATTTTATCGGATAAACCAAAATGCTTAACAGTACCCGCTCCTTTGCCCAGAACGCCTGAACCATGTGCATCATCAACATATGTAATTAAGTCAAACTCTTCTGCAATCTCCACAATCTCTGGCAGCTTCGCAATGTCACCGTCCATGGAGAAAACGCCATCTGTAATCACCATGATCTTATTATAAAGACCTGACTCGGTTGCTTCTTTTGCCTTCGTACGTAAATCATCCATATCTGAATGATTGAATCTAATGATTTTTGCTTTTGATAGACGGCAGCCGTCAATGATAGAAGCGTGGTTTAATTCATCAGACAAAATGGCATCATTTTTGTCCATTACAGCTGAAATAGCAGCCATATTGCAATTAAATCCTGATTGATAAGCAATTGCTGCTTCGGTATACTTAAATTGTGCAAGTTTTTCTTCAAGCTCCAAATGGATATCGAGCGTACCGTTTATCGTTCTAACAGCCCCTGCTCCTACACCATATTTTTCTACAGCTTCTCTTGCAGCTTTCTTTAATCTTTCATCTGTTGCCAGTCCTAAATAATTATTAGAAGATAAATTAATGAGTTCTTTCCCATTAATTTTGATCTTTGGACCATTTGGACTCTCCAATGGATCAATTACATTATATAAACCTCTGCCTTTTAGATCATTTAAATTTTCATCAAGGAATGAATCTAATTTTTTGCTTGTCATAATTTAGCCTCCATTCGATCTTTTTTATAAAAATAATACATTTGTCCTCTCTTGAAGGACAGTGAAAACCTTATATTGTTGAGCATTTCCACTTATAACTTTATCATATTTTTTTGTTTTGTACATATATAGCGGACATAAATTTTTGAGACTTATGCATGATTTTACGCTCCCATCCCATACTATTGGTGAAAATATTCGCTTTTATCCTTCGAAGGAGGGGGTGAATATTTATACATGTAATTGATCTGTTTACTCTACCAATTTGAAGGGAACGGCTCAAATAGAAAGAAATTAGGAGGAAATATAGAATGCAGCAGCAATTAAATGTAACTTCAGAAATCGGTAGACTTAAAACAGTTATGCTACATAGACCAGGATTAGAAATCGAGCATTTAATGCCACAATACTTAGAAAGACTATTATTCGATGATACTCCTCACCTTCCCATCATTCAAAAAGAACATGACTATTTTGCACAACAATTAACGAATAGAGACATCGAAGTTTTATATCTTGACGTTTTAATGAAAGAAGCCGTACAGAATCAGGATGCAAGGCAATATTTTATGCATGAGATCTTAAAAGATGGCTTGGAAAACTTAGACGGCTCATACGACAGTGTAAAAGAGTACTTTCAATCATTAGAAGGAGACGAGCTCGTCAGTATTGTCATGTCAGGAGTGCCTAAATCGAAAATTCCGAAAAGCAAGCAAGTGCACCTGCATGAAATAACAAATGAGCACTATCCGTTTTATTTAGATCCGATGCCAAATCTTTATTTTACGAGAGATCCAGCAGCGGTCATTGGGAATGGGCTTTCCATTAATCGTATGTATGAGCCTGCCAGAAGGCGTGAGTCCATCTTTGTTGATACGATTATGAAGTATCACCCCCGCTTTCGAGATGCTCAAACACAAACGTACTTCTCCAGGAATGATGTTTATTCAATGGAGGGCGGCGATCAGCTTGTTTTAAGCAGTGAAGTTTTAGCAATTGGCGTAAGTGCAAGAACAACTGCTCAAGGAATTGAAAAATTAGCATCAGAAGTATTTAAGCAGAACAATACCTTTAAGAAGGTAATGGCAGTTGAGATTCCGAAAAAGAGAGCTTATATGCATTTAGATACTGTGTTTACAATGGTTGATTATGACAAATTCACCTATCATCCCGGCATTGAAAGTGAAGAAGGCGGACTTAATATTTATATTCTTGAAAAAACAAGCGAAGAAGGCGAATTTGCGATTTCCAGGAAATCTGATTTAACAAGTGCATTAAAGGAAGTGTTAAATCTTAAAGAAATCACGTTAATTCCCTGTGGAGGCGGATGTCCGATCGCAGCTGCCCGGGAGCAATGGAATGATGGGTCTAATACACTTTCCATCGCACCAGGCGTTGTTGTTACCTACGACCGCAATACGGTCACCAATAAAGTTCTCCGTGAGCATGGAATTGAAGTCATCGAAATTGAAAGCTCAGAGCTATCGAGAGGAAGAGGCGGCCCTAGGTGTATGAGTATGCCGCTGGTTAGAGAGAATTTATAAGAAAAGCAAGGGATTCTTATGATTGGGAGTCCCTTGCTTTTTTATGTTTAATTTGCTGTTGAACTGCTCTTATCTTTAGAAAAAAAGAACTTTAATGGGATTACTGCATGTAATAAAAATAGAAACATTAAGGAATATACTAAAAAAGCTAAATCAGGTGCGAATATTTGAAAGCTTCTCCACGGAATTTGCTGTGTCATTACAATCATTGGAATGGCACCAATGGCAATAAACAAAAACATCGAGGAGAAAATATAGGACAGATATCTTTTCTTTGTTTGATTCTTTCGCATAATTCGCATGATAGCTAAAATAACAAGGAAAAAAATGATGGCAAGCAGTATCCATTGAAATAAATGAGACTGCTCTGGCAATGCATCTGTATGATCATGGATTAGTAAATCCCGAATTCCATTCATCATAAAGTAAACTTGTGGATCTTCTAATGAGTGATACTTATTTGTTAATAGTATAGCAGCCTGATGTATTTCCGGCCGAAAATACATCTCAGCTCTATAATCGCGGGTAGCGCCTCCATGAAATAAGAATCTTCCTTCTTCGTTAAAATGCCAGCCAATCCCATACGAATTTCCATCTTCAGGCAGTGAAGTGAAAAGCTTCATACCTTCTTCAGATATTATATTCTTGTTCCCCTCTAATAAAAATGTTAGAAATTTTGTTAGGTCATTTGCCGTAGATACAATATATCCGTAAGGCGCTCCCGCTTGATCATATAAAAATTTACTTTTAACCGGCTTGCCGAACCATGACTCAAAACCAGCAATTAGATTCAATTTCCTCACTTGTTCAGCATTTGCTCCAGTATGATTCATGTCTAATGGTTTAAAAATATGGTTTATTACGTATTCATCATAATCTGTGCCGCTAACATTTTCTACAATTCTTCCCAGCAATAAGTAATTGGCAGAGTTATATTCATATTTTTCACCGGGCGAGTGAGCGAGTTTGACTCCACTCAATTCCCTAACTGCAGCAGCAATATCCCAGTTTTTAAAGTTGTCTCTATCGGTAACCTTTAAACCATCATATTGAGCAATTCCGCTTGTTTGCCGCAATAAGTGATAAACTGTTATTTTATTTTCATGGGGTGCAGCATATTGAAACTCTGGCAAATAGGTATCAATAGACTGTTCGAGTTCAATTCTCCCCTCTTCCATTAACATCAAAATGGCAAGTGCTGTAAAAGGTTTACTCAACGAGCCAGTAAGAAAAGGAGTGTTATCGGTTATGATTTCTCCGTTGCTTAATGCTCCCCACTGTTCATTAATTAACACTTCCCCACCATCAATAATGGTAAGAGCCGCTCCGGGAATTTGATACTGATCCATAGCATCCCTGATATATTCATTAATTCTATCATGATAATTATTTTGAGCACTTACTTCAAAAGAGGGGACTATTGTTAGAAAAATGATAAGCAGAACTAAATACCTTTTCATTCTTTTTCTCCTTCAGCACTTATATATTTTTCTACCATTTTTTTTAGTATTTTATAGGATTCATCCAAATCAAAGCTTTCATCAATTAACTTCTGATATGCTAGTCCATCAAAACAAGCTAACAGGATGCTTGACAGCCCCTCAGATTTTGACTTATTCATTATATAAAGATCCTCTAGTGGCTGTGCTAGACTCCTTCTGCCTGATTCCAAAATGGTACTTACTTCTTCTTTATATTCTTCTTTTTTCAGGCCCAGAGAATAGAGTTCATATCTAAAACGATACCAATCAGGGTCTGCTCCTACTCTAGATTGAATTTCCTTCAGAGCAACATCTACATTCATTTGTTTATCGTCATATTGCTTTTGGTATTCCGTTTGAATAGATTCTTGTACTGAAAACAGCAGTTCTTCCTTGTTTTTAAAATAATAATGAACAAGACCAGGGGTAATTTCAGCTTCCGCTGCAATATCCTTGATAGAAGAATTATAAAAGCCTTTTTGACTAAAAATTTTGTAAGCGGCCTTGATTAATCTCGATCGTTTATCATTCTGATCCATTTGGAACCTCCTCTGTAAGTTGGTCAACCAACCAAATTATATCATATCAGCAGTTTATTTACATTAAATTCCTTCCTGTTTAAATAAAAGTTATATTTTTGAAAAACCATTAATAATTGGAAATAGGTACCTTGTATAAAAATTTGTAATTACAATTTACTAATTGTTTTATAATGTATGTTCTTGTAAACTATAAGAAAAAGAAATGTTGTTAGCGCTTTCTAAAATTTTTATTAAAAAATGATTTTGTGTTAGGGGTTCATAATGGAAAAAAATCAATCACTGCATGCTTTTGTAAAAGAAGAGCTGATGAATCAAATTAAATCAAACAAATACAAGCACGGAGAGCAGTTTCCAACTGAATATAAACTCTGCAAAGAATTTGATGTCAGCAGAACAACCATACGTGCTGCACTGCAGCAGCTCACACAAGAAGGCTATCTTGTCCGTCACCAAGGCAAAGGTACTTTTGTAGCAGATCCAAAAGTAAGTCAATCGCTCACACAGACAGTCAAAAAATACAGTGATCAAGTGGCCATGCAAGGAAAACAAGCAACCACCCATCTCATCAGCATCCAAGTGATTCCTGCTAATGAGTTTCTGCAAAATGTTTTGAAGGTTGGTGCGAATGCGCCCGTTCAGCGAATTGAGCGCACACGAGGTGCCAACGGTGAACCAACACAATATCAAATTTCCTATATTCCATGGGAAGTCGCGCCAGGCATCACTAAAGAACATGCTGAATCATCCCTATATACTTCTTTAAAACAGAAATTTTCCGTCCATATTGCTAATACAACTGAAAATGTGGAAATTACTCTTGCAGATGAACGCACGAGCAATTACTTAAAATGCAAACGTGATCTTCCTTGTTTTTATCTTGAAACAATTGCTTTGGACACATCAGGACGGCGTGTAGAATTTTCCCGTTCTTATTTTAGAGGAGATAAAACAAACTTTATCATTGAGAGAAACTACACAGGGGAACAATAAGAATCCGGAGGTTATATATGAGAATACTTTTAAATGCAGATGATTACGGACTTACAAAAGGAGTTACAGATGGGATTATTCAATCACATGTTAATGGGATCGTTCAGTCAGCAACACTGATGATGAATGGACTTGCTGCTTCATATGCTGTTGAACAAGCGCGGCTGCACCCAAGCTTACAAGTTGGCATTCATCTAGTACTGACCTGGGGAAAGCCGATCGCTGCAGAATGTGATTCTTTGACAAACGAAAAAGGGCTTTTCAAATTCAAAAGCTCTGACACTACTCTCACACAGGAGGATCTTCTGCTTGTAGAAAAAGAATGGCAATCCCAGATTGAAGCATTCCAAAAAACTGGACTTCCTCTTCACCATATTGACAGTCACCACCATGTTCATGGCTGGTCAGATTTAAAAGAGGTCATCATCCGGCTCGCAAAAAAATACAAGGTTCCTGTACGTTTCGCTGATTCAATTAAGAATGAATCTGATATTCTCTTAACCCAGGCACTTTGGACAGATTTTTATGCTGATGGTGTTGATGGCCAACTATTTAATAAACTAAAAGATTTGCCATATGAATCGATTGAAGTCATGACCCACCCTGCTGTAATAGATGATGAGCTTCGCACTGTAAGCTCATATGTTCATAAAAGAAAAACAGAGCTTGAGCTTTTATGTTCGATGAAATTGCCAGACTGGGCTCAGCCATTATAATCGTTATCTTCAGATAAACTGTTTAATATTTTTTATTTATCCTATACTTTTAAATCATAGTGTCGTGAACGAATTCAAAAACTAAATTTCTATCTAATTGAAAAGCCTAATCTCTTAATTTAAAAAATTAAGAAATTAGGCTTTAATACTAAAATGAAATTAAAAATCTATTATTTTATTAAGAAAGGATATAGTCAGTCCTCTAAATAGAGACCTCAATTTCTTTCAGTATTTCGTAAGCACCTTCTGACTCATTTGAGCACACTACTATGCTTAGCTGTTTATCTGGATAATATACACTACGGAAGTTTACCCCTGGGTCATATCCCATTAAAATATATTTCACCACGGCTTCTTCTTCCTTAAGAATATATACTCCATAGCCGTAAAACAGATCTTCATCTATCTCTGCCATTGACTTCAATAATGTCCGTGTCATTTCTGGTGTTAAAAGCTGATCATCCATTAATGCTTTCCAAAATAGAATCATATCCTCTGCTGTAACATATGCCCCGCCATCAGATGCAGATTTAGCTGGAAGTGAGTAAGTATTTGTTTTCCAGCCGCCATCAGGCTTCTGCACATATCCTAACGCCACTTTCGCAGGCAATTTATCCATTTCAAAATAACCAGACTCCATCATTCCAGCCTTTTGAAAAACAAATCTTTCAATATAATCACTAAAGGTCAATCCGCTTACCTTTTCAACAGTAAGCCCTAAAACAATATATCCAGCATTATTGTAATGAAAAGTCCTTCCGGCAGCATCTTGCATCTCTTTGTTTTTGAATAATGGCAAAAAATCCTTCAGTTCCCTAATATGATACATAGGTGTAGTAACCCATAGCTCTTCGTAATCATCCATTTCTTCTTCATCAAAATAATCTGGTATACCAGATGTATGAGTAAGCAATTGGTGTATTGTCACATTTTGATCAAAATAAGGGAAGTCAATATCAAGGCACTCATTCAATTTTGATGAAAATGAAATCTTTCCTTCTTCAACAAGCTGACAAATGGCGATCGCAGTGAAAATTTTACAGCCAGAAGCTATCCCATATCGAGTCTTGGATTCGTTTTTTACCTTTTCAGATCGATTAGCATATCCATAACTTTCTGTTAAACTAAGTTCTTTGGATTTCGCATAAAATGTTCCTGAGAATTGAATCCTTTTAGCCGTTTTATTGATTTTTACTAATAAATCACTGTTTTTCATTATTTGTTCCTCCTAAATGTTCTTTTAATTCTTCTCCTAAAATGACAGGAAATAAAAAAGTACATTTAGTTAGCCTCTTCACATTTGAAAACGTAACATACTCTCATCCTCCTTTATGAAACCTTACCATAAATTCTAAATTTTACAAATACTAAGAGAGTTAATACACATAGATAGGAATTCATTTAATAAGTAAAAACCAATTATAATTCTCTTCATTTAAATGAGACTATTTCTAATACTTTATCCAAATAGCAGATTTAAGAGTTATTAATATTGATCTAAATACTATCCTTCTTAGTTAAGATTAAATGATCTAATTGCTGCATAATTCCCCTCCTCACTTTTAAATCTTTTAAAAAGATCGTTCTATCTTATAATCCAAAAAATATAAATAGAATATGTGCTTAAATAACTGATAGACTTATGCTCGACTTATAATAATTATAAAGAATTTCACATTGTAAATAGTTTTTATTTATAATTATTATAAAAAAGTATTGATTTTTGAGTGATAAGTGTTATCATTAGTTCATAAGCAATCGAAACTATTTTTGAGGTGATATTTGAATGACAACTAATAATCGATTAACAACAAGCTGGGGCTCACCTGTTGGAGACAACCAAAATTCAATGACAGCAGGCGGTCGCGGACCTACTTTACTGCAAGATGTACATCTGCTTGAAAAACTGGCTCATTTTAATAGAGAACGAGTTCCTGAGCGTGTTGTTCATGCGAAAGGCGCTGGAGCACACGGTTATTTTGAAGTAACAAATGATTTATCAAAATACACAAAAGCTGATTTTCTATCAGAGGTTGGCAAACGCACACCAATGTTTATCCGCTTCTCAACTGTTGCCGGTGAGCTTGGCTCAGCTGACACCGTTCGTGACCCGCGCGGTTTTGCAGTGAAATTTTACACAGAAGATGGAAACTATGATTTAGTTGGAAACAATACACCGATCTTCTTCATTCGTGATGCGATTAAATTCCCTGATTTCATTCATACACAAAAAAGAGATCCGAAAACACATCTTAAAAATCCTACAGCGGTTTGGGATTTCTGGTCTCATTCTCCAGAATCATTGCATCAGGTGACATATTTAATGGGAGACCGCGGAATTCCAGCAAGCCTTCGCACAATGAATGGCTATGGCAGCCATACATTCAAATGGGTCAACAGTGAAGGCGATGCTGTTTGGGTGAAATATCACTTTATTGCAGACCAAGGCGTTAAAAATATGGATCCGCAATTAGCAGCTAAAATTGCCGGTGAGCACCCTGACTACCATACAGAAGATTTATTCAATGCGATTGAAAGTGGCGACTACCCTTCTTGGACATTAAAGGTTCAAATCATGCCTGTTGAGGATGCTAATACGTATCGCTTCGATCCATTTGATGTGACAAAGGTTTGGTCTCACAAAGATTATCCATTAATTGAAGTTGGGAAAATGGTTTTAGATCGAAACCCAGAAAACTATTTTGCTGAAGTGGAGCAGGTTACGCTTTCACCAGGCAATATGGTACCAGGTATTGAGCCTTCACCTGATAAAATGCTTCAAGGACGTTTATTTGCATACTCTGATGCTCATCGTTACCGTGTGGGTGCTAACCACAACATGCTGCCAATTAACCGTCCGAAAAACGAGCAGGCCAACTACCAGCGCGATGGACAGATGCGTTTTGACAACAATGGCGGAGGCTCTGTCTATTACGAGCCAAACAGCTTTAATGGTCCTGCAGAAACACCTGAAAACCAAACTTCAGGATTTGCTGTTAATGGTGTGGCAGAAAGCGTTTCATATGATCATAACGACCATTACACACAAGCGGGTGATCTGTATCGCTTAATGGATGCTGATGAGCGTGAACGTCTAATTGCAAACATTGTGGCATCAATGAAAGAAGTAAAAATTGAAGAAATCAAGCAGCGCCAAATTCAGCACTTCTATAAAGCGGATCCAGAATATGGAACAAAGATAGCAGAAGGATTAGGATTATCAATTGGTGAAGAAGTAAAATAACAAAAGCAACAATCTATGTTTTAAATTCTCATTTTATCTTCTCAATTCTCATTTAACGACAAAATTCTTTTCGGAGGGGCTGTTATAAATTAACTGGCTCCTCCTATTTTATAAAAAGAGGCTGATTAGTAATGGAAGATGAACGAATAACGGAGCTTGTTCCCTTCTTAAAAGAAAAGGGTCTAAGAATCACACCACAGCGTATCCAAATAATAGGAGCCATGATGGAATTTGATGGACATCCAACTGCTGAAGACATTCAGAGTAAAATTCCCATTATCAGTCTTGCTACGATATACAATAACGTAAAATTATTTGTAAAGCTTGGTATTGTCGAAGAGCTTCCATATGGAAATGGTGTTAGCCGATTTGAGTTGTTTAAAGCTCATCATTACCATGTAATCTGTGAAACTTGCGGAAAAATAGCTGATTTAAACTTACCGGATTTAAAAGTAGTCGAAGATTTTGCTTCAAGTGTAACAGGGTTTCAAATTCATACACATAAAATGGAAGTATATGGACAATGTTCACAATGTAAACATTTGTAGAAAGGTGATTATAATGAAAAACAATCGAAACATTTGTACAATTTGCCGTACACCAATTAAACAGCTAAAGCATAGCAGCTTATGTGCATGTGGTATAAAAATTAAAACGAAAAAAGCGATTTCCTAATATGTTGGGATATCGGCTCTTCTTTACATGAGAGAAGGATCAGTCTGCTTAGATTATTCCTTCTCTTTGCCATGCTGCCAACAAAAAAAGCCATCATAAGATGACTTTTCTGATTATAATCGAGGATCTATTTGTTCAGCTTCTAATGCTAATGAGGCTAACACACATTCATGAACACGTTCAATAGACTCCCCTGCTATGAATCGCTTAACACTTTCCATGCTAAGTGCAAACTCCTTCAATGCATTCCTCTGCTTTTTGTTTGTATTTCTTTCTTTCAACCTTTTTAGATTGGCAGGCTCTAAGTAATCAATGCCATAAATAATATGCAAATACTTCTGCCCTCTTACTTTAATGGCTGGCTGAAGCAGCTTTCCTTTTTCTTTCGCCATAAAATGTTCAGGTTTAATGACTATGCCTTCATGACCATCCTCTGTCATACTTTCCCACCAGCTGATGGCTTCCTCTTCACTTTGTTCATCATCAATCATTTTATATTCAGTTACGGTAAACAGCTTTGATAACTGGGCAAGCTCAAGATTCTGCTTCATATGCCATTCATGTGTTTGATCAAAGAACTCACCACTACTGTGAGCAAGGACATGGAAAGGAGCGATGCTGATTTCAGCGAGATCATGTAGGTCCCAGCAATACTTTTGGAAAACATTCTGAAAGGTTTTCGCATTTTCGAGCTTTTGCTCGTATTGCTCCAGCCAAATCTTCGTTTCAGGATGCCCCGCTTTTTGGAGTTTCGATAGAAGCTTCTTTCTGTCTAATATCGCATGCTCTGCAACATGTGCATACTGCTTGCTGATTAGTTCTTTCGCCTTTAAATTCCATGGCATGATTTCTGCATCTAACAGGACATAATCAGTTTGATATTTTTCAAAATAAGGCTGCAGTTCTTCTGATAGTTGAGTTAGTATTTTAGTTTCAGCTTCTTTATTGAAAAAACGTCTTCCAGCTCTAGAGTAAATAACCCCTAAGGAAGGATATCCAAAAGAGAGTTTACCAGCATCTGCGTTTTTGAAAATATGCAGGATTGCACGTGAACCCATGTGTTTCTTCTCAGCAATCATTCTTTGGACACCATGTTTGCGATAATATTGGATCGCTTCTCGAGGGTGCTCTAAGTAATTATCCAAAGACGAAGCAGCTGGAGGCGGTGTCATTGTTGGCGGTATATAAATTAGCTGTTCGATCGGAATTGTAAAATGCGACACATCATCGATCGCCGGCTTAACATATTCACCACCTACCATAATCTCCTTTATATGTTCAGGAGAAACAGTATATCCATTGATGAATTTACTGATATTTGGCGGAGCAAAACGTTTCTTTTTCCATTCTATTAATGGATTTTGGTCTGTACCGGAGAAGTCATGCTGAGCCTCAACCGAAAGAAATTGTCTTTCAGGAAAACGGAGGGCAGTCAGCTCACCTCCAAAAACAGCTCCCTGATCAATATTGATTGTATTACCAACAATGAGCGGTTTTGGCTTTGGATCATGACCCCAAATAATTAATTCACTGGAGTGATGATGGATAAACCAGTCCTTCCGGATAGGCTTGCCCCTTTCATCTACTCCATCTGTGTCTCCATATCGGCAAAAATCACTAATTCGCTTCGAACTTTTGCCGATATAATGATCTTTAATGCCCGCATGTGTGCACACCGCTACATTTACTCCATTTTGCTGCAGCACATAATGTGAAGGTGCATGAAGTAATAGGGATTTTAATTCTGCTTTCAATGCTTCCGCAGCTTGCATTCCCTTTTCCTCAGCATAGACATTAAACTCCTCTTCTACCTTTTCATCTCCATGACTTAACGTAACCTTACGCCCATCGAGCCAGCGCGCGATTTTCCAGCCATGGTTGCTGTCAATCATATAGGCATATTCTGCTTGTATATGTCTCAGCCAAAATTCCATCGTCACCAGCGATTTTGGCCCTCTGCTCATCACATCTCCTATGGAAAGAAGCTTTCTTCCCTCTTCATGAACATAGTAGCCTTCTTCATTTTGCTTGTAATTAAGTTTTTCCAAGAGCTGAATCATTTCATCATAACAGCCGTGAATATCGCCAATGATATCCAAGCCTGCAGCGACATCAAGCGTTAGTTTATTTTGCTCCCTGGTTATCGAGATGTTTTGCTGATCTTCTTCCTTCATATAATAAACGCGTGTATAGCCTTCGTTTTTAAGAAATCGTTTCTCGCGCTTAAAGGTACTGTACTGCTGTTTAATCCGCTTTTTCCCACGAGGATCTTTTCTTACTGAATCCCTGGAAATCAGTGTGTCTTCCTTTATATCAAGAACAATAGCTATAATCGGAACATGCTGCCTGCTCGCCATTTCAATATATCTTTTACGGTCATCGCTATAAAGATTGGTGGCATCTACAATGGTAACTTTATTTAAACGTGCGCGTGCTTCAACAGTCTGATCCAGGAGCTTAAAGGCAGATTGGGAGATCATTTGATATTCGTTAAATAAGCCATCACTTTCTGCTTTTGGCCGATTGCTGTAATCGATATATTCTGTATCTCCTACTAAAACACGAAAATCATCTGAACTTACTTTTTCGGATGCTTTTATATATCCCTTTTCAATCCAATTTGAGAGCAGTGTTGTTTTACCGCTGCCAGAAGGACCGATTAAGAGAGCGATACATCCAACTGGAAAGGAAATATTCATGCACGTTCCTCCTTTCTTGTAAATAAACATAGCTGAGTTGGGGCTCCTAAAGTCTCGTGTATTTCCCCAACGCCCTCAAAGGTAAAACTATATGGGTAATCCCGACTTCTTTCTGCACACCACTCTTGAAATTGCTTCCGATCTAGCTCAAAGCGATGATCCGTATGGCGGAAAGAATCTCCTAATTCGTAAACTTGGTTATATTCTGCGTTAGGTGTTGTGATGATCAAGCTTTCTGGCTTATATTCTGAAAAGATCGTATCCATAATTTTCGGTAGACGTTCATAATCGATATGTTCAATAACTTCACACAGAATCATAACATCTTTACCCGCCAGTCTCTCATCATAATAGAACAAAGAGCTCCAAATTCTTTCTGGCATAAGGAAACTTTCTTTCTTCGCAGCTTTTTCAAAGCGTTCCAATGCTTTTTTTGTGGCTATTTGTGAAGGTTCCGCAGCTAGAATTTGTTTGACACCTTCAATAAAACCTAAGCGAACCGATAATTTCCCTTCACCGCTTCCTAAATCAACAATGGTTTCTTTTTTAGGAAGGTTTTCAATTGTTTCAATAATTTTTTCGTAGCGCATGTCATTTAATCGCTTTTTGACTGGTTCTTCCACTTTGTGTTTTTCCTTAGCAGGCTGATCGATTAGCTTGTACACTTCCTCAAATCGCAGTGATTGCTTTAAAATCATCTCTTTTAACGGATGATCATCTAGCCAGCCTTCTCCATAGCGCTCCAGCTTCTCTATTTCTTTTTCATCAATATAATAGTGCTTATAATCATCGATAACAGGAATGAGTACAAAAAGCTGTCTTAAAACTCTCTGCAAGGTTGTTTTTCCAGTTAAAGTGACAAAACGTGCTGTGCTGCGTTTCTTAAGCTCAAACTGATAATTGGCCTCTCCCTCTTCTATTAGTACGTCAAAGCCTAGTGGTGTAAACAACTTGTACAGTGTTTCATCAGATAAGCTAGATGCAATAGGTCCAAAATCAACTTGAAAATCGAATGGCTCATCTACCCACTTTTTATATTCATCAGCAGGCTGGCCATTTAAAGCCGTTCCAAGTGCAGTCCGAATAAACGAACAAAAAATGCTGCTTACGGCAAATTCGCGGTCATTAATATAATGTGTAATATCGTATGTACTAGATGAATTTTTCGTCAGCTCAATCGGATCAGGTGTCACAAAAATGGTGACCTCTGTCTCTTCTTCTGAAAACCTGCTGTAAAAAAGGCGAACATAATGCCCCTTCTGTTTTCGTTCATATATATTATTTGGATTTTTAGCCAGTAAATAAGACATCACACTGGCATTTTGCCCCTTTGCGTTAAGAGTTAACTGCATGATTTCACTTCCTTTAGAATAAAAAATAAAAAAATAATCTATTAAGAAATTTGTCTAGCTACAAGCGCTAGAGATGACAAACGCCTGCCGCTTTCCTGGTCTAGCTGCAGCGCATAAGCCCCTCGAGGTCTTAAGTCAATCTGGCTGGAAGGTTAAAGAACAACCTTCCAGCCAGATCGCCTTAAGCATGTCGGGGCTGAGCAAGGCGCTTCCGCTTTTCTATATGACCGCATTATTTTCCATTTAGTATAAATCATTGACAAGTAAAGGGTCTAGTTTTTATCGTTTTTTTTTAGTATGATGTAGAGATGATGACAAATAAAGTGGGGAACTAAAAATGAGTTTATTAACAGTAGAAAATTTGAGTCACACTTTTGGTGACCGTACATTATTTAAAGATGTTTCATTTCGTTTATTAGCAGAAGACCATGTCGGACTTGTCGGTGCAAACGGCGTTGGTAAATCGACATTGATGAATATCATTACGAAACAGCTGATCCATGATTCCGGGAAGGTTGAGTGGACGCCAACTGTTCATTATGGCTATTTAGATCAGCATACAGCACTAACTGCAGGAAAAACAATTCGAGATGTATTAAATGAAGCTTTTCTTCCATTGTTTGAAAAAGAAAAAGAGTTAAATAAAATCATAGCTAAAATGGGAGATGCCACTCCTGAAGAACTGGAAGAACTGCTAGAGCAAATGGGCGAAATTCAGGATCACTTAGATGCAGGAGGCTTTTATACACTTGACTTAAAAGTGGAAGATGCAGCAAGAGGTCTTGGGCTTGATGCGATTGGAATCGATCGTGATGTCGCAGCTTTGAGCGGCGGACAGCGTACAAAAGTACTTCTGGCAAAATTACTATTGGAACAGCCTAAAGTATTGCTGCTGGATGAGCCGACAAACTACTTGGATGTTGAACATATTAAATGGCTTACGAACTATCTAAAAGAATATCCGCATGCTTTTATGCTGATTTCGCATGATACAGAGTTCATGAACGCTGTATCGAACACGATCTTCCATTTAGAATTTTCGAAGCTGAGCCGTTATACAGCGAGCTATGATAAATTCCTGGAACTTGCTGAGATTAATAAAAATCAGCATATCAACGCCTATGAAAAACAGCAGGAATTTATTAAGAAACAAGAAGATTTCATTGCGAAAAATAAGGCGCGTTACTCTACAACCGGCCGTGCGAAAAGCCGTCAAAAACAGCTGGATCGAATGGAGCGTATTGACAGACCGGAAACTGCTGCAAAACCGACTTTTGAATTTAAAGAATCACGCGGAAGCAGCCGTTATGTGTTTGAAGGCGAAGATTTTGAAATCGGCTATACACACGCACTTCTGCCAAAAATGTCCATGACCATTGAACGCGGTGAAAAAATTGCGATCGTTGGCTGCAATGGTGTTGGTAAATCAACGCTATTAAAAACCATGCTTGGAAAAATTAAACCGATCAGCGGAAAAATCCATCACGGTGACTTCCTCTTCCCTTCTTATTTTGAACAGGAAGTAAAGGCAGATAACATTACACCAATCGATGATGTCTGGAACGAATTTCCTGGTATGGATCAGCATCAGGTGCGTGCTGCACTTGCCCGCTGCGGATTGAAAAATGAGCATATCTCCCGTCCGCTAAATCAACTGAGCGGTGGCGAGCAAGCGAAAGTCCGTTTATGTAAGCTAATGATGCATGAGAGTAACTGGCTGCTTTTTGACGAGCCAACTAACCACCTTGATGTTACGGCTAAAGCAGAACTGCAGCGTGCGTTAAAGGCGTACAAAGGAACAGTCGTTCTAGTATGCCACGAACCTGATTTTTATGAAGGCTGGATTACGAAGACTTGGGATGTAGAAGAATGGTCTAATCAATTGAATTAGTATGAAAAATCCCCTGCTGCTGCAGGGGATTTTTTGTTGGAATAATTCCTAAGTTTCGCTATAAAAAAGCACACCTATAACCTAGTTATCCAATATTTAGGTATCTAAGTGGTGATAAGTACCTAATCACCCCTCTGTTATACAATATTTGGATATTACGGTCGTGATAAGTACCTAATCACCCCTCTATTATCCAGTATTTGGATATTAGAGTCGCGATAAGCGCCTAAACACCCCTCTGTTATACATTATTTGGATATTACGGTCGTGATAAACGCCTAATCACCCCTCTGTTATCCAGTATTTGGATATTATGGTCGTGATAAGCGCCTAATCACCCCTTTGTTATACAATATTTGGATATTAGGGTCGCGATAAGCGCCTAAACACCCCCCTGTTATCCGTATTTTCAACAATTGGTTCGCGATAAGCAACTATCATCCCTTTGCTATCCTTGCCTTGAATAGCAGTATCCCAAAAAATACACAATCAAGCCACCGCTCTCTCATATTCCTATTTCAAAGTCCCGAAAAGCGCCTGAATATATTCCCCTACACCACAAAAACTGCAGGCTAAACCTCACAAAAGAACCCACTTTACACTTAGTTCAAAACCTACCCTAATTCTCTTAATATTACTCGCCCTATGGTAAGCATTTTCGTTTGCTCAGTAGGGATAATCAATATGTATCCCATAAATGGTCCCTGGTTCATTATTTGGCTCTTCTAGTGACTGTAAATATTGTTCCAATTGTTCCCGCAGCTCTTTCGGTGCTCCAGCCTTCATGTGCCAATTCCCGGGTTCGTCAACAAAATAAGAGCTTTTCATAAAATCAGGATGTTTCTCAGTCATAATAATAATCCTCCTTATCGGAATCGCTACTCATAGTTTTTTCCAATAAAGAGGCATTCATACTGTCTGTTAAAATTAGAGCTTCCTATTCCTCATATATCATCTTTCTTGTCATCCCGCCATCGACGACCAAGTTACTCCCAGTCACAAAATCATTTTCAGAGGATGATAAATAAAAGCATGCTCTTGCAATATCCTCCGGTTTGCCGACTCTTCTTGATGGATGCTGGAGATGGTCGATTTCACGCAATTCTTCATAATCTCCTGTTTCAATCCAGCCGGGTGATATACTGTTGACGGTAATGCGGTCCTCTGAAAGGGAGACTGCTAATGCGTGTGTCAGTGCGACAATCCCACCCTTTGAGGCAGCATATGCCTCTGAATTAGGCTCTGACATTGTCGCTCTCGTGGATGCAAGATTAATGATAGAACCACCGTCTTCATTTTTCCTCATATACTTTGCTGCCTCTCTTGAGCCTAGAAACACACTTCTCAGATTCGTTCCGATGATATCATCCCATTCATCTGCACTTAAATCATAGGGAGATTTCCATCTCGAAACGCCAGCGTTATTAATTAACACATCAATTCTGCTAAACTTCTCTGCTGCTGTTTTCATTAGATTGATGATTTCTTTTTCATTTCTTACATCTGTTTTCACAAAATGAATATTACCGGTTTCCGCAAGTTTCTTGCCGGCTTCTTCATCTAGATCAGCCGCAATCACATTGGCTCCTTTTTGACTGTATGCTTCAGCCAATGCTTTGCCAATTCCATTCGCTGCACCTGTAATAATGACCGTTTTATTATGAAACATGTATATCCCTCCTAATTCCACTCTTTTAATTTCCGCATTATCCAATTTTTAAACGTAATGAATATTGTCTCTTTTCCTTTAGTCTTCTGTTGTTTTTGCCATTCATGATAGCTGGCTACGCTGATTAAAATGGTTCCTGCCATAAGCAAGTATGCCCACCATGGCATATTGCCCCAATAAGGTCTTGTCTGAAGAAGCACATTCAGCAAAAGAACACCGCAGCCAATAAAGAAATATGCCTTAATTTTTAAATAAAAGCCTCCTAAAATGGAGAGCAGCGATAGTGTGCCGAGAATAATCGCATCCATTACTGTGGAATTTTGCAATCCATCTTCAATCAGTAAAAGTGATACAGCAGTCAGCACAAACCATTGCAGTTTATTTGTTTCAGATCTGTATCTCCCCTTTAAAATCATCTTGCCCAAAATGATGAGCAGCACGAGTGGCAGTACCTGAACTTCACGCATGAATACAGCTGGAATATGGATATATCCAATAAAACTGTAATAAGGCTGAACCAGCCATAGAAGCGAAATGACTGCAGGAATCCACATCAACTCTTGCTTAAAACGAGACCGTATCAGAATAAAAAGACCGCAAATAAGGAATCCTGGTGCCATTTTGGCAATTATGGCATCACTCTGGAAAAGATATAAACTTAATGCAAACAGAAGTGAACCAAGTAAAAATGGATCACTATATGAAATTATTGTAGCTTTTTGCTTATATTTTTTATACACCCACATGCCGCTTAAGGCCAGTGATACAGCAAAAGCTGCTAAAATACCCTGCTTCAAACTGGCATTTGACACATGCAGCAGAATGAACTGCAAGGTCCCTGCCCATGAAAGAAATAGCGGTATGCTCGCCAAATAATAAAATCGGCTTTTAAACAAATAGAAAATGAAAGTTGCAGTATAAGCTAGAATGACAGAATAATGTAGGTGCGTATTTGGATAAGCAAGGAGGACAACTATAATTCCAAAAACAGACCACGGAATTAAGAACCAGTTAATATGTTTTTGGTCTGATGCTCTTCCAAATTGCCATAATAAATAAATAGCCATGCTTATAATAAATGGTAAAAACTCCTTATGCTGCCCATTGTTCAATAAGTCCATTGCAAACAGAAGAACTCCATATAAAGATATAAAACAGCTATATAGAAATACTTTTATCTTCCCATTTTTACGTGTCCTTCTTGAGCTTATAAAGTAGATAGCGGCTGCTAGCAGAAAGCTGCCAATTGCTAGCTTTCCTTCTGCTATATAAGTTAGGGACAAGGCAATAGGCAGAAACAGATGTCCAATCCAAGCAAAACCTGCTGCTAAACAGTGATCCTTTTTCAATAACACAGCAGCCAGCAGCAAAATAACACCACCTATTGTATACTGCATTCTTGCTAAAATAACAAGTGAATCTTCAACGAATATATTCAGCAGAGAGAAATAACTTAATAGCATGATATTTGGAATGATAAAAGGTATCCACTTATATGAACTTTTTTGATAATATCTCCAAAAAATGAGTAAACCCGATAACAAGATAGCTGGCTGAACGAATTGATTGTAAACAAAATCAAGATAACTTAAAAGGATTGCTGCACTATATATCAGAACAGCTGCTGCATAAGCAATCTTTGCTATATCCTGGATTTGATATCTTTCAGCTGTCTTGCTTAAAATAAGGAGCATCCCTCCGCCAATTGCAAAACTGACTGCAATTCCTAAATGATCATGATAAAACTCGCTTTCTGAATTTATGGCTTCACATGCTGCAATGATCGCCATGCCAAAAGAAACAGGAATCGCCCAAGGAGTCAGCTGTTGATAAAATTTCCTTTCTTCCTGTCGGTAACTTATTCCGAGAATGACTGTTAACAGTATCAGCATCAAGGCTACTTTGGAATGATCTTGAAAAGTGAAGCCCATCATAGCCGTATAAAACATAACGATAAAACCAGCATCACGTGAACTATTTTTGATCACTCTGAAAAAAGCATGCTTATGGAGGAATCCAAATAGTAAACATATAACGGCACCTATTAAGAAGATCGGAACTAAATAGCTGGCTGGTTCTGCTATTCTAACCATTTCATACAAAGCGGCCATTGCGAATAATGGCGGTATATATGTGTACAGCATTTTCTTAAACGCATTTGCTAAATAGACATGAAGCCCAAAGAGGATAACAAATGACAGTGTCAAAATGATTGAAGGCTGTCCTTCTCCTGCTAGAACTAATTCAGCCAAGCTATAGAAAAAGCCCATAAATGACACAGCTCCAGCTGTAATTCTAAATACACTGTCCCATGAATGTTTTTCTGGCAATAACTTTGGAATGAACACAAAACTTCCTGCAGCTATTACAAGCAAAACTGGGCTCCAAGCATCTAAAATCGAAAATTCAATAACTTGAAATAATCCGTATAACGTAAAAATAGTAAATACATAGTGATATTCCTTCCGTCCTGAAACATAGATTAAGGCCAGATACATACCTGCAGCAATCATTCCGTTTATGCCGGCAAAAATATGGCTCTCAAATAGTGAAGCCATAAATAATGAAGAAACGATAAATTGAATCTGCACATAATAAACAAGTTCTACAGTAAATAATTTATATTTCTCTTGTTTCTTTATACGATGATAGGCAATGATTAAGAGCATATGAAAAAGAAGCATTCCTAAGAAAAAAGCGTCACGAGATAATTGGCATGCTGCTAAAAAGAAGCTGGCAAAGAAAGAGAGTGCTAAATAGGAAAACCAAACATAAAAACGAGACTGAAGTGATTTGGCAAAATACATATATACAGGGAATAGAAGAAGTGCTCCTCCGCTTCCAAACCAGAACCGACCTTCGCCTAAAACTGAAAAATAGGACCCAAAAAGTTCAAACCAGCCTGCCGATAAAAGAATGATCGGCAGAAATAGACTAGCTAGAACGTGAAAAGCAAATGCGGATCTGCTAATCTTCAAAAATTTCTGAGCGATGAAGCTTAATGTAAAAAACAGCAGTGAAACTGCGCCAATTGAACTGGTGCGCACCAGTCCGGACATAGTATCCCACTGACTTGTTGCTACAAACAAGCCGCCAATTAAAAGAAGAAAAACACCGATATTGAGCAGCCATGTAATATTCCTTTCCCTAACTTCTTCTTGAGATCGTTTTTTAAAGGTTTTTTTCACCAATGGTTTACTCAATTCCTCCTCTTTAACGTTTTCCTTTGAAACGCTTTCTATGGTATCTTCCTGAACCATTTCTGGAACGATCGTTTCTATTTTTTGTAGATCATCATAGAATTTTAAATATGCGGCATCTACCACTTCAAAAATCTTTGCTGAAATATAATTATGTTTTTTTAGTCGCTTTAACTCTTTATGAAAAATTTGCTGCTCCATATTGGTTATGCTCTCTTTCATCGTATAACCCCTTTTGGTTTATTTAGTGTAATATTACACTAAATGCAAATGTTTTTCAACAAGAAAAAAACCCGCCTATTGGCGAGTTTTACTCTTGAATCGTTATAAGCTTTACATCATCTATGTTAAAGCGATGAAAATGGTTTTCTATGCAATAAACCTCTACAAAACCATCTAAATCCTTTGTTTTACCGATGACCTCTGATTTATTTTCTGCTTCTACTTCTTCCGTTATGGCCAAATCTTTTTCAAATGTGTAGATAACTTTAAATGTTTTCATGTTCTCGCTCTCTCCCTTCATCACTCCTTTTCCCGATCAGGATAAAATAAAACTAGTTTTAACAGTTGTTTATTCTTTTTCAATATATACGGATCTTACTATGGTTCTAGTTATCTTTTTCCCTTGAGTATTCTTGCCTGTAACATCAATGGTCATGTTATAGACACCGGATGAGCGAATATTCGAGATTAGCTTTTGTACATCATTTGTCGTTTTTTCAGTAACAAGTTTACCTGTTTCGTTTATCACTTTAACATGGTAATGCACATTCTTTAATTTAGATGGGGAATAAAGAGCTAGTGAATTCTCTCCTTCTTCCATTTTACCTGGTAAACTCAAAGAATATTGATCTCTTTCATTAAGATTCCCAATAAAAAAGTATGCATCATTTTCTTCTTGTGTTGTAACCTGTAATGTCCATTCTCCTTCTTCCGCGGTAACATCAGCAAAAGCAGATTGCTGAGCACCGTGGAAAATGGAATATTCTTGGGTAGGTATATTGCTTTTTCTATAGATATTTCCTGAGGGTGAAACAAGACTTGCATTTAAATCTTTACTGCGGCTATACAATTGAAAGGATGGTTTTGCACTTCCGTCCATATAAAAAGGAACCTTTACTTTTTTCTGCTTCTGTAAAGGTGCTCCATGAATGAATTCTGATGAAATATCTGTAATAGGAGATGGTTTTTGCAGTTTTAAAGTCTGTGCTGATGCAATAGCTGAATTGCGCAAATAAGGTTCAATTCTGGAAAATACTTTTCCGCCGAAACGAATATGATCATGATCCAAACTTGAGTCTGTAAATAAATGAGTCGCATATGGCAGTTTTGTACTCCAGTCATTTACAAGGCCATCATTTGCACCGTGTGAGGCTAAATATTGTCCGCCCATCCATAGAGCAGAAAAGGCAGGGCCGCGGTTGGTTCCTGCAACAGTATAATAAGCATTTTTCCTGACATTGGCATGTGCATCTGTGTTTGCACGGAATTCAGCCATTTCCCCAGTCTGCAATGAAACTGTGCCCTCATCATCTTGACCTAATAGAGAACTAAGCCAGCCTGCGTACCAGCTATTGGCTAAATCAGCAAGGTGGGTCCCGTGGTGAGGAGATCCTAGTGTTATTACTTTTCCAACATAATGATGGGCATCAAAATGAACAAGCGCTGCCTGTGTATCTGGACCACCCTTGCTGTGAGCGACAATATTCACTTTTTGTCCAGAGAAATGGTCACTAATTTCAGCTAACATTTCGGCTAGTAGTTCTCCATTGTCATATTGTGTTGCCGAACCATTTCCCGCAGCATCATGCAGCTGCACGAAAACCGTTCGATAGCCAGCTTCATACGCCTTTGTGTACATATCGTTCACACCATGATGCTCCGTTTCTCCATACCAGCTGCTTGCACTTCCATTCCTGCCTTGAACAAATACAATTGGAGGTTTATTCTTTTCAACATTAGGCGGTGTATTGCCAAGAAACCACTCACCAGGAGTAAAGCTTTCGTCAGGCGGGTTTAATTTCCCCATTGGCTGGATTGTACTTGCTGATGATCGTGCCGGGCTAAGAGCAAACAAAAGCACTGCAAAAAGAACAGCAATAAATAATGGCTTTCTCATTTTCCATCTCCTCTCAAGATACAATGACATTCAACCATATGCAAAAAGAGAAGACAATCTTACTCCTATTAAAAAAATGAGAAAATAACCTAGATGAAGAATATCACAAATAGGTGATTTGGCACCTTTTTAACATTATAGGACGTTCATCTGCAGGTAATTCTTTTCTGCAAATATAAAAAGAGACAGGAATCTTTTCCTGTCCTTTAATGTATCTCCGAGGCAATGGCTGAAAGTTTGTCAGCGGAAGCGGCAACTTCATCAAAAGCATTGCCGATATTTGCAAGCACCTTCGTAAACTGAGACACTTCATTTTCAATTATATTATTTTGCTTCATTGTTTCATTCATCGTCGTCAATATTTCAGTAAAATGATGCTTTGTCTGTTCCATTCCCTGATGGCCTTCTTTAACAGAATGGCGTATATCTGCTAGTGAATTGTTTAGAAGATTCATTTGAGAGTTAATACTGTTAATAAGAGTGGAAACTTCTAAGACCGATTTTTTCGTCTCGTCAGACAGTTTTCGGACTTCACCGGCAACAACAGAGAATCCCAGTCCATGCTGTCCAGCCCTCGCCGCTTCAATAGCTGCATTTAGTGATAATAAATTTGTCTGATCTGCAATGCCGGTAACCATACCTACAATCCCTTGCATCTGTTTGGATATGCCTAATAAAATTTCAATATCCTTTGAAATTTTAGAAACAGCAATTTCGATATTAACCATATTTTCATTCTGCTGCTCAAGCTGACTGCTTCCCAATTCTGCCCTGTTTTCTGCGATTGTCGATAATTCACTTCCCTGCTGGGCTACCTGAACAATATAATCGGATTGCTGATGAAGCAAATGGAAAGATACTTGTGTATCTTGTGATATCGCAGCGAGATTATGTGAGGAGTTTGTCACATTATCAACAAGAATCTGTTTTTCCTTGTCAGCTTCAGCCTGAATTCGACGAATTTCATCATCATAAGCTTCTAGCACAACCTGTTGTTCTAAGTTAAAAATTTTTGTAACAGCTTTCATTTTTATAAAGATTTCCTCTTTATCCGACACATTTTCTTCTACTACATTCATAATAGATATAAGTAAATTTTGAAAGGCGCCTAAATACCATTTTGTTGGCAATTGGATTTTGACATGCATATTGGCAATTCTTCTGCGCATATTTATATAATTTTCGTCAACAATTCCATTAAACATTTCAAAAATATGGCGCTGCAATGTAACTTTTAAACGTTTAATTGAACTATGCTGCTGAATAATTTGCGCAAGCAGCGGCTCTTTTTCTACCTTCTCATAAAATTCATCCACAATCTTCATGATTTGCTCTTTCACCAATGGCTGCAGTGATACAAGCTGCTGCAAATCATCATCAGTTAGACCAATCATCTCAACTTGTTTATTGCACCCTCTATTTACACTAATAGTTACATTAACATTATGATTATCTTGATTTACGATCTGTTTCTTTCTCTTAAAAATCAAAGGAATCCCCCATTCGATTGTACCAGGATAATAGTAACAAGTTTTTTAATTGTCATTATAAATTAGAAAGTTACTACATGTAAATATTACCACATAACCATTTAATAGGTCTTTAGGATTGTTTTTATAAAGCCTTAGCTTCTGTAAAAGTGGTACTTATTATATGACATGCAAAAAATAAGAATGCCCATTAAATGGCATTCTTATTTTTGGTTAATTCATATGGTTTTTTCAGTCACTTCAAGTCGATAGTCTAAAGGATCAGCTTCTTTTAAAAATAAATTTGTACCTTTGGTCTGATAGAGATGCAGCTCATGCATTGCCCTAGTGCAGGCAGTGTAAAACAATTTACGCTCACGTTCCATTTGGTAGTCATCTGCATCTATCACGATTACAGCATCGAATTCTATTCCTTTTGCCAAATAGGCTGGAATTATTTGAACCCCCTCTTCGTATTTGAGTGTGGTTTTGTCAATCAGACTGACAGTGATATTCTCTTTTACATTCTTATAAACTATAGTGCTTTTACGCGCTGTTTTACTGATAATCGCAATGTTTTTAAAACCTTTTTGCTGCAAGTCATGAATGTCTGCAATCAAGGATGAGTATAAATAATCTTCCTCTACTGTTTTGATAAGCGGCAATTCGCCTTCCCGATCAAACGGTTCAATTAGGTGACCATTCGGTATTAAACTTGCCGTAAATTGACCAATTTGCTTTGTCGAGCGATAACTTTTTGTCAGTGTTAAAAATTCGGCTTCTTCACCAGCAAAAATCGTGCTGCGATCTAAAGAATGCCAGTAAATTGCTTGGTTAATATCACCTAGTAAAGTCAGCTTGCTGTATGGAAATAAATATCGCAGGTAAGCAAACTGAAAAGGTGAGTAATCCTGTGCCTCGTCGATAAAGAGATGCTTAATGGAACCATTGGTTTTTCGGCCTTCAATTTGATCCTTTAAATACAAAAATGCAGTAGCATCCTCATAAGATAAAGTATTCTGCTGTATCTCACTAATCGTTTTTTCTCTCATATCTTTCCAAAATAGCGTGTCATTGTCTCTTGAAAATAGTTCTGCATAAAGTTTCTTTAAATCAATAAATTTAAGTTTTTTCACTTGATTTTTTAAAGGCCTAAACCTTTGGCTGACAACCTTTTTAATTAAATATTTCTCTTCTTGCTCAACTTCAGTGAACTCTTCATCCTTTTTCTGCAGATGCTGAAATGCCTCTAAATAATCTTCACGGTCCAATAGCTCAATTTCTTCCTGAACCCATGAAGCTTTCCGTTCTTTCTTCTCCAATTGACGAATTTCCTTTAAAAGCCACTCCTGTAAAAGCTGAATTCGATTTGGTATTGGCAGTGTATGATCATATTGGTAAAACTGCTGGTATATTTCTTCGGAACCAATCAGCTTGCGTCCCAGAAATACCAAGTCATTGAAGATAAGTCCTTTGTTAGATAAGGATACGATAAATTCGTCAACAAAGACTTTAAAAGCTATTTGCGACTTATACTGAATTTCTTCCAGCCTTCGTGTAAGATCGTGTGAATCTGAAGATATCAAAAGCTCTTCCAGCTGTTTGAATGGATCTTCAATATCAAAACTGCCCGATAAACGCCTTTTTAAATATTCCTGATAGGTCATTTGCTCCGTGTTTTCTTCTCCAAGTTCAGGCAAAACACTTGCAACATAGCTGTTAAACAAAGGGTTAGGTGATAAAAATAAGATATTGCTTGCCTGCAATGTATCTCGGTGGCGGTATAGTAAAAATGCGGCTCGCTGCAGAGCTGCTGAGGTTTTTCCGCTGCCGGCAGCTCCTTGTACAACAAGGATTTGATTTTTTTCGTTGCGAATTAAGGCATTTTGTTCTTTTTGTATTGTGGCAACAATGCTCTTCATTTTTGCATTTGCCTGGCCTCCAAGAACTTCTTGAAGCATTTGGTCTCCAATGGTCAGACCTGTATCAAACATAGCAGATATGAGTCCGTTTTTAATCATAAATTGCCTTTTTAATGTCATCTCACCATGAATCATGCCAGATGGTGTTTTATATTCGGCTTCACCTGGTGAATAATCATAATACAGGCTTGAAATCGGAGCACGCCAATCATAAATTAAAAAATCTTCATTATTTTTATCCATAAGGGAAGCAATTCCAATATAGATCGGCTCAGGAGAACTCTCTCCATCTTCATGAAAATCGATTCGTGCAAAATAAGGTGAATCTTCTAATCGCAGTAAGGTTTTTAATTGCTGATCAATAATGCCCTTGCTTCGTTCACGCTCAGCTAATAGTTCAGCCTGCTGCTTCATGCTTGTAAAGGTTTCAATAACATCATCAGGTTCATCTAAGTTTACAGTAACATCTTCCCAGAATGTTTCCTTTAGATACTTTGCCTCTGAACCGATTACGTCTGTTAAACCTGCATGCTGCTTTATTTTCTCCTTAATTTCCTTCACTACGAGATTGACTCTTTGCTGTTCTTCCTGCTTCTTTTTCAATTCTTCGCTCATGCTACCGCTCCTAATATGAAAATTTTAAAGCAAGATGGTTGACATTCATTTGTTTTTGTAGTAAAGTATAATTAGATACTTATGAATGAAACCACTTTTTTCTTTAGTCCGTTTATTATCATACCATATTGTTGATTAGTATTCAACGTTACATACTAAAAAGCGCCTGTTCAAATGAACAGACGCTTTTTTATTCTTTTCTAAGCACAGCCCTTACTGGACTTCCATCTGCCTTTTCTATTTTGAGTGGCATTGCAATTAATTCATACTCACCTGGCTCAGCCTCTTGTAAATCAATTGATTCTAAAATGTGAATGCCTTTATTATTTAATGCATGATGAGCAAGCATTTCCTTGCTGTTAAGCGGATCAACCGATGGAGACTCTACTCCAATTAGCCGGACACCCGAAACGGCAAGATAGCTCGCCGCTTCAGGGGCTATACAAGTATATGTTTCAGGAAATATGGCTGGAACTGGCCATGATCCAGTTTTAAACAGCAGCCTCTCACATCCTTGCAGGTTATGTTTTTGGAGATCATCTACGGTTATAAATTCCTTGTTCACTATCTCAATGACAAGAGCTTTCCCTATGTATAAGGATAAATCTAACTCTTCAATTCTCTTCCCTTTTTCATCAAAATGAAATGGCGCATCTATATGTGTGCCGGTATGCGTGCTCATGACAACTCTGCCAACATTCGCTGAACCATTTTCAGCCAGCGTTGAGCTGATTTCATATGAAAATGGTGTATCACCTGGCCAAATAGGCATTCCGTTCTTCAGGCTTCTTGTAATATCAATAATGGACATGTGATATCCTCCTTAAGACGATTTTTACTTAAAAATCTTCCTGGTAAAATAATTGTTAGAAACTTTATCTGGATTGGTACGTCTATTTAATAAAAGGAGCTGAATTAATGAATATAATAGAGTACATTCAAAAGAATCAACAAGATAAAAGACTTATTATAGGGATTGATGGTTTAAGCAGGTCTGGAAAAACCACCTATGCAAAACATGTTGAAAAAGAATATCTGCTTTATCTTATTCAGTATTTGTTTTACATATTGACGATTTTATTACATGCAGAGCAGAACGGTATCATACAAACTATGAACAGTGGTACGAGTATTTTTTCTTGCAATGGAACTCAAGTGAACTAAAGAAAAAATTATTTGATCAAGTAGGTTCAGCTAGTGTGCTAAGATTACCTTTCTACGATAGCATGTTAGATAGACAAATACAAAAAAAAGTAGATCTTAGCCACAGCGACATCATCATTATCGAAGGTGTCTTTTTACAGCGGTCCGAATGGAGAGAGTCATTTGATTATTTACTTTATATAGATTCTCCTCGAACTACTCGATTTCAACGAGAAAATGACGAATTGAAAAAGAATCTTAATAAATTCAAAAATAGATATTGGAAAGCAGAAGATTATTACATAGACAATATTAATCCAGCTAAAAAAGCAGATGCTATAATTTCAAACTAATAGATTGTTCATAATACCAAACAAATAATATCAGAAATTATGCCGAACTCATAAGGAAGCTTTCAATATTTCAAACTTACCATGCATCTGCCGTAGGACCTACAGCAAATTTTCTTCTGTTTTTATAAATATACTTATTTAACTCTTCATAATGCATCAGAAAGATTAAACTAATTCATTTTTGACAATATCATATTTCTTTTTGGAAATACTCATTTGCCCTATTATACCTTCTTTCATTATCATAATACTGAATAAGGCCGGCAATAAAATAAAATACAGGCAAAAATATAATAAAGAACAGCAGGAAAGGAATATTTACTTCACCAGTATCTTGTCTAAATAAACTTACAGGTGTCAATCCATAAGCAAACACTGTTGTGAAATTAGCAACGAATATTAATAGAAGTATCGATCGAGCGCCTTCTCTAAGCACAATTGTCCAATAGTCTTTCTCTCTTGCTTTTTTCCATCTCCGCAGAAATTTCCGTTCAAAATGTTCATGTCTAATTACGCGATAAAAGGATACAGGCAGCAGCAAAACAGCTAAAAGATAATAGAATGGCAAATAGTAGATTGGCATAATAAGTGGCAAAATAAGCATAGCAATAGAGGCTGTTAAGAGTACGACAAGTTTCATTTTTTGCTGAATTATGATCATCTCCTATATAGATCTAGTTATAAAGGGTAAAATGAGTGAAAAAATAGACAAAATAAAAATCAACCAAAAGGTAACTGAATGCATTCTTTCATTTAAGAGGATTGTTTTTCTTTTAAAAAGTAACACACGGAGTATGGTAAATGAACATAAAAGGAAAAAAGCTAGAGCAAAAGAGATTATTCCAACATCCCCCACATATTCTATTCCAAATAACTCATAAAGCATCCTAAGTCCATAATGGGCACCAGTAAAACCAATGAGAATGAAAATAAGGATTTCAAACAGAGTTGCCAAGTACAACTTTAGGTGCATGATCCCTACCCCCTATACCTTAACTTTAACATAACAATGGAAAAAAGGTCATCCATAAGAATGACCTTTTCCTTTACGCTCCATTATATTCGTCTTTAATTTCTCCAACAATTTCTTCTAAAATATCTTCCATGGTAACAAGACCTGTTGTTTCACCTTTTCCAGAGATGACTAGGCCAATGTGAACGTGGTTCTGCTGCATTTTCAGGAGCACTTCTTTTAATGAGATACTCTCAGGGAATCTGGGAATGTCATGTATGAAATCTTCAATCGTCCCATTTCTTCCAGCAGCAATACTTGTCATCATCTCTTTTGTATGAATAAAGCCAATTACTTTATCATTAGCTTTAACAGGATAACGAGTGTAATCATTTTCTTCCAAAACTTCCATCATTTCTGTAAAAGCCATGTCTTTGTTTAGCATCACAATTTTCTCTTTGGGAATCATGATGTCTGAAAGTGAGCGTGTATCAAAAGCAAAGATATTTTCCAAGTAAGAAAGTTCGGTCTGGTTAATCTCGCCGCTTTCGTAGCTTTGTGTCACAATTAGTCTTAGTTCTTCCTCTGAATGGATCGTTTCATGGCCAGCTGGCTTTACACCAAACAAACGAAGAAGCCAAGTAGCAGATCCATTCAATGCTTTAATGAATGGGTTTGTAATCCTGCCAAACCAATACAAACCTGGTGCAAGCAGAAGTGTCATTCTTTCTGCATACTGGATCGCCAGTGTTTTAGGTGCTAATTCTCCTAACACCACATGCAGAAATGTAACAATTGCTAATGATATAGCATATGAAAGAAATGTTGCTAATGCCTCTGATACTTCAAAACGTTCAAATAATGGATGAAGCATTCTTTCGACGGTCGGCTCACCTAAAGCCCCAAGAACAAGTGCAGTAATGGTTATACCAAGCTGACAGGCAGATAAGTAATAATCAAGCTCATGTGCCACTTTTTTTGCCAGAACTGCTTTCTTATTCCCTTCAGCAATGAGCTGATCAATCCTGGACATCCTAACCTTAAGGATCGCAAATTCAGCTCCTACGAAAAAGGCAGTCAGTCCGATAAATACGGCCACTAAAAATAAATTTAACATTATTAATCCGTCCAATTATTTCCCTCTCCCTGAGGGATTCACCTCCAAGTTGTTTACGTTTATTGCTATGGTTAATTAGTTGAAGTTTCAAGCATGACTACTTTCACTTGAAAGTGATCCATTTCAATGATAGTCCAAGTGTTAGCAGCATGTGTAAAAGTATCTCCAGATTGTAGCAGATCAACTTTTTGATGCTGCAGCCACCCTCCTATTGTCGCAATATCATCACTCTCTTCAAATTTCAAGCCAAATTGATCTTCAAGATCAACAAGCAGCGTACGGCCATTGATCATGTACTGATTATCACCACTTTGAACGATTTCTTCATCTTCATCTGCATCAAATTCATCACGAATTTCACCGACGATTTCCTCTAAAACATCCTCCATTGTGATAACACCAGAAGTTCCGCCATATTCATCAATGATAATAGCCATATGAACTTGTTCCTTTTGCATTTTTAATAATGCATCCTGTATTCTTGCTGCTTCAGGAATAAAAGGCAGATCTCGAACAAAATCTTCAATATTAATTGATTTACCAGCTGCAATAAGCGTTAACATCTTTTTGACGTTGACTACACCAATAATGTTATCTTTATCGCCACCCTCGATAACAGGGTAACGTGTGTAATTATGTTCATCCAAAACAGCCACAATTTCTTGCTGTGTCATATCTTTATCGAGTGTGATTAGTTCTATACGTGGCACCATAATGTCTTTAGCAATACGCTCATCAAAAGCAAAAACATTTTCCATGTACTCTAATTCAGTTTCATCTATTTCTCCGCCCTGGAAGCTTTGGGCCATTACAATCTTAAGTTCATCTTCTGAATATGCCTGGTCATGACCAGCAGGCTGGACGCCAAAACCTTTTAATAATAATCTTGATGTGCCATTCAGAGACCAAATAAATGGGTACATGATCTTGCCAAACCAATATAGCGGTGCTGCAAGAAGCATGGTCATTTTTTCGGCAAATTGAATGGCAAGTGTTTTAGGTGCCATTTCCCCCACAACAACATGCAAGAAGGTAACAAGCAAGAAAGCGATAGCATAGGAAGCAACAGAAGAAGCAGGCTCGGTTAAATTGATCCAATCAAAGACTGGGTACAGTAAGCTTTCAACGGCCGGCTTTCCTAATGCCCCTAATCCTAAAGCAGTAACTGTAATACCTAATTGACATGCTGACAAGTAATAATCAAGATCACTTGCAACTTTTTTTGCCATAATTGCCTTCTTATTTCCTTCAGCAATTAACTGGTCAATGCGCGACATGCGAATTTTTACGACTGCAAATTCTGATGCAACGAAAAAAGCTGTCGCTGCAATTAAAATAACAAGTAAAATTAAGTTTGTAATGGTAATTATGTCCAATTATTTCCCTCGTATGAGGGATTCACCTCCATATTAGTAAATCGCTGATAATTTCTTTAATGTTCTTTTCATTTGCTCCTGTAGATTTAAGCAAACTTGTTCTCTCTCTTTATCAGGAAGCTGATCAAGGGATTCCTCAAGCAGATGTATTTTTTCATTAAGAGAAGAAATTTTATCTTCCACTTCTTTAATGATCAGATTCGTTTGCTGATCTGATTGTATATGTTTTTTTATTTCATCTAAGGACATCTGCTCTTTTTTCAACTTTTTTATTTTTTCAAGAGTTACAAGTGCTTCTTCAGGATATAAGCGGTAGTTTGAACTTGAACGCTCCACTGGCAATAAGTTATTCTGTGTATAATAGTCTATCGTTCTTGTTGTTAAACCGCTTAGTTTTGCTACTTGGCCAATTCTCAGCAAGGATTTCCCAAATGGCACACCTCCTTAAAGTTCTCGTATCTATGTATCTATAACGTTATACATTTTATAACGCTGCTCCTATTATTATGCTTTTTTATAAAAACTTCACCTAACCATCACGAGACAGTTATGAGAAGAATTATACATACATGATCGTTTTATTTCAACAATTATGCTAAAAATGCTATGTATTTGAATCATTAACCTCTATTTCTTAAAATGAAACAGGTTCCGATTATAAAAAACAGTTAATCTCATGGTTAAGAAAAAACCAAGTTTAATTGTAAAAATGAAAAGACATAAAAAAACGGATGATTAGAAAAATATTTTTTCTAATCATCCAGATTTATAAAATGACTGAATACTTATGTCCCAGTCCCAGCTCATTTATTGATGCAGCAAATCCTCTAATACACTTTGAACTTTTACTCCTTCATCAAAATCAACTAACAGTGAAATTTCTCCTTTTGTACTTTTTATCAATTCATAAACAAGGTCATATTCTTTTTCACGACTTACTTCCAGAACTTCACTATTTGTATCCTTCTTGCTTTCTGAAAGGATGCTCCAATTGACTAAGTCAATGGTTCCTTTTTCTCCATATACTTTGCATGATAAATGTTCTTTTTGACCAATCCCGCTAATGCCGCTGAAAAGAACAGGGATTCCGTTTGCTGTTTCCAGTCTGCTGATAAAGCCTGTCTCGCATTTTGCCGGATCTTCAGGATAATCTGGGAAACTAGCAGTCACGTGCAAGTCACCAAGGATATACTGCAGCATTTGTATGTAATGCGGCGCCACTTCACGGATAAAGCCGCCTTGTTCCCTGCCTGCTATCCAATCGTTTTGCTGCCAGTGACGTGGCCATTCAGTAAATTGAAAATTAACTTCTACTTTTTTTAACTCACCTATCGAACCATTCTGTATTTTTTCATTATATAGATGAAAAACATTGCTATACACCATTGGAAAATTGATTGCATGTACAATCCCGGCATTCTTAGCAGCATTGGCCATTTCCTCTGCTTCTGCCAGTGAATTTGCAAGCGGTTTTTCACATAATAAGTGCTTGCCAGTACTGATAATATCCAGCGCAATTTGGTGGTGATACTTAGGAGGGACAGCCAAATAAATAAGAGTGATCTTATCATCTTTTAATAATTCCTGGTAATCTGTATATAGAGACACATCTGGCAGCTGACTTTTTAACGTGTTTAATCTTTCTTGATTTTGATCACATAAACCCGCTATTTCTACCTCTTCATGCTGCAGAAATGTATTTAGCAGCCTTTCTCCAATTGCTCCTATTCCAATAATTCCGATTCTTAACATGGTGCACCTGCTTTCATATGTTCATTATGAGTATTATACTATGTAATCAAAGAATTCTGAACAATGGAAATAGGAATTGTCTACAAGAATTGATAACTTATTTGTCTGTTATCTTAATTACATCAAAACCAAATGCGATTTCTTCTAAAGTTTCTCCTCCTATTTCTATGTTTACGCGATCCAACTCCTCTCCACCGAGTTTTTCGTAAAAAGTTACTGTAGGATTATCGGCTAAAACAAAAAGCATGAAAGAATTTATGCCCTTTTGGCTCAAGGCATTTATACAATGTTTAAAAAGAGACTTTCCAATTCCTTTTCCGTGTTCTTTTTTTAGTAAATATAGTGTATATATTTCTCCATGATATCCTTTATACTTGGCTGTCCTTTCGTTTCCGCAGTTGGCAAATCCAACAATTTCCCCGTGCTCGTTTTGTGCAACATAAACTGCAGTATTCGGAATCATATTATTCCACAGCTTTTCTCTGTTTTCATATGAGAGAGCTTCCAGGTAGGCTTTCGGTACAATTCCGTTATATGTTTCACGCCAGCTATCTACATGAATTCTGGCGATCGCCGGGGCATCTTCTATGACTGCTTTTCTAATTTTCATAAGCTTCTCCTTTATTTATCCGTTTTTAAAACGCCTAAATATTCAACCCATGGTCCTACATCTGTTCGATATCTTTCAGCCATAATTCTAGCTATTTGCGTAATATGAGTTAAATCATGAACTGCCCAGGTTGAAATAAGCTCACGTACTTTTACTGTTCCGAAGGCAGGGTGGTAGCCAGTTTGTTCTAGCAGTTCTTCAGAAGAAATCAGTTCTTTTAAGATTTTTATATTTTCTTGTCTTAGCCTTTTAAGAAAGATTAAAGCTTGTTCTACTGTAGTGCTTTGGTTGTGTAAATGAGCAAAGCGGTCAAATGCTGGAAACGCCTTTTTATCTCCTTCCTTGATAATAAACCGCAGCCGCGGAATCCAATTGGATTGCTCACCTTCAATTAAATGAAGAATGACTTCTTTTACATTCCATGTGTCATGACCTTCGTTACAATTCGTCCATTGATCGCTTATTCCAGTTAAAAAAACATCTAACATATTTGGTGTTCTTTCTAATATCTCAATGGCTTCATCAAATTTAAAATTCATAAATCTTCCCCCATCTTTCAACTATTATATTTTCGTTTATGTATAAATAGATACTTGAATATATAAGAATCTAAAATATAGCAGCGAGCAGAAAGGTTCACATAAAACATTCCCAGTTGTTTAACTCAACAATTTTTTGTAAGAAAAGATTATTAAGCCGCAAATAATTGCTGCCGCGATAAAGGTAAATACATAGAAGAAGGGTGAAACTGCTCCGCCGAAAGCTACTTCATTGGGGATTGGTTGAGGATTGTTCCACATTTTCTCAATATCTGGTTTGTAATATTTTGTTTTGATATATCCCGCTATTATATTACCAATTATATAAATGAAATGAATAACAAATGAAAAAACAATTGATAGAATAATCGTCTTCAACTCATCACACATCCTCTCGCTTATCCTCTTCCATATTAACCCAAACGTAACACTTTGGTAAATAGTACTTGTGCAAGCTCTCCGCTTTTGGGGTAAACGAAAAAAAGAGCCGTATTGGCCCTTTACAATTTAAATGCTATTCGTCTCAAAAAGAAAGGCATAAACAATCCCTTCTTGTACTTTATATAGCTGCTTCTTCAAGTAATCCTTCAATAGCAGGTTCCATTTCATACGGTTCAGCCGTTGATTCATATCGTTCAATGACATTGCCCTTACGATCTATCAAAAACTTTGTAAAATTCCACTTAATTGAATCTCCTGCTAAATAGTGGGGATAGCGAGTATTCAGAATAGACATCAACAATTTAGAGACCGGATGATTTAAGTTAAATCCATCAAAAGGTTTCTGCTCAGATAAATATGTAAATAATGGATGAGCGTTATCACCCCGAAATACTCAGGCATAAATTATAAACCAAAATATACTTTTTAAAAAATAAAACCTACTTTGGATGATATTTCATTAAAGGTATATATTACGATATTTCATTAAGTTCCATTGTCAATCGAATCATATCAACACAGTGAATACCGTTCTCCATAATCTTTTCTTTATAATGCTTACTAAAATAATTATGCTGTATATAATTTAATCTAAATCCGCACTTTTGATAGAGTGCCAGCTGATGAATACTTGAATTGCCTGTGCCAATTTCTAAAGTATAATATCCAAGTTTTTTTGCCAATCTTATAGCGTGTAAAATTAATGTTTTTCCTATTCCTTTCCCCTGATGTGCTGCAGCCACGGCAATATTAACAATTTCAGCCGTATGCGGACGCGTTTCGAGCAGCACATATACACCGACTGTTTCATGCTCCCATTTCACTATATAGCAAATACCTCTTCGCAAGTAAGATAAAATCATTTCCTGTGAAGGATCTGCAAGCAGCAGTAAATCCATCGGTGCCGCATCATTGACGGCTAGTTGTTTGATTTCCATTCTAACACCCTCCTAAATAATGTTAATCTAATGAACCTATACTAATCTTTACATAAATACTGTCACAAAACTACTATTGACAAAGTTTTCCTCTTCGTCATATAATACAAAAAAAATCAATAATTAAAGCGTTGATGAGGACATGAATCTTTTTCAATTTTCTTAAACAGAGAACGAGGTCAATGGCTGGAAGCCTCGAGAGAATAAAGAAGATTTACCGCCTCCTGAGCTGTTATGGGGAATCATCATTTTTGTGAAACCATAACCGGGATACCGTTATGAAATGAAGCACAGCTGCTTTTGCTGTGGAATTTGGGTGGAACCACGACCGTACTCGTCCCTTTTAGGAGGAAGAGTACGGTCTTTTTGTATGTTTTTAAAAAAATTTATATATAGATGCGTTGATGAGGATATGAATTCAATCCATAATTTCTTTACTAGAGAACGAAGCCATGGCTGGAAGCTTCGAAGAAAATGATTGAACTTACCGCCTGCTGAGCTGTTATGGGGAATTTTTTTTCTTATATGAAACCATAACCGGGAAACCGTTATTGAATGAAGCATAGCTATTTTGCTGTGAAAATTGGGTGGAACCACGACCATACTCGTCCCTTGTGCAGAGGAGAGTATGGTCTTTTTTATTTTATAAAAGATGGAGGCTAATCAAAATGCAAAAAGATAATCATCAAAAATTAGGAAGTTTGCTTGAATTATTTATGACTGATGAAGAAGCTCCTGGAATGCCCTTTTATTTGCCAAAAGGAATGGCTATTCGCAATGAGTTAGAAAGGTTTTGGCGAGAAGAACATGAAATTTCAGGTTATGAGGAAATTAAAACTCCGCTTTTGATGAAGCAGCAAATATGGGAACGTTCCGGCCATTGGCAGCATTATCACGAAAATATGTATTTCGCTGAAGTAGATGAGCAACGCTATGCATTAAAGCCAATGAACTGTCCTGGAGCAATAAAAATCTTTAATCATAAACTTCGCAGCTATAAAGAACTGCCGATCCGCTTTGCAGAACTCGGACTTGTTCATCGCCATGAGCGATCCGGGAGCTTAAACGGGTTGCTTCGGGTACGCTCTTTTACACAAGATGATGCCCATTTATTTGTAAGAGAGGATCAAATTGAAGATGAAATTCGCAAAGTGTTAAAAATGATTGATATCTTTTATAAGAGATTTGGCTTTGATTATAAAATTGAGCTTTCTACACGGCCAGATGAGTACATGGGTTCACTTGAAAGCTGGAATGATGCGGAGACTGCTTTAAAAAATGTTCTGCATCAAAATGATGTTCCTTTTGCTCTTAATGAAGGTGACGGTGCCTTTTATGGTCCGAAAATTGATTTTCATATTTTAGATAACCACGGCAGAAGCTGGCAATGCGGAACGGTACAGCTGGATTTTCAAATGGGTGAAGTGTTTAATTGCCAGTATATGGGCAATGATCAAAAAATGCATCGGCCGATTATCATTCACCGAGCCATATACGGTTCACTTGAACGGTTTCTCGGTATTTTAGTGGAGCATTATGACGGTGCTTTTCCGTCTTGGCTTGCACCTGTACAGGTAAAAGTATTAAATGTTGCAGATGCCCATCTCCCATATGCCAAATATATATATGACCTTCTAAAGAAAAATGGCATAAGGGCAGAATTTGATAACCGCTCAGAAAAAATGGGCTTGAAAATCCGCGAAGCATCATTGTTAAAAGTGCCATATATGCTGATTATAGGCGATCAGGAACAGAGCAGCGGCAAATTGACAATCCGGATGCGCGGTGAACAAAAACAAGATCTGCTAGAAATAGATCAATTTATAAAGTTAGTCAAAAATGCAGGAAACTGGAGATAAACAGGATAGTTTTCCGCTCATTGGAAATAATAACATTATCTTTTTCAATGAGCGGAGTGTCTTAAATGTGGACCTGGATTTATGAGCATATTATTAATACAATCTACTTTATCGTATGCATAGTTGGCCTATTGTTAATCGTCTGGTGTGTGCTTTTCTACTATTGCTTTAAAACAGATACAAATGATAATAATGAGAAGAAAATGTAAGGAGTTACGTTGAACATTTATATGGAAACCCTGTTAAGAATATGGAAAGCTTTAAAAAAGTTTATAAAAAAGCTTGAGATAACTTCGCTTCTCCATTTTGCAAAGTAATTTCTGCTCTTGCTCCATTTACAAAAGTCATCTGAGGCGGAACATGTCCGCAATCTATATCATATATGATTGGGAGCTGAACATCTTCTTTTAAGTCCTTATAAAAATCTGCAATTGAATAGCCGTCTACAGTTTCATTCGCACTGCTTCGACCAAAAACAATCCCCGAAGCATTTTTGAACCACCCGGCGAGCTTCATTTGGATAAAAGTTCTTCGTAAATCAACGGTGTTCATTTCACAGTTTTCAAAATACCAAAGGATACTCTCCCCTTGTAAATAATGATTTTGGAATTGGCGAATATCTCCATATGGCGTGCCAATGACATGTCTAATTACGTCTATACAGCCTCCGAGCATTCTTCCTTTCATGGTTAACTCTTTTTTATCGTCAACTGCTTTCCATTCTGTTTTTTCTGTTAAATGAAAGACTTCTGGACTTGGATTATCATGCATCCAGCTTTTCTGATAATGAATGGAGGAGTATTGATCAATACGCTCTCCTTTTTTCGTTAAAAGTGTTTCTTCCCACTTTGCTGTCACATCGTCTGTAGATGTACCTCTCAGATCGATTAAATTGGTGCCATGTGCAGTTGCGATCCCCGTTTTCACCGTTATGACAAACAAAAGCAGACTTATATCAGAATAACCAAGAATCCATTTAGGAAGAATTTTTTCATAATCGATAAGCTCAATCACTTCTAATAGAAGTTCCCCGCCCCAAGGAGGAAAAATGAGCTGAATGGATGGATCGCTCAGCATCTTATTAAGTTCGTCTGCACGCTTTTTTGCAGAAGCAGATTTTGCATTTTCTTGTGTCCAGGCAGTTTCACCCGTTTGAACATGATAACCCTTTTCCTTCATCTTTTGGATTGATTGGTGCAGTAAGTAATGCATTGGTTGAGGTACACCTGAGGAAGGTGCTGTAACCGCAAGCTCCGCCTGATTATGAAATATTGGATATGTAATCATACAATTATACCCCCTCAAATCATTTTTTGTTTTGAATAACATACCATTATTAACATCATTTTCAAATGGTTTTAATAAAAAAAGTTCTCCATCAATGAGGAGAACTTTAAAGTATTATTGTTTTTTTCCAAATATCTCAGCTTCAAGCCGTTTGCCTGTCGGCGTTGCTGCCAGCCCGCCTTCTGCCGTTTCTCTCAGAGCGGATGGCATGGATTGGCCAATTAGGAACATGGCACCAATCACCTCATCACAAGGGATACGGCTAGTAATGCCTGCTAATGCCATATCAGCAGCTGTCATAGCATTGGATGCACCCATTGCATTCCGTTTAACACATGGAACTTCAACTAAGCCTGCAACAGGATCACATACAAGTCCAAGCATATTCTTTAACGTGATCGCCATTGCTTCGGCTGCTTGCTTTGGAGAACCGCCAGCCATTTCAACGATTGAGGCAGCAGCCATTCCGCTTGCTGAACCAACTTCAGCCTGACATCCTCCAGCAGCACCGGAAATCGAAGCATTATTTGCTACAACAAAACCAAAGGCAGCAGAAGTAAATAAGTACTCAATCATTTCCATTCGTGTAGGGTTCAACACTTCTTTCACTGCAAAAAGAGTACCTGGAACAACGCCTGCTGAACCGGCAGTTGGTGTAGCACAAATGGTGCCCATAGCGGCATTTACTTCGTTCGTTGCAACCGCTTTGCTGACCGCGTCTAAAAGCGTATGCCCCGATAATGCTTTGCCTGACTTAATATATTTTTGCAGCAGCACGGCATCTCCGCCTGTTAAACCGGAAACTGACGTGACACCATTTAACCCTCTCTCGACCGCTTGCTCCATTACCGTTAAATTTCGATCCATTTTAGCGATAATGTCCTCTCTTGAAAGACCTGTTACTTCAATTTCCTGACGGATCATTATTTCAGCTGTTTTAACCCCTTCTTTTTCAGCGAGTTCAACCAGCTCAGCTACGTTTTTAAATAACATGATGTAATTCCTCCTTTATGACCGCATGTTCCATCTATTCAACCATTCGAATAACCTGTGTCACATGATGAAGCTTTTCGATGTCCTCTATTAAATCCTGAGCGATTTTTTGATCGACCTCAATAACCATTAAAGCCATTTTCCCTTTTTCTTTACGGGAAACTTCCATATGCCCAATATTAATTTCATGTTGAGCTAATATATGAGTAACCGATGAAATTACGCCAAACTGGTCATTGTGCACAACTAAGATCGCTGGATGTTCACCAGATAGCTTAAGCTGGAAGCTGTTCAGCTCCGTAATTTCAATGGTGCCTCCGCCGATAGAAATCCCAACTAGCTCTAAATCCTTTTCATCATCAGACAATTTAATCCGTACAGTATTTGGATGATCAGGGACAGCTTCTTCAACGGAAAAAGTGACTTCCATCCCTGCTTCCTCTGCTAGTTGAAGCGACGTGGGGATCCGTTCATCAAATGTATCAAAATCTAAAATACCGCCAACAATCGCCACATCAGTACCATGTCCCTTATAGGTCTTCGCAAAAGAGCCGTAAAGCAGAATCTCTGCTTTTTTAGGCTGTCTTGCAAATAAAGTCCGCGCCACTCGGCCAATTCTTGCTGCTCCGGCTGTATGAGAACTGGAAGGACCGATCATGACCGGACCGATTATATCAAACGCTGATCTGTATTTCATGTAAAACCCTCCTCAACTGTACCGTACCATTTTGTACACGCTTATCATAATATATTTTCCTGTGAAGTTTTATGTTCAACAGTTATTCTGCATAGCAATGAATGAAATATAGATGTTTACTCATCGTAATAAATAGCTTGGCAAACGAATAAAATTAAGTTTTTTTGAAAACGTTTTCTTTGTTGCTGTATCACACCTAAATCATCTTATCACAAAAAGAAACATCTTCATATATTTTTAATCGGAACTTATCATTGTGTGATGAATATTTACCTTTTATTTAACACGCCATACTCCGATGGTGGTATAATAAGGTAAAAATGTACTATAACTGTAAAAACCATTTAAAGAGGAGATCTTACATGTACGGATTAGATGGTATTTTCCTGTTAAAGACAGTACTACTTGTGGCAGCCTTTTTGATATTCATGATTTTAATAGAAATAATTATGAGGAAATGGTTCAAACTCGAAAAGCGAAACTTATTTAGAAGTGCTGGCTATGTTAATGAAACACATAGAAAAATTGACTGGTTCATTCGCGGATTGGGAATTGCGGGCATGATATTAGGTTTTATCATTAATAGTATGAGAGGCTTTGATGATCGCCTTTGGTACATAGCACCTTGGACCATCTTATTCTTATTAGTTTTATCCGCCGAGACAGCAAGAGCAGTTATGGAGAAGAAGCATGCACATCATCCAAGGCAATATCTCAGTACAATCAGCCAAATTTTTCTTATTATTGTGTTATGTGTTAGCTTATATTTAACTGATTTCTTTGGATTATTATAAAAAAACCACAGCTTTGCTGTGGTTACAAATTAGCTAACAAAATTTGAAATCGTTTGTTTCTGGCTGTTTTTTCCTTTTCATCAGCCAAGTCATATTTTTTCAAAAGGTGAAAAATTTCATTTAATATTTCCTGTGTATGATCTTGTTCCATAAATTGCAGAAGTCTTTCCGTCATGCCTTCTGGAAGATGCTGTTTTTGCTGATGAAGTTTTCCCTTTACATCCTCAACACTATGATCTACATTGCATTCACTCATATTTGCTTCCTCCTTGATCCATTCGGACAATCTATTTCTTCTTCGGTTCATACCCTGTTTTTAGCTTTTCTAATCCTCATCTTTTACATACTGATAGTCTTCCCTATTGATGGATTCAAAGCCAGCAGGTTTATAAAAGCGCAGCAGATCTTTATAAAGCAGCTGGTCAGACATTTCAAGCTCTTTGCGCGCTTTTGCAGCCAAATGGGCATAATCATCAGGATCTTCCACAAGCTCACCTGTTTGGCTATCATACATTTTTTCACCAATCATCGTGACATCTGGAGAGACAAAATCTCCATTTCGCAAAGGAATGATTTCATTATGCTCCTTCGATAATAAATCAGAACCAAAGTCCAAGTATTCTTTTGTGCTGAGGCCTAAAAGATGCAGTACCGTTGCACGAATATCCAGCTGTCCGCCATACGATTGAATCAGACCGCCTTCCACACCAGGAACATGAATGAAAACTGGTACTCTCTGCAGCTGGGCATACTCAAACGGAGTCACTTCTTTTCCAATGATTTCAGCCATCGCCTCATTATGATTTTCAGAAATCCCGTAATGATCGCCATATAATACTACAACTGTATCATCATATAAATCGGACGATTTTAAGTCTTGAAAGAATTGTTCTAATGCGGCATCCATATAGTGTGCAGACTGGAAGTACTGATTGACAATTTTATCTTCTGTCTCAGCAGGAGGGAAATCTGTATCCCCATCATCCATTTCAAATGGAAAATGATTAGATAAGGTAATAAATCTTGTATAAAACGGCTGCGGAAGTTCTTCCAGCATAGGCATTGATTCTTTAAAGAATGGTTTATCTTTCAATCCGTAATTTTTCGTATCTTCTTCTTTCATACTATAATATTCAGCATCATAAAAACGATCAATGCCCATACTTTTATACATTTCATTACGGTTCCAAAACGTTTTATAATTCCCATGAAATACTGCAGATGTATATCCCTTTGCTTTCAATATTGCTGGTGCTGACTGAAACGTATTTTGAGCTTTATTTACATATACAGCTCCCTGAGCCATTGGGTAAAGAGCATTATCCATTATAAACTCAGCATCAGAGGTTTTCCCTTGACCTGTCTGATTGTAGATATGATCAAAATAAAAAGCTTCCCCAGTGTCAGCAAGAGAATTTAGAAATGGAGTCACTTCCTCCCCATTTAATTCATAATTAATAAGGAAGGTCTGCAGCGATTCCATCGAAATATAGATAACATTCTTACCTTTGGCCACACCGAAATATTCAGGATTAGGTGCGACTTTATTGGCTTTAATATAGTTTTCAACTTCAGTAATATCATTCGTATCTGCCATGGCGCGCTGGCCAGCTGATTTTACATTTTGTACAACATCATAAATAGAAAAATTATAAGTGCCTAAATACTTTACTAAATAATTACGATCAAATGATCTTGTTAAAAGATCAGGCCGGTCTTTTTCAGCTAAACCTAAGTTAAGCATAAAAAGAGCTATGGCTGCTGACATGATAATCAGTGCGGGTTTTCTGTTGGATATAAGAGATGGTTTGTACCACTTTTTTACTAAAAACAGAATTAACAAAACCGTATCTGCAAAATAGAGAATATCATATGGGGTCATTAATGAAAACGCACTGTTTCCAAGCTGTCCGGCATTCGTTTTAGTCTGCATAATAACCGGTATGGTAATAAAATCATCAAAAAAGCGATAATATACTACATTAGCATACAGCAGGATGGACATTAACAATTGAATGACAACTAGAAGTACTTGTTGTATTTTCCCTTTAAAAAACAGGGCTATTCCTAAGAAAAATAAACTCGAACTTAATGGGTTTAAAAAGAGCAAAAATTGCTGTAATCCATTTTCTATGCCAAGCCGGAATTCAATTAAGTATGCCGAATAAGTCTTCAGCCAAAGTAAGACTGCGATTATGAAGAAAAAGAGTATGCTTCCCTGTTTAAAATAAGTTTTCATGTAATTCTCCTCAGATCTAATGAGATTTGGGACTGCACCTAAATTAACTAGATTCATTTCCCCAATCTCTAATTCAATCAATATGTCATAAAGAAAACTTGCCAATACGGCAAGCTTAAAGGAAAAAAATGATTATACCTTTTACTTCCCTGTTCGAAAGAAATATGAACATAATATATCACAATCATTCCTAAAAAAAAATCTTTGAAGAGTATTTTGTAAATTCTTTTTAAACTGTTATTAATTTAAAAGCAGATTCTGCTTTTTTTATACAAGTTTATAAGATAACTATCAGGAAGTTCAATCAAAATAAATCCCCCGCTTCTAAGAAGCGAGGGAATTAAAGGATCTCTTACATTAATACTTGACTTTTCATTCATTATACTGGTAATGAAGAAACGCGGATATAAGCAATTGCATCTACCGGTATAATTGATTGGCGAGTTGCAGCAGCAGTCTCGTAGCCTGGTACTACTTCAGATACTCTGACAAAATCGTTTGAAACAATCTCAATTAGAATTCCTTCGTAGTAACCATATTCTCCAGTAACAATTTCAACTTCTCTGCCTACATAACGTGATAACTGTTCAATGAAACTTGCGCTAAACATTCTTTTCCCTCCTTAATCGATTGTTACGACACCTTGCATGTTATCAGTTGGTACTAATAGGAAATCTGTACCATTATTTAAAACAAGATAATCTCGGCGTACAACGGCTAAAATTCCACCAACTTGACCACCATTTGTATTGACTTGAACTTGTCTGCCTAATAATTCTTCTAACTCATCATCAATTCCTGGACGAGGTGTAGGCGGCAAAATAGGTGCTGGCGGGAATACTGGTCCTGGTCGACCTCCCCCATTTTCACAGTGCCCTGGCTTCTTATGATCATGATGATGCTTTTTGCCAGGATTCACTCCTAACATAGAATTTAATAACTCTGTCACAAATCCCAAACCAAAACGGCTAGGAATTGCAGTGATATCTTCTAAATCAATTCGCATTATATAATGCACTCCCTTCTTCTTTTGTCTATATCAGTGTATGAAGAGATTAGAAAAAAGAATGGACGAGTCTCCTGTGTAATTCGCCTTTTTTACACATATTCACTACAAGATAAATTAACAAGTCTACTTTATCCCTGTTTATGAATATTACTGTTGTAAGAGGTGATATATAATGGAAAAAATATTAATGGTAGTCGATCATCTAGGCGCAAATGGAACGATCACTCATGTAATAAGTCTCTCGAAAGCTTTACAGGCAAGAGGCTATCACATCATAATCGCTGGCCGGGAAGGCTCTAAACTGTCTGCACTGCATCAATATGCCATTCCTTTTTATCCAATAGACTTTCCTGCTACCTTTACTCCGACCGCTGGACAGAAACACAAAACAGAACAAAAACTTGAAGAAATTATTCAGGCAGAAGGGATTACGATAGTACATGCTCACCAAGTCTATTCCGGAATGATTGCGGCTCGGATATCAGCTGCACTTAATATCCGTTTTCTATACACAGTGCATGGTCTTTATTCTCACGATCATGAATTGAAACATATTGCAGATTATGCGGAGAAGCTAATTGCAGTTAGTCCGTATGTATACTCACAGCTAATAAGTCAATATCCAGAAAAATTGCTCTTAATCCTCAATGGGATTGATGAAACTGAATTCTTCCCGGATTATTCAGAGTCATTTAAGGCGGTACATGAAATTCCGCTGGATCATTTTGTCATTTTTTATGCAAGTCGCATGGAGTGGATTAAGGCTGATATTTGCCTGCAGCTTATTCAAGCTGTCAATCATTTAAAAAATACAACAATGCCAGATCTGCAGTTAGTCATTGCTGGTGAAGGAAAAAAAATTCATCAATTAAATGATGCGGCAAGGCAGTATAATCTCAATAGAAAAGAAACTTTTATTAGAACAATTGGAAGTCAGACCAACTTACGGGCATACTATGGCATGAGCAATTGTATAATCGGTACTGGCCGTACAGCTTTAGAGGCATTGCTTTGTGAAAAAAAAGTGATTGCAGCAGGAAATAAAGGGTTTTTTGGTGCTGTTAAAGTTGAGAACTGGGAAGAAGCTAAAATGGCTCATTTTGGGGATCATTTTGCTGTACAGGCAAATGGAAAAGACTTATTAATTCAAAGCTTAATAGATCTTAGGAACGAAGAATTTACTGAAGTTCAGCTGCTAAGAGAAGCAGTGATAAGAGATTATTCTATCGTTCATGCAGCACAGCTGCATATTGAGGCTTATAGCTGATGTCATCTTGATTTGTCAGATATCCTATACTATTTAAAAAAATCGCAGTCGAGCAGAAATGATGGTAATATAAACGCTTACACTACAAAACACTGACAAGGGGATTAAGCATAAATGAAAGTTCGCTTTAATTTTTATGTAATTGGGCTAATACTATTAACAATGGGCGTTTCACTCATCATTAAATCTCAGCTTGGTGCTTCTCCATGGGACGCTCTAGCTGTCGGCCAGTCGAATCTTTTTAAGATCACTGTAGGTACTTGTGTATTTATAAATGGAATAGTCTTGATTTTTTTGAATGCCTTTTTAATGAAGAAAAAACCTGAGTTTCTTGCAGCCTTATCCATTTTAGTAATTGGACTGATGATTGATTTTTGGCTTTTGATTGCTTTTGAACATCTGCTTCCAGCAACCACTCTTTTAAAATGGTTTGTGCTTGTTGCAGGAATCATCGTGACAGGAATTGGTGTATCCATATACTTACAGGCGAAGTTCCCAGCAAGTCCAATGGATACTATAATGGTAGCCATTCAATCAAGATTTGGTTTTAATCTTCGCAATTCACGTATTTTAAGTGAAAGCTTTGCGCTGCTTTTAGCGATTTTATTTAAAGGTGCCATCGGGGTCGGTACCATTGTTGTTACCTTAACATTAGGGTTTGTTGTTCAATTCTTTTATCCAAGATTTGAACATCTGCTTCTAAAGTGGCAGGATGTAAAAAGATAATTGTAAATTTGAGGTCATCACACATATGCGGGCTCGTGTCCAATCGTCTTCTATCTTCTTAACATATATATGGTATAGGGGAAGGAGGCGATCATATGTATCAATTGGCCCTTTTGTATTTGGCAGCAATTCTAGCTGGCTTTGCATTAACCAATCTTCCAACTTCAGCAGTCATCACGGCAGGGATTGCGCAATTTTTTGGAATCGTAGGCGGAATTGCGATTATTGTATTCTCCATCGCATTACTATATCTTGCTGTAAAAGCATTAATCAACAAATAGTTATAGACAGAAGAGCTGGGGAACTGGCTCTTTTTTTCTGTTCTCGATTTGCTGTGGAATGAAATAATACATATTTTTCGTAAGCTTTGTTACTTTTACACAATTATTCAAGGATTTCCACTTCAGAGTACGCGCTTCCGGCGGGGTCTCAGCTCCCCACTCGTCCCGCAGTAGTCTCGCACTCTTCCCTTTCAATCAACAGATATATTATAAAACGCCTCTTAAAAAAGATTATTAAAACAACAATGCTCAGAAAAGAGCCTTAATCAAAAATACTTTGAGTCCCTAACCATTTCAAGTTTCACCTTTCTCCTTTATAATGAGGTGTAGATTGTTTTTGAGAGGAGATTTATTATGACGTATCCACATGTAAAAGATACCATCTCTACTTTAGTAGACTTAGTATCTATCCCAAGTCCATCCGGAAATACAAATGAGGTCATAGGGTTTGTTGAAAAATTTTTACATGAATTAAATGTTGTTACCAAAAGAAATCGCAAAGGCGGGTTAATTGCAACCCTCCCTGGCAAAGACGATCAGAACCATCGCATGCTGACAGCGCATGTTGATACACTTGGTGCAATTGTGAAGGAAATTAAGCCGAGCGGCCGTTTGAAGCTGGATCTGATCGGCGGGTTTCGCTACAATTCCATTGAAGGTGAATATTGCGAAATAGAAACATCTTCTGGCAAGAAATACAGCGGAACAATTCTGATGCACCAAACATCTGTTCATGTATATAAAGATGCGGGGAAAGCAGAAAGAAATCAGGATAACATGGAAGTTCGTATTGACGAGGAAGTACATAATGCAGATCAAGTCCGTGCTTTAGGAATTGAAGTTGGGGATTTTGTTTCGTTTGATCCTCGTGTGCAAACGACATCTTCAGGCTATATTAAATCTAGACACCTTGATGATAAGGCAAGTGTGGCGATTTTGCTTCAGCTTATTAAACACATTCAAACTGAAAAGATTGAACTTCCATACACTACTCATATTCTCATCTCTAATAATGAAGAAATTGGGTACGGAGGCAACTCAAACATTACACCAGAAACAGCTGAATACCTTGCTGTGGATATGGGTGCGATGGGTGATGGCCAATCAACCGATGAATACACGGTCTCCATCTGTGTGAAAGATGCAAGCGGACCATATCATTACCAGCTTCGTAAAAACCTGGTTAAGCTTGCACAGGAGCATAACATTGGTTATAAGCTAGATATCTATCCTTTTTACGGATCAGATGCATCAGCAGCTATCCGATCAGGACATGATATTGTACACGGCCTTATTGGTCCAGGAATTGATTCTTCACATGCTTTCGAACGTACACATGAAAAGTCAATCGAAAACACAGCGAAACTGCTGTATCATTATGTGCAATCGGAAATGATTCTTTAAGGAAAGATGGCCGTTTTGAACACTGATTATTGTTCAAAACGGTCTTTTAGTGTATCTGATTCTTTTGACTTGCTGCTTAATTTCTTTCGATACTTCCCCTTATATGCCCACCGCAGTTTTTTTAACTCTTGAATAATCTCTTCTTTATGCTGATTCGTGCCCATCTTTTCATGAATTCGGTAATAAACAAGGATTTCGTTTACATGATGAAAAGGATATTGTAGCGCTGCTCGTAGCCACATTTCATAATCATGCGTATAGCGGAACTCTTCATTAAATGCCCCTATTTTTGAAATTACCTCCATATTCATCATCACTGCATTTCCATGAATGATGCATCTCTGGTTCAATTCTTTTAGAAATTGCTGTTCATTTGTAAATTGTTTCTGAAAAAGATCCTTTTGTATGGTATGCGTTTTGCCAATCAAACCTGCCGACGTATAACAAATATCAGCCTGTTGATTTTCCATGAATTCTTTTTGTTTGGAAAGCTTTGTTGGTGCATATAAATCATCTGAGCTCAGCCATGTAAAGTATTTTCCGCTTGCATGCTGAATTCCTGTGTTTAATGCTGTAGCCGTACCCCCATTCTCCTTTCTGATATAGCGTATCTGTTTATCATAAGGCTCCAGCAATTCTTGATAGGCAGTGGAACCGTCATCGATAAGAATGATTTCAAAGTCACGTTCAGTCTGATGAATAAGTGAGTCTAATGCATACTGGATATAAACACAATTGTAAAACGGGACAATTACTGAAATTTCCGGCATATTCCCTTCTCCTCCTTTTCTAGTTATTCGTGCTTTATCATATGATGCTGTGTTGCAAAAGTGAGTATATTTGTCCAAACAAAAATAAGCATTTTGCATACTTATAAAGGAGAAGAGAATTAGTAGGAGGGTTATTGTGAAGATATTATTTATGTTTTATGTGCCAAGCGGAGGCATTGATACTTTAAATAGACAAAGAAGCGTTGCATTAAAGGAAAAAGGAATACAGGCAGAATTCTTGTATTATACAAACAAAAGACACTACTTAAACGACCACGGAGCTCCTGTTTATATAACAGACGACGATACTGAAATTAAAAGGATCTTAGATAACGGAAAGTATGATGCGGCGGTCATTGTTTCTGACTTCACTGCATTACAGCGACTGGATTCACTCGGATTTCAAGGAAAAAAAATTATTGAAATACAAGGCTATGGACCTAAGGCAAGAGCAAGAGAATTCTTTTTACGTTATCAAGAAGAAGTCCGTCAGTATTGCGATGGACTTTTAAATCCGAAAACGCCCCATATTGTGGATCTTATGAATGAAATTTTCCCTGAAATTCCACAATTCAGCTTTAATAACTGCTTCGATACGGAGAACTTTTCCTATGTGCCTGGTCAAGTAAGCAACAGACCCATTATTGCATGGATTGGCAGAATTGAAGACAACAAAAATTGGCGCGAGTTTTTATTGATTTCCTCTCAGCTTCATCGTTTAATTGGAAATCGTCTGCAGGTTAATATGTATGAAGATCCGTCCCTAAGCACACCTGAAGAACGGAAGGCATTTGAAAAAATGGTTAAGCGCCTCCAGCTGGAAGAGGTGCTAAACATATATGAAAATGTACCAAACAACGAGATGAAAGAGCACTTTTCAAGAATTGGGGATTCTGGTGGATTTTATTGTATGACTTCTAAAGTTGAAGGTGCACCTTTTTCACCTCTTGAAGCACTAAGCTGCTGCTGTCCAGTGCTTACAACTGACTCTGATGGGGTTAGAACGTCGATTATTCATAATGTAACTGGCAAATATTATACAATTGGAAACATTGCAGAAGCAGTAAGAGAAGCGAAAGATTTAATGAGCAATACCGTATTACGTGACCGCATTCGCATGAATGGTTTTGAATTTGTCAAAGAACATTTTAACAGAAAGATTTATGCAGAAAACTTCTGTCAGATGCTATCATCACTCGGACTTAAAGTTTAATAGATTGAGTTTTTAATTAAAATAAAAAGCAGACCTGATTAAGTCTGCTTTTTATTTTGTGGAGATAAAAATGCAGGCCAATTTAGGTATGAAATGGTCTGCATCTGGGTTAGCTATTCATATTTATAAAAACAGTCCACGTTGAATTTGAAAGTGATATTTCTTCATTTCCTATAAGTCTTTTAGTCTATTCATTAAAATTGGACGGTATGTTTGTTCAATGACCTGCATTTCTGCAAGCATTTGGTCTTGATGTTTAACTGTTCCGGATTCCTGATGCTGCCTAAATTTAGTTAAACTTTCATCCAAGTAATGAAATTCTACTCCGTATGCGAGCATTTTAATCCACATTTCATAATCATGTGTGTATCGGAAAATCGGATTAAAGCTCCCAAATATATTAAGCTCGTTCCGATCAATTAGAACTGTACATCCATTAATCGTATTATACTTCAGATAGGATTCAGCCACTTGTTTTGTATTCTGAAATCTCATTCCCGTAAACTGTGTTATAACCTGATTATTTTCATCCACACAATCATAATTTGTAAAACTCGCTTTAGCATTTCGTTCCAGCATAAACGCTAGTTGTTTTTCAATTTTTTCTGGCAGAAAATAATCATCAGAGCTAAGCCATGCCACATAGCTCCCAGTCGCTTCAGCAATTCCATGATTTAAAGCGGTTGCTGTACCGCCATTTTCTTTTTTAAAATAACGAATACGATCCAGAAACGGAATTATTTTTTCTGTATGCTGTGTAGATCCATCATCAACTACAATAATTTCAATATTATAATATGTTTGATTCAATGCACTTTGAATGGCTTGATCAATAAATGCGCAATTGTAAAATGGCATAATAATAGAAACCTTTGGACCCATCTGCTTCCCCTTTCTCTATATAGGATACCTTTGTTTATCCCTTTTTTATAATAGTCATATGCAAACGTGTATTATTTGTAAGGGACAACAGTTTATCTCTTCTATAAATTTCGGAAATAATCCAAAGTATCTGCAAGTGATTGTTCTAACGGTATGGTGCTTGTACAATTAAATTCTTTGCTCCCAGTTCTAGTAAGTGAAGATAATTTTTCTTCATGAACTCCTTCAGGAACAAAAAACTTCACAGCAGCCAATGATGATAAAATACTTGCAGCCTCACCTACTGTTGCTTCTGTACCAAACGAAACGTCATATTCCTTTCCTTGTCCTCCAATTAAGAATAACTGGTGGTAAGCCCGGATCGCATCTCTAACATCCAAAAACACTCTCTTTGCCTGCAGATCCATATTGGTTAATACATCATTTTTTCCCGTTTTTTCGAATTCTGCGACCCGTTTTGCAAGAATGGAACAAACCCCAGTAGAAGGTCCTGGTCCAATTAAATTGGTCGGCTTAGCGATGACAATATTCAAATCAAAATAATTTGCCCAAGATTTTGAAGCAAAGATCTGCAGTGTTTTGCTTAAGCTATACGGATGAGGAGGCAGAATGCTTTCTTTCAATGGATATTGCAGTATTGACCCAGTTATGACGACCTTACAGCTTGGTGCATGTATCCGGATAGCCTCTAATAAGAATAACGTTGCCATTACATTTGATTCCATATATGAAATGGGCTGACTCCACGATTCCCCAGCATTGCTCTGACCGGCCAAATGCAAGATATATTCAGGCTTAACCCGCTGTATTAATTTACTCGTCTCTTCCGCATTTGTTAGCTCACAAATTTCTGTCTGAATGTCATGATTTTCTATACCTGCACTTCTCACTACACTGATTACGTGAAATCCTTGACCGGCAAAGTAACGACAGGCATGTCTGCCAGTAAAACCATTTCCACCAGTAATGAGAATGGTTTTCTTTGCCTTTTTTGTCATTCCTCGCTCCTTTTGCATTCTACATATCCTTTCATGACTTTTTTACCAGAATATGCAGCTTTCTTCGGGTGTTGAGGGCTGATCGGAAAGGATTTGAAAATCAATAAAGGTATTACACCTGTCCAAACCAATTGCTGCTGTATACATAAGATAAAGCATGTACAAAAGGAGGTGAATAGAAATGGGAACTTTTTTAGATGCGCAAACCTCACAAAATGCAAGCTTTAGTGACTCTATTTCCATTCCAGTTACAACAACCCCTGCGCTTTTTGGTTCACTTGGATTAAATACTGCTGGAGCATCTGGACCCATTCGTGTGGAATTTGCTTTTACGGCAACAGTAACATCCTTACTATCTTTACTGCAGCCAATTACAATCCAAATTTATCGTGTTTCAGGTGGAGTAAGTACACTTGTTTACTCAGCTGCACCAACTCTGGCTGTCGCTGGTTTAGGTGTTGCTTCCAGAACTGTTATCTCATTAAGCGGAGCAGATTTTAACCCGCCTGCGCCAGATAATTTCTTAGTTTATCAGGCTTATATTAGTATTCCTGGCGGAGTAGCTATTGCACCAACAAGGGTAGGGCCAGAATCATTCAGCGCCGCAGCATATTCTAACTAAGCATTTGGTATATAGGAGTAAGCTTCATTTGCTTGCTCCTTTTATTTTTAAAGTCTACATAGCCTACATTCCTGCCGGAAGTAAACATACCATATTAAAGAATTTAGAAAAGGAGTGCTTAACTTGAAGATTTTGTTAGCTACTTTTTGGGAAATCCCCCATCTTGGCGGTGTATGGAATTATATGAATCAATTAAAAAAGAAGCTGGAATACAGGGGACATGAAGTTGAAATAGGAGGGTATGGCAAAAAGGCCAACCATATTTGTTTTATTTCAAGCGGCAGAGTCATTAAGAAAACAGAATTGAGCTTTATTCCAAAACCGGTTCATCATTATATTGATCCTATCGTTGCGTTTTATGAAAATCAAATCGACTTTTATAGAGAGGCAATGAAACAGATGGAACTTGAACAATTTGATTTAATCCACACTCAAGATGTTCTTTCATCCTATGTATTTGGCCAAATTAAACCATCAAAATCAGCCCATATTGCTACATTGCATGGCTGTGTTGCCGAGGAAATCAAAAAAAGTTTCTATCACGGCAAACAAGATCGGGTATCCATACTTGCCAGCCAATACCTTGACCAATTAGAACATAATGGTGCATCCGCTGCTTATAAAACAGTTTTGGCCAATCAATGGATGATCTCAAAACTCTGCAGCGAGTATGGAGTGGATACGAAACAGGTAAAGAAACGCCATTATGGCTATGATATTGAAAGATTCAAAGAAATGCAGCTAATACCCTCTCAACTAATAAAACCCTTAGATAAAAAGTTGATTTTATATAGCGGGAGGCTAAATGATTTTAAAGGAGTTCCTTATTTAATTCAAGCATTAAATGATTTAAAACCAATGCGAAACGATTGGATTTGCTGGATTGCCGGTGATGGTCCACAGAGTGAAGAATATAAACAGCGTGTTTCGAAGATGAATTTAGGAGATGTCATTCAATTTATAGGAAATAGAGCGGATATACCCTCTCTCTTATCACAGGCAGATTTATTAATACATCCTTCACTCCTTGATAACCAGCCGCTTTCGATCATTGAAGCACAAATTAGCGGAACGGCGGTCATTGCGAGTGAGGTTGGCGGTGTGCCGGAAATGATGGAGCATGGTATGACCGGAGTATTAGTACCACCTGCAAATGCTGAAGCATTATGTGAACATATCGCATATCTATTAGAGCATGATGACTACAGAAATAATGTTGGAATCCGTGCGCAGGAATGGGCCAATCAGCATTGGGATCCTGAAGCAGAAGCAGAGGATTTGCTAAGCCTGTATACTGAAGCAATTGAGGCTGCACATAAATAAGCTTTTATGGCTGCCTGTTTTCCTCAACATTAGGTCTCTCTCCCACTCCAATTATCAAGGGAAGACATATACTGGAAAAAAAGAGGGAGACTGATTCATTTGAAGAAAGCTTTTGTAACAGGCGGTGCCGGTTTTATTGGATCTCAGTTAGCAGAGGAACTAATAAAACTAGATTATGAAGTCCATATCATTGATAATTTATCATCAGGATATCGAAAATTCATTCCGGACGGTGCTCTATTTCATCATCTGGATATTTGCAGTGCTGATGCCAAAGATGTAATTGTAAGAGAAAAACCCGATGTTGTATTTCACCTTGCTGCCCAAGCGGATGTTACTCGCTCAATAAGCAATCCACAATACGACGCTGAAATAAATATTATTGGAACAATTAATATGCTGGAGGCTTGCCGTGAAGCTGGTCGCAGCAAATTTATTTTCTCTTCAACATCAGCAGTTTACGGCAATTTGAACAAGAGTAATATTTCAATAGAAGATCCTGCCTTGCCTATATCCTACTACGGACTCTCAAAATTCGCTGCTGAAAACTATATCCGCATCTATCATGAAATTTATAACCTGCCAATAACAATTCTTCGCTACGGCAACGTGTATGGTCCCCGTCAAACACCTAAAGGAGAAGGCGGAGTTGTTGCGGTTTTTTTAAATAGGCTAAAAAATAAACAACCATTAACTCTTCATGGAGATGGCAGGCAAACAAGAGATTTTATTTACGTAGGAGATGTGGTAAAAGCTAATTTGGCTGCTATTTATAATGGAAACGGACAAACCCTTCACGTGAGTACTGGCAAACCAACATCCATTCAAGAGGTAGCTGACATTTTAAAAGAACTGCATTACGCAGATATTGATATCATCTATTCGAACAGCAGGCCAGGAGATATCGAGCATAGCTGTTTAAACAATGAACATACGATTCACGTGCTGGAATGGCTCCCTGAAATGGATATGAAATCAGGATTAAAAGCAGCGTACAACGCTATAAATAATGATTTATTTTAATACCTATTGAAAGAAGGTGGTTGCATATGCGTTTTCAACAAATAAAAGGGGAATATGATGCTGCATTTAGTTTAGGCCATCTCTGTCTTGCCAGTATGCAGCTTCGGAAGTTTCAGCTGCGGCCTTTTTCAGGTGTGCTTGATTGGGTTGGGTCGCCTAATTTGTCAAACATCAATTCTTTAATCTCAAATGATTTCAAGGATTTTTTAAATTTCCAGCATTTACAGCCTGTAAAATACCTATCCTCTACTGATCTGTATGTTTGGGATTCCTATTATGATATTGGCTTTAACCATGATTTTAAAACGGATCAGAACTCTTTAGAACAGCTTGGCGGATACGATACAGTGAAAGAAAAATATGACCGCCGCATAGCCCGGTTCAATGAAAAGCTGGAAACCGGCAAGCGCATTTTATTTATTCGAACAGAAGGCAATAAAGAAGAAATTGAAGTGCTGCAGCAGATTCTTGCGCAGAAATGCAGCGGCGATTTTGAACTGCTTGTTGTTAACCATCAGCCTGTGCAATCAATGAGCGAACACTTTTGGAATATACCGAATGTGACAGTTGCAGAAATGCCTAATGATGAGATTTGGGACGGGAATGACGCTTATTGGGCAGAGCTGTTTGATGGGGTTACTTTGGGTTAGTTAAAAAGCATTCTTATTAAACTACGTATGACCCCTTAAGCAAATGTAACCGTCCAGCTAAGGGCGGTTTTTCTCTCTTTTTAAAAAAATGTCTCCCATCAATCTGTAACACAATAAGTACTTAAACTCATCGATATAGGCTAAATTCAATCACTGCCATCATCCGTGTAAGGATTGGCGTATAAATCAATGTCAATATCCGCACCAACACTATTGGCAAATTCAATAAAAGGATGATCTAAATGGAAACCAGGGGTATACCCTTCATTCATGACAATAACGATGACGAATCTGCATTCTAACCCAAAATCTTTTTTCAACTCTTTAATTGCGTCTGCTTGATCTTGCAGCTGTACAAAGATCGGCTCTATTAGCTTACTTACATCAAGAGACTCCTGATATCCTGTACTTAATTGCCACGCTGAATAACTCCTTCTTTGATAATAATTTGTGCTGACTTTTCTTATAACGTCACCTTTTTTAAAGCTCCTTGTTGGAGTTAACCCTAATCTTGCCGTAACTTGCTCTAATGGAAAATCATCTGCATATAAATTGAAATAAACCATTATCTTCGTTTTATCCACATACTGCACTCCTTTTATTCATTTTTCATGATTTTCTACAAATTTATGATACTATTATTTAACAGGATAATTCTATTAAGAATGTTCTCATGAAAGGAGCTTAAACATGTGGAAGCGCCCCACCCTCTTGTTTGTATTATTGTTCCCAATATTGGTTGCGATAGATCTTTTAACAGATTCTGGTCCTCAACTTTTGGATAACCTCATTTGGGTTTTACTTTATATTGTGTTATACGAGTTGGTTCAGTGGATGATGAAGGATAATAAACGGTCCAATAAGTATGATAACAAAGTTCAGAAATAATGATGGTTAATGAATTGCCATGCTGTAGTTTTTTGATTTAACTTTTTAACATCTTTTTAATTAAAGAGTTTATTTTCTAGACAAACAGTTCTTTTTCGATTACTTAATTCTCTTCAGGTTGATGATATTCGAGACAATTGTAATCAGCCCGGCAAATAGAATGCCAAAACCCCAGAAAAACCCTTTGAAGGCACCAATCAACCCAGCTAATGTCAAAACCGCACCAATCAACCCTCCTGCAGCAGATCCTGCTTTTGCAATGCGCTTAGAAGGATACTCTCCTTTTCCAGCTTGTTTAGATAGCTGCACATATTTTGCTGTATGTTCTTTAAGTTTTACCTTTTTCACCATTTTATCTTCCTCCTATTCAAATATTTCTTCCACGAGAGAATCAATTATAAAATCAAAAACCTCTAGCGTGCTGCTGAGCATTTTATCCTTCAGTGAAATAGTAAGTAATGTAGTGGAAAGGACAGATAGAGCTAGCTCCTCACTTACTTTAAGAGTCAAGTAAGATTTTTGCAGCATTTCTTTTGCTCCATGATAGCTAAGTAAATTGATCTCCTTTTGCTGCTGTTCTGAAAGCTTGTTATAAAAGCTCAAAAAATCTGCACTTGAAGTGTCATACATATAAGGACTTGTGTCATATACTCTGTAGATTTTTTTCATTGCTTTTGCAACTCCATATTTATTTTGATCCTTCAAAAGAATCTCTTCTACATTACCGTATAAATCATTTTGTACTTCTAATAAGGTTTCAAAGAAGAGAGACTCTTTGTTTTCAAAAAAGAGGTAAAAAGCACCTTTCGATATTCCTGAACTCCTGCATAACTCCTCAACATTTGTTTTTCTATAACCAAACTTTGTCCAGTGGTATTGACAAGCTGAAATAAGTTTTTTTTTAATATTTATTTTCTCTTGATCCGTAAAACCTTTAGGCATAACCAAACCTCCCTTGTGACCATTTTCGTTTTTTTAGTCACATGTATTATCTTTTATAATGGCTAATATTGTCAAGAGTCTCTTCGACCCAAAAAAACTATTAACCAATTTCCGGTTAATAGTTTTTTTGAGTTTGCAAACCTTACTCTTAAAACTCGCTTTGGATCAGGGAACCTGTCCCCTAAAACCCCCTCATCTCTTCCAGCATTTCCTTATATCCTTGAATCTTATAATTAACATCACTTCTAGTATTCCGAATGGATCGGTCCTGGATCATGGTTTGATCTGGAATAATCGTTACGTCTGTTTTTTGGTAGATTTCCTGAATCATAGTCAGGAGATCGTGTTTAGATATTTTATCTGGCGAACCCAAATGATAGAGTCCTGAAACATTGTTTTCAATCATATAGTGAATGGCTTTTGAGAGTTCAAGGGTTGTAACGCCGTTCCACATTACTTTTTCAAAGCCTTTAATGGTTCCCTGCTGTTTCATAAACCAGAGGAATAGTCCAATGCCGTTCTCTTTTAATTCTGGGCCAATAATTGATGTCCGGATCGTTAAATGTGAGTCACTGATCACTTCTCCAAGCTGCTTAGATTGAGCATATATAGATGTTCCATCTGTCAGATCTGCTTCAGTATAATCTCCTGTATTCCCGGAAAAGACGCAATCTGTACTGATATGAATCAGTTTGCCGCCACTTCTTTCCATGAGTTTAGCAAGCTGGTGCGGCAAAAGGCTGTTTACCTGAAAAGCAAGCTTTGTTTCCCGTTCTGCATGAGTATTGAGAATCCCAATACAATTAATGCTAATATCAGGCTTAACCGTCTCAATCACTTTCTCAACACTTGTTGAGTCCGTTACATCCACATATATTCCTTCAGAGTCAGACTGATCTCTTGTCGTATAATATACCTCATATTCCGGTCGCTGCTTGAAGTAGCGGATGATCATATGACCGGCCATGCCTGTTCCGCCAAAAACTAACAGCTTCATTCAATAAAACCGCCTTCCTCAAGCATCTGCTTAATTTGGGCTTTTGTCATTAAGATCGTGCCGGAGTTGTATTCATCAATATTCACTTTATTAAAGTCTTTATAGTGTTCCTTTACACCTTCAATGTATATAGAAGGCAGGATGACAAAGTATTCCTCATCGTACACTACGGTCATAGTACTTTCATATTCTGATAGAAGCAGCTCATGAATTTTTTCGCCGGGACGGACACCTAAAATTTCAATATCAACGTCCTCTCCGCTTTTTTCGATTAGTATTTCTGCAAGATCAATAATTTTGCAGGCTGGCATTTTCATGACAAAGATTTCGCCGCCAACACTTTCAGAAACAGCTTTAAACACAAGCTGAATCGCTTCTTGAACCGTTAAGAAGAAACGGGTCATTTTCATATCGGTGATCCCAATTTTTTTCTGCTCTTGAATTTGCCTTTTAAAAACATGAATTACACTCCCATTTGTTCCCAATACATTTCCGCCTCGAATACAAACAAACTTGGTTTCCGTATTCAACGTATTAGCATGAATGATCAGCTTCTCACCCATAGCTTTTGATAAGCCATAAAAATTAGAAGGGTTGGATGCTTTGTCTGTTGAAATATATACGACATTTTTCACATGGCAGGCTATGGCAGCATCGATCACATTTTGTGTTCCGATCACATTCGTTTTCAAAGCTTCCATCGGCTGATCTTCACAGACAGGCACATGCTTTAACGCTGCTAAATGAAAAACATATTCCACACCCTGGCACGCATGAATAAGAGAATCCTTCTCTTTTATATCACCAATAATAAAGTGAAGTTTTGGATGATGATTAAATTCCTGCTTCATTGTAAATTGATTTGATTCATTTCTTGATAGAATTCTAATTTCCTTCGGGTTATATGTTAATAGCTGTGAAACAAGCTCATACCCCCATGAGCCTGTACCTCCAGTAACTAAAATAACTTTATCTTTGTACACGATCGAATCCTCCTAGCAATATTTTGATCACTTTATCTGATACATTAAGGTCACTATATCCTTCTGGGAAATTCCAGGTTTTACTTTGGCTTGTCATAACCTTTACACAATTGAATATCTGAGATGCTTCCAGACCAGAAAGCATATTGCTGCCGCATGCGATTGTTTCTGGCCGTTCTGTAGTAGTTCGCACCGTTACTGCCGGTACATGAAATAAGCAGCACTCTTCTTGTACCGTGCCGCTATCTGTTAAGACACAATAGGCATTCTTTTCAAGCTTTACAAAGTCAAAGAAACCAAACGGCTCATGGAATTCAACAAGAGGGTGAAGTTCAAAGTGGTTCTGGGTTTCCAGTTTAGATCTCGTCCGTGGGTGAATGCTGCAAATAACCCTTTTTTGATAAGCTTCTGCAATCATATTTAAGCTCTCTAATATTTCAAATAAACGCTCTTTATCATCTACATTTTCAGCTCGATGTGTAGTAACGAGAAAATAGTCATTTTTCTGCAGCCCAAGGTTGTGTAAAATCTCACTGGAGTCAATTACATTTTTGTAAGATTCCAGTACTTCAAAAATTGGATTTCCCGTCACATAAATTTTGTGGCGCGGAAAACCTTCGCGCACAAGGTTTTCCTTGCTTTGTGGTGTATAGGGCAGATTAATAGATGAAATCGCATCAATTACTCTGCGGTTCTTTTCCTCCGGTACTTCGAGGTCAAAACAACGGTTTCCAGCTTCCATATGGTAAACAGGAATACCCATTCTTTCAGCAAGGATCGCGCTAAGACCGCTATTTGTATCACCCAGCACTAAAATCTTATCTGGCTTTTCAGTGAGTAGTACTTCTTCTAATTTTTCATATATCACAGCCAGTTGATTGCCTAAAGAATGCTGATTCTTCAAGAAAATATAATCTGGCTTACGGATACCCAGTTCTTTAAAAAAGACATCACTTAAGTTTTCTGTGAAGTTCTGACCTGTATGGACAAGAACATGATGATCCGCTAACATATCAAGCTTTTTAATGATGAGACTTAAGCGTATGATTTCCGGTCTCGTCCCTAAGATGGTCATGATTTTCAAGTCTTTTCACTCCTTGTATATCTGTTATTTTTAATTATGTTTTCTACTCTTGTCCGCTTAATTATTAAAATATGCTTGTTTTTATGATTTGCTATAGGCATAGCGACTGATTTCAACTGACTCCTTGTTTAGTGATTTTATTGACTTAAAAAGAGTGTTTTTTAAAGGGTGAATAATGCAGAACATTTGAGGAAAAAAAACAGACACTGCTTATGCAGTGTCCTGTGTTGCTGTAGTTACTATTCCATACATTTCTTTTCTAATAAAATAAAATCTGCCGATGAAAGGCTCGGATACTTTTGTTTTATTACCCCAATCACGGTAAATGCTTCAAACGCCTCAAGCCGTTTAAGAATGTCCCGGTCTTTAATAGTAGGGGCAATTTCATCTTCAATCTCATTGGTAATCCTCGTATAGAGAATTACATAGGAATTCGTGCAGTCAAATATATGTGTTAGTGTCCTCTGAAAGTCTTCTTCATCAATGATATGATACAGTACGTCCAAACATACAACAAGGTCCGCGCTAACAGATTTAGTTTCAAAAAACTCAGGATTGTAATGAATAAAACTTTTTGTTTCATCATTTTTAAATTTATCTTTACATATGTTAACCGCTGATTCTGAAATATCAAACCCTTTGTAAGCTGGATAATTCATATATTGAAGCTGATTTCCATCTCCGCAGCCAAACTCAACTACACTTTGAATATTATGCTCCTCAATGAAAGTGTTCACCACATCCGCTTTAAACTCTGCAAGCTCCCCATAGGATCCTAGACCTGATGTTCCTCCTTCTGAATAATTAGCTTCCCACCAGTCTTTGTACTGAAATCTTGCGATGGATCTTTCTTTTCGCAATACTGCTCGGAAACAGCATAATCCCCCCCAAGTAGTGGTATGCAAACTATCGTCATATAAATTTGTATCAAGTTCTCCGGCAAAAGATAACCCTGCTTCTTCAATACAAGTCATTAAATAATTAAGTTCTATTGTTGGAAAATCAAAAGTTAATATGATTAGTCCATCATCTTTTAAAGTAGTGTTAAATTCTTTAAGTGCTCTGGCAATATCAGCTTTAGGCAGATGCTCCAGTACTGAAATACAAAAGATTTTATCAAACTTTTTCTGTTTATATGGAAGATGAATCAGATTTGCATGCTGAAAATGAATCTTATCAAATGGGATGTCTTCTAGAGGGGGATCTCCGCCATATACAGCTTGGATTTCTTGCAACATTAAATCCTGATCTATTACCCGTTCATCGATATCACAGGCATGTGTTTCTTTACAATACTTACTCATATAAAATTTTAATGGATGCTCAATGCCACATGCTGCATCTAAACAAACATCCGTTTCTTTTATAAACTGGCTTGCCCATTCGTATTCAAAGTATCGGCTCCACCAATCATCAGGCAATTTAAATACAAAGTCTTCGCTGCTACTATCATTCTTTTTAAAGAAGCGCGAGGTAAAGTTCGAATCCTCTTTATTCTCATTATTCATTTTCATTTCGCCTTGCTTATAGCTTGCCACTCCTTGTAAATCTTCTTCTCGGTAAATATGATAGGCTGGAAAATGTGTATCAACGAACAGAGGAATACCGAGGGCTGCTGCTCGGACGCAAAAATGCCTGTCTTCTCCCCAAAAAGATAGGTTTGAAATTTTCTTAAAGGAAACATCTTTTAGCAGTGCATCTCGGCTGATTAAGGTGCATGCACCCAAACCGCCCACGTCATAAACGCCAGGCTGATGCAGCTTTGAAATAAAGCGATGTTCCTCAATCTTTTTTTCGTTTTCAGTTAAAAATTTTGCCTCTATACTGGTCAATTCGTATTCATCTCTTATCCATACCTGAGGCATTGGGGGCAGATGAGGTTTCCATTTAGTCCAAAAAACTTCTGAAATAATATCTTTATTTGCTGATAGTAATTGCTGAAGAGTTTGCGGGTGGAGTACAAGATCAGAGTCTATTAAAAATAGATAGTCAAAATCATTTTCAAGTGCACTGTTAATCATCATATTTTTGAATGCTGCTACCTTCCATATATGATGATCCTGCCAATAGTGTGTGATTCCATCACAAATAAATGCCTCTCTGCTGCCATTGGAACTATAAATCATGCTATGTTTATTTTCAGCTGTAAATTTTTGAAGAATATTAGAGGATTCAACGTTATGGTTGTCGTCAACAAATAGAAAAAAAGGCTGTATATCAACCATATTTAACTCTATAAGAGACTGTAAAAACTCTTTCAGAATCTGGGGCTTTTGACAAACAGGACTGGCCAATAACACTTTTTTCATATCACTTACACCTCTTTAGGCTTAAGGAGTTCTTTGAAATAACGCTGATTTGCGAGCAGCCGTTCATCATGCGGACGGAAGGTTAAGCCGCGGTCGTTATATTTATTTGCTTTTTCAGTATCACCAAGCCTGTCATAGCAAACCGCCAGCTGCAAAAGTGGCAGCCAAGTGGAAAAGGAAGGGTTATAAAAAGGAGCACTAGGATCATCTATATTTGCTAAAGCTTGTTCATACCAATAAGCAGCAGATTGAAAATCTCCTTTTTCCATAAAAGAAAAGCCAAGTCTGCAGCAACTCTCCGGACGAGGTGTTGTATAGGTGAGCGCATGTAATACAGCCCCAATTGCTTCCTCAGTTTTACCTAATTGATGATAACAATCTGCCAGCTTATGACATGCACGGAGATTATCCTCCAGCCAGCCATTTTTCGTTAACAAAAACTGCATATAATACTCAATAGCCTTCTCAGCCTGACCATGGTCAACAAGTTCATTTGCATAATAAAATAAATCCCTTGGTGTAAAATCAATCTTTTCATCTAGCATTCTTTCATAAATTCTTATATTGCGATCTGCATCATGTGATAGCGGCATATGACAAATAGCTATTTCACTGTCATACAAATTTCCGTTTACGGCTAAATATTCATGTACGGCCCCAATCCACTTAAAGCCTTTTTCCCTCTTTACAAGACGATACCGTCTTAAACTGGAAGTTGCATGTTTATCTAAATCAAATGCAAGGTGATAGATCATGGAAACCGCATCAATTTCTGTATTTAATGTTTGACGAAGCTTTTGAAAACGCTGCTGATCTTCTTCTCTGACAACATCATCTGCATCTAGCCATAAGATATAATCACAGTTAGCCTGAGCAAATGCATAATTCCTTGCGGCCGCAAAATCATCAACCCATTCAAAGTCAAATAGTTTTTCTGTATATTTTGAACAAATCATTTTTGTCTGATCGGTTGATCCGGTATCAACTATAACAATCTCATCAACAAGATCACTCACAGATTGCAAACAGCGTTCAATAACAGCTTCCTCATTTCTCACAATCATGCATAAACTAATTGAATTCAAAAGACATTCCCCCATTGATGTGAGAATTTCCTATAATGAAGTTGCTTACACTTTTTTCTCAAAAAAGGAATTCCCCTTTTTAGGCCTTCCGTAATGGCCATTGTGCCAGTCATACTCACAAGAATGCTTGAAAAAACAGCTTCAAAGGCATAGTAAACCCCTGTGCCCACACCCATTTCCAAAACCAAAAAACGTTTAACTTCAGAAAGAGGTACTACCACAAATAGTACATCGTTATTTTTAGACATCTTTTCTGCAGCATCCTTTGCCATTTTTCTTAACATTATGAACAACGGCGGTTGTCTTATTCCACTTCTTTTCCTGCCGGCTGAGCCTGTGCTGCTGTATTTAAGAGGGCGATTCCCCCGATCACTAAGCATACACCTGCAGCTTTAATAACACTAATGCCCTCATCAAACAGCAAAATGCCAATAACGACACTTAAAGCTGTTCCTACACCAGACCAGGTCGCGTAAGCCACAGATAAACTCATTGTTTTCAAGGCGTAGCTTAAAAGCAGAAACGCCAAAAGAAACCCAGCTGCTACACCAATCGATGGCAGAAGATTGGTAAAGCCATCAGAAAGCTTTAGCATCGTTGTTCCAAAAGCTTCAAATATAATTGAACCTGCTAAATAATACATTCCCTTCATACATCTCATCTCCTATTTTGATACATTCATAAGCACGAGTCCTGCGACAAGGAGTACAATACCCATTATTGCTTTTTTGTTTAAACGATCTTTGAAGAAAAGGACACCAATAAACACCGTTAAAATCGTTCCCAGACCACTCCAAGTTGCATATACCAGTCCTAACGGAAGTGACTGCAATGTAAGTGAAAGTAAATAAAAAGCAATTCCGTATCCTCCTATGACACCTGCAACAGGACCTATTCGTTTAAAGCCTTCTGATAACTTTAGCATGGATGAACCAAACACTTCAGAAACAATAGCTGCTAATAATAATAAATAAGCGGCTAAAATCATACGCTCTCTCCTTTCTTAATTTGATTATTCTGGCGGTCTCTTCCCGCGCTGCAATTCAGAAATCGACAATCCGAAGTTCATCTGAAAATGAGGATAGTCTTTGAAATTCCGCCAATCTCCGCCCCAGGAAAAACCTAAATCCTTAGCACTGGCGACAACTTCATCCCAATCTGGAGTTCCATTGCCATTTCCATCATACTCCATATCCCAAACCACTTGACCATCTATTGTCATAAGAGCGAAATCAATGGCCAATCCATAATTATGGTATGATTCACCGCCCTTTGCGTTTGTAACAATAGTACCTGCAGTTGAGCGTCCTTGCTCATAAAGCCGATTCTGCTCTTCAAAGCTTCGAAAATCTGCTGTAATCACTACTTGAATACCTTTTTCGGCAGCTAAACTCACTAATTCATCTCTTTTTAAAGCTACAGTTGGATGTAATCCATCAGGAAGTGGTACATCCTCTTTCGGAATACTGCTATATTGATAGATTAATAAACCCAAAGTAAATAGAATTAGCAGCACCACTAATAGTCTAAACATTTTTGCTATTTTCAAAAGTCATTATTCCTCCTAAGTCTTCATCGCTGATTTAAATAATTGTACCAAACAATAGACGCATATAAGTAAAGAAAGGTTTTGTTTAAACACAAAATTATATGGGAATAGAATAGTAGACAATATATTAGGAGGAATTAGACATGAATAAACACCAACAGGAAGGCAATAAAGATCAACTTAAAGGCGAGCTTAAGCGTGTATATGGAAAAGCAACCGGCAATGAGAAAAAAGAAGCTGAAGGGAACATGGATAAAGCAAAAGGAAAATTACAGGAAACATGGGGCGACGCAAAGGAAGCTTTTAAAGATAAGAAATAATATAGCAGGTTACAAAAACCTAAGACCATATGAGGGTCTTAGGTTTTTGTTTAACTGCATTCTAATTCACTATTCGACATTTCAGCGAAAAAATAGTCAGAAAATGCAGATATTTTTGTTGTTTCAGCCCTTTTAAATGGAGGTATTATACTGGTACAAGCAATCCATTACTCATGAAAGGATGATATTCATGAAAATTAGAGCTGGCAGCTGGAGGTTATTAAGTGATCAGGATAAACAGTTTATATTAGAAGCCGTTTGCTGGAAAAGCCGATGGAGGAAATAAACTTCTGTCAATCTATATCTAAAAGTCATGTTCAAAGCTGAAAAAAGGATAGATGAAAAATTAGCCATACTATGATTCTATCCTTTTTCAGTATATTCCAACTCTTCGATTCCCTCATATAAGATTAACTTTTAATCCTTAAAAGTAACTCCCCAAGTCGAAAAACTATAACTGTTTCAAAGTTTTAATGCTAGTTAACCAACAAAAATATTTGCATATATGATGAAGGATATCCAAAATGTTATCCAACTCGTTTATCTTCATTAAAAAGGAGTCTTAGCTCCCAAGTAACGCGGCTTCCAATAAGTTGAATTCATACTGCTGATGGTTACACCTGTTGAAGATCCAGCATGGATAAATTCATTATTACCCAGATAAATCCCGGCATGCGATGGGCCTTTTTTATACGTTTCAAAGAAGACTAGATCCCCTACCTTTGGTGCTGCTACCGTCTTTGCCGCAGCCCAGATGGTTTCAACCGTCCTGGGAATACTTACACCAGCTTTTAAGAAGGAATAATGAATAAATCCGCTGCAGTCAAATCCTGCTGGTGAAGTGCCTCCCCAAACATACGGTACACCAATATGTTTTTTTGCTTCAGTAATGATTTGTAAAACTTTGGAATCAATTGTGCTTTTCAGAGGAGACTTAATATTCAGAACTTGACCAACATAGATTGTATCTGCTGTCATATTGTTCATTGCTTTAAGGGAAGCAACTGTTATCCCATGACGAGTTGCAATATTCCATAATGTATCCCCTGACTTGACAGTATAGGTTGTTCCCTCGCTGCTTACAATCGAGCTGGTTGAAGCGCCGGAAAGTTTTAATTTTTGACCAACATAAATAGTATTAGAAGTTAATTGGTTATAACTCATTAACAGCTGAACGCTAATACCATTTTTTGAGGCAATGGACCAAAGACTATCCCCAGATTTAACAATATAATTTGCACCGACATTCTGCTGGCTATTTGGATCAACCAATGATAAAGTCTGACCTGGATAAATCGTTGAATTTGATAATTGATTCCAGGCAATTAAATTTTGCACAGATACTTGCTGTGATACTGAGATCTTCCAAAGTGTATCCCCTGCGGAAACTTGATAGTTTTTTTCACTTGCACTAACTTGTCCGCCTAGTCCAGCGAACACAAAACCAGCTGTTGCTGTCATAGTCATAAGATGCTTCTTCATGCTGTTTCCTCCTAGAATCCTTTTTCATAGCTTTATGGTATTTCAAAATCAAGCTTGAACTCTATGAGAAAAATGTGGTTTTATTAGCAGAAATAGAATGAAAAACTATATATACCCTTTTAAACTACTAAATACCACTGTATATAATTAAAAAGACCTATAAAACAAAAAACGACAGTAAAATCAAATGGCAAATGATCGATTATTTATGAAACATTTTCGGGTGAAATTTTTGGTAAATGATTATTTGTGGCAGTCCTCATTAACAGAAAAGGATCCTAATTTTAAAAAGGATGTGATGGAGCCGAGGACACTCGACTCCGGAGTGAAAAGGGCATATGATGAGATCCTCAGGCTTGCAGAGCAGGCCGGCTTCCTCCCCTTGGAAAGCGAGAGTGCGAAGCACAATGGAATAACTAGTTGAATTTGAATCCCACAAATAAAAGATTTGTCAAAACAATTCGGCTGTTAGTTTGTAGCTTTTCACTTTATCTTCAAAGGAATAAACATTGCAAATAATCATGAATTCTTCTGTTTGATACAGTTCGCTAAGCCGTAAGAGTTGTTCTCGGACTTTGTCTTTTGTCCCGATAACCATTCGTTTTCTGTTTTCTTTTATGATCGAATAATCTTCAGGTGTAAGCACTTTTCGCCTTGCTTCTTCTGGACTTAAAATTTTCGTGCTTTCTCCTTTAGCGATCGATAACAGCCACATATCCTGACTTAACGCCATTTCCTCAGCTTCCTCTTGGGTATTGGCACAAATAACGAAAATACATATATTTGCTTTAGGTTTGTCGAGACGCGGGGATGACTGAAAATGTTTGTAATAATACTCTATGGCTCGTTTCCCATTTACTGGTGAAATAAAATGGCCAAATGTAAAGGCTGTTCCATATTCTGCTGCGAGTCTTGCTCCTCTGTGGGTAATACCAAGCAGCCACAGATCAGGGACTGTTTTGGTAAGTGGATATGCTAATACTTCTTCACTATTTAACTTTTGCTGCTTCTGTAAATAATCCTGCAGATCCCTCACTTGACGGGGAAATTCATTCAAGCTTTTGCGTATTCCGTCCGTTAATGCGAGCCTCGTTTCTGCATTTCCGCCAGGTGAACGTCCTATTCCCAAATCGATACGTCCCGGATATAAGGACTCGAGAACCTTAAAATTCTCTGCTACTTTAAAGGGACTATATTGAGGCAGTAATACACCTCCAGAACCTATCTTGATTTTTTTGGTATGTGCGGCAAGATGAGTAATAAGGATCTCAGGAGATGTGCCTGCTATCCCATCAGTATTATGGTGCTCCGCTACCCAAAATCGCACAAACCCCAGCTGTTCTGACAGCTTTGCTAATGCTGTTGTATTTTGCAATGTTTCTTGTGCTGTACTGCCGCTGCTTAATACTGATTGATCCAAAACACTTAACTTCATGCCTTTCCTCTTTTCTTAAATGAATGTAAAAAGAAGATTACTTATTTAAAAAAACCTTCTGATATATATTTTTTTCGTTATGATCACAATGTGCTGAAGTACTAGTTTTCCCATAATGAGAGTTATTAGATATCTTTTAATCTGGTGCATGGTAATTTTATTCTTTCTTTTATCATCTAATAAACAATATTAGTTGTAAAATATATTGTTTGAAGAAGAAAAAAACCGTATATATTTTGATATGGTTATAACATTTTCAGATAATTGGAAACCTTTATATAAAGTAAAACGTACAGTAAAGCGAGGATATAGTACAAAGATCATCATAGGAGGACATTATGTTTACAACCATTTTTTTCACCGTTGTCATATCGGTTCCAGTATACGGTTTTCTAATTTGGATGTATTTGGAACCTGAAGAAAGCATGTTAGTTGGAAAACGGTGGATGTACCAAGAAGAACCTGAAGTATCAAATTCAGCGATACGCTATACGAAGTTTTTATCAGTAACTACAATGATCGGACTTCCTTTCTTATTCATTAGTACTATTTTAGAGATACCCGTTTTAAGATTTGTTTACGTAATATTTCCAGTCGTCATCCTGTTAGGAGCATTAAAGATATTTACTGATCAGCAAGATTAACAAATATTGAAAGTATAATAAGAAGGGGGTACTTAAAATGAAGAAGAAAAAGTCACAATGGAGACCAAGTCAAGCAGCGCTAATGGTACTGATCGGCAGTATCATTGGAAGCTCAATCGTAAGTCCTAGCCTAGCCTATATACTTGGTGCCATGTCAGGTTCATTGCTGCTGGTGATTATTAACGTTGTGCATGTCATTTATAAAAAGAGAGCCACGCCTAAAAAAACAGATGAAAACCATTAGTTAAAGCACAATGAAAAAAGCTGGAGACCTATTCCCCAGCTCAGGTACAATTACTTTTTCCAGACTCTTTTATTTTCTTCCCGATAAGTCATTCCCAATGTATCCAGTCGCTCCAGGAAAGGAATCATATATTTCCGGGAAAGGCCTAGGATTTCTTTCGCCTCTCCGACATCAAACACATCAGCTGTTTGTTGTTTAAGCCTTTCAACTGCATCTCTGAAGTGAATTCCATGCAAGTAAAAAACATCATCCAATGGAACAATTTCACCTGAATCCTTGAGGAACTTCTTTAAGTCTCCCTGTAAATGATCCGGCAATCCTGCAGCATTGTAATAGTCAGTAAAATAAGCAACCTGCAATCCATCCTTTTGCAGTGACAGCAGCATGTTCTCTGTCCTCTTCTGCCAGTTTGATGGCACATGAGGATTAAAATGCTGATGACGGATAAACTGGCCATTGCGGATAAAAAGCCCTGTTTCTTCCCCTTTATTTATTACAAATTCAAGCAATGCTTTCGGATAGTGATTCTGAAGAGACTGCAGCAGTTCTGCCTTTTTCAATCCTTGCTTTAAAGGATGCATCTGGTGAAAATCGTTAAGTTGATCATAGATTTCTTCCTCAATGAGGAGCTGCAGTTTTTTCAGCGTGTAATCACTTTTGTTTACCTGGACAAAAGGCTCGTTTTGGAGTAAATCTTTTATCGTTCCTTCATCTAATGAAGTCTTCAGAACCAGCTCCCCCACAGACAAACATTTCTCTTCTGTTAGTACATCAATGATTCGCTGTTCTGGTGTGCCGATCTTTTTCTTATCCAGTTCCTCAATTGTAGCTAGACCAAATCGATATTTTCGGCCAATAGGATCAATCACCCATCCGCCCCCAATAGTCTCTTGAGGACTTGGTCTTCTTAAAACGAAGCGATCTCCTCTTTTGGCCACAATCTCATTATCGAGTCGAAGCTGACATAGGACCTCCTCACGCTCTTCTGTCAGATCATTTCGATCAAAAAAGACAATCCGGCCCATCACTTCTGCGGTACCAATATGACATTTAATCGGCATCCGCTGTTTCACCATATATTCCAAATCTTCAACAACCTTCATACTCACATCAATCGTGCGTGTCACTGCAAAATGCTCTGAAGAAACAAGAACATCTCCCCGCTGAATCTCTTCTTTTGCAGCTCCAGCCAGATTAATTGCCACTCGCTGTCCAGCAAATGCTGCTGATGCCTGCTTATGATGAACCTGAAGCTGACGGGCACGTACTTCTAAGCCCTTTGGCAAGATGGTAAGTGATCGCCCCTCCTCCACTGCTCCTTCATAAACCGTCCCTCGTACTACGGTCCCCTGTCCTTTAACAGAAAACACCTGATCAATCGGAAGACGAAATTCACCTTTAACATCACGTGTATCCTGTTCTTTCAGTGTACAGATAATCTTTTCTTTCAGAGCTGCAATGCCTTTTAAAGATAGACTATCCGTTAACATGAAAGGTGCACCTTCAAAGACAGTTCCAACCAGCTCTTCTCTAATATCATCCTGTACAAGCTCTATAAACTCTTCCTCAACGCGATCCATTTTCGTAATTGCAACAATCCCTTGTTTAATACCAAGGAAACCAAGTATTTCAAGATGCTCTCTAGTCTGCGGCATCACGCCTTCATCTGCTGCAACAACGAGCACAACAAGATCAATGCCCGCTACACCGGCTATCATTTGCCGAATAAAACGCTCATGACCTGGAACATCAATTACAGAAATCTGCAGTTCATCGTCCTCATATAAAGGAGCAAAGCCAAGTTCAATCGAAATTTGTCTCTCTTTCTCCTCTTTTAGCCGGTCCGTGTCCACATTTGTTAATGCTTTTGTTAACGTTGTTTTTCCATGATCAATATGACCTGCCATTCCAATTGTAAAAAATCTCTTCAATGCTGCCACCTGCTTACCAATATGTAAAGTTTAAAAATACAATGCTCCAACAGCACCGCTGTATTCACCATTTTCAATGAATATACTTTTATAATCGAACATTTCTGCATACATTTCAAGCTGTTTCCGTAATGCAGGATTAGAAGCACCTGCTCCAATAAACACCATCGGAAGCTTCTGCTGCCCTGAACCAGCCAGAACAAGCAAATAGATCGTTTCAGCGATCATATTAACAAGCGCTGCCATTTTAGCACTTTCATTTATATCATCGTTAAATGCCTTTGCGAAATTACTGGCAGACAACTCACCTAAAAGCGGTGCCTGATCCTGTCCATCATATACATCACTGACTAAAAGGTCAGCTTCTTTACGATCCCCTTTAAATGCAAGATCTACAAGATCTTTATAAACGGTTTTTCCAGTTAATAACTTTCCCAGACCAAGAAAGGTTCCTCCACCCATTGCCGTACCTGAAACACGTTTGGCTGTTCCTTTTTCAACATGCAAAATGGAAGTCCCTGTGCCTATACTAATCAAAAGAGAAGGTTCCGGTATTTGATGCAGTATTTTTGCCCCCGCTGCTGCAGCTGAAAACTCATCAATTGTTTCACCATCCGGAAAATAGTTCCTTTTAAGCTCCGCGGCTCCTCCGCCAGTCAGAACAATATCTGCATGAGGAGACAACATCTTTATCCAGTTATAAAGAGAATCTGCTTCCTGAATAGGATATCTTTTAAAATGTATATTTCCATGTTCTTCATAGGCCAATTTAATAAAAGTCGCTCCAGCATCGATTCCCAACTTATTCATGATTTATCCCTCGCTTTTTGTTGTAATGCATAAAAAGGAAGCAGGATGACAGCGAAGAATATTAAGGCTGCTGCTTCTAAAACTAGAATATACCATGGATATGGACCAAAGTAATCAAGTAAGGATCCGTTGGATGGCTTATAGGATAAAAACATATAATTCCCGCCTGTCAGTTTGTTCGCATAGTAGGCGACTGCTGCACAAATATTTAAAAAGATAAAAGAACGTACTAAGCCTTTTACGGTAGGCTTATATTTTAAAACAAAGATAAAGTAAAAGCTTGTTAAGATAATAAAAATATGGGTGATAAAAAATTGAAAATAGCGAAAGTGCGGATAACCTAAAAACAGTTCAGGCGTTAACATAGCCATTAAAGCTCCCGCTACACCAAGAAAATAGACAAATTGAAACATTATTTTAGATTTCGTGAGATGTAAAATTAAACAAAGAATCAAACTGATCGAACATAGCTGAAGCGGCAGGGCAATCGAGCTCTCCCACTGATTTGTTGAATATAGCCAAAAATGATAACCTGCTTCAAGTGTAAATAAAATGACAAAGAAAGAAAGCCTGATTCCTTTATCATACTTCCTCAATTTTGCACGAAAAAAATATAACGCTACTATGCCAATTACTAAAAACAGCACCATAAAAATATGTGAAGCCGAATAAGCTATAAAAGGGTATGCCTCATAATGATTCCCGAATATACCGTCCATTCTCCTGACCCCTTAATCTCTAAGCTTTTGTATAGTATATTGGATATATCCCTTACTTCTCCTGCTGTTTCTTCTCTATGTTTCTTAATTGTTTATAATCTGTCACGAAACCTTCATTTTACGTTCACTGCTTTATTAAAAGTATGTTGCAGCTATAATCAAGAATGACTTTTATCAGAAACGAAACGTTAGTTTACATAATATTATTATGATCAAATCAAACTAATTTTTAATTGTTCAACAAGCCATTTGGGCACATTTATGCGTATTGTCATTAATGGATCAACGATTTGACAAACCTCAACTTGTGCAGCTGCGCTTAACAGCATAACAGTTTCACTCATGCTTTTTCCAGATTGTGCAGAAATGACATCAGCCATCATTTCAGTTCCAAGCTTTGCAGCTTCATCCAGCGTTTTAGCCGATACAATTAATGAAAATAAATCTTCATTTTCTAATAGAGGAAATGAGAAATTTGCATTTTTGACGACTTCTAAAGTAATCGTTGCTTTACCCGCTACCTCAATACCGGATACGCTCACCTCTCCATCACCCATTGCCGCATGAAAATCTCCAAGTGCAAATAATGCGCCTTCTGCAGAAACAGGAAAATAAAGAGTCGCTCCCTCTGTGATCATTTTATTATCCATATTGCCGCCATGAGCACCAGGTGTTCCGCAGTTCACTCCACCTTCTGCAGGAGCCACGCCAATAACGCCAATCATCTTATTTAAAGGAATTTGAATTTCATCAAATTGCACATGATCATCTTTAACGGGAAGAATTTTCGCTTCCATCTTTTCTAACCGATGTCCGAGAACTCCTAAATTGGGACCCGTCAGCATAACTCCCTGACTGCTGATTTCTAATTTGTCGATCTTTACCTTCAGCATATCCCCCGGTTGTGCTCCTTCAACAAATATAGGGCCAGTTGCCGGATTGATGCGGTCCCAATCCAGTTCAGCAATTGGAGTATCCTCTGAAGTGATTTGATCCTCAAAACAGTCATACGTCTCAATTGTTACGGTTTCTCCTGATTTCACCTTTAATACAGGAGTATTCAGTTTATTAAATTCATAGATTAAATGATTTTCTCTCGTTAAAGAATGCATCATATATCCTCCTATTGACGAAATATTTTTACATTTATTTTATCGTAAAATTGGGTACTTGCACAGAAAGTAGTCTTTACTCATAAAATAAACACGAAAAACAGGGAAAGAAAGACAGGTGCAAAAATGGTCTCTTATATGGATTATACGTCTCCTAATACAAATTTTAGTTTTGACATGAATAAAAGCCGGCTATTTACAAAAGATCGAAACAATTACATTAATGTGTTAGGCACTGCTCAGCTTAATACATTGGAGAATTTGTCTTTACTTGATATTTTCTTAAGTCCAAACAATGTCGTTGAGCCTCATATTCATCAAAACGCAGCCGAACTCGTTTATTGCATTTCTGGATCTGCAATCGTTTCGATGCTGAACCCTTTTACAAAACAAATTCAAAATTACAGAATAACGCCCGGAAAAGTTGCAAATGTCCCGCAAGGCTGGTGGCATTATGAGGTTGCAGAAGCAGCCAATACCCATCTCTTGGCTATTTTTGATGCTCCGACACCAGAATTTGTATTGGGGTCTGATTTATTAAGACTTACTCCGGCTCAAATTATGGCACACACCTATTGTCTTGATGAAAATCAATGGAAAAACACAGTAGCTCCAATTAAGGAATCGACAATAATAGGTCCCCCAATCAATTGCAGCCAACGTGAACCGGTGCAGCAACCTGCTCACAACTCACATACACAAATGCACCAGCAGCCATATCATCAGCAATATTATCCGCAGTATTATAGGGGATTTTATTAAATCAGAAGTAGCTATTAAAAAACCGTTAAACTTGTAATCAAGAAAAGGATGCTCCTGTATGAGGAACATCCTTTTAATTTCAAATAATATATAGGCGCTCAATGGCTGTCACCTAAACCATGAGCTCATTTAATATCAACATATTACCCATCAGCCCTGAAATCTTTAACGATCACCTTTTTCACAAGAAACCTCAGACAAAAAACTATCTTTTTCTAAGACAACCTCTCCTACCTCATCAAAGTTTTCAAAACACTCTTCAATAATGGCTTCATTTTTTAGATGATTTTGATAAATTTTAGTAAACAGTATTCCTGCTACTGTAAAAATGGCGATAGTGCCGATAATGGCGATCAGAAGATTTCGTTTTTTATTGATCAAGGTTTCTCCCTCCTTATCTTGTTTTAGTCTAACATTATTTGTAAATTTTTTAAACTCACTTGAATTAATGCATTCTATAAAAGAATTATAAGGGAAATTATGTTAGAATATTCCCAATTAACACTATTGATAATTAAATTGGAGTGCATGGCAGTTGAAAAACCAAAAAATAGATGAATTTATACAAATCACTAAAAAACTAAATGATATTGGCACGATCCCTCTTTTAATGGGGTCTGTTGGATTAGAACTCGTTACAGAAAAAAGCTGGAATGCAGAAGACTTGGATATCCATGTCCCAGGTGATTCAAGAGGATGGGAAGTTCCTCCTGAACATTCTATTTTTAAGTGGGAAAAAATTGTGAAAATAATGGAATCATCGGGATATACGTTAATTGACTTGCATGAACATGAATTCTCAAAAAATGGACAATCAATAGAGTTTGGCATAATTGATACACTGCCAAACTTTGCGGGAATTGCACTTAATACTTTAGAGGTTCAGCAAGCCAATGGTGTAAAATACTATTTATTAAATCCCCATCAATATTTACAGGTCTATGAATCTTCATCAAAGGATAGCTATCGTGCTGAACAAAATAATCATAAAGATATTGAAAAGATTAAGTACTTAAAATCTATCTTGCATAGTGATAAAAACAGCTCAGATTAACTGAGCTGTCTTTTTGATGATCTATTCCTCCCCTTCCAGCCATACATCCTCCACATGCTTTTTCTTCTGCTGATGGCTGACTTTGCGGTACTCCTTTGATTTGAAAATAATATCAAAATCATAATCTTCAGGATACAGCTCTTCAGCTCTTATATATAGCTTTAGCCTTTTCTGGTTAATGGAACGCTTTTCTTTTTGCACCTGAACAATATACTGTCCCCCCGAATCTGGTCCCTTATAGATGATGCCAAGTTCATCTGTTTCAGTTAGTTTTACATTGTCTCCCATTTTAAAAGCTGGCACTTGCTCTTTTTTGGGCTTGGGTGACTCAGAAGTTTGCCGCGCATATTTGTTGATTACAATCTGTTTTTCATATTGAGCTTCTTTTAAGTTTTGTTCATTGGTATAACTGTGAGATTGTTTGTATGTTAAAAGATGGGCTTTTTCAATCAGCTGCGGATGGAGTCCAAGCTTATTGGCAATCTGAAATGCTTGGCTTCTTCCGCTTTGCCCCAAAAGAAGGCGGTACGTTGGCTGCAATGTCTCAAGATCAAACTCCATCGTGGCGTTTATAAAACCTTCCGCAGCATCCGCAAACTCCTTCATCTCACTATAATGTGTCGTCGCAAGTAAGGTTGCTCCTTTTTTGTAGAGCTGCTCTAGAATCACGATCGCCAGAGCCATGCCTTCACCTGGATCAGTACCAGAACCTAATTCGTCAAGTAGTACAAGTGAACGATCATTTGTATTTTGTAAAATCTCAATGATGTTGACTAATCGAGAACTAAATGTACTTAAATTTTGCTCTATGCTCTGCCCGTCGCCGATATCGACAAAAATATGATGAAATATGCTGATCCTGCTTCCTTCTTTTGCTGGAATTGGCAGACCGCTTTGTGCCATCAGGGTTAAAAGACCGATTGTTTTTAGTGTGACCGTCTTACCGCCAGTATTTGGCCCTGTAATGACTAATGCATGATGTGATTCACCAAAGGATAACGATAAGGGTACGGCTTTTTCACCAAGCATGGGATGACGCGCTTCTTTAAGATCAATGGTGAAGTCTTCTGTTAAAATCGGTGCAGCACATTTCATTTTGCGGCTAAACTGTGCTTTAGCAAATAACACATCATAATGGTGCATCGTTTCAATCGCCATTCGTATTGTCTGCTCATAGGAAAGCAATTTTTCGGTCAACTCATATAGAATTCGTTCTGTTTCCTGCTCTTCAGCGATGGCTAAAAGTTCAATTTCTGATTGAATGCTGCCCAGTTCAGCTGGTTCAATAAATAAAGTAGCACCAGAAGCTGACGTATCCAGCACCTGCCCTTGAACTTTGGAGCGATATTCTCTCTTTACTGAAAGTGCCAGACGCCCATTTCTTTCTGCAATCAACGTATCCTGCAGCATATTCGCAAATCGCTTCGATTTGACAAGCTGGTGTGCTTTATCTTTAATTTTTTCCTTCAGAATAGCTAACTGCCTCCGCAAATAGGCCAAATCGCTTGAAGCATAATCATCCACCTGTGAGTGGCGAATCACTCTTTGTATTTCGTCATCCAATTCTTTCACCTCTGGAATCGACATCGCATACAAACTCACATGAGGAGCGGCATATTCTTTATCCTTCATAAACTGTTTAAGCTTCGTGCAATGCTGTAAAAACGAAAGTATAAAGGTAAACTGATCGGCACGTATATACAAACCTTTCTTTGCCTGCTCCAAATAAAGCTGCATTTCATCTAGTGTATGAATCGGAACAGAGCTGGAAATATTCAAAATCCGGACCCCTTCCTCCACCTCACGAAGCTGCTGTTCAATTTGTCGTTTATGGTGTATTGGCACAGTAGCACGAACTGTATTTTTCCCTAGAGTGGTTTTCGCATATAAAGCTATCTCTTCAAGAATGTCGTAATATCCTAATACATCAAATGTTTGCTGATTCAATTTTTGTTCCTCCTTAAGTGTTGATTGCAGCCCTAAAAATAAAAAAAACCGCCATGAACAACAAGTTCATGACGGCATGATGCTGGGTAATATATCTGGCAATGTTTGCGGTAATCTTATGCATCAGAAAGAGACAGAAGTGCTACATCCCCACAAAAAATGCACGCAAAAAAAACTACAGCAAACACGCCATAGCTCCGTTACCCGTTCTCTATGCTATGAAGTGTGTTCTTAACTTCCTTGAAGAGCGCATACTGAATAAACAGGCATCATCCTGTTTTTTTACGCATTCAAGGCCGTATCCAGTTAACGGTTAGTTAAGAACATTCACACTCATAAAATAATCTCCTTTAAAAGGGCTGCAATTTATATAGTAAGAATACTTTGTTAAAGGTTGTATGTCAACTGATTGTATAAAAAAGCAGCTTAATCCTCCCAATAAAAAATAGCATCCATGACGAAATAATTCCCGCGATTACGATAAATGGTAGGAATTTTCACTTGAAAAGGAAGAAATCTTTTCATCTCTCTTCCATGTAAAATCTCATAATCATACTCTTTTAGTGCATGTTTTAATTGGGCGCCGACCGATTGATATTCTTCGTTCACAGACAAGGAATTAAGACCATCAAGGAGAGTTCCACAGCTCCAGCCAACCCTTTCATTTGTCTCGGTACTGATCCTTCTATATCGAATATCTTCCCCCATAATGGCGACTGGTGCCAGGGTGCTGATATCGATAATAATTCCCGTTACTTCTTCCTCGCGTACACCATTGCTTTCATGAATAGTTTTAACTTCATCATTGCTGTAACAGAAAAACTCAACAAACGATGCATACCCGCTGCCAAAATGATCCCACTCAGCTTCACATTCTACATTGTGAATTCGTTTGATTCGGTAATATAATCTTCTTATATGTTCCTTAATTTCCTTTTCATCTTTTGTATCATAAGGAAATATGTCTCCGATTATTTTTCCTGCTATCAGATCCCGTAATTGATTATCTGAAAACATTCTTCAGCCCACCTACAGATTTAATTATAGATAAATAATATCACGAACTTTCCAGCAAAACTCAACTGTAATCATTTGCAAATTGATCATCCAGAAAAGTAAATAGATTAAAAGGGGTCCCTGCCTCACACTTTCCTTAGTGTGATTGGCTTTTATTATTTTTCCTTTTATCAAACCATACCCATATAAAAAAGAGAATGACGCCAATTGGTGTAAGAAGTGAAGTTATCCAATTATGCTCATTTGGTAAAATATAAATTAAAAATGCGGATAAAATGATAAGTGGCAGCACGATGATAAACCACCATCTTACATATTTATTTTTGAAGCTGAAATCAAATCTCTCCATTGTTTTCCTCCTAATCACTTTATATCGAAATATTCAAATAATTAAGTTTTAGACTCTTGTCTGTATGCAGGAAAATAAAGCTTCTCATCAAGGATAACACATCCTTCTTAAATTAAGAGAAAAACAGGAAGTTATTTCACAGAACCTTACACTTTCCGATCCTCTCCCTTCTTTTTTCACACTTAAAAAATCATTTGTTTATCTGTTTTAAATGAAGGCAACACTTATCTTATTTAAACAAAACATTTCTAAGGAGAAAAAGATGGTTCAAAACGAAAATAAAGAACGATTTGCTTATGCAAAGCGAAATCTTTGGTCTGGCATTCTATTCGGAATTGGTTTAGCCGGATTTATCGATGAGACCGTTTTTCATCAACTGCTGCGCTGGCATCACTTTTATGATAAGTCTACGACCGATATTGGACTGATTTCAGACGGTTTTTTTCATGCGTTTAGCTGGTTCGCGACCATTGGAAGCTTGTTTATGTTCGCTGATCTTCGCCGGCGGAACGGCTTATGGATGATGAGGTGGTGGGCAGGAGTATTGATCGGTGCCGGTGGCTTCCAGTTATATGATGGAATTATACAGCATAAATTAATGCGTTTGCACCAGATTCGTTATGTAGACAATGTCATTATTTATGATCTAACTTGGAACATAATAGCAATTGTAATGATCCTATTTGGGATGATTCTTGCTGTTCGAACTAGAAACAGACAACGATATGGTAAGGATGTTTCACATGAACATTCTTAATCACATCCATCATTCAGAGGCTGCTCACATTGAACATACAGTTGGCATACTGCCTCAGCTGCTCTTAGCCTTGCCGTTTGTGCTGGGTTTGGTGCTGTATATCCTTGCTGTTGTAGTTTCAAGCAAAAAGGACAAGCCATGGCCCATCTATCGTCCTGTTTGCTGGATTTTAGGCGTTTTTTTCGCTGTCATTTCAGTAGCAGGACCTTTAGCCATTCGTGCACATACCGATTTTACCGCTCACATGTTTGGCCATTTATTATTGGGGATGTTAGCGCCTTTGCTCATGGCGATGGCTGCGCCGGTGACACTAATATTGCGGACACTCAGCGTGCCCCTAGCAAGAAGTTTTTCTAAGCTGTTAAAAAGCTGGCCATCACGAATGGTGACGAATCCGGTTATTGCCTCCCTTCTTAATGTTGGAGGATTATGGATCCTGTACACAACCGATCTATACTCCCTAATGCACAAGAATATTCTTATGCATCTAATCATTCATTTTCACGTATTTGCAGCTGGATATCTATTTACCATCTCAATGATTTATATCGATCCGATTTTCCATCGAACTTCATTTATATACCGGGCAGTTGTATTTGTTGCTGCGTTAGCTGGCCATGGGATTTTATCTAAGTTCATTTATGGAAATCCGCCGAATGGAGTGCCTGCTGATCAGGCAGAACTTGGCGGCATGGTGATGTTTTATGGTGGAGACATCATTGATGTTATGATCATCTATATCCTTTGTATGCAATGGTTTAAATCAGCTCGACCCCGAATAAAAATTGCTATAAATCAGTAGAGGAAGATCCATCCATTATAGATATAATGATTTTTACCAGTTTGTCCAAACCATTCAGTGATTTTGAGCGTTTACTATAGTATTAATGACGTAAAAGGATGAGATGAATGAAGTTACTGGATATAAAAGGTACTTATGATGTTATTGTGAGTATTGGGAATGCTTGTAATCCAGCTATGGAATTAAAGCGGCTAGGTTTAAGATCGTTTTCCGGGCCTTTAGATTGGAGTGTTTCAAGTTCGCTTGTAAATGTTAGCAAGTTATTTGAGCATCGTTTTCGAGGGTTTATGGAGCATAGCAACATGAAGTTAATGGATGAGGTTGGCGGGTACATGGAAGATGGTGTAGATCAATTCAGAAAGTCTTATTTTCTTAAAGATGAAATTTATGACGTCCTCTCTGTTCATGATTTCCCCGTCAACGATCAAAATGACTGGACCCTAGGCTATGATTCTTTTAAAGAAAAGAAAGAAAGACGGGTAGAACGGTATCTTCATAAAATTCATACAGGAAATCGGGTTCTGCTGGTGCGCTGGTTTGGTGATTATGAAGGAGCAGCACAGCTTGAAAAGGTATTAAAGGATTTTGTAACAGGCGATTTCAGAATCCTCCTGCTTTACCCTGTAAATGGACTAACTGAAATTACGGAAGTTGATTGGGGACTGCAGCATGTATGTGTGGTTGAGGTGCCAAATGAGCCGACAAATCAAGAGATATGGGATTATGTATTGAGTGGGGTTTCATTGGAACAATAAACGGATCACCCGACAATCAGCAAAAGTATTCATTGATTTCTGTCTGATTGTTCGGGCCATTTATGCACTCAATTAAGATTAATTCATCATTGTGATGATTTCAGATCATATTTATAAGTATTCTGATTAACAATTTGAACATCTACTTTTACAGCAGTCAAAGAATCTTTTTCTAGGTAAAAGCTATTTAAATCGTTTAATTCTTTGAACTTCTTAGGATGGTTTCTATACCATTTAACACCGGTATTAAGTATATCCATATTGTTTTCGACCCCGAAATCATATAGTTCAGTGATCCTCTTTTCGAGATCTTTCTCAATAAGGTTAATTAATTCTTCCGTGGGTATATCTTTAATTTTCTCTAGTAAATCTCCCTGCACGGACACTTCTATTGAAAAAGCCGGTGATTGTTCACTCTTTTGAAATTTAATTTTAAATTTTGAAAGAGTCAGGCTTATTGCAGCTAAAAGTTGTCCGTTTTTTTCTACTTTGTGATCGAAAATGATATTGTCTTCCAATAGCCAATTCGCCAAAAAGGCATCTTTAAAAGCAAGTGTAGTTATATATTCTTGATTTTGAAATACAGTGTAACCATCGAAATATAGAACAGGATAGTTTTGTTCCGCCTTCCAAGTATCTTGATCAATTTTAACACTTGGAAGTTTCGCGGTCCCCATTGGCTCATAATAATCTCTTAAGAAATCCATCAATAAGATTGGGGTAATTTCATTTTGGGAAATTTGTTCTGAACTATGCTTATAGATGACCGAATATACTGAAGGATAATTAAATAATGCTTTCGTATTTAAAATTTCTTCTATATTTTCTTTGGCAACTAATAATCTAAGTGTAGGTCTTAATGATCGGTTTCGCCCGATTTCTGTAATGACTTCATCAAATTTATTTTTTACAAGGTTTTCACTTAAAACGAGTGATAATGTATGTCCGAAAAATAGAGGCGGTTTAGATTTTTTATATAGCTTACTGACCGCTAGATTTAATGTTTCGCCTGTTGCTGTAGCAATAAAAGATGGGATTGGCTCTATCGACTTTGCCCCTTCCTGCTTTGCCACATTTGCAAAATTAATGGATTGAATGTATGCCTTATATTCCTGCTTTACTTCGTCATAATCCAGTCCAATTGCTACAATATAGGTCAAATCTTGAATATTCTTTAACCCTGAACAACTTGTGAGAAATAGACAGCAGATGCTAAAAAAAGTCAACAGCCTAATTTTCATGAAGAAGTTCCGCCTCTTGATGAATCTTCGGGACTAGTTTCAGAAGTTCTTCTTCTATTCAATTGTCTTGGTAATTTTAAGAAAGCTTTTAATGCTTCTGTCCCGCTAATAGGAGCAAGTGATCCAAGGTATGGCACACCAAAGGATGTTAGAGTAGATAAATATAAGATCGTAATAATGAATCCAAGTATGACGCCAAATAAGCCAAACAATGTACTTAACAGCAATATAAAAAATCGAATGATAGTAAATGCCGAAGTTAAAGATTGATTGACAAGAGTGAAAGAAGAAATATAAGTAATTGCTGCAACAACCAGCATTGTAGGAGAAGTTAACCCTGCGCGAATAGCAGCATCTCCTACAATTAACCCCCCTAATACAGCAACTGTTTGTCCAATAGCTCTTGGAAGTCGAATACCAGCTTCATTGAAAAGTTCAAATAAAAACAATACAATAAACATTTCTATGGTTGCTGAAAAAGGGATACCAAAACGAGATACAGAAATAGTTGCAACAAGAAAATATGGAATTTGATCAATATTAAAGGCAGAGAACGCCACCCAAATTCCAGGTAAGAAACCTGTGACGATGACACCAAAAAAACGTATGATTCTTTCCAAAGATACGTATGCAAAATTATTATACATATCTTCAGGTGACTTTGTTTGCAATAACAAGCTAATTGGCGCGTACGAAACGGTTGGATTACCGTCTACCAACAAAGCGAATCTTCCTTGATTTAAGGCATGAGCAATAAAGTCAGGCCTGCCTGTATAGTCTATGGTTGGAAAAATGGAAAACGGTTTATCTCTTATAAATGATTCAAGGTCATAAATATTAATTAAAATATCTAGCTGAACCTTATTTAGACGGGAACGTATTTCCTCTAGAACTATTGGATCAATTACATCTTCAAGATACATAATAGCAACCTTAGTGTTACTTCTCCGTCCAATGTTAAATTTCTCCAAACATAAAGTAGGTGTATTAAGTCTTCGCCTGACTAAAGAAATATTTATTTTAATATCTTCTACAAATCCATCCTTTGGTCCCCGAATAGAAGTTTCAACTGCAGATTCTTCCGGCTGCCTATTCGGCATGTTTGCAGTGTTTAAGCATAAGATGACATCTTCTAATTGAAATAATGTTTTTCCTTCAAGAAGGCAATTAGATAATTCCTCATTTGTCTTTGATGTAATATCTTCTGCTTGAAAAGAAGCAAGAAGGTTTTCTTTTACAGATTTATTCAAGTTCTCGCCTAATTTAGGGAGAATATATTGATCTAAATCATTTGGATTAATTAAGCTTTCAATATAAATTAATGTAAGAGTCTCCAAATTCACTTTATGCTCTTTAAATTGGACATCCTCGCTCTTTATAAATACATCTTTAAGTTTCTCTGTTTTTTTGGCTGGGTTGTCATGTTCTGTTTGTCTGGTGCTTGTTAATTTTGTCAAAATGTTCACCTCTTTTTTTCAGTACGAATATTAGCATCGAAGAAACCAGGATATAAATTGCAAAAAAGATACAACAGGCCGGCAAAAAGTATGTATAAATAAAATTGTTTATGACCTGTGAATCAACTTTAATGAACACCAGCAAACAAAATAAAATACTATATATGAATGCCACGAGCTTATTGTTTAATCTGTAATGATTTAGGTTGTTACTAATGAATAAACCTAGTAAATACATTAATAATCCCACTCGAATGACTGCTCCGCTCAGCCACTGGAAGAGAGCAAAAAAATCTAAATGATTTATAAATTCACCAATATTTAATACTCTCCATTGTTCATAAGCGGGATACTGATAATTTTCTGCCTCTGTAGGACCGAACTCCATAATTGATGCAGTTAGAGGTCCCAAGGTTAATCCAGTAAGAAGTGTTAACAAAATAAACAAGTGTCTAAATCGAATGGGTTCTTGTGAAAATGGCAGCAGTAAAATAATGAGATAAATTTCGAGCAGCCCTGCAAGTGAGTAAACCACACCTTTTAATATAGGTGTAAGACCATTAGATAATACTGGGAATAATAAACTGGGATCCTTAATGTCCGTGTTAATTAAAGCAATCATAATACCTAATAACATCACAAAGGGAAGCAGGAATCCACTGGATATCGCCATTTGCTTAATACCGACAAATGTGAACAGGAAACATGCAAGAATTAAAACAGACGTAATCATAAAGAGTGAGGAATCTGCTAAAAAATATACATTTAACCATATTATAAAATCTTGTAACGTTATAAATGAGCTTATAAGTAAATATACAATGACGGGAATTGAAAGGAAGATAGAAAATGGCTTCCCTATTTGTTCACTAATATAAGAAAAAAAACCGTTAGAAGGAGTGTTTTTTACAATATAATGAACCAACAATAAAAATAATATTGAAATAGGATAAGCAACGATTACACTGATCCAACTATCCCTACCAGAAGCAGACAGGAGGTTTGGTATAAGAATTACGTGGTTTAGTAAACCTGTTGAAAGGATTAAAAGAAGTAATATTTGCCTAGGAATTAATACCTTAATGAGGTTCTGCACTCTGTTTTTCACCAACTTCATCTTAGATGAAAATATTATTCCCAGAGGTTTGCATAATATGAACACGTGTATGGTAACTAAAAAAGAAAAAGAGGCTGGGACAAAACGAAATTAATATTTCTAAAACACGAATATTCAATGTCTTAGTTTCGGTATTTTATCAAGACCGTTCCATTGCGCTGCGGACCCTCGCTTTCCGCGGGGAGCAAGCTGAGCCTCCTCGTCACTTCGTTCCTGCGGGGTCTCACCTTTTGCTCTGCAGCCCGCAGGAGTCGAGGGCCCTCCGCTCCATTTCACTCATGTAAATAAAATATATTTTATAATTATAAATAAAAAACCGAATGATTAGAAAGATGACCTTCCTTACCATTCGGTTCAATAGTTGTGTTAGTTACTTATGTCCCAGCCTCTAATAGTTAACATAATATTTTTATTTTAAACTTTTATAAATTAGTAAGGTTACTCCTGCAATCAATGTGCCCATCAGCAGAATCGTTCCTAATCCAGTACTATATACAAAATACACCTTTGTGTTCATGATTACGTTTACGATTAAAAGGACAAAAATAACACAGCAGACAGCCACAAGAATACGATGATCCATCCTTCGCCTCAACACTCCAGCTCCTTTCATACAGAAAAGTGCAGGCAACCTGCATTAAAGGGAAAACGGTGTCTTTATTTCATGCCTATGTCGGATGGATCTTGTATTATTCACATATTTTCATATGAAGTGTTTTTCTAAAAAATGGTGTGCATCTGTGTTTCTTGTTCCCCAGCTCTTTTAATGGTCGGCAATTCAGGAAGTACTCTGCCTCTCTCCTTCCCCAACTTTCTTGATGACCGGCTTTTCGGGAAGTACTCTGCCTTTCTCCTTCCCCAATTCTATTGATGACTGGCATTTCAGGAATTACTTCCCCGTTCTCCTTCCCCAACTTTATCGATGACCGGCTTTTCGGGAATTACTTCGGCGTTCTCTTTCCCCAACTCTATTAATGACCAGCATTTCGGGAAGTACTCTGCCTCTAGCCTTCCTCAACTCTATTGAAGTCCGGCATTTCGGGAATTACTCTGCCGTTCTCCTTCCCCAACTCTCTTCATGACCGGCTTTTCGGGGATTACTCTGCCTTTCTTTCTATCTTACTTTCTTCCTTATTCTTTAATTAACGTAAATATCGCTAATTCTTGTGACTGACTTTGTTTCTTTTCAAATGATTTTCATATTTTTTAATGATTTTATTGGCCCAAACATAGTGACTGGAGGTGTTCGAAACAAAATAGGCTCCGAGTGAGCTTGTGCCTGGCCATTTGTAATACTTCTTTGTAAAAAGCTCTTCATTTGTATGAGATTCAATGAGTTCCATCATTCGTTCATGACTTTCTTTTACTAAGTCGATCCCGACAGATAATTCGGTTCTCGAATATTTCTCCTGAATGGATCGGTTCAAATCAGGTGTGGTTCTCCATGTATATCCTTCTGCGGGCATAGCGGGTTTTTCCCCATTCATTCCGGTCGTATACCAATTTTCTAAGAACAAATGCCATTCATGCAGATGGCAGATCAGATCACGAATCGAACGATTTAACCCTGGAAATTCGAATTCGTTTGTTCTCAGTGGTTCTGGGATTGACTGAATACGTTGAAATAGTTCAGCGAAATGATCATTGCTCGCCTGGATTAGGTCTTCTTTATTTTGCGGTCTGGCCATTGAACCTCTCCTCCTTTTATTTCTCTCCTTCCATTGTACCTTTTTATTGGTAATAATTTGTGCCATTTTTCATACTATTCCTGAATATTCCTTTTTAAAATTTCTACGCCTTTTTTCAGCTCTTCTACTGTTATTCCTCCATAGCCTAAGACAATTTTATCTGCATGACTTCCTTTGTTAAGCGCAAAGTGTTCCACTGGGTAAATTTTAACGCCTTCCTGCATCAGCTTTTCGCATAATTCTTTCGTAAAAGTGATGCCTGGAAATTGGGCGACGATATGCATTCCTGCTGCTTTTCCAATGACATGAACAGTGGGAAAAGCACGTTGCAGCGCATCTGTCAGAACTTTTCTTCGTTCCATATAAATTTTTTTCATTTTTCGTACATGTTTGTCAAGATGTCCTTCATCAATAAAACGAGCGAGCGCATATTGCTCAATGGAGGACGTGTGCCGGTCAGAGTACCATTTTAAACTGTAAAAAGGTTCAATTAGAGGCTTTGGCAGAACCACATATCCGATTCGTAATGCAGGTGATAAAATTTTGCTGAAGGTTCCTACATAAATGACACAGTCAGGATCAAGTCCCTGTATGGATGGAACGGAACCACCTTCATAGGTGAATTCACTATCATAATCATCTTCTACAATATAGCTGTCCATTTTCCGGGCATATTCTAACAGCTGGACTCTTCTTTGAATCGTTAATGTCCCGCCGAGCGGGAATTGGTGAGATGGAATCACAAATGTAAAACTTGGCCGCTTTTCAGGCAATAATGCCGGCTGAATGCCTTCATGATCGGCCGCTACAGGAAAAATAGAGGCATCCGCATTTGTAAATATATTTCTCATTTCGTCTGTGACCGGGTCCTCTACCGCAATAAAGTCATCCTTTTTCACTAGTAGCTCTGTGATGAGCTTTAATGCCTGAGTTGCACCAGATGTTATAACGATTTGAGAGTGATCACAGATTACACCTCGGGCTCTTCTTAAATAGTTGACTAACACCTTTCTTAAGGACAAAACACCGCAAGGATCTCCATAGCCAAATATCGAGGATGGAGCATCAAGACAAACGTCTTTCGTTAATTGAGCCCATTTTTTCCTTGGAAAATGGTCAATTGCAGGATTGCCTCCTTTAAAATCAATATAAGTTGGCTGTTTTTCAAAAACAATTCCTTGCAGCGTTATGCTCCCCTCTTTTTTAGCAGCTTTAATGGATGCCCCTTTTGCAACAAAGGTACCGCTTTTCGGAATTATTTCCAGATAGCCTTCTGATAGTAAGCGGTCATATGCTTCAATGACAATATTTCGTGAAATCTGCAAACTGCCTGCAACCTCTCGTGTTGAAAAAATACGCTCTCCCTCGTGGAGCTCATCATTTAGAATAAGAGATCTAATTTGCTCATATAACTGCTGAGTTAGTGTGACGCTGCCTTGCCGATTCAAGTCTTTTAGTATCATACTGATGCTCCTTTAAACTGGTACTATAAAATTAACCGATTTCTGGATCTGTTATAATACCAGATTAACATGATACGATGATGAAAAAAATAGAGGAGCGCTTAAATATGAAAACAATCGGATTAATTGGCGGCTTAAGCTGGGAATCGACAAGTGAATATTACCGCATTATCAATACAGCGGTGAAAAATAAACTCGGTGGTCTGCATTCAGCAAAATGTTTGATACACTCTTTCAATTTTGAAGAGATTGCAGATATGCAAAGAACTGGAAAATGGAAGAAAGCAACGGAAAGTATGGTGGAAGCTGCAGTCAAGCTAGAACAAGCTGGTGCAGAAGTCATCGTGATTTGTACGAATACAATGCATAAAATGGCAAAGGAAGTTCAAGAGGCTGTTACTGTTCCTCTCATTCATATAGCAGAATCAACAGCATCAGCCATTAAACAGCAAGGCATAAAAAAAGTGGCCCTGCTCGGAACAGCTTTTACGATGGAACAGCCTTTTTACAAGGACATCCTCTCTAAACACGGAATCGAAACGATCATTCCAAACGAGGCTGATCGCAAAATGGTACACAGTGTGATTTTTGACGAACTGTGCCAAGGCAGATTTTTAGAAGAATCCCGGGTGAAATACCAGGAATTAATTTCAAAATTGGAAGCAGAAGGAGCAGAAGGGGTTATCTTGGGCTGCACCGAGATTCCACTCCTGATAAAGCAGGAACACAGCAGCCTTCCTCTTTTGGATACCACATATCTGCATGCAATGGCTGCAGTTGAATATGCGATGGATCTGGAGTTTTATTCTGCTTGATTGGGGAGTTTGGTGTGGTTGGAGTAAATGCGGATTACCCACTGAAGTGCTTGGATTTTTATGAGTTGAGTTGTTAAAACCCTGGGTTTACGACCGAAGTGCACAGATTGAACTGAGTTGGATCATTTAAACTTCGGATTAACGACCGAAGTGTACGCATCACACCGAGTTGGGGCGTTTAAAACTTGGACTAACGACCGAAGTGTACGCATCACAACGAGTTGGGGCGTTTAAAACTTGGATTAACGACCGAAGTGCATGCATCACACCGAGTTGGGTTGTTTAAAACTTGGATTAACGACCGAAGTGCATGCATCACACCGAGTTGGGTTGTTTAAAACTTGGATTAACGACCGAAGTGCATGCATCACACCGAGTTGGGGCGTTTAAAACTTGGATTAACGACCGAAGTGCATGCATCACACCGAGTTGGGTTGTTTAAAACTTGGATTAACGACCGAAGTGTATGCATCACACCGAGTTGGGTTGTTTAAAACTTGGATTAACGACCGAAGTGCATGCATCACACCGAGTTGGGGGGTTTAAAACTTGGATTAACGACCGAAGTGTATGCATCACACCGAGTTGGGTTGTTTAAAACTTGGATTAACGACCGAAGTGCATGCATCACACCGAGTTGGGTTGTTTAAAACTTAAATTAACGACCGAAGTGTACGCATCACACCGAGTTGCGTCTTTAAAACCCTGGATTAAAATCCGAAATACGAAAGTTAGGTAGTTAACTTAAATACAGGGGCAATCTTGTCCCTGTATTTAACGTATAAATAACAGCCAATTCCCCGCTCCATCCTAACAAAATCACTAGATTCAAATTACCCCACCACCTTTATTATTCTTCCCTACTCCTCTTAATGGAACCAACACCCCTATCACAACCGATAAAACCACAAATACAATAAATGTATTAAAATTAAAAAACTGATTATTCACATGAATAGATAAAAAAACTGCGATATCCTGGATATACTCTTCATCAACATAGCCAAATTGCTCTTTATATCCCTTTCTCATCTCATCAACATACCGCACAAAAGACCAGCGCTGATACATAGCAGCACTTGCGCAATAGGAACTCCCAGCGACAACAATTATCCATTTCTTCTTATTAGAAAGCTCACGAAAGATCCCTCTCCAAAACACAATCAGATAGAATAAAATAAACGGCAGCAATAAAACAAAGAGAATAGCAGGATTTCCATTGCCAGAACTGCTGCCAGGAGCAGGTGTCATCAAATTTGAAAAGATAAATCCTATAGCTGTAAATAGGAGAACAGTAATCAGTATCACCATTTTCACACGAACACCGACCTCCACAAAACGAATAGTTTAATGAACGACAAATAGCAGCTCTTCCTCTGCAATAAACCGCTGAATATTGTCAATTGTAATAGTGCTGATGTTCACGATTGCTTCGTAGGTTGCACCGCCAATATGTGGAGTTGCGATGACGTTTGGCAGCAGTGAAAGCTCATTTTGCGGGGGCTCTACTTCAAATACATCAAGAGCTGCACCTCGAATGCCGCCGCTTTTCAGCGCTTCAACCAAATCTACCTCATTGATCAGCCCACCGCGCGAAATATTAATAAGAAAGGCACTGGATTTCATTCTCCCTAAAGTATCTCGGTTAATAAAATGCTTATTTATACTAGTTAATGAGGTTGATAAAATCACATAATCAGATTCAGTTAATAAAGTATCCAAATCAGTAAAACGCACATTCAATTGAGCAGCGGCATCTTCGTTCTGATAATTTCCGTAAGCCATTACATCCATTGAAAATCCATTGGCGCGCTTAGCGATCGCCTGTCCAATGGATCCAAAACCAACAATCCCCAGTTTTTTGTTATGGACTTCATTTCCAAGAGTGTTATTCCACAACCTTGCTTTTACTTCAGCATCCTTTTGCGAAATGCTTCTTGAGCTGGCAAGCATCAAACCAAAAGCAAGATCTGCAGCAGAATCTGCATTTTGACCAGGTGCATTACTTACGATAATCCCTTTTTCTTCCGCATATGCTACGTCAATATTGTCATAGCCGGCTCCAAACTTAATGATATATTTTAAATTTTTTGCTGCATCAATAACATCACGATCAATTTTCACAACAGCCACAACAATAATATCAGCCGCTGCTGCTTCTTTAAGCAAGTCTTCCTTCCTCACTCCATCGTCGGTTTTCATCACCGTTACATTTGTGCACAACTTTTCTGTTTCTTCAATTAATTCTGGATAGGCTGCAACAAATGCATCTCTTATTAAAATTAAAGCGTTCATTCTAGTACCCTCATTTACTTTCATTTTCTTTTTTCTATTATAATCAAAGATAACGTTAATAGCGGAATTTATAAAGTCTAACGCTAAAAAAACCTTCGTTTAGTTACAAATTTCCTTCTAAATATAAAAAAAGCAGGAGAGCCTCTCTCCTGCTCATCCTGCTTCTGCACTTGAAAACTGACTATTATAAAGGTCAGCATAAAATCCATTTTGTTCTAACAGTTCATGATGATTTCCCTGCTCAATCACTTGTCCGTCTTTCATAACGAGAATTAGGTCTGCATCCTGAATCGTAGATAAACGGTGGGCGATGACAAAGCTTGTTCGCCCTTCCATTAAGGTGTTCATTGCCTGTTGAATCAAACGCTCTGTTCGTGTATCAACACTTGATGTCGCTTCATCTAAAATCATAATGGCTGGGTCAGCAAGAATTGCCCGAGCAATCGTTAATAACTGCTTTTGTCCTTGTGAGATATTCGAAACCTCTTCATTCAATACAGTATCATATCCATCTGGCAGTGTCCGGATAAAGTGATCTGCTCTTGCAGCGACCGCAGCTTTTACAATTTCTTCCTCTGTTACATCTCCGTTTTTACCGTAAGCAATATTATCGCGGATCGTTCCATTAAATAACCATGTATCCTGAAGAACCATGCCGAAATTCTGACGGAGATTGCCTCTGTTCACTTTTGAAATATCTTGATGATCAATCATAATCTTTCCGCCTTTTAACTCGTAAAAACGCATAAGCAAATTGATTAAGGTGGTTTTCCCGGCACCTGTAGGTCCAACAATGGCGACCGTCTGACCTGGTGCAACCTCAATATTCATATCTTTAATCAGTAATTCTTCACCGTATCCAAAATCAACATGTTCAAATGAAACAGCACCTTCCTGGATTTTGTCCATCTTATGTTCTGTTACATTTTCTTCTTCTTCATCCAGCACTTCAAACACACGTTCAACAGCTGCAACAGTTGCCTGAACGATATTGGCAATATTCGCTGTTTGCGTGACTGGCTGTGTAAACTGTTTAGAATAGGTGATAAATGCTTGAATATCACCTATAGAAATCGAGCGATTGATAACTAATATCCCCCCGACTACACTGATGACGACATAACTTAAATTTCCGATAAACATCATCATCGGCATCATAATGCCGGAAATAAATTGGGCTTTATAGCCTGCCTTATAAAGTGATTCGTTGACTCCATCAAAATGATTCAGTGCTTTTTCTTCACGTCCAAATGCTTTGACGATTTGATGTCCTGTATAGGTTTCTTCGATATGGCCATTGAGCTCGCCAAGTGTGCGCTGCTGCTCTGCAAAGTGCGCTTGTGATTTTTTCAAAAACGGAGTAATTACAAACATAGATAATGGCAAGCTAACAATCGAAATTAACGTTAATAAAGGACTGATGGTGAGCATCATGATAATGATTCCAACAATCGTGACAATCGATGTTATAAATTGCGTCACACTTTGCTGAAGCGTGCTCCCAATCGTATCAATATCATTGGTCACTCTGCTCAATATTTCTCCCTTTGGTCTGCCGTCAAAATACTGCAGAGGAAGTTTTTCAAGCTTTTCATTAATGTCCTCGCGCAAACGGTATACCGTTAATTGCGCAACACTGGACATGACGTACTGCTGAACAAATGTAAATAACGAGCTAATCACATAAAGACCGGCAAGGAGCAGGAGCATTTGACCGATTGCGCCAAAATCAACAGCTGCACCAGGAACGCCGGATAATTTGCCGTAAATCCCTTCAAAGAGCTCCGTAATCGCATTACCCATGATTTTCGGTCCAACAATCATAAAGACCGTACTCAAGATCGCTGCTATAAAAACAATCAGTAGCTGTTTTCGCTGTGGTTTTAAATAGGATAACAGTCTGAACAAGGTACCTTTAAAGTCTTTTACTTTTTGCCCGCCAGCTATCATGTTTGGGTTTGGATGTTTTCTTCCAGATCCTCGCTGATTGGTATTTTCTGAGCTCATGCTGTTTCCTCCTCTGAGGATTGTGACTTCACAATTTCACGATACACTTCATTTTCTTCCATTAACTGTTTATGTGTTCCGATGCCGGCCATTGTTCCTTTGTCTAAAACAATAATCCGGTCTGCATCCACCACAGTACTGATCCGCTGGGCAACCAGAATAACTGTTGCATCTTTCGTTTCTTCCTTTAAAGCTGCACGAAGATTTTTATCTGTTTTATAATCCAATGCAGAGAAGCTATCATCAAATATATATACATCCGGTTTTCTTACTAATGCCCTGGCAATGGATAGACGCTGTTTTTGGCCGCCAGAGAGATTTGAGCCGCCCTGTGCCAGCATGGTGTCGTAGCCTTGTTCCATTTTGCTGATGAATTCATGTGCCTGTGCAACCATAGAGGCATGCTTCACTTCGTCTTCTGTGGCATCTTCTTTGCCGTATTTGATGTTCTCAGTAATACTGCCTGTAAATAACAATGCCTTCTGCGGAACAAGTCCAATTTTAGAACGAACACTTTCCTGTGAAGCATTACGCACATCAACGCCATTAATTCGGATTACACCTGAAGTAATGTCATAAAACCTTGGTATTAAATTTACCAGTGTTGATTTCCCTGCACCGGTACCTCCGATGATGGCTGTCACTTCACCAGGATTTGCTTTAAAACTAATATGTGAGAGTGCTGGTTCCTCTGCACCTGGATAGTGAAAAGTCACATCCTCAAATGATAATGTTCCTTTTTCTTGATCCGCTTGTGTCGAACCCTGATCCACAAACGTTGGTTCCAGCTCTAAAACTTCATTAATACGCTGAGCCGATACAGATGCTCTTGGAATCATAATAAACATCATTGAGGCCATGATCAGAGCAAACATCATTTGCGTGATATATTGAATAAACGCCATTAAGTCGCCGACCTGCATACCGCCATTATCAATGCGAATGCCGCCAAACCAAATGACAGCGACAACCGTTAAATTCATAATAAGCATTAAAACCGGCATTAAAAATGCCATGATTCGGTTTACTTTAATCGAAACATCTGTTAAATCACTATTTGCTTTTTGCAGGCGATCCTTTTCCTGTTTTTCACGATTAAATGCACGAATTACGCGGATCCCAGTGAGATTTTCACGCATAACAAGGTTTAAACGATCTAATTTATCCTGAACAAGCTTAAATAGAGGCAATGCTTTTTTCATAATAAAATAGATGGAGACGGCAAGAATAGGCATGGTTACAAGAATAATCAGTGAAAGTTTTGGATCCTTTGATACCGCCATGATTAAACCGCCGACAAACATAATTGGTGCACTAACGACCATTCGCAGCATCATAATCACTACCTGCTGGATCTGTGTAATATCATTGGTCGTACGCGTAATTAAAGACGCGGTGCCGACTGAATCAAAATCCTGCATGGAAAATTCATCTACATGCTTGAAAACTTTACGGCGCAGATCGCGCCCAAAGCCCATCGCAGATTTAGAAGCATAATAGCTTGCCCCAACGGATGCTATTGCACCAAGCGCTGAAACGGCGAGCATGATCCCGCCGACCCGCCAAATGACACCTGTATCGCCAACAACAACCCCGTTATCAATAATATCGGCCATTAATGTGGGCAAATATAAATCAGATAAAACCTGTATGAAAATAAGCGCAAAAACAGATAAAATCATCCATTTATATGCTGTTAATTGTTTGGTGAGCTTTAACATACAATATTAACTCCTTTATTCCTTCATTTCTTCTTCTAAAAATAAGGCGATTTGAGAAAGAGATTTCAGCAGAAGATCTGCCTGCTGTTCTGAAAGTCCATCAACAGCTTCTTTTAAAACCGTATAGTAGCTTCCTTTTTGCTCATGAATTGAATCCATTACAGATTTGCCTGCTTCACTTAATACAAGCTGCATTTCCCGGCGGTTCCCTTCCACTGGATAACGGTCAAGCAATTCTTTTTGTACAAGTGCATCAATTGACTGACTAAGGGTGCTCTTTGGAAACTGGGTTTCAATTCCGAGCTGTTTTTGTGTTATTTCTTTTTTGGATGCAATGATACTCAATAACATAAATTGCGGTGCTGTAAGCTCCAAGTTTGACGCTGTTTTTTGAAACAATTTTCTTAATCCCCGATTGACACGCTCAACCGATTTTAAAATATCCGTAACCCTCCGACTTGAATGATCTTCCATTTTTACCACCCTCCAGAACAGTTCGGTTAGGAACAGTTCTAAAATGTATGAGATTAATTTACTCCTGATCTTTTAACAAGTCAAGCAACAGGACTTTTGTTTTAGGAAAGTAGTAGAGATTCATTCAAATTGTTCATATTATTGTATAATACTAGTATAAATGGTTGGATCCTATCGAGAGGTGTAGTTCAGTGGATAAAAAGACAGCATTCTTAACGGAAGAAATAGAGATCAAAAACAAAGCACACATCCTTTATACGTATCATTCTGAGGAAAGTTATGTAAATAATGCATGCAGCTATATTATGACAGGTATTTCTATTGACCATCATGTCATTATTATTGAAAACGATTCTTTAACAAAAAAAATACAGGAAAAGTTAACAGGAACTCTAAGCGAAGAAGAATTTGGAAAAGTACATTTTTTTAATAATTATGATTATTACATGGCTAACAATCATTTTCATATAGATAGAGTTATAGAAAACTTTGATCAGGTATTAGCTCCATTAATGCATCAAAACCTTTCAGTACGAACATGGGCTCATGTTGAGTGGCCAGTTGAAAAAAATATTTCTCAAAAGCTTATTGATTTTGAACAAATTGCCGACCGCGAAGTCAATAAACATGGGACTATATCAGTATGCGCCTATGATGGAAACAACATGTCGGCTTCTTTACAAAATAAACTAATGGAATGGCATGAGTATTTTATGACCGATGATGCTTTGGTCCGTTCCTATCTTTATAGAGGTAATGACGCAATCCTTCCTTCCCTGTCTGATCAGAAAAAGCAAGATAAGAAAGTTGAAAGACAGCTGTTTGCTAAAAATGAGCAGCTGCAATCTTTTATGAAACAAAACCTTGATTCTGTAATGATTGTTGGTCAAGATGAAAAAGTCATTTATATCAATCATATTTTTGAGGAGACCTTTGGATGGAGTGCACAAGATATTTTAGGATTAAATGTTTATGAACTTCCTGTAGCTCCTTCTGTCGATAAAGAGATGGTTGAGCAAAAAGAAATGCCTATAAAAAAATCTGATTCTATTTACAAAGTAGAATGCACTAGACAAACCAAATATGGCAAAGATATTAAAGTTCTGCAGACTTGCTTTCCATTTAGAGATGAAGACGATCAGATTTTTGCCTGGGTCATTATCTTAAGAGATCAGACTGAACGTTATCAGGTACAAGATCTGCTTCTTCAATCAGACAAGCTATCGATCGCTGGTGAGCTTGCTGCGGGGATCGCTCATGAAATCCGCAATCCGGTTACTGCGATTAAAGGCTTCCTTCAGCTGTTAAATGCAGATGGAAAAAATGTACGCACCTATTATTCAGTAATGGCATCTGAAATCGAAAGAATTGAGCTAATATTAAGCGAGCTGCTAGTTTTAGCTAAACCTCAGACAACTGATTATAAATCTAATAACCTAATTACACTCATTAAGGACGTCATAACTTTGCTTGATGCACAGGCGAATATGAATGGCGTCCAAATCAAAACAAAATGGGTCAATGAGGGTATTCATGTAAAGTGTGACGTAAACCAAATGAAACAAATTTGCATTAATTTTATTAAAAATGGGATTGAGGCAATGGATTCTGGAGGAGTATTGACAGTTATGGTTGAACAGAATGAAAATGATATCCTTCTATCCTTTATAGATGAAGGCAAAGGAATTCCTGAAACGATCCTAAAAAAACTTGGACAGCCTTTCTTTACAACAAAAGAGAATGGAACTGGATTAGGACTTATGGTCAGCAAAAAAATAATAGAAGATCACCTTGGAAGTATGAAAATATATAGCAAAATCGGTGAAGGCACAACGATTGAGGTTCGACTTCCAATTCGTTAAACAGAATGCAAAACAGTGAGCAGCAGTATGCTCACTGTTTTTTTATGGACAAGAATTCATACTGCCATGTTTGCTTACATATCATTTAAAGCTAGTACATTTTTACGGTTTCATACTGTGCAGGCAATCAAATTGGTGGTGATGACATGAGCTTAACTATTTTATGCAGTTATATCATTCTTGGCTTTACCCTGGCAGCTCCAATTGGTCCCGTCAACTCCGCCCGATTAGACAAGGGCATTAAAAACGGATTTTGGCATGCCTGGGCAGTTGGCGCAGGATCCATGATTGCGGACGGCTTCTATATGCTGATTGTTTATCTGGGAATGGTGCAATTTATTCAAGTTCCGCTTGTCCAAGTTTTTTTATGGCTGTTTGGCGGATTTATTTTAATTTATTCTGGAGTTGAAGGCATGACTAGCTCCAGCAAAATTTCACTTTCTGAAATTAGAGGGACAGAATCATTAGTTAAGTGTTTTCTAACTGGCTTTATCATGTCTATTACAAGTCCTTTAACTATTTTATTCTGGCTTGGTATTTATGGTTCTGTGCTCGCCAAAACGGTGCAGATGAATGGTACTGGTTCTTTAATCATTTATAGTTCAATGATCTTCCTTGGACTGATGTTATGGGACGTGCTTGTTGCTGGATTAACAACAGGTTTAAGAAGATTTTTAACCAAAAATAGTCTGCGTATTATCGGGATTGCTTCGGGATTATCTCTTATAGGGTTTGGACTGTATTTTACCTATCAGGGAATTATCGCTCTTTTCTTCTAATATTACTCACTTATTGAACGGTACATCACGGTTTGCATACTGCCCTGCTCAATATTTTCCAGAAAGAAAGCTTCAACGAGCTTTTGATAATCTTCATCTGCGAACATCTTCTTATTTTGCAGCTCCAATTCTGCCAGTCCATCATAAATCGTTAATAGTGAATATGTATGATCCTTGCCGGTAATTGGTGTAAGGATTTCTACTTTATGTTCATAATTTTCAGAACGGAACTTTTTCATTTCCTGCAAATTTTCAATTGCTTCTTTAAATTTGCCTTGTTTAATTTCGAAGGTTTGATACACATAAACAGACATGTTGTTGCTCACCTCTATACATAATTTGTAAGCCTTAGTATGTTCATTTCTGTATTTCATATTCTTTTATTTTCAATTTAGGGAGTTGGACTTAAATATGACTGTTTTTTTCAGCTATGTTTTATTAGGACTATCACTTGCTGCTCCGATTGGACCTGTAAATGCTGCAGTTTTAGATAAAGGGATAAAAAAGGGGTTTTTCCATGCATGGTTAGTTGGACTTGGCGCAATGTCTGCAGATGTTGTTTATATGCTTGCTGTTTTTTTGGGCCTGGTTCATTTTCTTGAATTCCCTTTTATTAAGGCTTTCTTATGGTCATTTGGATTTTTTGTTTTAATTTATACAGGAATTGAAACAATTATTGGTGCAGGCAAAATTATATCTCCTAATAGAACAACAGGCGATACTAAGATTAAATCCTTCTTATCTGGATTTTTTATCTCAATATCAAACCCTTTAACCATTTTATTCTGGCTTGGCATATATGGATCTGTTCTTGCTAAGACAGCAGCCGAATATGACAAAATTCATTTAGCGATATACAGTACTGCAATTTTTATTGGTTTAATGGTTTGGGATTTGGCGATGGTGATACTTGCCAGCAGTTTTAGAAGAACCTTGTCTGGGAAGACATTGGCACTAATTTCAATTTTATCTGGAATATCTCTAATTGGATTCGGTCTCTACTTTGGTTACCAGGCAATTGTTCTGCTATTTTTGTCTTAAGAATGAATTAGCCAATCTTTACCCTTTTCACAATCGAATAAGAATCACTCTCTCTCCGCATGATAACGGTGAGATGAGGAGTGATACCTATGGATTTTTTTGTTCCGGGCAGCGGAAAGAGCAGTGAAAAAGGTGATTTGAGCTGGTGGCAGCTTTCTCTCATAGGAGTAGGCTGTACGATTGGGACCGGTTTTTTTCTCGGTTCTGCAATTGGAATCAAAATTACAGGTCCTTCCATTGTTTTTTCGTTTATATTAGCGGCTTTTGGTACATATATCGTCTATAACCTATTAGCAAAAATGACGGCAAAAGATCCGCATGACGGTTCCTTTTGTTATTATGCCGATCAAGCATACGGCCGCTGGGCTGGCTTCAGCTGCGGCTGGAACTACTGGGGTTCAAATATTTTAATAATGGGAAGCCAGTTAACCGCCTTATCTATCCTTTCGCGCTTTTGGTTTCCAAATGTGCCGCTTTGGGTATTTGCTATTGGATATGCGTGTTTATCCATTATCGTTGTATTAACAGGAAATAAAGGTTTTGATAAAGCTGAAAATCTCTTTGCGATTATTAAAACAGCTGCAATCATTATGTTTATTATTATTGCTTTTGCAGCTCTTTTTGGCTTGATTGGCGGAGATGTGAAACATCCTGGTATCCCAAAAGGCATGGGTGAGTTCTTTCCTGAAGGATACAGAGGCTTTTGGACTTCATTAATATACGCTTTCTATGCCTATGGTGGTATTGAAGTCATTGGTCTTATGGCAATGAGATTAAAGAAAAAAGAAGATGCTCCAAAAGCCGGTATAATCATGCTTTTATTATTGGTAATCATTTATGTCATTTCATTAGGACTTGCTGTATATATGGCAGCACATGGGGATTTTCACGAAAAGGAAAGTCCATTTGTTACTGCTTTAAAAGATTACGATTTGGCTTTTTTCCCTCATGTGTTTAATGCCGCTATCATTATAGCGGGTTTTTCAACCATGACTGCCTCGCTTTTTGGGGTAACTTCCCTGCTTGTTACAATGGCTCAAGGCGGAGATGCGCCAACTTTCTTTTCAAAGAAGATAAAGAAAATGAAGGACTTGCCGCTTCCTTCACTTGGATTGGCTACGATTGGTTTAACAGCTTCCATTATTACCGCACTGCTGCTTCCTGGTAAGATATACGAATACATTACAACCGCAGCAGGAATTTTAATTCTCTTTAACTGGGCTTTCATTATTATTTCAGCTTTTAAAAATTTGGAGCTCAAGATATTTGGAAAGCTGTTGTCATGGACGGGCATTCTTCTGATTTTATTAGCGGTTAGCGGAACATGGCTGGAAAAAAGCATAAGGCCTGGCCTGTATGTAAGCCTCCTGTTTGTCTTGCTGATCGCAATTGCAGCGATGATCATGCAAAAGAAAGGCTGGAAAGAAGGCAACGGCAACTGTTAGAGGAACAAATGACTGAAACCGGATGATAAGATCAAAAATCGTTCATATCATTCGGTTTTTTATTTTGTAAACATAACATTTTATTTAAACACGAGTGGAATGGAGCGGAGGAAACTCGACTCCTGCGGGCTGTAGAGGAAACGATGAGATCCCGCAGGAGCGGCAGTGACGAGGAGGCTCAGCTTCCTCCCCATGGAAAGCGAGTTTCTGTAGCGCAATGGAACGGAACATTTCGAAATAGTTTAAATAGAGTAACTAATCTTCTTATTATTCGTGTCTCAGCCACTTCCATTTATTTAATCGTAATCTCTTGTCTTCTTTCTCGATACCAATTCATAAACAGCGAGGCTAATTCATCTGGAATGTCATCAATTCCAGAATGATGTACCGGCTTCGAGCGGTTGACGGTGCCGATGGTTGCAAGACCAAATTTCTTTTGCAAAAATCCTCGTGTTACGTTAATCTCAATGATTTTATCACGCTTTGTCACAAATAAGGTCGTACTCAAACTACCTGATTTCATTTGAATAAAATGATCATTAATCACATACTGACTATTTAAATAGTCTAAAACTCGTAATCCTGCAATAATCACTAATAATAGGATGGATATCAGCCACCACGCAATGTCTATGTCGAACGGCTCTGGCTTGAAAATAAAGAGTGCAATTGTAGCAATGATCCATATCCAGCTTGGCCGCAGGAGTCGAATCCAAAGTGATTTCTTTGGCAGCTTCTTCATATTTTTTGTCACACTGTAGGCTGGCAGTAATTCTTCAATTATCTCATTGGCACGCTGAACAGGCAGAAATGGATATAAAGAGTTTATTTCTAAATTCTCTTCACCAATTCCTACACCACCCGCACTTGTGAGCTTCACTTCTGCCAGGCCTAGTATCCTTTTTAATGGCGTTTGGATCATTTCAATTGCTTGCACCCGGCTTTTAGATATTGAAAAAGCCGTTTCATCGAGGACACCCTTTGTAATATAGATCCGCTCTTCATCTGAAGCAATAACATAGTTCCCGTATTTCAAGAATGTCCTGACAACACCAAAGAGAACGGACGCAATGATAATGATTGCAGCTGCTAAAGCATAGAACCACCATGTTTGAGGCAGTGAAGAAAGCAGACCTTGTGCTTCTTCTTCAATCGAAATCACTTCGTTAAAGTTAGAGAACAATGAACCTACAACCGGAATGAGTAACAGAAAGCTCAAAGACGTAAACGATGCACGAATCAAATCTTTTCTAGTTGGTGTAAAATGAATAATCCGATTGTCCACCGCTTTGATTTCAGGCACTTCTTCCAAATCTTCAGATTCTTGGAGCTCACTTGAAACAGCTGGTCGTTTTTTTACCATGTCTTCAAGCAGTTCAGCTTCTGACTTGGTGATCATCTTAAACTCAATTGATGCGTCATCCCCTGACATGCTTGTTTCAAACTGCATAGAAGTCATTTTAAAAAGCTTATGAATAAAGGTCGTACGGCGATTAACGTTTTGTATACGTGAAAACGGTATCGTCTGTTTAGACTTCGTGAAAATCCCTGAATATAAATGAAAAGACTCATCTTCAACTTCATACCGATGTGTCTGCCATTTTAAAAAGATTGTCACAATACTAAATGCCAAAACGCATAGAAAAGCAATCCTGCCATAAAAAACAAAGCTAGAATCTGAGCCTAATCGAATAACAAATAAATACAGAGCGATAAAGCCAAAGCTCTTTACAAGACCAAAAACCTCCAAAACCATGATCAGTGGATGATATCTTTTTGCAGACATTATTCCACTTCCTTTAGCTTGGCGTACTGCGCAATTTCATCTCTTAATGCTAATGCCACATCTTCCTGCAGACATGGAATAGTATGAGAAGAGCCCATCGTTTCAACTGAGATGCTCATCAGTCCGTATTTTTTCAGGATAGGTCCCTTATTGGTTGTTACAGCCTGGATCTTCGTCATCGGAATCAGCTCATGCTTTTCGGTAATGGTGCCAAATTTTAAATGAAGAAACTCTTCGTCCGCATTATAGCGCCACGACTTATATAACAAATGCGGACGCACAAATGTCCAGATGATGGATGGAATCGAAAGGACAGCTAATCCAATAAAGATCCAGCCGAGCCATTCCACCCACTGAAAATAATGGTCTAAAAATAGTAAAATTGCTATAACCACCAGTCCAATCGCATCTTCAATTAGCCCAGTGATTCTCCACACCTTCTTAGCGTTGGCTGGAAGTGTGGTGGTTGGATTATGTATTTCGTTTGACAATATACTCACCTTTTCTATATTTCTTCTTATTTATATACGGTTATCTTTTGAAAAGGTTTCTTGAATTCTATCTTTCTGCCAAATTCTTTTTCTAACTCTCTAGAAAATCCTCTAATACAATGCCATCTGTTTCACCTAAATCCAGTCCAAGCAAACGCGCAAGTGTCGGGCCAATGTCTACAAGACGCATATAGGGAATTTTCTGATTGGGTGAGATCCCCTTTCCTGCAGCAAGAAAAAAGGTGGTGTAGTTTGGTTTAGTCGGTGAAAAACCATGGCATGCCAGCATATTCTTAGGATGATCATTGAGATTTTCTGTGGTGACTTCTTCTATGTAACTGCCATGAATGCTCTCAGCAAAATAATATCCCTCTTTCGCTTCTAGCATAAAGACGCAGCGAGGGTCTGCTCCTCTTTCTCCAGCCTCCGCTCCAGTTAAGATAAACTCAATACCTTCCTGCTGCTGTTCATCTATAATCTTTTTCACTATTCGTGCTGTTTCATGATCATGACCATCTTTTAAATAGAGATACGCAGACCCATCACAGCTGTGACAATAAGCTTTCCAATCGGCGATTCGTCCTTTGCCATCCACTTCTATTAAGTTATGTTCACGAAGAAGCACATTTAGATGTATTTTTCTATTTACATCGATCGCACTATGGTCTCCGAGCACTACAACAGTCGTTTCCTCTTCTGCACCGCACTCGCTGATCGCATCTAATAGAGCACCAAGTCTGCGGTCGTGACGTTCAATGGCAGAGGCTGCGTCCTCCGAGTGTACCCCATGAACATGCCGCTGCGTATCTAAATCTGTAAAGTGAACGAGCATGATATCTGGCTGCTTTTCTTTTAAAGTAAAAACGGCGGATGCGAGGACGAAATCATCTAGTTGCGGCTGATTTAATCCATTTCGAATAAATCCAAATCGTCTATTTAATTCCAGCTGATACATAGGACTGCCGCTAAAGAGCGAGACAAGCACCTGATTTTGCCACGGGCGATTCGGAAAGATCTCCGGCAAATTGTACTGAATATACTTGGCCCTGCCCGTCACCGGCCATAATAGCGCCGCAGTCGATAAACCCGCTTTGTAGGCTTCGTCATAGAGTGTTGTACCTTTGATATCTTTTCGATACCAATGCCAATCCGGTGAAATCCAGCCAGGCTGCAGCAGCGTATTATTCATAATACCGTGCCGATTTGGATAATTTCCAGTAACAATTGATGTATGACAAGGATAGGTGACCGACGGATAAATCGATTCTACATGCTCTGCATAAGAAGCACGCTTTAAAATCCGCTGAAAATGAGGCAGAGCTGAAAATTGACTGAAATCTTCAGCAGCGAGGCAATCAAACGAAATCACAACCAGCTTTTTGCTTAAGGCATTCATCATACTTCCTCCTTTCGAACCCTTTTTATAGGTTAAATTTTACCTTTATTTATCTGCCTTTCCAAGATTTTTATAAAAAAGGCTGTTCGTTTCAACACGATCAGATTAAGGGGTTGTTAATTGTTCTTTAAGTAAATAACATGATTCTTCTTTTCTATTTGAAACGGTTGATCATAGCTTGCATGAAGCACAGAAACAGATGGATCTCCTGCTCCTCTTTCACCTGTAAAAGAGATGCTGTACCCAATGTTTTCAGGGTATCCATACAAGTAGCAAACCACTTTTTCGCCATTCATAAATACGAGCTGGTTCATTCCTTCATTGACGGTTTCATGAATACTACCCCATTTATATCCAACTGTTTCATAGATGTTTTCTTTTGAGGTATAGGGGTCAAATGAATAGACTGTATCCCACTGGAATGGAGTTAAATCGGTTAAATTGACTATTTTAGCAGATGGCTCAATGGATCGTACTTCTTCTTTCAGTAATTCTGCATTAACTTCCCATTCCTCTTCCTTGAGCAGACTGGTGGATACAGCAGAAAATAGAAGAATCATTGCAACGATAAGAAAAGGTTTTTTGTTTTTCATATGAACACTTCTCCTCTTTCACTTCATACATCGCTCTTATTTTCGGTATATGTCTAGAGCCAAGCTAATTTTACCTGCTTTAAATATTCGCAAGCTTTTTTACTTTTTTGATAATAATAGCAAAATTTTGGAAAATGAGCAAAATGGAAGGTGATCCATTTAAACTTTGCTGAATGAATGCAATTTGTTTGTAAGTCAATGAACAAAACAGAAATAAAAAAAAGCCGCCCATTTTCATAAGCAGCTTAGCTGTTCTTCATTAGAAAGTTCTACACAATTTTATTGCGTTTCAATTCGGTTTTTAAGTATGTTAGAAACTCATTGGCTTTTTCTACTGGTGCTTTGGTCATTAAGCTAACTACGATATAAAGAACCGTAGAAAGCGTGATTCCCCATAAACCGGAGGCAAGGCCGAATGGCTTGAATTTCAAAAGTTCAAGCAAAATGACTACTACACCACTTACGGTGACACTCGTAATAACCCCGGCAGCTGTTCCTCTTTTCCAGAAGAACGCACCGATGATCCCTGGTACCGCAACAAGCAGCCCTGCAGACGATGCGACAGATAAGACTGCAATCAAACTGATATTGGATTGTGCGAACAAATAGGCTAAGATCGCAATTACAGGTATGACGATTTTACCTACTAAAAGCTGTCTGCGATCATCACTGTCTTTCTTAATATTTCCATAAACATCTCGTGCAAACAGCGAAGATAAAGTCAATAATATTGAATCAATGGTTGAGATCGCCGCAGCCATGATACCAACCATGACAATCGCACCTAAAATAGGCGGAACTAATTCAGATGACAATATTCTTGGTGTGGCAAGATCTGCATTTTCCAAATCGGGAAACATCACAGATGCTGAAAATCCCCATACTACCGATACGATTGTGTAAATAAACCCAAAGATTAAAAATCCCATTAGCATGGTGCGTAAGCTTTTTAACGAAGCAGGCATAAATAATCTTTGGCTGACCTGCGGGTTGGAAAGACTGAAGAAAAACCATGGCACTGTCAATCCTAGAAATGTTAAAAAGCTGAAGTAGCCATTACCTGGAACCGATAATGCCTGCGGTTCATTCGTTTTTAACGTATCAAAGAATTCTCCTACTCCACCTAATCCATGAATAATGAGCAGCACGACGATTGTTGATGAAATAATCATCATTAATGCCTGTAGAGAATCTGTCCATGCAACTGAACGAATACCTGCAATATAGGAGAATACCACTGCCAGCACGGTGGCGATGATCACACCCGTTGTAAAAGGGATCGCATTATTGGTCATTCCCTGCAATAAATACCCTACTCCGGCCAGCTGGACCGCACTATAAGGAATTAAAAATAAACAGCTGAACAATGAGACGATAAAAGCGACTTTTTTACTATTGTAACGATCCCCGAGCATTTCGGATGGAGTTACATAGCCATATTTTTTCCCGACAAGCCAAAATCTCGGCCCAAAAAAGGCGACAAGCGAAACACCCATAAAATAGATGATTTCAAACCCATATGCCCCTACACCGCCTGTATATGTAAGACCTGCCAAACCAACAAGCATAAAAGCACTATAGGTTGTCGCGCTATAGCTTAAGGCCGAAACAAAGCCGTTTAGCTTGCGGTCTCCTAAAAAATAACTGGTCATATTGACTTGTTTTCCGCTCCGTGATAAATACGCAATAATTAGAGAAATAATAATATAAATGCCAATGGTCCACCAAACTAAATTCGTACTCATGCCTATTCACCCCAATTCTTTGATAAAAAGTAATTGATCACAATAATGATCACGGCCAAAACAGTCCATAAAAAGAAACTTCCATACCAAGCTTGCACATTTGTCAGTACCGTATAAGGAAGGAAATAGCCTAATAAAACAATGACAAGGATCGCTAAAGCCCACTTTAATTCTCTTGATTTCATTTCATCACCCCGATTTTTTTCAATCAATCCTATTACATTATACATCAGAATATACAGGTGTAAAGACACTTATCAAAAAAAGCTTTAAAAGAGAACATATCAACAGATAAGCCTGAAGGGGCCAGACAGTGGTTTCGTTGCTCTCATTCTTTTTGAAAGGGTAAAAGACCCTAACACATTCGTGTTAGAGCCTATCTTAGTTATTCCTATTCAAGCTTAAATTATACAAGCATATAGATGCAGCCAATCTTACATTACATTCATTTTTATCGGGTATTTTATATGTGAATTTGTTTGTCTATTGATCAGCTTTAAAAATGTACATCGATCTCTTAATTGGTATGCCTCATTCAGACTTTTTTCTACTAATTCATTAGAAATTCCAAGATTTAAGGGAAAAGCAGGTCCGCCAGCCGCTTTAAGCAGATCTTTCACATATTCTGGATTAGGAAGGTAATAGATTGCCTCTTTTATGTCTTCCCAATACTTCTTTAATGCTTGCTTTTCTTCATCGCTGCCTGGAATGTGATCAATATTCAAATTCGCAGCGCATTCCTTGTATAATTCAATCAGAACGGCTGTGGCAACACCCACTTTTGCTCCATGCAGGATTTGTTTCTTATCTTCTTTTAAAAGCTCCATCTCCCAATAATGAGATAAATGATGCTCACCGCCTGATGCCGGTCTTGAGTGATCCAGTATGAACATGACGATCCCTGAATCAATTAAAGCTGTCATTAAACCTTTTATTGCGTCATCGTCGTGATTAGCGAAACCAGCTACATTGTCAATACACCGATCTAATGAGTTACGCACTATTTTTGCTGCCAAGGGATGATAAGGCTCATTCCCTATTAGATTGGAAATTTGCCAATCAAGCAAAGAAGTATATTTTCCTAACATATCGCCAAGTCCTGCAGCAGTCAATTCCCGTGGCGCTCTTTTAATGATCTCTATATCCGCAAAAACGGCAATTGGCGATATTGATTGTATGGTTTTCTTAAATCCATCTATGATGAGCGGTGCTCCTTTTGAAGTAAAGCCATCCACAGAAGCAGCGGTTGGGACAGATATAAACGATTTTTGCATTTTACAGCTGACAAAGCGAACAATATCATGAATGGTACCAGCTCCAACAGCTAACATGATGTCCGTTTTTTCAGATGATTGCAGAAGCAGTTGAACTATAGCGCTTTCATCTGCAATGACTTGATTGTGTTTGTTAGGTTTTAGTTTCACTATATTTATTTCAAAAGCCTCTGCAGACAAAAGATCCGCTAACTGATTTCCAGCTGCCTTCCATGTCTGATCATCACAAACTATGGTGATATTTCTCCATTTTTTTGCTGCTAAAAATGAAGGTATTAAATTCAAAGCATTATTACTTAGTTCAATATGAGGCAGACTGATCCTATTCGAACTGACTTCTTCCGCCAATTGATATAAGTCTTCCATTATAATGCTCCCTTCAATCTTTTTTTATTTTAACTAACATCTTCAGCTGTTCTTCTTGACTGTAATCCTCGCCGTTACTTCTATTGTTCGTTCAGCGAATGTCTGGCCGGGAATACCAAAATAAGGAGTTCCATCGGTCTTCCATAACAATTGCTGTACTCGGGCGTGACGGTTATGGTCATAGAGGGGATTTCCTGTGATTTCTTTATAGGGACGAGCATGATAGACAAGCAAATCTGTTTTCCCATCTTCAGCAACCGTAAAACTATTATGACCTGGACCATATTCACTTGTTGTTTCACTCGAGGAAAATACTGGTTCATCCGTTTTAGTCCAGGATTTTGGGTCTAATAAATCACTGTCTTCATCTGCTGAAAGCAAGCCCATTGCATAATGATGATTCGTCTCACTGCCGGAATAAGCAATAAACACTTTTCCATTCCGTTTAATCATTGCTGCCCCTTCGTTTACGTGAAACCCAATCTGCTCCCATTCCAATTCAGGTGTTGATAATAGAACTTGTTCTCCCTTAATTCTCCATGGATTTTCCATTTCTGCGATATAAAGATTAGAAATAGTATCATTCTCAACCTTTTGAGCCCAAACCAAAAACCTCTTGCCTCTGTGTTCAAAAGTCGTTGCATCTAAGGAAAAGCTTTGAAAATTCGTGTTCACTTGCCCTTTTTCGATCCATGTTCCTTCTAATGGATTGTTATCCGCAGTTTCGATTACATATGGGCGAATTCCCCAAACATCTTCCTTTTCTCCTGCTGCAAAATGGATATACCATTTCCCGTTTATGTAGTGTAATTCAGGTGCCCAAATATGCTCCGACATGACGCCCTTTTCATGTGCTTCCCAAACCACAACTTCTTCAGACGTTTGTAAACCTTCAATTGTTTTCGCTCTCCGTAAAACAATTCTGTCGTATAACGGATATGAGCCGGTAAAATAATAATAGCCATCTGTGTGGCGAACAATATACGGATCTGCTCTTTGTTCAATTAATGGATTTGGATATTCTTTAAACTCAATTTTTCCTTTGATCTCAAACGAGCCTGCATGATTGATTGAATCTTCATCCGGATCCTCCCAAATAACATCTGCCAGCACATTGATTCCATTGTTCAATCCCACTTCTATTTTTCCTGGGAGCTCTGGTTTATGTCCGAGAACTGTTTGAAGTTCCACAGTTTCTAACTTACTACCCTTAAGCAAGTGATCATCTCCTCTTCTGCCCAATTAGTTAACTTGCTCTGTTTCTTCATGAAATGGTTCATCAAGCATTTTCTTAAAAACCTGCAGTGCCAGCCAAATGGAGATTAGCGAAGGTACACTGAAGGAGAAAAACGGTATTACCCCCGGAAAGCTTAAAGATAGATAAACGGAAGCAAATATGGATAGTCCAATTGCTAACGTATAATGAATCTTTGTCAGACCGATAATAAATGCTATTTTCATATATTCAAACCAGTTATTATGAAAATGACTCAGTAATGGAAAACTCCAAATAACGATTATGGCGAAAAAAAACACAAGTATATAAAAAGAAAAAGGCACAAAGATCCACACCTCTTCTTTTGTATTCAATAATAATTGATAATTAAAATAAAGAATCCCGCCAATAAAAGTAAGCACCCAGCCCATTATGTTAGCATTTACAAACTCCTGTTTATATTTGTCTTTAAACGTTTTTCTAATGGAAATATCCACATCACCCATGACCCATTTCCGAGTCACCCCTAATGCAGCAGCAGTTGCCGGAAACATTCCGCCAATCAGCAGTCCTTTTAATGTGTAAAAGATCCATAATAGATTTAGGACAACTGCACGAGTAATCCAGCCAAACAACTTGTCGAGTGACGAAACGATTTCATTGCCGTTCATGGTTTATTACCTCCTTTTGAAGAATTCTTTACTGCTAAATTATCCTTTGACGCCGCCTACTGTGAGACCCGATACAAAATAGCGCTGGAAAAATAAAAACAATATAACGATCGGAATGATTGTCATAACGGATCCGGCAATTAACACGTCATAATTGTTTCCATATGGTGTTAATAAAGTAGCTAGACCAATTGGCAGGGTAAACATATCATTTGATCTTAGAACTAATAAAGGCCATAAGAAATTGTTCCAGCTGTTTAATCCTTGTAGAATCGCCATTGCGGCAAAAGAAGGAAGCATTAATGGCATCATAATTCTATAGTAAATTCCATACTCGGTTGCACCATCAATTCTTGCCGCATCCATTAGTGCTTTCGGCAGTCCTAAAGCATATTGTCTAAAGAAAAATACAGCAATTGGTGCTACAATTAACGGCATCATGACGGAGAAGTAGCTGTCAATTAAATTTAAATCGATCATTAAGTCGTAAAGCGGCAGCATTAATATCTCAAATGGCACCATAATGATAAATAGTACAAGTATAAAAATAAAATTACGCCCTTTAAAATCATACATGGCTAATGCATATCCAACCATTGACGAGAAAAACAAAGACAAACATATGGTTAGTGCTGAAATGATTAAACTATTCCCATACCATTGCCAATACTCACCCGCTTCAGTAAAAATATAGAAATAGTTGTCAATATTCAATTCGCCCAAATTAAACGTTAAGCTCATCCCATTTCTCATTAAGTCAGATGAAGGCCTGAAGGATGAGATGATTAACCCTAAAATGGGAAATAGGGCTATAAAAGATATAATCGCGAAAAAAATCGTTCCGATCACTGTTGCTGTTTTGTGATTTTTTATCATTACTCGTCACCTCTTTTAAATGCTCCTGTGATCAGCAGCTGAACAAAACTCACAACAAAAATAATCAGCATCAAAACAACGCCAATGGCAGCGCCAAATCCCATATCATTCATTTGGATGCCCTGCTGATAAATATAGCCGACAACTGTTGTTCCAATATTGCCTGGTGAACTCGTTTCCCAGAATACAAAGCTCTCCTCAAACATACGGAACCCATTAATAATACTAATTGTGACCACGAAAATAGTAATAGGTTTCAAGAATGGCAGTGTTACATAATAGAACTTCTGAAATACATTTGCACCATCAATTTCTGCTGCTTCATATAGCTCCTTTGGTACATTCTGTAGAGCAGCTAAGAAATATAGAATATTCACACCCATCCAGCGCCAAGAACATAAAATCACCATCAGGAACATCGCAGACCATGAATTATATCTCCACTCAACCGCCTCTAATCCTAAAAAACCAAGGACTTGGTTGGCAACAGCTGCATCTGATTCACCAAACATCATTCGAAAGATCGTACCTGCAACGATGACGGAGGTTAAAGACGGAATAAATAATGAAGCTCTAAATAAGGTTTTGAACCTGACCATTTTTGAATCTAGTAATACAGCAAAAATAATGGGAAGGACGGTAAGGACCAGAACAGTTAATATGACATAAATAGTCGTATTTTCTAAAGCACGATAAAATGTCGGATTAAAAATTCGTTCATAATTGCTCCAGCCAATGAACTGTCTATCACCAGGCAGCACTCTTTGAAAGCTCATGACGACTGCTTGAATAGCTGGATATAAAGTTAATAGTAAGAAGGAGATGATGAAAGGAGACACAAAAACAAATGGCGCTACTTTTTTCGAATTAAGAAACTTCATAAACTTGTTCTGTTGTTTAGGTGTTTTAGGAGTTTTTATTTCCTTATTGGCATCCATAGGTGTTTCCAGCATATGTTACCCTCCCTGCATGTAATTTTAATACTACAAGGACAGTAGTTTTCCCTGCCCTTGTAGTTCTTTTATTTCGTAGATTCCATTTTTGCTCTAATCGTGTCAGCCGCTTGTTTAAGCGCCTCTTCAGGTGTCTGAGAATCTTCTCTGATCACACTGTGCATCACGTTTGTCTGCAATTCGGTAATAACCTCTGTCGTAAACTCTGTTAATTCCACACCATTTACTTGATCTTTTATTTCACCTAACATATCCCAGATGTAATCACCGAAATAATCGAAATATGGATTGTCTTCCTGTAATTCTGGTGACTCCCAAACATCTGTACGAACTGGATCAAATCCTAAAAGTTTCCACAGCTGGATGCTTCCTTCTTCAGAAAGTTTTGCGTAAGCTAAGAATTCTTTCGCTAGTTCCACGTTTTCTGATTGAGAAGTAACGGATGTACCAGTACCACCCATACCAGTAGTTCTGGCATCAGAGCCCGGCCATAATGGCATCGGTTTCATAACCATCTTTCCTTTTAGATCTGGCATATAATCGATAAATCTTCCCATATACCACAGTGGCATTGTTAAAGAAGCTGCACCGCCATCGTTCATAAATCCATAATACTCTTCTGAGTGATGGAAACCGCCTGGCGTTGGAACAGCAATTTTATGTTCATGAACCATATCACGCAGAAATTGGAGGGCTTCAATATTTTTTTCATTGTCTAACGTGAGCTCATCGTTTTCATCAAAGAAACTTGAGCCGCTTTGACTGACGAGCGGCCAGAAGCTCCAATGCTCATCCGTTTCAACAGTTGTCATCGGTTTCCCTGTTACTTCTAAAACGGTCTTACCCGCTTCTACATAATCAGCCCACGTTTCAATCGCATCAATATCCACACCAGCTTCATCCATTATTTCTTGATTATAGTACACAACTGTTGCACCCAGATGTGTAGGAATAGCATAATGCTTACCGTCTTTTCCATACAAATCAAAGCGTGTATCGATAATGACATCCTTTAACGGCTCGGTATATTCATTCATTGGCTCAAGCTGAATTTCACCTTGTAAAAAGCTTGAAAACCGTCCCACTTCGATATCAACGAGATCTGGCGCACCTGATCCTGATTGAAACGCCATCAGCAAGTTGTTATGCATTTGATCATACGGATACGTTTCTGCCACTAATTTAATCGGACGGTCAGGAAACTCTTCATTCCATCTTTCAGTAGCATCTTCGTAAATTTGCATATGCAATTCATTGAAAGTCCAGAAAGTTAACTCTGTTGCATTTTCTAAATCATCGCCTACTGTGGCAGTTGCATTTTCATCTGGAGCATTTTCATTGCCGCTATCTCCTCCAGCTTCTTTGTTTCCAGAGCACGCAGCCAGCACCAGTAAAATACATAGACTAATACATACAACCCAAAGCTTTTTCATCTTCTTTCCTCCCCTTTTGAACAAATAGGAAATACTTTATATAAAACTGGATTTACCCAGTTTCACATCATGAATTTTTTTAATCGGATCACATTCCACGATGTTTTCGGTACAATAATCTGTAATTGTCCGCCTTCATTGGTAGATTCACCATTAGCATGCGGAACTACATTTTGAGATTCTGCGGTGTTTGCGGCTTTCAGATGATCATTTTCTAACACTAAGTGCTCAACTACCTGATATTCTTCAAAACTTCTAATATCCGCATTCAGATGAATGGTTTCTGACAAGTGCTTATTTACCAAAAATAGCGTTAGTTCTTCATTTTCCTCATGAAATACTGCGGCACAATCTATATATGGCACATCTGTAAATTCTTTGCTGTCATATTTTGGAGATGATAAGATCGGTTTTATTGAGACCCCTCTGCCATATATAGATGTGTGCATATAAGGATAAAAGATCGTTTGTTTCCAAGCACGGCCATTATTCTCTGTCATGATTGGTGCAATCACATTCACTAATTGAGCTAGACACGCCATTTTCACGCGATCAGCATGCTGTAAAAATGTGATTAACATGCTGCCAACCAGCAATGCATCTTCAAAATTGTAATGATCTTCGAGCTGTGGCGGCGAAATGGTCCAAGGTTCAATCTTTTTGTCGGCTTCCCTCGAGTGATACCATACATTCCATTCATCAAAGCTAAGGTGCATTGTTTTTTTGCTTCTGTGTTTGGCTTTAATATAATCGCAGGTTGAAGTGACTGTTTTGATAAAATGGTCCATATCCATATTTTTCGCTAAATAGTTTGCTGGATCATTTTCATGATTACCGTAGTATTGATGAAGTGATATATAATCCACTTCTTCATAGGTATGATCTAATGTGATTGCTTCCCATTCGGGGAATGTCGCCATTCCGGTATTAGAACTGCCACATGCTACAAGTTCTATATCAGGGTCAACGAGTTTCATAGCTTTTGCTGTTTCCTTGGCTATTCTTCCATACTCATGTGCCGTTTTGTGTCCAATTTGCCACGGTCCGTCCATCTCATTTCCCAGACACCAAGTTTTAAATTTATGCGGCTTTTCATAGCCATGTGATTTTCTAAGATCACTCCAGTAGGTTCCGCCAGGGTGATTGGTGTATTCAAGCAGATTTCTGGCTGCGTCGATTCCTCTTGTACCTAAGTTAACCGCCATCATTACATCTGCATTTACCTTATTTGCCCAATCAGCAAATTCATTTGTACCTATTTCATTTGTCTCTATCGTGCGCCAGGCCAGCTCTAATCGTCTTGGCCGATCACGCATTGGCCCTACTCCATCCTCCCAGTTGTAACCGGATACAAAATTTCCGCCGGGGTAACGGATGATTGGCACTTGAAGCTCTTTTACTAGATGGATCACATCTTTTCTAAAGCCCTGTTCATCTGCTTGCTCGTGGTGAGGGTCATAAATCCCTCCATATACAGCTCGACCAAGATGCTCAATAAACGAGCCATAAATTCTTTCATCCACTCTTGCAATTTTATAATTTCGATCCAGCACTATTTGTGCCTTCAATTGACTAGACATGTATACACCCCTATCCTTTTGATCTAGGTTAGATATGGTAAACAAATCATGAATTGCTGGTTCTTTTGAATCCTACTTCCTCTTTCTGTATCCGTTTTCATTTTAATCAATAAAAATGATTTGATCGTTATTATAGCAAACGATAAAATAGTCGCATTCATTTGTCCGTATAAGTTAACAGTACACTTTTAATAGATAGGTGAGAAATTGTATATTCATAGCCAGTACACAGTTATAATTGGTCTTTGCAGTATGTTTGCACGTCATCTTCAAAGAATCTCTCTAAGTATTTATAAAAATTATACATCCAGAGATTCATGACCTCAAAGCGACTCCGATTTGTACGTATAAGTTGATTATAAATAACTATATTTTGAAACACAATATTATTTACGAAATTTTTAAAATTTTTAACTTATATAGCTTATCTGATATTGTAATAGGCTGATTTCATAGAGTTTGCAGCTATAGTCTTAAATGAGTTGATATTGCAGGACATTCATCCCATATTTGGCTTGAATCATTTTTAGAGCCAGTGAAAGAACTTTCTGTGAAATGAATGAACATAGAAAGAATTAATGATGGCCCCTCTTAGAAAGAGAGTCTCATTTTTTATTGATAGATTGCTTCATTCCAGCGTAATTCATTTTTTAAATTATACGAATTTGTATCCTTATTAATCAGCAGGCATTCAATCCCAGTCAACTCAGCCCAATCCTGCAATTGCTCCGTTGTTACATTAAAAGAGAAGCAGGTATGATGAGATCCCCCAGCCAAAATCCAATTTTCTGCCGATTCACTTAAAGATGGCTGCGGCTTCCACAATATTCTGGCCACCGGTAGATTTGGCAATACATTTGCCGGTTTGATTGCGTCTACTTCATTAATAATCATTCTAAAGCGATTTCCCATGTCAACAATGGTTGCATTTACAGCATGACCGCTGGCTCCATCAAATATCATTCGAGCAGGTGGATTTTTTCCGCCAATACCAAGTGGATGCACCTCTATTTTTGGCTTTGTTGCAGCGATACTCGGACATACTTCAAGCATATGAGATCCGAGAACTAGTTCATTGCCAGGTTCAAAGTGATACGTGTAATCTTCCATAAAAGAAGTTCCTTTTCCTCCTGCAATGATTTTCATCATGCGAACTAGGGCAGCCGTTTTCCAGTCACCTTCCCCTGCAAAACCGTAGCCTTCTGCCATTAAACGCTGAACCGCAAGACCAGGGAGCTGCTTCATACCGTGAAGGTCTTCAAATGTAGTTGTAAATGCAGAATAATTTCCATCTTTAAGAAATGCTTTTAATCCCAGTTCAATTCTGGCTTGTTCACGAATAGACTCTTTGATCTCCCCTTCTTTTAGTGCTTCTGGTGAGATGTCGTAAATTTCAGAATATTCATCCAGCAACTGGCTTACCTCTGTTTCAGGTATATCATTCATTCTTTGCACAAGGTCGCCGATTCCATAGCCATTCACAGTCCAGCCAAACTTAATTTGCGCCTCGATCTTGTCCCCTTCCGTAACAGCAACTTGGCGCATATTATCACCAAATCTAGCGACTTTTAAAGTCCTGCTTTCATTGAAGGCGGCCGCCGTTTTCATCCAGCTGGCGATTCGTTCACGGACATGATTATTTTTCCAGTGCCCTGCAACTACCTTGCGTTTTACATTTAATCTGCTGCTAATAAATCCATATTCACGATCACCATGTGCGGACTGATTTAAATTCATAAAGTCCATATCTATGTCGTTCCATGGAATATCGCGGTTATATTGTGTATGAAAATGCAACATCGGCTTTTGAAGTAATGATAGACCTGAAATCCACATTTTAGCAGGTGAGAACGTGTGCATCCATGTCAAAATTCCTGCACAATTCTCAGCAGCATTTGCTTCAAGAACTAACCTGCGTATAGAGTCTGCATCTTTAACAATTGACTTAAAAACGATTTTATATGGGATTGACGGATGGACATCTAATGCTTTGGCAATTTCAACTGAATGTTTCTCAACCTGTTGAATTACTTCCTCTCCATATAACATTTGACTTCCAGTTACAAACCAGAATTCGTATGCTCTTGTCTTTAACATCATGAACTCTCCTTTACTCTTTACAAAGTTTTCAAGATCGTTATTTCTATCGTTTGATATAAGTTAAAGCCTATTTTTGACCGTAATAGGCATGAACTCCATGTTTACGGAGGTAATGCTTATCAAGCAGGTATTGACCAATTGGCTGCTGCTGCAGATTAAGCTGATAGGTTTGAAGAGCCATTTTGGCCACTTCTTCCAGAACAACCGCGTTGTGCACTGCCTGTTGAGGATCCTTTCCCCAGCAAAATGGTGCGTGGTTTGAAACAAGTACACCTGGCATTGCAGCTGAATCAAGGCCATCATTTTGAAACTTTTCAATGATCACTTTGCCTGTTTCCGCCTCATACGCCCGGCTGATTTCTTCTTCCGTTAACTTACGGGTACAAGGAATTTCACCATAAAAGTAATCTGCATGTGTGGTGCCGAGTGGCGGTATGGACCTGCAGGCTTGTGCCCAGGTTGTCGCCCAAGGTGAGTGGGTATGAACAATTCCCCCGATTTGAGTAAATTCCTTATAAAGCTCCAAATGCGTCGGTGTGTCTGAAGAAGGGCGAAGGCTTCCTTCTACAACCTTACCTTCCAGGTCAACCACAACTAGATCATCAAACTTTAAACTTTCATAAGGCACACCACTTGGTTTAATAACCACTAAGCCTAGATCTCGTTCGATACCGCTTACATTTCCCCATGTAAAGGTTACTAAATTATGTTTTGGAAGCTGCAGGTTAGCCTCAAGCACTTCCTGCTTCAGTTTTTCTAGCATATTACTCCCCCATTTTTCACCTGAAGACTATCTTTCTTGATTTTCTTTAGCCTTTTCATGATATTGTTTTGCCCTCTGCCAAAGTAATCGTATAACTTCTGATATTCTTCAAAAAGCTGATCATACACGTCAGCATTTTTTTTATTTGGAACATAGGTTTCATCTTTAACTCGCCCCATGACCACTGCTGCATCGAAAATACTATCATATCCTCCTTGTTCCTTCCCAGCAGCCACAGCGCCAAACATAGCTGAGCCAAGAGCTGGAGTCTGGGACGATGATGAGATGCGAATGTCCATCTTTAAAACATCTGCATAGATCTGCATCATCATTGAATTTTTCTCGGCAATTCCACCGCATGCGTAAATATCATTGACCGGAACACCGTGCGTGCGAAATGTCTCAACAATCATGCGAGTACCATAAGCGGTTGCTTCAATTAATGCCCGATAGATTTCTTCAGGTTTTGTTAATAATGTTGGCCCGATCAATAATCCAGTTAAATCAGCATCAACAAGTGTAGATCGATTTCCATTCCACCAATCCAACGCAATGATACCGCTTTCACCAACCGCCACAGAACTTGCTTTTTCTGTTAACAACTGATGGATATTGATTCCTTTTTCCTCTGCCTCTAAATGGTAGCTTGCCGGAACACAGTTTTCAGTAAACCATTCAAAATGGTCCCCTACACATGACTGACCCGCTTCATAACCCATTAATCCTGGAAGCACTCCATCTTCAACGACACCACAAATACCTGGTACTACTCTTTCTTCTTCACCTAACAAAATATGACAAGTGGATGTACCCATTATCATTAATAATTTCCCCGGCTCCGTAATTCCCACCGCAGGAACTGAGACATGGGCATCTACATTTGCAATGGCAACAGCCGTTCCAGGATTCAATCCTATTAGGTTTGCCATCTTTAAAGTGATTTCACCAGCTTTTGTTCCGATCGAATAGACTTTATCTGATAATTTTTCTTCTACGACATTTTCCAGCCGCGGGTCCAATGATTTGAAAAAATCTTTAGAAGGGTATCCTAGCTTTTTATTCCAAATCGCTTTGTAACCAGCTGTACAGCTGTTTCGTTTTAACTCACCGGTAAGCTGATAGATGACCCAGTCAGATGCTTCAACGATTTGATCTGCAAGCTCATATATGTCTGGTGCCTCGTTAAGCATCTGCCATACCTTTGGAATCATCCATTCTGATGAAATTTTCCCTCCGTATCGATTTAAAAAGCTCTCTCCGCGTTCTTCTGCAATTTCATTTAAAATATTGGCCTCTTCCTGGGCAGCATGGTGCTTCCATAGCTTTACATAGCTGTGCGGATAGCTGGCATATTCATCTAACATACAAAGCGGTTGGCCATTTTTGTCGATTGGAAGAATCGTACATGCGGTAAAATCAATGCCTAAACCAATTACATCGTCTGCTGATACTTCCGCTTTCTGTAAAACTTCCAGTATTGTAACCTGTAAAACTTCTAAATAATCAGCAGGATGCTGCAGGGCCCAATCATCTTCTAACCTTGTGGTTCCATCTGGAAGCCATTCATCCATAACTCCATGGGTATATTCCTTAACCGAGGAAGCCACTTCTTTTCCAGAAGAAACCTCAACAAGAACGGCTCTTCCTGATTGAGTTCCAAAATCAATGCCTATTGTAAATTTGGTCAATAGATTCACCTCTTTAAGTCATTTTTATTCGTACAAGTTTATAAGATCAGTATACTCCCTCAACTTATACGTACAACTTTACCGTTATATTAACATCTATTGTCAGAAATGAAAAGATAAATATTTTAATAATTCAAAAAAGGTAAACATTTTTTGACTTAAGATACTCTTTTGTTTAAAATTAAATCATAATATATACGTATAAGTAAGCGTAGCAGCTTGGAAGCGGTGATGATATGGCACAATCAAAAAAATACATGATAGTTAAAGAAAGAATTAAGGAATCGATCATTAAGGGAAATGTAAAACCAGGAGAAAAAATTCAATCCGAAAATGAACTAATAAAGAGATTTGAGGTCAGCAGACATACAATACGTAAAGCAATAGGAGACTTAATACATGAAGGATGGCTGTATAGCGAACAAGGAGCAGGAACGTTTTGTTCCAATCAAATCTTCGAAAACAATAACAGTACTTCCAAAACACCCGGGAAAAGTATCGGTGTTATTACAACTTATATATCAGATTATATTTTTCCCTCTATCATTAAAGGGATTGAATCTTATTTAACCAAACATGATTTTTCATTAATCCTTGCTTGTACGGATAATGACTTAGAAAAAGAAAAACAATGTCTTGAAATGATGCTAAACAGGAATATTGATGGACTTATTATTGAACCCACAAAAAGCAGCAGCTTCAATCCAAATATCAACTATTACTTACAGCTTGAACAAACCCAGATTCCCTATTTAATGATTAACCAATTTTACTCACAATTAAATCCACCCCATCTTATCCTGGATGATGAGAAAGGCGGATTCCTTGCTACGGAGCATCTTATCAAACAAGGTCACGTTAATATCGTGGGTTTTTTTAAAACGGATGATCTTCAGGGGATTAATCGGATGAAGGGCTTTATTAGGGCATTCAGAGAAAATAATATTTCATTATTTCCAGAGATGATTATCACCTATACAACAGAAGATAGCAAAGAAGAGCTTTTAAACAAAATGAAAAGTAGATTAATACCTATTGATACGGCACCTACTGGAATCATTTGTTATAACGACTCCCTTGCCTTGAAAATCTTGGATTTACTTAGAACTTTAGGGATAAGGGTTCCTGAGGATATTTCAATTGTCGGTTATGATGACTCCTATTTGGCAGAAGCGTCTGAAATCAAGCTTACTTCAGTTACGCACCCAAAAACGCAAATGGGATTGGATGCGGCTAAATGGATTGTTTCCGCTGTAGAGAACAAGAACAAAAATTCAGCTGAATTGAAACAAGATTCAATTATTTATAATCCTGTTCTTATTGAGCGAAGCTCTACTGGAATTGCTAAGTCTAACTCTGAAAATAAACAATATAGAATCGACTGAAAGAGTACTTGCTGACGCAAACTTAATTAAACTAAAAACAATCCGAGTAATTAGAAAGTATTATTTCTAATTACTCGGATTTTTCACTGAGTTGAAATATATGTTCCAAACTCTATAAAAAATAATGATAGTATATCAATTTATCAAACTTAGCATATTTACACAGTTTAAAATTTCCAATCTTTCGGCTTTATAAATTGTCTATATTAAAGTGCATAATCATGACTATTAACCTTTAAAATTATATAGAGGTTTTATCACCTCAACGATTTCTGCCGTATCAGCAATACTTTTCTCGATTTCTTTAGCTGGTTTATAGGCTTGCGGTGCTTCATCCAATGTCTTCTTGGAAACGGATGTTGTCCAAACATTCTTCATTGATTTCTGATAGCTTTCTAAACTAATTTGTGCCTTTGCTTTTGAACGGCTCAGCATTCTCCCAGCCCCATGAGGAGCTGAAAAATTCCATGCGCTATTTCCTTTGCCAACTGCTAAAATACTGCCGTCTCTCATATTTAGCGGAATAATGAGCTGCTGGTTACTATTTGCCGAAGCAGCACCTTTGCGCAGAATCATTTCATCCAAATCGATATAATTATGCGGACAATCAAAAGTTTCAATAATTTCCTTATGCCATTTCATTCCTTTTAGAATGGTATTTGCCATCTGCTCACGGTTGGCAGCTGCAAAGTTTTGGGCAATTTTCATATCGTCTAAATAATATTGAAGGTCCTCACCCTGTACATAGGATAACTCGTAAGGAATTTTGCGGTCATTACGCAAGTCTTCTGTTTTCCCAGCAGCTTCTATATCACCTAGCTCCTTGAGATCTTTCATCTGAATTTTTAACTCTTTTCTTTCATCAGATAGTTTTTGATATGCCGCCTCTTGGTGATATTCAGCGATCTCCTTGCCTAAGATTCTGCTGCCGCTATGAATAACAAGATAAATGGCATTTTTCCCTTCATTTACTTCGATAAAATGGTTGCCTCCCCCAAGTGTGCCAAGACTTCTCTGTGCCCAGCCCTGATGAATGGATGCATGGACACCACTTAGGTCAAAGGCTGCTTCAGGCTGATCATATGTTTGATGCCCGCTCGGAATTCTTGCACGGATCAATTGATCCAGTTTCTCAAAATTCATTTTAATTCGGCCTTTTTTTATTTTGGCTACATATAAACCACAGCCAATATCAACGCCAACTAGGCTAGGCACAACCTTATTGGACACCGTCATGGTTGTTCCTATAACGCTCCCTTTTCCGGAATGCGTATCAGGCATTATGCGAATAGTGCTTTCCTTCGCAAATTCCTGGTTACATAGAGTAATAATTTGCCCGATCGTGGCGTCATCCACCATGTCTGTATAGCAAATTGCTTCATTATATTTTCCTTTTAACGTTAACATCTGCATTTCTCCTCATCTTTTATCAGCGAGAAATGAGATCATTTCCCGCTTATTTATACGGTTAGAACCTCTTTGTTTTGTACTGTCATTGGAAACGCCACCTTTCATAGAATATTATTATTTAAGAAATTGATATAAGTTAGTTGGATTAATCATATCTTCTTCTCTGTATATGACCCAATCTGTTAATTGATTAAAATTCAGTGTATACTCCTGGTCTTTTTTCATATCAGGCAAAAAATAGGGTTCATTCATTAAGATGCCTGATACTTCTTGATCAGTTATGTGTGTAACTTCAAACCACATATGTTCATGTTCTTCCTCTGCATATGGAATACCAAGTTTTACTAGAAATTGAAACTCATCTTCATCTCCATACGTATCACGAATATTAGCAAAATAACCAAAACTTTGTTTAGCGTTATATGCCATTCGTTCCGTTTCGCTTGTCGTTTTAAAGAACATTAAACCTTCATTTAATGTAAATTCAACATCAAAGCAGGATATACTGTTTTCATTTTCGTCGTATTGAAATAATAAACAGGAAGGCTGCTGGTGTATATCATCCCGATCATCCATATTACCTAAAAACTCGAATGATGCATCCAGCGGCTGCAAACGAACCTCTTCATGTTCAATGGCTTTTAAGTTTGTAACCATCGTTTTTTTCCCAACGTACGATAGAGCTTCTTCCCAAGGTACAGCAATCACTCGTATGTCCCCTTCTTGGCTATGTGCAATAATCGCTGGCTCATTTAACGGAACATATCCATGCTCAAAACAATTATGAACAAACGTGCTAAAAAGGTCGGGAATTCCATAATAAGATGATAGTCTGCTAGGAATAATCAGTTCCACTTCCGTTAGACCAGTTCGAAGAAGGCCATGTGTGTGGAACCAGTACTGTGAATCTCTTTCTTCGCCTCCATCTTCATAGATCGAATGAATAATATATAAATCCTGTATATCTGGCAGCAAATCGTTCCCCACATAATAGGAAATATATTCTTTAGTAATAACCTTCATGGCAGCACTATGGTCTAATACAAATAATAAATCTGGAGCTACCCGCCATATAAATTCCAGCTGATTATAGTATCCAATTAGTGCATCACCGTGAAAAAGAGTACGGACAAACACTTCTGTTCCATTTTTAGCTTCTTCATAAACTGATTCTTCCAGTAATGTGCCTTGACGAAAGAAATCTTTATATTCGATGACTTCTGGTGCTTGGTTTACTTCAATTTCATAGGGAAGAATGATGTCTCCGTACTGTAATTCAATCATCATTCCAGCTTCGTCTTCATGTACAATATTGAAGCTTAGTTCTTCACTGTTTAATGCAAATATTCGCTCCTTCATCTGCTCAAGTGTAATTACACCTGGCAAAACGGCGATCATATCAGAAAAAGCTCGCTCTAGTGTTCCTTCTTTTGCTGCGCGGTAAATGTCCGTTTGCTGTTCCATCGGAATCACTCCTCACTAATTGATTTAGAATCTAGTATTTTAGCCGTAACCATTGTTTTCCACTATCATTGTATCTGTGTTTTTTAGATAATTCAATCTTCATAGTGGAAATTGAATTAATCAAAAGAAAAAATAGCGATTTGGCTGTTTTTTTCTATAATAAAAGATAAACTGTTACTTAGATTTATTTTGGAAATGAGGTATTGCATATGATTACTAAATCTTATGAATGGATGAAAACATATTTACCTGGTATTTTATTTGTTCTTTTGATTGCTCTTCTGGCAGACTATTTAGGCAGCACGTTTCCAGTTGTTGGCGGAGCTATTTTTAGTATTTTAATTGGCTTTATAATCAGACAATTTTTTGGTGTTCCAAGCTTTTTGGGTCCTGGGGTTGGCTATACGTTAAAAAAACTGCTGAAGCTGGCCATTATTCTGCTCGGCTTCAGCTTTAGTTTTTCCCAAATTGCTAGTGTGGGTCTTGATGCCCTTGTTATTGTTATCATTGCCGTCATTTCAGGTGTTTTCCTTACCTTTTTCATTAGCCGGCTTGCAGGATTGCATGGCAATATCCCCTTATTAATTGGTCTTGGAACAGGAATTTGCGGAGCGACAGCGATCGTCACATCCAGCTCCATCATTAAAGCAAAAGAAGAAGAAACATTATATGCGGTAAATACCATTTTTGCATTTAATGTGCTGGCCGTTTTTATTTATCCCTTAATCGGCAACATGCTGAACATGTCCCATCATGAATTCGGTATTTGGGCTGGAGCAGCGATTCACGATACTTCTTCTGTCGTTGCTGCAGGATACAGCTTCAGCAATGATGCCGGTGATACCTCTGTTGTTGTAAAGCTGATACGCACATTGCTGCTAGTTCCAGCAGCTATAGGTTTATCATTTTTATTTACAATGAAATCAGCACAAAATGACGGTGTCGAAAACAAATGGACAGCAATAAAAAAATCGTTCCCTGTTTTTATTCTTTTCTTTACGGGAGCAGCTGCCCTTAACTCCTTCATCTCACTGCCTGAAAACCTGACAGATCAAACGAGCAGCATGGCCAAGTTTATCATTATCATGGTCATGGCCAGTGTCGGCCTTGGCACCGATATCAAAAAAATCAAAGCCACTGGACTCCGCCCGCTTCTCGTTGGCCTTATATCTTCTGCCATTATGGGCGGAATTAGTTTGGCGCTGGTTTTGTATGCGTCACAGTGACGCCCCGGAAAATCTTGTTTCACAGAAATGTTTCACGCCCTATTTCTGGCCAGATAATAGAAAAAATGCAAGGCTGCCGCTGTGTAGCCTTGCATTTTTTTATTTTGGTATTTTTCATCAGATCGAGCCGAAAAACGTCTAATCCTGCGCTTTCCCGAGAAATATTTAAGTACAAACCCTTATGAAGTCTGTTTATACCGCTGCGTTTTATACCAGACTACATCCTGCTTTAGCAGCACTCTTTTTGCTTCTAAATATAGAGAATAAACAACAAGTGCAAGCCAGATTTGTGAATAAGTGAAATACATAAGGATGACGGCAAGCATATTTTTAAGAGTTGCCTGCTCTTTTTCTATACTCAATGCAAGCATAATCTCAGTCATATACAAAAGGAATGCCAGAACTAGTAAGACCAAGGAGATCCTGCCTGCTGAAATATCTAAATCCATAAATAGATTTAGGACAAACAATAAGTTTGAAACTAGTACTCCTGCTAGAAACAGCATATAGGTAAAGAGAAAATAAAAGAGGTCAAGATAGACTTTTTTGTTTTTCAGCTGGAAAAACTGGATGAGGAATTTCAAAATAACATATTGGTTGCCTCGTGCCCACCTTGTCCTCTGCTTCCACCATACCTTAAAGGTTTCTGGTTCTTGTTCCCACGTAATAGCTGCTGGGAAAAAACGAATATGATAGCCAAGATTGTAAACACGAATACTCAATTCTGTATCTTCCGACAAGGCACGCTCATCCCATCCCCCTAATTCTTCTAGAATAGATCTACGAATAGCAAAATTAGTGCCGGGAATGGTTGTCAGTTTAAACCAAAACCATCTTCCAGCCTGAGCGAGCCACTGAAACGTAATGGTTTCAATATTTATAAAGGATGTCAGCATATTTATATTTGCATTGAGAACACGAAATTTGCCTACAACTGCTCCAGCCTTTTGATCGTTTTGCAATGCTTGTGCAAGATAATAAACAGCATCCTCTTCAGGCTGATTGTCAGCATCATAAACAACGATATATTCGCCTGTTGCCGCCACAAGCCCTGAGTTCAAGGCACCAGATTTACCTCTGCCTGCATAGGGCGGTTTTGTATGAATGGCCTTAATAAAGGAATAGGCTCTCGCATATTTATTAATAATTGCCCCTGTGTTGTCAGTCGAGTTGTCATTTACAATTATAAGCTCTAATCTCTTGCGCGGATATTTGAGGCGAATCATTGCCTCTATCGTATCCTCGATTACCACTTCTTCATTATGAGCAGGAATGATAATACTTACCTTTGGGTAATATGCCATCCGTTTTTCCCATAAATCTGCTTTTTTCCGATATTTTAAGAAATGCATATATCCGCCTTGCATCAGAAACATATGATAAACAAGCATAAACCAGATCAGAAACAGACTGAGATAAAAAAGAAAATTAACCATAATATTTCCCCTTTTCGGTCCGCATGCGCCGTATCTTAATTATGACTGCATAAAGTACAAACAGCACAACCATCCCGCCGGCACTGAGTGCAAATAACCACATTGTATTGTCAGCGGTTGATTTTACTTTTGGATTATAAAACTCTGGTGAGTCTTTTAATAGCTCAAAATATTCTACGTTTACACTCAGTTCCTCTGTTTCTTCAGCTGTTACAGTAATGTTATCCACTTGGACCACATTGCTTGTTTGCTGGAGATCAATCCATTGCAAATTAGGAATCTGCTCCATTCGGCTGATCAGTTCTTTAAATTTTTCCACTCCTAAATACGGATGATAAAATCCTGCAATATAACCATCCCTGACCACTGTCATCTCCTCTGCCTTTTTCATCATTTCATCAATTGCAGAAGGATTATCCGGTTCTACATAGCCGATTGTCTCAGGCAGAAGATTCATCCCGTGTAAAAACGTCGGGCTCGTTGCATAGGGTGCAGGAGCCATAATCTGCCAATCACGATCACCAAGCTGCAGCTGGCCAATATAGGTCGAAAAGTGTTCTGACAGGATTTCATATCCGCTTTGGCTCATCGTATAATGTGGTGCTTCAAAGGCATATGGGATGAGACCATAACTGACCAAATCCTGAATCCCCTTTGTCACTTTCGTTTTAATATAGTCAACTTCAAATGCCTTTTGCTTTGCTAAAAACGCTAAATATTCATCTTCTGTCTGAAAGTCACTTCTTTGTTTTTTTTCGGGCGTTTCATCAGGAGGTACCGTTATTGGCATGTTGGCATCCACATCCCAAAATTCAAACCCCTCTCCTGTCTCATCAGCTTTGTATTGATGTGTGTATCCATGCAGAATTATTCGGCCTCCATTTTCCTGCATATATTTCAGCACTTCTAATAGCTTAGGAAAGTCTCCGAAATGATACTCATCACCTGTTTCCGGATTACGATAAATCGGAATGACAGAAATTATATAAGGTATCTCTTTTTCTATGAATATATCGGCAATTTCCTTCATGATGGTATGATCGGTTAATGGATGGATATCTTCTAGTCGAAGATAAGCAGGATGTCCTTCTGGATGATCGGCTTTAAACACTTCATGAAATACCTCGCCTAAATAGGTAGAAAACAGGGAATCAATCTGATGGGAAGCATGATAGTAAAGCTCATTCTTTTTTATAAAAAGTGGATACTCTTTTCCGTTTCCTGCCCCTTTAACAAGCACCTCGGCTTCTTTTAAGTCTTTCATTTGAAAAATAAGCCGATCACCAAGCTCGTTTTTCTTATTTCCTTCCACCAGCACTAATTCATTTATTAATACATTGTCACCGAACTGGATAAAATCATAATCGTCTCCCAAATACTCCACATTATAGCCTAATGCAACCTTAGTTTTTGTAAAAGAATCAAATAATGATCCAACTTTAGCTGGCAGAACTTCAACCACTTCTCCATAGTAAAAAAGAACGTCGGCATCTTGAAGATCTGCTTCTTCTATCTCACTACTATGTAAAAATGTCATATTAGGAGAAAAATGGCCAATCAGCATATCAAGAAGCTTAATGTTTTCCGTAACATTCCCTGTTTCAGATGAATAGACAATCACAACATGCAGATCTGAACCAGAACAGAATCTGCTTTAACTGATTGGTCAAAACATGATAGCAAAATTAGTAATAAAGATAAGAATACGCATTTGAACGATTTTCCATTCTTAATCACGATCACTCATCATCCTTTTTGTTCGTTATATAGAATATATAACTATTATAAAAAGAACACAAAAAGAAAATCCCTCCAAATTTTTACCCTTTTATACCATTTTCTTCAAATTTCTCGTGATTCTTATCGTTTTCAGATTGATTTGATTTTTTGGGTCGGGCCGTCACAGTGACGCCCCGGATTTTCTTGTTTCACATAATGTTTCACACAAAAAATACAAGGAACCATTATATCCTTGTATGACTAAAAATAAGATATGATGCAATTAAGAGCTTTAGTACAATTTTTTTTATGTGTCACTGTGACACCCCGAAAATCCTCGAATATGCTCGAAATTTCTTGTTTCACATTGTGTTTCACAATATAAAAAAACAAGGATACATCATGTATCCTTGCCGGCCTCATTCAAATTAAGGTTGTTTAGAATAACTTCTGGGCATTCTTAGGTAGATTTATTACTGCACGAAGATATTTCATCATATTTTGCTCTTCTTCGATCTGGTATGTAAATGATAAATGATCAGCTACATCTTGTGCTAACATATTAAAGAGTTTACACGTCTTAAAAATAGCTACCCAAAATGAATGATCATTAGAGTCACTATATGTTTCTTTATAAAGTTCCCAATAAGAAGCAGGCAGATAATTTTTGAAGTATTTGCCCATTTTGCCTGTCGAGACTTTATAATTGTGTTCGCTGCCAATACGCCAAGAAACCATTTTATCTTATTCCTGTCTTATGACCTGTTCGAACATTTGCTTCGCATATGGCAGTTCATCACGCCAGATCCCTTTTGCTACGTTTTGCAGACACCACCAGAAATTATTACAGCAGCCTTCATACAAAGCCTCTGTCGGTTTACATACGTGATAATCCACATCTGAAGGCGGATCAATTGCTGGTAAAATTTGATCTTTATCTAATAGTGGCACTGTTAATTTTTCAGATACAAATCTTTCTTTCATACTGGCTTCTGTTTCAATATGAAGGTCGATTCGGTTACCATCTGTAAAAAGCATTAAATAACTATAGGAGGTATCAAAATCCGTCCGTTCACCGCATGCCTGATCATTTTTATCCGGTTCCTGAATCATCTGTAAATCACCAAAATAAAGGATCCACGACTCATCACGTATAAAACTGGCTGTTTCTGTCACGACATAAACAATATCATAATCCTGAAAGAGATCTTTTGGGGCATTGGTATTAGTCCGTGAACCATTCATATACACTGCTCGAATACGGTTATCGTTCATGGCATAACCAATAATAAGGTTCATCATTTCGTCTTCGGTTCTCATTTTATTACCCCCAAATATAAAAAAAAACTCAAAACAATATCAAGCTATTTATAAACATTATACTATTAATTTATTTCTAAAAAATACTAGGAGACTGTGAAACATTTTGTGAAACAATATAATTCGGGGCGTCACTGTGACCACTAAAACAACGCAAAAAAACACCCCCAGCCTGGAGGTGTTTCCCTACTTAGTTTTTCCTCTTTGAAAATAATAGCTTAAACTGTGCAACAGGGTCTTCGTATTTTTTTTCGCGGATCACTTTGGTTGCAGCTTTTTCGCATAATAGGAGCTGGCTGTTAATTTCTCTTTCGCCTGGCTGTTTTTTGACATAATGATAGGATCCATCAGGTGCTTGTTCACGCGCTTTACAGTTGTCACTAAGTATAATGGTCATCGTTTCGTCGATTCGTTTTTTCAATTCAATATTTAATATCGGGAATAGAATTTCTACCCGGTTTTCCATGTTTCTAGTCATTAAGTCTGCTGATGAAAGGAAGACTTTGTTCTCCCCATTATGGTGGAAACAATAAATTCTTGTATGCTCCAAGAATGTGCCCACAATACTGCGCACTGTAATATTTTCACTGACCCCTTTAATTCCAGGTCGCAAGCAGCAGATCCCTCGAATGATTAGATCAATTTTTATGCCGGCAATTGAAGCTTCGTATAGTTTCATAATAATAATCTTATCTGTTAATGAGTTCATCTTAAGAGCAATTTTTCCGTTTCCATGCTCTTTATGGAACGCAATTTCCTGATCAATTAACTCGATAAACGTATCGCGGATCGCAAATGGTGCAACAGATAAGTAATGATAATCAGGCTTGTCCATATAACCGCTGAGATAGTTAAAAAAGTTAGTTGCATCTATGCCAATTTTTTCGTTATATGTTAAGAGGCCCATATCTGTATATAGTTTTGCCGTGGAATCGTTATAGTTGCCTGTTCCTAAGTGGACATAGCGCTGAATTCTGCCTTTTTCACGTCTGACTACAAGCGTTATTTTACTATGTGTTTTTAAATGGTTCAGTCCATAAATCACATGGCAGCCTGCTCTTTCTAATTCCTTAGCCCACTGAACATTATTTTCTTCATCAAACCTCGCCTTTAACTCAACAAGAACGGTTACTTGTTTTCCATTAGCAGCAGCGCGCTTTAAACTATTTATGATAGGAGAGTCTCCGCTTACACGATAAAGAGTTTGCTTGATTGCGAGAACAGATTTACAATCCGCTGCCTGTGATACAAAATCAATGATTGGCTCAAATGATTCGTATGGATGATGAAGCAGCACATCATTTTGCCGAATTTTTGTAAAAATGTCCCCATCACCTTCAAGGTCGATCGGCGGCTGCGGTATGAATGACTGTGATCGCAAATGTTCATGTGTTGCCTCAATTGTCCGGTAGAAACCGAACAGGAATGTTAAATCAAGCGGTGCTTCAAGTGTGTATATGTCATCTGTATGAATTTCTAATTCAGATAATAAATAGTCAATAACATTTTGATCAAAGCAGCCTTTATTTATTTCCAGGCGTACAGCCGCTCCCCATTTCCGGTTTTTTAATTCCTCTTCAATTTCTTGAAGCAGATCTTCCGCTTCATCTTCATGGATATTTAAGTCTGCATTACGGGTAATTCGGAAAGGAGTAACAGACTTCACCTGATAGCCGGCAAACAGTTTATGAGTAAATAAATTGATCACATCTTCTAATAAAATAAACTGTCTTACATTATTCTTTTTAGGTAGTTCAATAAATCGATTGATTACTGCAGGGACTTGTACGAGTACTAGATTGCCGTCAAAAGGGAAGAGTTTCTTGCTTTCGGCTGATTTATCTTCTACGACAACTGCAAGGTTTAAGGATTTATTTAAGAGCATAGGAAATGGCCGGTATGCATCTATTGCCATAGGAGTTAAAACAGGAAACACTTCTTCATCAAAGAAGGTCTCTAAAAACGAATAAAACTCTTTAGAAGCCTCATCCATTGATAAAAACTTCACATTCTCTTTTTCAAGTAAAGGTGATAATTCATTTAAAAAAGCATAGTCCTGTTTTCTGACAAGATCATGCGTACGTTTATGTATCGCTCTGAGCTGTTCTTTTGGTGTAAGTCCCGCCTTGTTCTCTGGTTTATTGAAACCTGCTTTCACTTGATCCAGCAAGCCTGCAACTCGCACCATGAAAAATTCATCAAGGTTTGAACTGAAAATAGCTAAAAACTTATAGCGGTCGAGCAAGGCATTGCGCGGATCCAGTGACTCTTCAAGAACGCGGTAATTAAAATCCAACCAGCTTAGCTCTCTGTTATTATAAAGTGAAGGATCATCCAAGTTCACTGCTTCATTCTTTGTTGAATCCACTACATTCCAACTCCTTCAATCATTTAAATCCTTTAAACTTTACCAAAGTTATGTAAATCAAAACAATAGGAATTGTTAAATTTTTGTTAATTTTTTTACTATAATGTCTTCAAATTCATTATAGCATTTACATTTTTTTTACGATAGATTACTATTGAATTTATCTGATTTCTTTTAAATAATGATCTTTAACCAGCAAAGGAAGTGTACAGGAATTGAAGGAAAGACTGATCGGTATTATTGATATTGGCTCCAACTCGGTTCGGCTGGTCATTTATCAGATTAATAATACCAACCATTACACAGAAATGAAAAATGAAAAAGTATCGGCAAGACTGATCAATTACATTCAGGATGATGGCAATCTAAAAGAAGAAGGAATACAAATCTTGCTTTCCACCCTTAATCAATTTAACCAAATCTTAACCTCCTATCCTGAAATAGAGGTAATGGGATTTGCTACTGCTGTCATTAGGCAGGCTTCAAATAAAGAAGCTATCTTAAATGCCATGAAATTACAAATAGATTGCCCGTTCAGGCTCTTAAGCGAATATGAAGAAGCCTATTACGGCTATGTCAGTGTTGTAAATGCAATTGATATAGACGATGGCTTTACTATAGACATTGGCGGAGGCAGCACAGAGATTACCCTTTTTAAAGACCGGGAATTAATTGAAAATGTGAGTTTCCCATTTGGTGCAGTCTCCTTAGATCGGCGCTTTCCTTGTGATCATGAATTGACAGTGGCTCATTTAGAAAAGATTCACTTCTTTTTAATTGAAATGTTTAAGAAGCACCCTTGGCTAACCAATCAAAATGCTCCTATTATTGGAATTGGCGGTACGGCGCGAAACGTCGGACGCGTTCATCAAGCAGCAAAGAAGATTGAACAGCCTGTAATGAGCTATGCAGAAGTTAGTCGTGTACTAATGGAGATTGCCTCCATCCCTGTTCAAGATCGAGGGAAAATAAAAGGGCTCTCTAAAAAAAGAAAAGATATCATTATTCCAGGGATTTTGATTATCCTGGCTCTTATGGAGGAAAGCCAAGCTCCTTATTTTATGCCTATTGATCAATCGATTCGTGAAGGTCTTTTATGTGATTTATATCTAAAAGACCAATAATTCTTTGCCATCAGCCTAATCAAATTTGCTGATGGCTTTTTTACTTTTACTGAATAATTTTCTGGCATTAATCCATCCTAGAAGAAAGCTAATACTAAACTGCGCATTTTTAAAAATGCTTTTCTATGAGGTGGTAATAAAAATGGCTATTGCTTTCAGGATTGCGATTGTCCTAATTTCTTGGACCAGTATATTGTTTCTGCCCAAAAAGTCTTTTCGAAAATATTTAACTGTCACATTATTTTCTGCATGTGTGCTATTGTCAGAAACCATGCTGGCATTTGCTTTTAAATGGTGGAAGGTAAAAGGAGGAGTTAAGGACATGGTCTATGGTTCTTTCTCCTTTGTTTTTGGTCCTTTTTTTGCTATCAATATGTGGATATTCCATTTTACGAACGGAAGATTTCTGCTCTATACTTTAATTAATTTAATCATGGATTTAATATTTGCCTATGGACTAAATATCTTCTTCCAAAACGTTGGAGCCTATAAGCTTAAGAAATTTAAATCCAAGCATTTATTTTATACAGCATTTGCCTATTCTTTTATCAATTACGGCTTCCAGAAGCTCGTTGAAAAAGGAGATGTAACTTCCCAGCCATGAATTTCACACTTAAACACCCTGTGAAGCTATTTGATCAGACAGAAAGGTATGGTCCCATTACGAATATTTTTGGAATTGGCGACCCGCATGTTACAAAAATCCAAGACCAATGGTGGATGTTTTTTGGCGGTTTCCAGTCTAATTTTAAAAATAATATATTTTCTGCCTATCTTCCTGCCGGTGTAGGACTCGACTGTAATGAGTGGAAAATCATGACGTATGAAGATAATCCAACGAAGGCAAAACCTTTAATTGCCAATTCCGCTAAGGGCAGTTGGGATTATTTTGGCTATCATACCCCTTGCTTTGTAAGCGGATTCGATGAAAAAGGAGGAGGCCCAGTAGAGAGAGTTTATTATACTGGAAGGGCTTCAAGAAAAGTCCTTGATAATCAAGCTCCTTATTCAATTGGTGTCATCGAAAAAAAAGAAGACAACTGGGTCCGTTATCCGCAGCCAATTATAACTGGTACTGCCGCTAGTCCAAATGTGCTTGAACCAAAAGTTCGTTATTATGATGGTTTATGGAGAATGTGGTATGTGACAACTGTTCAGGAAACGGGAAAAAAAGGTGAACCTCGCTACACCATTTTATATATCGAAAGCCAAAACGGCATTACTAATTGGTCTGAGCCCGTTTCACTTTTTAATGAAGATGAAAACTTTTATGATGCTTCTGTTCATCAGACACCATCATTAAGTTTTGAAATGACGGTATGCCGCAGCACCAATTTATATGGAAGAACACCGTTCCCTTCACAAGGACTATGGCTGCTTGAAGGAAATGAGGCAAACGGAAATCGAGACAACTGGTCCTCTCATCCCTATCAGCTGATCGATTGTGAAACTGGAGATGAGTGGTATAAACATGGAGTAGCAGCCCCATGCGCCTATTATGGCGAAAACGAACATGACCGCAATACACTGTACATATTCTTTACAGGAGTAAACGAACGCAGGAATTGGGCTGATATTACATTTACAAAATTAAAAGAAGGAAAATGGCCGCCGTTTCCTTCTCCATTCTATTTTTCAATAGGAAAGGTGGAATGTCATAAAATCGTTTAACCAAATTATGATGTTTGACACGCTTTGTTCATACTCTCGTCATATTTATCCTTTATTCTATAAATGTAGCTAGGACAAGCAATACCCTTTTCCTCCTTTTTAATAGGGACTGTATCCAATGATGGGTACAGTCCCTTTTGCTTTTACTCTTCATGAAAAAAAGAGAGATTAAATATCGGATTTTCAAGCAAATTTTTTGCTATACTTTTCATATTTGCAGCATTTCGCAGCATACTTTCTTCTTTTTGGATAAGATCTGAAAGACGAATCCACTTTGCTTCTACTATTTCTTCCTCTGTCATTCTTAGTGACTCTCCACTATATAAAGCAATAAATTGAAAAAGAATAATAGGATCGTTTGTATCACTTTTGAATTGATATACACCTGTAGTTCCTGTAATCGTTACTTGCAGTCCCGTTTCTTCTCTCACTTCACGAAGGGCTGCTGCAATAATATCTTCCCCATCTTCTAAACGGCCGGATGGAAAATTCCAGCCCTTCTTTTCTTCTCTTATAATTAGAACTTCTTCTTGTTCATTAAATATAGCGACACTCGCTACAAGTACATTTTTTCTCATCGATATGTGACTCAATCGTTTTGACGAAGAAACTCAGAAATAACACTTACATATTGTTCAGGCTCTTCAATATACGGCATATGGGCACTTTCCTCGAAAACATGAAATGCCGAATGAGGAGTTAGCTCACTAAAGGATTGTGTTGACTCTGGTGTTGCCTCATCATAGCGGCCGCATGTATATAAAGATGGTATTTTGATTTCTTTCAGCTGCTGTGTACAATCAAAGCTTTTTAAGTTTCCAGTCACATGAAACTCAGAAGGCCCCCACATAATATTGTATACTTCAGGACTTCTGTATTTTGCACCTTCCTTTAAAAAGGCCGGCATTGGATCCAATCTGCAGACAAACATTTTATTAAATTCAGCCGTTGCCTCTTTATATGCTTCTGAATCGGTTGTTCCGTTTTCTTCACATTCTTTTAAGACAGCTTGGACATCTTCCGGTAAAAGCTGTCGGTTTCGTTCCTGATCCTCTGCCCATAAAGGTGCACTTAAGCATGGACTTGAAAAAATCACACTTTTTACGCCAGCTGGCTTTGTTAATAAATAGGCTGCCGCAAGAGTTGTTCCCCAAGAGTGTCCAAGAATATGTACTTCATCTAAGTTTAGGGCTTCACGGACTTGCCCAAGCTCTTCTACAAAACGATCTATATGCCAAAGTGATTTGTCGTTTGGCCGCTCGGATTTTCCGCAGCCAAGCTGATCATAAAAAATCACTGGACGGTCCTTAGCGAGTATTTTCAGATCCTGCATTGAGTAATGAGATGAACCCGGTCCGCCATGCAGAATAATGACCGGTGTACCGGTCCCCTCTCCCACATGCTTCTGATACCATACTTTACCGCCTATTACATCAATCATTCCTTCTGTTGCATTCATTGTTACTCCTCCTTTTTTTGATAGCTTAGTAAGTGTTTTTAAAGATTATAATGAACTTTAAACATGCTGACAGATATATGAAGATAAACTGCTTGCCCAGGAATTATAAAAAAACACCCCCAGGCAGCATGTCCTCTATTGTAATAGCTCTACAATATCATCTTCCGTTAAACTGGCATCAAATGTTAATACTTCATCTATTAAGTCGCGCTTTTTCTCCTGAAGTAGATTGATTTTTTCCTCTACGGTGCCTCTTGAAATTAGTTTTATCACTTGCACATGGTGTTTTTGCCCCATTCTATGGGCGCGGTCTGCTGCTTGTTCTTCAACAGCTGGATTCCACCATAAATCATATAAGATAACAGTATCTGCACCAGTTAAATTAAGACCTGTTCCACCGGCTTTTAACGAAATCAGAAAGAGATCGCGTTCCCCCTCATTAAAACGTGTGCATAGTTCTACCCTTTCGGAAGAAGGTGTTTGTCCATCCAAATAGAAAAAATCCATCCCCAGCTTTGCAGCTTCCTGTCCAATTATGGCAAGCATTTTTGTAAACTGAGAAAAAATCAGCACCCTTCTGCCGGCATGCTGTGCTTCTTGAAGGATTTGGATCAATTGCTCCAGTTTAGCGGATCCGCCTTTGTATCCGTCCACAAACAAGCCGGGATGACAGCAAATCTGCCGCAGCCTGGTGATGCCAGCAAGGATTTTGATGCGATTTTTCCTCAGCGTCTGTTTATCAAGATGCTTGAGCGTATCATGGCGAAGCTTTGCCAAGTATGCAGCATAGAGCTTTTTCTGCTCTGGAAGCAGTTCGGATGAATCGATTATTTCTATCTTTTCAGGCAGTTCCATAAGAACATCTTTTTTTAGCCTGCGCAGCAAAAATGGCCGGATTCTCTTGGAAATTTTCTCACGGGTTAAATGACTGTATTCTTTTATACCGCCGAATAATTCAGGGAATATGACATGAAAAATCGACCAAAGCTCTTCTAATGCATTTTCAACTGGTGTTCCTGTCAAAGCAAAGCGCCGATCAGCCTGAATCTTTTTAACCGCTTTGGCTGTCTGTGTTGTTGGATTTTTAAAAGCTTGTGCTTCGTCAAAGAAAACCGTATGAAAAGATAACGATTCATAATTCCGACTATCTTTTAAAAGCAGCGGATATGAAGTAATCATAACATCTAATTCTGAAAATCGGCTTATCATCGCTTCCCGTTCTTTTTGTTCACCATCTATGACAGCAGCCTCTATTTCTGGCGCAAAATTCATAAGCTCATGCAGCCAATTATAAGTAACGGATGCAGGACAGATAATTAAGATCGGTTTGCTCTGTTCTCGCACTGCATCTAATTCAGAAAGAATGAAAGCAATACTCTGCAGCGTTTTCCCGAGTCCCATATCATCAGCCAATATGCCTCCAAATCCGTAAGCCGCCAGCGTTTTCATCCAGTAATAGCCAACTTTTTGATAGTCTCTTAAAATAGATTTTAACTGATCAGGAACAGGATATGTGGCCTCATTCGGATTTGCCAGCTTTTCTAAAAAGCCTTTTAGTGACTCTTCCATCGTAAAGAGCTGTCCGTTCTCATCCGTTTCAAGTATCTGCAGCCCTTTTGAAACAGGCATTCGGTAGAGGCTCTCTCCTTCATTAATCTGACTCGGAACCATGTGCAAGAACCGCTGAATTTCCTCAAACTCTTTTGATTCCAGCGAAAGCAGCGATCCATTGCGGAGCCGATAATATTTGCGCTTCTCCTCTAAAGCCTGAAGCAGCTCGCGTATATGATGATCCGAAACACCGTCAAGTTCAAACTTAAACTCAAGCCAATTCGTTCGTTCTCTTTTAAAAGCAACCCGGAAACGCGGTTTAGGATTTTCTCTAAAAATCCGATTTCGCACAGCTGTTGTAGCATACACATATACAAGCTTTTGCAGCTTAGGCAGCAGGTGATATAAAAATTGATACTCAAGTCCTTCATTTTGCAGCATATAGCCGCCATCACTTTTCGCAAACTGACCTTCTTCCATCAGCTCCAGGATCTGATTTTCCTTTTGCACATTACGCACAATCCTTACCCCGGGAGGTGGCTCGCGATTTTCAAGCGGCTGAATAACAATTTGTTCGTAATGAAACTCTAGACCCGCCAGTAAGCGGTTATTGATTCGATCCAGATACAGTTTCGCCTGCAGCGGCGTCCGCATAATATCAGCTGGTATATGAACAATTCCGATCTTCCGAAGTCCTGGAACAACCTGCTTTATAAAAAAGTCGAGCTGATCTTTTGTGATCGGGATTTCATTTGCAGAGGATTGCTTTAGCATTTTATCCAGCTCATTAAGCTGCTGGAATTGATCTTTCGGCAGCATAAACATGATACTGTCAATGAGCATCACAGAATACCGATGAAAAAGAAGAGCGTTCTGCAATCCTTGAACATTCATAACATATTGTCCAGCTTGAGCACCATCTTTTAGTGTAAAATGAAGCGGCGGCGTTTGCTCAGAAACCTGCAATGGAAATTGTGACAGTTTAATCGGAATGTTTCTTGTATATTCTTTCAAATGAGACCATAAAGAAGCAGAAATGGTTAACTCATCATTGTCCTCATCTTGAAACATACTCTCATCGATAATCATTTGATTGAGCAGTTCGAAAAAGCGATCCACATCTGGATGAAAGCAGTGTTCACTCGGATCATAGGTAAATTGCAAAGACAGCACACAAGTTTGCCTCATTTTTACCGCTTTAATAAACGCTCGAATATTCTGTATTCTAATGGATTGTATGCTGATTGATAGTGACAGCAAATGATCATTGTTGCCGATTTCTTTTATCTCGCATAAAAACTCTGCATTTAGCATCGTCCGATTTTCAAAATGACGCTGCTGACTGCTTGCTGGCAAAGACTTTTTATGAAAAAGACTAAGCAGACCATCCGTTAAATCGCTTTTACCGCCCTTTGATACTATTGGCGATATCCCCTGTCTCTGGGTTTCATGGATTGCAAGCATCACAGCTGCCACATGCTGACAGTCCTTTGTATAGGAGGCAAGCTTTGGACATGTGCATTCTGTATGAAGTTCACCGCTCACATCACTTTTTAATTTAACGTAAAATGGCTCCGCTCCATCCACGGTCGCTTCACATTGCTTCTGATCATAACTTTCAAAACTGACTTTATTGGCACGAAAAAAAGCATCTCCTCTTTTATAGGAGATGGTTCCGCACCGTTCCTTGATCATTTTATGTGTGATTGTCTTCTCCATCTACATTGCCCCCCTTCCGCTGTCTTATAGATCTTTTTATTTTAGCATAAAAGGAGGACAAGTGTTTGGTTAACCCTCTATGAAGTTATTTTCCGGCAGACATAAATGCTTTCATAGCTATCATTCGTTATTTCAGATTCCTTCCAATCGCTATAATGATAGAGAATTTCAAATCCATTTGAACGGAGAAGTCTCTTCATTTCTTGTGGAAATACATATCTTAATTGAATTCTAGTTATTTTTTCATTTATGATTTTGCCATCTTGATTTTTATATTTTCTGATTGTGGTATAATGCTGAATTTGACTTAATGAGTCATATTGGCTGATGGTATAGACGTCGACTGTCACTTGTTCATTATCTTTATACGATCTCCAATATTCTTCCGTACTTGGCTGCAGCAGCTCTTCCTCACTAGGAAAACGAGTGCCAAAAATAAAAATGCCATCATCATGTAAATGTTTGTACACAGAAGTAAGAAATCGATCCTGTTCTTCGTTAGAATGGAAATGCTGAAAAGAATTGCCTACACAATAAATAAAATGGCTCTTAATCTGTAAATCTAATACTGTGCAATCCTGTTCTCGCCAGTCAATTCGTACTCCATGCTGATCTGACTTCTGTTTTGCTTTAGTCAGCATGCCATTATGGATATCCACACCAGCTAAATGGTAACCTCTTTTTGCTAATGGAATCGTAAGCCTTCCAGTCCCACAAGCTAAATCTACTATTATCCCTTGCTGTTTTTCTGCCCACTTTAAAAGAAAAGGAAGCTCTGGAAGATAAGCTTCATTCTCCTGATCATACAAAATGGGATCGTCGTATTCTTCAAAATGATTGATAGCCATTTACCTCCTAATAACTAGTTAAGTGTCTTTTGCAGAGAATGGTACTCCTCCACATACTCTTCAAAATCAAGCACTTCAATAACCTCTGACCAATGAAGCACAGTTCCGACAAAATCACGGATATCCAGTCCCTTCATTTCATATGTATCTTCATTGTTCGTCGTCCCAGTCGCATCCTCGATAAACGTCACCTTATACCCGCGGTCAAATGCCGAGATCGCCGTAAACATACAGCAAAACTCCGTATTAAAACCAACGATAAAGACATGATCTACCCCTAACTCTTCTAAAAGCTGTGGAAGATTCGTTTTGAAAAATGAACTCTGCGTTGTCTTCTCTACCACATGTTCTGCATAATCCTTTAGAGATGGGTGCAGGTGAGATCCTTCTGAATCCTTATATAAAGGGCTCTCCTCCACTTGATCCAAATGACGGATAAAAATGACCGGCTGCCCGCTTGCTTTAAAATCCTGAATCACCTTTTCTATACGGGCAAGCTCACTTGAAAACTCCCCAGCTTCAACAATCGCGTTTTGAACATCAATGACTAGTAGTGCTTGCATGTTGGGTTCCCTCCTTTTTTCCTATTAATTCTATTTTTGTGCAGAAAATCCTTTTGTTTTTTATAGGAAGATATATAAACGATGTCAGATACAGGTGAGGTTTGATTCATGTTATTACCTTAAACACATTACTTATAGCTTTGTATAAATACTTATCTATTAAGAATAGATCATGACAGAACGTAAAACTAATTAGAGCAATACAGCACTAATTTAGATAACGATTGGAACGTTTATTTTTGCAAAAACGTAACTGGCATCACAACTGCAATGACTTCCCCTTTGGCACATAAAACAGGACCTGCGAACACTTCAACGGTCACTCTCCACTTTTTTGGATGAATCGCTTCTACCCTACCTACCGCTTTTAACTCCACATTTTGCGGAGTTGGCTTTATAAAATCCACATGAAGGGAAGCGGTTACAAAGCGAGGCGGTTCTTTTCCGTCACCTGGTTCATGCCCATTTTGGCGGTGTAGTGCCAGTGCAGCAGACCCTGTGCCATGACAATCAATTAATGATGCAATTGCTCCGCCATAAACAAAACTAGGAACCGCCATATGTTCACTTTTCGGCTGAAAAATGGTGACTGTCTTCTCCCCTTCCCATTTTGTTTTAAACTGGTGACCTTTTTCATTTAATTTTCCACATCCATAGCACCATGAATAATCCTCTGAATATACATCTTGTACAGCTATTTTTGTCATTAGAGACACCTCCAGTTTTACCTAATTATACGACAATTTAGTAAATTAAGAAAATGTGTAAAAAGCACTCAATCATTTATCAACGACTGAGTGCCTTATGGTTTTTCTCGTTTACTTTTCCCGCTCCCATTTCTCTACTTCGCTTTTTACAATTGGAGCAACTTCTCTTCCTAAAAGCTCGATTGCCCGAATCACTTGATCGTGCGGCATGGTTCCAACAGGAACATGAAGCATAAAACGTGTGATGCCTACATTTTTCCGGAGATGGATGATTTTTTTCGCAACTGTTTCGGAATCACCCACATATAATGCACCTTCAAAGCTTCTCGCATTATCGAAAGTAGCTTTTGTATATGGCGCCCAGCCGCGTTCACGGCCTAGTTTGCTCATCGCCTGCTGTGTGGATGGGAAAAATTGCTCTGCAGCCAGCTCTGTTGTGTCAGCAATAAATCCATGTGAATGGGAAGCAACCGTTAACTTCAATCCATCATGTCCAGCATGTGCTGCTGCCTTTTTATATAGCTCAACAAGCGGAGCAAACTGGACAGGCTGTCCACCGATAATGGCGAGCACAAGCGGCAGACCGAGCAGACCGGCACGAACGACAGACTCAGAGTTGCCTCCGCTGCCGATCCAGACAGGAAGCGGATCCTGAACTGGACGAGGGTATACCCCACGGTTGTTGATGGCAGGGCGATGTCCTCCTTGCCATGTCACTTTTTCAGACGCACGGATTTTTAAAAGCAATTCTAACTTTTGATCAAATAACTCATCATAATCCTGCAGATCATAACCAAACAAGGGGAAAGATTCGATAAATGACCCGCGACCGGCCATGATTTCTGCTCGGCCATTCGAAATGGCGTCAACCGTAGCAAAATCCTGAAAAACACGAACTGGATCTGCAGACGAAAGCACGGTTACAGCGCTTGTTAGGCGAATTTGTTTCGTTCTTGCTGCCGCTGCTGCTAAAATAATGGCAGGAGAAGAAGCAGCATAATCTTCGCGATGATGCTCTCCGACTCCAAATACATCTAAGCCAACCTCATCGGCCAAGACGATTTCTTCCACTACCTCTTGAATTCGCTGGGCATGGCTAATGGTCTCTCCTGTATGAGGGTCTGGCGTTGTTTCTACGAACGTACTGATTCCGATTTCCATAATTTCCTCCTATAATAAGACACAAATTTACTTTGCTGGCGGTCCAAACAATCCGTTATGATAATCGCGATAAGCCTGCTTAATCTCATCCATTGAATTCATTACAAACGGACCATAAGGAACAATTTCTTCTTTTATAGGCTTTCCGGAGTAAACAAGAAGTCTTGTTCTCCTGCTGTTTGCCTTGATTTTTATTTCACTTTTATTTTCATCATTTCCTGCCTCATTGAACGTTAAGGTTGCGACTCCATGCTTTTTCAGATTTACATTGGACGATCCAATGGTTAAATCTCCTGACAAAACATAGACAAAGGAGTTATGTGTTTCAGGCAGCAGATGCGTGTAGGTTGCCTCTTTTTCTAAGTTGATTTCCGACAATGTGATGGGCACAACACTGTTTAGCGGTCCTTGCACACCGGCAATGTTACCGGAAAACACTTTCACATAGCCGCCTTCAAATGATGCTGTTGGTGCGTCTTCACGATAAATATTTTGATAGGTGGTCGGTGTTTTCTTTTGATCTTTCGGCAAGTTCAGCCAAAGCTGCAGCGTATGGGCAATATCTTCTCCAACCGCTTCTTCTGCATGACGCGCAGTCCATCCAGCGTTCATATATTGCACATCTCCAGGCTCTAAAATATCTCGGCCCCCGGCATTATCAATATGCTCAAGCCTGCCATCCACCACATATGTAACCGTCTGAAAACCCCGGTGCGGATGATCAGAAAACGTTCCGCGCTTGAACCAGTCCTCTGCCATCAAAATAAATGGATCAAAATCCTTCCAGCGGTCAACAGGCAAAATCCAGCCTTTTTGAACAGATGGAAACTGTGCTTCTTCATATTTTACAGACCAATGATCTTTAATATCTCTTTCAAACACTTGCTGATTCGCCAATTCAGACACACCTTTCTAATGGTTTAAGGTATAATCAAATTACAGCATATCTGTGTGCGTAATAGCAAGGCTAGTGCTCAAGTCCCAATGAATGAACAAAAAGAGAACCTTACTCTGAAGGCTCTCCGTTTTCTCCGTTATTTAAAAGCATAAACCCCTTATTAATCGTGTACAGCCTCCCATGAATCAGGTAAAGATCCTCACGCCCCTGAATATATTCCTCAATTACTTGAAATCCCTTTTTTAACCTTTTGACCAAATAATTCGAATAATTCCCATCCCACTCGTATCGATTAATTCTTTTAAGCTCATCGGTAAGAACCCTCAGCTTGAAATCCTCAATAAGCAGCTTTATATGAAAAATCCCTTCATCTTCTTTCTGTTTTTCCTGTACAAGCATTATAAAATCCCGAACCTGGTCTGCCAGCATATTCGCTTTTTGCATCTGAATGTCCATCGGTCTCGCCCCTCATCTCTTTTATAGATGTATATGTGAAGATGGGGAAAAAAATTTATAGATAGGATGTTTTAAATGAACTTAAAACCGTTAAATGAACCAAAAGAACTGAGAATACTCCGGCATTTGAACAGCCGTATGGAGTTAAGTGAAAAAGAGATTCAGCAGTATCGAAATTTGGAAAAAGGTTATGTTGGTGAGGTTGTTTTTTCGCAGTTTTTAAAGCCGCTTGGTGAAAATGCCACTCTTCTATTTGACTTGTTACTCGAGCAAAATCAAACGCTCTTTCAGATTGATGCAACCCTTTTTCTGAACAATGAGATCTATTTATTCGAAGTGAAAAACTATTGTGGCGACTTTTATATGGATGGGGAGATTTTGCGAACAATATCGGGGAATGAAGTAAAGAGTCCGATTTTACAGGTAAAGAGGTCTGAGTCCTTAATGAGGCGGTTACTTTCTGATATGGGAGGTTCTGCGGTAAAGCTCCATTATTACATCGTTTTTGTAAACCCCGAATTCACCCTATATCAGGCCCCGCCTAGTTTAAAGGCTATCCTTCCGACACAAATGAATCGGTTTATCAGGAAATTAAAAACGCAGCCAGCACAGGTTTCAACCAGACAGGAAAAACTCGCTGCGAAACTCGTTGAAAGGCATATTGAGGAGTCGCCATATAGGAAGTTACCAGAATATGATTATGGTAAACTAGGGAAAGGGGTTGTTTGTTTGGAGTGTGGGTCTTTGCGTATGGAGGTTTTCAAAAAAAGGCAATTGAAATGCGCAGCTTGTGAAAATATTGAAAACGTGGACGATGCCATTATACGTAGCGTGAAAGAATTTATGTTGCTGTTCCCTGAAAAACCTGTAACTACTCCTGTTATTCATGAATGGTGTGGACTATTTAGGTCAAACAAAGCTATACAGAGAATATTATCTACTCACTTTACCCAAATAGGAACCAGGAAAGTGACTTATTATGTTAAGCAATAACGCAATTTTACAGCTTTACTTAGTTTGATGTCTCTTTAATTAATTTAACTAATCTTTTGGCATAATTATGTACTTTGGTCGTATTTCTATGGCCTTAACGACAGATCTTAGACATTTTCGTCCGCTTCCGTCCTTACAACAACCTTTTTACAATCCATCTTGTGATTTTGCCCTCACTTCGGTCGTTAAAGCGTCTTTTTAACTACCCTTCTTGAGCATTTCTATTCACTTCGGTCGTTAAAACATCTTTTTAACTACCCTTCTTGGGTTTTTCCATTCATTTCGGTCGTTTAAACATCTTTTTAACTACCCTTCTTGGGCTTTTCCATTCATTTCGGTCGTTTAAACATCTTTTTAACGACTCATCTTGGGCTTTTCCATTCATTTCGGTCGTTTAAACATCTTTTTATCGACTCATCTTGGGCTTTTCCATTCATTTCGGTCGTTAAAGCGTCTTTTTAACTACCCTTCTCAGGCTTTTCCATTCATTTCGATCGTTAAAGCATTTTTTAACACCCTTTTCGGGCTTTCCACCTACTTCGATCGTTAATTCCTCTTTTTTAACAACTATTCTAGAATAAAACCGCCCACCTCAGTAGTTCGCCCAGAATTTAAAACTAACAATCAACCATCGGGCAGGATCGACACCACAAAAAATTCATCCTGCCCACCACAAATTCTTTTTATGAAGATTAAATCAACTTATAATTCCGGTGATTCACCACAGTCATCAGTGGTTCATCTTTCTTTTCATTCAAACCATATTCAATTATCACTGAGTTTTCCCGAAGTACGACTACTTTGCCTTTTTGTCCTTTGGCTTCTCCTTTATTCACTTGTACCCAGTCACCTATATTTGCTGTCTTTACGCTACTTTTTTGTTCTTCCATTGAGAGCCTCCAACTATTATGTTTGTTTTATTAGTATGACCATTGAAATTCTCATTGATACAACCCTCTAAAGGGTGAGGTTTCATGAAAGTTTTCCCCAAAAACCATTTCCAAAATCATACTAAATCATAATACTGCTTTTTTAACCAAATGCAATAGTTTTTTATCTATACATCATCTCACCTGCAAAATGAGCAGAGATAACGAACTAAAATATGTTAAAATATAACAGAATTATTGTTAAAGGTGGGGATTTCTTGAGCAAACAGAAAGCAACAGGCATTTTACTCTACCCGCGGTTTAGCGAGTATGAGTTATCGGTTCTTCTATCCGTTTTAAGGCAAGGCGGGAAAAAAGTAATCTATTTAGGTTTGGATCATGAGCCTGTAAAAGGTGAAGGTGGCTTGCCTTGTATACCTGAAACCACCATTCACGACATCAATTTAGAAAACATCGATAGTCTTGTTCTGCCAGGTGTAGATGATTTTAAGCATTTAGTAAATCATGAAGAGTTATCAGCCTTTTTAAAAAAGGCGAATGACCAAAAAAGATTAATTGGAGCTATCTCCAGCGCTCCGTATTTATTATCAATGAGTGGTTTACTAGATCATAAAAAATACACAACCGGATTAACATTCGAACAACGAAGGTTCTTAGGCACATTTAACGAGAAAAACTATTCCAGCTCAAATGTAGTAATAGATAAAAATATGATCACCGCAAAGGGTTCTGCCTTTATTGAATTTGCATTTGGTTTTGGTGACTTGCTAAATTTAAAATTTAACAAGGATTGGTACATAAAATATAGTGTTTACAGATAACAAAAAACCAGCTACTCACACATAGCTGGTTTTGCTCTTTACCTATTTGTACTATTCAACCCAACCTCGCTCTCACTCCACTTCCAAAACCGCTCTACCAATTCATCGTCTTTTGCTGTTTTAGCAATCGGGGCTTCTTTTTCATTGTAAAAATAGTGACCGGTTGTTTTCTCAACTGTCGGGCTGGTGGCTAGGAAAATGGCTGTTTTAGCACCTTCCTCTGCTGTTCTGAAAAACGGAACAAGCATTTTAATGAAGTTTTTTCCAAATCCGGTTGTGCGATCCACACCAAGATTTGTTGCAACGGCACCAGGGTGCAGGCTGTTGACTGTTACGTTTGTTCCTTCAAGACGCTGAGACAGTCCGCGGGAAAACAAGACATTGGCCAGCTTTGAGCGTCCATACCCTTTAACGACATTGTAGCCGTTCTTAAAATACGGATTTTCAAAGTCCATCTTGCCCCATTTATGTGCGCCAGAAGAAACAACGACGATTCTTCCTTGTGGTGCTGCCTTCAAGTGATCAAGCAGCAAATTCGTTAACAGGAAATGACCAAGATGATTGACGCCAAGCATCGCTTCAAAACCATCCTCAGTTTCCTGCCGTTTTAATGAAACCACTCCAGCGTTATTTATTAAAATATCCAATTTGGGGTATTTGCTTTTAAACTCATCACAAAATTGGCGAATATGTGATAGAGAGCTTAAATCGCAGAGCATTAACTCAATATCTCCAGAGTCGCTAGCTTCTTGGGCCTCATGAAGTGCCTTTTCTCCCTTTTCTGGATTTCTGCACACCATAATGACATGGATATTCTGTTTGGCGAGTGCAATCGTTGTTGCTAAACCCATCCCGGAATTGGCACCAGTGACAATCGCTATTTTTTTCAAAATATAATCCCTCTTCTCTTAGTTGTGGATTTTTAACCATTTCCACCTTTGGAATGCTGATAAACTTTATAACCTTTTTGCTTCAAAGTGTCAATGAATGCTTGACTGTCAGCAATCGTATACCTCATCAATTCAACAGCCGGGTACCCTTGTTTGCGATTATTGATTAAGTTCATCTTCCTCATTCCAGCATAGCTTTCAATAAACTTTTCTTCATTATGTAGAACAATGCCAATCATCTTATTCAACTGTCTTTTATAAAGCATCACACCATCAATGTTTTCAAAGCCAATAAATCCGTAGCCAGGATTAATATGGATCGTTATTCCTTGCTCATTTAAGGTAATGGAGGGCCGTTTTTGCCGTGCTTTTCTTGTTAAAAGTAATAATAAAGAGGTTGCCAGAAAGAAAACACATAGAACAATCGTTAGTGAATGTGAAAGGATTGACATTTGATCACCTGCTGCTGCAAGAACCAATAATGTTATGATCCCAGCTATGCCAGTAAGAATGCCAATGATCAGCACCTCGGTATATTTGCTGTAAAAGTATTGATTTTCCATGCTCCCACCTCTACTTTTTTATAAATAGTTTAACAGAAACATTGAAATATAGAGGAAAATATGTAAAGAAAGATTGCTATTTTTCCTTTTTTTCCTACATAATAAAAGAATAATTGGAGGTATTTAATATGAAGAAAACAGATGTATTTTGGAATGAATACTGCAGCTTGCATCAGCTTGAGAATGTCACTTATAAAGATGCTTTTCAATTTGGTGCAGAGCCCGATTGGCTGGCAGATTTAGTTGTGAATGGCAAGAAGACAGCTACAACCTCAGGTCATGTTTTTTATGAACTTGAAAACGAGCCAGTGCCACAGGCAGGCGAATACTCAATTGTTTTAAATAGCAGCGACGAGCCTGTCGCGATTATTAAAATTGATTCCGTTGAAGTTCTGCCAATGGACGAAGTGTCTGAAGAATTTGCCATAGCTGAAGGGGAAGGTGATTATGCATTTTGGTGGGAAGCGCATGAGAAATTTTTTAAAAATGAATTAAAGCCATATAATCTCGAATTTGTTCCAAATATGGTTGTAGTTTGTGAGCGTTTTACTAAAGTTTACTCTAGATAGTTTAACTGGAGATGCGTTTTGTTCCCGTCATCATCCTTTTTATGGTCTGAAGGGCACTTTGATCGGCCTTTAGTGCCCGTCAACACGCTCTTTCCAAGCTGACGGGCACTTTGGACGCACTTTAGTTCCCTTCAAAACGCTTTTTTCAGGTCGACGAACACTTTCGCCACGCCTAACTTCCCTTCAACACGCTTTTTCCAGTCCGACGGGCACTTCCGACACGCCTAACTCCCCGTCACCACGCTTCTTCCAAGCCAACGGGTACTTCCTCCACGCCTAACTCCCCATAACCGCTCTTTTCCCCACTTAAATCACGCCAATCTATCACACTTTCAACGACCCACGGAACCCCCGCGCTGCATAGTAGGAGGATGCCCCGTTGTGATACAAAAACACTTGTCCAAAGCGATAGTCACAAAATAAGGCTCCGCCAAGCGAACGAACCTCATCAGGTGTCTGCACCCAGCTTGATGTTTTCTTGTCGAACTCCCCAAGTTTCTGCAATGCACGATATTCTTCCTCTGTTAATATTTCAATTCCCATCTCAGCTGCCACATCAATGGCATTGTTTTCTGGCTTATTCGCTTTTCTTGATTCTAAAGCTTCTCGATCATAACAATAGCTTCTGCGGCCTTTAGGACTTTCTTCTGAGCAGTCATAAAAGATAAACTCGCCTCCCTGGTCGTCATATTCAACCACATCTGGTTCGCCGCCTGTCCTTTCCATTTCGTTCAGTGACCAAAGTTTTTCAGGCTGTGCTTCCAGTTTCGCTAGAACATCCTCCCATTTAAGGTCATGATGACGATGCATATTATTGTCAAATCGCGCTTTCAATGTTTGCATTAATTCTTCACGTTGTTCATTTAACAGCTTTTCCATGTTCATTCTCCTTTTACTCGTTCAATTTTCGTCTCATTTACTATGGGGGCAATCAGATCAATACGATTCGTCCAAATTCCGCCTCGGTAATCCTCTGGCACTCTTTCTAAATCAGCCTTTTGATCAAATCCTTCTGACCAATCTCCATTTCCTGCTACTAAAATAACTCTTGTGTTGGCATCCTCCATCCGATTGATAAAAGTTTGAGGAAATCCCCACAGGTATGGAGCAAATTTTTCAGGGATATGAATTTGCGTATTCTTGCAGGCTTTAGGAACAAAACCTGACCAGCCTAGCGCTTCGTATGATAGTAAACAGCTTTTTAATGTTTCCTTGGACATGACACGCATTTCTGGGAGAATATCCTTTAAAGTCTCAATTGGTTCATTGCCGCCATATACGGTTAATTGTTGCAGCCTATCAGCCGTATACCTAGTTGTCAGGTATTCTGCTAATTTCTCTCCTTCTATTGGATCGTTGCTTTTAATATGAATTAAAAATTCCTTATCTGGAAAATGTGTCAGTACCTCTTGCAATGTGGGCATTGGACCTAACTCCTTGCCTCGAAAAGGATATGACTTTCCATTGTCGGCTGTATAGCCATATCCGATGTCAAGCTGTCTCAGCTCATGCATTGTATGATCTCTGATTTTCCCGCTGCCATCTGTTCTGCACTCCAGTGTCCAATCATGAAATACGGCGAACTCGCCATCTTTTGTAAGCTGAATATCCAATTCAACTACATCGGCTTCTGCTTTAAAGGCTGCCTCCATTGATGGAATGGTATTTTCCAAATAAGGATGCTCAGGATCGTAAATGATTTCTGCGGTACATGTTTCTGCTGTAATTTCATCCATTGGAAAAGTCTGTGCTAACCCACGGTGAGCTAAAAGGAGGGGCTCCCCATTTCTCTCTTCTGCAAATAGAGAGCTATTGTTAAGGTAAACAAAGAGAATAAGCAGGATACTAAATACAAGCAGACCTTTAAACCATTTTTTCATCATGATCTTCCTATCCGTTGAGCTTTTCTTCCTTAAAAATATTACGCATCATACTGGTACCTGCGCAGCCAATCTTCCAGCCTATTAAACAGCTCCTGGTGAATAGGCTGTTGCATCAGACTTTTGAATTCTTTCATTGCACCCAGTATGGTGTTGGTGCCTTCAGACCTTCGCAAAATATGATTCATATCAGGAATAATATACCACTCAGAATCTCCTTTTACCATATTGGCAATCACCTCTGCATTATTTGACGGAACCTTTCCCTGCTCCTCTTCCCGAATGGAAGTCGATCACTTCCCAGAAATACACCGGCTCTGAATATTCTGTATGTTCCAGCCACAGAGATGGGTATTATTTCAACTTATTATTTGGATAAAAATTCTTTCCATACTTCGTCCTCTACCCCAAAATACCCTTCATGTGAACATGCAGCCAATATACACTGATCCTTTCGATAAAACATTAAATCCTCTGGCATTTCCGGACCGATCCAGCCAAACAGAGATTGGCTGTATTCTTTTAAGAATAGTTTTGTCGCATTGTTGTTCCGAAAATAATATACATATGCCTTGTTACCGTCCGTAAGTCTTGTTGTTTCCCATTTGGTTTGCACTTTTCTTTCTATTAAATGTACTCTAATATCTGATATCAATTGATCCACACAAGCAAGACGATCTGATTCAAACTCCATCCATTGCGTACTTTCAACAAACGCAAACCTATCTGAGTGTTTAAATAGAATATCTATTAATTGTTTGTATGATTTGCCTTTAATATCTTTCACGATCATTACCATGATGTTGTCCCCTAATTAATCCTTAATGCCATAAAAGAGTCTGGATTCAATTCTTCGCTTTCTATTACAATAGCGGTTAGACCTAAATCTGTTTTCGTTTCATGCCATTCATCTTTTTCCCAAAAAACAGCGTCGCCTGATTGAACTTTTATGTACTCATCTCTTTCACCTCGTACTAAACCTTCTCCATTCATAATTAAAAGGAGCTGAGGGACAACTGCCTGATGATAACCAATGACACCGTTCTTCTCTAGATGCATACAGCCCACATGGACAGGTTTTTCAGATTGAATAATTCGTGACATGATAAAATTAGAATCGTATTTCGTTATTTTCTTACCCTCTTCTTTTCGAAAGCTATAAATTTTCATTTTCAACCTCCATCTTCATGAAATCTTGCCATTACATAGGTATTATAATAGTTCCCGTCCGATAGTAGTCTGTCCTTTTTTATTAAGCCTTCGATTTCAAAGCCAAGGCTTTTGTATAGGTCTATGCCTCTCGTATTCGTTTCAAGAACACCATATAATTCCAGTTTAGCTATACCGTTGTTATCAGCCCATGCGATTGTTGCCTCAAGCAGCTTTCTTCCTATTCCATATCCCCAGTAATCCTTTAAAACACCTAACCCAAACTCAGCTTTATGGATAAATCTTTTTAAATCATTGCCGGCACATCTTGAATAAGCAATCAATTTGCCATCCATTTCAGCAACTAAGAATAAAGTTCTAGGATGATTTGTATCTGCTTCTATGATTTTTTCAAAACCAGTTTGGTCTATGAAATCCTCTCCCTCTTCTCTGTCCATGTTTTCGGTTTCTCCGTCAATTTTTACTCGTAACAGCGATAAATTCTTGGCATCACTGTGAACAGCTAATCTAATTTTAAAGGTGAGATCTTTCTTCGTAATGATCACTATAAGCTGCACTCCTTTTTTTATTTAGTTGAGTCATTCAAAAATATAAAAAAAACTCCCCAAGCCCAAAACTCAGGAAGTAAATAAGTTACAAAAACGGATTATAAAACCGGCTTCCATCATAAAAGGTCACAACCAGGCTGACAATCAGAATCAGTGTAAATACAATAAGCGTGATATAATCTCCAGGCTGGAAAGCCCGTGCACTGTACCATGTCCGTTTATTGTTTTTCCCGAAGCCGCGCAGCTCCATCGCGTTGCTGATAGTTTCAATTTTATCAAGGCTCGAGAGGATAAGCGGGATAATAATGGATGCAGCGTTTTTAAGACGCTTGAACAGCTTCTCATTTTTAGACATATCAATGCCGCGAGCCTGCTGTGAGAGCGCAATGCTCTGATAATCGCGCTGAACATCCGGGATGTAGCGAAGTGCTAACGCGACTGCATAGGAAATGCGGTAGCTGACGCCAATTTTGTTTAAGGACGCCGCAAATTCGCTTGGATTTGTCGTGACGATAAAAAGTAAGGCAACAGGGATCACTGTGAAATATTTTAATGTGATATTAAACTGATAAAAGATCTGCTCCAATGTGAGATTATAGCGGCCAAAAAAGTCTGCAATCACTGTACTGCTGCCATAGATTTTGACACCTTCCTGCGGAGAGAACAAATAAATGGCTGCATTATTTAACAGTAAAAATACTAAAATAAACAGTAAAACAAAGGATATTTCTCTTAGTTTAATTTTAGAAACAATGAAAATCACTATTCCTAAAACGAATAAAAAGAGCAGAATGCGAGTATCATAGGTGAGCATCGCTGCAAAAGACCAGAGAATAAAGCATACCAGCTTAGTGACACCCGTTAAGCGGTGAATCGGTGTATTTCTTTCAATATAAGAGAGCATTTCTACTGCCATTTCTGTTTCGCCTCCCGATCAAAAGAAATAAAACGGCCGATAAAGTCTAACGGATTCTTTACACCCAGACGGTTTGCGAGTTCAAATAAAGAGGTTTCCTTTAAGTTCGCATCCAGAATCAGGGCAGAATCTGTCAATACTTCAACAGCGGAAGTATCGCCTATTTTTTTTCCGTCATTGATCACAATCGCCCTTGGTGTGTATTCAAGCATCAAATGCATATCATGAGTGATCATGATGATTGTCACACCGTGCTGATTCAGCTCTGATAAAAATTCCATAATCTCCGTATAATGTCGCAGGTCCTGACCAGCTGTCGGTTCATCTAAAATAATGATATCCGGATTCAAAACTAAAATAGAAGCGATCGTTACTCGTTTCCGCTGACCAAAGCTTAATGCTGAAATGGGCCAGTTTCGAAACGGATAAAGCCCGCACACCTTTAATGTTTTTTCGACTCTTTCTTTTATTTCAGCTTCTGCTGCTCCCCGAATCACGAGGCCAAGTGCAACTTCATCATAAATCATATGTTTTGAGATCATATGGTTTGGATTTTGCATCACGAGGCCAATTCTTTCCGATCGCTGCTTTATGCTATCATTTGTTATATCTAATCCATTAAGAAGAATTTTACCTTCATTTGGTTTAATAAAACCGCAGATTAATTTGGACAGAGTTGATTTGCCAGCTCCGTTGCGCCCCACAATACTGACCATTTCTCCTTTTTCAATCGACAGAGAGACATTCTCAATGGTTTTTCCCCCAGAACCATAAGAAAAAGAAATGTTCCGCAGCTCGAGAATACTTTCGGATTTACTAGTAAAAGAGGCTGCTTCAAATTGGTTATACCAGCTCAATATTTGATTCCGGCATCTATTCACATCAAATGTACTAATATGTGCTGGTTTCATATTGGCAGTCAATTCGCATCCTGCATATTTTGCCGCTTTAACATAAAGAGGTTCACGGATACTTATATCTTCTAGAATATTGCTCGCCAGTAAAGAATCCGGGTCCATATCTGCAACAATCCGACCGTCCTCCATGACAATAATCCGATCGACATCACAATGCAGCACCTCCTCTAAGCGATGCTCTATGATCACGATCGTTTTATTCATTTCTTTATGAATGGTGTCAATCAGTTCAATGGCACTTTTGCCTGTTGCAGGATCCAAATTAGCCAGCGGTTCATCAAATAGGAGAATATCAACATCATCAACCATGACACCGGCCAACGAAACCCTTTGTTTTTGTCCGCCAGATAAATGATGAATAGAAAAAGATAAATGCTCCTCCATGGCAACCATTGCTGCTGTATCTTTTACAATGGAATGCATTTCTTTTTGGTTTGTAAGGCTATTTTCCAGTGAAAAAGCGATATCCTCACCCACAGTTAGTCCAATGAATTGACCGTCCGGGTCCTGCAGAACGGTTCCAACCATTTTCGAGCGTGAGAATATATCCAATGTGTTTGCATCCTGCCCCAATATATGTAAGGTACCGGCTGTATCCCCTTTATGCGAGAAGGGAATTAAACCGTTTATACAGTGGCCAATCGTGCTTTTGCCTGAACCGCTTCTCCCCACGATTAAAATCTTTTCTCCTTCTTGGATTGATAGATTAATATCGTGTAAAGTCGGTTCAATTTGACTATGATATTTAAAAGAGTAGTCTTTGAACTCAATAACTGTTTTGTTCATGTTTGTCTCCTTGCTTGTAAGAAAAGTGCAGCCTGCATCTACTAAGCATATAGTCACTTTTCAAGGTTCGTTCTACATCCATTGACTTAAAGAGCGATTCTATGCCTTAAACGCAGACAAACGCCGCCACAAAAATTGTGGCAACGCTGAGACGTTTTGCATGTATTTCGCTTTCCTTTTGAACAAACGGTGAAAAAATTACACCGTTACATTTCTCTATGCAGGCTATTGCCTTGACTGCGTGTTTTACCGTATGCCACTAATAAAATCGTACCTATAATTCCAACTGTAATCATATTTGAAACTCCAGCGAACAATCCTTGGACGAATACTTTATTAGCCGGTTCGGCGTAGATCAAAATATCTAGTAAAGGAGCAACTAAGAACCAGCCAATCCCTTGAGCAAGGACTTGAACGATATTAAACGTTACAATTTTGTTTGTACCAAGTTTACCAGATTCAATGTTAATCTTTTTAGCTGCCAGACCAATTAAAAATCCTACAAGCGCCGAAACAACAACCCAGCTCCACCAAACAGATCCATATGAAATCGCGTCATTTAACGCATGGCCGATAAAGCCGATTAATGCACCAGCAACTGGTCCAAAAACAATGGCCATAAGTGCTAAAAATGCGTAGGATGTTTGTATCGTTGTGTTGGGAACCGGCGATGGAATAGCTGCAAATTTAGCTAAAATGATAAAAACAGCTGCCCCAATTCCGATTGCTACAATCGTTTTAATAGATAATTTCAAGAAACCCACTCCCTTATTCTATTTTCTATTTATAAGATTTAATTATATACAAGTTTCTGAACTTTTCGTATAGAAATTTTCCAATTTGGTCCGGATTGTACATGATAAGCTTTTGCAAAGGAACCTTGATTCAGCGCAACTCCAATTTTATCAAGGGAATTCACATAAAGAAGCGGTTCTCCAAGATGACTATCTGCAAATGAGCGCCCGAAAGTCATGATGTTTTTGTATATCTGTCTAGTGCCATTTTCAATGACTACTTCAAATGAATCGCCATACTCAATGCTTAATTCTTTAAACAGTACGCGGTCAATATTAGACCAAAGATTTCCGAAACGAATGTCAAGTATATCAATATTTCCTGTTACAGAACCATTCGAAATTACTGCTTCTTCTGCAGGTAATTCAATAACACTTGCTGGGTCTAATTCAGGTCCAACCTGTTCGTATGTTATAACGCCAGTTGCCAATCTTGCTCCAGTGAAGGCATACACATCACGGCCGTGAAACGTATAGGATTCTCCTGAGCGCGGCAGTCTGTTTACCTTTTCATCAATTAATCTTGCTTCTTTTATGCCAATATGTTTCTTAATCTGAGTGAGTGTGCCGTTATCAGGTGTAACAATATAATGGTTTGACTCTGTCTTAACTACGATCGAACGTCGGTCTGTACCTACTCCTGGATCGACAACCGATACAAACACTGTTTCTTCTGGCCAATAAGAAATGGTTTGATATAGACGATAAGCTCCGTCCCAAATGTTGTATTGAGGAATATCATGGGTCAGATCAAAAATACGAACCTTTGGATCAACAGATAAAGCAACACCATACATTGCACTTACCGCCCCATCACTAATGCCAAAATCGGTTTGAATGACTAAATAATTATTCATTTTTTCTTCCTCCAATAGTTTATAAAATAAAAAACCACGTCATTATCCATTCATCGGATAAGGACGTGGTTCTAGATCACGTGGTACCACCTTACTTCACTGCATGTGTAACACATTGCAGCCTCATTCAAGTACTGACATAAGTCATTATACTGTGGTGTTTGTAACGAGCACCAAATCTCGCCGGAACCTAACATGCGAATGCACTTTCAGCACGGAACTCAGAGGCCATTGTTCAGATTAGCACTTTTGCTTCTTTTCAGCTACCGAAGCTCTCTTTGTAAACTGCATAATCTTACTTTTTCTCTTCATCGTTTGTGGGAATCATTTAATTATTCGAAATATTATTGATGATTATAAAATAGAAAAAAACGTTTGGCAAGTTGTTTTTACATATTTACAAACTTTTTATATTTCTAATCTGTATTTTCTAAAAAGTCCTTCAATAACCCTTCATTCCCTGTTTTTTCAAAGAAATAATCAATTCCATAATGAGACGCAATACTCATTACAATTGTCCACACGATAATACTGCCAGTCATCCAAAAAGTGATTTGTTTGCGAGTACCTCCAAAGCTCATTGCCAGGATCACGCCAAGATGGGTGCCAATTAAAATAGGTGAGACAATGGTTAAGCCGGGCAATCCATACTTTTTCCAGATACGTGCAGCACGCTGCCCTTTCTTATCTGACCCCTCTTTGCCCTTTTTCTCCTTGCGCCGCTGCAGCCATACCTTCACATGATCAATCAGCAGAATCAGAAGCCAAATCGTGAGTATATTCCCGGCGAAGGCCAGAATGGTGACAGGAATTGCCGGCAAGCCAACAGCAATGCCTAATGGAATAACACCAACAACCTCCATAAAAGGAGTTGCTCCTAATAGAAAAATAACCAAATAAGCCAAAAACACATTCATTATGATCCTCCTTGTTCCAAAACGTAACATGTTATTCTTTATTTTACGGAGATAACTAGATTTAGTTTCAGTTTTTACCTTCCGCAACAAAATTTCCCCATGCAAAAAGCTGAAACCTGTAGAGCTTCAGCTTTTATGAAATATTTATTTCGATTTTCTTTTGTTTATTTCTTTTTTTATAGCAGGAACAACCTGTTCTTTAAGTGCTTTCTTAACCTTTGGATCATCGAGCAGCTTTTTTACTTTTTTTAGAACCATGTAATAAACCTCCTCTATCACTCATCTATTCCCGATTTTTGTTGTTTTATAACCTATTAGTCTTGGTAAGTGACTAAATCCCGTGCTAATAATAGTGAGTTTAAATTTTATTAATCAATCATAAATTCCGCAGTCAAATAATATTCATCATAGTCGCCTGTTTCTCTAAAATCCATTATTTCCTTTACGATTCGGTATTCTCCCTCATCCAGACTTCCATAGAGGATCTCCCAGACAGCCTCCCATTCCTGGACAGTTTCTGGTTCCAAGTCATATCCAATATCTTGAATTGAATACTCATCTACATTACTAGGAACTCCAAACCATTGATTCTCACTTTTCTTTTCCAATACAAATCCTTCCCCATACAGTCCTTGTTTATCAGAGTTATTCTCAAATACAACAGTCAAATTAGTGGGCGAGACAGAACCTTCTTTAATCTTCATCGTAACTCCCTGAAAGTTATTGACTGTTTCATACGGAGTAGGTTCTAAGTCTGCTTCTTCCGATTTTTGTTCATCATTACAACCGGCGGCCAAGATCAGGCTCATAACTACAGGAACGATGCTAATAAGGTTTCTTTTCATGTTCTCACTCCTTATTTATAATGAAAGCAGCGTCTATTTAAATAGTTATTCTTTTAAACTTTATATTTTAATTTGTTTTTTCCTGGTATTTATACAACCATTATATCGTAAAGGCTGGGAATTTAAATGCGTTTGGTATTAATTTGGTAATAGATTAATTACTTTATTATAAATAAAAGATAGGGTTGTGATCAAAAATGAAAACAATGAATGGGTTTAAAGGCCTTATATTTGGTGTGGTCTTTTCAATTGCTGCTGCATTCTTATTTATGCTGATTGGACAGACAATGGCTGGTGGAGTAACGTCCTTTTGGGGTGAAAGCTGGTTATATTTTTCTGTCTTGATTCCCTTCTCTATTACTTTTCCCATATTAAGCGTATATTTTCATAATAAAAAAAATGTGTCAAACAAAAAACTTTGGCAGATCAGCGCAATATGTGCCCTTCTTGTATCCTTATTCAGCGGAACGATTGGTGCGATTTTTGGCGAAATGCTGGTCAGAGGCGGAATCGACTCCATCAACATTGAAGGAACACTTGTCTGGGGGCCGATTTATGCTATCATTCTGCTGCCAGTTACGATTCCATTTGCGAGGTTATTGATAGGTTTTTTTTATAGGGTGGTTAGCAGGTAATCTAATTTTTTTATATTATGCATTGAATGAATCTTGTTTCTACATGAATTGTATAAATCCTCTATAGCCTTTCCATAATGAAGAAGGAATAACCTAAAGCAATGTTGAAAATACAAGCTATTGAAACTATTAATGTTAAATCAGGAGGTCATTATGGGCAGAATTATACATTTTGAAATTCATGTTGATGACATGGAGCGTGCTAAGAAGTTTTATGGAGAAGTATTTGGCTGGAAGTTTGAAGATTATAGTGAATTTGCTGGCATGCCCTATTTCGGCGCTGTGACTGGCAGTGATGAATACCCTGGAATTAATGGAGCTTTGATGCAGCGAAAAAGTCCCGCACCAGATGCAAACCAGCCTTTAAATGGTTTTGCCTGTACAATGGGTGTAGGAAATTATGATGAAACAGAAGCAAAGATTCTTGAACAAGGCGGTACACCAGCACTGCCTAAATATGCTCTTCCAGGAATGGCGTGGCAGGGTTATTATAAGGACACCGAAGGAAACATATTTGGCATTCATCAGCCAGATGTTAATGCGAAATAGAGGGTTTATAACAAGACAAAACGCTCAGAAATATAATGTGAGCGTTTTGTTTATAACCATTTTTTAAAATCTAAATACGTAATATTATTTAAGCTTATACGGGATGACTCACCGATTTATCTTCCCCTGACATTCCAACAAAATTAATAAGCAGTATGTACAATGGATACAGAATTAATCCTCCGATCGCTATTAGACCAGAGCCAGGATTAGGATCATCTCCACCATACGTTACGGGAAACAAAGCAGCGAAACTATATACAAAAAGGACAAAGTAAGGCACCCATAGGATGACCGTCCAATAATTTCGCTTTCGGCCATTCAGCCACTTATTGGTTAATAAATATAGAAGAATTGTACCCGCAATAATCCCGACTAGACTGATGATGCCTGACAAGGTGGTTACTGTAGACAACTCCCAATTTGTTATTCTGCTAATTCTATAAACGTTTAACATAAGTTCTAAAGGAACAAAGACCATAATTGCATAAAGTATACTTACAACATTTAACCTTAAAAAATAGTTCAATTACGATGCCCCCAATGATGTATCATCCAAATTTTCATCGATGCTGATCAATTAAAATAGGGTTCCCATCTGGGTCTTCCAGTGTAATGAATGCCGGTCCTTCTGTTGATTCATCAGCTTCTTTTATGATCTTTACTCCCTTTTCTTTCAATTCTTTTTGGAGTTCACGCACATCTGTAAAATGCTCGAGATTTTCAGCGTTATCGTCCCAGCCTGGATTAAAAGTCAGAAGGTTTTTCTCAAACATCCCTTGGAAAAGCCCTATCACTGTATGTTCATTTTTCATGATCAGCCACTTTTGAGTGATATCCCCTCCTAAAGTTTTAAACCCCAGCGTTTCATAGAACTCCTTTGATACATGTATATCTTTAACATTCAAACTTACAGAAAATGCTCCAAGTTTCATGATAAAGTCTCCTTTCGCGTATTTTCTTATTTATTAACAATCTTTATTACTTTTAACACAAAACGATCAAACTTCTCTTCTGCCTCTGCTCGGCGTGTTGCCAAACAAATTAAAGGGTAGCTAGGACAAATTTGCAGCAGCTTTTGCTCCTCGACAGGCAGATAACAGTCAATTCTTACCTCCCACGCCCCTTGCTCGTTCTTATAGGCAACCGCTTTATAATCACTATTCATATCTCGATTGTAATCAATATGCCAATGACGCCCAATCAGATGTTCTTCTATCTCTTTCGCATAATCACTATATACTGCAGTGATCCAAACAAGTTCCATTTCCTGTGTTACTAGGTTGGCAGGAATAGGTGCATTACTAGGCAACTCTTCATGATCATAAACGGTACCAGCAAGATAATAAGCTAGGTCCTTCTTTGCGTTTTGGGTAGCTTCCTTTTTTGTCTTGCCAAGGCTTTTATAATGCTTCCATCCCGTTTCAGGATACAATGTTGGAAAATGGACACCATAACCTTCTTTATTTTTCTTAATAAATGCTGGGTAAATCGCGCTTTGAAAAGCCATATGTACCACACCACTCTATTTTAATTAACAACACAGCTGATTACTTTTTCCAGGCAACGGGAACATTTACAAGTACATAATTCCCTGTCCACATTTGAGTAGAAGCAATTAGTGTTTGATTCTTCTTTTCAAAGAAAAGACCATTGCCATCGTAATTGCGAAATTTCCATTCTTCCTCTTGAATCATATCCTTTATTTTGTTTTTGGCCATTCTTTGGTCCATTTTAGTCATATACCACTCATTTTCTAAATCAGTGCCAATCTTAATCATATCTTTAAACTGTAAAGAATCTATGACTTCTTTTTTGCTCATCGTATCAATGGGCAGTGCAGGATAATAGAATTTACTATTTATAGCAATAATGAGTAAAATGATTCCTATTGCGCCAGTGATTATAAGCCATTTTTTCACGAGTTCTCCCCTTTTCCAACACTACAATACTATTTCTATAACTTGGGAATCAACTCCTCCTATTTGGATCATGCAGCTTGTTAGAATAAGTTGTTGTTTCTCTGAATCTCAACATATATTTTATTTTAAAATTATATTTCATAATACAAACTGTTAACAAAATCACTCCTTAAGTTGAACCAAGAAATTCTGTCTGCAACTCAGTTTCTTTCGATGAAAAATCTACTGTATAGGCCTTTCCTGCAGCTCTTGAACTCACAATCTTTGTTAGTTCCTGTCCTATAAAATGAAGTGCAACGCCATCATCAGCAGCAACTCCCGGTTTAATTTTGGCAGCTGAAATAAGCTGATGATAAGACGGTCTTCTTTCTGCTTCTCCATCATAATGCGGACAATTGCTTCCCTGTAAAAAACCGAGACATGACAATGGTTCGAGTCCGTCTCCATAGGAGTCCGTAACGCCTTCTTCAAACCAGCAGATCGAGCCTGCACTAATTCCAGCTAAGATAATTCCTTGTTCCCAAGCTTCTTTCATCACAAGATCTAATCCCCATTCTTTCCATAAGGCCAATAAGTTTTTTGTATTCCCGCCGCCAACATAAATAATATCTTTCTCCAGTAAAAAACCCGCTAAATCCCTAGTTGGCGGTTTGAATAAGGAAAGATGAGAAGGTTCACAATTCATTTGTTCAAAAAACTGATAAAATCTTGAAGTATAACTGTCAGAATCACCACTGGCTGTCGGGACGAAACAGATTTTAGGTTTCAATTTATTTGATTGATTCAATATGTAAGAATCTAAGATTGGATTATCCGGTTCCATAGAGAACCCGCCGCCTCCAAGGGCGATGATTTGTTTCATTTATATCGCACCTCCAGTAGATTAACAATTTACATTGCTTTGCAATTAATTATGAGAGCTGCTGTGTCCGTAATTTATAAAAATCTTATCATCTATTTGAATATTCACTTTATTAAAAGCTGACCAAAAAGGTCCCCGATAAATATATAGGTTGGAATTATATGTTAAAATTATAATATTAACTTTTAAACCAATCGGTATAGCGGATCAGCAGCTGTTTTTGTACCTATCAATGAAAAGAGGTCAATCCATGAAAATTAGATGGAAAGTGGAAGAATTTATTTCTGATAGCCTAAGAGAAGCTGAAGTTTGGGCACACTCGTTATCAAATCAATTAATGGTTGAGGGAATAAATGGGTATCAAACACCTGACGAAAAAATTGCTTTTGCGTTAGCATTTTATCTTGCTAGTGTTCCCGAAAATATGGTTCATACTGATTATGATGGCCAAATTTATAAGGTATGGTACAGTGTTAATTTATAAAATTCACTTCTCTGCTAATCTTATATCTGACTAAAATATGAATGTTACAATGATTAAAGCCATTACAACAACAAGTAACAGAATTCCTGCACCCTTCCACCCTAAGCCTCTAACTAATTCATGGAGATTCCCACTGTATGCACTATTTATAGAATCGTTCATGATACCAGTTGGATTGCGCTTCATTTCCTGCTGTCTTAACCGCTCTCTTTTTTGTTCCACTGTTTCTTCTTGGTCTTTCATCTCGACTCACCTCACCATTTTTTCTGAAAACCAGTTGTTTCATCTGTTTCCTGTCTCTTACCGTGTATGAATGAGTCTAACTTACTGCAGACTGGAGATTTACTAAGCGATAGAGCGATAACAATACGACAGTAAATAGGATGATCATGATTAAAGCGCCTTTCCGATCAGTAGACCAAAGCCTAATAATTCTCTTAACTAAAAGTAAAAATATAACGATGGCATTTATAATGGAAAATAAATAAGAATCTACGGAGACACTTACCAAAAAAGTGATAAAGCAAAAAACAATCAGAAGTTCAAATAGAAGCTTACTAGGATTTTTTTTCTTTTCTTTTTTTATCGTTTTCAGCTTTATTAAAGTGATCGATAAAAAAATACCTATCATGACAAAAAAGCTATCAACATACCATCACCGCTTTCTAAATAAGAAATGAAATACTATAGCAGTCAACTTAACCATTCTATCTATGGACTTTCATATTTAGAGCCAGTGGAACAGCATTCTTCCTTGTAGACAAATGCAGAAATTCTCCATCATAAAAATAGCCGTTCACACGTATTTGCTAAATATTCAATTATCTTAATTATAACAGAAATATCCATAATTTTGCATAATAAAGAGCCGCCAAAGAAAAGATGGCAGCTGCCGGAAACATTATTCTTTTAATATTTGTTCTATCTTTATTTTAGAGCTAAGCAATTTTTAGTTACAAGAGTGCTATCTCTACATTTCTCTTTTAAAGTAATAAACAGTCCCATTCACACCAGCAAGTTCCCATCCTTCTCTGCCCAGAGTATTCAGCTTCTCAGTTATGATATCTTCAAAGTTAGTACCAATTTTTAATTGAATTTGAATATTTTCTACCATGTATTCATACTGTTTCACTTTTTGGCCTCCTCTTTCCTCTTTACTACCCTAAGCTAACTTGGAACTCTTGCTTTTGCTGATTAAGCAATTGCACAAGTTACAACCAAGCAAATATAATTGAATTTGATCTCCTTTCTCTACTAAAATTTTGTTATGTTTAAATCTCCTTGAGACAACAATTCTTAGCGAAGGAACAAGGATAATATAAAGATATTTGTCACACCGAAATATTTTCCCAGGTACATAAAAAAAACGATAGTATAGAGTTTTCGGTAGTATACTTTTTATTGCATTATAACTCGCTAAACACCGACTTCATCTCATCCGGAACAATGGTAACATTCTGAATCTCATATTCTTTATCTGGTGTTAAGTTTAACAAAACCATTTCTCCATTCGTAAATTCTAATAATTGATAGGTTCTGAAGCTTGTTCCAGAACTCATCATTTCATTAACCTTCTTTAGTATATCTTCTGGTATTGCTTCTATCCTTTCCTCAGTCATAAGATTTCTTGCATCATCATAACGTTCCAATCTAATTGCTTCTTTGAATTCAAAACCGACATCAACAGGACCTGATCTTTGTGTCTCAATATAGAAAAGAATTCCTAACGTAATATTTAGTAAAACAGACAGGACGATGATAATATTTTTTGTTTTCATATATTATTTCCCCCACTCTAAGAACTACATATGTAAATTCTAAGACTTTTTATGGATATTATGTAATAGCTTTCATTGAGTGATGATATATATTATAATAATAGCATAATTTTCCAATTCAAAGAAGGAGTGACTGTCTAATAAATAAAAAATCAGGCTTTCTGTTCGTTATTTTGTTATTTTTCTTAACAGGTTGCAGCTCAGAGACATTTATTTTTTCCGGTGAAACGGATAATTGGTCTGCTGAACTAAAGGTTATACAAACAAGCAACGACCTTGAGACACAAGAACTTGCATTAATGTATGTTGGGGAAGATGTAAATAGTGTTGGAGATATTAATTATGTTGTAGATAGTGTAGGGAATTTTTCCAGGAATGGGGCTACATTAAGTGAAAGTGGAACTCTTAGTGACAAAAGTGAGAGTAATCCAACTAATGCACAGATAACCAATGATACAGAATTAATTATGACAATAGAATGGAATGACAAGAAGGAAAGGTTTAATTTGGACAAAAAATAGTTCAAAGCATTATTTGGAATTTGATTTTTCCATTGTAATCTAGGATCTGTTTCCTGCTTCCCTATTACATCAATCAGTTATAAAGGTATCACTAAACTAAACAGTATCATCTACATGAATATAGCACTCTTCCACTCTTCCTATCTGTAACCCAAAGCCTAATAATTCTACTTACTAAAAGTAAAAATATAAGCGGTGATGTTATGTTGTTAGCTACAATAAACTCCTAATCAGTTTAAACCCTTTTACCATAAAGTTTGCCTCAACAATCATCGTCTGGCATCGATTTGGATAATGTCTTTTTATGGATCTTCTTAGTGTTGGCACTATTTGAAATTTATAAGCAAAGGAAGAAAGTGAAAAATTCGGAAGTTTAGGTATTCATCTTAAACGTTTATAACGATGAAAAAATGTGTATTGCATTTCATATTCTTGGGGGATTTTAAATGAAGAAGAAAAAACACATAGTTATTGCACTTATAAGCGGCTTTCTCATCTTATTATCTTTTAAACTATACAATGATTATAAAGAGAAAGGTTTAGATGAGATAATGAATTATGATGAGTCAAATTATCATTCATTAGTCATTAACTTTGATTTGGTAACAAATCAAAAAAAATATGCAGATGAGTTAACAGAGTTTCTAAGCCAATATAGAGTGAAAAAAATGAGAAATTCTGAATGGGATGCGGATCTTTCCGGGACAAAGGGCTTTCATGCCACACTTAATTCAACAGATGACATTTTCGCCATGGCAAGTATCTATGAAAACCGTGTACTTGATTATAGCGGTTCTTATTATAAGGTTTTAAATGGGCCGGTCGATATGAATTGGGTTCATCGTTTCATAGAGAAAATGGAACAGCAGCAATAGTTTATCAGACCAAATATAATTCGTGATGGCAGCCACTTACAAATGTAGTGGCTTATTGTTTTACCAACTATTTTCTATAATCTGGAATGTAGACATTTCGGAACTAGCATATGTTGTAACAGCACCTAACCTGTACTTTTATTCGTTCTTTTCTCAATCAACTTGGCTCCTCCATAAATCAAAATAATTCCAATCCCCTTCACTGTATATCCTCCCAATCCAAGCGGATCTATTTTCAAGCTTAGAAAGATACTTCCTAAGAGGATGATTGGAAGATCCATAATAATTCTCACTTATTCATTCCACCTTTTGTTTCATTCTTCATTTCTTCAGCCTTTTTGAGCACTAGATCAATAGCTACTAGTGCTATTTGGGTCTCCATCTTAAATCATAAACGATTATCCACTTACTCTACTATCTAACAACTCTTTGCAAAGATTAGAACAAATACCTTGATTACGAAATCTAGTCAACATCTCACTGAGATCGATATTTATTCCGATTTCTTTAAGCGTTTCTTCCAATTTCTCATATGTTATATCCGGTTTTAATTATTGCTTTTTTATCAGGAAAGTTGATCTGAAAGGACTTGTTGATTGTATCCTTCCTACTGCTGATTACTTTCACTGCAGATGTAAATGTTAACACTGTTTCTATAAAGTCAATTTCAGCGATTGATAAATCGTTGGTTTTCAACCAGTTTTTTACAGTTCGACACATAATTCCACCCAATTTTTTAAAAAAAGCAATCGGCTTGTAAAGGGTAAAACCATTGGACTTTTGACTAAATAAGATAAGGAACCTATTTATGGAAAGGTCCCCTGGCTTAATGACTTATTTTTCAAGCTTTAGAATGGTTCTTTGTAATGGAACTCCACCCATACTTACATTTCTATCAATGAGCAGATAATTTTTCCCGTCTATATTGAACCGGCCATTTCCTTTGTAAGCGACTTCTTTACCTTCACTTTCAAGTTTGTTTTTAATGGCTTCTACATATTCTTTTTTATTGAAAAAGCGCTCATCAAAATCAATTGTTATATTGCCTTTTTTGTAACCCATTAACCAGTTGAAAAAGAAAAGAAATCCGATGCCCAAAAGGATATACAGAATGATTGTAAATTCCATTTAAATCCCTCCTTACACGGCACATACGTATGAAGTTAAGAAAGGTTTCAAAATTTTTCATTAATATTCACCTTTATTTAGCATCTGTTATTGTGGGCAGCAGTTGTCTATATAGCATATCCTATGGTACTTTTGGAAGAAGAAGGATATTTTTAGAAGGTTGCGCATGTTTTTACATTTAAGAAAATAGGCGGTGTTTAGTTGAATATTTATAAATTAAGAATCATCTATATCATTCCAAATGTGTTTTGTTACCTTATGGTAATTGGCTTCTCCATCTTTGTTTTTAGCAACGCCAAAGGAATAGAGGAGCTTAGCAGACTATCTATCTGGGTGATTATTCTGTTATTACTCTTTTTCGTCTCTATATATGGAAGCTATCGAATTTGGTCTTGGATTAAGGAAGGAAAAATGTAAAGCCCTGGAATGCGAGCGTAAAGTTTATTGTTTTTGACTAAATACATAGGAAAGTATTAGGGAGTGGACATTGATTGAAAATAGATTCAAGTTTAAACGGATATTTAATAGGATCGACAATAATCTTAATATATTCTTTCATAGGGTACTTGTTTAATATCGATATTTTAAAAATTATGACCATCCGAAAAGATGAATTTAGTATTAGTATCGCAGGTGTGTTTATTTGCATCATTACAATGGTTTTAGTTGTTTATATTGTTCGGAAATTTAAGAGTACTAAGTAGTATCTCTTTTGTATATAACTCTAAATTGTTCAGTTGACACACTAAAATAACCATTTAAAGCGAAAGGATGAATAGCTGAGGAAAGAAATCTTTTTTAAACCACTAAACTCCTCTATTATTGAATTTAGGAAGCTTCTCCTTGAGCATTGTCATAGATATACACCGGCATAGTATCTTATCGATCAAGCTGCTTCTGTTTTTTGTCACCAAAATAATTCCAGCACCATAATACAATCCAAAAAACAAAAACGACTATTATTGAATATCCTTTGTAAGGGTTCGGTAAAATATAAAAAACTATTAGCATCGCTATAAAAATGGAGGCATTAAAATCCAATAACGTTTCCTCTTCTTCAAATGATCACTTCCTTCATAAATATAAATTTTTTAAGGTTCATAAGGAAAACCTAGCAGATTTCGAACAAAGAGGATTTAGTTTAAGAATGGATGTCTTTATTTTGTTGCTGGATCTTGTCTTCTAAGTTTGAGATTCGTTTATTTAATTTGTAAATCACTGGAAAAAATATGATCACCACAGTTCCTAGCCCTGCAATAAACATAAAAAGATAGCTTTCCATAAAATCTCTCCTTTTTGAATTGTATTCGTCACGAAATTCTTTATTCCTTCTTCTATTAACCCGTTCTGTTTATTAAATAAGAGCTATTAGAACCTACATCATCAGCAGTTACAAACATGAATTACCCATTTGTATGATTAGATTCACTAAACATTTTTTGCTGAAGATTTATAATTTTGATATTTGGTAACTTAGCTGTAATTTTTAGTGTCACTCTATTCAGGAACACATGCTCTTATTGTAAAATGGCGAAAAAACATTAGCCGGCTATAATTCCTAACCATATTTATTATTTCTAACTAAAAGACGGAGACATTAATATATCTCCGTCCAACTACTATAACTTTCTACTCTTCCCCGGTCGGTAGTTCAACAGTAAATGGTGTTAATTCTTCAGTGTGTACAAAAAGTTGAAAATTCGAATAGTAAGGTCGTGTCTTCCAGTTTAAAGTTTTCTATTTTATCTTTCCCATCCAAATTAAATGTAGATTGGAAGTGCGCTGTATCAACATCAATCATTTTTACTTCATTTAATGGAATTCCATGGTTTTTTGGTGGCCAAGGATTTTCCGGGTCAATGTTTGATCTGTACTTTTCATCCACTAACCAAAAAGCATACTCCAGGTTATGCTTTATAATATTGAGCTCATGTTGACTCAAGTTTTCTGTAAAGCCAGTAAAGTAATAATCTAAAACTAATTTATCACCTTGTTGATTCACATCATTTACCTGCAAGCCTATCCCTGTACGCTGGCTTTTTAATGAAAATGACTTCTTTTCCAATAGCTGCTCTGCTTTTGGAACCGATCTATCTAACTTTGGATAAAAAGTAAGGGAAGACGCGCTTGAACTTATCTTGTCCATCTCTGAGCGTACGGTACTATTAAATCCACCTGGCACTTCAGACTCCTCAATAATCGTCTCGTTTCCAAACCTATACACATTTCCTTGGTCATCAACAGCTTTTGAAAAAAACCATCAACACCTTTGTGCTTTTCTACAGTTTCATAAACAAGTGAAGATGACGCTTTTGCACTAAGAATTTCTTCAATACGGATTTTAACTTCAGAAAGCCGACTATATAGGCATCTGATCGTGAGTATTAGCACTCTTTCCATAAAGAAGAGTAAGTATGACTTGTTATAATTGTTCATTCAAAAACTTTATAAATTTAATTTTGAAATCTTCATTTTTGATTATTTTCTTAACACGATAGGTATTTTGTAAATACATCCTAACCTTTCTATTTACAAAGAATAACCTATGGTATCTTTCATCATCATAAATATCCTTAAACCAAGAATAATTCTTTAACATTTCAATATTTCTGTCAATTTTTCTTGTATCCAAGGAAGTACTTCCATTTGGTATTAATGAGGCAAGAAATTCTTCTAGCAAGCTCTTTAAGCTCCTTTATAATTAAACTTTATTATATCTATTTTATTAAGCACTTTGTTGATTGTCTTCTATCTAACTGTATAGATTTGAAAAGTTGACTGGTTCCGCAACTCGAACATAAATACCTTATAGTTTTAAAAGACTTTAAGGGAATAAAATAAAAATAGCCAAAGCGATAATCCCTATTCCTGATAAGAATAAGAAGATCCTCCTTATTATAGGGGGAAATAGCTTATAAATTATCAGTATGAAAAAATCACTTAGATCTGTTGGTATATCTGATGCAAACTCCTTCAATTCCTTTTTTTTGCTAAAAATCGCCATCCATATACAAAATACACCTACCATTATTAAAAAAATTGAAAAAATAATTATTCCCATCTTATTATCCTTGTCCCCTAAAATTAAAGTCTATCGTAAAATAATTATTATCCTAAATATGCATTTATTATAGTGGTAAATAAACCTATATTCATTAAAATAACCTACCATAATAAACAAAAGTAAATGCTAGAATAATGTTGACAGTTTTCGCTTGATTTTTCTTTAGTAAAATTAAACAAGCTGCCTTAGTGGCAGCTCTTGAACTTTAATATCAGTATCCTTCCTTGAGAAAACAGGTAATAATTTATCAAGATAAATGTTTGTATTCTATAATATCGATATTAAAACCGTGGTTACATATCTGCTTATTAATCTTTCCACTGTCACAGGATGAAGATACTCTTACTTTAACTAAATCTTCTTTATCGTTTTTATCTTTTGAAGGAATATTAATTTTTACATCAATGTCATATGAATGATTGTTATTGTACTTTATTCCGACAACTCTTTGCCATTCCCAGCCAAATAGATCATCGCCTTTATATTCTTTTATCACTCTTTTATCAATAGCTGGCATTACTAAGTCTGAAACAATATCTTCAGTTGTGAAATACGAATTTTCTAATTCTGGATTAGGTTCTGCTTTAACAGTGTATATAGTGATAATTTTATAGCAGCTCTTTTACCTCTACTAATTGAGCTTCTCGTATAGAGAACAATTTGTTTTCAAACAGTAACTTACAATTGAGAGGTGACACCTCTCTTTTTTTGTTTAATCAATCAAATCTAAGTGGATATTTCGTTATTTGTCTTTATTTAAAAAATGATCAGATCGTCGGTGAATTCCACTTGAAAGGACCGGAAGTCTTAGCGGAAAGAGTCCAGAAAAACCTTCTGATGAGAGAACATAATATTTTTAAGGAACGCAAATAGAAATCTAGGAATGATGGCCTAACTCTCCATTTAAACTGTATTTGTGACAGGAATAGCTGCCTAATTTAGCAGATTGAATTAAAATAACATCCACCCTAAGCGGAATCATTACACATTAAGAACCACAGCGACCTTTAGCTCTTCAAAAAACTAACGCAGCGTGTTTTCAAGAATGTACCCATTATCCCACGTTCCTATCAGAATAAATCGGTCATCGCTGCTGAATTCCCCAAAGCAAGCATATTGAATCTCTTCAACAACAATTGGTTCTAAATCTTCGTAGCGCAGGATTATAACTCTTTTACTATATGTAAGGATAATAAATCGACCATCATTTGAAAGGTGAATATACTGAAAAACACCTAATTCTGGAGAAACTTTATCTGACAACTTAACTTTCTTAATAATCTCCTTAAATTGTGCATCAAGCATAATTATGTCATATCTTTCAACTACAATAAATGAGTTATGAATAGAGTTAAAAAGGATAAAATTCCAATCCCAGATCTCAGAGTTTTCTATTACCTCTATCGCTTCATTTTTTATTGGTTCTTTCACTTTTACAATTTTACGAACTATGTATTCATCGTTGAATTTATCGGTAATTTCATATACAAGAGTAAATAAATAGGCTCTTTCAGCCTCGATGAATTGATTGTAATAGGCATAATTAATTGAATCTTTAAATTGAGTTAAGACTCTAATGTCACCATTTTCCATGTTGATTAATGCCAATTGGTTTCCGTCTTTTGTATTCAATGTATCTAGAATAACGAGTGAAGTATTGGTTAAAGCAAAGTCTGCTTCAACAAGTTGATATTTTTCATTTGATTTTATGGTCATAATTAATTCAAATCCAACTGTTTCATACAAATATAAAGTACCGCTTGTGTTTTTTATATACAAATATTCATCATTGTCGGAAAAGTGAATAAACCCTGGGTGATTAGGTTTACTAAGCTCCTTTATTTTTTCCCAAGAATTCGTATTATAAATAATTGTTTTACTGCCCATTGTATGGCATAAAAAACGATAGTCATTGGAAAATTTAATCTGATAAGAGGTTTTAAATTTTTTAATTATCTTCATCTGAAGCATAGAAACACTTCCTTTATCAATTTCCGTCATATCATGTTCTAATCTTTCTCATCTTAACCCTACTTGCACGCACCTGACCCCTGTTTTGTTAGACCACTTCATAATAAATGCACTAATCCTATGTGTATCAACACACTTGTTCCTATAAAGTTATTTCCGATAAAAATACGGCCCATATATCCCTTTTTCGTGCGGAATAAGGTATGTCCAATTAAACCCTTTATCAACTACGTACACGTCTCTATATTCACCATATTGATGTAACAAATCATTTGCTTTCATTTCTGAAGCAAATTCTACTTTTAAAACATCATTGGATTCTTGAAAGAATATATAACAGTATTGTTTGTTCACTATATCAAAAGTTTTGTTTGCCTTTTTACCCTCAAGGTAATTCATTCTATTACTATGAAACAGCTCCCATAAAAAATGGTGACGATATAATCTTTTTTCATTTATTGATTCAAAGAATGATTTGATCCATTTATTTCTATAATCATTGCCTAAGCGTTCATTTTCCGTTACAATAATTCCTTTTTTACGAAGATTAGTGGCTAAATCCAAAAGTTAGCACCTCCATTTCCTTACTTTACTTTACAGGCAACCAGGTATCCCCTTTAAGAAGAATACAAACTCCTGTCTTCTTTATTTTGCTGGCTCGATAGTCCAATATGTTCTACCAAAAGACAGCAATTCCTTTGTGGATAACGCCCCCTATGAACAATATCCATTTATTATGCCAGATTACATAGATGCAGCTTGGGCATAATCTTTAGGAACTATGATATTTTATTTAATTTCAGTGAAATTTCTCTTGATGTATTCATTCTTCAAATACAATGTAACGTCAAGAATTAAAGTACCTTCACCTAATTTTTATGCTAAAGTGAAAGGACAAACCGCAGAATCTAGGAGAGTGATAACATATGAGCAAATTAATTCCTTTTATGCTCATTTTATCATTAATTCTTATGCTTACAGGGTGTAATTCCATTGAAGAAAGAAAAGCAGAAGGTTTAATCAAGGATTATTATCAGTCAATGATAGATGAAAATTTTGAGGCGGCTTTCGAACAACTACACTTGTTCCAATATGATGTAAAAACGGATGATTATAAATTAGATGAAGAAGTCCCATTATCTGCTGAAGAAGCAAAAGAGTTCTATTTAGAGAAAATAGATATCTCCCAAGAAAAAGGTTATAAATTAACAAAATTCCAAATTGGTGAAGTTGAATATGAAGATGGGCATTCTTTCTGGCATCATATAAAACTTCAAACAGAGCTTAATGGCGAGGAATTTGAATGGAATGAAACAGCATCAATTTATAATGGGAAATTATTGATTGACGGAGATGACCCATTTCGGATTTACCGTGACGGCAGAATGAACTTTAATATTGAAGGTTTTTAATTAGTAAGTGCTTTTAAAAGGAGAAAATAAAATGCCCATAATTGAGCATCAACAATTTATTAAAGCACCAGTTGATATATGTTTCGACCTTGCTAGAAACGTAGATATTCATACTCAAACGACTTCTAAAACTAGGGAAAGAGCTGTTAGCGGAGTGACAGAAGGATTATTAGAGCAAGGTGATATGGTTACCTGGGAAGCCTTCCATTTTGGGATGAAACAAAGGTTGACAGCCAAAGTGACAGAAATGGAAAAACCACATACATTTGTAGATGTTATGGTGACTGGAGCGTTCCATTCATTTGTTCATACTCATCAATTTATTAATGAAGCTGGCGGAACCATAATGATTGATAAATTTCAGTATAAATCACCATTCGGTCTAATTGGCGTTGTAGCCGACAAGGTATTTTTGGAGAAATATATGAGGGAATTTATTATTTCTCGTGCAAAGGCATTGAAAAAAATTGCTGAGAATATCGAATAACGTTTTTTATGTTTCAGAATCAGCTGTTTTTCACTACTTGCGTATTGGCTTATATTATTCATTTTATTGCATCTTATTCACCTATCTATAATTGGCACACACTAAGCATTTGATCTGTAGATTATAGTAAATTATTGTTGTGCAACATCTAACATTTTAAGAAAGAGAAAATAGCCCTTGGACATACAAAGCTGCTATATTTAGAACTTTGAATAGAGCATGACAAAAACGACATATTTACAAACATGCCTTTTGAGATCTTAAAAAGTTAAATGATTGTATGCAAACGGAAGGGCTATTCCTAATTGATCTGAAAGAAAGATTTCATCAAATTAGAAGAAATATGAGTCTATAGTTATTGTGAGTTGAAATAAATCTATGGAAAGTAAAAAGTTATTTCAAATTCTTCATAAAGTGATCTAACGCAGTTTCCCATGTTGGGATTTGAAAATGAGATTTGGCTTTTTCCAGTGAAAGGACATTATATTTTGGCCGTAATGCCTTTTGTTTATAATCATTAGACCTTATTGGCAGGACTTTCACATTATGATCTTTCAATATTCCTCTGGCAAATTCATACCATGTCGCAGTATTTTCATTTGAAAAATGATATATGCCTGTAGGGGGATTGTTCATTATTATATAGTTAATGAAAGCAGCCAGATCCTTGGCATAGGTTGGCCTGCCGTACTGATCATCAACAATCTTTAATTCTTTGGAAGTTTCAGCAAGTTTCAGCATTGTATAAACAAAGTTCTTTCCATACTTTCCAAAAACCCAGGAAGTACGGACTATATAGCTATCCAAACAGGTGCGAAATATTTCTTTTTCTCCTGCAAGTTTAGCACCACCGTATTCGTTTAGCGGATTTGTTTCATCAGTTTCCTGATAAGCAGTATGCTTTCTGCCATCAAAGACATAGTCGGTGCTGATATAAATCAGTTTTGAATTGGAAAGAGCCGCTGCCTTTCCAATAATCGCAGCACCATTTTTATTAACATTCCAGCAGAGTTCTTTGCCAACATCTTCTGCAGCATCCACATTTGTATACGCAGCACAATGAACTACCCAATCAGGATTAATTTCTGCAATTTTTTTGCACACAATTTCCTCATTAGTTATATCAAATTCCTTTTTTGTTAAGGGAAAGACCTGATATTGGCTGTTTTGGTTAAGGAGCAAAGTAAGCTCTACCCCTACCTGACCTCCCGCACCTGTCACTACTATTCTCATCTTAATTCCCTATGACTATTATCCAATAAGGGCCTCCACCATGACTCATTTGTTAAATACCACTCGATTGTTTCTTTCATGCCTTCCTCAAATGAATACTCTGGTCGCCAGCCAAGCTCTTTTTCCAGTTTTTGAGGATCAACAGCATAACGATAGTCGTGACCAGGGCGGTCTGCTACATATATTAACTGATTGTCTGGCAAGTTAAGTTTTTTCATAATATAATAAACTATTTCATTGTTTGTTTTCTCCGTTCTACTCCCTATATTATAAGTTTCTCCCTTTCCACCTTTTTGCAGAACAAGGTCAATAGCAGCACAATGATCTTTAACATGTATCCAATCTCGAGTATTTTTGCCGTTTCCGTAAATAGGCAAATTCTTTTCGTCAATACCATTTGTAATCAACAAAGGTACAAGTTTTTCCGGATACTGGTATGGTCCATAATTATTGGAGCATCTTGTAATACTGACATCTAATCCAAATACTTTATAATACGAACTTACCAGTAAATCACTTGAAGCTTTGCTTGCTGCATAAGGACTATTAGGAGTAATTTTGCTTTCTTCAGTAAAATAGCCTTCATCTCCAAGGCTTCCGTATACCTCATCAGTTGAAACCTGGATAAACCTCCGAACCTGCTTTTCCTTTGCTGCTTCCAGCAAAGCCAATGTTCCTTGTACATTAGTTTCAAAGAAAGCCTTTGGGTTGACAATGCTCCTGTCAACATGAGATTCTGCTGCAAAATTAACAATGGCATCAATCTGATAACTATCCATTACATGAGAAACAAGTTCACTATTTGTAATACTGCCATGAACAAATTTATGTCGGGAGTTACCTTCTAAGGTGGATAGGTTTTGGGGATTTCCCGCGTATGTCAGCACGTCCAAATTAACTATATTCATCAAAGGGTATTTAGCGAGCATATAGTGGATAAAGTTACTGCCAATAAAACCCGCACCGCCAGTCACAAGTACGTTCATAATGCTTCCTCCCATTGGAAGTCATTTTCTGCATATTCTAGTTCAGGATGGTTCTTGTCCTTGTCTGAAAGGATCGGATTACACGTCGGCCAAGAAATTGATAATTTATTATCATTCCAAGCAAGTCCTCTTTCATTTTGCTTTGAGTACCAATTGTCTACTTTATAGATTATATGGACATTTGCTGTTATCGTACAAAAACCATGAGCAAAACCTTTTGGCACGTATAGCTGTCGCTTATTATCTTCACTTAAAATAAAGCTTTCCCATTCACCGAAAGTAGGTGAACCTTTTCTCAAGTCAACAACAACATCATAGATTGCTCCTGTAATAACACGAACTAATTTTGTCTGTGCATTGCCGGCAAGTTGATAATGCAAGCCGCGGATTACCCCAGCTTGTAAAGACAAGGAGTGATTATCCTGAATAAACTTCTCCTCGATTCCGGCCTTTTTAAAAGTATCTTCATTATAACTTTCCAGAAAGAATCCCCTTGTATCTTCATATACTTTGGGCTCGATCAGCAATAATCCAGGCAGTCTCCCTTTTATCACCTTCATTCGCTTACTCCTCCTTTCTTTCTTCCAAAAGGTTCATTAAATACGTGCCATATTCATTGCTTTTCACTTGTTTTGCTAAGTATAATAATTGGTTTCTATCAATAAAACCCAGCTTATAGGCAATTTCCTCTATGCAGGCAATTTTTTGTTTTTTGCTTTTTTCTAGGCTCTCAATGATATTAGAAGCCTCCAGCAGTGTATTATGTGTCCCTGTATCTAGCCAAGCTACATCTTCGTTTAACAGCTCCACATAAAGGTCACCTGACTGGAGATATAAGTTGTTTATATCGGTTATTTCTAATTCTCCTCTTTTAGAAGGGTTGATCTTATTTGCAAAATCAATAACTCTATTATCATAAAAATACAATCCTGTCACTGCATAGCTGCTTTTTGGATTGATGGGCTTTTCTTCAATTGTTATGGCTTTTCCTTCCTTATCCCACTCAATGACACCAAACTCTTGCGGATTTCCAACATAACAGGCAAACACTGTTGCTCCTTTTTCCTTGAAGGCAGCCTGCCTCAACAAACTCGATAAACGCTCCCCATAAAATATATTGTCACCCAGAATTAATGCCACGGGTTCTCCAGCAATGAATTTTTCACCAATGATAAATGCTTGTGCAATTCCTTCTGGTTTCTGCTGAATGGCATAGGTAAGAGAGATGCCAATCTCTTCTCCATTACCAAGCAACTGTTTGAATCTCTGTGTATCAGCAGGGGTAGAAATAATCAGTATATCCTTAATTCCAGCAAGCATCAGAACAGATAGAGGATAGAAAATCATCGGCTTATTATAGATAGGAAGCATATGTTTTGAAATTGCCTTTGTCAGTGGATATAAACGTGTGCCGCTTCCACCTGCAAGCAATATTCCTTTCATTAGCCATCTCCCCCCTTTTCTAAAGTTCATCATATGAGCAGGCATTGCGGATTGTGCTTTATTTTATGTGCATAGATCTATAAATGTTATTCAATTTAAGACACAGATGACTAATCATTAAGAAAGAAACAGTTATAATCTTAAAGGGATTTATTTAGTTTTTTAGTATTATTATAAGAAATTTCGGAATAATCTTAATGAAAGAAATATAGTTGGCATATTCCATTTGAATTCAAACGACTTTTTCATGCAAACTGAGAATGCTAATTGGCTGATACTGAGCTAATTAAAATTAAGAATCTACTAACGTTGCTGAATCATAAAAAAATCTTGTATTTATTGTTTTAGCTAGAATTTTTAAATACTGTTTCTCTTGCCATTTTCCCCTATAAATTCCCATACTATTGCAGGACCTATCTTTAATCTTGTAAATTCATCATATTTCAGCTGAACAGGTTTTTGCTTATGTTTATTGAGTCTTTGTAAAACTTTTCTGTTTATAGGGTGAAGGCTTCCATTTATACTCCAATATAAGCTTTTTCGATAACTAAATATAATCCCTTCAGGTAGTTTACTGCCTAATTCAAATACCCCAGAAAGAGGTATACCTAAGGCGATTTTATCAAGAACTGCTTTGTCTATTGGAACTATGTCCTTCATGTTAAAACGAAATTTCTGGAAAGCTTTTTGATTAGGAATATATCTTTTTTTATTTTTTTCCAGATAATAAATCGCAGATGTTTCTTTTTCTTGAACTAAACGCTCGTTTGGTATGTTCCCTATAGAATAAATTTTATGATCAATTGGTGGACCCTCCTGATATTGGTATAGGAAAGGACTTGGAATTGAAATAACTAAATCTTTTCTGTATTTCAATTGATTAAATTCTTTAGGAGCAATCCATCTTCTTTTCTGGTTTTCGATCAAATAAATATCATCTTTTAACGCTTTAACAAGTAGCCCATTTGGTAACTTATCGGGTAGATAAGCCTTTAGTTGCTGAAAGGACGAAACAGTTTCATAACTGACTTCCAGAATAGAATGGATTGGATAAAAGGGTTCCCATTCATTTAACCTTTTCCAAAATGCTGAATCTGCGTTGTACCAATAAATCGGTTGTTCTGGCCAATAAGAATGGTAGCGATTATTAACTCGGTCTGCCAGTTCTTTAGTGTGCATAACTGAACAATGGTCGACACGGTGAGCTGCATCACGCAATACATCATCAGCAGGTAAGATAAGTTCAGATAAGATGTTCATTTTTTCATCCATTGTTAATTTCAACTGAGAATTATAAGCAATACAGATCTTTGGGTCGTTTTCTAATATTTCAACCATTGTTTTCAGTTTTTCTTCTTTATAGATAACATCATCGGTGACATAAATAATGTACTTACCGGTACATTGGCGAATAGCTTGATTAATTAATACAGCATATCTAGTCTTTTTATATCTTTCTTCATCAGCAACCATACTATTAAAATACCGAATTCGCTTATCTCCTAAATAACCTTTAATTATATCCACAGTAAGTTGATCGGAGTTATCATCCATTACGAAAAGCTCCCAGTCAGATAAGGTTTGAGCAATAATACTTTCTATCGTAAGCCCAACAGTTAGCGGCTTGTTATAGCTTGTCATTATAATAGAAACCTTCGGATACACCATTTGCCTCCTTTATCGCTCATTTTTTATATCGATATGCATTCTCCATCTCTTAGGTATGGGTGACTGCCTTAACATTGTTTATTTTTAAATTACAGATCTTAAAGTGAAGCAATTGTACTTCCTTATAGAAATATGATGAAGTTGGATAATGAGCAGAAAGGAGAGATTATAATTAAGGTCTTATTTATTGCATCTGGATATCCTGCAATTTACAAATACATAGAATCATCGATACTATCCGCCCTAAAGGAGCGGCAAGATACTGAGACCATAAGTATTCAGCCAACCCAGCCTTTAGAGGAAGTGAAAGAAGCTTATATATTATTTAAACCAGATCTAATACTTACAGTACTTGGTGACTTATTGGATGAGGAAAAAAGGAAATGGATTGCATCACAAAGCATTCCATCTGCCTTATGGCTGACAGAAGATCCATTCTATACAAATAGATCTATCAACATTCTAACCTTTTTCAAATATATATTTACGATAAACAGAGCATCAGCAGGATATTACAAAACATTAGGCTATCAGCATGTTGACTACTTACCCCTTGGTACAAATCCAGATATATATATTCCACAACCTCATGAAAAGAAGGTAGATGTCTGTCTAATTGGCTACCCTTATGAAGAAAGAATAAAATATGTAAACCTAATTTTAAAGGAAACTGAAATTCGAGTACTGGTTGCTGGAAACCTTTGGCGAAAATCATTAATACATCAGCAAAAACAAAAGCAATTAATCATTATTGACAAATGGGTTCCGCCTAAAAGGGCAGGAATCATTTATCAAAGTGCAAAAATTTGTTTGAATACAATTCGATCAAACTTACATCCTTCCAATCAAAATCTTGCTGGGATTCAAAATGACAGTGTTAATAATCGTACATTTGATATCGCAGCGCTGTCCTCTTTCCAGCTTGTCCAGCATACAAACGATTTAGCAACCCATTTTGACTTAGGTACTGAAATTTCTAGTTTTCATTCAGAAACTGATCTTTTAAATATGCTGGATTTTTATTTACTAAAAGAAAATTTACGTCAAGAAATCGCAGTTAATGCAAGAAATAAAGTGCTTAATGTCCATACATTCTCACACCGTTTAGAAAGAATTTTCTCCATTATCTTTGATTAGTCTAGCATGGACACTGGCCTCATTTTTGGTAGTAACCATATATTTTAAGATCCTTGGCTCGCCAATAAGAATAGAATATTGTATTGGGTAGAAAAAGGAGAGGACAGAAATGTTAGCTGCAAAGAGAAACAAGAGGATTAAGGAATGTGATAACAACAGCCATAATACATGCACAGAAAAATGTGAAGGCTGTGTGTGTGTGCACTTAAAAAATCTGTCACAGGATAAAGGATCAAGAAAGTATGGTATCTTGCTTAAAGATAAGGGAGCTAATGAACCAATATCACTTGATGGAACTGGAATGCCGACTGTTTTTTTCTTTGATAAACTTGATAAAGATTCCTGCTGTATCTTCTTTCGATTTGAAGATATGTCGGGTACAACCCCAATGACAACCGTATGGAAAACTTTTATCGTTGATTGCCAAAGTTTAAGTGGCTTTGTTATTTCCGAAGAGCATTCAGATAGTTTGATAGGAAGTGAATTTTAAGTGTTTGACAGCAGCTATAGTAAAAGGAATGACTTACATTCCAATGAAGAGGATAATGCTGCGTTCTTTAATGGAAGAAGAAATTTATTGGTTAAACAAATGTGGTTTACAACCAAAAATTCATTTACCTATGAGTTTTGGGCAAGACCTGCTGATACTATACAAATTGTTAAACAATCAATTACCGGAGTAACTGATCTACAAGGGCAGAAATTCATCATATTTCCTGGGCATGGCGGTGAACAGAATGCTGGAATTGGTATTTCATTAGGTACCAATGGAATCATTGTCTTTGAGCATGGTTCGAACCACTTTCCAGCCATTCTCGTTTATAAAATGTCAATAAAAACTTGGACACATATTATGATTGTTCTAAAAAATAAAACACCATATTTATACATCAATGGCATTTTTATAAAAAAAGGTAAAACGAGTATTAAAGCGGAATTGTATCCTTCTGGAATTATCGGCGGTATGGATAAATATGGATATTATAAAGGATATTTAAAAGATTTGAGCCTTTGGAAGGACAGTCCAGAAAATAATTATGAAAATATGAGAGAAATTATCTTTCGATGGAAAGGTTCAAATGATGAAAACAAGGATAATACTCAGGTGGTCAAGCTGGATAAGCAAACAAAGGTGAAATTAATTGCATTTTATTTGCCGCAATTTCATGAAATACCTGAAAATAATATGTGGTGGGGGAAGGGCTTTACAGAGTGGACGAATACAAAAAAGGCAGAGCCTCTCTTTCACGAGCATTACCAGCCTAGAATACCATTTGAGCAAAATTATTATGATCTAACTGATTCTTCGGTTAGAAACTGGCAGGCAGAGCTTGCCAAAAGCTTTGGAATCTATGGGTTTTGCTATTATCATTATTGGTTTAAGGGGAAATTATTACTTGAAACACCTTTGCAAGAGGTTCTAAAGCTGAGTGAACCAGATTTCCCTTTTTGTCTTTCTTGGGCTAATGAACCTTGGACAAGAAAATGGGATGGAAGTGAAAACGAGGTCCTAATGCCTCAAGATTATGGAGATGAAAATGATTGGCAGGAGCATTTTGAATATTTAAAACAAGTATTTTCTGATGATCGGTATATTAAAGTAGATGGAAAACCTATATTTCTCATTTATCGTCCACAAATAATTCCAGATTGCGATAAAATGCTGGACTATTGGGATGATTTAGCTAAAAAAAGCGGATGGAATGGGATGTATTTCATAGAAACCTTAAATGGATTTCCAAAGAAAAAATTGTTTAAAAATTTCCAAGCCGCTGTAGAATTTGAGCCACATTATACAATGGCACTTGGAGAAGCTGACAATGCATGGCGAGTTATGGAAAGCTTTGAGCACAAATCAAAACACGTACTTGATTACGATGAAGTTTGGTCGAATATTTTAGATCGTAATCCCATATTGCCAAACACGATCCCAGGAGCATTTGTCGACTGGGATAATACAGCACGATTAGGTCAGAACTCTACCGTCTATGAGGGTGCTAGTCCGGAAAAATGGAAAGACTACTTATCAAAGCAGCTTATTCGTGCTAGAGAAGTTCATAATAGTGAGTTTTTATTCATAAATGCATGGAATGAATGGGCTGAAGGAGCTTATCTGGAACCTGATATGAAATATGGATTCAACTATTTAGAGGCTGTTAAAGATGCACTGATCCAAACGAAAAATTATAAACTCTAAAATGGTTTATTTCAATATATTTTTATTTATAACTAATAACCTGAATGGATTCACCAATATATTGCATCAATTGTTGCGTAATTGCAGAATGTTGTTTTATACTGCTCACTCCCTAGATAGCTGCTGAACAAAGAAAAAAAAGCCGGTGAAATTTTACGAAGAGTAAAACTTCACCGGTTTTTTATTTTTTGATAGAAATAAGGACCACTTCTGATAAAATAACGTCACCACAACAGATTCAATCAGAAAGAAGGTCATATGTTTACAGAATTTAACATGCCCTCAAGAAGCATTCCATTCCTTCAGCCGCCAGACAGGCTGTCCATCTGTCCATCCTATCAACCCGCATGATGTGGCTTGCACAAGGATATGAGCCAAGCTACCGCACGATCAAGCGGTTTCATGTCCACCTCGAAATGAAAGAATTAACCCCCCATTGCTTTTTCCAATTCCGATGCCAGCTAGTTCACGAGAATTTGATTGATCAAGAAGCAATTTTTATTGATGGCAAAAATATCAATGTAAATTTAGCTACTCATTGAACTAACCTGATCCTTTTCTTACATTAGAAAATCCACCTTATTTGACAATTGATATTTTGAACATAGTCCCCTATTAATTTAATAAGAACTTGCTAATATAGTTAAGGCTTTTTCAATTATATTTTTATAATCCAACCCTGTTATAGCCCATATACCTTCAGTACTTCTAACATAAAGGGTTTTGCTTTGGCTGTATTTTACTAAAATACATGATTGCTCATTCAATATGACATTTTCCAGAGTAAGTATTCCTTCATCAGCAACTGCATGCGCTAGTTCTGGAACATCAGGAATTAATAACCAACCTAAATAAAAAGAGCCATTGCTATTTTCTATCCATTTCCATCCAAAGGAGTTTTCATAAACTATTTGATTATCCATAATTTTATCACTAGAAATAGCATCAAGGGAGGGGCTATGTGCAGGATGTCTTTCTAACTTTATTACATTTACTTTTAAATTTTGGTTTTTAAGTGTACCGATAGTATTATTACTGATAAATCCACGAAGATTATGAAAAGAATATAATTCTAATATTGAGGGAATATCCCATTTACGTCTTTCTTCATCTGTTGTCTTTGGATCTATTTGAGGGATTCGATAAACTCCTCCAAAAGGGATTACTTGATTACCATATTTAAGAGGTTTACCCTGATGTAACAACCACCTATCTAATGCAACAGCAGCTACCCATTTTGGTTGAAAACCTAAATCTACTGCCTTTACGCTTAATTTGTATGCTTGCCACCAATCTTCTAATCCTTCACCATGTTGAAAGATTATAGCAGCATGTATAAAATCGATTGCAATAGTAGCACCACCACTATCAAGAATAACTTTAACTTCATTTCTCCTTTCTCTATCACGTACTGTTTTATCGTGTGGCAGTGTACGAAGGTCATGCTGATCCTCTTCGAATAATTGTTTTAGTTTCTCATTCATATATTTAGTCTCCATAATACTAAAAATAATAATCTAAGCATTAACCATGTCTATTTTTTTCAACAAATCTCCCCCGTTAGAGAAATAGAAGAAGCTGCCGCAATGACAGCTGGTCAATTATTAGCCGTTTGTTTACATCGAATGATACATAACTAATTTTTAGTTCTTTCAAGCCGATCTTAAAGATAGTCAAAAACTTTTACATCTACCGAATCAATATAACCGATTTCTTCATTAAGATCCCATAGCTTTATTTCTGATGTTTCTTCGTTCATCTTAAATGGTTGCAGACTCTCAATTGTAGTATAGTAAACTGGATTATACTTTATGTTTCCATTCGAAGTATTTTTCACCTTTAATAAACCTTTGAATTCTAAATTAGTTACATATTGTCCAGTTTCTTCATTAAATTCTCTAATGGCACATTCCTTCGGTGTTTCGTTACTTTTTCTTGCTCCAGCTGGTAGTTCCCATTGTCTACGCCAGTTGTTATAGCAAAGTAGGTACTTTCCATCACACTTCAAAACTGCAAAAGATCCAGCTAAAGGTTGATATTCATTTATCATTGTTTCTTTAGTAATAATAAAATCGAGAAATTGAAAGCCATTATTTTTAAGACTATTTAAATTATAAACTCCCTTTTTATAAGAATAAGAATTATTTATAGAAACAACACAAAAACACATTTAATTTTATTCTACTAATATAACAAATCCGCCACGTTCGTATAACAAGCACAATTTCGTTATAATACAAATCATATAATGTCATCCTTGTAGATAAATGAGTCAAAATTCGCTTTTAATTCGTTTTTCGTTTAAATCCTTACATCTCACCCATTTATTATTTTCTCATGCGTAGAATCTTTAACATTAATACATCATTACTAGTTGGGTTCACAATAATGTACTGCCCGAGATAATATCCTAGATTGATCATACTTCACCTCTTAAATTTAAATGTGGGCGGGATTACCTCTGCCGCTTGGAATCTATGGTCTACAAAAAAATTTTACAGCTTTAAAAAATGTGTTGAGTTAGGATATTTGTTTTCACTTATAAAACCAAATTTAAGATAAAATGCACCTGCCTGTGTTGTATCTGTGTAAAGAACAAGGATTTTGAAATAAATTTTAGCAGCAGTGATTATTTCCTTCAACACAAGGCTGCCAATACCTTTTTTGCGATATTCTCTGGAAACATAAAATCTTCTTACCCTCCCTATTGTTTTATCATTTGTGATGGGATTTATATTCAGCCCACCGATTGCTATTAGCTCCTCTTTCTCGTTAAAGACACCATATAAGCATTCACCAGGTTTATTAAATGTATTAGTCCCTTGTATATAGTCAAGCTTTAATCTTTCTAAGAAATGAAACCCTTCTTCTTTGCTTTCTTCAAGCAACGGATCTATATCTACACCGGAAAGGTTCTCTATCGGGTGTATTTTGAATGTTGACATTTTCCCTCCTGAAATTTTAAAGTTTTGCACCAACTGATAATTTGAACTTGTAAGACTTTATATTCAAATACAGCTTGTGAGTGTTATAAGCTAATCCGCTACTAAAGCAACCCAAACTTTATAAACCTGGCCATCATACTGTGACTGCACTTTAAATTCAGGAATTGATGCCAGCAAAAAAGAGAGTGCAAAGGCAATCTTGCAATCCGGGGTTATGTATCCATCAAATAGTCTTCCATAGATTTCATTGGCAATTGAATCCGCCCTAACTTCAGCTTCTCTTAGACTATCAAAGATAAACTCTTCCGTTTTCCATCGAACCTCCATTTTGACACCTCATTATATCGATCAATTTAATGTAAGAATAACTTAAATTTAAAACCATCCTTTATCCAATTACTTCATTGCTCCTTTTGCCATGCTGTGATCAGTGCTATCACTTATCGCAGTTTGCAGTTAAGTAAAGCGCAACGTCTCTGATCTTTTCATCAGTCTCAGCTTCAGCTGCACCAAGTGCATTTAGCCAATCACCTTTAGTATAATCACCATACAATTTCAAACTTCTTAATCCCTTGGAAAACGTCTCAACAATAATTCATACGGTTAACAAATCATCCTAAGTGAAATAAAGAGATGAATTTTAAACATAAAATCGATCTCATTACTCTTTTCAGAAAATTGTTATTTTTCTCAAAGTATAACATAGATGCAAATATTCAAGTTCATTTCCAAAACAAAAACCCTTCCACATCTGAAAGGGTTTTTGTCACTTTATTATTCCGACCCGTCAATCGGATCCACAATAACTTTTCCGTTTTCATCCAATAAAGGTGTTAATCCGCTTCCTTGATTATTCCAAACATGCAAATAATTAACACCTGTTTTACGATCCACTAAAATGTAGATTAGTCCGAGCTGATAATTTTGGACTAGTTTTTCATCAAATCGTTTTTCTTCTTTGTTTTTGTCTCGAAACATGCTTCCACACTCCTAATTTAATTTTTAAATAGCGTTTTAGTTTCATTCGTTATGTTATTTAAAAGGTCCCCTGTTTATTTTCCTCACCGCTAGCGATCTAATCCATTTTTCTTGTAAGCGTAAATAAAGATGCCTAGAGAAACAATCAGCCAGCCGAAGAGTACACCTATGTCAGTTGTATTCCATTGGTATCCACCTTCTGAAAACAAGCTGTTGACATAGTTTGTTAATACACCTGTATACGTGTAGTTTAAAACTTCGGCAAGGTCTTGCTGCAGAACTTTTAGCACTGGTACTGACGTTAAGATTAGTGTGATCGGTAAACTGATTAAAGAGGTTTGTGCTTGGTTCTTGGAAAATATGCCAACAATATAGCCAATTAACAAGCTGATAAAGCTGGCCACTGTTGTAATGATAAAATAACTGGCAAAAGGGAGTTCTGTAAAAGAAATACCGCTAACAGGAATTATGATCAAATTCGCTAAAACTAGAATCACAAGTGGCGGAATTAATGTTCCAATTAGATATTCTAACCCGTTAACCGACGATGTCATCAGAACTCGTAATGTGTTCTTTTCCTTTTCTTCCGCTAATGGACTGCTGCTCATTGAAATACCGGCAATGGCGATGTTAAAAACAACCCCAAAACTTAGCACAAAGGCACTGGTGGAGAAACTCAATCCCTCTTCATTTACATTTAAATCCGGCATGATATTTTTCATGACGATTGCGAACCCTATTGCAAAAACAGGTCCTAAAATGACACCGAGGTTGTTGATTAATGTTTGAAACTTCATCCCAATAATCGCTTTTACTTTTCTCGCCGAAACGCTCACACTAATTCCCTCCCGGTTAATTCTAAAAATACTTTTTCTAATGTCGGCTCACATGAATGAATGGTCATAAGCTCGTCATTTGCCATCCACTGGCCAATTTTTTGCCCTGTTTCGTCTGAATGGGGTAATGTCAGCTCTCGTTGATCCTTTAGCAAGACTCTATAGCTTTTGTTGCGATTATATTTTAGGCATAATGCCTTGGGGGATCCATATTCGACTATAATGCCATCATTCAGAAGAGCAACATGATCGCAAAGCTTTGTTGCTTCGTCCATATTATGTGTGGTCAGGAAGATCGCTGTCCCACTTTCTTTCAATTCTAACAAGAGTTCATGAATGGCTTCGGCTGTACTGGGATCTAGACCACTTGTTGGTTCATCTAAAAACAGCACCTTCGGCTGATGCAATAAAGCTCTTGCAAGAATTAACCGCTGAGCCATGCCCTTCGATAATTTACTCGCAATTTTGTGTTTATCCTGCAGCAAACCAACCCGTTTTAAAAGGAAGTCAATGCGTTCTAGGTCCACATCTAATAACTTTGCGAACAGCTTTAGGTTATTGTATACGGACATCCTTTCATATAATCCGCTATTATCTGTCACAATGCCTACTTGTTCATAAATCGTTTCATTTATCTGTTCTACCGGCTTTCCTAAAACGGACGCTGTACCTAAAGTTTGTGTTAATTGACCTGTTAATATTTTGATAGTTGTAGTTTTACCAGATCCAGATGGTCCTAGAAAACCAAAAATCTCTCCTGATTTTACCGAAAAATGAAGATCTTTTAAAGCAGATTGATCTTTGAACGTTTTCGATAAGTGCTCAACGTAAATCACTGTCGACTTATTCAATTGCGTTTCTCTCCCTTATTATAAAAGATATTTAGCCTGGCCTCCTAAGTAAACATCCCTCAATTGGTCATGTTCTTTTAAGCCGCCCCTCTGACTTTAGTTTAGGTAAATGCAATGAAAAAGTCGTAAAAGTCCGCTGAATCGTACCAAAAAAAGCCCAAATGCATCAAAAAAAGGCTGAAATGTACCCATTTCACCCTCAGTTGTACCTTAAAAATCAATATATTGTTTCATTTCCTCTAAACGATTCCGTGAAAGCGGCAATTTCACGTGAGGGTTTCCTTTCAAAATTAATGTATAGCTATTTTTCGAATAACTAATTAATTCTGACACACGCTGCAAGTTCACTATATAGGAACGATGACATCTGAAAAAACCAAATTTACTTAATTTTTCTTCTAAGACATTCATTGTTAAATCAGTTGGAAAATACTCTTCATCTATCCGTATATTACTGACACTATTAATACTTTCAATGTAATCAATTTCATCCGGACTAAAGAAAATCGTTTTATCAGCCATTTTACAGCTCACTTTAAACACATTCGTCGGTTTAAAGATATTTTCATCCTCTTGCTTCTCATGAGAGGCATCATCCTCATCAAGAGCAAGATCCGTTTTTTCGAGTCCTGTCGATGTATGATATCGATAAACCTCACTGCTTAATAACAATAATTCCTCGATGGAGTTGGATGTAAATAACGTAGCAATCTCTTTTGACCGAAACATTTCTAATGCCTTTAAATATAGCTCGATTCCTTCAGCTGTTTGATTATGTAAAGGATTTTCGATTAAAATCACATCCGGAGTGTACAAAAACATGCGAAATAAACTGACCCTTTTTCGCTGATCCTCTGTCAGCTTTTTAATTTTTGTTCGCCAAACATCCAAAAGAGAAAAGGCAGGTATGTAATCTTCCAAATCGTAAGCGAAGTTTGCAATTTGCTTAAAGAAGTTCAAGTAACTTTGTACGGTTAACGTATCATATAAGCCATCATCTTTATGTTGTGATAAAACTTTGTCCGTCTCGATTTGTATTTGACCACTTGTCGGCGGAACAGTTCCGGAAATCAAATTAAAAAGCATGACACTTTCTTCACTGGACATTTTTATTCCGATTTGATCGTTCCTTCTAAGTGCTAAGTTGATATTTTTTAAAATGATACGATGATCTTCTTGTTTCATGACGTTTTCTAATGAGAGTAGATTCATCAAATGCACACTTTCTTTTTTGTAATTTTATATGAAATAACAACTCAGTTTATTTTTCACAAGTATGCACAAATTATTTTCCGCAGCACTTCTTATACTTCTTCTCGCTGCCGCATGGGCATGGTTCGTTTCTGCCAACTTTTTGCCTTGTTTTCATCTCAATAATGTTGCTGCTGGCAGGTGTTGCTAACCCGGCTGTTGGCTTTGTATTTGGTTTGCGGATTTCTTTTGGTGCGTAGCCTTTCAGGTACCATTGTTTTGTATGATTGACTAATGCCATAACAGGAAACATAAAGTCATTTACCTCATCAACATCCTGAAAATCTATGTATTCCTGTATATAAATCAGAATTTCACCAAATTGCTTGCCAATCTTTATGAGAAATACAATTTCTCCTGCAATGTCTTCTGCTTCGGACTTTTTCAAGGGATAGTGAGTCAGCATGTATTGCACCAGCTGCTGATAGCTGGCGGTCTGATCAATGTAGCCAGGTTCACTTGCTTTAAGCAGCTCTTCCTTTGTAAAGGGATAAAAGGCAATATGCGGTCGCATATTATGTTCATTTTTGAGTTTATCTAAATCTTCCAGTTCTTCATGCTGAACATAACCGTCTTTAAAAATAATTTCTGAGTCATATACTCTGCGATCAATTAAAATCTCTAAATACATGAGCAGATTTACTGGCTTTTTCAGCAGTTTTTCAAACATCGATAGTAACTCATCGTAAGAGACTGCACCGTAATAATAAAGTATTCCTTTTGTGATTTTTAATAACTCAGTGTTTCGTTTGACTGCTTGTTTTATCTCTGTGCTTTCACAAAGCGCCTTTAGTTGCTCTACTAGATCTGCTGGAATATAAAGGACTCTTTCTCCGTTAATAGACCCAGTTGCTACTATCCCACTTTCACGCAAATAGCTAATCTTTTGATGAGATAAATCAGTAAATGCATAAGACCCTCCATTTTCGAGAATTTTATTAATCACCTGCATTCTCTCTGCATCAATACGTGCCAAAAAAGATTCCATTTGATTTACGATGCTTTCAATTAGCACTTCTATTAATTGTGCTTTTTTTAATGCACTGAGTCCCTGCAGCTTATAAAATTTTCGAATGGTATCTAATTCAGCTTTTGTCTTCTTGCTCAAGGTTTCTTTTAGACTAATAGGGTATTCTACTGTTGCATAAAGCTTTTTATCTCTCTTTTCTTCCTTCAATATAACCGTTTCTTTCATATTGGAGAGTGCCTGTAAAAGTTGTTTCTCTTGGTTGCTGCTCATTTTATTACTCATTTCTTTCACTCCATTATATCTTCATACATTCTTAATTGATGACGGTATTCTTTTCCTATGTGTTCAACATTTAGTTTTCGCTGCAGATCAACCGGGAGAATAAAGATGATCTCTTCATTGCACAGGTCACTGCTGTTAATCTCACTTATTATTGTATATCCGGAAACCTCATCGCCTATCATAGCAAGCTGAAACTTGGATTGTCCATAAATATTGACAGAGAGTTCAATGAACATCTCATGCATTCTTTTTAACCATTTGTTTTGCTTGATGGTTAAAGGATAGTGAATTGAAAAGTATTCTTCTATTTCACATAGCGGAATTGAAACTATGACGGAGGCTGTTTCATCATCAAGAATGACTTCAACAAGGCTGTTAAGGGTGATCGTTTCTGAATAAGTAAGTTTTCCAATGAACGAATATATTTGCTCTTTACTTATCTGAATTGGAAGCTGGACAGGCTGGCGTTTTTCTACATAGTTATCCTTATACACTAAATTCATGTGCTTTGCCATGGTTTTGAGCGCTGCATTTATAACTTCTTCGTCTCTTCCGTCATACTGCATTTCCAGTTCATAATAGCTTCCACGCCATTGAGCAGGGTCGCTTATTTTTTTGGTCATTGACATCTCCCCCGTCATCTTATTGCATCTATGATTTGCATTTATCATTGTAAAACCTTACGAACGCAGCTTCACACGATAATGTCCCATCGATTTTGGTACTCCTTTTAATTCAAGAAACCCTGTATAGATTAATTCCCTTATCCGATATTCCAAATAGTCCGCATGTTTGAATTCTTTACAGTTTTCCAAAACCTCACCAATAACACTGCCGGTTTTAATAAAGTCTTTTTGTTCCTGTGCCTCATGTAATATTTTGATCGTATTTAAAATCAGTGAATCATATTGATTCTGTTTCACTTCCATTATTTTATTGTCACGAAAAGTCCGCAAAACTCCCTTAGCCTGTGAGAGTGTCTCCCATTCTTTATGATATTGATACAGCTCTGCTTCATTTAATGCCTTAACTTCCCCTCTTTTTTCAAAAAGAACTCTAACATCTTGAGAGGCAAGATGACTTGTATATAAGAATTTGTGTTGTGCATCCTTTGTGGTTATGTATTTTTCATAGAGTTCAACAAAATTCATTAAATAAATCACATTTGCTTTATGCCGCAGTATGTATAAAATAAACCGCAGGAATGTTTGTTCAGATGCATCGTTTCCATACCAGATATAAATCGGCAGAGTTTCTGGAATGTCTTCGATCTCCCGCAGCATATTCCTAAATTTATTTTCACCTTCAAATTCTTCCTGCTCACTATTAATATGGTCAAACAGCCATTCATTGCGATACTCTTGTCCTTCTTTCTCATGCAGCTTCCAGATGGGACCGATTGCTAGAAATTCAGTAAAGCCTATAACAGCCTTTGGATGCTGCACTCCTATTCTAACCGTTCCTGCTGCGGATTCGGAAGATACAATATGTACGCTATCCACTTCTTTAAATGGATTTCTGCTGAACGGTTTACACGCCAGCAAGTAGCGATATTGCTGGATGCTGTTATTTACTTCTTCAACCATATCATTTAATACATCCTGATAGACGAATATACTGAATCCTTCAGGCGGGTTTGTCTCTTCATGTTTAAATGTTTCAAACGCTTCCTCATCAGCTATTTCAAATGATCTCCACTCGCCATTTTGAGTCCAATTCGAAACGGTTAAATACTCCGTAGATTCCATTTTATACATATAGACCCTATTAGGCTCCTGATAAAAATATACAAACGGAAATCTGACTTTGCTTTTCACGGCGATCCTCTCCTTTTCGATAAATTTTACCATACTCATTCATGTAAAAAAGCGCCATTTCCAATTAGAAAATGACGCTTCGTTTTTGAGGTCAGAAAAGAACCTCATTTTTTCAGCTGTACTCTATATATTCTCTTGTTTAATACTCTCAATAATATTATCCTTGTTCACTTTTCGGATTGAGTACAGCATGGCAGTTCCTACGATTAGGAAGATACTTATGATGCAATAGATTATATTCATCCACGGAATTTCAAATGTATATTCAAATGATGAAGTTGTAGCATAATAGATCAGATACATCACAATAAAGCTGAGCGGAAGGCCATACAGTAAGGATTTGAGACCGTAAAAGAGGCTCTCATAGCTGATCATTTTATTAAAGCCCATCGGCGTCATGCCTACTGACTTGAGCATAGCAAACTCCCTTTTTCTAAGGGAAACACTAGTTGATATCGTGTTAAAAATATTCGCAACTGAAATCATTGTGATTAGCGCTATAAACCCGTAGGTGAAGACTGAGAGAATCAATATAAGCTGCTCCTGCTCCTGCCTGGCTTTGTATAAGTTATAAACATAAAGATCAGCATCGGCGTCTTCGATCATATCCTGCAGTTTTAATGGATCTGAACTGCGAAGAAATACACTTGAATTAGCCATTTCCTGTGTGTCAGTTGTCACTAACTCATTAAAAACCGCTTCGGTTGTAATTAAATTAACACCGCCGATACCACCGTAATTAACCCCCATCGGAATCACATTTGTTTGAGCCACTATGGTCACATCTGCAAATTCATTTTCGATTGATTGCTCATAATCATAATAAAACAAAGATAGTGAATCACCAATTTCCTTAAAAACCGCTTCTGTTTCGACAAATTTTCCACTTTCTGCGTCTTCGTATTGTGCTGTATTTACCAAGATGACCGGGTGACTTTTTAATGGTTCATCTGTAAATGATTTCGCACCAATTTGTTCTGCGTAATCTTTAAAGTTTTTTTCATCCAGACTGGTGACAGAAGCGTAATATGGAACTCCCTTTTCATCCAGCTCCATTAATCCGCTTTTTATGTCTTCCTGAAACGGTAGAGCTGCCTCTTCTTCTGTTACATAAAAGTTTAGGTCAATTTGTTTTTGCAGCACCGAACTCTCAACCAAGTCGAATTCTTTAATACTTGCCAGCTGTTCTGACTTTTCTTCATTACTGCTATTGAGTGAAACTCTAATGTCAAAATTAATCCCTTCCTGTGAAAGTTCTAATGATTTTTTTAAGCTATCGGTAAAATAGGAGACAGATAAAAATAAGAGTATGCTGATGACTAGGGAAAAAACGGTCACATTATAGCGGCGTTTGTTTCGTTTTAAATTTTTGAGACCTATTTCTCCTTCGATGCCAAATAGCTTTCTCACAAGTTTCGGTGTTTTAATCTTTTTGCCAGTGAGTTTTACATCCTGTGATTGGCGGATCGCATCTATTGCTGATATTTTTGAAGCTTTAACAGCCGGTAAATAGGTTGAAATAAAGATGGTTGCTAACGACAAAAGGCATGCTGTCACAATTGACATTGGTGTAATGACCACCGTTAATTTTTCTGAAATGCCTAAAGCTCCTTCAATCATGTCATTAATTAATAGGAAGGTTATCCATATACCTGTTAAACCAGCGATGATCCCCAGGGGAATACTGATAAGAGCAATGACAAAACCCTCAAAAAAGACGGAATTCCTTTTTTGGCGTTTAGTTGCCCCCACACTTGACAGCATCCCTAAATGACGGGATCTTTCAGATACACTGATCGCAAACGCATTATAAATCAATGCAATCGACCCGATCATGATAACTGCGACAATAATAGCCAGGAGAGAATACAAAGTGGTTTGTAAGTTTGCATTATCTGTGACACCGTAATAGCGGAGCAGACTATCATTAAAACGTAAAAATGTTTTCTCCAATCCAATGCTGTTTGCTAAAGCTCCCGCATGGTCAAAAATATCCTTATTAATGTCTTTGACGATCACAGATACATCAGCTGAAAGATCAGCTTCATTATGATCAACAAAAGAAATAATCGTATATCCAGGCGACCATGTTGGCTCCCATTCTGGTCTATCAATCATGCCAACAATTTTAAATGTCTGTTCAGCAGTTTCTGCAATTGTTTCAGCGGTTTCGCCGTCCAGCTGAATAAGCGAGTCGGTTTGTTTTAATTCTCTTTCAGGATCAGCGTCAGGCAGAGTATTCACTCTCTCTCCCACCTGCAGTGTCAATTCATCACCAACCTGGTAAGAAACTCCTCCATTTGTTTCAATATGCTCTGACAGAACTACTTCATTACTTGCTTCTGGCAATCGGCCCTCTTTTAAATGAACAGGATAATTCTTTAAGCCAGCTGTATCAAAGGATTTAATAAAGACATATGGCTTATTTTCATTTTCCGAGCCTGTTAATAAGGCATAGCCATCATTTCTTGATAGGAAGGATGCATGGGTTTGTTCGTCTTCTTGAATTTCCTGTATTTGTTCTTTACTTACATTTTCGTAAGACACATGCCATTCACCCTCATTGGCAATGGATTGTTTTTTAAATAAATCTAGAAAAGAGACTCCTAATGTCGTTACGGCAGCAATCATCGCAACAGAAATAATCACACCAAAGATCGTAACGAGCGTTCTCCTCTTATTCTGTTTCAAATGCTGAATGGTCAGCTTGTTAACGATATTCATGGATGAAGCACCTCATCCTTTGCAATCCTGCCATCTTCAATCGAAATAACGCGATCTGCTTCGAGTGCCACTCGTTCGTCGTGGGTAATCACAATGAGTGTTTGCTTAAACGTTTTGTTAAACATTTTCAGCAGGTCCATAATTTCTTCGCTGTTTTTGCTGTCCAGATTACCTGTCGGTTCATCTGCAAGCATAATGGCAGGCTGACTGATTAGCGCTCTTCCAATGGAAACACGCTGCTGCTGTCCGCCTGATAGCTGATTGGGCAAATGATTCAGCCGATGATTTAAACCCAAAGTCTCCACAATATCTGTAAAATGCTGATTCTCAACCTTATGTCCATCAAGCAGTACAGGCAGAGTGATATTTTCTTCTACCGTTAACACAGGTATTAGATTATAAAATTGATAGATCAATCCAATTTGCCTGCGTCTGAAAATCGCAAGCTGTGATTCATTTAATCCATAAATATCGGTATTGTCAACGAGCACTTTGCCGCTTGATGGGATATCAACACCGCCAAGCATATGCAGCAAAGTTGATTTTCCAGAGCCGGATGGCCCAATAATCGCCACGAACTCCCCCTTCTTGACCGAAAAAGAAACATCATCAAGGGCTTTAACGGCTGTATCTCCTGTTCCATACACTTTAGACAGATTCTCTATTTTTAAAATATCCATATCTTTACCTCCAACAATCAATTTACATAAAGTATATCTGCGTAAAATGACTTTGCCGTGACTGTAAAATGACAATTTAGTCACTTAAGCTCTTACAGGATTTGTTTATATAATTTGATGTGGAATGTGGTTCCTTGGTTCAGTTCACTTATGACCGTAATAGCGCCATTCTGCCTTTTAATAATGCTATATGCCATGGCCAGTCCAATTCCAATGCTGTCATCGCCAGCATTTTTCCCTTTGTAAAATCGCTTAAATATGTATGGAAGATCTTCTTTCGAAATTCCTCTGCCATTATCAGTAATGACGATTTCGGTAAAAAGAGCATTTTCAGAGCAGGAAGCCTTGATGCGTCCGCCTTCCTCCGTATGCTCCACACAATTCTTCAGAATGTTCACCAGTGCTTCCGCTGTCCACTTGGCATCTCCGATAAAATATGCTTTGTCCTCACCAGTCTGTTCGAATGTTTGATTTTTTATATCCATAGGAATCAGCAGCGGCTGTATCGCCTGCCTTATAACATCGGCTGCATTCACTTTTTCCTTTTTAAAATGGATTGTGCCAGCATCAATTTTTGACAGTTTTAATAAGGAAGACACAAGCCAGTCAATTCGTTCAAGCTGTACGGTCATGCTGCGGGTAAATTCTGAACGCTTTTTATCATCTAAGTTGCTGTCGTTCAGGAGATCAGACATCACCATCATTGAGGTTAGAGGAGTTTTTAATTGATGTGAAATATCAGATATAGCATCAGTCAATTCCTGCTTATTCTTTTGCAGATAAGTACTTTGATCAGAAAGCTTCCTTGTTACTTTGTAGATTTCATTTTTTAGAATACTTAATTCACCTTCATAATTATCACGAATGTCATACGCTATGCTTTCACTGCTGATTTTCCGCATATAATGTGTGAGTTTTTCAATTTCCCGATAGCGCCACCGTGTAAATAGTAAAAAAGCGGTGAGTAACAAAACTTCCGTTGCGGTAATATAAATAACAGCCTCAGCTGTTAGAAAAAATGTGGCTGCTCCAACTATTAGCAGACTTATTGTCATTAATGCAACCAAAAATAATTGCAATTCTCTGTTCCTCCACATGCTACTCACCTACTTTATAGCCAATACCGCGGACTGTTTTAATGATTTCTGGTGTTTGCGGATGGTCCTCAAGCTTTTCACGCAATCTTTTTATATAAACGGTTAGGGTGTTATCATTCACAAAATCACCTGCTACATCCCATAACTGTTCAAGCAGCTGTGCTCTTGACAGCACTTGTCCAATATGATTGCTGAAGATGAGCAGCAAACGATATTCAAGTGCAGTTAGAAATACTTCTTCCTCCCTTTTGAAAACTTTACCTTCCAGCGTGTTAATGACTATATGGTGAATTTCGATATTATTTTTGTTCAGTGGCTGTTTCGAGTATCTGCGCAGCACAGATTTAATTCTCGACAGCAGTTCCCGAATCCGAAAAGGCTTTGTAATATAATCATCTCCACCCATATCAAGGCCCATCACTACATTCACTTCATCGTCGAAAGCTGTTAAAAAAATGACCGGGAGATCCTTGCGCTCTTTAACGTATGAGCATAAATCATAGCCGCTCCCGTCTGGAAGTCCCACATCAAACAAGCAGAGATCAATACGATCTATCTCCTTTGATAAAATATCCAGTGCTGAAGCAGAATTATAACAAAGAATGGATTCAAAACCATCTTGTTGTAATGTATATTCAAGTCCTGCAGCAATCGTTTTGTCGTCTTCAACAATCATAATCGTAACCATTTTATTCACCTCAACCTCTAGCATAAAGGATCAATGAAGTGATAAGCAAAGTTTAATTACTTAAAAATTGAATACCCCTGCACAGGGCAGGGGCAAGTTGATTAATGCTTCATTTGATTGTTCATAGGCATTTGCATTTGCCCTGGTGTTGAAGCTGGCGCGTATGCATTTGTTAAAGCCTGCATATCCTGTGCTGCCAGTTGTGGCACTTGGTAGTAATGGTGTTTGTTTTGATAAATCGATAACTCATAAGCCATTTCGATGCAGTTTGGCACAGAGTCAGCGAGCACTCGGCGTACAACTGGGTTTGTTACTTCAAGTGCAGACATTGTTTTTAGTGACGCACCTGATTTGTGAGCAGAAAGCAGGCATCCTGAAATATACTCATCGTTGATTTCAGACGCGGATTGGAATGGCTTCTTCGGCTGTGTTGGTGTTAAGCCGTAAATAAAGTCATTGTTTTGTGTCATATTGTATGTTTGTGTCGGAACTTGAGGATTTTGTCCAGTCTTGAAGCATTCAACGGTTGTGTTATACTCCTGCACAAGAAAAGCATGCTGGCGATTCATCATATCGCGCAACTCTGGATCTTGCACATGCTCCTTCAATAACACATACTGATTGATTGTTCCAACGCCCGCAGAAAGGACTTCATTCAAGTCAAAAACCTCATGACCACCATGATTCATTTGCGGTGGTACAGTACCTGTGTGCATATTTTGATGCATTTGTCCCTGTTGTTGGTTTTCCATGTCATTACCTCCCTTTGTAGTCTCAGTGTTACCTTGTTATTATGAAATCTTTTCGAGTAGTTATTCACTTGTTTTCAATAACCAAAAATAAGCATAAATCGAAAGGATTACAGGAAAGAGAGTATAATTGGAAGTTGGATATTTTGTGCTTCTAGATCCTCATAATCATGAAACAGCAGCCTTTCACTCAGCCTTATATTTTCGCTTTAATTTGCTCACGAATGCTTTCTAATTCCTTGATCGGCAGCGATCCCAGTGATTTCATGATTTCTTTTTCAATGGATTTGCGGTTTCGTTCACGAAATCCATCCCACCATTCACGGAGTCCTTCAGTATTTTTGAGTAAATATTCGATATCAATTTCCTCAACCTCGTCATCTGACAAGTATGTTAATACTTCACCGAGCATTCGATTGAGTTGCTCGATTTCATCTTGATCGCTGTTGTGTTGGTGTTCATTCGTTTGAATTGTTTCAGCCTCTGTTTCATCAGGTTTCTCAGCTTTTTTTGGCATTAAGATCGCTCCTGTTTTTCTTTTTAATATGCCCTGGTTGAAGGGTCAGCAGTCGATTTTTTTGTGAGTGTATGGTTTTAGAGGTAATCTTAAGAAGGGATCCTTGTTGACCTTACTGAAATAAGCGGAGATATTACTGTTATTTGCTGAATCGAGTTATTTTCGGGGAAAATAAGCGGAGGTTTTCCCACTATTTCAAGAAAAATAGCCTATTTTTACGTTTTTCGGGCAGTTAGTCGGAATTTTTCCGTCTATTACAGCACTTTTTCTGTAATCTTACAATTTAAGCGGAATTCTTCCGTCTATTTTATCTGGATGAAGGGGTCCCCTTGTCTGCCAGTCGATGAGGGCGGAATCAGTACATTTTTTATCAACTAGGTTAGAAATGAACATGATACTTGTTAGCCTACTGAAATAAGCGGAGATTTTCTTGTTATTTACTGAATCAAGCTATTTTTTGGGAAAATAAGTGGAGGTTTTCCGACTATTTCAAGAAAAATAGCCTATTTTTATGTTTTTTGGGCAGTTAGTCGGAATTCTTCCGTCTATTACAGCACTTTTTCTGTAATTTTACGATTTAAACGGAATTCTTCCGTCTATTTTATCTGGATGGATAACTCAATTCATAATAAGGTCAAGATTGACGCCTTCACTCCATAGTACATCAGATTGGAGCCTTTATCCTATCTCCCAGTCGATAAGTGCGGACCCTTTTTTGACCTGATGCGGGAATCAGAAGTTTTTTATCGACTAGGTTAGAAAGTACTTTTTTGACAGTTTTATCACTTAACTTCAAATAATGTAAAACTTCCTTAGGGGAAATGGCTTCTCCTTTTCGAACCGCTAGCCGGATTACTTCCTTTTCAGCGAAGGACAAGGATGTTTCATCCAGTTCATCACCCAGCCATTGACCGATCATTTGCTGAACAATCTGTTGACAGCGGCGTGGCTTCTCTTTTATTTGGTCATAAGAAAAGCGAATCACGGTCCATCCATCAATCACTAACTGATTTTGACGATCAAGGTTGTCGGTAAATTGCCATCTGCTTATGTTTTTTAAATGAGGTCCATACCCGTCAATCTCAAAACATATCCGAATTCCTGGGCGAATATAAGCAAAATCCAAATACCTTTTGCCGTCCTTGAAATCATCAACTTCATATTCTGGATGAAGGTACTTGAACTGATAAAATATCGGCCACCACACTTGCTTCAAAAATAGTATTTCAGCCTGACCATGGCCTTCTTCCAAGCGCCGCAGCCGTTCCCCTGTTCTTGCCTGCATGTGAGCATTTATAAACGCCTGATATTCTTCTTCATATCCCATTGAATTCCTCCTTTTCAGTAATAGTTTCTTTGAAGGTTCTTCTTTATTAGAACCTAAATCATACCCAAGAAAATTTTTAGAAGAGTGTTTTGGTTTCCAGCATAGCTATCTTTTAACCTGCATTAATTTGATAGAACATTGGAAGAAAGGTTGAAATTTCCGGTGCAGATGGAGATAGTAAAACCTACAGAGGATAGTAATAAAGGAAAGAGCGGATGTTACTATTTTAGTTTATTATAAATATTACAATTGTCAATTTATATTCATTATATACCGAGACCAACATACACAGTTGAATACAAGCTATATCAGTTATAAACCATTGCTCCTCAGTCTGTATTGTATTAATTCTACATATTCTCCTAAGTATTCTTCTTTTCCGTTTCTGTTTATTTCTTGAAACCCCAATCTTTCAAGCATTTTACGTGATCGCAGGTTATTTTCATGCGTTTCAGCATTGTATGTAGTTATCCCAAAATTCTTTGTACCATATTCCATTAATTCTGCCGCAGCTTTTGTGCCAAGTCCTTGACCCCAAAGGGTTCTGTCACCAATCGCGATTCCAAATTCGGCAGTATGGTTCTTTATATCTGCCAAGTCCCCATATCCAATGAATCTTCCCTCGTGCTCAACCCCTAATCTGACAAATTCAATAGAGAAAGTGTACACTTGATTGAGCCACCAGTCATATAATTCTTCTGGCTTTCGATCAATCTGCCAGCCATTTGCATGACAAAAAACTTCATCTGTACTCCAATTGAGCACATATTTGTAATCATTCATTGTTATAGATCTGATTTTCACTGTTTCCTCCAATTCACTCTGTCCTTTCATTCATCTCAACATACAGTTTTAAGATCTGTCTTTGTAAACCATTTGAATGATTCCAAAGAAAACAATCGCACTTCCAACAATAAAAATAGAAAAACTCTTCAATTCAGACGAAGATAATTGTAAATCTTGGTTTATGAAAAATTGCATTTTTTCATTTAAGGAAACAGGTATGGTCATGATCGTTAAAAACATGCCGATTACAGCAAAAATGCCGTATATTTGAAGAGCCTTTTTTATTGTTATGTTTTTCTTAGTATGTATGTTTATTTCAGCAGCTCCTTTTGTTTGCACTTCCAATCTTACTCCTCCTTTTTCTGTCTCTCTTTCTATACGAAGATATAAATAGAAAGTTCCATATTTCATCGGAGGTAAAATACATTTTTATACAGCAAACTTTTAATGTGATCGTGCAGTTGTTACTTTAGCTTAGCATCATATGTACTAGTATGCTGCTATATCTTAAAGGAGTACAAAAAAGTCCGCTGGCAGCGGACTTTCAAACGTGATATGAGCGGTTTGGATCGCATTTCTATGAGTAACACAATTTAGTTAAAAGCATACGGATTTTGGTGGTGTCGCGTTTCACTTTTTCTCAGGACCTTTTACCAGTTACTAGGTTTTGTATCCTATTTCACTCAATAACACGACTCTTTTTTACTAATTTATGGGTTTTGTGTCCTGTTTCTCTCAATAACGCGACTCTATTTACCAGTTTTTGGAGTTTTATGTCTTGTTTCACTTAATAAAGCGACTCTATTTACCAGTTTTTGGAGTTTTGTGTCCTGTTTCACTCAATAACGCGACTCTATTTACCAGTTTTTGGAGTTTTGTGTCTTGTTTCACTCAATAACACGACTCTATTTACCAGTTTTTGGAGTTTTATGTCTTGTTTCACTCAATAAAGCGACTCTATTTACCAGTTTTTGGAGTTTCGTGTCCTGTTTCTCTCAATAACGCGACTCTATTTACCAGTTTATGGAGTTTTGTGTCTTGTTTCATTCAATAACGCGACTCTATTTACCAGTTTATGGAGTTTTGTGTCTTGTTTCACTCAATAACACGACTGCATTTACCGTTTTCTGGATTTTTGTGTCCTGTTTCTCTCAATTACACGACTCTATTTACCAGTTTATGGATTTTCTTATCTTGTTTCACTAAATAACACGACTACTATTACCAGCTATTTGATTAAGGTGTCCTGTTTTCCTCAATAACACCACTCTATTTACCAGTTTTTAGAATCGTATGTCCTGTTTCTCTCAGTAATACGCCAGACATCACCATTTAACGGTATCCCAGTCCCCTCACCTAACAATAAATGAAAGCCTAGCTTTTTCTTCCCCATTTATAAGAATAGCTATCGTGTGATCACCAGGATAGTGTTTTCTAGTCGTCATATCTCTAAAGGTTTGTTTCTTTTTGTAAAAAAGCGGTCTATCCTTAGAGATGATATTTTCGGTTATTTTAAAAATTTTAGCCGACTGTTTGTCATGTGCTTTTGCATACTCAATCCGGTATTCAAGACGGATTGGAGTCGGTTCGATTCGTTCTGAAGCAACGGCAAACGAAAAATGAAGATCTCCGCCAATATGAATCGAGTCATTTTCAATAGTGAGATTTTGTATGTTTAAATCATTCGCTCCTAAATATCCGAATAAAGCAAGGGCAGCAGGGTCGCCCTTTTTCAAAAGTGTTCGGCATGCATGTTTGATAATCCAATCTGTATAAGGATGTGAACCAATCCATCTTTGTGCTAATTGGAGGACAAGTTCTGGATGATCCTTTGAGATATCATTTAAATTATTGGCTACACTCTTACGAACATATAAAGACTCATCTTTCTTCAAAAGCTCCAGAATCGGAATAATAGGAGAGGGATCTTTTTTTAGTGGCTGAAGGGCCATACCCCAAGGGAGCCGGGGACGAATTCCCTCACTTGCCAGACGCCTTACATTGGCATGGGGTGAGACTGCCCATTTCACCATTTGTTCTGCCATCTTGTCTAGATCCTTTAGGATAAACGGCCGCACGGCAAATTCAGATGTCGAATACATAGTGAAATGTTCCAAGGCAGCAATAGATAACTCCCAGTGTTCCAAGCCAAATACTTCAACATAGTCTGGAAAAATGATGGCTGCCAAATCTTCATTTTTAAAATGGGGTGCAGCTTTCATTAGAAGATGCAAGCTTTCTTCGTAATCTCCAGGCAAACCTTCATTCAGTTTTAGTGTAATATGACGCATCCGTTCCTTTAATGTTCTTTGCTCCCATTGTTCATCAAAAACAGCAGAAGTAAATACCTCGCCGTTAAAGGGAGGATATTCATTCTTAATAGAAGAGATAAGTTTATTAATAAATGATACATTGTAGATGTCTTTTAATGCAGAAGCCATTTCAGCGTCTCTCCTTTAGATTAGAAGCTTAATGATTCATCAATAAAAATTGCGTTTTGCTGCCTGTTTGGGTTGCAGTTACTTCTAATCTTGCATCAATTCTTTCTTTCAGCTCCGGCACATGGGAAATCACGCCTACTAGACGGCCGCTGCTTTGAATATCAATTAAAGATTCGATCGCCTGATCTAATGATTCAGGATCGAGAGTGCCGAAGCCTTCATCAATAAACATGGTTTCAAGCGAAACCCCGCCTGCATAGTTTTGAACAACATCAGCCAGGCCAAGTGCCAACGCAAGAGATGCTTTAAAGCTTTCTCCGCCTGACAATGTTTTCACATGTCTTTCCTGTCCAGTATATTGATCATAAATAAGCAGTTCAAGTCCGCTTTGAACATTTCCTTTTGAGCGGTCTGTTTTGCGCAGCAATTCATACCGTCCGCTCGTCATTTTTGTGAGACGGCTGTTGGCTTCCCGTAAAATATCATCTAAAAAGGCCGCAAGAACAAAACGTTCGAATGTGATTCTGTACGTATTTTGACCTTTTGAAATGTCAGCCAAGTGGCCAATAAGCTGATAGCGCTCTTCCAATTCCTTCATGGAAGCATTAATCTCATCGATCTTTTGTTTTGTTGCTGTGTTATCTCTCTTTTTGATCGTTAATGCGGTATATTGCTCCTGCAGAATGGAGATTTGCTCGTCCAATTCCTTCAGCTGATTTCTCATTGCCTCTAGATCAGGTGCTTCAACATTGTGAAGGAGCTCTGAAAGCTCAGATATTCTGTCTGTTACAGAACGCAGCTCTTCTCTATAATTGCGGATGAAGCTGTCAAGATTCTGAAGCTGCTGTTCCGTACGCTTTGCCTGTTTATATTCTCCATATACTTTAAAGCCTTGTTTTTGCATTTTTTCTACAAATAAATTGCGCTCAATTTTTAGCTTTTCATAGATTTGACCAGCGTTTTTCTCCAGCAGCTCTAATCTGGCATTTTCCGCAGCGTGCTTTGATTGTGTCTCCTGATATAACTTTTGTGCTGCTTCAAGCTGTTTGAGCATTTGCTGCAGTTCATTCTCGGCTTGCTGCAATTGCTTTTGATAAAGGTGTACAGATCGCAGCTCAGCTGGTATTTTTCCTGTCATACGAGTCAGCTCTGTTTGTTTTTCAGTATACAAAATAGTTGCTTCATTGACTCTTTCTCCGGTGGATTGAAGTTCCTTTTGAAGGTTTTTCTTCGTTTCTTCACCACTTTTCAGCTGTTTTTCACATAAAGAAAGTCTTTCTTTTTCGTTGCTGTATTCTTTTTGTGTAAGTGTTAATTTCTGTAGCTTATCTTTAGTTGTTTGAAAAAGAGATGGCAGCTGCTCCATCTGATAGTCAGGAGAATACTTACGTATGTCCTCTTCTAAATCATTTAACGTATCAAAGATCGCTTGCTTAGCCGATTGTGCCTGATAAAATGCAGACTCAGCCTGCCCTTTTTGCTGTTCCGCTTTGACCAGTATTTCCTTGGCTGCATTTAAATCTTCATCTGTTGGAACCTCGCCGCTTGCATGTGCAGGCAGCGGATGATGATTTGAACCACAAACAGGACAAGCCTCTCCATTAGCCAGTTTCCCGGCCAGCACAGCAGCCTGGCCTTTAAGCCACTTGTTTTCTAATGCTTCTTGAGTTGCTTTTGCATCATCTAACTGTCGTTTTGTTTGAGTATAAAATTCTTCTTTTTCATCGTGGATCCTATCTGCTTCATGATAGCGATCAGATTGATTTTTAAGCTGCTGCAGCTTTTGCAGCTCATTGTTAAGCCTTTCGATGATATGCTCATTTTGTATAAACTGAAGCTGATTTTGTTCCAATTTACCTTTTTCTGCAGTTAATTCTTCAAGTCTGGCTTCTATTTGTTTTTGACGTTCCTCAAGCTCAGAACGCTTCTCTTTTAACTGCTGGAGATTTTTATTTGCTTCCCTTGCTTCAGCTTCTACAGCTGCAAAAGAATAGATATCCTCTTGAATATTCTTTAAACGATTGACGTTTTCCTGAGCAATTTTTCTTTCCTCTTCCTTAAGCTGTTCCGCTGTCGATAATGCCTCATGTTTTTGAAGCAATTGGGATAAATCTGTAAAACGGGTTTCGGCTTGTTTGTGCTCCTGCTCGGCCACATCCAAATCACGCTTCAGCATATGACATATTTCTTCCTGCTGCTCCAGAATGGCTGCTTTATGCGCAAGCGCAATCTCGGCGTCCTTTTCTTCAACAGATGTTTTTAAACCATCCAATTCGATCTTACGCTGCTGCAGGCTTTCTTTTATTTCCAGCTGCTTGACGATATTTTCTGCTTCATAGATCTTTTGCTGTAGTTTGTTTCGTTTCTCATGCTCTGTTTTGCCTGCTTTGATGAGCTGCTGAAGAGCTGCTTTCATGAATGATAATTCTTCCTCTAGAAGCGGAAGGATTACAACATCATTTGTGCTTTCTGCATCGAGATAGTTCTTCAGTTCATCAGAAAAAGATGCATGTATTTGCTGAATTGCATGTGATCTATCATCAAGACTTTTTTCCACTGCCTTTTTTAATTGTGACGCTTCTTCTTTTAATACTTCTTCCATTCTTTTATAAAGTTCTGTATGAAAGAGGCGCTGCAGAATCAATTCTTTGTCCTTGCTGTCAGACGTAAGCAGTTTACGGAACTCTCCCTGTGGAATCATTAAAATTTGCCGAAATTGATTGCTGTCAATGATCATGATTTCTTTTATTTTTTCATCTACATCTCTTACATTAGACGCGAGGAGCTGCAATTTTCCGTCCTTGTCATATATATATAGCTCAGCTTTGGCTCCAACCGTAGTCGTTCCATCGCCCCGTTCTTTTTTCTTAATTTGCTGTGGAGATCTCGAGATAAAATACGTTTTATTTCTTAGTGAAAATTCAAGTGATACTTCTGTTGCTATACTGTTATGTGCAAATTGGCTCCGCAGATCACTGCCATTTCGATCTTCGCCGCTCGCTTTACCATATATCGCAAAGCTGATTCCATCAAAAATGGTTGTTTTGCCAGCACCTGTTTTACCAGATATTACAAACATTGTTCTCATTCCGAGTTGTGTAAAGTCGATCTCTTCTTTTCCTGCGTACGGCCCAAAGGCTTGCATTGTCAATTTTAGCGGTCTCATTTCAATGCTTCCTCCTTCCGTACTTTTTCAATGACATGTGCAATCGCTTCTTTTCTTTCTTCAGTAAAAGGAGACGTTGTCATTTCCTCATAAAATTGCTGAAATAAATCGAGCTCAGATTTTTTCCCGTCCTTGATAGAAGTAAAAGTTGATTTCTTTTTCATATCAGTTATTGATATTTTTCGCTCTAAATGAAGAACATTTGGGAAAACCTTTCGGAGCTTGTTAATGGGGTCAATTAAAGCTCCTTCATCTAATAGATTAATTTTAAAATAATCTTCTACATTTTCTTTTTCATAGAAAGAAGGATCTAGTAATTCTTCTAGGTGTCCTTCTATTTCTCTCATATCTTTCTTAGGCTGAATCGAACGTGTGCGAAGCTCGAACTCTCCATTTTCTTTCATCTCAATAATGGATATAGATTTATTTTGCTTTGCTTCAGAAAAAGAATATTTTAAGAGAGACCCAGAATAGCGGACTGTATCATGCTTGATTGCGTCTGGGCTATGCAAATGCCCTAAAGCCGTATAGCTGAAAGGTGAAAATACATCAGCATGCACACAGCCTGAGCCGCCAACAGATAATGTCCGCTCCGAATCGCTCGTTTTTCCGCCTAACACAAAGGCATGTCCAATCAATACATTCGGTTCAGCATGATTGATGTTTTTTTCAATCTCTCCTACCACTCGTTTCATTGCATCATTATGAGAGTGAATACTTGAATCATCAAATAAGTGTCGCACCATACCAGGTTCTGCAAATGGAACTAAATAAAAATTCACACCGTTGATAGAGACCGGCTGTAAGTCTGATTTCAGCTTCCCTTCCAGGTAAAATTGGCTTTTCTTATACCAAGAGCTTCCAAAGGAAAGGCGTTCAGCACTATCATGGTTGCCTCCTATAGCAACAATCGGAGTGTTTAGCTCTACATTAATCTTAAATAATACTTCATTCAACAATTCAACCGCTTCAGTTGGTGGAACAGAGCGATCGTATAAATCACCGGCTATGACAACTGCATCCGGCTTTTCTTCTTCGACAACTTCAATAAATCTCTCTAAAAAGTAGCGCTGATCCTCTGTCATATATACACCGTGCACAAGCTTCCCTAAATGCCAATCAGCAGTATGTATAAACCTCATTGCCTTTCCTCCCCATTCCCTATTATTAAAATCTATTATAACAAATCAAAAATGGGCATAGGAATATTTGTTCTATTTTAATTATTTTAATTTCGTAGGATGAGGTTTTTTATGTTCACCATTTACTAACTCTGCAAACAAGTCCCCTGGAGGTGTCTGATCTGCAATAGGGTTCTGAGCTGTAAGCCCCATTAACCTTTTGAATTCGCCAACAGTAAGAGGCTTTGCTTCATCAGTTAACTCATAGCCAATTTGTCCATTAGGTTCCAGAGTTGCTGTTTTTATATTCTCTATCTTACTTATACCCGCTATTCGAATGCGCATCTCCAGTTCATCAACAGTAATGCGCAGTTTCCTCATCTGCTGCACATCAATGATGCCATCTTGTATAATGACTTTCGATTTTCCTGTAATGAGCTTCTCGATCACATTAAATTGCAGCTGCATGTACTCCATAAAAATAAGAGCAGCCACAAAGATTCCTGCTGCTACAACTGTTTTCCACACACTTTGTTCAACAATAGGTTTAACTATTAGAGAACCAATTGAAATCATAACGACAGTTTCTGCGAGAGACATTTGCGAAATTGACTTTCTGCCGGCAAGCCTTAATATGAGTACACCAGCAAATACCATTATAATAGCTGCTAAAGCAAAGTTCATACATTATCACCTTTCATAAAAATGGACATTTTGATTATTAGACTGAGGGTATTCCCGTAAATGGTAAGAAGAAGTCTTAATGTTAGGTAAGAAGGCTATAATAAAAGCAAGAACTCGTTAGAAGTATGATTTGACTAGTAAAGAATTAAAATTGGATATTTTATTTTTCGGCTCATTAATGGAAAATATTCGGTATTGAGGAAAGTTTTTAAGAGGATTGGTTAAAATATAAAAGCAGCCGAGGCAAATGCCAGGGCTGCTTGGTTAGTTTGCGATTATAGTTTGTTAACGTTTGCAGCTTGAGGTCCGCGAGCACCTTCAACAACTTCGAAAGATACTTCTTGACCTTCATCTAAAGACTTGAAGCCTTCAGTTTGAATAGCAGAGTAGTGTACGAATACATCGTTTCCGTCTTCGCCTTCGATGAAGCCGAATCCTTTTTCAGCATTAAACCATTTAACTTTACCGTTTTTCATAAGAAAAATCCTCCTATTGACTAAACCATTAGCCATCTTTAATCACCATTTACAACGATTATGCTTTACCTACACTACAGTTCCCAATCTTGTTTAAAGAGACGGAAAAGTTGCTAAAAAAGTATAACACGATGCAGAACGGCTATTTTTAACTTAGCATTATACTTTAAAAATGTCAACAATTTCCGTTTCCTCTATTTCCCTCTATTGTTTCATTTTCTCAGGCAAACTCTGGATTGAGTTGACGACAACATCAAGCTTTGCTTCGATCCGATTTAGTAAGAATAAGGTTACTACAATCGGAAAACCAACATCACTTATAATTTGAGAAATCTCATCCATCTTATTACCCTCCCTTCCTATTTATAAAAAATTGCTATCGGTCATTTCACAATAGAGAAGAATTGATGAAGCCAGCTTCTTTTTACATCTGCATTTTCACCCTAAAAAATGGAGTTTATATTACAACAAGGCCAGCAGACTTCCTGCCGGCCTCTTCTGCAATTAAACAAATTCATAGGATGTTACAGTGCGTTCTACTAATCTGGCTTCTTTTACAGCCGCATAGCTGCCATTGCTGCCTTGAAATACATCTGATGAGATCATTTGCTCCATCGCTGCTTTTACTGCATCTGGATCAATTGGTTCTTTCGGCTGATCAATTGAAATTCTTGCCTGCTTGTCTAAATTTGTAAGAAAGGTAAGCTCCAATGTTTTTTCCATGCCTTTTTCCCTCCCTTCTTTCGTTTAAATGTAACCATTATTCTACGATTGTGTAGCTGTCGTTTCTTGTTATTGAAACGATTGGTGTGTCGGTAAGAGTGCCCACGGCTTGTGCTGCGGATAGTAAACCATCTGCTGTAGCTTCTTTTTTGATGTTAGAAAAAGTTTTCGATTTAAGGATCGGTTCTCCTTTTTCATTCAAACCTGTTTCAAACGCAAGCTTTAACTTTGTATCAACCATAAGTGCTTGTGCCATTGTGATCACCTCCTTTCACTTTCTATATAAATAAAAAGCAGTAGAAAGGACAGGTATTAGGTAAAAGTTTTTTAATTTATTTCCTCAGGTTAATGAAACAAGCCATTCTATCACATTTTCATAAGATATATAGAAGCCGGACAAAGGAGGTGGTTTTATGGACTTATTAACATTCCTGAACCAGAAATACGTCATACTAATACCGGCTCTTTGGGTTATTGGAGCCGCTTTAAAAAATACCCCTATTATCCCGGATTGGACGATTGTTTGGATTTTATTTCTATGTTCAATCACGATTGGAAGTCTAGCTCATGGTTTTACGTACGAGTCAGTGGTAAATGGGATTATAGCTGCTGGTATAGCTGTTTTTGGGCATCAAATGTTGAAACAGACTTTGGAAGGAGGCTTGATAAGAAAACAAAAGAAGTAATTCAGCAACAAAATCAGCTTTCTGCCAATTGATCATGCCAGCTGCTGCTGGCATATTGGCTACATATTGAAAAGAATAAATTTACTGTGGATCTGATAAGGATAGCGAAACTATAGTTGAGAACTAGAAGGATATATAAGAGGATGGATTGTCTGAAAGGATGAATTTTCACCTTAACCACTGTAAAATATAAGAGAAAAAATTACAGAAATGAAAAAAGCACCCCTCCAGAGATGCTTTTTCCAGCTTCTATATTACTGTTCAAACAAGCGTGTTTATATTTTAAAACGTGAAACAACTGTCTGCAGATCTTCAGACAATTTAGCTAAGGACTCTGCTGAGGTAGCAACTTCTTCCATTGTTGCCAGCTGTTCTTCTGTTGCTGCGGATGTTTCTTGAGCAGAAGAAACATTGCGTTCAGATATATTCTTAATTGTAATGATTTGCTCGTTAATCTTATCACTTATTACCGATAACGTTTCAATTGATATATTAACTTCTGCCACTCTTTCAATGACATCTCCAATTGACGTGAAAATTTCCAAAAAGGCTGCATTCGCATTCTCTGTATCTGTCAGTCCTTCATGTACTTGGGCATTTCCTTCTTCCATTGCAATAACAGCCTGCTCTGTTTCTCCTTGGATGAGATCTACCATCTGCTGAATCTGATCTGCAGATTTCTTTGATTCTTCAGCCAGCTTTCTTACTTCATCTGCAACAACAGCAAAACCTTTGCCATGTTCACCAGCTCTTGCTGCCTCAATCGCTGCATTTAACGCTAATAAGTTCGTTTGATCGGCAATTGACGTAATCATTCCAACGAAATTGCTGATTTCTTCAGAGCGAGTTTTTAGGGCCGTAATATATTGAGTGGCATTCCCTACAGATGTGTTGATGTCCTTCATTTGCTGCACCACATTTTTTACAGCGTCTGTACCTTTATCCGTCAATTCAGTAGCTTTTTCTGTTGCAGTTAACATTTTTTCACTGCTTTGCGAAATTTCTTTAATACCAGAAGACATTTCGTCAACGGATAGGGATATTTCTTGAAATTGATTCAGCTGAAGTTCTGTTTCTGCTACATTTGACTGAGAAATGTGTGCAACCTGCTCTGAAGCAAGCGTGCTTTGTTCTGAGCTTGCTGCCATTTCTTCACCGCTGGCAGCCACTTGACTGGAAGTATCCCTAACTTGTCCAACTAGCAATCTTAGTTCATGCACCATCTTATTTAAAGATGTTATAAAGCTTCCAATCTCATCGCGGTTTTTAACCTTTAATTTCCCTTGACTTAAGTCTCCCTTAGCAACTAAATCAATCGTTTTTGCGGCGAGTTTTATCGGCTTAGATATGGATGCGCCAATGAAATAAGCAACAATAATGCCAAGAATAATTGCACCAATACTGCTTAAAAGCACAATCATCTGTATTGTACTGACCGCTGCAGCAGTTTCCTCCGTCTGTTCAGAAAGCAGATTCTCTTCAACTTTTACCAAGCTGTCTGCTGTAGTGATAAATTCTTCTCCAGCTTCCTTTGCAGAAGTTTCTGCCAATTCCATATATGCAGCTTCATTTTGCTGAATTTTTAAAGTAATTTGCTCTTCAGCAATCTCATAAAATTGTGTATGCAGTGCATCGATCTCTTCAACCAGCTGCTGAGATTCCTGATGGTAAGCACTCTTTTTTAAAACGTCTATGTAATGAATCAGTCTCTTGCGGGCACTTTCAAAGTCTTCCAGGTAAGAAGAATCCCCTGTGAGCAAATAGCCATTAATACCATTCGCCTGATTATATAAGTCTATTTTTAAATCTTTTACAGTCAGTGCAACCGGCACTCGATTATCAATAATTTCTTCGTACTGTTTATTTACATGTTCAAGCTCATAATTGGATAATCCTGCTACAATACCAAATAGAAGAAATACGATGAAAAATCCAAACAGCAGCTTCTTCGCTACAGTCATTTTCATTTTCTTGCCTTTTTTCATTACCCTCTTCCTCTCGTGTCGAATAGTAGGTGTATATAGGATATTATACTTATAAGTTACCATAGAATAGGGCTAAACGTCAGCTACTTTTAACCTATTTCATAGAATGGCTAAAATGATTGTCTTGAAAAAGAAATAGTTAACGAGGAACAACCTGACAGGGTTAATGCTAAAAAAAATTGCTGAATCATTTATCTCAGCATTTGGCGTTAGTGGATCTTTTTATTTATTTTAATGTAAAAAAATGCCGCCAAACTCTTGGAGTTTAGCGGCCACTATGCAGACCAAAGATCTATTAGGGAGGAGATCTTACAATGTTATTGTATGCTTGATCCTTTTACTGGCTTGGACAAACATCCCTAGGTAGAATCATCATTTCTTTATTTTTTTACATTGGACTTACACTTGTTTTTTCAGGATGCTTTCATATTGTTTTGCTGTACGGATTTCTACTGTTAATTGCCCATTCTCCATGACAGTATGAATTAGAAAAGGGGCACCTGCTGTATTTTGAAAGCGGAAATCAAGACCGCCATAAGAAACCGTTGCATCTCTGCCAACAGGCACATATCCAACCGTAACAGAATGATTATGTTTTTCAACATATTCAACTGCCAATTGATCTACTGCGTTAAATAAGGTTGAAGAAGTTTGGCAGATTCCTCCTCCAATACCCATAACAAGTTTGCCATTTACAGCTTCTTCTGCTGGCTGATAACCATGTGCTTCGTCACTTGGCCCTACTGTTGTATTAAATGAAAAAATATCATCCTTACCAACAATAACCTGGTGAATTGCATCTGTTGAGAGTTTAATATTTTTTGTTCTTCCTGCCACATTAGAATTAAAATGGGTTGTATAGGAAGCAATGACAACCTCATTTAATTTGCTGGCGTCTTCCTCAGCATAGCCGCTTGCTGTCGTATATAAAGGAAGCTCTACCTCACCGCCTTTTTCTGAGGCAGCCAAAATCCGATCGACAAGTTCTTCTTCTTCAAGAATAACTCTTGGTGTTCCTTTAATGATTTGCCCATCAGCACCCATTTTATCAGGAACCATGCGCTGATCATAACCACTCTTTTCATCAGTGCCTCGAGCCAGGTCTTTCGCCCACTTTTTTAATTCATTTACATAGGATTCCTGATTTTCACTATAGCCTAATTCTTCGGGATCTATTACTCTAATTTCTTTTTCTGTTTTTGGATCAATGATTGAAATATGAAGAGTTTTTTCAGCCTCCGTTTCTAACTCCTCCTTTTGTTCTGATTTTGGCTGTGCCGCACGTTCTAATTCTTCAATTTTTTCCTCAAGCTGAACAATTTCCTTTTTTAATTCCTCTTCCCTGGGTTCCTGTCCTGAACACCCACTGAGAATGATTAATCCGAGAACTGCAAACAAGCTATAAAAACTCCATTTTTGCTTCATGTTTCCCCCTGTATACATGTAAAATTTAGATTCATTTATATGTATGGGCTTAAAAGGAAAGATATGTAAGAGTTTATAAAGATTTTTCTTCTAAAAAAGTTAAAGTACCAGTTTATAAACAAGGAAACGTTCATATTGATTTTTCTTAAATAAGGCAGATAAATCTATTTCCTGCTTTAACTCAAAACATGGATGTTTTTCTAAAAAATCCACATAATCACTGTCGATATAATAAAAAATCAATTCGATATCTCTCCAGCTTTCTTCTGCTGAAAGTAAGATATTATTGATGACCTTTATAAATATTTGCACAGTAAAAGGATTAAAAAAGTAAAACCGATTTTGGGATGGAAGAATTATGTAATCTTCTGCTAATGTACATTCAAAGTGTATGTTACCAGCCGATTTAGCTTTCTTTTTGTAGCTTTTGACATTCAAAAGTGCCTGCTGATAAAACTGTTTATTCATTTCAATTCCTGTCGCTGCATTTTTAAAATGGTAATGAGTATAAAAGTTCAATCTGCCCTTGCCGCAGCCATAATCAACTAAATGATCAGAAGGAGAAAGCTGATAATGCTTAAACAATTCATCTAGGGCACGATAAGGCGTAGGCTCATAGCAGTGATAATGAAATGAAGAAATAACACTAAGCTGCTGTTCTGATGTAGAAATATTTAGTTTTGCTTCATACTGCTCTTCCATTAACATATTTAGTCTTCACCTATCTTTATCATATGGAAAAGGCTGCCCATTATGAATGGCAGCCTTTTGCTTATTCTGTATCTTCTTCAGTACTTGATTGTTCTTGATCTGTGGATGTTTCATCTGTCTGCTCTTCATTGTCATTAGAAGGCTCGGAGTCATCCTCAGGAACAGTATAGTTATATTGAGAACGGTCAATTGCCTCGAAGCCTTCTGGTTCATAAAAACGAAGGAGGTCTCCGTTTACGACCTTGTCAGATAACGCAAGCTTATTCTCAACAACTGCCTGCATTTCTTCAGCTTCATCTAGGCGAGCTTCATCTTCAATCAATTCACCGGTTTTGGAATCATAGTATTTGCCTGAAATCGACGAAATGGTTGAGCTGACAAAATCACCATTTCTGAATGGTATGACATCGTCATGTCCCTCTGACAATAAGTCTGTTCCAAATTGCAGATAATCTTTTGTATCGACACCAAGTAAATGCATCAGAGTAGGCATCAAGTCAATCTGACCGCCATACTCGTGATTTATTCCGCCTTCCATTCCAGGAACGCGAATGAATAATGGCACACGCTGCAGGCCAGTTTGTTCAAATGCGCCAACTTCATGACCTAACACTTCTTCCATTGCCTTTGTATGGTTGCTTGAAATTCCATAGTGGTCGCCATACATAACGATCACAGAGTTCTCATACAGCCCTGATTCTTTAAGATAATTGAAAAACTCTTCTAAAGCCTCATCCGCATAACGAGCTGTACGGAAGTAATTATCCACTGACTTATCTCCAGTGGTGTGAGGAGCAATGGTTGCTTTATCCTCAGCTAATGGATATGGATAATGGTGTGAAACAGTAATAAATTTTGTATAGAAAGGCTGTGGCAATGATTCAAGCAGCTGTTCAGACTGCTCAAAAAACGGCTTGTCCATAAGTCCATAATCAGCCATATCTTCTTCATTCAGTTCATAGTAGCTGCTGTCAAAAAAGTGATTATATCCAAAAGATTTATAAATCTCATTACGGTTCCAGAATGTGCCAGAATTACCGTGGAATACAGCAGATGTGTATCCTTTCTGACCTAAGATACCCGGAGCAGATTGATAAGTGTTCATCCCTTTTGTTGTAAATGCAGATCCTTGCGGAAGTCCGTATAAAGAGTTCTCAAGGATGAATTCTGCATCAGCTGTTTTTCCTTGTGCTGTCTGATGAAAGAAGTTATCAAAATAAAGAGTATTATGATCTTCAGTCATTGAATTTAAAAAAGGTGTTACTTCTTCACCATGCAGTTCATAATCAATTAAAAATGTCTGAATAGATTCAAGGTGAATGTAAATGACATTTTTTCCTTCAGCAATGCCAAAGTACTCTGGATTTGGTTCTGCATAATTAGATGACGTAAAGTTTACAACTTCTGTCGTATCGTTGCTGTCGGCCATAACACGCTGTGCCGAAGCTTTTGTACTTTGTACTGCATCGTAAATTGTATAGTTGTACATACCTAAATACTTAACAATATAGTTACGGTCAAACCCTCTTGTTAATAGCTGCGGACGGTCTGTTTCTGCTAAGCCAAGATTAGCACATGAAATCGCAAGTGCCAGTGAAAATACTGCGGCAGCTTTGCGGCGGCTCATATCCTTCATTTCAATCTTTGCAAATTTAAACACAAGCATTAATAATAAAAATGCAAAATCTGCAAAGAATAACAGGTCATATGGTCTAAGCAATGATAATACACTGCTGCTGACATCCCCAAAGTTTTGAGTCTGCGTTAAAGTCGGCAGTGTAATAAAGTCGTTGAAGAATCTGTAATAAACAGTATTCGCATAAAGTAAAAACGACATGAAGAAGTACAGCACCATTAAGGTTATATACTTTTTCCGTCCCTTGAAAAAGGATGCAATCCCCAAGAACAAAATGGAAGATCCTAACGGGTTTAAAAATAACAAAATCTTTTGCAGTGTATTTTCTATTCCAAGTTCAAATTGTGTTAATTGTACAAAATATGTTTTCATCCAAAGGAAGAACACAGCTAAAAAGAAAAAGCCAATATATTTGCTGAAAATACTTTGACCTTTACTCAACATGTTGTTCATTTCTTGCACCTACCTTCTAGCACACTATTATAGCATATTAGCATTCTATTTTATATATGATTAACTTCCCTAACCAATAAATGGTTATTTTATCCTGTGTCAAAACAATGACCACAGTTATATAACTATACTCCGTTTTTTTATTAAGTCAAGTATCTCCAATTAGACAGAAATTTATCAATAATATTGCAATAACAGATGAACAATTTCTCTACGCTTGATCGATACTTGTATTGTGCCCAGACTCTTGCTTGGACGATACAGAGGATAAGGGACTGGAGATATTTAGTATAAAACAGCGATATTGGATTGTCCAATCATTTCCATTCGACAAAATGGCATTCTGATGCGGCTGATGGTTCCATCAGGCTGAGTATTCTCTCATCACACAGTAGGAGGGTTTTCTGCTTAGGCAAGTCTGCTGGCTCTAATAAAAAAACCCGAACAAATAGACAGATAATCAATAAATCGTCTAAACTGTTCGGGTTAAACATAGTCTGAATTACTTACTTTTTAACCTGTTTTACTATCAGTTTTTAGCTAATTTTGGCGAAAACTTCTGCTGCTCTTCAGCTGGTTCTTCCGCCTGTTTAGAACGTTTAATAAAGAAAGCTAAAATGAAAGCCACTGCCGCAATTCCAGTCGCCACTAGGAATGCATCATTAATGCCTTCTAGTGTAGCTTGCATCGTAATTTGCTGCTGCAATTGAGCTGCTGCTTCAGCTGTCGGCTGAGCATCGCCGCTTTGCTGCATAGCATCCGCAGCGAGATCTTTTGCGTAGTGCTCACTTTGTGTAGTCATAATTGTTACAAGTAAAGCAGTCCCAATTGCACCTGAAACTTGGTTTAAGGTATTGTTCATCGCAGTTCCATGCGGATAAAACTTCGTTGGCAGCTGATTAAGCCCGTTAGTTGAAACTGGCATCATTACCATTGACATCCCGAACATACGAACAGAGTTCATGATGACAAGCTGCGTGTATGTGATATCCATCGTTAAATTACTGAAGAAATATGTTGTTACCACGGTAATTGCTAATCCAATAATCGCTAATACACGACCGCCAAATTTATCGAATAAACGTCCAGTTATAGGTGACATAAACGCCATAACCAATGCACCTGGCAGCATCATTAAGCCTGCATCTAATGGCGTAATACCACGGATGGTTTGAACATAAATAGGTATTAATAGCATTCCTGAGAACATAGCCATATTCATTGTCATCGTTATAACAGAAGATAATGCAAACATCGGGAATTTAAAAACGCCAAAGTTCAGCATTGGAACAGTCTGTTTGTGCTGACGGATAATAAATGTAACGAGTGAAACCACTCCAACAGCCAGTGGAATAATAACATGCAGACTGTCCCAGCCTTTACTTCCAGCAGAGCTGAACCCATATAAAATTCCGCCAAATCCTGCACTCGATAGAATTACAGATACAATATCCAATCGTAAATGCACTTTTTCTTTCTTATCTTTTAATAAGAAGAAACCAATTAGCAATACAATCACTGCGATTGGAGTTACAAAGTGGAAAAGCATTCTCCAATCATAATTTTCAACAATCCAGCCTGATAGTGTTGGCCCAATTGCAGGTGCAGCCATTAAGATCAGACCGAAAATCCCCATAGCCGCTCCCCTTTTTTCAATTGGAAAGCTAACCAGCATAACATTCATTAATAACGGCATCATGATAGCCGAACCTGATGCCTGAAGCATTCTTCCTGAAAGCAAAATTGGGAATACATGGGCGATTCCGCATATTAAAGTACCAATTGTAAATAAAGTCATGGCAACTAAGAATAATCTGCGCACTGAATATTTTTGAATTAAAAACGCAGTCATCGGAATTAATACTCCATTGACGAGCATAAAGCCAGTCGTTAGCCACTGCACAGTTGTTGGTCCAATTTCTAAATCCTTCATAATAGACGGCAAGGCGATATTTAGCAGCGTATTATTTAAAAAAGCAATAAATGCACCAATCATTAAAACTGCAATAATGCCGTACGGAGGCCGTGTGTTTGAATTGTGTTTTTCTTCCATTGTTTTCACCTCTTATTGTACTGTCGGTACATTAATTTGTACCTTTGTTCTACATCATAGGCAATATCATATAACACTCAATCACTTTATGCAATCAAAATTTCTTCGATTTCCTAAATTTATTATTTCTGACTTTATAGGAATTATCATTCCCTTTTCCATTAAAATTGAACGTAAAAAAGTAAATAGAAGACTGTTTTTGCAAGATATGACTAAATGCTCCTTAAAAAAGTGATTATAAAAACAGCAATATTTTATAAAAGAGCTAAAAAGAAAAAGGCTGGGACAAAACGAAATTATTCTTTCTAAAACACAAATATAAAACATCTTGATTTGTTTGGGTATTTAAACAAGTCCGTTCCATTGCGCTGCGGACACTCGCTTTCCGAGGGGAGGAAGCTGAGCCTCCTCGGCGCGCCTGCGGGGTCTCACCTTTTCCTCTATTTCCCTCCGGAGTCGAGGGTCCTCCGCTCCATTTCACTCCTGTTAATAAAAATATTTTTTTAAAAATAAAAAAACCGAATGATTAGAAAGATGACTTTCTAACCATTCGGTTCTCTTAGTGTGTTAAATACTTATGTCCCAGCCTTTTTTCGACTGTCTATTTCAATGGTAGGCATTCTTAATATGGTGCTTTCTGATAGAAGTAATTTGGCTTCTTGATTTTATTATCATAGGAAGAATGAAAGATATGGGTAGAAGCCGGGGAAATTGGCGGTATAAGCCAAGTCCAGTCTCCAGTTACCTCTCTTTTCTGATCGGCTTCTATTTCTTCAAACCGTTTAAATTGCTTAGCGGCCGTATGATGGTCCACAATGCTGACACCAGTTTTCTTGTACGAGTAAAGAACAGCTGCATTTAACTCGACTAGTGCTCGATCCTTCCATAGAGTTGCATTTGTTTTAGTATTAAGTTCAAGCAACTCAGCAACTTGTGGCAGCACATTGTACCGTTCAATATCAGCAAGGTTTCTTGCACCAATTTCAGTTCCCATATACCAGCCGTTAAAAGGAGCTGCACTATACTCAATGCCGCCAATCTCCAGCTTCATTTCAGAAATAATTGGTACCCCATACCATTTTAAGTTTAAATCGCGAAATTCCGAAAACTCTGGATGCTCTATCTCTATTTCTTTAACAAGTTCATGTGGGACTTCTCTCCATTTTGGAGTCTGATTATTGATTTGAACTACGATTGGCAGGACATCATACATTCCATATTTAGGCTTCCAGCCCAGCTGAATACATTCCTTTGTAAATGCAGCCGAATGAGGATCACCGACTATACCTTTCTCTGAATCGTATCCAGCATACCGAATCAGCTGATGATTCCATATGCGGAAAGCTTGGTTTTTCTCCTTTTGAGGAAAAATCGTAATGGTAGGACGAATTCTCCCCTCATTTGTTGCGTATATAATATGGTCTATGAGAGCAGCTAACATTTCCTCTTCATTTTCAATGTTTCTTTTATCAATGACCGTGAGCTGTTCCCAAAATAACCTGCCAATACAGCGATTGCTGTTTCGCCATGCCAGTTTAGCTCCATAAGTTAACTCTTCAGCAGTGTGTTTGTATGTACCTGTATGTTCAATACTCTTTTCAATTTCCTGGTGACGAAGTTCAATTTCTTCTCTGCTTTTGCCAAGCTCCCGATAACAGAGCTGAATAAACTCTTTTGCCACTGTTCTTAGTTCATTAATCAAGAGTGAACCTCCTATTTAATATTGATACTTCATATATATACTCATACAATTTACAGATTAAAGAATCTATCTGATTGGCAAAACTAAAAGGGCTGCCTATGGCTCAATTTGATTACTGCCTTATTTGTATCTCTAAAATAAGACGCTTTTTCAGATAATCTTCTGTGTTACTATTCATAAATTTCAATTTTCTACAAAAAAAACTGCTATAGTCAGCAGTTTACCTTATTTATATAGTATTATCAGCATTGCTGGCGGGACCGCCTGGGAATCGAACCCAGCTGACCGCTCACGGCGGTCACATATGGTTTTGAAGACCACGGAGGACACCAGTACCCCATTCAGCCCCATTTATAAAGTTGAGAATATGTAAGTTCTTATAATAACCCTTTAGTTAATACACTGTAACATGGTACTATGTTTTTCATTATCTTTCAATAGTAAATACCTTGTAGTTTCTATATAATTGTTACATTCTTATGAACAGTCAAATGACTGAATATAATGAATGTGCTAGAATGACTTCTTGTCTGATAGTAAAACAAGGTTTATAATAGGATCAGAATATTTCAGTGTAGGTGAATGCAATGCTTGAAGGCTGGTTTTTATGGTTTATTTTGTTTTGGATTGTCGTTTTACTTGGTTCTTTTGCGATTGGCGGCTTTTTTATGTTCCGAAAATTCTTAAAGCGCTTACCAAAAGAAGACGGCAAATCCGATATGGATTGGGAAGAACATTTTGTAATGGAAACAAAGCATTTATGGAAGCAAGGTGAAAAAGAGCTGTTAGATGATCTTGTTAGTCCCGTTCCAGAGCTATTTAGGGATGTAGCACGCCAGAAAATCGCTGGAAAAATAGGAGAACTTGCTGTAAAAGAGAAAGCAAAAGTGATTAATCAGGATTTGGTTATCCGAGGATATATTTTAGCAACTCCGAAAAGGGATCATAAATTTCTCCGCAAAAAACTGGATGAAAGCCGAATTAGTATCGTCCCTTATGAACATTTATTCTAATCAAATGTATAAACAAAAAATGCTCCGGCACAGGCTGGAGCATTTTTGTTTGCTTTGCAAAAAGGACACTCTATTACCGGATACGAATAAGCCGTTCTTTTTATCAGACCGCATTTTTCCCTAATAAAAGAGTGTTCTGCAGCTTCTTAAAATTGATATACATCGCAATACGCCAAGGTACAATCATAGCAAAGGCTAAAATCCAAAACATACCTCCAAGCTGGCCAACATCAATAGATGCGCTTAAAATGGACTTTGCCGCAATTCGTATGACAAGTAATCCAATTAAAATGAATATAAATGCTTTAGAGCGGATTAAATATATATCGTTTTCCTTAATTTCAAATTTAGATGTTTTAATCAATAAGATTGAAAATAACATACCTACTAAGATGGCTTCCAGTATTTCAATTGGAGTCACACGGAAGACAGGAAATATAAACATTAGCGCACCAGTACTCATAAATAATGGCGGCAAAATAATTTTTCTAGCTGAAGCAGGTTTTTCAGCAGACTTCATTCGGATAAACATAGCAAAAATGGCCATGAGCACTGCACCTATAGAAGAAACAACTACCATGTTCATACAAAGACATCCTTTTTTCTATAATTTTGACTATCTTATTATATCTCAAGTTAATAGAATGAGTCATCTATTATGAGATTTTATTACGAATTTAGAGATAAAAATGAAAAAACGGCACCTTCATCAGATGCCGATTCAGTGTACATTCAGTTTAAAACTCTTTCTACCGCATCCAAAACGCGTGATTCGTCAAATGGCTTAACGATAAAATCTTTTGCGCCTGATTCAATTGCTTCCACGATCATTTTCTGCTGCCCCATTGCTGAGCACATAATGATTTTAGCTGAAGGGAATTCCTTCTTAATTTCTCTCATTGCTTCAAGACCGCTCATCTCAGGCATTGTGATGTCTAAGGTTACAAGATCAGGCTGCAGTGTACGGTAAAGATTGATTGCTTCTATTCCCGTTTCCGCTTCGCCTACAATTTCATGCTGCGCCTTTTTTAATATGTTTGAAAGCGTAAGTCTCATAAATTTCGCATCATCCACTATTAAAATCTTTGCCATTGGTGTTTCCCCCTCGATACGGCGACGGTAAGTTCAATTATATGTAAAATACAGCTGTCTACTTGAGAATTACATAATCCAATATACCTAATTTAATCAAAAATATCAATTCAAAGTACCCGACAATTTTTGCGGATGGATGAACTGAATGTTCAATTTTATTTTTCTCAGTGGTTTACACTCACTTTTAAGCCCTATTAAAATCCTTTAAATCCGCCTGTTAAAGCAGTGAAATAGGAAATGATCATTGTCATCCAATCGAAAAATAAAATAATCCCCATCACGATCATAATGTATCCGCCAATTTTCATCAATTTCACATTATGTTTTTTAATCCATTGCAATTTGCCAATAAAAAACGACATAACAAAAAATGGAATAGCGAAACCTAATGTATATGCAATCATATAAAATATACCGGAACCAGGGTTTGTTGCCGCTAACGCAATAACGGATACAAGAATCGGCCCCATGCATGGTGTCCAGCCAGCTGCGAAAGCAAGACCAATTAAGACAGAACCGAAATATCCCGCAGGTCTGTTCTTAAATTCAAAACGCCTTTCCTTCATTAAGATTTCTGGACTGATAATGCCGACAATCATTAATCCAAACACAACAATAAAGATCGCGCCAATCTGCCGGATCAGATTATTATACTCTCTGAAAAACTCACCAATAAAAGTAGAACTAAATCCAAGTGCAATAAAAATGATCGAAAAACCAATTAAGAAGGCTATGGTATGAAAAAGGCTTCTCTTCTGCAGCATGGCATTATCATTTTTCAGTTCACCTACAGACATCCCAGTTATGTAGGACAAAAAAGCAGGATATAAGGGCAAACAGCAAGGTGAAATAAAACTTAAAAAACCTGCACCCAATGCAAGAAATAAATTAATATCTGTCATGGTAACAACTCCCGATCATATAGTGATCATGTTCTATTCTAGCAAAAGCGCCAAGAATAGTTAGGTTTAAATGTGAACAATTTATGTCATAACACCATTAATCAAAAAACAAAATTTCAGCATGTAAGCTACCCGTAATTCTAACCCATTTTCTAAATAGATGTCCATATATTTCTATGTTTCAAGTACGCAACTAATGTTATTTTATTTAGACATCCTAAAGTTTTACAAAAGTTTCTTTTGAATTAATTACCAACATTCGTTATACTAGATAAGAGCTAACAATTATTGTGACAATTTCTTGAGTTTTACATGGGTGGTTTATGATGTCTGTACTATTTGCTAAAGGTGAAATTGATATGAAGGGATTTCCAGCCGTGAATAAAAATGAATTGCTTGCATTAATCGAAAAAAAACGTTCAGAATTAATTCAAGTAGCCATGTCAAGCGGGTTAAATTCTACGGATGCTATTAAATATAGTCAAGAGCTGGATGCCTTATTAAATGAATACAATCGTACCTTTCTAAAAAAAGCGTAGAATGCAGGTCACCTCTCATGGCAGCCTGCATTCTTTTTTATTTCATTTTCCGTATTAAGTTCCTACTGCGTCTTCCACGATTTCAGCTGTCCCATTCTGTAATAAATACATTTTGTGATAAAGCCCTCTTTGGGAAAGCAGCTCCTGGTGATTGCCCCTTTCAACTATTTCCCCCTGGTGGAGAACAAGAATCTGTTCAGCATCTTGAATCGTTGATAATCGATGGGCAATTGCAATTGTTGTTCTGCCCTTTCGCATTTTGTTTAGCGCAAACTGGATGGCTTCTTCTGTTTCGGTATCAATATTAGCCGTCGCTTCATCTAGAACTAAAACCTTGGGATTAGATGCAATGGTTCTGGCAAAAGCTATTAGCTGACGCTGCCCGCTGGAAAATGTTGATCCTCTCTCTACTACCTTATGATCATATATGTCCTCTAATTGCTGTATAAAGTGATGCGCCTGGACAAATTCAGCTGCCTTTTTAATCTCTGCATCTGATAGTCCATCATTATATAGACTAATATTATCTTTAATGGTTCCATAAAAAAGGAATGGATCCTGCAGGACGAGGCCAAGCTTTTTGCGGAGCTCTTCTTTTCCATAATGCTTAATGGAATGTCCGTCTACTAAAATATCTCCACGCTCAAATTCATAAAATCGCATCATCATATTGATAATTGAACTTTTTCCGCTTCCTGTATGACCAACAAGTGCCACCGTTTCTCCAGGTCTGGCTTTGAAGCTAATATTTTTTAGAACTTCCCTTTTGCCATCATATGAAAAGGAAACATTGCGGAATTCTATTTCACCATTTGTAACTTGCAAGGTGCTGTTTTCAAGCTGATCAGGAGCAAGCTCATCTTCATCAAGCAGTTTAAAAGCGCGTGACGCCGCAATAATCGCCTGCTGATACATAGACAGGCGCTGCATGATATTATTAACAGGCTCAAAAAAACGGTCTAAATAACTGACAAAAGCATAAATAACGCCAATCTCAACCGGACTATTTAACGAATTAAAGCCAAAAAAGCTCAACACGATGATTAAGGCAAGTGCGTAAACAAGATCGATGGCTGGACGAAGCAGCAATCCATCAATCTTTATATTCCGTATCCCTGCTTTATAATGCGCTTCGTTAATTTCCTCAAATTCATTTCGCATTCTCTTTTCCTGCTGAAAAACTTGAATAATAGCCATTCCCTGCAAAGATTCACTTAACTTGGCATTCAGCTGACTGAGCCGTTCACGCAAATCCTGATAAAAAACGGAGCTGTATTTTCGATATGCTGCCATAATCATGAAAATAAGCGGCAAAATAATAAGGCAGAATAAGGCAAGCTTCACATTCAGGATAAACATAGCAATAAAAATCCCAACCAGCAGAAATCCGCCTTGAATAAAGGTCACTAAGACACTGACAAACATATCCTTTATCGCTTCAGTATCATTTGTAACACGCGAAACAATGCTGCCGGCAGGTGTTTTATCAAAATATTTTAACCCAAGAGCCTGTACCTTACTAAAGACATCAATTCTCAGCTGCTGTATGATTTTCAAGGCGATTTCCTGGAATTTCAGCAGCTGAAAATAAGAAACAATTAAGTTCATGACTTGAAGACCTAAATATGCTGCCCCAAGAATAATTAATGGTTCCGCAACCAGATTTTGAGGACGCAAGTAATCATCGATGAAAACACTAACCAGAATTGGGCCTAATATATCTCCCGCCGTTGTAGCCAGCAGAAGGAGAAATGCAATGATAATTGTTTTTTTATGCGGTTTTGTATAGGATAGTAAACGAAATAAAATATTTCTTTGTTCTTTCCCTGTTAAAACTGGTATTTTTTCCATCTCGCTACCCTCCGTACTCCACAAGTTCTTCTAATTGCTGACGTAAAAACATTGTTTTATACCAGCCTTCTATTTCCATCAGCTCTTCATGTGTTCCCCGCTGAATGATGGTTCCTCCATCCAATACGATAATTAGATCAGCATGCTGAATGGCACTTAATCGATGTGCCGTTATGATTGTCGTTTTATTTTCTCTTTCTTCCTTTAATGAACTTAAAATTGCTTCTTCTGTCTTAGCATCAACTGCTGATAACGAATCATCCAGCACTAGAACTTCATGATTCATCAGCAGAGCTCTGGCGATTGAAATACGCTGCTTTTGTCCTCCTGAAAGCGAAACGCCACGTTCCCCAACGACGGTCTCATATCCGTCTGTAAATTGCAGGATATCCTCATGAATATGCGATAGCCGAGCAGCATCATAGATTCGTTCCGTATCTATCTTTGGACTTGTAAAAGCAATGTTCTGGGCCACAGTTGTTGAAAATAGAAAATGCTCTTGCGGTACATATCCTATCGCTGCCCTTAGGCTGTCCAGTTTATATTTCTTAATTGAAAGGTTATTAAAAAGAACCTCACTCTTTTCCCCTTCAAACTCGCGTGTAAGAAGTTTTAATAAAGTTGTTTTGCCTGCACCGGTTTTCCCGACGATTCCTAGAGTTTGCCCTTTTTTCAGTTCAAAGTGAATATCTTTAAGGACGGGAACATTTGCACCCGGATATGTAAAAGAATCAATCTGATAATGAAGGTTTCCACTCGGTACCTCTCTGCTGGCATCTGAATCTTCTCGAATGTCTACTTTTTCAGCTAATAATGCTCTAACACGGTCATATGATGCTCTTCCACGCTCAACAATATTAAACAGCCATCCGAACGCGAGCATCGGCCATACCAAAAGACTCAAATACGTTGTAAAAGAAACAAGTTCTCCAATTGTAATTTCCCCAGCAAGAACAAATCGTGCTCCAAACGCAATGGATAGAAAAAATGACACACCCACAATAATGCTGATGGTCGGATCAAATAAAGCGTCCACCTTTGCAACTGAAATATTCTTATTTACAACATCCTCAGATTGCTTGCGAAAATCTTCTATATCTTCTTTTTCCTGACCAAATGTTTTAATGACCTTAATGCCAGAAATACTTTCCTGTGTTTTATCATTTAAATCCGAAAAAGCTTCCTGTGCTTTGTGGAAACGTTTATGAAGCAATGTGCCATACCAGCTGGTTAAAATAGCCATTAGCGGCATCGGAATTAGCGCAATGAGAGTGAGCTTCCAGCTGATCGTTGCTGCCATAGCGATGATTACAGCTCCTCCTGTAGCTAAAGAATCAACTAATGTTAATACCCCAGCTCCGGCTGTCTGCTGAATTGCGGATAAATCATTAGTCGCATGTGCCATTAAATCACCAACGCGTTTCTTCTGATAGAAAGCTTGGGACATCTTAGTAAAATGGTGATAAAGATTGTTCCGCAGCAGCCTGGCAAGCTTAACAGATGAACCAAAAATCATGATTCGCCAAAAATACCGCAGCACATACATGGCAAATGCACATGCAGCCAAAACTCCGATCCAATAAAGAATAGTCTCAGCAGTTAGGGTATGACCAATTATTTGATCTACAAAAATACCAACAATTCTCGGCGGGACCAGCTGAAGAACCGCCACAAATAAGAGTAAGATGATGCCTGTAATATACGCCTTTTTTTCTTGTTTAAAAAACCACATTAAATCCCCAAAAACTCTCATAAGATGTCCTCCACGTTCTTCCATAATAACCAACTTAGTTTATCAAATATTTAAAAAATAGGAAAGATTAAATTTAAATTCCTAAAGTGGTTTGTAGGTAACAACATGAAACCTTTTCCCTGCTCAATCGTAGGATAAGATAGGAAGAAATTCATTGAAAGGATGCGGGTAAATTGAAACGACTCGTACAACTTATGTTCATCAGTATCCTAGCAGTAGTTTTAAGCGGGTGTTCATTTTTAGGGGAAGTAAACAATTCGTTAGACTATATAAATGAAGCAACTGCTCATATAGAGACATTAAATTCCTTTGCCGAAGAAGCACCAGAATTGCTTCAGGAGGCAGTAACGGATTCTGCTGTTCAAACTGAACTTGAAGAACAGCTTCTGCATGTTAAAACAGAAATTGAAGAATTTATTCAGCTTACAGACATTCCCTCACTAGCAGAAGGGCTGCATGCTGACTTTGTTCAGAAAAATGAGGCTTTATTGGCAGAAATCAATTCCCTTTTGGACAATGGGAACCTTGTGATTACCAATATCGAAAACTCCGAACTATTTACAACCATTCAAGAAGCGAACGAACTCTTTACTAGAATTGAGGACTTAGGTCTTTAAGATTAAACCGTGACTAATCAAACACCATTCTCCTTTACCTTATACCAAGCGAGCCATTGCTAATTGTTCAGGTCAATGAAAGCTGAAAAACTAATTTTCAGCTTTTTTCCATTTCCAAAGGTATTTTTTTTAAACGTAATTATAGCGAACTTGGCAATGAGATCTTTTGATTGATTTTAATTCTGGACAATTTTCTCCTATGTACAAACTGATGGCAAAGTGTTTATTGGATATTTGGTGCGAGACTCTAAGAATGGGCTGGTTTTGGACCATGATCCCGAGACTTTCAGAACTTATTGGTTTCGAAACTGAGTTGCGAGACTTTCAGAACTTTATTGGTTTCGAAATTGAGTTGCGAGACTTTCAGAACTTATTAGTTTCGAAACTGAGTTGCGAGACTTTCAGAACTTATTAGTTTCGAAACTGGGTTGCGAGACTTTCGGAACTTTATATATTGGAGCCTAAGTTCGAGTGTTTCGGTCCCTCAAATACAAATTTGGGTTTCAATCAATAAAACCAAACCTTCTAGAACCTGCGCTGCGAATCTTTTGCGCAGCTGGTCCCCTTGCTCTAGTTAACGTAAAAAAGACCACTTATCCAGAATTCTATCTCAACAGGATAAGTAGTCTTTTTATGCAAATTTCGAAAATCAAGCCAATGAAAGATAAACGATAAAGAATGATCTATCATATCTATAGCAGGAATAAGTCTTCTTCGTCACCGTTTCATTTTTAAAAAAGGATTAGATAAACACACCTAATGCTCTAGTGTTTACTTCCCTTGCTGCTTATTCATCGCATTCATCATTTGATTAATTTTCTTCTGTGATGGTTTCATACCCATTTGCATCATCATCATTTTTAGCATTTGTTCGTTAATTGGTGGATTTTTCTTTAAGTAGCTCATCATATAGCGTCGAGCAATGAAAAACCCTAGTGCCACACCTGCAAGCAATGCAAGTACGCCAACTAGAATATACATACCCATCTTTCTTCCTCCTTCGTGTTGTCTATCATACAGTGTACTAGACCAAAGGCTATTATACAATATTTGCTCTTATTTTTCTCTTATTTAGACGAATTTTCTTTCTTTTATAGGCTTTAACCATCCATAGCGGCCATGTTCCATATCGATAGCAAGAAATGATCCCTCATATTTACGCAGTACTTCAAAAAACATAGTCTCTGCATCATAGTTTCCGCTTGCTTCTATTGAAAGATAACGATCATGAATGGTTAATGCTGCACTGCTCTTTTTTCCATCAATGATATAATTCCCTGATTTGTCCATTTTAAAATTCATTTTTTGCTGCATTTCTAAATGAATATTCTGGTGCAATCGCAGACCTGGGATAGGTTTAGTAATATATTGAATTTGCTTTGCAATGATTTTGTTTAGCTTTCCAGCTGCATTTTCATATTCCTCAAATAACTCATAAAACATCCGTTCACGACCAAAATAATGTGTGGCAAATTCATCTTCAATCAGATATATTTGATAATCTCTCATAAGGCCCTCCTTATGGGACAAACCTTTTTGAGTCATTATATCTTTTTGTCAATAAATTTACTGTCTGAAAACGTCGCAAAATTCCACTACTTTTGTCGAATGAGTTATTCTAGAAGAGATATTTTCATTCAGTATTCAAAAGAAAGAGCGCTTTAATACCTTAGCGCTCTTTCAACTATTGGAATGTTATTAGTTTTGAAGCAATGCTTTCACACGAGCCACAACATTTGAAACGGTAAATCCGTATTCCTCCATAATTTTCTCACCAGGAGCTGATGCACCAAATTGATCGATGGCAAGCACATCGCCTTCATCGCCAGTATAACGATGCCACCCAAGTGAAGATCCCATTTCAATAGCAAGTCGTTTCTTTACAGCTTTCGGAATTACACTTTCTTTATATTCTTTTGACTGTGCTTCAAAACGATCCCATGCTGGCAGGCTTACTACAGATGCATAAATCCCTTCATTTTCAAGAGATTTTTGAGCTTCTACAGCTAATCCAACTTCAGAACCTGCAGCCAATAAAAGAACGTCCGTTTTTTCATTATTTGCTTTAGAGATCACATATCCGCCTTTTGATACACCTTCATAGGCGTTTTTATCCGTATCTTTTATTGTCGGTAAATTTTGACGAGTCAGTACTAGAGCTGTCGGCTTGCTTGTTGATTCAATGGCAATCTTCCATGCTGCAGCTGTTTCATTGCCATCAGCAGGGCGAATGACTGAAAGATTTGGCATTGCACGCAAAGCTGCAAGTTGTTCTACAGGCTCGTGTGTAGGACCATCTTCCCCAACTGCAATACTGTCATGTGTGAATACGTAAGTAACAGGCAGGTTCATTAATGCAGCAAGGCGAATTGCTGGGCGCAAGTAGTCAGAGAAAACAAAGAATGTTCCTCCAAAAACTTTTACTCCCCCATGCAGTGCCATTCCATTTAATGCAGCACCCATTGCAAACTCACGTACACCAAACCAAATGTTTCGGCCAGCAAAGCTTTCTGGTGTAAAATCTTCTGTTCCTTTAATCATTGTCTTATTAGAACCAGCTAAATCTGCAGATCCTCCAAAGAATGTCGGTAGGTTCTGAGCAATTGCATTTAATACTTCTCCTGAAGAAGCACGGCTTGCAAGGCTTTTTCCTTCTTCATAAACTGGCACATCTTTATCCCAGCCTTCTGGAAGTTCATCGTTGATTGCCAATTGGAGCTGGCTGCCTAGCTCAGGATACTTCTCTTTGTAAGCAGCAAATAGGTCATTCCATTCCTGCTCTTTTTTCTGGCCATGCTCAGCAACTGCTGCTTTAAAATGCTCATAAACTTCCTCTGGAACATGGAAATCTTCTTCAAATGTCCATTTATACGCTTCTTTTGTTAATTTCAGTTCATCTGCTCCAAGTGGTGCACCATGTACATCAGATTTACCTGATTTATTCGGAGAACCAAAACCAATGACTGTTTTTACTTCAATCATCGTTGGACGATTTTCATCATCCTTTGCTTCTTCAAGCGCCTTTGCAATTTCGTGAAGATCATTGCCATCGTTAACACGGATATATTGCCAGCCATATGATTTAAAACGCTGCTCAACACTTTCAGAGAATGAACGATCTAAATCTCCATCCAGTGAAATATCATTTGAATCATAAAGAACAACAAGTTTACCTAACTTAAGATGACCTGCAAGAGATGCAGCTTCAGCAGATACACCCTCCATTAAGTCTCCATCTCCACAAATACTATATGTATGATGATCTACAACATTAAAACCTTCTTTATTATAAACAGCTGCCATATGGCGTTCTGCCATCGCCATACCAACTGCCATTGCCACACCTTGTCCAAGTGGTCCAGTTGTTGCATCTACTCCTGGTGTATGGCCGAATTCCGGGTGGCCTGGTGTTTTGCTTCCCCATTGGCGGAATTGTTTAATATCCTCCATCGCCACATCATAACCGGATAAATGCAATAGGCTGTAAAGAAGCATTGAGCCATGTCCAGCAGATAAAACAAAACGGTCACGATCAAACCATTTTGGATTTTTTGGATTATGATTCATAAATCGAGTCCATAATGTATAAGCCATTGGTGCAGCACCCATCGGCATACCAGGGTGACCGGAATTGGCCTTCTCTATCGCATCAATGGATAATGTTCGAATAGAACTAATTGATAAAGCATCTGTTTGATTAAACATAAATTACATCCTTTCGAGAAAAATATCTTCTCTTTTAATATATAGACATTCGAGAGGTAAGACAACTCATAGAAACCAAAAACACATGATATTTCCTATTTTGTCACATTAAAACTTGCATTATGTAACAGGAAAGACAAATGTTCATCAATTACTTTAATAAAATGACAACGCCAACAATTTAATAGAATGAAAAGAAGGAACACATGCCATAGCTGGTGTATTCCTTCTTTTCATATGTGAATAGTATAAATAAACCCATACTTTTTAAGCAATTTAATGTAGTTTGTTGTTGTTCTTTTCCTGCTTTAGTTTCTCAGGTGTTACATCATTTCCTTCTGGATCTATGATTGTTACGCTCTTGAGTGTATTAAACATGGAAGATCGGAAAGTCTGCAAATATTCTTTGCGCAAAGCTGATTGCTCCTTTGCTTCTGCTTCCGTTAAACCAGTTGTTTTCGCCTTATTTGCTAGAGCATTTATGCGGGCGAGTTTGTCCTTTGGCAGCATATGGACAGCTCCTTTACTATTTCTTTAGCATAAATGTCATTTTATTAGAAAATAGTTAAATTGACAAGGATGAAGTCTTATTCGTATATAAAGAAGCTTCTAAAGTGAAAAAAACATGGATTAACGGCTTTTTCCGAAAAGTCCAGTCCATACTATGCAAATGTTTACTCTATTGCTGGACAAATTGAATATCTAGAGATTTATTGTTCAGTATTAAGTTTATCTATATATTCCTGATAACGCCTATGTACGGTAGCTTTTGATATGTTATAACCAAACCCTCTTAAGGTTGCCGCGATTTCAGAAAAAGTTAACTCATTTTTACGTAAACGGACAATTTCAGATATTGGCACTTCAATACGTTCTCTTCCAGCGTTTTCACCTTGGTTAGCTAAGTTTTTTTGGGGCTGATATCCTTTTTCGACCGCTCTTTGCATTCCGCGTTTAATTTTCACATTATGCAGCTTTCGTTGATATTCCTCAACCATTCCCACTATCTTCAGTACCATTGAGTCTGATTCTGAAAGCTGTAATTCCCCGTTATGCGAAACGCTAAATAACTTGATGTCCTCTTTCAGAATACAATGAAGAATGGCTATTTTGGCATTCCCCCTGCCCAGCCTTGTTTCATCCTGGATTAAGACTGCCTGAATATCCTTTTCTTTGATTAGCGATAGCAATTCAAGAATTCCTTCTCGCTCAAGGTCATATCCGCTTGCCTTTTCTTTTATAATTCTAGCTGGAAGAAATCCGTTCTTACTTGCCAGATGAAGCAATTCCTCTTCCTGCCTCTGCAAAGAGGATTCCTGAGTATCTTTATTTGTACTGACACGGCAGTAAATAATTGCATTCATGTATTGCACCTTCTTCTATTAGTTCCTGTTCCTATTCACGGCTGGCCAATTCTGTTATATATTGATCTTCATCAGCTTTTACTGGAATCGAAACAGTATCACCAGGATGAATTTTTCCATTTGTAATGCCATTATGAGTTTCCATCCATTGAACAAATTCAGCAGTAGAAAAATGATGTTCCTCTGCAAATTGTTCAGCAATCCCCCATAGAGAGTCATTTTCATTAACAGTTACCATCATATATTGATCGTCTTCCTGATCTTCTAATTGAAAAGAAAGAATAAGTGAGCCTGTAATACTTAAAAATACAAGAATAATAGCATAGCAATAAGAATTCCACAATTTTTTCATAGCCTTCACCTCATAAAGAATGTATGTTCGTATTTGTTACGATTATTATAATACGAACATTTGTTTTGGTCAACATAAAATTCGAACTTATGTTTGTATGTGTTTTAAAAGAATGGTATAATAAGGACAAGATATTAATAAAGGGTGCGTGATCCAATTTGAAACTATCAAAAAGACAGCAGGATATTTTGGAATTTATTAAAGATGAGGTCCGACAAAAAGGGTATCCGCCTTCTGTAAGAGAGATTGGGGAAGCTGTTGGACTTGCTTCCAGTTCTACAGTGCATGGCCATTTAGCCAGACTTGAAAGCAAGGGATTAATTAGAAGGGATCCTACAAAGCCTAGGGCAATTGAAATATTGGATCTTGAAGAAACTCATATCCCGAAGGTAAATACGATTAACGTACCTATTGTCGGAAAAGTTACTGCCGGGCAGCCTATTACTGCAATCGAAAATGTCGAAGAGTACTTTCCTCTTCCAGAGCGTCTTGCGCCACCAGATGAGCATGTTTTCATGCTGGAGATTATGGGTGATAGTATGATAGAAGCCGGCATTTTAGATGGTGACTATGTTGTAGTTAAACAGCAAAGCACTGCTAATAATGGTGATATTGTTGTCGCAATGACTGAAGATGACGAGGCTACTGTTAAGCGTTTCTTCAAAGAAAAAGACTACTTCCGGCTTCAGCCAGAAAATTCAACTATGGAACCAATCATCCTCCGCCATGTTTCAATTTTAGGAAAAGTTACTGGTGTTTATCGCCAAATGCATTAATATGGCAAACAGAGCATGCAGAATACCTGCATGCTTTTTCTTTTATCAGCAAAAAGGAATTAAACAAATATAGTTATTTGAACTATTTTTATCGTTGATTCTGGCCCGTCAATAGCCTTTATTCATTGCCACGATATAAAAATCACCAAACCGAACTTTCGTTCTATACGTGAGGTTCAATATATATGCCGCATCACCTATATAGTTATCTGAAAATTCGATATAATTAACCATGCTATTTTTGGAAAATTCCTATATACTGGTAATACAACATGATTCTAACTAAGGTCGCTTCAAAAAATCTCGGATTTAGGAGTGTGAAGGGCTATGTTATTGAACATGTTACTGTCTTTCTGTATCGGTGCATTTGTCGGTGTAGCTGCACATATTCAAAAAAACGGCAAGCTGATCAAGCCGCGCAAAACAAAACGATTTATCTATCTGGGATTTTTTGAAGATGTTATTATGGGGGCATTAGCAGCTGTACTAGTGGTCTTATCTGCAAATCCTGAATCTGTCATAGCAGTTATTGTTACTGCCATGATCGCTGGACTAGGCGGAGAGGCTATCCTAAAAGGATTGGACTTATTAAAGATGCGAGAGAAAAAAGAATAGGCGTGCAAGTCTTTTGCACGCCTCATCCTTTCTAACGTCGATGCTCTACCAGGTCAATAACACCTAAAACCACGTGTGCAAGTCCAAATCCAAATAATGTGTTAGCCATCATTTTGTTGCTGCCACGCTTTTGCTTAAGTGCATATCCAGTTGCTGTTACAGCCGTACCTAGTGCAGTTGGAATCATACCTTCACGAATGTTCATGTATTTCCCTCCACATCGATGTTAGTAGGCGTTATTTCTTTCACCCAAAGATAGTATCGGCTTTCTTATCTTTAATCACTCATGTAAAATACTCCAATTTTGCATTAGGAAAAAATTTCTCCATATAAGCGTATAAGCTTTTTTGGATTTCCTCTTGTTCGTCTTTCTGATAAATATACTTGCCTATTCCGTATTTTCCCCATTTATAGCGTCGTTTTTCCTCATCTAACTCCAGCTTTGTCATTGGGTAGTTTTTCTGAATCACCTTTTTTGCTGGCTTGGTGAAGCGGTGCTGGATAAATTCAAATGTAATATCCTTTTTCGCATCCTCAGGTAATTCATCATGAAGGCGTTCAAACATATGGTAATATCCGTCCTGCCATCCTTCATGCAGATAAATTGGCGCAACGATAAATCCTAGAGGATAGCCTGCTCTAGCTACTTTCCCTGCTGCTTCAATTCTCTTTGCCAGCGGTGATGTGCCAGGCTCAAAATTTTTAATAACATAATCGGCATTCACGCTAAAACGAAACCGGGTTTTTCCGTTGTGCTCTGCATCGAGCAGATGATCAACATGATGAAATTTTGTAACAAAGCGAAGTTTTCCGTGTTCGGACTTGCCGAAATGTTCAATAGCTCTTTTTAAACTATGTGTCAGATGATCAATTCCAACAATATCTGATGTACAGGATGCTTCAAACCGTGTAATCTCTGGTGATCTTTCTTCCATATACTTATCTGCTGCATCCAAGATTTCATCCACATTGACATAAGTTCGAATATATGGCTTGCTTCCCATCGTCGTCTGCAGATAGCAATAATGGCAATGTCCCATACAGCCAGTGGCAAATGGAATGGCATATTCCGCAGAAGGTTTCGAGGTATCAAACTTTAAGGTTTTCCTAATACCAACCACTAATGTGGATTTCGCCACTCTGTACTTTTGAAAATCATTCTCTCCCGGTAAATTGCGGATTTGATTATGGGATGTTGTATAACGGATATCCAGACCCATTTCCTTAAACCGATCGTATAAAGTTTCTCCTAAAGGATAATCAAGTGCATTTGGCTCAAAATAAACGAGCTGCGGCTTAAAAGGTCTCATCATATAATCCATTTCCTCCATCTATGTTTCCAAAGTATTCCTGATAAGCAGCCTCGGCTTCTTGAGGTGTAGAATATACCGCCATTTCATTTGTCAGCGGATAAAACGTTTCATATACAAAGACAGCTAGAGATTGAGGATCTTCAGGATTATTGACAACAGCAGCTTCCTGAATGTTTGCCACATCCTGTGTGTGCGGATTGCGATAAAAAATATAAACAATGTCACCAGCTTGGTATTCATTACTATTTTGGCTGTATTCCACATTAATCACCACTTTCGAAATGTATACACTCATTTTGCCGATCAACACAGCAAATTATGATTTCTATATAGTGGAAATAGTTTCTAATAACCTTTCGGGTAAGGATGATGGCAATGGTTTATACTAACGATGCTAAATAAATTGGAATGGAGATGAATCTCATGGATTTACATGCGTCTAACCAAACAGAGTCAGCATTGCTGCATTATAAAGAGGGACTTGGAACATTTACAAAAAAGATGCCTGAGCTTGCTTCTCACTTTAATGCTTTTACTGAGGAATGTTTTCGCGAGGGAACTTTATCTCAGAAAGATAAACAATTAATCGCTCTGGGGATCAGCCTTTACTCTCAAGATGAATATTGCATCATTTATCATACAAAAGGGTGTCTGGACCAAGGGTGCAGTGAACAGGAAATCTATGAAGCCATTGGTGTTACAGCGGCATTTGGCGGCGGTGCTGCTATGAGTCAGGCAGTCACGCTTGTTCAAGATTGCATCAATGACTTAAATAATCTTTCTCAATAAGTGATTGCGCCTAATAGAAAACGAGCCACTGCTGACGGTGGCTCGTTCACTTAAAACTCTTCTATTTCTGCCTTTTTGTTCGACTTTGCTGCATCAATCATCAGCAAAATAGCAGTAATGATATGCATAACCATTCCTACTACAGGGATAAGCCCTACAACAGAGGTGACAATGCCTAAAATGCTGCCATGTTTCTTTTCGCCTTCATTCGAACTGAATACAAGTGTCACAATATGGAGTACTAGCATGACAAATAACGGTGTCCATGCTGTACTTAAAATAAACAATCCTCCCAAGATAGGAATGCCCAGTGCCGCTTCAAAACCACCAGTGATCCACTTTAAAATCGTCGAGGTTTTCATTGCTTTTCCTCTCTTTCCTGCAAATGATGGATCACATTATAATCATTGATGGACCATTTATCTTCTTTAAAAGTCATATTATTTAGGCAAGCATTTTCTAAACGAATTTGATTAAATAGCTCAGCATCTAAAGCGTTTGCAGCTAGGATTGCATGAATGACTGCGCCATGCGCCACAAGCAAAACTTTCTGATTTGGATATTCCCTGCTGATTCTCGTTAGTCCTTCCTGCAGTCGAGTGGTTAACTCCTCCACTGTTTCCATATCTGTATAATTCTTATCCGGAAAATGCCGCTGACGCTTCTCCGGTGTCATACCTTCAGCTTTACCAAAATGCCTCTCCGTAAAATCCTCCATTACTTTTAATGGAACTCCTACTTGATTCTGAATGATTTCAGCTGTTTTCTTTGCTCTTGAAAGCGGACTAGTTAGAATAATGTCCCACTTATCTTGCTTTAAATAGGCAGCACAAAGCTCAGCCTGTTTCACTCCATTCATATTTAAAGGGATGTCCGTGCTTCCTTGTAATTTACCTTCTGCATTCCAATCTGTCTGTCCGTGCCTAACGATACAAAGTACAGTCAAAAAACCATCTCCTCATTTATCTTCTCATGTAACCATTCTTTTTAATTTAATGTTGGTTTATAAAACGATCAATAAAATCTTCATATAATTTTAGCATAAATTAGTTCATAATAATTTGTTCATTTTCTAAATATATGAAAAAGCAGTGTAAAAGCCTCTGCTATATTTTAATGACAATGTATGTTTTAATAGGAATATGCAATTTTCAATTTGATGAAAGGGGAGAAAGCTTTAGTGATTAGGGAACAAATGAATGACATTTTTACTCCATTTCTTAAACAAGCTTTAGATGCAACAAATGTCGGGGTGGTAATCACTGATCCAGAAAAAGACGATAATCCAATTGTCTATATTAATAAAGGCTTTACAAACCTTACTGGCTACAATGAAGAGGATGTTCTCGGAAAAAATTGCCGCTTTCTGCAGGGACCGGATACAGAACGAGCAGTTGTTCACTCTATTTCTCAGGGCATCAAAGAAAAAAAATCCATTCATGTAGAGCTTATCAATTACCGTAAGGATGGTACACCGTTTCGTAATGAATTAATTATTGATCCTATTTATATAGAAGATACAGATCGCACCTTTTTTATTGGCGTGCAAAAAGATGTAACTGAACAATATGAAACCAAGCTGGAGCTGGAAGACACACTTAAAGAAGTGCAAAGACTTTCCACTCCTATTGTACCAATTACAAACTCCATTTCGGTTATCCCTCTAATCGGTTCCCTCACATTTGAGAGAGTTGAAGTCTTATATAAAGAGATTTCAGCTTCAGAAATCATTAGACATAATCAAATTGTTATCATTGATTTATCAGGACTCGCCTTTTTTGATGATCAATTCGGAATCAATATTGGAAATATACATAAAATGCTTAACCTGCTCGGTATTGAGCTTGTTCTTACTGGATTTTCACCTAATATGGCAGTTTCCACCCAAACATATATCGAACAGTTAAGGAAGATTAAAGTCTATAAAGATATTAAAAGCGCATTGGCAAATCTTTCCGTATAATGAAACATGTTTATCTTTCTTTTATAAGTGTATATAAATAGTAAGCATATACTACACATGATAAAAGGAGGCAAAACCATGTCAGTCTTACAAAAAATTGCATTAGTACTCGTAATTATCGGAGCTGTCAATTGGGGGCTCGTTGGTTTCTTCCAGTTCGACCTCGTTGCTTCAATCTTTGGCGGACAAGAAGCCATAGCTTCACGCATTGTATATGGATTAGTCGGAATAGCTGGTTTAGTGTCCATTGGGCTTTTGTTTAAGCCAGTAACAGCAGAAGAAACAAATCGTTCATATCGAACGAATCATTAATAGAAAGAACCGAGTCGGAATTTCCGGCTCGGTTTTTTCTGATTCTAAAAAGAACATATACAATCACAAGGACTATCATAATTGTCTATTTCTTGTTAAACTCCTATTATCTGCTTAAAGGAGTTTATAACATGTCTATTAATATACATTTTGAAGTCAATACCATCGAATTTAATGTCTTAGATGAAAGAATATCTTATGATTATAGCTATTGGAAACCGCTGATGTCTGTTTTCTTAAACAAAAACGATGAAATCCAAATACATTGCTGGAGCTCGGATCAGGATGTATTAGACGAACTATACAAAGAGCTTAGCACCGAACTAACATTAAAAGTTGAAAACAGCATGTCAATCTTTTCAGGAAAACTTACTGAACAAGTGAAAAAGTATTTAATATCAGACTATTTGACACCTTCTAAAAGATTGAAATGGTTTTCCGTATTTCTTAGCAAACAAGGTCATTCTACCTTTAATGCAGAGCATTATGGAACTGAATTTATAGGCTATAAATTAGATACATCCACATTAGAAGAAATTAAAAAGATCCTTCCAAAAGAGATATCTGTTAACACTTGGGTGTCTGAGCATGATCAGAATAATTTATATTTATGACTTAAGTACTCTTCATGAATTGTATAAAGATTTCTAAATGAAAATAAAGCCATAATTACAAATTGGACTTAATTCTCTAGATATTTATAATTCTCCTTCTCACCTTCTGCCGGATTAGGTCCAAGCTGCATGATTCCGCTTGTTCCTTCTCCATAAATATAAGTAGAGTTTGGTTCATCCTCTAATACAACATATGCAAGCTGTTCGCCTTTAAGCGATGTTTCTGCGCTAACTTCTTCTATTTTTGCATCACTATATTTTGAAGTGACATATTCTTCAACACTTACCTGCAATTCATCTAATTCGTTGTGCTCAGTGTAGATGTTATAAGCGATCAAGGCTGCAGCAAGGATTATAAGACTAGCTAAAAAGGCAAAAAACAGCAAAACTATTTTGACTTTTGTACTTAGCTGATTTGTTTGATTCATTACAGCCTCCCATTTAAATCAATTAGTACCCTTGTGAATCCTTTAAAAGCTTAGGTACTTTATATGATTATTAAACAATAGTAAAGACCCCATAAAACAGCAACTGTATTGGGGTCGACTTAAAATTTTTACATTTTGAAAAGAGCTGCGAATAAAACATTATCTAGGCTTTTAAAAAATTTGTACGAAATATTATTGGTCTTTAACCTTATCAGCTTGTTTTTTCAGCCACTTTTCTCTAGAAACCAATCCCCAAAGACCAAATCCTGTCGTTAGAACAATTAGAACAAGGTAGAACCATTCCACAGTAACACCCCTTTTCATCACCTAACCACCTTAATATTACAGCAATTTCCAAATCCATTCAACTTATCCTGGTTATTTTTTGGAATTTTCCACCTATTAATTACTCCAAAGGCGTTTCTTCTTAAAGACACCCCGTTAATGTCTAACATTTACGGGGTGTCTTTCTAGCTTATACTTTTTCGGTGTTATCTTTTAGTGATGTTTAATTTATACTGCAGATGATGTTTGCTGGTATACGCACAATTGGATAACCAGCTTCAGTTGGTGTAAGAACTAGCTCAAATCCATCAAACTGGCTAATAAATCCACTAGCTGTTTTTAGTACTGTGCCATTGTATCCTAGATAATTTACCTCAACAAAACTTCCTGCAGGGTTGTTAGCAAAAAAGTTGCGAAGTTGTGCAGTGGTCATACATGCAAGAGGATCTAGTTCTGGATCTAGTATTTGCTCTGATTCAACCTCCAATTCAATTGGTTGTTCTGATTCAGCCTCAAGCTCCGGCATTGGGAATAGCATTGGATTTCTCCATGATAGAGGATAAGCTTTATTCCCCTTTCTTAAAATAGGTTGTTTACTTTGCTTCCATAATCTCCTTTTTTTCATATAGTTTTCAATCTTCAATACAAATCACCTTCCTTTTTTTAATATGTTTTATACTATTATTATTAAAAGTTTTTTGTCTGTGCTTGTCCCCTTGAAATTTGCCTCAAAAATAAAATGAGTCATTTTTACATTGTTTGGCAGCTATACTAAAATAATATTCTATTGAAGATGGATGATTTTCTTTATAAGTAATCATATTCGAATGATTTAATCAAACAAACTAAAGTTTAGTGGAATAACGGATATATGTATGGGGATTAAATAGAAGAAGGCAAATACAGAATTATAACTATACTTTTTTTGCTGAGATTCCATAAAAGAATAGGTTAATAGTATCCTTTAGGTAATACTATACTATTTTGTTTGGAAAAAGGCTGGAATGATTTTTTGCATATTTTGACGGCGAAAATTTGTGCGAATATGAATTTGACTTATTGTTCAAAAATAAAAACCCCTTGATGTTATACGCATCAAGGGGTTCCACACTTATTAATACATTTGCAGGTACTGCTCGCGCTCCCATGGGTGAACTTGAGTGCGGAACATATCCCATTCAATTTCTTTTGCTTCAAGGAAGTGTTCAAGAATATGCTCTCCAAGAGCATCAACCATGATTTCATCCTTTTTAAGGTTATCAAGTGCGCTTGCAAGTGTTGATGGAAGATCAACGATGCCTTCTGCTTCGCGCTCTTCTTTGCTCATAACGTAGATGTTGCGATCTACTGGAGCTGGAGGAGTTAATTTATTTTTAACACCATCTAATCCAGCTTTTAATAGAACAGCCATTGCTAGGTACGGGTTAGCAGCTGGATCTACGCTGCGAACTTCTACACGAGTACTTACGCCGCGTGAAGCCGGGATCCGGATTAGCGGTGAACGGTTTCTAGCAGACCACGCAACATAACATGGAGCTTCATACCCAGGCACTAGACGCTTGTAAGAGTTAACTGTTGGGTTTGTAACAGCTGTGAAGCTAGGTGCATGTTTGATAATACCAGCGATGAAGTTGCGAGCTGTTTCACTTAATTGCAATTCGCCATTTTCATCGTAGAATGAGTTTTTACCATCTTTGAATAAAGAAACGTTACAGTGCATACCAGAACCGTTTACACCGAATAATGGTTTTGGCATGAATGTAGCATGCAATCCGTGCTTACGAGCGATTGTTTTAACAACTAGCTTGAATGTTTGAATTTGGTCACAAGCTGTTAAGGCATCAGCATATTTAAAATCAATTTCATGCTGTCCAGGTGCTACTTCATGGTGAGATGCTTCGATTTCAAAGCCCATTTCTTCAAGCTCAAGAACGATATCACGGCGGCAGTTTTCACCTAAGTCTGTTGGCGCAAGGTCGAAATATCCGCCATTATCGTTTAGCTCAAGAGTTGGTTCACCAGCTTGATCTAATTTGAATAAGAAAAATTCAGGCTCTGGTCCAAGATTAAAATCACTGAATCCAAGCTCTTCCATTTCACTTAAAATTCTTCTTAAGTTATTGCGCGGATCTCCATCGAAAGGAGTGCCGTCTGGATTATAAATATCACAAATTAGGCGTGCCACTTTTCCTTTTTCAGCTGTCCAAGGGAATACAACCCAAGTGTCAAGATCAGGATATAAGTTCATATCAGATTCTTCAATACGCACAAATCCTTCGATTGAAGATCCATCAAACATCATTTTGTTATCCAAAGCCTTTTCAAGCTGGCTAATTGGAATCTCAACGTTTTTAATAGTTCCTAAAATGTCAGTGAACTGCAGGCGGATAAACTTTACATTTTCCTCTTCTGCAATACGTGTAATATCTTCTTTTGTAAACTTTGCCACTGGTTTTTCCTCCCTTAATGAATTACAAGATTAATATTTTAATGGAAAAAGCGGGACATATCGCCTTGGCGGGTAGAAGTCCGGTTGAAACGGCCAGCTTGCATCAATTCTTTTCTAAGCAGCTTTCTCAATTCAGTATCCGTTAACTCCTGTCTCACTTTTTCTTCTTGCTTATTTAGTTCTGCAGAAACGGTTTGATCTTCTTTCACTAAAAACAGCTGCTTGATGCCAGCCATATTAATGCCTTGATCAATTAAATCTTTGATTTCTAATAGTTTGTCAATGTCGTTTAAAGAATACAGCCTTCTGTTTGTGTCAGTTCTTGCCGGAGAAATCAACTGATGTTCCTCATAATAGCGGATCTGACGCGCTGTAAGCTCAGTCAGCTGCATGACGATTCCAATTGGAAAAAGCGGCATGGAGCGACGTATTTCACTTCCAGTCAATCGTCTCTCCTCCTTTATTTGATTTCATGTGTTTATTATATGTAATGTTAGATTTCCTGTCAACCATATGTTATATTTTATGACATAAAATTTATTAAACATGATTTTAACACATTCTCTTTATCTATTATGATTTCCTGCTAGGACTGTTATGCTATGATTTTTTTCTTTTGTATGGTGTGTGAAGGGATTAGTTTCTTTGTCCGACTCCATTTTTTGATGACCGGCACTTAGGCGGTGACTTAGTTCCCTTCAGGCTCCATTTTCCCCACCGATAGAACTTTCATCGAGATTTTCTTACCGCCAGACTCACATTTCATGCTGAAAGGCACCTTCATCACGCTTTTCTAATCTCACCTTTAAGCTTCCCACAATATGTATGAAAAAAAGACAGCTGCACTGCAGCTGCCTTTCAAACATTCCCTTTCATAATTAAATTAAACCTTTCTCGAGCAATCGATTCAATGCAATGCAGACAGCCATTTTCACATGAGAGTATGTCAGTCCGCCTTGAACATAGGCTGCGTATGGCGGTCTGATAGGACCGTCCGCAGTTAGTTCGATGCTTGCACCTTGAATAAATGTGCCAGCTGCCATAATCACGTCGTTCTCATAGCCAGGCATATAACTTGCGTATGGAGTAACATGCGAATTAATGGGTGATGCAAATTGGATCGCCTGGCAAAAGGCAATCATTTTGTCAGGATCATCAAACTGGACAGCCTGAATGAGGTCAGTTCTTGGTTCATTCCATTTCGGCGTTGCATTCATGCCGAACTTTTCCAAAACTGCCGAGGTGAAAATTGCACCCTTTAACGCCTGCCCGACAACATGGGGAGCAAGAAAGAAGCCTTGATACATTTCTTGCAGGCTATATAAAGAAGCTCCTGCTTCCGCGCCAATTCCTGGAGAAGTCATTCTATAAGAACAGGCCTCGACCCAGTTTTTCTTTCCTACAATATAGCCACCAGTCTTAGCCAAACCTCCGCCCGGGTTCTTGATTAATGAGCCAGCCATTAAATCTGCTCCAACATGGCATGGCTCCTGCTCTTCTACAAATTCCCCATAACAGTTATCAACAAATACGACAACATCCGGTTTGATCTCTTTTACGAAAGTAATCATTTCTTTGATTTGCTGTATTGTAAAGGATGGCCTGGTTGCGTAGCCTTTTGAACGCTGAATGCCAATCATTTTCGTATTAGGCCTAATCGCTTGTTCAACAGCATGATAGTCAATAATTCCTTCATCAGTTAGAGGAACACTATTATATGAGATTCCGAAGTCTTTTAACGAGCCTACTCCATCCCCTCTAATTCCGACGATTTCCTCTAAAGTGTCATATGGCTTTCCAGTTATATATAAAAGCTCATCGCCAGGACGCAGTACGCCAAATAAGGCGATTGAAATGGCGTGTGTTCCTGAAATGATCTGCGGACGGACTAGTCCAGCTTCCCCGCCAAACGTTTGCGCATAAATGGCTTCTAGTGTATCTCTGCCATGATCATCATACCCATATCCAGTAGAAGGGATAAAGTGTGAATCACTGACTTGATGATCCTGGAAACTTTTTAAGACGCGATATTGATTTTCGTCGATCCGCTCATCGATTTTCTTTAGTACAGATGCAATTTGTTCTTCAGCTTCCTTTACGATTGGCTGAATTTTTTCTTGAAAAGATAAATGCTGAAACATGGTGTTCTCCTCTAGATTTTATATTGTTTTAAGCTGCCCGCTATTTGATGGTCAGCCATGTAAAAACCTTTACATATATATTCTTGTGTTTCTTCATTAAAAAAGAGTTCGCGCAAGACTGTATCGTTTTTCAGCTGTGAAAGAAGCTTGCCTTCACTTGATGGAACAGATACATGGTATTCTTCCATCATCTGCAGCATATGCTGTTCGATTTTTTGTTTTAAAAGCAGTCTGTCTTCCCCGTTTAAAGCGCTGATCTGAATCATATCTCTGCCTGAAGTCGGCACAAAATCCGGGTGGACAGCATCCCTTTTGTTATAAACCGTAATTTGCGGAATTTTTTCATCCTCAAGTTCTTCGATCAGCTTTTGCACTGTTTGTTCATGCTGAAAGTAATCCGGGTTTGACATATCAACGACATGAAGCAGCAGATCAGCTTCCTTCACTTCTTCAAGGGTTGATCGAAAAGCAGCGATTAAAGCTGTCGGCAAATCTTGTATAAAGCCAACCGTATCTGTCAGCAGTGCAACAAAACCGCTTGGCAGCACAATTTTTCTTGTCATTGGATCTAATGTAGCGAAAAGCTGATTTTCTTCAAAAGAGTCTGCTTCAGATAACCGATTAAATAATGTTGATTTACCGGCATTTGTGTAGCCAGCCAGTGCAATTTGAAAAACTTTATTTTTCTTCCTTCGTTCTCTATACCGCTCCCGATGTTTAACGATTGAATCTAATTGCTCTTTAATATCATCAAGTCTGCGGCGAATATGCCGGCGATCTGATTCCAGTTTTGTCTCACCAGGTCCTCTTGTTCCAATTCCGCCCCCAAGTCTTGAGAGCTGTGTTCCTTGTCCAGCAAGGCGCGGAAGTAAATATTGAAGCTGAGCTAGCTCGACCTGCAGCTTCCCCTCACGCGAGCGGGCACGCGTTGCAAAAATGTCTAATATAAGCTGTGAGCGATCAATAATTCGCGCTGAAACATTGGCTGATAAATTCCGGACCTGACTTGGCGAAAGCTCATCATTGAAAATAATCAGATCGGCTTCCAGTTCTTCCTGCAGAGCAGAAAGTTCTTCAACTTTGCCTTTGCCGATATAAGTAGAAGGGTGCACCCGATCTCTTTTCTGCGTTAATTCAGCAAGCACTGTACCTTTTGCTGTAGAAGTCAACGAAGCTAGTTCTTCCATTGAATATGTAAAATGCAAATCATCCTCTTCTGTCTGGCAGCCTACGAGGATTACTTTTTCACGTTCATTCTTTTGTTCCATCTGTCTCCTTCTTTCCTTTCGATCCTGTGAATATCATATCAGATTATTGTTCCATTCACTAATCCAGAATGTAATTTATGTTTTCATTCCCTTCAGTATGGGCAAACATGCAATAATTTTGGATGCAATTATATTCGAGATAAAAAAATCATTTTTTCTGTAAAAATCAGTTGTAAAACATATTATACGTGGTAAAATTTATATGTTTGCACACAGAGATATTTTACAGCATAGAGGAGAACGAAAATGGCTTGGGATGTTTTAAGTATGATCGGTACAATAGCATTTGCAGTAAGCGGTGCCATTGTAGCGATGGAAGAAGAATATGATATTTTAGGCATTTATATATTAGGGATTGTGACAGCTTTTGGCGGCGGTGCAATTCGGAATTTGCTGATCGGTGTACCTGTCTCAGCCTTATGGGAGCAAGGAATGTTTTTTCAGATTGCCCTGCTTTCCATCACAGCTGTGATGCTTTTCCCGAATCGGTTATTAAAGCATTGGCAGCGGTGGGGCAATTTTACTGACGCGATTGGCTTATCGGCATTTGCCATTCAAGGAGCGCTATATGCGACAGAGATGAATCATCCACTCAGCGCTGTGTTAGTTGCGGCTGTTTTGACAGGAAGCGGCGGAGGCATGATCCGTGATGTGCTGGCGAGAAGAAAACCTCTCGTTCTTCGCTCGGAGATATATGCCGTTTGGGCCATTTTATGCGGATTGGCGATTGGCATGAAAATAGCAGTCAATTCTTTTGAACTGTATGCACTATTTGTTATTATTACAGCACTGCGAGTTCTTTCATATACGTATAAATGGAAGCTGCCAACAAAACGATTGGGAACATAGAAATGCGGAAGCGCCTTGCTCAGCCCTGACAAGCTTAAGACAAGATGGCTAGATGGTTGTTCTTTAACCTTCTGGACAGATTGGCTTAAGACCTCGAGGGGCTAGGCGCTGTAGCTGGACACTTAGAAAAGCGGAAGGCGCTCGCCCAGGGACGACAAGCTTAAGATGAGCCAGGTGAAAGGTTGCTCTTTAACCTTTTGACTGGATCAGCTTAAGACCTCGAGTCCCTAGCGCCTGTAGCTGGACAACTAGAAAAGCGGAGCACCTTGCTCAGCCCATAGTTAGTTCATTCTATAGAAAAAGACATGAGTGAAAAAATATCAGCTCATGTCTTTTTTATTACTAACATTTCCTGACGCCTACTTCACTTCCTCGATCACAAGATCATTACTTCTGATCGTTATCAGTTCATGGCGGTCATAAATATTTTGCATTAATAAACGCATAGCTTGGGTGCGGATTGATTTTTCAATCACATTGCGCACATAGCGTCCATTTGAAAAACTATTAGAACTATATCCGTTTTTCACATCATACAAATGTTCTCTTAATTTCTTCTCCGCTTCATGACTTAATGTGTATTCTTTCTCCTTCAGCATTAGCTCAGCAATTTCCATCAGCTGATCAATATTGTAATCCGGAAAGTCTACAACAAGCGGGAAACGGGAATGCAGACCAGGATTTAAGGTTAAAAAGAAATCCATTTCCCTTGAATAACCTGCTAAAATAAGGATAAATTCATGCTGTTTGTCTTCCATATGTTTCACAAGGGTATCAATGGCTTCTTTTCCAAAATCCTTTTCTCCTCCGCGCCCAAGTGAATAAGCTTCATCAATGAACAAAATACCGCCTAGTGCTTTTTTAACAAGATCCCTTGTCTTCTGAGCGGTATGGCCAATATATTCTCCTACAAGATCCGCTCTTTCTGCCTCAATCAGATGCCCTTTCGATAGCACATTCATTTTATGAAACAGTTTGCCAATCAGTCTTGCTACTGTCGTTTTTCCTGTGCCTGGATTACCTTTAAACATCATATGAAGTGCTTGTTTTCCAGCTCTCAGACCTGCTTCTTCTCTCTTTTTGTTAATGTATATCCAAGCATAAATTTCTTTTATTAATCTTTTCATCTCTTCCATGCCAACCAATGCACCAAGTTCTTCTTCTATCTCCTTTAGCGCACTATGCTCTGCAGGAAGCTGCTTTGGTGCTGCTTGAGCATCCGGCAGTTCTTTTGTATATGTTTTCTTTTTTTGCGAATTTAGAACGATGCTGATTTGCCCGTTATTTTTTAAGCGAATCGGCTGATCCAAATGCCTTCACCTCTCATTCTTAGGCACAGATGTAAGTTGTGTGTGTAAAGGTCAATTGCCTGAATTAGAGGAATTTCAGATTACATTTGAACCTGAAAGAGTTCCCTCCGTGCGAAAAGGTTTTGGTGTGATGTCTGATATAGTTTTATCATAAACTTTGTTTATATATATTCGGTTAACCGTAAAATCATTAGTACAAATTGAAACTCGGCCAATATATTTGTTTGAGTAAGGAAAAAGTGAATGCAGGAAAAGTTGTTATGTACTGAAAAAATAGCGGGGTGATATTTAAAAAATAAAAAAAGACTGCCGCAAAAGATGCAGCAGTTTTTTTGGTGTTATTTTTGGCCTTCCATATCAAGCTGAACATTTCGCTGTGGAGCGAAAGTGGAAATAGCATGCTTATATACAAGCTGCTGCTTGCCTTCTGATTCAAATAAAACAGTAAAATTATCGAAGCCTTTCACTTGCCCCCTAATTTGAAAACCATTTAGAAGAAAAACAGTTACATTCGCATTATCCTTGCGGAGCTGGTTTAAAAATTGGTCTTGAATATTAATGGATGTTTTCATCATGTATCCTCCTCTTTTATCTCTAGTAATATGTATTCGATTTAACTCCAAGCTTTCCTTCAATATGGAAACAAATTTCAGCGAATTTTTTTTGCCATTGCTCTTCCTTTAGAGCGTTTGTCATATCAAACCATTCCACATCCATTTTGTTTCTAAACCAAGTCAGCTGCCTTTTGGCATATCTTCTTGAATTTTGTTTCAAATTATCAACAGCTGTTTCAAGTGTTGCTCTGCCTTCAATATAATCATAAATTTCTTTATAGCCAATTGCTTGAATAGATGGATAATTGCGGATTCCTTTTTCATAAAGACCTTGTACTTCCTCTAGAAGTCCTTCTCTCATCATAAGATCTACGCGGCTGTTAATGCGGCTATAAAGCAAATCCCGCTCCATTGTAAGGCCAATTATAGAGGTATCATACAGTAATTCCGGCTGCTGTTTTTCCTGCCACTCTGAAACAGGAATGCCCGTACAGTGGTATACCTCCAGGGCTCTAATGACACGCCTCACATTATTGGGATGGATATTTCCCGCACTAATTGGATCAATCTTCTCCAGCTCTGCATATAGAGCAGCATGTCCTTGTGTCTCTGCTTTTTTTTCAAGTTCTTTTCGAAATTCCTCATCTGATGGAGCATCTGAAAATTGATAATCGTAAATAACAGACTGTATGTACAAACCTGTTCCGCCTGCTATGATCGGAAGTTTGCCGCGCGATGAAATTTCATCTATTTGCCGACGTACTAGCTGCTGAAATTCTGCAGCAGAAAACGCCTCATCAGGTTCTTTAATATCAATTAAATAATGAGGAATTCCTTCCATCTCAGCAGGACTGATTTTTGCCGTCCCGATGTCCATGGATCTGTAAATTTGCATCGAATCGCCGCTAATAATTTCACCATTATACTTTTTAGCAAGCTGAATGCTTAAGTTTGTTTTCCCTGATGCTGTTGGCCCAATAATTACTAGAAGCTTCTGTTTTTCATTCAATATCGTTCACACTGCCTTTTTAAACTAATGACCGATTTATTGGTCTATCCTAATCGTACCATATCAGCTGCTGGTTTTCAGAGATAGACGTATCTATTTTTGTGCTGAGCCTTGAACATCTAACCATTATAAACATTTTAGCACTTGTTTATGCGCCGCTTCATTACAATTCATGAAAAATTTTCACAATAGATTACATTTCAATAACGTTTCAATAACAAACACGAGTTTTACCATCTATTCGTGTTATTTTATGTGAAGGCTACATAGATCTTCAAAAGAAAACAGAATTGGGTGAAAAACATGTTATCTTCAAGTGAAATTGGAATTGATTTAGGGACTGCTAATATACTTGTATACAGTAAAAATAAAGGAATTGCTTTAAATGAGCCTTCTGTTGTGGCAATAGACACATCTACAAATAAAGTGTTAGCTGTTGGACACGAAGCGAAAGAAATGATAGGGAAAACGCCTGGTCGAATTGTTGCCATCCGACCTTTAAAAGAAGGAGTAATCGCCGATTATGATACAACCACAGAGATGATTCGGCATGTGATGAACAAAGCATCTAAAAAACTCGGTTTTGCAATCCGCAAACCAAATGTGGTTGTCTGCACTCCGTCAGGTTCTACGAGCGTGGAAAGAAGAGCCATTCATGATGCAGTAAAAAATGCCGGCGCTAAAAAGGTGCATCTAATAGAGGAGCCTGTTGCTGCTGCGATTGGTGCGGATTTGCCGGTGGACGAGCCTGTTGCCAATGTAATTGTTGATATTGGCGGCGGTTCTACGGAAGTTGCGATTATTTCATTTGGCGGCGTGGTGGCTTGTCATTCCATCCGGATTGGCGGCGATCGTCTTGATGAGGATATCATTCAGCATGTCCGCAAAGAATTTAATGTTTTGATTGGAGAAAGAACTGCAGAACAGATAAAGATTGAAATTGGACATGCACTAATCGATCATGAAGAATTGACGATGGATATACGCGGACGGGATCTTGTAACAGGACTGCCAAAGACAATTACATTAACATCCTACGAAGTTCGCGATGCGATGAAAGAATCATTGCTTCATATTTTAGAAGCAATTCGTGCGACTTTAGAAAGCAGCCCAGCTGAATTGAGCGGCGATATAGTCGATCGTGGTGTCATTTTAACGGGCGGTGGAGCCCTTCTAAATGGAATTCAAGAATGGATTTCCAAAGAGATCTTTGTGCCTGTCCACTTGGCGCCAAGTCCTCTTGAATCAGTGGCAATCGGCACTGGAAGAGCTTTAAAGTTTATTGATAAACTGCAGACTGCAGTGAAATAAGTTTTTTGAAAAAGAAAATGTCCGGAGATTGCCTTAGCGGCGGTATTCGGGCATTTTTCTTTTTTTTGTGGAGATTACATATGATGATATTTCAGTTTTGAAGCCTTTTTATTAGAAAAAGAGATTTCCTTAATGAATTTATTTACTTTTTTTGATATCTATTTAAATATTTGAGGCTTTCTATTAGTTTTGGAGTTAATATGATAGATTTGTGGACCTTACCAGCTATTTTTAGGGTTATCCTTATGAATCGGCAGTTTTTCAAAGTGGATATTTGGGTTTTCCTATCAAATTCGGCGACTTTCCTATCATATTTTTCAGCTTTCCTATCAAATTCAGTGGCTTTCCTATCAAACTTTTCGGTTTTTCTATCAAATTCCGTGACTTTCCTATCAAACCCTCAGAATAACTTCTCTCTCATTAATCTTCCCTAGAAAAAAAGTAGCCCGATAAGGATCACTCACCTTACCAGGGCTACTTCTTTAATTAACTACTGATTACATCACACGCTTAAACATCTTTTCCAGCTCATAAACTGAGTAATTAATAATGATTGGTCTTCCATGCGGGCATGTAAAAGGATCGTTTGTTTGGCGAAGTTCATCCAGTAACGCCTGAATTTCGTCATTACGGAGATGATGGTTTGCTTTGATGGAACCTTTACAGCTCATCATAATTGCCGCCTCTTCGCGCAGTTTTTTGACATCCACTTTTTTCATGGAAAGCAGCTGTTCAATCATATCTTCAATGATATCCTGTTCGTCACCGGGAGGAAACCATTGCGGATGAGCACGAACGATGTAGCTGGTTGGTCCAAATGTCTCAAGAAAGACTCCGACTTTTTCAAGCTCATGCTGATACTCATTTATCCTAAGCATCTCGTCTGTTGAATACTCAAGTGTAATGGGGATCAGCAGCTCCTGCAATTCTTGAGCAACTTGTCCGACTTTTTCTTTAAAAAATTCATATTTTATCCGTTCTTGAGCGGCATGCTGATCGATGATATATAAGCCTTTTTCATTTTGTGCAAAGATATAAGTTCCGTGCATTTGCCCGATCGGATACAGAGGCGGCACACGTGGTGCTGCAGGCTCAGTAGTGTATGATTCATCTGTCTGCTGAACAACATCAGTTGAAATCCAAGCTACTTCTGGAGCATCTGCAGGAATAAATTCTTCAAGTGCTTCCGCTTCTCTTTCTATATGTCTATCCTCAGCAGGTAATCTCTGCTCAAGCATGGCCGGTACATCCTCATACTCTGAATGAGAAACAACTGATTCTGACTCTTTCTCTTTTACCAGTGATGCTGCTGCCTTTTCCGGCAGGTGATCAAGCTCTAAAAAGGTCTGCTCATCTTTTGGCTTAGGCACAGCAATCGGTCTGGAGTATCCTGCTGGTATGAGCTCTTGCTTTTTAAAGACATTTTGAAGCGAAGTTTTAATCAGCTCAGTCAATTCATTTTCCTTGCTGAGCCGCACTTCCATTTTCGATGGGTGAACATTGACATCAACAAGCTGCGGATCCATAACAATATCCAGAAGCACGATCGGATAGCGGCCAATCGGAAGCAACGTATGATACCCTTCCTGAATGGCTTTGGCCAGTGAATAGTTTTTAATAAAACGGCCATTAATCATGGTCGAGATATAGTTTCGGGATGCACGAGTCACTTCTGGCAAAGCAGCATAGCCACTGATGGTAAAATCCAATGATTGTGCCGTCACCGGTACCATTTTTTTGACGATATTGAGACCATAGATCCCCGCTAAGACCTGCCGAACATCTCCTTTACCGTTCGTATGAAGCAGTTTACGTTCATTATGAATCAATTTAATCGAAACTTCAGGATGTGAAAGAGCAATCCTGTTAACGACATCTGTAATATTGCCGAGCTCTGTATGAATGGTTTTGACATATTTTAAACGGGCAGGTGTATTAAAAAACAGGTCTGTTACACTAATATCTGTTCCTTTTCTAGCAGAAGCCTTTTCCATCACTTCCACCTTTCCGCCTGATAAAACAAGGCGTGTTCCTGCATCGCCTGTGCTTGTTTTCAATTCCACATTGGAAACAGAGGCGATACTTGGCAAAGCCTCGCCTCTGAAACCAAGGGTTTTAATGCGGAAAAGGTCATTTTCATCCTTAATTTTGCTTGTCGCATGGCGATGGAATGCATTTAAAACATCTTCCTCTGCAATTCCTTCGCCATTATCAATTAATCTGATTTTGGCAAGTCCAGCCTCTTCCAGTTCTATTTCAATAATGGTGCTTCCTGCATCGATGGCGTTCTCCAGCAGTTCTTTGACAACAGAGGCTGGCCGTTCGACAACCTCGCCGGCTGCGATTTTATTTGAAAGGGAATCGTCCAGCTGTATGATTTTCCCCATTTCACCTACCTCCTCAGCCTTTTATTTTTTTATGAAGCTCATATAGCTCATTAAATGCCTGCATAGGCGTCATTTCAAGAATTTCAATTGATCTTAATTGCTGCAGTATTTTCTTTTCTTTTGAAGACAGCTGGTTCTGTTTGGGTTCTGGCTCTTTTTCATCAAAAAAGGACAGCTGTGCTACCGGCTCTTGTACCTTTATAACTGGCTCTTGTGTCGTTTCATGTTGAGGCTGATTCTGCTGCTCTTGATGCTGCTTTTCAAATCCGGCTAAAATGGTATTGGCTCTGGCAATCAGTTCGTCTGGAAGCTCTGCAAGCTCTGCGACATGAATCCCGTAGCTTTTGTCAGCAGGACCCTCCTTAATTTTATGAAGGAAAACAACTTTGCCATTTTGCTCAGCTGCACTCACATGGACATTTTTCAATTGCTCCAGCTCGTCCTGCAGAACTGTTAATTCATGATAATGAGTAGAAAATAAGGTTTTCGCACCAATGTGCTTATGAATGTATTCAATCATCGCTTGAGCAAGAGCCATCCCATCATAGGTAGATGTGCCTCTTCCGATTTCATCAAATAAGATTAAACTATTTTGTGTAGCATTGACAATGGCATTTTTTGCTTCAAGCATTTCGACCATGAAGGTACTTTGACCCGAAATCAAATCATCTGCCGCTCCAATCCGGGTAAATACCTGATCAAAAATCGGCAGCTCAGCACTTTCTGCAGGTACAAAGCAGCCAATTTGCGCGAGAATCGCCGTTAAGGCAATCTGGCGCATATAGGTGCTTTTCCCTGACATGTTCGGACCGGTGATTAGTAATATTTCTCTTTCCGCATTCATCAGGCAGTCATTTGGCACGTACTCCTGCGCCTTCATCACTTTTTCTACGACTGGATGTCTGCCTTCCTGAATGTGAACTCTTCGTTCTGCCGAAAAATGCGGACGAACGTAATGTCGCTGCTCACTAATGGCTGCAAAACATTGAAGCACATCCAATTCGCTCACTGTTTTTGCTAAAGCCTGCAGTCTAGGGATATAGCTCTTGATTTGCTCTCTTACTATGGCAAACAGCTCATATTCCAGCTCCACTGATTTTTCTTCAGCTTGGAGAATCAATGCTTCTTTTTCTTTAAGCTCTGGGGTTACAAACCGTTCTGCGTTCGTTAACGTTTGTTTTCGTTCATATAAACCTTCTGGCAAATGCGGTAGGTTTGCTCTTGTTACTTCTATATAATAGCCAAACACACGATTATAGCCGATTTTCAGCGATTTGATGCCCGTTTTTTCACGTTCCTGGCGCTCAAGCTGCGCGATCCAGTTTTTTCCGTTTCTGCTCGCATCTCGATATATGTCCAGTTCTTCATGGTAGCCATCGCGAATAATATTGCCCTCTTTAACAGATAATGGCGGGTGATCCACAATCGCTTGTTCAAGTAGATCTGTTGCTTCCTCACACCCATCAAGACGTTCTGCCAATTTCTCAGCTTCTTCTGTTGAGAGGTCGTGAACCATTTGTTTTAAATGCGGAATCTGCTGAAGTGATTTTTTCAGCTGAATCAGATCACGGGCATTCACATTTCCAAACGCTACGCGTCCTGCAAGCCTCTCCAGATCATAGACCTCTTTCAGCTTTTCACGCAGCTCTTCACGTTCAAAATAAGCAGAAATCAATGTATCAACCAAATCATGTCTGCGCGTGATTTCTTGTTTATTCATTAATGGACGGTCGATCCACTGCTTCAGCAATCTCCCACCCATTGCTGTTTTGGTTTCGTCCAGCAGCCATAGAAGTGACCCTTTTTTCCCTTTCGAGCGAATGGTTTCAGTCAATTCTAAATTGCGTTTTGAATAATAATCAATTTTCACATACTCGTCGATATGGTAAACTTCGACGACTTGAAGATGATCAAGACTTCTTTTTTGCGTTCTGTGCAAATAGTTCAGCAGTCTGGAGGAAGCTAACCGAAGTTCATTTTGCTCCAGTTTTTCTAAAAGAGGAACATAATGATCCTGCTGCTGATCATCATCTTCTATTGAAAATGTAATCTGGCTGCGTTCTTTGATTTTTGTTTGCCATTCTTCTGAAAAATCCCTTCCAACAACAACTTCTCGTGCTCCAGAAAGAAACAATTCATTTAAGACTGTATCAAAGCCGCCGCTTAAGAAAGCTGCTTTCGTTTCTCCAGTTGACAGGTCATTACAGACAAATGCAAATGTTTGCTGATCAAATGCGGTAATGCTCGCGATGTAATTATTTTCTTTGTCTGTCAGCCCTTTGCCTTCCATCATGGTTCCTGGTGTAATTAGCTGAACGACTTCCCTTTTCACAACGCCTTTGGCTTGCTTAGGGTCCTCGGTCTGCTCACAAATCGCCACCTTATAGCCTTTTTCCACAAGCTGTTCAATATAACCAGGAGCAGAATGATACGGCACACCACACATTGGAATTCGGTCTTCTGTTCCGCCTTCACGGCTCGTTAATGTAATTTCAAGCTCTTGTGACGCACGAATGGCATCATCAAAAAACATTTCATAAAAATCGCCTAAACGAAAAAATAAAAAGGCATCCTGATATTCTGCCTTTACTCTTAAATATTGCTGTATCATTGGCGTATACGTTAAAGCCATCATATCCTCCACGGTCTGTTAGATTGCTAGAATATCGTTCATGTTTCATATAAGAAAGCATGTATGTTCTATGCTTTGGTTCAAATTTTTATTCTCTTTATTATAACATAATTTTTTTTGCTCTTTTGGAAAAGTGCACAAACCATACCTCTCAAATTACTGGTTTGAGAAAAATGATTTTACTGTTAAACCAGAAAGGCTGCAATTAGCTGGTTTGAGATTACGCCTGTGCTGCTTATGCGTTCATTTTAAATGGCAGTATAAAAAAGTGAATGTTTAAAGGAGAAGCCTACATGGTTGGGTTTTTCGCGGAGGACATGTTTATAGGAGGAGAATTTCCGGTTATTATGAAAAACAGGGCCAAAAAAGCAAATATTAACGGAGAATTTCCGGTTAAGACCTAAATATGGGACTAAATTTAATGATTTTGTTCATATTAATGGAAATACTCTGTCTATTTTACTGGAAATGGAGCCATTTCCCAGAATAGACGGAATTTCTACGCTTATTTTCGAAAAATAGGAGTTTCAAGACTATATTAATTATGAAAAACACTTGGGGCACCAAGTGTTTTTTTGAAACAATATTCGAACTCTGTTACACTGCAAACCGGTCTACTTTCCGTTTTGGGCAGATCCTGTTACAGCGTTTTAGTTATTTATATATTTCTCAAACACATAGCCATAGTCTTTAACATTGTATTTTTTTCGGCTGTTCATAAGCCAGTTAAAGGCTGTTTCGTTGAGCACTCTAAAATTATCGTTAATGTTGCTTTGTTCGCTGGATGCATAGCGGCTAATCGTTGTTGAAGCAATATTTAAGCTTTTCTCAGCATAACCCATGGAAATTTCGTTTTCGATACAGATTTCTGAAATGCGGATTAATGCTTTATATAGATCTTTTAATTCTTCAATATGCTTCTTATGTACATCAATTGAGAAACTAATGCCGGCCATGACAAATTTAATTTCGACATCTAAATCGACGGTGCCGGCGGTTTCAAGCATGACATTTGAAATGGTATTCTCTCTATAGCTATAGCGCTTTAAAGATCTTTTTTTACTGATTGCACTGGTGCCATCTAAGTGGATTAGCGCACGATTTGTAAAACAATATTCATCCGTTTTTGACTTGATAAGAAAGTAGATTTTCTCATTATCTTCATGCAGGATATAATCGTCTGCGTCAACCTTGTCATAATCAGCTGGACCAATAACCGAACCAATATCACTTAATCCTAAAACATCTGAAGCTACTTTTTTAAACATGCTATCAACCTTTCTAAGTTTGATAGAAATATTTTACCATATTCTTCTGAAAGAAATAACAGGACCTTTTCCTCATTAGATCCCGGGGGAATTCATCAGTACCACTCTCCAGCCATCTGGATCTTCAATTGTGATACCTCCTCGTCCCCAATAGAGATTTTCCGGTAAAACCTCTGTATAACCCATATCATTCAATCGAGCAACAGCAGTTCTCCATTCATGTTGATCCGGCATATAAAAAACAAGCAAATGTTCCTTCGTTGGTTCCGGCAGCTTCATCTTCTCTTCCGTTTGAATAAATTCAAGATGGTACGTCTTATCTGGCAGTCCAATCATTAAACCTTCATACCCCCCATGGTTAAAGTCTCCTAGCTTTTTTAACCCCAAGCCATCAATATAAAAATGCTGCAATTTTTTTAGCTGATTAGTCGGTCTTGCCATACGAAATTGCATAGCCTGCATAGATCCTTCCCACTTTTTTCGGGTCTCAATTTCATATGGAAAATCAGGATGTTTAAAGGTCCCATTCTTTTTCCCTTCAACAACCATTTTCCAAGACGAAATAACAGCTTGTCTGTCAGTCGGAAACCACGGCCTACCTTCTTTTACAATCACAACCACTCCTTCACGATCGCCGAAAAAAGCAAATGTTTCACTTTCCTTCTCAAACTGATCATGAATGTAAGGTTTTAATTCATTCTGCATGTCTCCTACAATTGAAACGGGCATTCCAACTTCACCAACATCCTGCCAGCTTCCTTTTTCTCCAACATGCAAAGGAGATCTGACAAGCATTTCTATAATATTTCCATCTGGATCGGTAAAATAAGCCTGCTGCCCTTCCCAGTTCATCCGATATTCCCCTTTTTCATTGGCAAGCAAAGCACTTACATGACCAAGCTTTTCAAACATATAATCAAAATGTTCATCGTTAGTTCGAAAGCAAATATGATAAAAAGGCAGATTTATATTTTTTTCAAAAACAAGTTTTGTGCTTCCAGCCTGAACGGCAAACGCGTTTTCTCTATCCATTACAAGTTTCATTTCAAGAATACCATGATAAAATTCCTTCATCTCTTCTAAATGGAAACACTGTACTTTAAGCTGCAAAATTTTCATAGGTATCATTCCCTCCGCTTTTTCTGCTTTCATTATATAAAAGTGACTTCCTTAAAAGCTCAGTCAAAAGATGTATAAATGATCGGCAGATGGAGGGAACTTTTTACTTCTGCAAAAAGAAAAACTAGGAAGCAAAACCTCCTAGTTAATTTTTACTCTTCTTCTGTTCCTACTAAGAAATCAGGATTTAAATCTTCAAATTCTTCGTCGTCTACATCAAAGCCCCACTCGTCATCATCGCAGTCGCAGGATTCAGGGTGAACAGCGACACATACAGTAGTTTCGCCGATCACTTCTGCAAGAAATTCTCTTTCTACATTTACAATGATTTTGTTTCCATTTGGTGAAATAGCTGCTTCGATGCAATTTGGCTGTTGAAGTACTTTTGCAATTACTTCTAAATCATCAAGACAATCAGGATCACGATATTTTACTTTAATGACATCTGTATACTCGACACGTTCAGTTACTACTTCTGTCTGTGTATTATCACTATAAGAATACCAAACGTTGATGTCATAGCTGCCGCTAATCTCAACCGTCTTTCCAACCTTTTCTGCTTCATACTTATGGTTTATAATCCAGCAGCCAAGGATGCTTGACGGTTTGTGTTTAGGGCAGATTGTATGATTGGACTGTGTAAATTTACGTCCTTTGGCAACGACTGCCTTTGTAATTATCTCTCTGTAGTCTCCCATTGCGAGCGAACCCTCCTCATTCATTTTCAATTCATCCTATGCGGGATATTAGACTAGTGTGCGACAATTATTGAGGAATGTTAGGTAAAAGTATTGGCATGATTTATCCTATGCCGAAAGCGGGCGAATGTGCCGGGTCAAGTCATTACTCCAGCCATCTTTTTAAAAGTCATATAGCATTCATCACAAAATGTGCGTTTCCCTTGATCAAAATGCACAGACAGCTTGGCTTATTTTTCAATAGTATATATTAAAGAAAAGGGGGTGAGCAGATATGCCAGATCAAGAAGGATCTAATTTCAGAGTTTCAGTAAATGGTGAAGAAATGACGGGAACAGATGCTCAGGAGTTTGCAAAAAACTTGGCAACGAATTTATCGGGGACGTTCAGCAACTTCTTCTCAGGACTGTTTGGCAACATTACTGGAGAACAAGGAACTGGTTCAGCTAATCAAGCAAATCCTCTGTCTAACTTAAGCAACATCCTTAATGACGATCAATCTGGAAACAATTCATCCAACCCATTAAATCTATCAGGTTTAAACTTAAACAACATGCTTCCAGTCTTCGAATCGTCAGACGATAATAACAAAATTAAAATGTCCTGGAACGGAAACACTTTATTTGACTTAGACCTTACAAATCTACAAAACTCAGGAAATAATAACTCAAATAATTCCTAACTATTTAAGGAGGTGAATGATAAATGTTAACAAGAGGATCAAACAGATGCAGATTTAACCATGACGATAATAACCGTCCAGCTGTGAGCCCATCAAACGAGAACAGCGCAGTAACAACTGGAGATGAATTTGAAGCATTCACATTTGCAGCTCAAGCGAACGTTCAAGCAGATGTAAATCCGCAAGTACCTGTTTCAATCGGCGGTTTTGCGATCAACGCTTCATTAATCAATGTGCCAATTCTTTCTGCACAATTCAATATCGCTAATGCTGGAGATTCCAGAGCAGTTGCTGTAAAAGTAAACAACCAAACTCAAGGTAACGAAGCTTAAGAAGCATAAAAATATAGATTATCCAAAAATGAAGGGGGGGAGTACAAATGTTAAATGCTAGTTCAAGTTCAAATACAAATGCAGTTGGACAGTCAAAATCAGTAGAAATTAATCCCGATGTACTCAAGGAGCTGGGAATTCCGCAGGAGCTGTTGGATGTTGCAGCTGAAGCTGGGATTCCATCGATTAATAATCATGCAGCGGGCGGAAAAGGCGGCCGAGCCATCAGCTTAACGTATGTTGATAATTATTCAACCTTGCTTCTTGTTTATACCTTTCTCCTGAATTTTTTGGATAGTCGCGAAAATGATAATGGAACAAAAATACTAAATGAATCGCTTCTCGCCACTTTGAATAGCGCCCTGATCGAACAGCAGGAATACCGTAAAGAATTCCTCAACGCCGTTGAATTGCTTCGACAATAAGAAAAGCGGAAGGCGCTTGCTCAGGGACGACAAGCTTAAGGCGAGCCAGACGAAAGGTTGTACTTTGACCTTTTGACTGGATTGACTTAAGACCTCGAGTCCCTTGCGCCTGAAGCTAGACAATAAGAAAAGCGCAGGCGGCTCGCTCAGCTGCGACAAGCATAAGGCAAGCTGGCCGGAAGGTTGTACTTTAACCTTTTGGACAGATTGACTTATGACCTCGAGCAGCTAGCCGCCGGAGCTAGACAATAAGAAAAGCGGAAGGCGCTTAGGTGCCGGAGCTAATAGAAGAAAAGCCAATCATGATCCCGCCACAACCCGCGAATCATATTTGCTTCTCCTTTAAATAGATAAAAACCTGGTTTCCATATGGGAACCAGGTTTTTGGTTACTGCATTTCGATTTGTCCAGCTGCAGCGCCTAGCCCCTCAAGGGGTCGGGGCCGAGCAAGGCGCTTTCGCATTTCAATTTGTCCAGCTGTAGCGCCTAGCCCCCTCGAGGTCTTAAGCCAGTTTGTCCTAAAGGTAAAGTTCAACCTTCATGCCAACCTGACTTAAGCTTGTCGGGGCTGAGCAAGGCGCTTTCGCATTTCAATTAATGATGGCTGCAGTTTGTATTTTTGATTTGAGCACCTGTTTCTCCGCTGAGAAGGTTGCCGCCAGTGGATAAGATGACTTCATCTGTAACTTTGTTTGAGATGGCTGATGCCACTGTCTGCAGAAGGTTATTCACGTCCAGCTGCGATTGTTTGAATTCTTGTACAACTGGGATGCTATCAAGCTGTTCTTCAATGGATGCAATTTTGGCTTCTGTTTTTTTGTGAGCCTCTTCTTTGCCAAAATGCTGCAGGTTTACTGCTTGCTTTTGTAACCCCTTAATTGAAGTCATTAAGGTTTTTACTTTTTCATTGCCATGAATTTGTGCTTCAGCACGTTTAAAGAATTCTACTTCTTCTGTATCTGCAATCATTCTTGCCAGCTCTTCAGCACGTTTAATAATGTCATCTTTTGTATATTTAGCCACCTTAGTTCACCTCTACCGTTTCATGTTCTAAAATCATGTCCCCATTTAAAGACCAAGTTTTTGCATCTGTTATTTTTACTTTAACAATCTTGCCGATCGCTGTTTTTGGTCCTCTAAAGTTTACTAATTTATTTTTTCTTGTATAGCCCGCTAAAATATCAGGGTTGTTCTTGCTTTCCCCTTCAACAAGAACTTCCACAATCTCATCTTGGTATTTCTTCATAGATGCTGCTGAGAATTCATTTACAAGCGCATTTAAACGCTGCAGACGCTCTTTTTTCACTTCCATTGGCACATTGTCTACCATTTTTGCAGCAGGTGTACCTTCGCGCGGAGAATAAATAAATGTATAAGCAGCTTCAAAGCCAACTTCGCGATATAGAGATAATGTTTCTTCAAACTGCTCTTCTGTTTCATTTGGGTATCCAACAATAATGTCTGTTGTAAAGGTTGCATTTGGAATAGCAGCTTTAATTTTACGAACTAGCTCTAAAAATTGCTCTCTTGTATATTTGCGAGCCATAATTTTAAGGACATCTGTCGAACCTGATTGTACTGGCAAATGAATATGTTCAACGAGATTGCCGCCTTTAGCGAGCACTTCAATTAAACGGTCATCAAAATCACGCGGATGGCTGGTTGTGAATCGAATACGCGGGATATCAATCTTGCGGATTTCATCCATTAATTCGCCTAGACCATACTGAATATCATCAAAATCCTTACCATATGCATTTACATTTTGTCCAAGTAAAGTGATTTCCTGGTATCCCTGCGCTGCAAGCTGGCGCACCTCTTGAATAATATCTTCCGGACGGCGGCTCCGCTCTTTCCCTCGTGTATAAGGAACGATGCAATATGTACAGAATTTATCACAGCCGTACATAATATTAACCCAAGCTTTAATATTTCCGCGGCGGACCTTCGGCAAGTTTTCAATAACATCGCCTTCTTTTGACCAAACCTCAACAACTAATTCTTTTGAAAGATATGCTTCTTTAAGAATGTTTGGCAAACGGTGAATATTGTGTGTGCCAAAGATCATATCTACTTGTGTGTATGTTTTTAGAATCTTGTTTACTACGGATTCTTCCTGTGACATACATCCGCAGACACCGAGTAAAAGATCTGGATTATTTTTCTTTAAATGCTTCAAGTGGCCAAGTTCACCAAACACTTTATTTTCAGCGTTTTCACGAATAGCACAAGTGTTTAATAAAATTACATTTGCATCTTCCACAGTGTCCGTTGCTTCATAGCCAAGAGATTCAAAAATCCCGGCCATGACTTCTGTGTCATGCTCGTTCATCTGGCATCCAAATGTGCGGATATAAAACTTGCGCCCTTTACCCATATGATAAAATTCTTCAGGAATATCAAAGTCTTTGTGGTATTTTACTTCTTCTTTTCCCCGTTTTTTCGCTTCCTTTAAGGAAGGTGGAGTATACACTGCTTCAAAATATTTGCTGTAATCCTTTTCGGATTTTTTGTCCGCTGGATTAGCTGCTGCAATTTGCTGTCCTTCTAACCGTTGTTTTTCGTTCATTGTGGAACTCCTTTCATCTATCTCAAAACTTGTCCAATAAACCCTTCGCTCATAAGTTCATTGTGCTTTTTAAACTTCTATGCACATTATTATAGTATAAAGCCTATAAGGCGTTTACACAATAGAATGGAGTTTATGACTTTAGATTATATAGTTATAGGTTTGATTATGTTGTGATTAAGATTACAGTGCTTATATGTTATTAAAATAACCCCATGTCTTATTCCATTTCTTCATTATGCTTACTCCTTTTCAATGTGCATTCCATTTTCGCAAGAAAGTTATATGAAACATCTACCATATATGCTCTGGTGCAATGTTTCAAATTCTTAAAGTAAAGAATTTAGATAGACAAAATAAGTTTTGTGCCTAAAGTACATAGGATGCTATAGGTGGTGAGAAGATGGGGCGTTTACAAGTAGTGGGACTGCTGCTAATTGTGACCGGTGTTTTTGTGGCAAGTAATATTTATACGTTAATTCCGATTTATTCGGAAATTGCTCATGGAATTCATGCTTCTGAAGAACAGATTATATGGGGAAGCAGCATTTTTACCGTATGTTATGCGTTCGGTTTGCTTTTATTCGGACCATTATCGGAACAATACGGCCGAAAAAAAGTAATTGTTTCCGGACTCTTGATGTCTGGTCTTTCTACTTTGCTGGTTGGATTATCTTTTAATATAGAAAGTTTATTTATCTTTCGCGGGGTACAAGGATTTTTTCTTGGAAGCTTTGCACCGGTAGCATTTGCCTATATATTTGAACTATATTCTGATGAAAAACAAAGAACATTAATTCTGTCCCTTATCAATTGCGGATTTTTAGTTGCAGGGATTTTTGGGCAGATTGTAAGTTCTGCTCTTACTCTTTTCTATGGGTGGGAAATTGTTTTTTATGTTTTTGCGTTTTTTTATATCGCTTTGTTCGCTATTAGCAATAAAATTCATATTAAAACAGCCGTTTATCCTGGGCAAGGTTTTCATATTTTTAAAGTGCTGACCATTCCATTCTTAAATAAACAGCTTTTTAACAGCTATCTAATTACGTTTACCCTGCTCCTTTCTTTTATTGCCTTTTATGATAGTTTGGGCAGAATGCTAAGTGCCGACGGTTTTACGGATGAAGAGCTGATCATCATCCGAACCATTGGATTAGTCGGAACCATTCTTGCGGTATTTACAGGAAAAATCATTGAGAAATTACGCTTAAAGATGACGATGATTGTGGGCATTCTTTTATGTCTAAGCTGTTTACTGCTGTTTACTTTATTCAGCGAATATCCTGTTATGATTACCGTGCTATCCATTCCATTTGTTGCGTCTATTGCCCTGCTGATACCTTCTGTTATTTCTTTTATAGGCAGTGCGGCTAAAACGCAAAGAGGATTGGCCACTTCCTTCTATTCGTTTTCCCTATTGATTGGGGCAAGTTTGGGTCCTGTGCTTGCTGCTCACTTATCGTTTACGTTTGTCATAACTGTCCTTCTTGTTTTTTTCTGCTGTAATTTGTTTCTTGTATTAAAAATGTAAAAGAAAACCGCCTCATGAGAAGGCGGTTTAAAAATGGTTACATAAATTCCGCAGCAAGTTTGTCAAAATGCACCTGATCAAGCTTTAAATCAGCATGTGCAAGCGGAGTTTCAGAATAACCATTTATAAGTTCCTGATAGGATTTTTGCTCTGTGTTTTGATAGATAAGTCCTGTAACGAGTCCATCATGCTTCATAAGTGTTTGCATGGCAAGCTCCCGGTTAGCAGGATTATAATCTTCAATTGCTGAGAGTTTCGTCAGATTCTCCTTAAACCAATCATAGGTATTAATTTTGTTATAGGTCACACATGGGCTGAACACATTGATTAATGAAAACCCATCATGCTTGATCCCAGCTTCAATTAAAGCTGTTAAATCTTTTAAATCAGTAGAAAAACTTTGAGCAACAAACGTTGCCCCTGCTGTTAATGCCATTTCCATAGGAGAAATAGCAGGTTCAATAGAGCCTTGTGGCGTTGATTTCGTTTTAAATCCTGATGCTGAACGTGGTGACGTCTGCCCCTTAGTCAGACCGTAAATTTGGTTATCCATGACAATATACGTCAGATTGACATTACGGCGGATTGCATGAATCGTATGTCCCATCCCAATCGCGAAGCCATCTCCATCACCGCCAGAAGCAATAACGGTTAAATCTCTGTTCGCCATTTTCACTCCTTGAGCAATCGGCAGGCAGCGGCCGTGAATTCCATGAAATCCATAGGAGTTAATATAGCCGGAAATACGTCCAGAACAGCCTATTCCTGAAATGACAGCCAAGTTCTCTGGTTCAAGGCCTACGTTTGCAGCTGCACGCTGAATAGCAGCCTGCACGGAAAAATCACCACAGCCAGGGCACCAGTTTGGTTTAACATTGTTGCGAAAGTCCTTAAACGTCGCCATTTAGAACAACTCCTTACATGCAGAATGAATTTCATGCGGCAAAAATGGATTTCCGTCATATTTTAAGTGATTATGAATTTTTTGCGCATAGCCGACATTCATTTTCAAGATATTTGCCAATTGGCCTGTAGCATTGTTTTCAACAACCACCACTTTTTTCGCAGATTGAACAAGAGGCAATAGTTCTTCTGCAGGGAATGGATGAATAAGACGGATATGGGCATGATTCACCTTAAAACCATCTGCTTTTAATCGTTCCTGTGCTTCTTCAATTGCCCCTCTTGTAGAATTAAATCCAACGAGCAGCAAATCAGCTTCTTCATGTGGCGTATTTTTATAAACCGGTGTATTGAAGCGGATATTCTTAATCTTGCGCAGCCTTTTATCCATCTGTGCTTTTCGGTTGACTGGCGATTCAGATGGTTTTCCTGTTTCTTCATGCTCTACACCTGTTACATGGTGGATGCCGTGCTTCATGCCAGGAATCACCCTTGGTGAAACGCCATCCTCTGTTACTTCATATCTTTTAAAATACTCCTTATTTTCAATTTCAGGGAGTTCGTCACTGAGTAGCTTGCCTCGGCGTATTTCTACCTGGCTAAGATCCAGCGGGTCAACCGTCTGTTTTCCTAACGAAAGCTGTAAATCGGTTAACATTATAACTGGACATTGATATTCTTCTGCCAGATTAAATGCTTCTGCTGTATCGTAGAATGCTTCCTGCACTGTACTCGGAGCCATGACAATCTTTGGAATCTCTCCGTGTGTTCCATAAAGCATTGCCATTAAATCGGATTGCTCCTGCTTTGTGGGCAGACCTGTCGATGGGCCGCCGCGCTGAGTATCAATAATGACGAGCGGCGTTTCAGTAATTCCTGATAAGCCAATGGCTTCCATTTTCAGCGAAAGCCCAGGTCCAGCAGAAGCTGTTAATGCACGCACACCAGCATAATTCGCTCCAATACACATCGTAACAGCAGCGATTTCGTCTTCTGTTTGAATGACAGAACCTCCTACTGCGGGAAGTTTTTTAATTAGATATTCCATAATCTCAGAAGCTGGCGTGATTGGATAAGCAGCCATAAAACGCACACCAGCACTTAGTGCACCTAATGCGATAGCATCATTTCCGATCATAAATAACCGTTTTTGACCATCTGCCTTTTCCAGCTCCATTTTGCCTGTATAGCCGGATAGTGCTTCTTTCATCGCATCGTAGCCCGCGTTAATGGCTTCCATATTGCGATCTACGACACTTTGCCCTTTTCTGCCAAAAATCTCTTGAACTACTTCTCTAAAAAGCTCTGTATCTATGTTTATAACTGCACATGTTGATCCAACTGCAATCATATTTTTCATTAATGAAGTACCCAGTTCAGTTGCAAGACTCGTAAATGGGATCGAATATAGAGCCGCATTTGTATCTTCTGGTTTCTGCGGATCAAATTTTGCATCAGCAATAATGATTCCGCCATCATGCAATTCCTGATAGTTTAAATCAATTGTTTCTTGATCAAAAGCTACTAGGATATCCAAATCATCTGATATTGCACGAACCTGGTGCGTGCTAACGCGAATTTTGTTGTTTGTATGGCCGCCCTTTATTCGGGATGAAAAGTGACGATATCCATATAAATAATAGCCTAAGCGATTCAACGCAATTGAAAAGATTTCACCTGTGCTTTCAATCCCTTCCCCTTGCTGTCCCCCAACTTTCCATGAAAGCTGATTGATCATGTCCTGCACCCCTTTTTATAATATTAATAGTTATGTATATTTATTCAAAATATATAAAAATACGCATTCGTTCATTACCATCGTATGCAGATGAAAACTAGCGGCACAGACTGTACTAAACGCTTTCAATTCTAGTCTTTAGCTTATAAAAAAGCAACACTTTCTATGCAAATAACAGCTGATTTTCTCTTATTTTCTAAAAAAACATTAGTATATTTTCTGTATTTTCTGCGAATAAAATAAAATTGAATTTTCGGGATGGTTTTTATCATTCTCACATTATTTAGCTTAAATCGATAAACGGCTAACAAAATTTTGAAACAAAAACTGTTCTAGTTGTGTTTGTGAATAGTATTTGCTCAATACATTGATAAGATGATCGTACTTGGATGCCCGCTCAATACCTGCCACAATATGTTCTGTTCCATCAAAGTCAGAACCAAATCCTACATGGTGTTCTCCTCCTAGTGAACAAATATAATCAAGATGGCGGAGCAGATCATCGATGGTGGCGGTTGTCAACCCTGATAGAAATTCAGCAACAAATGTAAGCCCAATCACACTATCCTTTTGAATGAGCGCCTTAATTTGATCATCCTTTAAGTTTCGCGGATGCTGACACAGTGAATAACAATTCGAGTGAGAAGCAACCGGAAACTGTCCATATTCCATGACATCCCAAAAACCCTTCTCCGCTAAATGAGAGACATCACACCAAATGTTTCTTTCATTCAGTACTGCAAGGACTTGTCTGCCAAACTGTGACAGCCCTCCTGCATTCTCCTCTAATACCCCATCAGCAGCACAGTTTCTGTAATTCCAAGTTAAACCAACACTTGTGACACCTAGTCTAAGCAAGGTTTGTAATTTCACGATGTCTTTGCATATAGCATCACAGCCTTCGAGTGTAAGAAGTGCACCGACTTCGCCTTCTTTTAGCTTTTTAATATCCGCTTTGCTTTTGACTAGTTTCATATGAGGATTAGCATGAATAATGCGTTCATAAAACATTTCAATCATTCGAAGTGCAGCAATAAATTTCAATTCTGGATGTACCGCTTCAGGGACATAAATCGCAAAGCATTGCACTTTAATGGGTGAGTGCATAAGCTCATGCATGTTAACCTGCAGACTGGCATCATTTTGAAAATTAATTTTTGGATTCATAAGCATTTTACAAAGAACATCACAGTGAGCATCAAAGATAGTCATATGTATAGCCCTCTCCTTTAAGTTTGTTTACTGCACAAACAGTAGATTTTATCCTTCTATTTTAATAGGAAACACTCCCTGTTTTTTATAACTCTTTTCTTTCCCTTGTGTAAAAAAGCCTGCTTGCGTTAGGCAAACAGGCCACATCCTTATGATGTTTTTATCTCGGTTCGACGATCAGTTTGATCGCTGTTCTTTCTTCTCCTTCAATGAGAATATCTGTAAATGCAGGGATGCAAATTAAATCCACTCCGCTAGGTGCTACAAATCCGCGTGCAATCGCTACTGCTTTAACCGCTTGATTCAATGCACCCGCACCAATTGCCTGAATTTCTGCTGCTCCTCTTTCACGCAGCACTCCAGCAAGCGCACCAGCTACAGAATTGGGATTAGATTTTGCTGAAACTTTTAATATTTCCATTCCTAGCTCCTCCTCATTTTTTCCCCTCTGTATGCCCCCTTAAAGACACAACAGGTATATAAACCATTCCATTGCTACTATATTCATTTATGAAAACACATATTCCGGCTTGGACCAAAAATTGAAAAAAAGTATTGGTTTTTAGAAGGATTTCAGAAGATATAAGGAGATAAGAAGAAAAATACCATTCCCAGGTCTATAAAAAAACCGCACCTTCATAGGTACGGATTTTTGCTTATGAATAAAATGGATGATCATCATTAATAAGAATTGGCTGGATTTTTTTCGCTTTACCTGTTTTCTGATCTAAGTCTATTAATACCGCACTAAGCTGCGAGCGTCCTGTTTTGGGTACTTCGAATCTTACTGGCAGTCCGGTTAGGAATCGTTTAAGAACAGCGTCTTTTTCCATTCCCAAAACAGCGTCATATGGACCAGTCATGCCAACATCTGCCATAAAGGCTGTTCCTTCAGGCAGTATTCGGCAGTCAGCTGTTTGCACATGGGTATGAGTACCAACAACTGCAGAGACCCTGCCATCCAAATACCATCCCATTGCCTGCTTTTCACTTGTTGCCTCCGCGTGAAAATCAACGAAAATAATTGAGGTTCTCTCTTTTGCAATTGCAATGAGTTCATCCGCTTTCTCAAATGGGCAATTATTTGCTGCCATAAAAGTTCTGCCTTGAAGACTAATCACTGCTATTTCCTCATTATTGTATTTTAAAAATACCATTCCCTGTCCCGGATTGTTATCTGGGAAATTAGCTGGCCTTACTAAATATTTGGCTTTATCTATGAACTCAAAAATTTCTTTATTGTCCCAAGTATGATTTCCAAGCGTAACTGCTTGTGCGCCGGTTTCTAAAAAGCTGCGATAGATTTTTTCAGTGATGCCCCTGCCGCTTGCAGCATTTTCTCCATTGATGATCGTCAGCTGGGGACGATATTTTTCCTTTAATTTGGGCACATACTCGCTGATCATATCTCTTCCTAACGAGCCTACCACGTCTCCTACAAACAAAATTCTCATTTTTACACCTTCTTAATATGTACTTGCTCTTTAAGTTTAGCACACTTCTTCATGCTTTTATGCATTTCATCTCACTATCTTTTTATTAGTTAAGAAATCAACATATTTGATCGCTGCAAAGAATATACTAAATCTAAAATCTCAGCTGCTCTTGCATTAATATGTAAGCACAAAAAAGCGATGCATACGCATCGCTTATTTTGCATATTCAACAGCTCTCGTTTCACGGATCACTGTTACTTTAATATGTCCTGGATAATCCAGTTCTTCCTCAATCTTCTTGCGGATATCTCGAGCCAGTCTATGTGCTTCTAGATCATCTATTTGCTCAGGTTTAACCATTATGCGAATTTCGCGGCCAGCCTGAATGGCAAATGATTTCTCAACTCCATCATAAGACTCAGAAATTTCCTCAAGCTTCTCAAGGCGACGGATATAGTTTTCAAGTGTTTCACGTCTTGCTCCTGGGCGTGCAGCTGATAGGGCATCTGCTGCTGCGACAAGAACAGCAATGATGGACGTTGGTTCTGTGTCACCATGGTGAGACGCGATACTATTGATGACGACTGGATGTTCTTTATATTTTGTAGCAAGCTCAACACCGATTTCAACGTGGCTTCCCTCTACTTCATGGTCAATCGCTTTACCAATATCATGAAGCAAGCCAGCGCGGCGTGCCAGTGTTTCATCCTGCCCAAGCTCTGCTGCTAACATGCCAGAAAGCTGTGCAACTTCCATTGAATGCTTTAGAACATTTTGACCGTAGCTTGTACGGAATTTCAAGCGTCCAAGGATTTTGATTAAATCTGGATGCAGTCCATGTACACCAACTTCAAAAGTGGTTTGTTCACCGATCTCGCGGATATGTTCATCCACTTCACGGCGTGCCTTGTCCACCATTTCTTCGATGCGAGCCGGGTGAATACGGCCATCCTGTACAAGCTTGTCTAACGCAAGTCGTGCAGTCTCACGGCGTATCGGATCAAATCCGGAAAGAATAACCGCTTCTGGTGTATCATCAATAATTAAATCAATACCAGTTAATGTTTCAAGTGTGCGGATATTTCGGCCTTCACGTCCAATAATTCTGCCCTTCATCTCATCGTTTGGCAGATTAACAACCGATACAGTTGTTTCGGCAACATGGTCAGCTGCACATCTTTGGATAGCTAGTGACAAAATTTCTTTTGCTTTCTTGTCAGCGTCTTCTTTTGCTCTAATCTCGCTCTCTTTTACCATTATAGCGACTTCGTGAGACACTTCCTGCTCTGTTCGCTCTAAAATGATGGACTTCGCTTCTTCGCGAGTTAACCCAGAGATGCGTTCTAGCTCTGTTTGCTGCGCTTGTACCATCTTGTCCACTTTGCTTTCCATCTCTTCTATATGCTGTTGTCTTTTGCTAAGAGAATCGTCCCTCTTTTCTAATTGTACTTCACGTTTATCTAACGTTTCATCCTTACGGTCAAGATTCTCTTCTTTTTGCAGTAAACGATTTTCTTGTTTTTGCAGTTCATTTCTGCGATCACGAACTTCACGTTCAGCCTCTGTGCGAAGCTTGTGAATATCATCCTTGGCTTCAAGCAGGGCTTCCTTTTTGGTCGCTTCAGCTTCACGCTTAGCGTCTTCTAAAATCTGCTCAGCTGCGTCTTTAGCACCTGCGATCTTTGCTTCAGAAATAGATTTACGAACAAAATAGCCAACAAAAGCACCGAGTATTAGGCCAAGCAAAATGGAGATGATTGTTACTGGTTCCATCATTTCACCTCCTCTTGCTATGAACTTTTTGTTACGTTTCTAAAAGTGATGCTTGTACATAATGTTAAGTTAAATGTACAGCACTGCGGCTTCTAAACGCTTTTCATACTTTATAAAAAATGTAAAATATACAATTTTAATTGTAAAGCTGTGAAAATTTATTGTCAAGTGCTGCTGGTCCTTGACAGAATGATAATTTAAGTATTTTCGCAGTTTTTGAAAACTTTGTTCGTGTTTCAGTAAAATATAGACTTTTCAGCAGCATTTTGGGTCAAATAACGCCTAAAAATTTTGATCATGACCATAGCTTTTATAATAGAAATAAAAAAGCATAAGCAAATGAAAAAGCGGACAATGTCTAATCGACCTTGTCCACTTCTTTAGCGTCTTAAATTAAGTCGAACTCTTCTTGTTCTTTTTCCTCTGTCACTGTGTATTCAGCATCCAAACCATAGTGTTCGCGAATTTGCTGCTGAATTTGCTTGCGAATTTCAGGGTTTTCTTTTAGGAATTGCTTCGCGTTTTCACGGCCTTGGCCTAAACGTTCCTCGTTGTAGGAATACCATGATCCGCTCTTTTGAACAATATCAACTTCAGAGCCAAGATCAATGATTTCTCCTTCTTTGGAAATCCCCTCACCGTACATGATATCCACTTCAGCTACACGGAATGGAGGAGCAACTTTATTCTTAACTACTTTAATTTTAGTCTTGTTACCAACCATTTCATTGCCTTGTTTTAATGTTTCAGCACGGCGCACTTCCAGACGAATAGTAGAATAGAACTTTAAAGCACGTCCGCCTGGAGTTGTTTCAGGGTTCCCGAACATAACACCGACTTTTTCACGAATCTGGTTGATAAAGATAGCGATTGTTTTGGATTTATTAATAGCACCAGAAAGCTTACGAAGTGCCTGGGACATTAAGCGGGCCTGTAAACCAACGTGCGAGTCACCCATTTCCCCTTCAATCTCAGCTTTTGGTACAAGAGCCGCAACCGAGTCAATTACTAGAATATCTACTGCACCGCTTCGTACAAGAGCTTCAGCAATCTCAAGTGCCTGTTCACCTGTATCAGGCTGAGATAATAGCAGTTCATCAATGTTTACACCCAGCTTTTGAGCATATACCGGATCAAGCGCATGCTCAGCATCAATAAATGCAGCTTGTCCGCCTTGTGCCTGCACCTCTGCAATTGCATGAAGTGCAACAGTTGTTTTACCTGAACTTTCAGGACCGTATGTTTCAATAATTCTTCCGCGCGGATATCCGCCTATTCCAAGAGCTGCATCAAGCGCCAAGGATCCGCTTGGGACAGCAGATACTTTTTGCTCTGCCTGCTCGCCCAGTTTCATAATTGAACCTTTACCAAATTGCTTTTCTATTTGCTTTAATGCCATTTCAAGTGCTGCCTGACGATCACTCACTCAAAATTCCTCCTTTTATATGAATGAACGAAACTGTTCATTTATCTCATCTAGAATCTATCTCTACTATAAACGTTTTTTATCCGTTTGTACAGCAAAAAGTCGAACATTCATTCGTTTTTTTTATTTCCAGCCTTACAGGCAGAAATCGAATTTCCAGCTGAATAATAATGTTTTTTCTAGCTTCAAAGTGCTTGAAAATGGCCAGAAGCTGCTTTTATCTGAATTTAAGCAGTACAGCTGCTAGCTTCTACTATAATAGCGATTTATTAAAAAGAAAAGGAATGCAAATCTGCACTCCTCTCTCCTTATGACTCTTGTATATAGCTCAGCAAAAAGTAACAGCCATATTTTATGCTTCGTATGCGATTGGCTGCTCTTGAGCCGCCTAAATTTAACTTTTCCACTTTGGTCTTTTTCCCTTTTTGATAGAGACCAATATAGACCGTGCCAACAGGGTGTCCTTCTAATTCATCCGGTCCGGCAACGCCAGTAAAACTAATGCCGACATCTGCATTCATCAGCTTTGCTGCATTTTCAGCCATCTCAAGCGCACACTCACTGCTTACAACACCACACGTTTGAATCGTTTCTTCTTTTACCTGTAAAATATTCGCTTTCACTTCGTTTGTATAGCAGACAATTCCGCCTTTTAACCGGCTGCCAGCACCAGGGATCGATGTGAACTCCTGCTGAAACATGCCTCCTGTTAAGCTTTCGGCTGCGGCAATGGTCAATTCCTTTTCTTTCAGGAGCTTGATCAGCTCTTCCATAAGCGAACTGTCATCATAACCGTAGATAAATTCGCCAACCCGTTTTCTGATTTTCTCTTCTGTTTCATCAATCAGCTGCTGCGCTACTTGCAGGTCGGCATGTTTTGCAGTAATCCTTAGTGTAACTTCTCCATCTCCAGCAAGCGGGGCAATGGTAGGGTTGCTTTGTCCATCAATCAAATCCTCAATTTCAGTTTCCAGCATAGCCTCGCCAATACCGAAAAAGCGTAAAACCCTTGAAGCAATAACTTCGGAAGATCCAAGTTTTGAGCGCAGAGACGGGTAAGCAAATTTAAGAAACATCGGCTCCATTTCTTTTGGAGGACCAGGCAGGAGCATATAGAGACGCTCATCTTTTTTGTAGATCATTCCCGGTGCCATGCCATGCTCGTTTGGCAATACTTCTGAACCATTTAAAATAAGCGCTTGCTTCTTATTATTCTCTGTCATTGGACGCCCAGTTCTGTTAAAGTACTTTTCAATTGACGTAAATGCATCATCATCCATTTGCAGATCTGTATTCAGGTGACGGGCAATGGTTTCCTTTGTTAAATCATCCTTTGTTGGACCAAGTCCTCCTGTAAAAATAATAAGATCGGCTCTTTTTTCAGCGATTTCAATCGCCGACTTCAGACGATTTGGATTGTCTCCGACAGCGGTGTGAAAATACACATTAACCCCAACATCGGCCAGCTGTCTGGAAATAAACTGTGCGTTTGTATTCACGATCTGACCGAGCAAAAGCTCGGAGCCAACCGCAATAATTTCTGCGTTCATGCCGTTCCCCCCGGTTGCCTTTTATTTTGAGTTAACAAATGCCTGTTTATTTTTTGCGAAATAATCCCACCCTGACCACACTGTGAAAATTAAGGCAATCCAAAGGGCAATCATATCGAATGGAATTGAAAACATTTCAAATATAATATTATGCAGAAGCAATGCTGAAACAGCAATAATTTGGGCCCATGTCTTTATTTTGCCGAGCATATTTGCAGCAACAACTTCACCGCCGCCAGCTAAAATAAGACGAAGGCCAGTCACAGCAAATTCTCGGCTAATAATAATGATTACAATCCATGACGGAGCGAGGTGCAGCTCAACTAATACAATTAACGCTGCCGAAACAAGCAGTTTATCTGCCAGCGGATCCAGGAACTTACCAAGATTGGTGACTAAGTTGTATTTTCTGGCTATATAGCCATCAATCCAGTCTGTCGTAGATGCGACGATAAAAAGCAGAGCACCAACTAAATGTGTAACAGGCAAATGATCAACACCAAGGAGCGAGATTTCACCCCATGAAAAATCGTATACCATAATAATTAAAAACAAAGGAATTAACAGTATTCTAGATATCGTAATTTTATTAGGCAGATTCATCTTAAACCTCCAGTAGTAATAGCTTCACCATTTTAAAGCATGAGAAAATAGCCATCAGATTGATGACTATTCAGTATCCGCACTGTTGCGGATGGTAATATCCTGCCGCACGAAATCGCTTGGTGAAACAGCATACTCAATTTTCTCATCATTAATGTATATTTCTGTGTTTGAAGAGTTTCCAATAACAAGCACAGCTGCCTCTTCTTTTGTTAGATCGACGGTTTTCGTTGAGCTTGCTTCATCTCCAGCCACCAGCATTCCCTGAAAGAAGGAATAGCCTTTGCCGTTTTTAATATTCACCCAGGTTTCGCCTGTTGAAACAAGCTTCAATTCAAACTTGTCCGTATTTTTCAGCTCGTATGTTGTATATTGGCCATTCGTTTCTGCAACCGTTACTTCTTGGGCAGGAGGTTCTGGTTCTTCAACCGGTTCTTCTTGCTCTGTTTCCTCCCCAGATCCATCCTCGGTTTCATTTTCGCCTGAACCATTATTTTCATCGGTGTCCTCAGGCAGGTTATTCTCCACATTTACACCGGGAGTATTCTCAGGTTCAGCAGGGTCTGATGCATTATTTCCAGAATATTGTTCATAGAAATAATAAACAACGGCAAATACACCGACTACAAATACGGCGATTAACACCTTCGGAAGGATTTCAAAGAATTTAGAAGCGCCTCCTGAAATATCTTTCCTTGTCTGAACTCTTGATAGTTTTTCTGGAATATCCTCGTTCATAGCGGTTGGGATATCACTTTTAAATTCCTCAAAGAGCTCTTCAGGATGCAGGCCGACTACCTCTGCATACTGCTTAATAAATGCTCGAACATAAAATTTACCCGGCATGACACTATAATTGCCTTCTTCAATGCCAACTAAATATCTTTTTTGAATCTTGGTTGCTGTCTGCAGGTCATCAAGACTCATGCCCTTAGCGATACGGGCTTCTTTCAATCGATTGCCTAGTTCTGTCATTTTAACACCTTCCAACGTACTAAAAATCAAAGTCTCCAAAAGCAGATTCAGAGAACATACTGTTTTTGTCTACTACATCATATTTAATTTCTTCGTTTGGCTCATGACGCAGTTCAATAATATAATCAAAGTCATTAAGGGTATATTCTGTATTTTGAACAAAAATATCCGGATGCTCAATCACTTTAACAGACGGAAGCCTCATAATTTCTCTGACCAGCTGCCAGTGACGCTCATTGGCACGGCGTGTCGAGACAATTCCATCAATGATGAATAAATTATCTGCATTATACTCATCATCAATCAGCTGATTGCGAATCGTTTGCTTTAAAAGGGTGGAAGAAACAAATAGCCAGCGTTTATTCGCACAAACACTTGACGCAACGATTGACTCTGTTTTTCCCACACGCGGCATGCCCCGAATGCCAATCAGTTTATGCCCATCCTGCTTAAACAATTCTGCCATAAAGTCAACCAAAAGGCCAAGTTCCTTTCTTTCAAAGCGGAACGTTTTTTTATCATCAGCATCTCTTTGTATGTATCGCCCATGACGAACGGCAAGGCGATCACGCAGCTTTGGCTCCCGAATTTTAATTACTTTTATTGTATCCATTGTATGTAAAATTGACTCAAGCCTGACGATTTGCTCGTCATCCTCTGCTAAAATTAACAGCCCTCTTCGTCCTTCATCTACCCCATTAATTGTCACAATATTTATGGACAGCATCCCCAAGAGCGAGGAAATATCCCCGAGCAGACCCGGCCTGTTTATCACAATTTCATATTCGAGGTACCATTCTTTCTTTTCCACAGAAAAAACCTCCTAAAACTAGCCAAGCATCTGAAATAATAAGATTTTTAATAGATCCTTTTTATGCCTCTATTTCATCTAGCTTCTATAATATATGATTTCCAATAAAGATGAAAGGAAAAACGCTAATGATAAAAGGATTATTAATAGTTGTAGGTTTTCTGCCGGAAGACATATAAAAGAAAAAAGAGAGGATGCCCTCTCTTTTTTCAGCAATGCATTACTTTGTGCCGTTGTTTTCAACAAGCTTAACCATCATGTTGGCAATCGCATGTTGTTCCTGTTCATCAGCCACAGACCATAGATCCGCAAGAATGCGTTCCTGATCATTTTTAGGTTCAACTTGCTTAGCCAGATAGTCACCGATTTCGAAAGCAACGTTGTTAACTGTATCTTTGCCCATCCCTTGGTTCTCACCTTGATGAAGACGATCCGCAAGGAAATCCTTCCATTGTTGCCAATTATCAAGTACTGACATGTCAAATCCCTCCTTAATGGTAATACAATACTATTTTGCATTTAGAGGAGAGAAAATATTCATCAAGAACAATATGGATTGACGGATAAAATGACAACTTTTTGACAGGGTGTTCTTATGTATACCAGCCGCCGTTGACAGCAATCACTTGTCCAGTTATATAGGATGCTTTTTCAGAAAGTAAAAATTGCACCGCATCTGCTATATTCTGTGCAGTCCCAAGTCTTCCCATTGGAATTTCTTCTTGGATGCCTGCTATATCTTCTTCAGAGAAACCAGACATCATATTTGTTGAAATAGCTCCTGGAGCAACTGTATTTACACGGACCCCGCTTAAAGCCAGCTCTTTGCTCAACGCCTTTACAAAAGCTATTTGTGCACCTTTTGCAGCCGAATAAAGAACTTCACAAGCACTGCCTGTCTGACCCCATATCGAAGAAATAATTGTAATGCTACCTGAACCCTTCTTGATAAGCTTAGGCAAAAGTTCTTTTGTTAATAGCATCGGTGCAGTTGCGTGTACATACATCATGTTCTCTGCATCCTGAGCTGTAATATCTGTAAATAGCCCATAGTGCGCAGTTCCGCTCGTAATAACAATTTCATCAAGGGAGAATATATCTGCAGTAATTTTTTTATAACCCCCGCTTCCAGAAAGATCCGCTTGAATGGGGATATATTCCCCGCCATATGCAGCAAATTCCTGCAGTAAGCTTTCAATTGGCGCAGCGTTCTGATTATAATGCAAATACAATGAATAGCCATTTCGCGCAAGCTCCCGGCAGACTGCTTGACCAATTCCGCCGCTCGCACCAGTTACTAATGCAAATTTTTTCATATGTCGTTCACTCCAAAAAACATCTTCATAGGTATTCTAACATAAGTATCCATTTTGAAATGCGTCTGCATGAAAAATGAAAGAAGACCTTACTCCCGGCAAGCGTGTATAACTGAAAATAGTCTTAATTAGCCGCCTGTATTGCGCTATGTTCTAGCAAGTTTATCTACACTTATGAAGATACAAAAAAAGGGAGTTTCCTCCCTTTTAAGTACAGAACTTACGCTTTCGGTAAAACTTGAAAAACGGTAAAGCGATCTTCTTCAATAAATCTGGAAGCGGCCTGCTCTACGTCCTCTAAAGTAATGCTTTCAAGCATTGGCACTACTTCAAAAAGCTTCATGTCATTGAAAGCATATCTTGTAAATTGATTAGCAATATATTCTGGCGAGTTGATCGCTCTTAAGAATGCACCAATCTTTTTCTTTTTTGTACGCTGCAGGCTTTCCTCAGTCAATTGTCCTTTTTCTTTTGCTTTTAAAAGCATGGCTTCAAGCGTCTCGGCTAAACGATCTGCATCTGGAGTGTCTCCGCCCACCATGGCAAACCCAAAGCCTTGCTCTTGCGTGTAATCGAAGGAAAATGTGTCATCGATTAGCCCTTTACTATAAAGCTCATTGTAGTTCTCTGAACTTTTACCGAAAATAATATCCAGTAGAATATTTAAACTTAACTCATGCTTTAGCATTTGCTCACCGGTTTGAGCGGTTTCATGGCTTTTTATTCCTACAAGACATTTTGAAGTCTGCACATTCATCTTCACGACTCTTTTCTTCGTGTCACTAGCAGCAGGTTCTTCATCAAATTTGCGCTGAATCGCTGGCTGTTCCTTATATTCCTTTGCATTCTGATTCGTGCGCACCAAATTCATGATTTCCTCCGGATCAACGGGTCCAACGATAAACAATAACATATTGCTTGGGTGATAGAATGTATTGTAGCACTCATATAACATATCTTTTGTAATATGAGAGATCGATTCAATTGTACCCGCAATATCAATTTTCACCGGATGAGTGCTAAACATGTTTTCAATCAGTCCAAAGTATAGACGCCAGTCCGGATTGTCATCATACATTGTAATTTCCTGGCCGATAATCCCCTTTTCCTTCTCAACCGTAGCTTCTGTAAAATATGGCTCCTGCACAAAATCAATTAAGGTTTCTAAGTTTTTTTCTACATTAGACGTACTTGAAAAGAGGTAGGCAGTTCGTGTAAACGATGTAAAAGCATTGGCAGATGCTCCTTGACGACTGAACTGCTGAAATACATCCTCTTTTTCTTTTTCAAATAGCTTATGTTCAAGAAAATGAGCTATTCCATCCGGAACTTTGACATATTCATCTTTTCCAAGAGGAAGAAAATGATTGTCGATTGAACCATATTTTGTTGTAAATGTAGCAAACGTTTTATTAAAACCCTTTTTCGGTAAAATATATACATCCAGGCCATTGCTTTGTTTTTCATAGTAAAGATCTTCCTGCAGCTGATTAAATGTTAGTTTTTCCATCAGTTTGCCTCCCCCTTTCCATATAAGAAATAAACGGTATCCAATTCACATTTTTTTGCTGCTGCAACAATATCCTCTTTTGTAACAGCATCCATGCCTGTGAGCCATTCATCCAGCGAAACCGAATGCTCGGAAACGACATTATGATACAGCACTTCTATTGCCCCCCGAGCGGTGTCTACCGTTTCGAGCAATTGATTTTTGATGACCGCTTTTGTTTGATCGATTTCAGCTTCTGTAAATTCACCGTTTTTCATTGCTTGCATTTGTTCTTCAATAATGCCTACTGCTTGATCATATTTGCCGTTATCAATACCTGACATTACCATCATCAAGCCTTTATGGCTTTCCAGTCGGCTAGCTACATAATAAGCTAAACTGGCTTTTTCCCGGACATTTAAAAATAGCTTCGAATGTGAAAATCCGCCAAAGATGCCATTGAAAATCTGCAGAGCATAATATTCTTTTTCTCCATATAGGATGTTTGTGCGATAGCCAATATTCAGCTTTCCTTGCTTTACATCCTGCTCTTCCTTCACCGTATTGGTGTCAGTTTTCTTCATTGTTGTTTGGCGGGCATCAATGACTTCCGGTGTGCGATCGGAAAATTGAAAAAGTTCATCGGCATATCCAGCCACTTCATTTTCATCAATATCACCAATCACATATAGATCCAGTTCATCTTCTTTTAAAGCATTTTCATAATAGGCATATAAACTTTCAGGTGTGATCGCATCAACATCATCAATTTGCCCATGCACATGAAGAGCATAAGGTTCCTCTTTGCACATTTCCTGAACAAGTCGATAGTTAGCATAACGCATTTTATCATCGTACACAGCTTGAATTCTCTGCTTTAATGATCTTTTCTCATTTTCAACTGTGCTGGCATCAAAAGCGCTCCCGCTTGTGTTTGGAGAAGTAAGTATATTAGCCAGAAAATCAAATGCTTGTTTTAATAATGGTGTTTGATCTGATAGAAACTTTTCATTGGCGATTTCAAGAGAAAAGCTCATCACATGGTATTCGCCTTTTTTGGAAAGGTCTGTAAAAAGGGATGCACCATATAGTTCATCTAAGTATGATCGAAGCTTGGCTGTTGTTGAATATTTCTCACTATTGCTTTGCAGTACATGAGGCAAGAGTGATCTTGCTGTCACCGTCTCTTTTTTTAATGGAGATTTCATTTTCCAGACAATCGTATTCGTTTTAAATTTTGATGTCTTCACCGTATGCAGCTTAAAGCCTTTTAGCTGTTGTACTTTTTCATCTATAACGCTCATGTATCTTCCTCCTTTATATAGGCTCAGTTTCTCCATAATAAGTTAATATTTATCATCTTAAAGATAATTAATTGCATTTAATACATTACATAATGTTTACCAAGCACAGATTTTGAACACATCTTTTCTTATTATATGTACAAAAGTGAGGAGATATTTTCTGCTCACCTTAGCATTGTCTTTTTATCATATGCTAAACATTTCCACTGTTCAAGAAATAGGGTTTCGGACGTTATTTTGGAGAAGTTGGAGCAGATTTTAAACAGTGGGATAAAAAGGAGGGAATTATTATCTCAGAACGCGGATCATCAGGGGATGGTTTCAGTATTTAAACAAGTCCGTTCCATTGCGCTGCGGACCCTCGCTTTCCGTGAGGAGGAAGCTGAGCCTCCTCGAAGCAAAGTGCGGGGGTCTCACCTTTTCCTCTATTGTCAACTGGAGTCGAGTGTCCTCCGCTCCATTTCACTCATGTTTATAAAATGTATTTAATAATCATAAATAAAAAAGCCGAATGATTAAAGATTGATTCTCTAATCATTCGACTTATGTTTATTTATTATCTGCTTCCTTTAATGTAAGGCACACCAGAAGCTTTTGGTGCATCAGCACGGCCGATAAATCCTGTAAGTGCAAGGATTGTTAATACGTACGGCGCAATTAATAGGTACACATTTGGAATATTTTCCAAGAACGGCAAGCTGTTGCCGATGATGCTTAAACTTTGCGCAAATCCAAAGAATAGAGCTGCACCCATGGCACCAAGCGGATGCCATTTACCGAAGATCATCGCTGCAAGAGCCATGAACCCTTGTCCGCTGATAGTAGCATGTCCAAAATCGGATGAAATAGACTGAGCGTAAACTCCGCCGCCAATTCCTCCAAGAGCACCAGAGAGAACAACCGCAATATAGCGGATTTTCGTAACATTAATCCCCATTGTATCTGCTGCCATCGGATGTTCCCCAACTGCACGAAGACGCAGACCAAAAGGTGTTTTATAGATGATAAACCACGCAATCACCGCAACGAAGATTGCAACAAACGAAGTATAGTAAGTGTTTGAGAAGAATAATTCTCCAATAACAGGTATATCACTTAGGAATGGTATATCCGTTTTACTAAATCCTTTTTGTATAATGTCGGTTTGACCTTTATCATAAAAGAATTTAACAAGGAATAAGGAAACCCCGACAGCCAATAGGTTGATCGCAACACCGGATACAGTCTGGTCAGCACGAAACGTAATGGAAGCAACAGCATGAATGAGAGAAAATAATGCTCCAACAGCCATTGCGACCAGTAGTGATACCCATGGAGTCCAAGCGCCAAGTGCATCATCAAAGGTTAAGTTAAATACAATCGCCGAAAAGGCTCCGATAACCATTAAACCTTCTAAACCAATGTTTACTACGCCGGAACGCTCTGAAAAGGTTCCGCCTAATGCAGTGAAAATAAGTGGAGCTGCCCATAATAAAGTGGACGGAATAATGATAACTAATATATCCATGAAGCTCACTTACTTCACCCCCTTTTTACTAATACGATCAATAAACATGCGAATCATGTAGCTTGCAGCTACGAAGAAAACAATTAAAGCGATAATAATATCTACGAGTTCATTCGGTACCCCAGCTTCAAGCGGCATGTTTAGTGCACCTACTTTTAAGCTTCCGAATAAAATTGCAGCTAAGATAATTCCAATTGGTCCATTTGCACCAAGCAAGGCAACAGCAATTCCGTCAAATCCAACCCCGGTAAAGCCGCCTTTTGTGGCTGCATATCCAAATGTTCCAAGCCCTTCCATCGCACCTGCAAGACCTGCAAAGGCACCAGAGATGACCATAGACATAATGATATTCGATTTTACATTCATGCCTGCATATTCAGACGCATGCTGGTTAAATCCAACAGCTTTTAACTCATAACCTCTTGACGTTTTCTCAAGAATGAACCACATGATAAATACGCAAATAAGTGCTATAAAAATTCCCCAGTGAAGACGGGAGTAGTCAGTTAAACTTTCAAAGAACGGTGAACGCAGTGAAGCACTCTGATGAACTAATTCTGTTCTGTCACTTGATTCTGCTAGCACAGAACGAATGATATAGTTTGTAACATGCAACGCGACATAGTTCATCATGATGGTGACAATAACCTCATGGACTCTAAATCTCGCCTTTAAAAGGCCTGGGATAAATGCCCATAATGCCCCTGCGGCTGCACCAGCTAAGACTGCCAATGGCAAGTGAATAACTTTAGGCAGTTCAAAAGCAACCCCAACCCAAACTGCTGCAAGCCAGCCGACAATTAATTGCCCTTCAACCCCTATGTTAAATAGGCCTGTTCTAAAAGCAAATGCAACGGCTAGACCGGCTAAAATGTATGGTGTGATTTGTCTGATTGTCTCCCCTGTAAAGTAAGAATCACCAAAAGCACCATTCCATAAAGCTCCAAAGGCTGCAACTGGATCATAGCCAGTAATGAGCATAATAATTGTTCCTACTAGTATTCCCAGTAATACAGCGATAATTGGAACAATAATATTCTTTGTGCGATTAGACATCTGCATGCTGCACACCTTCTTTCTTCTGGTTCGAACCAGCCATCAGCAATCCTAATTCTTGTTCAGTAGTTGTTTTAGGATCAACGATAGCGACAATTTCTCCTTCATAAATAACAGCAATCTTATCACTTACATTAATAATTTCATCAAGTTCAAATGAGATTAACAGAACAGCTTTTCCATTGTCGCGCTGTTCAATCAGGCGCTTATGAATAAATTCAATTGCTCCAACATCAAGACCGCGTGTTGGCTGAGCAGCGATCAGCAAATCAGGATTACGGTCTATTTCACGACCAATAATTGCTTTTTGCTGATTACCGCCTGATAATGCACGTGCTAGTGTATACTCACTAGGTGTACGAACATCGTATTCTTTAATTAAGCTCTTCGCTTTTTTATAAATTTCTTTGTAATTCAGTACTCCGCCCTTAGAAAACGGCCGCTTATAATACGTTTGCAGCGCAATATTTGCACCAATCGGATAATCTAAGACAAGTCCGTGTTTATGACGGTCTTGAGGAATATGGCCCGTGCCAGCTTCCGTTACTTTTCTTGGCGGCATATTGATAATTTCTTTGCCGTTCAGCTTAATTGAACCGCTTTCAGACTTTCTTAATCCTGTGATCGCTTCGATCAGTTCTGATTGTCCATTTCCATCTACTCCGGCAATTCCTACAATTTCTCCAGCCTTGACTTCTAAATTCAAGTTATTTACAGCAGGAAGACCACGGGAGTCTTTTACATTCAGACTCTTAATTTCCAGAACGCCTTGTTCTGGTTTCGCTTCTGTTTTTTCCGTTTTAAAGGTTACTTCACGCCCAACCATTAAGCTGGCAAGATCATTCGGGTTGGTTTCACTTACATTTACAGTACCAATCCCTACACCTTTTCGGATTACGGTTACACGATCACAAACTTCCATGATTTCTTTTAGTTTGTGTGTAATAAGAATAATAGATTTACCTTCTTTAATGAGCGTTTTCATAATCTGAATTAACTCTTTAATTTCCTGAGGAGTTAATACAGCTGTCGGCTCGTCAAATATTAAAATTTCTGCGCCGCGGTAAAGCGTTTTTAAAATCTCTACCCTTTGCTGCATACCTACAGAAATATCAGAAATATATGCCTGTGGATCCACAGCAAGGCCATATTTTTCAGAAATCTCGCGTACATCCTTTTCCGCTTTCTTAATATCAATTCGTCCACCTGATGTTGTTTCTTTACCTAAGATAATGTTTTCCGTCACAGTGAATTTATCGACAAGCATAAAGTGCTGATGCACCATCCCAATTCCCAATTCATTTGCAATATTAGGGTTGGTGATTTGAACAGGCTTTCCATTCACTCTAATTTCGCCTTTTTCTGGCTGATAAAGACCGAATAGAACGTTCATTAATGTGGATTTACCTGCACCATTTTCTCCTAATAATGCATGTATTTCTCCCTGTTTCAGCTGCAGCGTAATGTTATCATTTGCTACGATGCCTGGAAACTCTTTTCGGATGTTAAGCATCTCGATCACGTATTCCATCTTTTTCACTCCTCACTTTATTAAGGGGACATTTAGTAGTTAGAGGTCAGACCTTGTCGCCTCATATAAAAACCTGGCATGCGCCAAGTTTACTTCCTTATTTCATTTAGTTGTAAACAGCTAAGTGAAAGGCAGAGTAAAGATCGAATTCTGACCTTCAATTAACTTTTTACTATTTAAATATTGGGACAACTTTGTTTTTTTCCTTAAAAAAGGAATAAGCGGCGAAAACAGGCTACCGCTTATTCCTTTGTTGTATCATTACTCTGCTGAGAAAGTTTCTAATTCAGCAAGTGTGCCAGGGATTGCTAAATCACCAGCTTTGATTTTTTCGATCCACTCATTTACAGCAGTTTCGATGTCTGCTTTGTTTTCTAGTTCTTCGTTAAGAGGAGCTAGACCAACACCATCTTGAGCTAAACCGTAAGTTGTTGTTTCGCCGCCAGGGAAGTCCCCATCCATTGCATGTTTAGCAACGTCTTGAACAGCAACGTCAACGCGCTTCATTGCAGAAGTCAATACGATGTTATGCTCTTCTCCGCCTGCTTCAACTACACCTTCAGCTGTTTGGTCAGAGTCAACACCGATTGCCCAAATTTTTCTTTCAGGATCGTTAGCTTTTAAGTCACGCGCTTCTTTGAATAAACCGTTACCAGTTCCGCCAGCAGCGTGGAAAATTACATCAATATTAGAAGAATACATTGTTGAAGCAATTGTTTGTCCTAGTTCTGCTTTATCAAATGCACCAGCGTATTGAACATCAACAGTGATCGCAGGATCTACAGCTTGTACACCAGCACGGAAACCAGCTTCGAAACGCTCGATAACTTCAGATTCCATACCGCCGATGAAACCGATTTTGTTTGTTTCAGTTGTAAGTGCTGCAGCAACACCAGCTAAGAAAGAAGCTTCTTGCTCTTTGAAAAGAACGCTTGCTACGTTAGGCTGATCTACAACAGCATCAATGATTGAGAAGTGTGCATCTGCTTGCTGCTGTGCAATTTCATTAACTGCACCTTCCATCATGAAACCAATACCGAATACTAAGTCAAACTTTTGGCGAACAAGGTTGTTTAGGTTTGTAGAGTAGTCTGCATCAGATTGAGATTGCAGGTAGTTGTATCCGTCAGTCCCTTTTTCAAGGCCGTTTTCTTCACCAAATGCTTGAATACCTTCCCAAGCTGATTGGTTGAATGATTTATCATCAACACCACCGACATCTGTTACCATTGCAACTGTAAAGTTATTTTCAGTGCTATCTCCGCCACCGTTATCTCCGTCGGCTGCATCGTTTCCTTCACCGCCGCCACAAGCACTTAAAAATGTACCTGCTGCTAGGACTAGCGACATTGCTAAACCAAATTTGCGCTTTTTCAACGTTTGTACCCCCTAAAGAAATTGTTTTTGATATTAGTAGTATATCCAAGGCTCATGAATGATATTGAATCAGACCCAAATCAGATGCGCTTCCTGAGCACATGAAAGCTAAACTTGTCAGCTCTGAAATAGTTGACCGAGTAAAGGATTGGCTCGTCCATTTCATCATAATGCATTTGCTTTAAGACAAGCAGTGCAGTTTCAGGATCACATTCTAATATCGGGGAAACTTTATCGTGATAACCAATGGGTTCTATCTGTGCAATGGCATATGTAATCTTCCGGCCAGCATCTGTTCCCAGCACATCCAAAAATGACTCCTTCTCATGTGAGAAGGTATCTGGAAGGATTTTTTCAGGCACTTTGTCTATACAATAGACGACCGGCTCACCATTGGCGGTTCTTACCCTTTCGATCACAGCAATTTCTTCCTCAATAGAACATGAAAAACGACGAATATCCTCCTCAGTTGGCCCTTGGGTGACTGAGCTTAAAAAAATAGTTCCAGGCTTCATGCCAGCTTGCAATATCATGTTTGTGACACTGTTCAGCTGTTCTATTCCAGATGTAAACAACGGCTTTGCATTCACAAAAGTTCCTACTCCATGGCGGCGAATAATGATATTCTCTTCTTCAAGAATTCTTAGCGCCTCACGCAGTGTCGCTCTGCTGACACCGAGCTGTTTTGCAAGGTCAAACTCAGATGGGAGTTTTTCTCTTTCTTTATATAACCCTACCTCAATGTCCTGCTTTAAACGATCGATGACTTGCAAGTATAAATGCCGGTTATCTGACTTAATAGACATGCAGTGTTCCTCCAACCCATTTTCTCAAGACATCAGACCTCTGATGTTCAATCATTCCTACTAATCGAAAATACTATAACACTTTTTACCCAATAAAGGAATAGTATTTCATGAAAATGTCGAAAAAAGATAGATAGATTTCAATTGTTAAAATTGCCTAACATTTACAAAGGAATATACTGGGACTATTGCCATTTTGATATCGTTTACATTTCCCATATCAGCCATTTTTGCCTGTTGATTTTAGAATTGAGCAATAAATATAAATGTAAGCGTTTTTAATAGTATGTCACATTTAGGTGCGGTAAAGCGGATGTAAAGGGGGGGTGTCGAATGTTGACGACCGCTACAGCCGCAAGACTTTTTCATTATTTTTTATCACATGACGCATACTATGAATTTTTGCAAGGCATACCAGGAAGACAAAGCGTTCTTCATAAAACTAGCTGTTTCTTCTTCTGCCCTATTACACCTATGTAAAGCGACACTCCAACTAATTCTATCTTGATCAAAAGAAAAAGGAAGTGTCCATATCGAACACTTCCTTCTTCTTTAGCTCTATGAACTTGCTTCTTCTCCCGGCTTGCCGAGAAGCACTGATCGCGGCTTGCTTCCTTCGTATGGCCCGACAATGCCTCTTGCCTCCATTTCATCTATGAGACGGGCGGCTCTAGTATAGCCTACGCGGAATCTTCGCTGCAGCATTGATACGGAGGCTGTCTGCATTTCAAGGACAAGCTCCACTGCTTCATCGTATAATTCATCGTCCACTTTTTCTGTTTTTTCAGGCACATCCTCAGGGATCATTTCCTGCTGATATTGTGCTTTCTGCTGTCCAATGACAAAATCAACAATTTCTTCGACCTCTTCATCTGATAAAAATGCACCTTGTACACGAACAGGCTTTGAAGCACCAACAGGCAGGAACAGCATGTCACCGCGGCCAAGCAATTTCTCTGCTCCCCCCATGTCTAGTATGGTCCTTGAATCAGTCATAGACGAAACAGCAAAAGCAATTCGAGAAGGTATATTTGCCTTAATAACACCTGTGATAACATCAACAGACGGCCTTTGCGTCGCAATAATTAAATGTATGCCGGCCGCTCTGGCCATTTGAGCAAGCCTTGTAATGGCATCTTCTACATCTGAGGAGGCGACCATCATTAAATCGGCAAGCTCATCTACAATTACAACAATATACGGCAGCAGCGGCTGCTGTCCGTCTTCCTGTGCATTATGCCTTTTTACATACTCGTTGTATCCTTCAATATTTCGAGTTCCGGAATGAGAGAATAACTCATAGCGTCTTTCCATTTCACTTACCACTTTTTTCAGTGCCTGAGAAGCTTTTTTAGCATCTGTGACAACAGGGGCCAGCAAATGGGGTACACCATTGTATACATTTAATTCAACCATCTTAGGATCTATCATCATGAGTTTTACCTCATGAGGCTTTGCACGCATTAATATACTTGTGATGATTCCATTAATACACACACTTTTTCCGCTTCCTGTCGCACCAGCAACGAGCAAATGAGGCATTTTATTAAGTTCAGCCATCACTGCTTCACCCGTAATATCTCTTCCCAGTCCTATTAAAAGCTTCGCATCCGGTTTGTCCTTGCCTTTTGTCTCGATCACTTCACGCAGAGATACCATGGCCACCTCTGAATTAGGCACTTCGATCCCAATCGCCGATTTACCTGGTATTGGAGCTTCAATTCGAATATCCTTTGCAGCAAGTGCAAGTGCCAAATCATCATTTAAGCTGACGATTTTACTTACCTTTACACCCACATCCGGATGAACTTCGTATTTTGTTACAGCTGGCCCGAGATGCACTTGTGTGACCCTGGCCTTAACACCAAAACTCTGGAAGGTGCGCTCAAGCTTAGCTGCATTTGCATGAATAAGCTCATATTCTCCGCTTTGATCTGTTTGATTCGGCAGCTTTAATAAACGCATCGGCGGCAGCTGATAATCTTTGTTCTCCACTTCCGTAAAAGTAATTTGCGGTGGCAATGGATCTTCTTCTTCATTTGCTTCAGCTGTTTCTTCTGTTATAGCTGCAGATAATTCTTCTTCCTGAACATATGCTCTTTCTGCGAAACTAGAAATCATAGGTTCTGGTTTAATGTCTTCCTGAATATTCTCAGACATTGAATTAATGGTTATAACAGGATCTTCTTCAACAACCTGCTGTTCATTTTTTTCCGCTTGCTTCTGATTCTTTCTTTCCGTTCTTTTATCCTTTTGACCGCCAATCCACTCTTTGAGATCATCAATAAAAGCCAGCCATTGTTTTTTCATAAAAGAAAAGATCGAAGTCATCATCTTTCCGGCTGTTTCGCCGAATGTTTTGCCTGTTAATAATATAAAACCGATAATAATCAGTAAAAAGGCGATAATTCTTGATCCGGCTTCATCAAATAAAAAATAAAATAGTGCAAATAATATGGCCCCGACCATTCCGCCGCCAAGCTCATCTGTACTTGTTTCGCCTGCACTTTCCATCCAAAACAATTGCCATGTGTTTGATATCACACTAGGATTATCAAATTGTCCTCCGTTTGATAGAAGCTGAAATAGCTTCACATGGCTTAAGAGCAGCAGTGATGCCACTATAAAATAGATTCCAATCAGTCTTCTATTCAGTAAATAGGGTGTTTCTCTTTTCCACATTAAATATGCAGCATAAACAGCTAACCCTAATAGGCAAAGCATATACCATTCTCCCGTAAAAAATCGGAAGAAAAGAACGGTGGTCTTGCCGACTGCACCTAAACCTGCAATGGAAATGACAGCAAGTGTTAGCAATGCAAGGGCAATCAGTTCAAACTTAATTGTTCTTATTACCGTGTCTGTTGTTTTTGAGCGTCTTCTTTTCTTTTTTGCCATCATATCACCTTATTTTTATAGTTATTACCATGATAAACCACTTTGCTAGTTTTTAGGCGTAATCCTGATTATTTTTTCCTTTACAAGTATTTCACTATGTATGAAACGAGAGAGCAGCCATAAAGGCTGCTCTCTGTTTTTCCAATCTATTATAGCATATTTAGGAATTGCTAGGTTATGTTAGCGTAATTTTTGTACCAGGCATATAGGCATCATTCATATAATGATTGGGATCGCTGCTCATGACACGAAGCACTCTGCATTCAGGACCCTCAAGTTTTTCAACAAGCAAAGGAACTCCATTATGAGTAACAACCTTTTGAGAATTGTATGTGCTTGATTCTAACGGAAAAATGAGTTCTTCTGGCATCATTGTATATAAAATCATTGAACAAGACCCTCACTTTCGTCCTTGTTCATATCGATTAATTCATTTAATTTTTGCAATGCTGGGCCTACCCCGCCAACACTATCAATTAATCCATATTGCACGGCATCAGATCCGACCACATTTGTTCCAATATCTCTTGTCAGATTGCCTTTTGCAAACATTAGATCTTTAAATTGCTGTTCTTCAATATTAGAATGCTTTGTTACGAAATTAATGACACGATCCTGCATCTTATCCAAATATTCAAAGGTTTGCGGTACTCCAATTACTAAGCCTGTCAGGCGGATAGGATGAATTGTCATCGTTGCCGTCTCGGCGATAAAAGAATGGTCACAGGAAACAGCGATCGGAACCCCAATCGAGTGGCCTCCCCCAAGTACAATCGATACAGTAGGTTTTGACAATGAAGCGAGCATCTCAGATATAGCAAGACCTGCCTCTACATCTCCGCCAACCGTGTTTAAGATAACCAGTAATCCTTCAATTTTCGGATTTTGTTCAATTGCAACAATTTGCGGAATTAAATGTTCGTATTTCGTTGTTTTATTTTGAGGAGGCAGCTGAAGATGCCCTTCAATTTGTCCTACAATCGTTAAGCAATGAATTTTCGAGTCTTGAGACAGCTGCGGTACATTGGTTTGTCCAAGCTGCTGAATTTTTTCCATTAATGGCGATGGTCTGTCCTCTTTTGGCTGCTCTTGGCCCTCATTGTTTTGCATTTGGTGATCCATCCATATTTCTCCCTTCAAGCAATATATGGATAGTATGAGCGGTTCTTGGAATTTCATTCTGATATTAATGACATTCCTTTAAGAGCAGGAAGGGACTTCAGCTGATTTCGTCTGACAAACAGCAGTGAAAAGAAAAAACCCGGCAGATTAGGTCTGCCAGGTTTCCTATTCGTTTATGCTTCCATTAAGATCGGCAAAATCATAGGTCTGCGTTTTGTCTGATCATATAGGAATTGGTAGAGATGATCACGCATATCCTGCTTAATAGATGACCAGTCAAATGAAGATTCAGCCAATTTCTTTTCAACAACCTCTTTGACAAGCTGAGAGGCATCAATCAGCAGCTGTTCAGATTCCCGCACATAAACAAATCCTCTTGTAATAATTTCTGGTCCAGCCGCAATCTTTTTTTCCTTTTTGTTTAGCGTGACAACAACAAGGAGGATACCATCCTGTGATAACAGTTTGCGGTCTCTTAAAACGATGTTCCCCACATCGCCAACACCGCTTCCGTCGATTAATACATTACCTGCAGTAACTTTACCGGCGGTACGGAACATACCATTTTTATATTCAAAGCTTTCTCCTTTGTCCGGGATAAAGATATTGCTTTTTTCAACGCCACATTCTGCCGCAACCTTAGCATGGGCTTTAAGCATTCTATATTCACCATGCACAGGCATAAAGAATTTTGGATTCATCATATTAATCATAAATTTCAATTCTTCTTGACTGCCATGACTAGATGTATTAAATGTTCCTTTTCCGGAAATAACATGTGCACCAGCTCTATAGAGCATATCAACGGTTTTAGAAATAAAAAGCTCTGTTCCCGGAACCACTGATGCAGCGATTAGAACAGTATCACCCTTTTTTATATTGATATGACGATGAGATTGCTTGGCCATTTTTTGAAGGACTTCAATTGGTTCACCTTGAGAACCTGTCGTCATTACAACAACCTGCTGATCATCATAACTTGAGATTTCTGATAAAGTAATGATCATATCTTCATCCACTTGCAGATAATTCAAAGAAAGAGCGATTTGATAGACTTTCTTCAGACTTTTACCGGCTACTGCCACTTTTCTTCCAGTTTTAGCTGCAGCATCAAATATATGCTGCATGCGGACTAGATCTGACGCGAAAGTTGCTGCAATAATCCTGCCTTGTGCTTGTTCGAAGATGGTGATTAGCTCCTTCAATACGATTGCCTCAGACTTTGTGTAGCCTGGCTTTTCTGCCTCGGTGCTATCAGAGAGCAGGCATAGTACCCCCTCTTCTCCAATTCTGGCCATCTTGCCGATGTCAGCTTTGTATAAACTTGATGCCGCTTGATCAAATTTAAAGTCTCCAGTATAAACAATAGCTCCTTCAGATGTATGTATACTTATGCCGACACTGTCGGGTATGCTATGGGTTGTCCGAAAAAAAGAAACCCGTGCAGATTCAAATTCCAAATGAGTTTCAGCCTGGATTTCAATCAGCTGTGCTTTGCCTTTAAATTCATTTTCCTTCAATTTTGCCTGTGCTAAAGCCAGCGTTAATTTCGTTCCATATACAGGCACTTGCAGAACTCTTAAAATATACGATAACGCTCCGATATGATCTTCATGTCCGTGCGTAAGAAAAATTCCGACCACGCGATCTTTGTTCTGCTCTAAATACGAGATATCCGGTATCACGATATCGATCCCCAGCATTTCATTTTCAGGATACATAAGACCCGCATCGAGAACGTAAATATCCTCGTCCACTTCCACTAAATACATGTTTTTGCCTAATTCTCCGACTCCCCCGAGTGGTGTAATCTTGATGCTTTCATTCTGTCTGTTCAATGTATGTTTCCTCCTATATTTCTTTAGCCGACCGTAATCAGTTATCCATATTATACTTGAACAATGAAAATGATGACAACCAGAATTATGCAAATAGTTAGAAATACGGATCTGAATTTTTTGAAAATAACAGAATTTACGCAGTGTCAGTACATTTCACTAAGCCATTCTCCAGGTAATAAACTGATTAACATAATGCTGTTTCACAGCCTCAGTGATTATTTAATAAGGATACTAGAAATAGAGGATCCACTTCTTTCTATAATAAAAAATACCCGAACAATTCGGCAGGTTTTCTGGAAATCATCTGCTAATTGTTCGGGTATATCATTGGCTGTATGTCTTACTCCTCGTAGTTCCTTTTTAGATTAGTTCAGCTAATTTTGCTCTTTCTTCCTGCGTTAAAGGAACCATTGGCAAACGAACGGAGCCAACATCAAGTCCGCGCATTTGTAATGCCGTTTTTACTGGAGCCGGACTAGGCGCTGCAAAAAGACCTTCCATGACAGGAAGCAGTTTTTGATGAATTTTTGCTGCTTTTGCGTTTTCATTGTTTAAGAATGCATGAACCATTTCTTGCATTTCATCTCCAAGAATGTGAGATGCAACTGAAACAACTCCAGCTCCGCCAATTGCAAGTACTGGAAGTGTAATGCCATCATCCCCGCTGTATAGCGAAAAATCATCTGCTGTTCCGGCAATGATTTCAGTCATTGCATTTAAATTTCCGCTCGCTTCCTTAACAGCTGTGATATTCGGGATTTTAGAAAGGCGGATAATGGTTTCAGGTGTCATATTAACAACTGATCTGCCTGGAATATTATAAACCATAACTGGAAGTGCAGTGCTTTCAGCAACGGCTTTAAAATGCTGATATAAGCCTTCCTGATTTGGTTTATTATAATATGGTGCAACGATCATAACAGCATCTACACCAATTTTTTCTGCTTTCTTCGTTAAATCAATTGATTCATACGTGTTGTTGCTGCCTGTTCCGGCAATGACTGGAACCCGCTTATCAACAACCTTGACAACATGCTGAAACAAAGCAAGCTTTTCTTCCTTTGTTAACGTAGGTGATTCCCCTGTTGTTCCTGCAATAACAAGAGAATCTGTGCCATGCTCAATTAAATGATTGACTAACTGTGTTGTTTTTATAAAATCGACATGGCCTTTGCTGTCAAATGGTGTGACCATCGCTGTAGAAATTCTGCCAAATTGAATCATTGTTCCACTCCTTCGTACGGTTGCTTATTGATCTTTTTTTTCGTATTCTGCTGCGTCTTTTTCTAGATGGAAGGCACCGTGCAGTGCATTCACCGCTTTTGCCAGATCTGCTTGTTTTACAAGCACCCAAATGGTTGTATGGCTATCTGCTGACTGAAGGATTCTAATACCCTGCTCTGATAAAGCTGTAACAATTTTTGAAGCCACTCCCGGTACACCTTGCATTCCTGCTCCGACAACAGATACTTTTGCACAGGCTTTTTCAAAATTTGGTTCGTGACCAAGATCCTTCAAAACTGAAATCGCCCGATCTGTCATTTCTTCCGTAACCGTGTAAGTAACTCCGTTAGGATAAATATTAATAAAATCAACACTTATTCCTTCATTAGCCATTGCTTTAAATACTTCTGATTGCAGGTTGTATTGATCTTTTTTAGCCACCACTTTAATTTGTGTGACGTTTGGAACGTGAGCAATCCCGGTTACTGGACGCTCTTTTATATCTGTTCCCCTGCTGTTGCGATTAATTGTTGTAACAAGAGTTCCGGGACTATCACTATAGGTCGAGCGGATTCGAATCGGAATTTTAGACTGCATGGCAATCTCCACAGCACGGGGGTGTATAACCTTTGCTCCTTGATAGGCCATGTTGCAAACCTCAGTATAGGTAACTACTGATAATGGTCTTGCTTTTTCCGCAATACGCGGATCGGCAGTCATGATTCCTTCTACATCGGTAAAAATATCAATCCATTCCGAATTTAATGCAGCACCCAATGCAGCAGCAGATGTATCACTACCGCCTCTGCCAATGGTTGTTACATCGCCATTCTTAGCTGATCCCTGGAAGCCGGCTACGACCACTGCATCATGATGTTCAAGTTCACTCAGCAGACGCGCACACTTCATATCAATAATTTTAGCATTTGTATGATCATTGTTAGTACGGAATCCAGCTTGGGCACCTGTAAGAGATGTAGCTGAGATCCCTTCCTGACGAAGCATATTTGTAAATACAACACTTGAAATGACTTCACCGCATGATAATAATAAATCGGTTTCTCTTTTATTAATCAATGCTTCACCTGACTGAACAAGCGACAGCAAAGTATCCGTTGCATATGGGTCTCCCTTTCGGCCCATTGCTGATACAACAACTACCGCTTTATAGCCATCTGCAATCGCATTTTTTATATGCCTTAAGGCATGTTTGCGGCTTTCTTCATCTTTAACAGATGTTCCGCCGAATTTTTGCACGACGATTTTCATCTAAACACCTCTAATGTTCTCTTAGCTTTTGAAGTTCTTATTTAACTAACCCTAATTTAATCAGGCTTTCTGCTATTTGAACAGAATTCCAGGCAGCGCCCTTTAATAAGTTGTCAGATACAACCCACATATGGAAACCTTCCGGCACATCTATATCCTGACGAATACGTCCGACAAATACATCATTGCTGCCAACACAATTAGCAGGCATTGGATAAATTTGTTCTTGAGGCTGATCTTGAAGAACCACTCCCGGCGCTTTTTCTAAAAGAGCCTGAATGTCAGCAACAGCAGCATCCGCACTGTCAAGTTCAACATAAACGGACTCAGAATGACCCGTAGCTACCGGCAAACGCACACACGTAGCCGCAACCTTTAGGTCTTCGCTATGCATGATCTTTTTTGTTTCATTGATCATTTTCATTTCTTCAAAAGTGAAACCGTTCTCTGTGAATTTATCGATTTGCGGAATCGCGTTAAAAGCTATTTGATAATGCTTTTTGTCTCCCTTTACTGGCAGAATTTCTGGTGTAAAAGGTTCATTATTTAAAATCGCCTGTGTTTGCTGTGTTAATTCCTCAACAGCAGCAGCACCAGAGCCTGAAACAGCCTGGTACGTTGATACTATTACTTTTTTAAGGCCGTATTTTTCTTTTAATGGCTGCAGAGCTACGACCATTTGGATGGTCGAACAGTTTGGATTGGCAATAACGCCTTTGTGATTCAATAAATCTTGTTCATTTACCTCTGGCACAACTAAAGGCACATTCTCATCCATGCGGAATGCACTTGTATTATCGACCACAATTGCCCCATGCTCAACTGCTGCAGGAGCAAGCTCTTTTGAGACACTGCCTCCAGCGCTAAATAAGGCAATATCTACACCTTGAAAGCTTTCCGGCTTTGCCTCTTCCAGTTTATATTCTACCCCTTTAAAAGAAACTGTCTTCCCTGCTGAACGTGCAGATGATAACAGTGTTAGTTTACTGATTGGAAAATCTCTTTTTTCTAATGTTTGCAGCATTTGCTGTCCTACAGCACCAGTCGCACCTACAACAGCTACATGAAATCCTTTTTTCTCGCTCACTTCGTGTTTCCCCTTCCGTCTCCATATATTTCATCTTCATTTAATAAATCGTGGGTAAAAACCGCGAAAATCCAGTACAGCATAAACCTCATTCAAAAGCTGTATGGTTTGATTAAACTCTAGAGATCAAGTTCCACTTCATTTTATCATATTCACTCATTAAAGAATAAGTTTTTATTATGTTAGGATTAGCAATGTTTTCTGTGGTTTAGGATCTCCAGCAGTATGGTGGATTGAAGTTTTTTATACCACGTCTTTTAAATGTCGGAACTTCATAAGAATATGTGGAGAAAGTTTTGCGGGTTTTTGTATTATAGAGGTACTTCACATTTAAATGGAACTGGAGCAAGCTCCTTCTGCAGCAGACTTGCTCCCTTTTTACTACACTAGTCTTTATAGCGTTCAACGATCACAGGCTGAAGCTGTTTTCCTTCAAGTGCTGCTTCAATTGTTTCAGAGATAAGAGTCATTCTTGCGACCATAGAATTTGGTTTATTCACTGGATCATCTTGGCCATATGGAATAAAATAAATATTTTTCGTTGCCATTAGTCGCATTAAATTTACACCATTTAAACCTAAAGCATCATTTGTGGAGATGCCAAGCACAACTGGGCTGCCATTTCGCAATGTTGCCTTAGCCGCCATCAGGACAGGGGAATCGGTCATGGCATTTGCAAATTTGCTCATTGAATTACCAGTAAATGGTGCAACAACCATACAATCAAGCGGCAGTTTCGGACCAAGAGGTTCTGCAGCAACAATCGAGTCAATTGCTTTGTTGCCTGTTAAATCTTCAATGCGCTTTACCCAGTCTTCCCCTTTTCCAAATCTAGTTGTTGTGTTTTTCACCGTAAAAGTAACCACTGGAATAACTTCCGCGCCAGCATTAACAAGTTTTTCGATTTCAGGAAAGACTGCATCATACGTACAATGCGAGCCTGTTAGACCGAAGCCGATGCGTTTTCCTTTTAAGCTCATGATTGCTGCTCCTTTCTTGTCTGTAATTCTTCTCCTATTAACTGAGTTAATACATTAGCCAATATCTGTCCTGCCGTTTTTGGCGCCACAATCCCTGGTAAACCTGGAGCCAGCAATGCTTTTACTCCACGTTTTTCAGCATATCTGAAATCGGTACCGCCCGGCTTTGAAGCCAAATCTATGATTAATGTATGAACAGGCAGTTTAGATATAACAGAAGCTGTTAAGACAAGATGCGGGATCGTATTAATGCAGATATCTGTGTTTGCAACAGCTTTTTCAATGTCGTCCATATGAAACGGGGTCATTCCCATTTCAGTAATTCTAGCAATATGTGCACTTTGTCTCGCTCCAACTTTTACTTTAGCGCCTAAGGCCTGAAATGTTCTCGCGGTGCTCATACCTGTGCGTCCAAGACCCAAAACGGTAATTTCTGAACCATGAATAGTAAAATCAGTATGCTGAATCGCCATCATAATGGTTCCTTCAACAGTGGGAATTGAATTATAGATGGCTACATCATCGCGCTCAAAGAGTTTAACTAGTTTGCGATTTGCCTTATCTGTAATTTCGGTTAAATAATCATTTGAAATTCCGGAGTAAATCGTGCAATGGGAAGGAGTCTGATCTAATATTTCTTGATTTAAATAAACTTTTTCATTCGAAAAAATTGTTTCGACTTTACCTTCCAGACTTGTTCCCGCAACAGGCAATATAATGTGATCTATATGCGAAAAATCAACTTCATCAATTTTTTCCTTTGCCGCCCCGGTAAAAGCGTGATCCAATTGTTCAAAGCCAATTAAGGATAGCTTTGCATCCAGCTCGGTTAGTTTGCGAATAATCTCCAGCTGCCTTGCATCTCCGCCGATAACTGCGATTTGTAATCCTGTCAGCATGCAACACTCACCTTCTTTTAAAGAATCCATATAGACTCTTTTACTGAACTACTTCAACATCTTATGTTCATAAGAATCATTCGGTGAGTTTTCCAACATAAAAAGAGCGAATAACTCCATGCAGTTATTCGCTCTTTGTCTTATTCAGTTCCATCAGGAATGTCAATGATGATCATATCATTGCCTATTTTTTGTATATGGCTCCAAGGTACACGTACCTCCGTGCCTTGCCGCTTAAATCCAAACCATTTAACATTCGGAATAAGCAATGCCTGTATTTGCCCTGTGGTTTCGTTAATCTCTAAGTCAGTTTGACCCAGTACACCAAGTCGTTCAGCTTTTTTTACATCTACAATCTCTTTGCCGCTAAGTTCACTCAGTCGCATGCGGAAGCCTCCAATTGTTATGTCTTCGTATTCTTTTTACTATTTTATTGACCAAGTTCTCTATTTAGAAGTGATTTGCCTACCAACATTGTAGAAAATATAGGTTATGGTAAAACGTGAGGATGGAATATGTGCTTTTAATAGATGAGAAGGCCCCTTTTTCATGCTTAAGCACCTGCTAAGAGTTTTAAGTAAAAAAAGCTTAGAGAAGTTGATCTCTAAGCCTGCTTGGTCGCTATTTGTTATGCCTATCATTCACCGTTCTGCGCAATGGCACGGAGCAGTCCGGTTCTTAGGTTTATAAGTTCTTTGGCATTTCCCCGGCAGGACTGATCAGCGCGACTGAGAACTGATCATTAAAAATGGTTTGTGCCATTTCATCAACAGAGGATTTTGTCACGGCATCAATTTCTTCCACGATTTCATCCAATGTGCGGTGACGGCCTAAGATTAATTCATTCTTGCCGTTTCGGCTCATGCGGCTGTTGGTGCTTTCTAGACTCAGCATTAAGCTTCCCTTCATTTGTTCCTTGCTATTGCTTAATTCTTTGTCGGTAATGCCTTCTGCCTTTAATTTTTGCAGTGTTTCCTGCATTGTATCATATAGAACATCAAGCTGATTTGCACCCGTACCTCCATATAATGTTACAATGCCGCTGTCCTGGAATGCAGAATGATAAGAGAAAACGGAGTATGCTAATCCTTTTTGCTCCCTTACATCCTGGAAAAGTCTGCTGCTCATGCTTCCGCCTAAGATATTATTTAAAACGATTAGGCTATACATATCTTCATGGCCAACCTGCAAGCCTTCAAAGCCTAGACATAAATGAGCCTGCTCGGTTTCTTTTTTACGTGCAAGACGATTCGGATGGAAGGAAGGCTTCTCCGTCGTTCTTGCTTTTTTTGAAGCTTCATAGGAACCAAATAGTTTTTCTACGTCATTAATAAAACTTTCGTCAATATTCCCAGCCACGGAAATAACCACATTTTCAGGCGTGTAGTTTTCATACATATATTCTTTGAGCGTATCTCCATTAAAGGTTGCAAGTGTGCCTTCAGTTCCTAAAATAGGATAACCCAGCGGATGATTTTCATAAATCGCCTGACTTAAAATATCATGTACAATATCGTCCGGCGTATCTTCATACATTTTTATTTCTTCATATACTACATTTTTTTCTTTGTTTAACTCTTCATCAACAAATGTTGAATGAAAAAACATATCTGACAGTACGTCCAGAGCAAAATTTGCGTGTGTGTCTAATACTTTCGCATAATAGCAAGTATACTCTTTTGAAGTAAAGGCATTTACTTGTCCGCCAATGCTGTCAAAAGACTCGGCTATTTCTCTGGCTGACCTTGTTTTTGTTCCTTTAAAAAACATATGCTCTAAAAAATGCGAGATTCCATTGTTTTCAGCATGTTCATTTCTTGAACCTGTTCCAATCCAAACGCCAATTGCGACGGATCTGACAGTCGGAATATTTTCTAGTACAACTCTTACCCCATTTTGACAAGTATATTTTTTTATCAAAATATTTCCTCCTGTTCTTTGCTTGCTGTTAGCTCCAAACCGCTAAATATTGAGGGCACCTTCCGCTTTTTTCACTGTTGCATTTTGTGCGGAAATCTTCAAGGTCCTATGTATTCATCTGGAGCTTTTGCTGCCGCACAGGTCTGACCCCCTCAAACCATTTACAGTGCATACGGTATTAGTTTATATCATTATAGTTACTTTTTCCAAATTACTGATTATTATTTTTGTTCTTCAGCAAAAATTCTGCGTTCGTCCAGGAGCTGAGACACTGTACCTATTTCGAGATTTTTGCTATTCAGCCCTTTTATAAGACGATCAAGAGAGTCTGCTGTTGACTTCGTTGGATGCATTAAGATCATTGCTCCATTATGCACCTTGTCCATAACCCTTTTGATCAGTACTTCTGGGGCGGGTTTCTGCCAATCAATTGTATCAACGGTCCACATAACCGTTCCTAATCCTTTTTCGGCAGCTATTGATACGATTTCATCCCGATAACTTCCGCTAGGGGGAGCAAACCAGCGAACTTTTGTATTTTTTTCAGAAATGGCTTCAATAACCTCATTTGTCTTGTGAATCTCCTCACGGGCTTTTGCAGCAGATACATTTTTCATATCCGGATGTGTATAAGAATGGTTGCCAAGTTCATGTCCCGCAGCTGCAATCATTTTGACCAGATCAGGATTATTCTGCGCCCAGCGGCCTTCTAAAAAGAAACTAGCAGAAACATGATGTTTTTTTAATGTTGCAAGCATATCAGGCAGATACTCGTTTCCCCATGCAACATTAATAATAAACGACACCATCGGTTTATCAGGATGGCCTTTATAGACAGGTGATGGAGGAAGATCACTTAAATGAGTTTTAGGCGGTATTTGATCATATACAAGCTTATCCTTGTCAAATACGTTATCCTTCTTCATTTTTTTATATGATTCCTCTATATTGACTTTTACCCCATTTAATCCAGGCAAAGCCTTCCAGACACGATCTATTTTCGCATCTGCTGGAGCAATATTATATTGCTCTGCCTTCTCTTTAATTTCATCCAGCAGCGGTTTTGTTTGACCAGTAACTGCAATGCTTTCTGTCTTTAGATTTGCAACATATGTAGTCGTCAATGAATTATTAACTATTAGAAAGGAAATAAAACAAATGCTGATCAGCATTACTAATTTTTTCATTCCACACGCCTCCTCAGTACAAAGTATGTTTTGAGCGGACAAGGTAGAACGAAGAATACGTCCATACATTTAGTTTTATCACACAAACACTTTTTACAGGTACATAGTTACTTTCAGGTGGTGTTAAGTTGCTCTTCATCTCATGCATCAGCCGAGAATATTCTTCCATCCAGTAAGGGTGACCATACCATCTAGAGCCAGATGAAATCAAAAGTGCCGCTTGAATATATGTAGGAAAAAGCCAGGGAAATTCCCTGACTTTCTTAAACGATATTAATTATTGGTTCAAATAGCTTATTGCTGTGCCTTTTCTTGTTGTTCACGCTGTTCGCGCAGGACAGCTTTTCTTGATAAGTTCACACGGCCTTGCTTATCAATTTCTGTTACTTTAACAAGAATCTCGTCACCAATGGAAACTACATCTTCCGTTTTGCCAACACGTTCTTCTGCCAATTCAGAAATATGAACAAGTCCATCCTTGCCATTGAAGATTTCAACAAATGCACCGAATTTTTCAATCCGTTTAACTTTTCCTAAATACATTTGTCCTACTTCTACTTCGCGTACGATATCTTCAATAATGGATTTAGCCTTTTGGTTCATTTCTTCATTAATAGAAGAAATAAAGACTGTTCCATCTTGTTCGATATCAATTTTAACGCCAGTTTCTTCAATAATCTTATTGATTTGTTTTCCGCTTGGCCCAATTACATCACGGATTTTATCCGGATTGATGCTAAGCATAAGAATTTTAGGTGCATATTGAGATAGCTCTTGTTTTGGCTCTGCAATCGTGCTTAACATAGAATCTAAAATCTGCATGCGGCCTGTTTTTGCTTGCTGAAGGGCTTCTTCCAGAATTTCACGGGATAGGCCTTCAATTTTAATATCCATTTGCAATGCCGTAACACCTTTTGATGTACCTGCTACTTTAAAGTCCATATCACCAAGATGATCTTCCATACCTTGAATATCCGTCAAAATGGAATAATGATCACCTGATTTTATTAGACCCATTGCAATACCAGCAACTGGTGCTTTAATTGGCACACCTGCATCCATCATAGCTAAAGTGCTTGCGCAAATACTAGCTTGAGAAGTTGAACCATTGGATTCTAATACTTCAGAAACAAGACGAATTGTATATGGAAAATCTTTTTCTGATGGAATAATCGGTTCTAATGCTCTCTCACCAAGTGCTCCATGTCCAATTTCACGGCGGCCAGGTCCACGAATAGGTCCAGTTTCACCAACACTGAAATTAGGGAAATTATAGTGGTGCATGAAGCGTTTCTCTTCTTCAATGCCTAATCCATCTAAAATTTGCACATCACCAAGCGCTCCAAGTGTACAAATGCTAAGTGCCTGTGTTTGCCCGCGAGTAAACAGACCAGAGCCGTGAGTACGCGGAAGTAATCCTATTTCAGAAGAAAGCGGGCGGATTACTTCTAATCCACGGCCATCCGGACGGACTTTGTCTTCTGTAATTAATCGTCTTACTTCACCCTTAACAATTTTATCAAGGATTTGTTTTACTTGCTTAAGCTGATCTTCGTCTGCTTCTTTTTCCTCGTATTGAGAAACAACTTCAACTTTTACTTCTTTGATAGCAGCCTCACGTGCATGCTTCTCTTGTACTTGGATGGCTTTAATCATTTTTTCTTCACAAATGCTGCGAACTTCAGCTTCAAGCTCTTGATCTACTTGATAAAGAACAACTTCCATTTTGTCTTTGCCAATTTCTTCAGCGATTTTCTCTTGGAACGAAATCAAGCGTTTGATTTCTTCATGTCCATACATAATTGCCTCAAGCATTGTTTCTTCAGGTACTTCATCCGCACCCGCTTCAACCATATTAATCGCGTCTTTAGTACCGGCAACGACTAAATGAATATCACTTTGCTCAGTTTGTGCAACAGACGGATTGATGATGAATTTACCATCGATTCTTCCAACTGTTACTCCAGCAATTGGTCCGCCAAAAGGAATGTCAGATACACTTAATGCTAAAGATGATCCGAACATCGCAGCCATTTCGGAAGAGCAGTCCTGATCCACACTCATCACCATGCTGACAACTTGTACATCATTACGGAAACCATCAGCGAAAAGAGGACGGATCGGACGGTCAATTAGGCGGCTTGCAAGAATTGCTCTTTCACTCGGACGGCCTTCTCTCTTAATGAAGCCTCCCGGAATTTTACCAACAGCGTATAAACGCTCCTCATAATTAACAGTTAACGGAAAGAAATCTAAATTTTTCGGTTCCTTTGAAGCAGTTGCTGTGCTTAATACAGCTGTATCCCCATAACGAACTAATACAGCACCATTTGCTTGCTTTGCAAGCTGGCCAACTTCAACAGTCAGCTTACGACCAGCCCATTCAAGGCTGTAGACATGTTTATCTTGTCCCATATTTGTACCCCTCTCTGCCATTTCACTTACAAAGGGAGGAAAACTCCACCCATAATTTATCGAAAAGCAATATGCTTAACATTCATTAAAGAAAGCGTTAGCACCTAGCTCAGCCCTGAGAAGCCTATGTCGAGGAAGACAGAAGGTCGTTTCTTATACCTTTTGGCAGGACCCGCATATGATTATACAAGGACTAAATGCTAAAGCTAAACACTATTTAAATAACCATAAATCAGCTTTTATAAAACAATTATACATTCACTAGTATGCACACTTTTTTTAATCTGTAAAATGTAATCAGTTATGTATTGAATATAAAAAAAGCAGCTTTTTTTGCTAATAAAAAAGCGGGAAAAATCCCGCTTCTCTGAAATAAGACATTAGAATATAAAGCCGGACATAAGTCTGCTTTATAAGCATTCTTATTATCGGCGTAAACCAAGCTTGTTGATTAACACACGGTAACGCTGAACGTCTTTGTTACGAAGGTAAGTTAGTAAGTTACGGCGCTTACCTACCATTTTAAGAAGACCGCGACGAGAGTGGTGGTCTTTCTTGTGCGTACGTAAATGATCGTTCAAGTTGTTGATTTCTTCTGTAAGGACAGCGATTTGAACTTCTGGAGATCCAGTATCACTCTCATGAGTTTTGTACTCAGCGATAAGTTCATTTTTACGTTCTTTTGTGATTGCCATCCGGTTCACCTCCTAATAGATATCCCCTGTTACTGAGCAAGCGTCGGTGACTCGACTTGCCAAGCAAAGGTTCTTTTTTAATACGTTATTAAGAATACATCTTTTCCTTTTAAAATGCAAGGATAATCGACGTTTTTTGTCATGAAAAGAGTTGCGTTTGAATTCATCACGTCAGAATTTAATCATTTTATGACTTTATTTTGAACATGAAGTAGATTTTATCTCCACTTCAGGATGCTCGCTTTCTGCTTCTCCCACAGGTGTCTCGCAACCTTCCATTCCTAACCCTCGCCAAACACTTCAAAAATTCACTAAAAGAATCAATCCTTACCTAGCAGCTGTTTTTCTTTTAGTTTCTTCAGATAAAAGACAGCTTCTTCTTTATCCTGATTAATTTGCTTAACAAGTTCGTCGATCCCAGCGAATTTCTTTTCGCTGCGCAGATGTTTATGCCATTCAATGGTAACAGTCTTCCCATATATATCCTTGTTAAACTCAAATATATGAACTTCAACAGAAGGCTTTTTCATTTTTTCATTATGAAAGGTTGGCTTATAGCCAATATTGCATACACCTTCATGCCATTTGCCCTCTATTTGAATATTAACGGCGTATACACCAGTTGGCGGTATCAAATAATCTTCGGAGTGCTCTACATTTGCAGTAGGAAAGCCAATCGTCCGGCCGCGTTTATCACCGTGAATGACAGTTCCGGAGGTAGTATAGAACCTGCCAAGCAGAGCAGGAAGTTCAGCTGTTTTCCCTGCTGCAATCATGCTTCTTATTTTAGTGGAGCTGATTTTGCCTTCTTCCCATTCAAGTTTAGGAACAATCGCAGACTGAAATTGACCGCGAGAATGAAACGGCAGTGTTTCCATCGTTCCTCTGCCCATTTTTCCATAAGAGTAATCAAATCCAGCTGTTACACAGGTAACATTTAAACCAATTAAATAGGAATCAGCAAATTCCTGGGGCAGGAGACTCGCAAATTCCTTTGTAAAATGCACAACAAATAAATAATCAATCCCAAGATGTTCAATTAACGAAATTTTGACATCCAGAGGGGTAATATATTCAACATGCTGTACGCTTTTTCCCAGTACAACTGAAGGATGGGGATCAAAAGTCATGACCGCACTCTTCATTCCCTTTTCTTCTGCTGTCTTTTTTGCTTCAAGAATCACTTTTTGATGGCCAAGATGAACACCGTCAAAAAAGCCTAATGCTATAGACAGCTCAGGAAAATCGCTTTGCTTTAATTCATGTGGATGATGAATGTATATAACTTTCACAAAAACTCACCTTTTCTATTCAAGCGCCGAAATGACTATTCATTGCGCAAAACTTTTGCAGGCTTTATTAGACCGTGCTTTTCGGGATGATTCATATATATTGCCAACGCTCTGCCATTTTCATCTGAAACGAGAATAGGGCCGGCAATCGTTAAGAACTCCTGTGGCGTCTCAAGAACAGCGCCATTTTTCACTTTCATTGCTAATGTATCATTTATTTCATATTTCGGCAAATCAGAAAGCCCCGTCTCAAGAGGAAAGAGAGCCTCTTCGATGGTACCATTTTCGACTTTTTCTTCAACCTCTGCAAGTGTTAGGCAATCAGATAATGTAAAGCTTGCTGACTGGATTCTTGATAGATCTGACATATGCGCAGGAAGACCAAGCTTTTCACCAATCATCACAGCAAGTGTTCTAATATAAGTTCCCTTTCCACACGACACACGGAAGCGAAAGGAGATTGTCTCTCCAGTGAAAATCTCCCGATCATCCAATAGCTCAATACTATAAATATTCACGTTTCTCGAAGGACGTTCTACTTCAATTCCTTTACGTGCATATTCATATAAACGTTTGCCATTCACTTTTACAGCCGAATACATTGGCGGCGTCTGCGTAATCGTTCCTGTCAATTCATCTAATACAGCCAAAATTTGCTTGCGAGTAAAATCCTCAGTGATTATCTTCGTTTCAACCATTTCACCTGAACGATCTTCAGTTGTTGTTGAAAACCCTAATGTCACTTCACCCTCATACGCTTTTCCTGCATCTGTTATGTATTCTGCCACTTTTGTTGCCCTGCCTAAGCAAATCGGCAAAACACCAGTTACATCCGGGTCGAGTGTTCCTGTATGACCTATCCGCTTCATTTTTAGAATTTTTCTCAGTTTAAATACACAGTCATGTGATGTCATACCTTTTGGCTTCCATAAGGGAATGATGCCTTCCATTGTAATTCCTCCTAGTAAAAGGATAATTATTCATAAAAAATGGATAGACAAAAGTGTCTATCCATTTTTAACTCATGTTATTCCTTATCATCTGAACGTTGTTCATCTTGAATTTGATGAAGCAGCGATTCGATGCGATTTCCGTAGTCAATTGACTCATCGAATTCAAAAAGAATTTCTGGTGTTTTGCGGAGACGAATTCTTTGCCCAATTTCTGAACGAATAAACCCTTTTGCCTTCGCTAAACCTCGCAATGTGTTTTCTCTTTGTTCCTCATCGCCAAGTACAGAAATATAAACAGTTGCTTGTTGAAGATCACCTGTAACCTGAACATCCGTTACCGTTACAAATCCAATGCGCGGATCTTTAATCTTTCGGCCGATGATTTCGCCAAGCTCTTTTTTCATCTGTTCCCCAACTCTGTTTGATCTAAGGCTCATCGTGTTTTCACCTCTTATCCTGCAGCATATCAAGTTACTCGTTGTGATCATGCTGTCTATCTATAGCATTTAACACTCTGCAGAAAAAATTCATTGTTGTGCAGGTGTAATTTTAGAGCCATTCTATATCCGTAATCGTCCGTTCAATTTCAGGAAAGGAATCAATGTATCTCAGGGCGTTATCAAGCTCTAGTTCAGTATATTTCTTTGCAGAGGATACTGCTACAATCGCTATTTTTGTCCGCTGCCATACATCCTGATAATCTACCTCTGATACGGATATATTATATTTCTGCTTTAATCTTGCAATAATCCTTTGCAGAACGGCTCTTTTCTCTTTGAGGGAATGTGCATCATAAATAATACATTCACAGGCTGCTAAGCCAATGATCATTTACGCTCAATTTCTTCCATTACAAATGCTTCAATGACATCCCCGTCTTTAACATCATTAAAGTTTTTAATCGTAATACCGCATTCGTAGCCTTGAGCTACTTCCTTCGCATCATCCTTGAAACGTCTCAAAGCGTCAATTTCACCTTCGAAAATAACTACGCCATCACGGATTAGGCGAATGCCGGAATCACGAGTGATTTTTCCATCAGTTACATATGAACCAGCAATTGTTCCAACTTTAGACACTTTAAATGTTTGGCGAACTTCTGCCTGACCAATGATCTTCTCTTCAAATTCAGGATCAAGGAGACCTTTCATTGCCAATTCGATTTCTTCGATTACTTTATAGATAATGCGGTGTAAACGAATATCTACATTTTCAGCATCAGCAGCACGTTTTGCATTATTGTCAGGACGTACGTTAAATCCGATTACAATCGCATTAAATGCTGCCGCAAGTGTAATATCTGATTCATTGATCGCACCAGCACCTGTATGAAGAATACGTACGTTAACACCTTCAACATCAATTTTCTGCAGTGCAGCCACTAGTGCTTCAGCAGAACCTTGAACATCAGCTTTCACAACGATGTTTAAGTCTTTCATTTCCCCTTGTTTCATATGTTCAAACAGGTTATCAAGACTTACACGTGTTTTCTCGTTGCGCTGCGCCTGCAATGCTTGAGTTGCACGTGATTCCCCGACACTTCGGGCTGTTTTTTCATCATCAAAAACAACAAAGCGATCGCCGGCTTGAGGAACATCATTTAGACCTGTAATTTCAACTGGTGTTGATGGACCAGCTGTTTTTACACGGCGGCCAAGATCATTCACCATTGCACGAACACGGCCAAATGTATTTCCAACAACGATTGGATCGCCAACCTTTAGTGTTCCATTTTGAACAAGCAATGTTGCAACAGAACCGCGGCCCTTGTCTAACTGTGCTTCAATAACTGTTCCAACTGCATTGCGGTCAGGGTTTGCTTTGTATTCCTCAACCTCACTGACAAGTAAGATCATTTCAAGCAGGGAATCAATACCTTCACCCTTGATAGCTGAAATCGGTACAAAGATCGTATCTCCACCCCAAGCTTCAGCAACAAGCCCATGCTCAGTCAATTCTTGCATAACACGATCAGGGTTTGCTGCTTCTTTGTCCATTTTGTTGACAGCAACAATAATAGGAACTTCTGCAGCTTTCGCATGGTTAATAGCTTCAACTGTTTGCGGCATAACACCATCATCAGCTGCTACTACTAGGATTGTGATGTCTGTAATTTTTGCACCGCGTGCTCTCATTGTTGTAAACGCAGCATGCCCTGGTGTGTCAAGGAAAGTAATTTTTTTGCCGTTTTCTTCGACTTGGTAAGCACCGATATGCTGAGTAATCCCGCCTGCTTCACCAGCAGTTACCTTTGTGTTTCGGATGGAATCAAGTAATGTTGTTTTACCATGGTCAACGTGTCCCATGATTGTTACAACTGATGGACGCTCAATTAGTTCTGCAGCTTCATCGTCTCCGAAATACACTTCAAGATCTGTTGTATCAATTTTAATTTCTTCTTCTACTTCAACACCGAATTCACCAGCAATCAATTCGATCGAATCTTTATCAAGATCCTGGTTAATCGTTGCCATTACTCCAAGCATGAATAATTTTTTAATGATTTCAGAAGGTTCCCGGTGAAGTTTTTTTGCAAGTTCTCCTACTGTTAAGGAATCTGTGTAAGTGATTTTCGTTGGGAGTTCTTTTACTTTTTTAGGAGCAGGAGCGACTGGGGTCTGCTGCTGTTTGCCTTTATTTTGGTTCTTATTTTTATTGTTTTTACCATTGTTTTTATTGTTGTTATTATTGTTTTTGTTAAACGGTTTGTTTTGCCCACCCGTTTTTGGTCCGCGGTTTTGTTGATCATGATTCGGTTTTGCCGCTGGTTTGCCGCCTTTTTCGCCACTATTTGAAGGCTGTTGTTTAGTCGGCTGGCTAGGTTTAGCCTGCTTTTCTTGCTTATTATTAAAAATACCGTCTAGTTTTTTTACTGCATCGTCTTCAATTGTTGTCATATGGTTTGAGACCTCGATGTTCATATCTTTTAATTTTGTAATTACATCTTTACTGGAAAGATTATGTTGTTTTGCATATTCATAAACACGCATTTTACTCATGTTTTCACCCCCGCTAGAATTAATCGAGCAACGTTAACAGTTTTTTCGCAAATCCAGCATCAAGCACAGCAACGACAACTCTTGCTTCCCTGCCAATTGCATGCCCAAGTATCTCCCTGCTTTCCACCATTCGCACAGGAACATGATAGGTCTTGCATTTGTCTGTTACCTTTTTTGCTGTGTTGCTAGAGGCATCTGCCGAAAGCAATACAAGCTTTGCTTTGCCACTGCGGATTTCCTTAATGGCAAGCTCTTCACCTGATGTGATTTTACGTGCCCGATTGGCCAAGCCAAGCAATGACATCCACTGATTTTCTCTCATCAGGATTGCCTATTTTCTTTCTCGATGATGCTTAATAACTCATCATAGAGCGCTTCATCAATAGTTACTTCTAAGTGATTTGCTAAAGAGTTCTTCTTTTTAGCAAGTATTACAGCTTCTTTTTCTTTTGAAAGGTAGGCGCCACGACCGGATTTTTTTCCAGTCAGATCAATGGAAACCTCACCCTCCTTGGAGCGAACAATGCGAACGAGCTCTTTTTTCGGTCTCATTTCACCCGTTGCAACACATTTTCGCATAGGAACTTTTCTGCGAGTATTCAAAGGTCATTCACCTCTATTAATCTTGATCTTCTTCAAAGCTGAAGTTGTCATCATCTTCGAAGTCATCATGATCATAGCTTAGTAAAGTATCTTCACGCGGAAAGATTCCCGCTTCTCTGGCATCCGTTTCAGACTTGATATCAATTTTCCAGCCTGTCAGCTTTGCAGCTAACCTTGCATTTTGTCCGCGTTTTCCGATCGCAAGGGATAACTGATAATCAGGAACAACAACAGTTGTTGCTTTTTCTTCCTCGTTCACAATAACATCCAGCACTTTAGAAGGGCTTAATGCGTTAGCAACAAATACAACTGGATCTGCAGACCATTTTACGATATCAATTTTCTCGCCTTTTAACTCGTTAACAACAGCCTGTACACGAGTACCTTTTGGCCCTACGCATGAACCAACTGGATCTACTTCAGGGTTATCAGAATGAACTGAGATTTTTGAACGGTCTCCCGCTTCACGTGCAACAGACTTTAATTCGACTGTGCCATCATAAATTTCCGGTACTTCGATTTCGAATAAACGCTTTAGAAGACCAGGATGTGTTCTTGATACGAAGATTTGCGGTCCTTTTGTCGTTTTCTCAACCTTTGTCAGAAAGACTTTAATTCTGTCATGCGCTTTGTAATGTTCATTCGGCATTTGCTCGTTTGCCGGGAGGATTGCTTCAATTTTCCCTAAGCTTACATAGATAAATTTAGGGTCTTGTCGCTGGACAATACCTGTCATGATATCTTCTTCACGATCGATGTATTCAGAGTAAATAATGCCACGCTCTGCTTCACGGACACGCTGTGTCACCACTTGTTTCGCTGTTTGTGCAGCGATTCGGCCAAAGTCTTTTGGTGTTACTTCCATTTCGACAATATCTTCAACCTGGTAGTTTGGATTAATTTTTTGTGCATCTTCAACAGAGATCTCAAGTCTATGGTCAAATACTTCATCTACCACTTCTTTTCGGGCAAATACACGCATAGTGCCAACACCCAAATTCAAGTCGATCCGAACATTTTGTGCCTGATTAAAATTTCTGCGGTATGCTGACACAAGTGCCGCTTCAATTGCTTCAATAATCACATCGCGAGAAATACCTTTCTCTCTTTCCAGCAATGTTAGAGCATCTAGTAATTCACTGCTCATGAGATTTTTATCCCCCTTTAATATAATGACAGTCTAACTTTCTAAATGGTTCATAAGTTGGTGTCTTATGAAAAAACGACGGCTAAACGTGCACTTGCTACCTTATTAAAAGGAATTTGTACCGTTTTCTTTCTCGTCTTAATTTTTACTTCTACTTCTATCACATTTCCATCATAATGAGTTAAAACGCCTTCAAAAACTTTTTCTCCGTCAATCGGCTCATATGTCTTTATGTACACATTTTTGCCGATCGCTCTTTCAAAATCTTTGTCTTTCTTAAGAGGGCGCTCAGCTCCAGGTGAAGAAACTTCAAGAAAATAGTTGTATGGAATCGGATCTGTTTCGTCCAGCTTTTCGCTTAGTCGCTCACTGACCATTCCGCACTCTTCGATATCAACACCTGTTTCTTTATCAATGAAAACACGGAGAAACCAATCTTTTCCCTCTTTCACATACTCAATATCAACTAATTCTAATTGAAGTTCATCCAAAATAGGATTAACTAGCTGCTCAACCTGCTGGGCAACTTTGCTCACTCACTACCCCTCCTTTAACACATACATCTCAAATCGGGTCATATTTCCCAATCGAAAATAAATATATACTACCTAAAAAATAGCGTACACAACACGAAAGAGTGGGTTTCCCCACTCTCCTTTGCGAAGTTATCCGTAGTATTTCCAATAAAACTATACCATAACCAGAAAATTAATGCAAATGACTGGAAAAGCGGAGGGGGCTTGCCCAGGGGCGACAAGCATAAGACGAGATGGCATAAAGGTCGTTCTTTGACCTTTAGGACAGATTGGCTTATGACCTCGAGCCCCTAGCCCCCGGAGCTGGATCTCGGAAAAGCGCAGGCGGGTCGCTCAGGGGCGACAAGCATAAGACGAGACAGGCGAAAGGTCGTTCTTTGACCTTTTGACTGGATTGGCTTATGACCTCGAGCCCCTACCCGCCGGAGCTGGATCTCGGAAAAGCGGAGGGGGCTTGCCCAGGGGCGACAAGCATAAGACGAGCTGGCATAAAGGTCGTTCTTTGACCTTTAGGACAGATTGGCTTATGACCTCGAGGGGCTACCCGCCGGAGCTGGATCTCGGAAAAGCGCAGGCGGGTCGCTCAGGGGCGACAAGCAAAAGTAAATTGTGCATCTAACTGAAGAGTACTTATTGTTTTATTCTCGCCATAAACAAATAAGCAATAACAGAAAGCAATCGGATTTTATTTTCCTCTTCAAGCTGATCTGATAGCTCCACAATATCGTTTTGTGAGTCTCTAAATATTTTCGTATACTCGTGCGGAAATAAACCATTATAGAATCTGGCCCACTGCTGGCCCTCTTCATCATACCATTTAAAATCCCCAGAAAATCCTGAGGCCTCTATAACTAGCACATTCTCATTCTTTTCGTTTATAATCTTTCCTTTTATATTGAATACCGCCTTCAATTCTTCCTGTATATATGTACCTAGCTTTTTATTATTTGGATCATATACGGACAGCATAACCTGCTTCAGCCACCCTCTTTTATTGAATGTAAATAAGGTCTTGCCATCTGAAGATTCGAATCCATAGCTTTGCGGGAACATTAAAGCCGCTTCCTCGCTGAGCATATATAACGGATACAGCCACCAAGGTGTATTAGTCGGCTTCAGCATGCCAATAAACTCCCCGTTCTTTTCGAAAAGAAGTAATCTCGGAATGATGCCAGCGTCCTTTTTTATCACCACATGATTTAATTCAGTTATCCTTCGCTGAGAATTAGGAATGTTAACTTCTTTAACTTTATTATAATGAGAACGGCTGATCATTATAATAGAAACAACGAATCCGAGCGGCAGAAGGAAAAAGGACAACTCCAGCCATTCACGCTGCGTTTCTGGTGTCTGGAAAATGAGCCAGCCGATCAAAACTATTAATAGAAGAAACAAAATAACATATCCCAGCTTTTCCCGGCGTTTATATAGATCTGAAATCAAAACAATACCCTCCCTTTCCACACTTTCTTGCTTCTTTTATCAATAATACGGTCATGATCCTTAGTAAGTTTCATTTTCTACAAACTGAGATTATTACGAATAACCTATCACCATTTAAATTACAAAAAGGACCGCCATATGAGCGGTCCTTTCTTCGCAATATTTATAACCTTAAAACAAACTCAGCTGATTCTGATCAGGCAAAGCTTCCAGGCAGCCATGATTATCTAGATATTCAATGATTGTTTTAGAAACTTTACCACGCTGCTGCAAATCTTCCTTAGAAAGGAATTCCCCATGTTCACGGGCATTCACAATATTAAAGGCAGCGTTCGTTCCAAGCCCAGGGATAGAGTTAAACGGTGGAATAAGAGCATTTCCGTCGATTAAAAACTCGTTTGCACTGGAATTGTATAAATCTACTTTTTTAAAATGAAAACCTCTTTCGTTCATCTCGAGTGCCAGTTCCAGAACGGTCAGCAGGTTTTTCTCTTTTGTAGATGCATCTAAGCCTTTAGCATTAATTTCATCAATTTTTGCGCGTATGGCCTGTGAACCTTTAACCATTGCATCGATATCAAAATCTTCTGCACGCACAGAAAAATATGCTGCATAATATAAAAGCGGATGATGCACTTTGAAATAAGCAATCCTTACTGCCATTAAAACATAGGCAGCAGCATGCGCCTTCGGGAACATGTATTTGATCTTCTTACAAGAATCTATATACCATTCAGGCACAGTGTTTTTGCGCATTTCTTCTTCCATATCATCACTGAGCCCTTTTCCTTTACGGACGGATTCCATGATTTTAAAAGCGAAAGCAGGCTCAAGGCCTTGATAGATCAAGTAAACCATTATATCATCACGGCAGCCGATTACTTCGCTCAGAGTAGAGATGTCATTGTGAATAAGCTCTTGCGCATTGCCGAGCCATACATCAGTACCATGGGAAAGTCCGGATATCTGTACGAGTTCAGAGAAGGTAGTCGGTTTCGTATCCTCAAGCATTTGACGAACGAATCTTGTACCAAACTCAGGTATTCCCAGTGTTCCGGTTTTACACATAATCTGCTCTTCTGTAACACCAAGTGATTCTGTGCCGCTGAATATTTTCATAACCTCAGGATCATCTGTAGGAATCGTCTTTGGATCGATTCCGCTTAAATCTTGAAGCATACGGATAACAGTTGGATCATCGTGTCCTAATATATCAAGCTTAAGCAAGTTGTCATGTATGGAATGGAAGTCGAAGTGTGTTGTTTTCCATTCAGAGTTGCGGTCATCAGCGGGAAACTGAATTGGCGTAAAATCATAAATATCCATATAATCCGGTACAACGATTATTCCGCCAGGGTGCTGTCCGGATGTCCGTTTTACACCAGTACAGCCAGAAGCCAGCCTATCGATCTCCGCGCCCCTTAATGTAAGGTTATTATCAGATTGATAAGCCTTTACGTATCCAAATGCCGTCTTATCTGCAACGGTACCAATTGTACCTGCACGGTAAACATATTCATCACCGAAAAGCACCTTTGTATAGTTATGTGCTTTAGGCTGATATTCGCCGGAAAAATTCAAATCAATATCGGGTACCTTATCCCCTTTAAAGCCAAGGAAGGTTTCAAATGGAATATCATGGCCATCTTTTCTAAAGACGCCGCCGCAATTTGGGCAATCTTTATCAGGCAGGTCAAATCCTGACCCCACCGATCCATCATCAAAGAACTCTGATGTTTTGCAGTTCGGGCAAACATAATGAGGCGGCAGCGGATTCACCTCTGTAATTTCGGTCATGGTCGCAACGAAAGAAGAACCGACAGATCCCCTCGAACCAACAAGGTACCCGTCATTCAGCGATTTTTTAACAAGCTTATGTGAAATCAGATAAATAACAGCAAATCCATGTCCAATGATACTTTTCAGTTCCTTTTCAAGCCTTGCCTCGACAATCTCCGGTAGCTCATCACCATAAATGCTTTTCGCCATATCATAACTCATGGTTCGCATTTCCTCATCGGCGCCTTCAATTTTTGGTGTATACAAATCGTCTTTAATCGGTTTAATCACATCAATCATATCAGCAATGGCATTTGAGTTCTCAACAACAATCTTTTTCGCCTTTTCTTCACCAAGGAATGAAAATGAATCGAGCATTTCGTTTGTCGTTCTGAAATGAACATCCGGCAGGTTGTGGCGATTTAACGGATTGGCACCGCCCTGTGAATTGACTAGTATTTTGCGGTAAATTTTATCATTTGGATTTAAGTAGTGCACATTACCAGTCGCTGCTACAGGGATATCCAATTTCTCACCAAGATCAACTACCTTGCCGATGATTTCCTTTAATGCTTTTTCATCGCGTACAAGTTCAAGCTCAATCAGGTGTGAATATACCTCTTTTGGATGAACCTCTATATAATCATAAAATTGTGCAGTATCTTCCACTTCATCTGGGGATTTCTGCATCATTCCTTCAAATACTTCCCCTTTATCACAACCTGAACCTACTAATAGTCCTTCTCTGTACTTCTGCAGAAGGGACCGCGGCAATCTAGGCACACGATAAAAATAATCTATATGAGAAATGGACACCAGCTTAAACAAGTTCTTTAAGCCTGTTTCATTTTGTGCGAGCAGTGTGCAATGGTATGGGCGGGCTCTCTGAAAAGCATTTCCTTTCCCCATATTATCATTGAACTGGTCATGATATTCGATGCCTTGATTTGCAGCATCTTTTAACATTCTTAACAGCAGGTATCCTGTCGCCTCAGCATCGTAAATAGCACGGTGATGCTGTGTTAACTCAACATCGAATTTTTTCGCTAATGTATTTAAACGATGATTTTTCATATCTGGATAAAGAAATCTTGCCAGTTCAAGTGTATCAATAACAGGATTAGGGGATTTCCCCAGACCTATTTTTTTATAGCCGACATTAAGGAAGCCCATATCAAAGGACGCATTGTGAGCAACCAGCACTGCATCCTCAGTCCAGTCATAAAACTTTTTCAAAACATCTTCCACTTCTGGCGCATTTTCAACCAAGTCATCGGTAATACCTGTTAAATTAATGGTTGTTGCTGATAATTTATGGTGAGGATTTGCGAATGATTCAAAGCGGTCAATAATCTCTCCACCGCGAATCTTCACAGCTGCCAGCTCGATAATGGTATCGTAAACAGCAGAAAGACCGGTTGTTTCTACGTCAAACACCACAAACGTATCTTCCGCAATCAGCCGATGTGCATCATTATAGGCAATTGGCACGCCATCATCTACTAGATTAACCTCGACGCCATACAATATTTTAATATCATTTTTTTTCCCAGCACCAAAGGCTTCCGGGAATGATTGCACAACCGCATGATCAGTAATTGCAATTGCTTTATGCCCCCATTTTTTCGCTTGTGCAACAAGTGTGCTTACTGAGGTTACGGCGTCCATCTGGCTCATTGGCGAATGCAGATGGAGTTCAACACGTTTTTCGTTTTCGGGTACAGTATCTTGTCGCTGTACTGGCTTGATTTCATTAATATCATTCCCAATCATAACCAGGTCACGAACAAAGGTATCATTTTGAATGCTGCCCCGAACCTTTAGCCACATTCCTTTTTGCACCAGCTGGAATAACGCTGCGTCTTCTTTATCACGAGAAAACATTTTAACCATAATTGAACTTGTATAATCCGTTATTTTGAAGGTTAAAAGTGTTCGTCCGCTCCGCAATTCCTTCGTTTCGGCCGCAAAGACATACCCTTCTACTGCTACTCTTCTTTCTTCATCTATAATATCAATCAGCTTGCGGTAATCAGCATCATCTTTGATGGTTAAGCCAATCGAAAGCGGACCTGTAAGTACAGGAGTATCAGAGTTTTCTGCTTCCTGCTCTTTCTTCTGCATTTCCAGAGCTGCCTGCAAGCCTCTTTCCTGATCTTCTTTTTGCTTTGCTTCTAGGAATTTTTCGTATTCATCATTTGATGCAGACTCTTGCACAGCAGTATCGACTGTTAGCAAAGGAAAGCCAAAGGATTGGAAAATATTTGAAAGCAAAGCGGCATATTTGCTTTTAATCGACATTCCTTCCATTTCATTACGTACAGAAATGGTTACTTTGCTGCCTTGAACGGCGGGAGTTTGCTCATTCAGCAGTTTCAGAAGAGGCGGAGATATTCCTTCCAGCTCTTGAACACAGTTGTTCCAGTAATCAAGAATCAATTGTTCTGTGTATTGCTGATTGACTGCTTTGATCGAAAAGGACGTATGAGCGATATAAGAAAAGTGCTTCGCAAGCTGTGCTGATAATCTGCTATAAATAGTACATGGCAGAATGTTTTCAAATACGAATTGAAAATGCCATTTGCGTGCCTTTTTCTCAAGAATAACCTTTTCGAGTTCAGCATTTTGAAAATATGGCAAAAGAGCATCTTCTGTTAACTCAAGTTGCTGTATTAACAGCAGAAACTGCTCTTTTTTAGATTTTTGCTCTCCCAACAGTTCACACTCCCCTCTAAATAGATTGTCTCTGTTAGCTTCGGACATTTTTCGACGGTCTTCATTATATCACATGTCCTATATTCTGAATGTATTTTTTATACTGGTAAAATGATTTCATTGACTGAGAATATTAAAAACAGGTTCCCTGAAATGGGAACCTATTTATGACTAATCTTTGGTTATATTCTTACTTTTTCAGTTCTTTTGCAATTTCTTCAATTTTTTCCAGAAGTTCTGATTGGTGCACTTCGTACATATCTCCTGTGCTTCTCACTTTGATTTCTACGATGCCTTCAGAAGCTTTTTTGCCTACTGTAATACGAATTGGCAAACCAATTAAGTCTGAGTCTGCAAATTTAACGCCAGCACGCTCGGCACGGTCATCGAAAAGAACATCATAGCGTGCTGCTTTCAGCTGTGCGTAAAGGTCTTCTGCCAATGATACTTGATCAGCATCTTTCGTATTTACGGCAATTAAGTGTAAATTATATGGTGCTACTTCCATCGGCCAAACGAATCCTTTTTCATCATTATACTGTTCAGCAACAGCAGCGATTAAGCGTGAAACACCAATGCCATAGCAGCCCATAATCATTGGCTGGTTTCTTCCGTTTTCATCTAAATACATCGCATCCATTGCTTCACTATAACGAGTTCCCAGCTTAAAGACATGTCCAACTTCAATTCCTTTTGCAAATTGAATGATGCCTTTTCCGTCTGGGGAAGGATCTCCCTCTTGGATAAAACGGATGTCTTCATAGGAAGATACTTCAAAGTCCCTGCCCGGATTCACATTTTTGAAGTGATAATCTTCTTCGTTTGCACCACAAACCGCATTTACAAGCACTTCAACAGCCTGATCTGCTATGATCTCTACATCTTTAAGCCCAATAGGACCTACAGAACCAACAGGAGCATTAAATACTTTCGCAGATTCTTCAGCTGTTGCTAATTCAACATCACTGACATTAAGTACATTTTTCAGCTTAATATCATTTACTTCATGGTCACCTCGCACAAGGACTGCCACAAATTTTTCATCTGCTTTGAACAGAAGCGTTTTAATGCATTTTTCAGATGAAACAGATAAGAAGGAAGATACTTCTTCAATGGTTTTTTGATTTTCCGTTTTCACCTTTTCCAGCGGCTGTTCTGCTTCTTCACTTTTTTTATAAACAGCAGCAACTGGTGCCATCTCGATATTTGCAGCAAAATCAGATTCGTTCGAGTAAGCAATCGTATCTTCTCCGATTTCAGATAACACCATAAATTCATGTGTATCCTTACCGCCCATTGCACCTGAATCTGCAATAACCGCTCTAAAATTCAGTTGCAGGCGCGTGAAAATGCGATTATATGCTTCAAAAAGCTGGTCGTACATTTCATCCAGGCTTTCTTTAGATGAATGGAACGAGTATGCATCCTTCATAATAAACTCACGGCCGCGCAGAACCCCAAATCGAGGGCGTTTTTCATCACGGAATTTCGTTTGAATCTGATAAAGAGCAAGCGGCAATCTCTTATATGATTTCACTTCATCTCTTACCAAGCTTGTAATTACTTCTTCATGTGTTGCTCCTAATGCAAAATCACGTTCATGGCGATCCTTCATCCGCATTAATTCTGGTCCATATGTATACCAGCGTCCTGATTCCTGCCAAAGCTCTGCCTGCTGCATGGCCGGCATCAATAATTCAACCGCACCTGCATTGTCCATCTCTTCACGGACAATTTGTTCAATCTTTTGCAGCATTTTCCGTGCCAGTGGCAAATAGCTGTATATGCCGCTTGCATTCTGGCGGATATAACCTGCTCTTAAAAGAAGCTGATGGCTCTTAATTTCTGCATCTCCTGGAATTTCTCTTAGTGTTGGAATTAACGTCATACTCTGTTTCATCTAATAGCACCTCTTTTATTATCATAAAGAAGGGTTAAATTCCTTCCTCAAAGCTTAACTGAACGCTTAAAAAGGCGAGGAATCTAACCCAACTCAGTCTTAATTTTATATTGCCTGAAGGCCTTATGCCCCCGTTTTATAAAAAGAATCTCTGAATATCATTCCATGTAACAACGATCATCAGCAGCATCAGAAGGGCAAAGCCTACAAAATGAACCATTCCTTCTTTTGTGCGGTCCAAAGGTTTTCCTCTGACTGCTTCAATTGCAAAGAATAATAATCTTCCTCCATCTAATGCAGGGATTGGCAAGAGATTCATAATACCCAAGTTAATACTTAGAATACCTGCCCATTTCATTAGGTTATAAATCCCTGTTTGAGCAACCGTATCAACTGATACATAAATGCCAACCGGTCCTGATAAATCATCGATTGAGAATTGGCCTGTCAGGATTGTACCAAGGATAACAAAAATTTGCTTTGTCCAATTATATGTTTCCTGTGCACCATAGACAATAGATTTTAACGGTGACTTTTCCATAGGCTGATAAACGCCTATAACACCGCGCGATCCTGCCTCATCCTCTTGAAGAGCAGGTGTAACAGGAACGGTTAGCTCTTCGCCATTACGATCAATGTGAAAGTCAATTTCTTCATTAGGGCTTTCGCGAATAATTTCAACGATATCTTCCCATGTTGATACTTCTGCGCCATCTACACTATGGACGACGTCTCCTTGCTGCAGGCCAGCTTCATATGCTGCACCATCAGCCGTTAATTTACCTAAAACAGGGTCACTCGTTGGCATTCCCTGCAATAAGGCAATAATGACAAACACAACAAAAGCAAGGATAAAGTTCATCATCGGTCCTGCAAATATCGCCATTGTACGCTGCGGCAAGGTCTTTGAAGCAAATTGGCGATCATAAGGAGCAATTAACGTTTCAACCGAATCTTCGATAATGACTGCTTTTCGATTAATAGAGAAGGTTTGCAGTAATTCTTCGTCCTCACCTTCAACATAGCCTTTAATAAACAGTTTATGTTCTAAATCAGCTTCTTCAACCTCGATAATACGAGCATCCGGATGCTTATCTTTTTTATTAAGAACAATTTTTTGTACTTCATTTTTGTCATTAAAAAGAAGTCCTACTCGATAACCTGGTTTAATTTCAACCATTTCTGGATCTTCGCCAGCCATCCGGACAAAGCCGCCGATTGGCAATAGGCGAATGGTATATACCGTATCATTTTTTTTATGAGTGAACACTTTAGGTCCAAATCCAATTGCGAATTCACGGCAAAGGATGCCTGCTCTTTTGGCAAAAATCAAATGGCCTAATTCATGGAAAAAAACCAATGCACCAAAAATAACGATAAAGGCAATAACTGTACTCAAAATTTAACCACCTTTTCTATCACGCTCACTAATGACTTCCGGAGACGTATTTTAAATAAGAGAAGACACATATTTTCTCGCTTCGGCATCAGCTGATTTTATCTCAGTAAGGCCTGGATTAGCAATATGCTGATGTGCATGTAATGCCCGCTCAATATACTCCTCAATTTGAAGAAATGAAATTTTCCCTTCTAAAAAGGCGGCCACAGCTGCTTCATTCGCAGCATTTAAAACTGTTGGCATACTGCCCCCCGCTTTACCAGCATCATATGCAAGCTGTAAACAGCGGAAGCGATTGAAATCCATAGCTGTAAAATGCAGCTTTCCGATTTCAGCTAAATTCAAGCGATTGGCTGAAGGCAATGGCAATCGATCCGGATATGTCAGCGCATATTGAATCGGCACCCTCATGTCGGGCGTGCCAAGCTGGGCAATCACACTGCTGTCATGAAATTCAATCATTGAATGGATGATGCTTTCTTTATGAAGTAGAACATCAATATTTTCATATGGCATCGAAAACAGCCAATGAGCCTCTATTACTTCAAGTCCTTTATTCATCATAGAAGCAGAGTCTATCGTGATCTTTGCACCCATTGACCAGTTTGGGTGGTTCAAGGCTTGTTCGACTGTTACATTCTGAAGTTCTTCCCTAGTCTTATCGCGAAAGCTGCCTCCAGAGGCGGTTAAAATTAGTTTCTCGATATTCTTTTCTTTCTCACCTTGTAAAGCCTGAAAAATGGCAGAATGCTCACTGTCCACTGGAAGCAGGGAAACCCCATTCTTTTTAGCGGCTTCCATGACAAGGTGCCCCGCTGTAACGAGCGTTTCCTTATTTGCTATCGCAATCGTCTTTTTCTCTTCGATTGCTTGGAGAGTGGGTTCTAAACCAACACTCCCAAGAACTGCATTAACTAATACATCTGCTTTATGATAAACGGCAACTTCCGTTAACCCTTGTTGTCCATATGTAAAAGATATGCCTGGAAATTCGCTTTTAAGAACTTCCATATCATTTTTTTCTGATAATGAGACTAGTTCTGGCTGAAATTCTACTATGATTTTCCTAGCCAAATCTAAATTCTTACCGACAGAAAATGCCGATAATCTAAATTCATCTGGATGTTCTTTTAAAACATCTAACGTTTGAGTACCGATCGAACCAGTAGCTCCCATTAAACTTATATGTTTCAACTCTACCTCTCCTATCAAAACCAAACTGGCATTTAAATAAAATGCAGTAAATGTATTAATGGCCAAACAAACAGCAAGCTGTCAAAGCGGTCTAGAACCCCGCCGTGTCCTGGCATAATTTTCCCAGAATCCTTCACCTTATAATGACGCTTAAAAGCAGACTCTGCTAAATCTCCAACTTGTCCAAAAATTGATAATACTACAGTCATCACGATTAACTGAACTGGCGATAGATTCATATCTGTAAAGATCATGAACAAAATAGCTACGATAATCGCACAAGCAACTCCGCCGAGTGAACCTTCAATTGTTTTGTTTGGGCTAATTTCCGGCCACAGTTTTCTCTTCCCGATCGCTTTTCCAATCAGATAAGCTCCTGAATCTGTTGCCCACATTAAAAACAAGGAATAAAAAATAAAAATTAGACCGTTACCAGCAAATCTCGTTTCAATAAAGAAATGAAAACCTACTCCTATGTATAAAACCGATAAAATAACAAACCCCGCATCATCAAAATGAAATTTGTTCTTCGATACAACAGTATAGGAAAGAAACAAGAATAGAAACAAGATGATTATATCAAATCGGGAACTGTTCAAATCGGTTAAGATATATTGATAATCAGCCGGCAATAAAATAGTCCATAATAATAAAGTTGATAGAACTCCAGGTATAGACCAGATATGTAGATTGCGCATTCTTAACAGTTCATGAAGACCAACTGTCGCGATTATATACGTAAAAACGGTAAGAGGAAGTCCTCCAAAGATGACGATAGGCAATAAAATTGCGACAAAAACCACTGCAGAAATACTTCTTTGCTTCATTATTTATTCAACATCCTTTATTATACTCCTCCAAATCGTCTTTGACGATTTTGGAATGCTTCGATTGCATCGGCAAGATGTTCTTCTGTAAAATCTGGCCATAATACATCTGTAAACCAAAATTCTGAATAGGCAAGCTGCCACAGCATAAAATTGCTCAAGCGAATTTCCCCGCTTGTTCTAATTAACAAATCAGGATCACTTAGCTCACACGTCATTAAATATTTAGAAAACAGCTCATCATCCAGCTGATTTTCATCTATTATACCACTTTTAATATCTTTTAAGACATTTTGAACCGCATTGATGATTTCAGCTCGGCTTCCATAATTCATCGCAAAATTCAAAATGAGACCGTCATTATCTTTTGTTTCATTCATAGCCTTTTCAATTGCATTAAGAGTATGCTTAGGCAATAACTGTTTGTCGCCGATCATACGCACTTGTACGTTTTCTTCTATCAATTCCGGTAAGAAGGTGCCCAAAAATTCTTCCGGCAATTTCATTAAGTATTCTACTTCTAATTTAGGACGTTTCCAATTCTCAGTTGAAAAAGCATAGAGAGTTAACGTATCGATCCCAAGCAGATTTGCAAAACGGGTTATCTTCCGGACTACCTTCATTCCTTCATGATGGCCAGCCACTCTTGGCAGTGCTCTCTTTTTAGCCCATCTTCCATTTCCATCCATAATGATGGCGACATGCGAAGGCACTGCACCTTCCTGTATTTTATCTGCCCGTTCTCTTAAACTGGAAGAGCTGATATTATTCTTCCAAAACTTCATCTTATCGAACATATATATACTCCTTTAAAATAGGTTACTTGCCTTCAGTGAACTCTGTGCCATGGTCATGCTTCCCAAAAGGAATTGATGATTACTGAACTTCTGAAAGGAATAATCCTATTTATTATAGGCTAAATTCATTCTCAAATAAAATAATATATAAAAAGGCTAAGATCATAATTATTATGTATAAACTGCTTAACATTTCAAAGCTCATCTAATCATACCAAAAATTTTCCGTTTTATCTTTAAAAATTACGCTTAAATGGAGTTTTCTATTCATCATTGTTAAAAAAATACATGAAATGCTTTTAAATTAGAGTACAGAGCTGATTCCACATGAATTGGTTGATCTGGCTGGACAAATGCTTTCCCCCATAGTGTAAAAAAACCCCCTAAAAATAGAGGGTTTTAACACTATTTGAGAAGTGATTAAACTTCCATAATCTCTTTTTCTTTATCTTTTGTAATATTGTCAATTTTGCTGATGTAATCATCAGTTAATTTTTGAATATCATCTGAGTAACCGCGAAGATCATCCTCTGTAATCTCACCGTTCTTTTCATTCTTTTTCAGCTCATCGTTACTGTCACGACGAATGTTTCGAACTGCAATTTTAGCTTCTTCAGCTTCTTTCTTAACTACTTTCACTAATTCCTTACGACGCTCTTCTGTTAGCTGTGGAATAGCTAAACGAATAATGCTGCCATCGTTTGAAGGTGTTAAGCCAAGGTCAGATTTTAAAATAGCCTTTTCAATTTCTCCAAGTACAGATTTATCATATGGCTGAATAACAAGAAGACGAGCTTCTGGAACTGATACGCCAGCCAGCTGATTAATTGGAGTTGGAGCTCCGTAATAATCCACAGTAACGCGGTCAAGCAAGGTAGCATTCGCTTTTCCTGCACGAATTCCCGCCAATTCACGTGTATAAGCCCCAATTGCTTTTGTCATACGCTCTTTAGCATTATCAATGGTTTGCTTTGTCATTATGATTTCCCCCTTACAATTGTACCAATTGGTTCACCCATTACAGCACGATTAATATTGCCTTCTTCCATGATTGAGAACACAATTAGTGGTATATTATTGTCCATACATAGAGAGGACGCTGTTGAATCCATAACAGCCAGACCTTCTTTAAGAACATCAAGATATGATAGTTCATCATATTTCTTTGCATTTTTATCAACGCGCGGATCTGCTGAATAAACTCCATCAACGTTATTTTTGGCCATAAGAATTACCTCTGCTTCTATCTCAGCAGCTCTGAGTGCAGCCGTAGTGTCAGTGGAGAAATAAGGATTGCCGGTGCCTGCAGCAAAGATCACAACGCGTTTCTTTTCAAGATGACGAATCGCTCTTCTGCGAATATAAGGCTCTGCAACTTGTCTCATTTCAATGGATGTTTGTACTCGCGTCTCTATTCCCAGCTGTTCTAGGCTATCTTGAAGAGCAAGTGAATTCATGATCGTCGCCAGCATTCCCATATAGTCTGCATTGGCTCTGTCCATGCCCATCTCTTCACCAATCTTGCCCCGCCAAATATTGCCGCCGCCTACAACAACTGCGACCTCAACTCCAAGCTCAGCCAAATCCTTGACCTGGACTGCAACCGATTTAATAACGGATGGATTTATTCCGAAGCCTTGCTCACCAGCTAAAGCTTCACCACTTAGTTTCAAAACAACACGTTTATATTTAGGCGCGCTCATAAAAACCTCCACATTCTTTTTCCGCTAAAATTTATGCTTTATTAGAAAAAAGTCTTGAAAAACAGGGAACACAAAGTGTTCCCTGAGTTTTTCAAGATTTGCATATAAGCAAATTATTTTTTCACTTGGCTCATAACTTCTTCTGCGAAGTTATCTTCACGTTTTTCGATTCCTTCTCCAACTTCGAAGCGAACGAATTCACGAATTTTACCGCCTTTAGATTCAACAAACTTGCCTACTTTTTGATCTGGGTTTTTAACAAACGCTTGATCGTTTACACAAACATCTTCGAAATACTTGCTTAAACGGCCTTCAACCATTTTAGCTACGATGTTTTCTGGCTTGCCTTCATTTAATGCTTGTTGAGTAAGAACTTGACGCTCACGCTCTACTTCTTCAGCAGATACTTCATCACGAGATACATACTTAGGGTTTAATGCAGCAATGTGCATAGAAACGTCTTTCGCAGCATCTTCATCAGTAGTACCTTCAAGAACTGTTAACACACCAATGCGTCCGCCCATATGAAGGTAAGCACCAAATGCATCATTGTCTGTTTTTGTTAATACAGAGAAACGGCGAAGAGATAACTTTTCACCAATCTTAGCGATTGCAGAGTTGATGTGTGATTCAACTGTTGAACCGTTTGCCATAGTTTGAGTTACTGCCTCTTCAGCTGTAGCAGGTTTGCTTGCAAGAAGGTGGTCAGCAAGTTCTTGTACTAAAGTTTGGAAACCTTCGTTTTTAGCAACAAAATCAGTTTCAGAGTTTACTTCAAGAAGAACTGCTTCGTTTCCTTCAACTTTAATAGCTGTTAAACCTTCAGCAGCGATACGGTCTCCCTTCTTAGCAGCTTTCGCGATTCCTTTTTCACGAAGGAAGTCGACAGCTTTTTCCATATCACCATCAGTTTCTTGAAGAGCCTTTTTACAATCCATCATACCTGCGCCAGTTTTTTCACGCAGTTCTTTTACCATTTGAGCAGTAATTGCCATTATGAAATCCTCCTTAAAAGTTGAAGTATGTAATTTTATCATTTCCATTTATTCTTGCTGTGAAACGAAATTAGTAAGATTCGCAAGAAAAGATGGCTGAATCTCTTTAAAAAAAGGTGATAAAAGGGTGCTCCCTGTTATCACCTTTTTAAATGTAATCCAGTGGATTATCCACTTTTCATACCGATAACGGCAGCGCCTCACGGAAAAGGTCGTTTTGGTCAAAAAACGAATCTTTTGTCCAGCAGACCTTTTTCCATGTCTGGGCGAATGCCGTTTACAGTGTTTGATTAAGCAGTTGTAATTTCTTCGCCTTGTTTAGCTTCAAGAATAGCATCTGCCATTTTGCCTGTTAATAGTTTAACAGCGCGGATTGCGTCATCGTTTGCAGGAATAACAACATCGATTTCATCCGGATCACAGTTTGTATCAACGATACCAACGATTGGGATGTTTAATTTATGTGCTTCAGCAACAGCGATGCGCTCTTTACGAGGATCGATGATGAATAATGCATCAGGAATAGCCTTCATGTCTTTGATTCCGCCTAAGAATTTTTCTAAGCGCTCATGCTCTTTATTAAGCTGAACAACTTCTTTCTTAGGAAGCACTTCGAAAGTTCCATCTTCAGACATTCTTTCGATATCTTTCAAACGTGCAATACGTTTTTGGATTGTTTCAAAGTTTGTTAAAGTACCACCAAGCCAGCGCTGGTTCACATAGTACATACCAGAACGGATTGCTTCTTCCTTAACAGAATCTTGAGCTTGTTTCTTTGTACCTACGAAAAGGATTGTTCCGCCGTTTCCAGCAAGCTCCTTAACGAAGTTGTAAGCTTCTTCAACCTTCTTAACAGTCTTTTGAAGGTCGATGATGTAGATGCCGTTACGCTCAGTGAAAATGTATCTTTTCATCTTAGGGTTCCAGCGGCGAGTTTGGTGACCAAAGTGTACACCAGCCTCAAGTAATTGCTTCATTGAAATTACTGACATTTGTGTTTCCTCCTAATGGTTTTGATTTCCTCCGCTCATATCATCTTCAGCCGCCAACTGTTTGACAGCACCATTCGGCTGAATCAATGAACGTGTGTATTAACACCATTTGTTAATATAGCATAATCATGTTACATATTCAAGTTATTCTTATTGTTTTTCGTGAAATTTCAACAATAATTGGATCTCTGTTTTTCCTTTATTAAGTTTTTTAGCAATCTCATCGTTTGTAAGTCCTAGATTCTTTAAGACCAGGGCCTGGCTTAACAGAGTTGGCTGCGGGGTTTGTGTGGTATCAATGATCTCTTCGGCTTCTGAATGAATGTCCTTTTCAGCATCCGGTTGAACATTCTGATTTGCCGTTTCGTCTTTTATAGTTAATTTGCCATTCTCGCTTGCTGGTTCGTCTTTTATAGCTGCTTTGCTATTATCACTTGCTGCTTTATTTTGCTGATAAACCTTCGCAGCCTGATACATGGATGCTTTTCCAATTCTAGCTTGAAAGGCTGGAGGATCCTCTAAATCTTTAAGAGGCTCTGCTCTTTTATTCTCTGTTTTTTCAGCAGATGTTTTGGCAGGAGCTTTATTTGGCGTATGCAAATCAGAGAGCTTTTGTAAAAACTCATCATTTTCTTCCTTCATTTGCGTTAAATAGGTGGAGATGATTTCTTCCATTTCCTCTGTGGCTTTTGCTTGATTTTTCTCGCTTTCAATCAGCCGCGTTTGTCTCATATACAAATTAATGATTGCCACAAAGGCTAATATATTTAAGAAAAGACTTATAACTAATAGCATTACTGTCATCTTTTATACCCTCTATCCGCTATAATCAATTAGTTTCCCTTTATAAGGATGAGATTCTTTAACTGTTTGATCTTTTTTCTGGTGCTTGCGTTCAGATTGTGCCTGCTGCTGTTGACCTTTTTGATCTTTGTCCGTTAGAGATACACTGTCCGCATCTGAATTTGCTATTACTGAAGTCCTTTTTCGTTCTTCTTCCTTTAAAGCTGCTTGAGAGGCTATATCCTGCATAACCTGGCCTCTTTGCTGAAGCTGTTCCTGCAGTTTGCCGGCATCTTGGGTTCTAGGAAGTGCAACCTGCATTTCAATTGCTTTTAGACTCATGGACTCACTTCCTTTGTTTTTGTAATTGTCATTTACAAAAAGGATCAGGTTAACCAATAAGTACTTTTTTCGTTCGTTATGTAGATAAATAAAAAAGTGGATTTCAAGCAAATGATGCTATTAAAAGCGCTTTTGTTTGAAATCCACTTTTAAAAATGGGCTGTACTCTTTAGGTCAGGACGTATATTTATATAACTTTATCCAAGCTTTTTCTCAACTTAAAAATAGCCTTAGAATGGATTTGTGATATACGGGAGGTCGATAAATTCATTACTTCGCCAATTTCAGTCAATGTTAGTTCTTCTTTATAAAACAGACTCAGCACAAGCTGTTCTTTATCATTCAAGTTCGTAATTAATTGAGTCATTTCGTTTAGGGCTTCATCTTTTAATACCTTTTGCTCAGGTATTAATGCTTTTTCATCTTTAATCATATGAGAAAAGCCTTCATGATCATCATCACTTGGCTGTTCATCAATAGATAAAAGATTCGAAAAGAATTGTTCATTGATGGATGAATAAACATCTTCAACAGGCATATTTAGCTCTTTAGCCACTTCTTCAATACTTGCATTGCGCATCAGCTGCTGCTCTAACCTTTCGGAGGCGGCCTCTATTTTCTTCGCCTTTTCTCTTGTACTCCGAGGAAGCCAGTCTTCTTTTCTTAATCCATCAATAATGGCTCCTCTAATTCGGAAAGAAGCATAAGTGTCAAATTTCAAATCCCTTGCAGGATCAAATTTCTGCAGGGCATCATAAAGACCCATTAACCCAAGGCTTTTAATATCATCTCTTGATACACTTTTGGGCAGGGTAACAGATATGCGCTGAACGTGATAACTGACAAGCGGCATATACTTCTTTACAAGATAGTCACCAGCTTCTGGATCACGGACATTTACCCAATTCTGCCAAGACATTTGCTCCTCAGTCGTTTGATGCAAAACAAACCCTCCTCGGGACACTTCCAGTTCTTATTGATCATGATTATTATACTAAGCGGCTAATCCGCCATAGATAGAAATACTAAATATCTTTTGTTCCCTGATTAACAGTACGTATATTTAAAAGTGAAGATTCAGGATTGAATTCAATTGTCCTGCCGCTGCTTCCTCCTGTATCTTCAGAAATAATTCTAATATTTAATCGTATTAACTCTTTCTTAACCGCCTCGACATTGCGAGGACCAATGCGCATTAAATCACTGCCGCCAGAAAACTTGAACATTTGGGCTCCGCCAGCTAATTTAGCGCGAAGATTTGTTTTGCATGCTCCCATTTTTAATAAAAGAGCTAAAAGTTCAATAATAGCTGTGTCTGCATACTTGGCTTTATTAATCTTCTGTTCTCTTGCTAAGGAAGATTCCGGCAGCATAAGATGTGCTAAACCTGCTATTTTTTTAATTTCATCATAGACAATGACACCAACACATGAGCCAAGTCCTGATGTTCGAATGATTTGTGGCGCTTTAACGGTATTCATATCAGCTATTCCAACTTTAATAACTTCGAGCGTACTAGTCATGATCTGATACTCCTAATGCTTGAAAAATGATTGAAAAGGAATCTGGATCAGGCAGCAGGAAAAAATGCCCTCTTACCTCCTGTTTTTCCATTTTCTTCTCTTCATTAAAGGCCGTATCAATGACGATCGCATAATCACTCACTTGAGAAAGCTCAACAAGTCCGAAGCTGACAATAGCACCCACCATGTCAATGCTTAAGGCAGGTACAGATGGGTAAAGAGAAAGTTTCGTAAAATCAGATAGGCTTGATAAATAAGAACCGGAAAGAATATTTCCGAGTTCCTGCAATGCTGAAAGTGCTAATTCATTTGTTTGCCATTCCTGCATATCAAAATGCTGGTCATCCAGCATATCCTGAATAAAAGCAGTAGCCTGTTCAATCGGAAGCAAGAAGAACATGCTTCCGGGTGCCTCTCCCTCAATCCGAAGAAATACGCCAGCAACAATATTTTCAGGACCGCCAGCCATATCCATCATTTCATCAAATGTTACAATCTTGACATCTGGCACAGTCATGTCGATTTTTTTATCCAAAAGGGTAGACAGAGCAGTCGCTGCGTGTCCTGCCCCAATATTGCCAATCTCTTTCAAAATGTCCAAATGGACAGATGAAATAGTATTCATGTAATTCATCATTCTTCTATGCTTCCGCTCAATCCAGGTATATCGTCTACATTCAAAACTTTTTCCAGATCGATTAGAATAAGAAGCCTTTTTTCAATCTTCGTAACTCCTAATACATAATCAGCTTCCACATTACCGACAACCTCTGGTGAAGGTTCAATAGAGTCCTCAGAAATATCAATAACGTCATTAGCAGAATCAACAATTAATCCTACTTCCATATCATTAACAGCCACAATAATGACACGTGTATGATCATTATAGCCTTCTTCCTCTAAATCGAATCGGCTTCTAAGATTAATAATCGGTGTTACAATTCCACGAAGATTTATAACCCCTTTTACATAATTGGCCGTACCTGGAACTCTTGTAATATGTTCTACTTTTTCAATTGAAAGCACCTGACTAACTGGAATTGCATATTCCTTTTCTTTTAGCTGAAAAACGATCAATTTTAAATCAGCTGTCATCTCTTCAACCATGCATGTCCACTCCTCTTATTAACCCCTTAACATCAGCTTATATTCATGATGGGAAAGCACATTAGCACTTTTCCAGTACTCACTTTTTGCACGTATAGTAATAAGGTATATCCTTAAAAATTTGCGGATTATGGTACGTTTTCTTAGCGATTTTAATGAATTTTCCCGCTTGAATAACGCACCATCCGCTAAAGCTTCATGCTTATTTTATCAGTGCATTGCAATCTACAATTAATGCTACTTGTCCATCTCCAAGGATTGTTGCGCCAGAAATGGCAAAAACATTTGATAAATAGCTGCCAAGTGACTTCAGCACCACTTCCTGCTGTCCGATAAAGGAATCAACAACTAGTCCAGCCATTTTATCTCCTTTTCGAACAATGACTACAGAGTAAAATTCATCACCCTGTTCAGAAACTGGCACTTCAAAGATATCCTTCAAGAATAAAAGTGGTACAACCTTGCCTCTAAAATCAATCACCTTTTGGTTGTGTGCATTGAGAATATCTGATTCTTTTACAATCGCTGTCTCAATAATTGATGATAGAGGAACAGCAAACTTCTCTTTTTGAATTTCCACTAGCATGACCGAAATAATGGACAATGTTAATGGCAATTGAATTGAAAAAGTGGACCCTTGGCCGAGTTTCGAATCAATTGTCACTGATCCGCCTAAAGATTCAATTGTGTTTTTTACAACATCAAGACCTACACCGCGGCCAGATACATCAGATATTTTATCGGCAGTAGAGAAACCAGATGCGAAAATAAGCTCAAAAACCTGCTTATCTGTCATTGCAGCTCCAGCTTGTTCAGTGATAATTCCATTTTTCAAAGCTTTTGCCAATACTTTATCTCTGCTTATGCCTGCTCCATCGTCATCAATTTCGATAAAGACATGATTTCCGCTATGGAATGCTTTTAATACAACATTTCCTTCTTCGTTTTTCCCTTTTGCTTTTCTTTCCTCTGGTGTTTCTACCCCATGATCAAGTGCATTTCTGATTAAATGGACTAGCGGATCACCAATTTCATCGATAACAGTACGATCTAATTCAGTTTCTGCTCCAATAATCTGCAGATTGATTTTTTTATTTAAATCACGCGCAAGCTGACGGACCATCCGCGGAAAACGATTGAAAACTGTTTCAACAGGGACCATTCGCATGTTTAGAATAATATTCTGCAAATCACCAGAAATTCTGGACATATGTTCAACTGTTTCCTGAAGCTCCTGATTATTTAAATCCCGAGAAATTTGCTCTAGTCTTCCCCGGTCAATTACAAGCTCTTCAAATAAGTTCATCAAGATATCTAAACGCTCAATATTAACGCGAATGGTTTTGTTGCCCGATTGCTTCACTGGCGCTTTTTTATCATCTTTTTGCGTAGCAGGCGGGGCTATATCTACAACTTCAGCTAAGACAGGAGTATCTTCAACAACAGTTGATTGTGTGGAATCTTCCACATCCGCTGCCTGCTTTTTCAGTTCTTCTACGGAAATAGCATGAACATCTGCTTTTTCTACCTCTGAAACTTTCATTACTTTCTTTTGGATGTCATCAATTGATTCTTTCGTTACAATTGTTACGGTAAATTCATGATCAAATTGTTCTTCTTCAAGCTGATCTGCCGATGGGCTTGATTTAATTACTTCACCCGTAGTTTCCAAGACTTCAAATACCATAAATACACGTGCAGCCTTTAAAAGGCAGTCTTCACGCAATTGAACAGTAATTTCATAAGCATGAAATCCTTGCTCATTTGATTGCTCGATCACCGTTAATTCAAAGTCATCATAGCTGCTCTTTGCTGCACTGAATTGTGGAGGTTCTGCTATTGCAACAGCCGTTTCAGCAGCTGCCAGGGCTCCAGCAGGGCTTTTCCCTTGTTCAATTAATTTTAGCTTCTCAACAACAGAGGAAACATCGCGTTTTCCATCTCCGCCGCCTGCGATCGATTCGACCATTGCCTCAAGATCGTCAACAGATAAAAAAACAACATCCAGTATTTCAGAATTTACTTTAATCTTTTGATTGCGAATGGCATCTAGCACATTCTCCATTTGATGTGTCAGACTAGCTAAATCCTCATACCCCATCGTTGCCGACATCCCTTTTAACGTATGGGCAGAACGGAAAATATCATTCACAATCTTAAGGTCTTCGGGGTTTTTTTCCAGTTCAAGCAATTGTTCGTTACATGCTTGTAAATGTTCTTTACTTTCTTCAATAAATACTTCTAAATATTGGCTCATTTCCATGCGAATGCACTCCTTGGCATTATACATATTTGATTATAGCTTCAGCTATAAGGTCTACCTTTTTTACTTCATCAACTAAATTAGTGGCAATTGCGGATTTAGGCATTCCGTATACGATGGATGATTCTTCCGATTCAGCGATGGCCTTTACATCTCCCTTTTCTTTTAGGGTAGTTAAACCTTTTGAACCATCAGATCCCATTCCAGTCATAATAACAGCTACCTTTTCAATTCCCTCAATCATGCTCAGAGATTCAAACATGACATCAACCGATGGTCTATGACCATTCCTGGCTTCTGCCTGATTCAGCTTTACCTGCAATGAAGTTCCTTTCTTCATAACCTGCAGATGATAGCCTCCTGGTGCTATATAGGCAGTTCCTTTTTGTAAGATCTCTCCATCCTCTGCTTCCTTTACGGTTATTTGAGATAGATGGTTTAACCTAGTTGCAAGTGAATGTGTAAAACCTGCAGGCATATGCTGCACAATGACAATAGGTGCAGGAATGTCGGAAGGTAATCTTGTGAGCACAGCCTGCAAAGCCCGCGGACCTCCAGTGGATGTACCTATACAGACAATTTTACTATCTGTTGGTTTCCGCGATGGCTGGAAACCATCCTTTTGCCCTAATATCTTCGTTGGTTCTATTTTACTATAATTTTGCGGTGAATTAGTAGGTATTTTCTTTTCCAGTGGATATTTCACCAGCTGCTTTATATTTGCGCCGCTAACCGAAACAACCTTTTCTATTAATTCCTGCTTTATTTTGTGCAGATCTAAAGAAATGGCTCCTGATGGTTTGGCAATAAAATCAATTGCACCATATGCGATTGCCAGTATGGTATTTTCTGCCCCCTCCTTCGTCGTACTGGAAAGCATGAGAACGGGTACAGGATTTTTTTCCATAATTAACTTTAATGCATCTAAACCATTTAATACGGGCATTTCTACATCCATCGTGACAACATCTGGTTTAAGCTCGATGGTTTTTTTGAACCCATCTTCTCCATTGCGTGCCGTACCGATGATATGGATCCGAGGATCTTCAGTGAGAAAATCTGCAATTAGCTTTCGCATAAAAGCAGAATCATCAACAATAAGCACATTTATTCTCTTCATTAATCACACTACCTTTCAAAGAGAAGACGCCTTAAGTTTGCAACAAAATTGGGTTTCTTTTTCATAGACTGAATATCATCAATTGGCTTTATAAGCAGGTCTGCAACCTGTTTGATCCCCTTTGCTGCCGGTGACTTATCATTATAAAGTACAAGAGGAATCTGTCTTTTTACCGCCATTGAGATGTTTTTATCATCAGGGATTGAACCAAGAAAGGCCGTCTCAATTCCTAAAAATTTCTTAAGCGCACCATTTATGCGCTGAAACGTTTCCTTTCCTTCTTTCTCGTTTTGCACCCTATTCACAATAAAATGAAAAGGGATCCGGTCATTAAGCAATTTTACATGCTTAACTGCTGCGTATGCATCTGTTATGGAAGGAGGCTCTGTGGTAGTAACAACAATGATATCCTCAGCAGACAGAATAAATTTAGATGAATGCTCTGAAATACCCGCTCCCATATCGAAGAAAACAAAATCATATTGATATAGCAGCTGCTGAAACTCATCCATAAACCGGCTCATATGCATAGGATCAAAATCAATGAAATGTGAAAGACCCGTTCCGCCAGCAATATAATGAAGCGCTTGCGGTCCAGTGACAATGATTCTTTCCAGCCCGACATCATTTTGAAAAAAATCAGCAACGGTGTAGGGTGGAGAGGTTCCCATAAGAATATCAATATTGCCCATTCCAATATCCATATCAATCAGCAGAACTTTATATCCATTTCCACTTAGCGTAAGAGCCATATTTAGGGATATATTTGATTTACCTACTCCGCCTTTCCCACTCATAACCGCGATGGTACGCGTCTTACTTCCTTCACCATTATTTTCAATTCTAGAACGAAGCTTGGCAGCCTGATCATACATTAGAATCTACCCCGATTATTGTTTTTGTTATAGCTTCTGGTGTAGCATAGATCAAATCATCTGGTACATCCTGGCCATTTGTAATATAAGCTGCGCCTTTTTGATGCTTATATATAAGGTTAAACATAGCTCCATAGCTCGAAGTTTCATCTGCTTTTGTAAAAACAAGCCTATCGATATGGATATTTGAAAATTGAGTATATATTTCCTCCATATCACGCTGCTTCGAAGTTAATGAAAGGACAAGAAATGTTTCCATATCATGTTCAAAGTCTATCGTCCGCTTAAGATCTTCAACATATTTCTTGTTTCGAAAATTTCTTCCTGCTGTATCAATAAAAACAAGATCATATTGTGAGAACTTTTCAGCAGCAATATTGAATTCTTCGAGTGAATAACACACTTCAAGTGGTACATTTAAAATTTCCGCATATGTTTTTAACTGCTCAACTGCACCAATTCGGTACGTGTCAGCTGTAATAAAAGCTACTGATTTTTGATGAGTCATCACACATTCTGCTGCCATCTTAGCAAGTGTTGTGGTTTTCCCGACACCTGTTGGGCCTATTACATTCACATATTTCTTCTGAAAAGAAATGCCTCCAAATGGGATGTTTGTTAACTTCTCATTCATTTCAGACTCAAGCCACTTTTCTACAGTCGGTTCTGCACTCTCGCCGCTTGCATACCATTTTTCAAGAAGATTTTGTTCAATTGAAAAAATGACTTGCTGATCAATTTCCTGCTCATGTAACAGGTTATGTACGCGAAGCAATGGAGCGGGAAGATGGGCTGTGTTTTGATTTTGTTCTCTGCCCATCGTTCCAACCAGCTTTTTCAAATCGTTCAATTCTTTTAGAATATGGTCATTATGACTTTCATTTACTGGTAACTTTTGACCTTCTAGTGTAAATTTTGCAATATCCTTTTGATTACTTTGTTTATTTTTGATCATTGGTTTTTGTTCTTTTTCAGGCTTTGAATCGGCAGCTGCCAGCACTTCAATATTTTGTTTCTTGAAAAAGCCTAAAAATCCACCTGTCTGTATGACTCTTGAATTTAAGATGACTGCATCGTTACCCAGCTCTGATCTGATCTTTTTCATCGCTTCAGGCATGGACTCTGCAACATATTTTTTCACCTTCACTCAGCATTCACCACCCCTACACTTTGCACTTCAGCATTTGCTTCAAGTTCATTATAAGAAAGGATTGGAATTTGCGGAAAGTACCTTTCCGTCAACTGACGCACATACATTCTTACTGCCGGAGAGCAGAGAACAATCGGCGTCTGTTCCATTAAAGATAATTGTTCCACTTGTGAGGCAATTGATTCAAGTATCGATTGCGATACACCCGGATCTAATGATAAGAAAGATCCATGTTCTGTTTGCTGGACGGCATCAGCAATCAATTTTTCAACCTTGCCGGAAAGGGTAACAACCTTTAAGGATTCACCAGGCTGATAATATTGGCTCGTAATTTGGCGGGCCAGCGCCTGGCGCACATATTCCGCGAGGATATCCGTGTCACTTGTAGCCTTCGCATAATCGGCAAGTGTCTCAAATATAATCGGCAAATTGCGTATTGAAATATTTTCTTTCAGTAACTTTGCTAATACTTTTTGCACTTCTCCTACCGATAAAGGATTTGGTGACACTTCTTCAACAAGAATCGGATAGCTTTCTTTTAAATGGTCGATTAGTTGCTTTGTTTCTTGTCTGCCTAACAGATCATGAGCATTCATTTTGATCATTTCAGTAATATGTGTAGAGACAACAGAAGGCGGATCAACTACCGTATAGCCAAATATTTCAGCCTGTTCTTTCATTTGTTCTGTAATCCATTTAGCCGGCAAACCAAATGAAGGCTCGACTGTATCAATTCCCTCAATAGAGTCATCTTCAATGCCTGGGCTCATGGCCAAATAGTGATCGAGCAGCAGTTCGCCGCGTGCCATCTCATTGCCTTTTATTTTTAATCGATATTCGTTTGGCTGCAGCTGTATGTTGTCACGTATACGGACAACAGGAATTACAAGGCCTAACTCAATAGCCAGCTGTCTTCTGATCATGACAATCCGATCGAGCAAATCACCGCCCTGATTCGCATCGGCTAAAGGAATAAGGCCATAACCAAATTCGAACTCAATTGGATCAACATTCAACAGATTTACCACACTCTCAGGACTTTTCATCTCACTCGTTTCAATTTCTTCTTCCATTTCCTGAAGCTGCTCTTTATTCGTTTCAGGTACACGAGATATCATGTATCCTCCTACTATAAGCAACCCGCTAATTGGAAGGGTAAGAAGTATGCCAATCGGAGAAAAAATACCCAGCAAAAGGATGGTTCCACCTGTCACATATAGCATTTTCGGATAAGCGAAAAGCTGTGATGTAATATCTTTCCCGATATTTCCATCTGAAGCTGCTCTAGTCACGACAATGCCAGTAGCGGTCGAAATTAATAGAGCAGGTATTTGACTTACTAATCCGTCCCCGACTGTCAGCATCGAGTACGTTGTTGCTGCTTCGCCAATAGGAAGGCCGAGTTGAACCATACCAATGACAATCCCGAAAATCAAGTTAATAATTGTAATTATAATTCCTGCGATGGCATCACCTTTGACGAACTTACTCGCACCATCCATTGCTCCATAAAAATCTGATTCGCGGCTTACTTTCTCCCGTCTTTCCTTTGCTTCTTGTTCAGAAATCATGCCGGCATTTAAATCAGCATCAATACTCATCTGCTTTCCTGGCATTGCATCAAGGGTAAATCTTGCAGCTACTTCCGACACCCTCTCTGAACCTTTTGTAATGACAACAAACTGTATAATTACAAGGATCAAGAATACAACCATTCCGACTAATATATTGCCGCCCGTCACAAAAGAACCAAATGTTTCGACAACCTTTCCTGCGTCACCTTCTGAAAGAATAGAGCGGGTAGTTGAAACGTTTAATCCGAGTCTGAACAGTGTCATCAGCAAAATTAAGGAAGGAAAAATTGAAAATTCAAGTGCTTCCTTCATATTCATTGCCGTTAATAATACCATGAGCGCCAAGGCCATATTCACAATGATTAATATACTTAATAACCAATGCGGAAGCGGGATAATGAGCATCGCAACGATCATTATGACACTCAGCAGCACCGTTAAGTCTCTTATTGCCATTTATTCTCTCTCCTAACATTACAAACACGAAGCGATCTCAATAGGGTGATGGATCTCCTATTAAATTTTGTGCTTAATTCGATAAACGTAAGCAAGTATTTCTGCTACCGCTTTAAAAAACTCTTCAGGAATTGCTTCCCCAATTTCTGCTTGACTATACAGCGCTCTTGCCAGCGGCCGATTTTCAACAGCAGCAACATCATTTTCCTTTGCAATGAGCTTGATTTTCTGTGCTACAAAATCTACACCTTTCGCAACTACAATGGGTGCATCTGAAACAGCTTCATCATACTTTAACGCAATGGCATAATGGGTAGGATTGGTAATCACAACATCTGCATTTGGCACTTCCTGCATCATCCTTCTCATCGCCATTTCTCTTTGCTTCTGTTTTATTTTCGATTTAATGAGCGGGTCCCCTTCTGAGTTCTTATGCTCATCCTTTATATCCTGTTTGGACATGCGGATATTTTTTTCAAAATCGTATTTTTGATAAAAATAATCAAGAACAGCGAGAAATAACAATGCAAGAACTGCAAATAATCCCATCTGTACGGTCAGACTGCCAATTGTAGCCATTGCAGCTCCAATTGACTTCTGTGATAAATAAAGAATTTCATCAATCCGCAGCCATAATATAGCGAAAGCCACAACACCAACAAAGCCAATTTTCAACATTGATTTAAGCAATTCCACAAGTGCCCGAACAGAAAAGATTCTTTTAAAGCCTTTAATAGGATCTAACTTCTCAAGCTTTGGCTGAATAGCCTCTGTTGAAAAAAGCACACCTACTTGAGCATAATTAGCAATAATTCCTCCAACCATCGCAACCGCCATGATCGGACCGAGAAATATGACAAGCTCTTTTAAGACATCCAGCAAAATTACCTGAATTCCCTCTTCTGTTAAATCAAGCATGATATATTCCTGAAAGGAGTGTCTCATAATATAAATCAATATATTGATCAAATAAGAACCAGCAAAGAATAAAAATAAAAAAACAGCCAGCAGCACTAGTGCCGTATTAATATCCTGACTTTTTGCTACCTGCCCCTTTTTACGTGAATCCTGTTTCTTTTTTGGGGTCGCTTTTTCCGTTTTTTCACCGGCAAAAAGCTGAAGGTCCAAGGATAAAAGCTTCATGTCATGAGCCTCCAATCAATTCCATCAGTCCGCGCATGGTTGTTAAAGTAGCTTCAAAGGCTTCCGAAACGACAACCATCATTACACTCATGACAACGACTAAAACAATAAAACTAACGCCAATTTTTAAAGGCAGTCCAACAACAAATACATTTAGCTGCGGCACAGTCCTAGCTACAATGCCTAGTGCTACATCAACAAGAAATAAACTGCCGACAACAGGAATTGACATTTGAAAAGCAATAATGAACATAGAATTAAATGCTCTAATTACGAATTCAGCCATATTAGCATTTCCAAATGGAATAAACAGCTGATCGATTGGGACAAATTGATAGCTGTGATAAATGCCATCAAGGAGCAAATGATGCCCATTGACCGATAATAGAAAAAGAAGGGCAACCGTATATAGGTATTGACCTGTCAGCGGACTTTGTGCACCAGTCTGAGGATCAATTACATTTGCGATCGCAAAGCCCATCTGAAAATCAATAAATCCTCCAGCAATCTGAATAGCGGCCATCATTAAATAGGCAATGAATCCAACCATTAAACCTACTAGAGCTTCTTTAATAATCAGCATAAAGTAATTTGCATCGATTTCTAATTCAGGAATGTCCATCGTATAAAACATAATCCAGGCCATAAAGAATCCTAAACCAATCTTATGGGAATTCGGAATGGACCGATAAGAAAAAAGGGGCATCATTAGAAAAAATGATGTAACCCTAACAAGTACAAGTAAAAATGCAGGGAAAGATGGCAAAAAATCTAACATGTTAACCTACATACCTTGTTAAATTTGTAAAAATTTCATTTGCATAGGATATTAAGTGACTTAACATCCATGGCGCGAAAAAGATTAAGCCCACAAAAACGGCAACTATTTTCGGTATAAATGCTAATGTCTGCTCTTGTATTTGCGTGGTCGCCTGAAAAATACTGACAACCAACCCGACAACTAGCGCCAAAATAAGCAATGGTCCGCATATTAATAAAACTGTCATTACACCGCGCTCGGCAATTGAGATTACTGCTTCTGGCGTCATTTTTTCACCTGCTTAAAAACTTTGTAGAAGAGACTTTACAACTAGATACCAGCCGTCTACCAATATGAATAATAGAATTTTAAATGGGAGAGAAATCATCACTGGCGGAAGCATCATCATCCCCATCGACATAAGCACACTTGCTACTACCATATCAATGACAAGGAATGGAATAAAAATCATAAAACCAATTTGAAAGGCGGTTTTGATTTCACTAATGGCAAAGGCAGGCACGAGCGCAGTCAGAGGAATATCCTGAATTGTTTCCGGTGTATCTGCTCCTGAGTAGTCTAAAAATAATGCAAGATCCTTTTGCCTTGTATGAGCACTCATAAACTCTTTAAAAGGAACAGCAGCAAGTTCGTAGGCTTCTTCTAAGTTAATTTCTTCGTTAAATAATGGCGTCAGCGCCTGTTCATTTACCTCATGAAATGTTGGTGCCATGATAAAAAAGGTTAAAAACAGAGCTAATCCTATGATTACTTGGTTTGGTGGCATTTGCTGTGTAGCAAGCGCCGTTCTGACAAAGGAGAGAACAATCACGATTCTTGTGAAACAGGTCATCAATATCAGAATGCTCGGCGCTAAAGACAAGACGGTCAACAATAAGACAAGCCTTACAGATGTCGATACATTTTCAGGCGAACTGCCATTAAATATCTCCATAAACTCATTCATCGGTCGTCAGATCCTTTCTTCTTCATTTCATCAAGGATCTTTTTTCTGCTTTGCGCCATGTCATCCATTTGTTTTTTTAGGATCGTTTGAAAGCTGTTCCCTTTCTCTTTTTGCGATTGAGAATTTCTCAGAGCATTTATAGCCTTTGTCACAATATCGCTTGGCTGAACAAGCTGATCCATTTTGCTGTTATAAATTGATAGCATTTGGCTGTATTCTTCAGGATCATTAATTTCCTTCAAAACCTGAATATTCTCACCAACACCAACAATAAGCAATGATTCTCCAGCTTTAATAATTTGAATGGATCGATTATTGCCTAAAGAAGTGCCTCCTAGGTTTTCCACTAATTGTGTTGATTGGAAGGTCCTATTCCTCTTATTGATGACTTTTAAAAGTGCATATAAGAGACCGACAACAAAGATGGTTGCAGCAATCATTTTAAAAACATCCCAAAAGCTAAATCCAATATTGTCTGCTTCAGCAACTTGCCCTGGAGTTTCTGTTTCTGGCTCTGTTTCTGCACCTGTATCTGTTTCTTCTTGTTCCTCTGTACTTTCGGTCTTTTCACTATCGCCCTTTTGTTCTAAATAGTCCTTCACACTTTCAATTTGCTCAGCTGAGGCTGTTATTGGCAGCCCCAGCACAGCAAAGATGAAAAGAACCGGCATGACGATTTGCAGTCCTTTTTTTAACAACGCTTTGCACCCTCTATATGTTCTAGTCTTTATCCTAACGTTTTTGAAATTGCTTCAATTACACGATCAGCTTGGAATGGCTTAACAATAAAGTCTTTCGCGCCTGCTTGAATGGCATCAATAACCATTGCCTGCTGTCCCATTGCAGAACACATGATAATTTTTGCGTTAGGATTAATTTTTTTAATTTCTTTTAATGCTGTAATTCCGTCCATTTCAGGCATTGTGATATCCATAGTTACTAAATCAGGAGATGTTTCTTTATATTTTTCTACAGCCTGTGCACCGTCTGCAGCTTCTCCTACTACTTCAAAACCATTTTTCGTTAAAATGTCCTTAATCATCATTCTCATGAATGCTGCGTCATCTACTATTAATATTTTGTGCGACATTTCCAACATTACCCCCATTATTCTAATTGTTTATTTCAGTTTTTTAATTCTGTCTGTCTGGCTGATAATATCTGTCACCCGAACTCCAAAGTTTTCGTCTATAACCACTACCTCACCTTGGGCAATTAAGCGGTTATTGACTAATATATCTACCGGCTCACCAGCAAGCTTGTCCAATTCAATAATCGATCCTGCCGAAAGTTCTAAAATTTCTTTGACAGAGCGTTTTGTTCTTCCTAGCTCCACGGTAATCTGAAGCGGAATATCCAGCAGCATGTTCAGATTTTTAGTTTCTGCAGGCTGATTTTGGTATGGATCGAACTCCGAGAACACAGCAGGCTGAACGTTGGGCTGAATGCTGCCCTGAAAGCTTGTGCCGATATGCTGCGGCGGAGCTTGGTAGCTTTGCTGCTGCATTTGCTGGGCTTGCGGCATACCTTGATGCTGCGGCATCGGCGGAGCTTGAGGAACTGGCTGTTGCTCTGGCTGCATTGTATACTGTGCAGTGTGTTGTGTTTCATGAACTGTCTCTTGCTGTTTGTTCAACTCTACAGCAGCAGGTTGTTCAGGACTGCTTGCTGAGTCTGTTTCAGAACCTGGATTCATTAATTCATGGACCAGTTTCGTTCCGAAGCTAAGCGGAAGAAGCTGCATAATATTTGAATCAATCAGATCACCAATTTTTAAACGGAAAGAAATTTTAATTAATTTATCATCAGGGGGAATTGTTTCCATGCCCTCGCCATCTGGTAAATTTAATAAATCGATAGTTGGCGGTGAAATATCAACCTTTTTCCCAAAAATCGTCGACATAGAAGTGGCAGCAGAACCCATCATTTGGTTCATGGCTTCCTGCACAGCACTTAATCGAATTTCATCCAATAAATCAGAAGGGTTTTTCCCATCTCCACCAAGCATTAAATCGGCAATAACAGCCGCATCTTCTTGGTTAATGACCAATAGGTTACTTCCTAAAAAACCTTCCGTATAGCTAACTTGAATGGCCACATATGGATGAGGAAATTCCTCAATTAGCCTTTTTTTAAGAATGACGGAGACAGTAGGTGTTGTAATATCAACCTTTTGATTCAGTAGAGCAGATAAAGCAGTAGCTGAGCTGCCAAAGGAGATATTTCCGATCTCTCCTAAAGCATCCTGTTCCATAGGTGAGATTAACTCATCAATATTTAATTCATCAGCTTCTTTTTCTTCAGGCTGATCACCATCTGTTCCTCTTAAGAGTGCATCAATTTCATCTTGTGAAAGCATGCCATCACTCATCATTCTCTTCTCCCCCTTTCACAATGTCCAAAATTTGCACAGCAAGCTTTTTGTTTATCTTCCCTGGCTGACCTGTAAATTTAGGAACGTCACCAATTTTGATTATTAACGGCTGGTCAATTGTCCTGTCTAATTCAATGACATCACCGATATCAAGCATTAGGAAGTCCTGAACAGAAATATCTGAGCTTCCAAGCTCACTAATAATCGGCACTTCTGCCCGCTGGATATTTTTTTCCAGCCGTTCCAGTTCCCCTGGTACTCGATCCTTTTTCTCAGTCTGCATCCAATAGTGAACAGATAACCTCGGAATAATGGGTTCTAGGACAACATGCGGAATACAAATATTGATCATTCCGCTTGTGTCACCTATTGTCGTATTCAATGATATAACAACAACCGTCTCATTGGGAGATACCATTTGCAAAAATTGCGGATTTACTTCAAAATCCGACAGAATTGGATCAATCTCTGCAACTGTACTCCAAGCTTCCTGGAGGTTTTCAAACGCTTTTTCAAACGTATTTGACATTATTTTTGTTTCTATTTCCGTTAAATTGTCTACTTTGTTTAAACTTGAGCCGCGCCCGCCCATCATACGATCCATCATGGCATAAGCAATGTTGGGGTTAACCTCTATTAAAACTCTTCCCTCAAGCGGCGGTACTTCAAATACATTCAGTATCGTCATTTTCGGGATTGAGCGGATAAATTCTTCATATGGTATCTGATCGGCCGATGCTACAGAGATTTGGACATATGTTCTAAGCTGAGCAGAAAAGAAGGTTGTTAATAATCTTGCGAAGTTCTCATGTATTCTAGTTAAACTTCTGATTTGATCTTTAGAAAAGCGCAGCGCTCTTTTAAAATCATAAACCTTAACCTTCTTTTCACTCTGTTCCTTTTTCAGCTCGTCAGCATCCATCTCGCCTGTCGATATAGCCGACAGCAACGCATCAATTTCATTTTGCGACAGAACTTCACTACTCATGTTCCCACCTCCATTTAGAATGTTAGTAGATGATTTCAATTATTTATTGGAGGAGGGATTCTGTAATATATACTTTCACGATTTGTCCCTCTTGCATTAATTCATTGACCTTAGCTTTTAAATCTTCCTGCAGGGAAAGCTGACCGTCTTTTCCTTGAACTTCTTCCGCGTTCATATCAGCAAGTTCCTGAATAATAATATTTTTCACTTGAAAACTCCGCTTTTCCAGTTCTTCCTTTGCCTTTTTGTCATCCGTTTGTACCATAAAGGAAATTTTCAAATATTCACCGCTTGCTAAGTTTGTCGTGATCTCCGGAATTTCAACTGAAGCTTCAATGACCTCATCAATGGAAGGTTCCTTCTCTTCTTCAGGTCCTGCATTAAGATTTGTGACAGTAAAATACACAATAGCCCCTACGAGCGCTATGGCAATAAGTATAAAAATCATGATCATTAACAGTTTATTATTCTTCATCTTCATTGCCTCCCGCATGCTGCATTCCTGCAAGGCCTATTGTTTTATATAGTGATGTAATCATAGCATATACTTGCTCTTCTGATTCTTTTACAACATACTTGCGTCCATTAGTGAGCATGATCGTTGTATCTGGAAAAGATTCAATTGTTTCAATTAACAGGGCATTAAGTATAAATGATTTTCCATTTAACCGAGATACTTTTATCACTTTGATTTTCAGGGTTAAAGACAAGCTGCCTTTAACCCCGTCCCTCCCTTAATCTATCGTTTTAGGTTAACAAGTTCCTGCAGTATTTCATCTGAAGTTGTAATGATACGTGTATTGGATTGGAATCCGCGCTGTGCTGTAATCATTTCCGTAAATTCTTCAGAAAGGTCAACATTAGACATTTCAAGTGAACCGGCTGCGATAACTCCTCTACCTTCACCTGCAACATTAATATTGGCAACACCAGAGTTAACAGTCTCTTGGAATAAGCTGTTCCCTGCTTTTAGAAGACCAGAGCCGTTACTGAACTTAGCAATAGCAAGCTGGCCTAGTGTCCCAATTTCACCATTTGAATAGACACCATTAATTTCACCTAAAGAACCGATATTAAAGCTTTCCAGCATACCAGCAGTGTTTCCGTTTGGATTCGCCATTGCTGTGATAGAACCAGGCTGATTTGTTAAACCGCTAAAATTTAGCGTTACATTTTGTGCAGGAGTAAATCCACTTAATGCAATAGTGGAGTTCGCCTGATTAGGAAACGTAATAGCTTGCGGAGTTGCAGGACTAGGCTGTGCAGGATCGACATTTCTATTCCACAATTGAACAGTCCAGTTGTTGCCCGTTCCTTTAAATTCCACATCCAGAACCTGTGCATCACCATTTGCATCTACAACTTTAATTTGCTGCACTAATTCATTTGCACCACTTGCGTCTGATGGCAAATTGCCTTCGAGGGTAATTTCATTTGTTACCACAGCAGGGAGCATTGCATTAACATTAACTGTTATATCATTCAATACACCATTTTCATATGATTGAACCTTTAAGCCGTCTGCATTTACTAGAGTGCCGTTATCATCTAAATAAAAGTTTCCTGCTCTAGTGTAATATTGTGTTTGACCTTGACTTACAACAAAATAGCCATCTCCATCAATACCCAAATCCAGTGAACGTCCAGTTGTTTGTAAGCTTGAACCCGTGTGAATCGTATCAATTGTAGCAAGAGTAGAACCTAGACCCACCTGCATCGCATTTTTTCCACCGCGGTTTTCCTGTGCTGCACTCGCGCCGGCAACCGTCTGGTTCATTGTGTCTTTAAACGTTACACGTCCCTTTTTAAAGCCATAGGTATTCACGTTTGCTATATTATTACCAATAACATCTAACTTTGTCTGAAAATTTTTCATCCCGCTTATTCCTGAATACATTGAGCGTAGCATGTTTTTTCTCCTCCCATATTACCTGCGTCTGTCAGTCGGCAGGTGTTGGCTTCCTTCTTAAGGTCCAGCCATTTAGTCCATTACAATTGTTCCAGTAATATTTGTGAAAATCTGTGATTCGGCTTCAGTCCGATCCATGGCAGTAATAACGGTTTGATTGTTCGCGCTAACGATTAGTGCTGCATCTTTCAGCAATACAAGTGCTTCTTTTACACCCATTTTTCTGGCTTCCGACACTTTCCTTTCAATGCTTGTCCACTTTTCATCGTCAATGGTAATGCCACGCTGATGCAGTCGTTCTTTAGCATGTTTGCTAATCAATAACTTCTCATTGGCGTCTAATGCTGATTTAAAATGCTCTGTAAAGGGCTTTTCAGCGGCCTTTTGCTGTAGTTTCTGTTGTGGCTGCGGTTTTATAACCGGCTGGGTATGAATCGGACGAAACATATAGTTGCTCATCCAATCGCTTCCTTTTATGATTCAATTTTTACAATCTGTGAAGAAGAAATAGCTGTTTTGGCTTCATCATTAAGCTGGAATAATGTTTTACCATTCTTGAAGGACACAGACTGAATAGAAGCAATATGCTCCTTTTTATCAGCATCCAGATACGTTACTGTTTTTCCAATCATCATGCTTGCTTGAAGCATCGCATTTTCCTTCGAAGTTTCATTTACTTGTGAAATGTTACCTGGAGTCAGCTTTGTTCCATCTTCGAGTATAAAAGTCACACTATTATCCTTGAATTGGATGGAAGCTACTCTTCCTGTTCCTTCTTCGATGACTGGGGCATTATTTTCACTTTCTGCTGCAGATACTTTATGCCAGTTCACTTCTTTTCCAATAAATGCATTGTAGGAGATCATCTGGCTTTGCTCCTGCATTTTTAGAAAGCTTTCAAGAGTCGTATTCATGTTTGTCATTTGTTCTAAAGATGAAAAAGTAGCCATTTGCGCAATAAAGTCTTTATCTTCCATTGGGCTTGAAGGATCTTGGTTTTGCAGCTGTGCCATTAAAATCTTCAAAAAGTCATCTTTTCCTAACACATCACTGCCCGTTTTTTTTGTTTGATTTTGATAGTTTGAAAGCAATAAAGCAGAATCGATAGAATTTGTCATTTTCTCACCTACACCTCTGTATTCAATAATGCTTCCTCAAAGGAGTCTCCAAAGCTATTTTCAGTATCCTGCTGCTGTTTATCCGGCTGTCGAGGCTGCTGGCGCTCTTGTTCAGATTGCTGTTCTTTATGAAAGAATCTTTCCTGCTGGTTCATCTGCTGTGTAATTTCCACTTTCTCCACTTGAAGATTCTGAGCAGAGAATGCATTTTTTAATCCGTTTAAGTTCGCATCTAGTGCTTCTTTAGCGGCTGCAGTTGAAGTTAGTATTCTTGCAATCATCGTCGAATCTCTTTGAATTAATTCAATTCTTAAAGCCCCTAGATGCTCTGGGTTTAATTTAATAAATAGTCTTTGAGTTTCACCGTTTTTCATTAAATGACTTTTGGCCAAAATAGATTCAAACTGCTGCATCAGCTGCTGTGTGGAAACTGGTTTACCGTTTTGACTCATCATAATGGTCAGCTGCTCTGGTTTTGCCATTTGCTGAAATTGCAGAAAACCTGCAGATAAGCCTTCCGTTTTCGGTTTAAACGTCTCTAACCCAGTTGCATTTGAACTAACCTGATCTGAAAGTTCCTCTGATACACCAGAAAATAATTTATAGGCCATTTCACGATTGTTTGCTGATCTTGTACTCATCAAATCTTGAAGCCCATCATGAAAACTTTTTAAGAAATCCTTTAGGTTTACGTCTTTTCCAGCGATATCCTGATGTGCAGATAAGAGGTCAAAAAGCTTAACGGCTTTCATTCCCATCAGAAAGTCTCGATCACTACTTCCATTAAATGAAGCAGACTTTACTGCAGCCAATTTTTCAAGCAGCTGCATAATAGCCAATTCCATGTTTTGAAGTTCCTCAACTTCCTTACCTTCCATTTTGATATCCAGTTCAGCCTCAGCATCTCCAGAAGCAGCGCTGTTTCCTTCTTGTTTAAACGAAGCTAATAACTTTGTGAGAAGTTCACCAAGTTCCTCTAATGTAATCCCCATCTCTTCTGAAATGATTTGCAGCGGTGATTGATCGGACTCCATCATTATTTTAGAGAAAAGCTCTAGACCATTTTCTAAATCGAGAAGCTGATCAGTATTAAACAAAGCGAGAAATTCAGCTAATTCAGCTTCCGTCAGCACTTTTACGCCAGCGAGATTGTCTTCGTTTGATTGAGGTGTTATATTGCCTCCCATTAAACCTGTTAGCATAGAAGAAAAGCCTTCAGATCCATCTCCTGCTGCAAATTTATTGCCTGAAGATTTTAAACTGTTGATTAATCCTAATCCTGCAACTTGCATTTTTTCACCTCCCTTCTACGTGGAGGCAGAATTACTCAGCACCATCCTCGTTGTCTTTTGCAGCTGTCAGCAATCCTGTCATTCGTGCAGCATTCGCTGGATCCAGGTTTTCCATAATAGAAGCCAGCGTATCCGGTTTGACATTTGCTAATATGCGCACCGCTTCAGAATCTTCCATTTCTGTAATAATTGGTGCAGCTTTTTTGGCGGAAATCGTTTCATAGGTTTTAATAATATCCTTAAAGGCACGTTTATTTTCATCCCGCATCGCTCTAAGTTCATCTATTTCCTGCTGTAATCTTTCCTTTTCCAGCTGTGCTCGCTCTATATCAAGATCCTTTGTTTCCAGCTGTCCTTCAAGCTGTGTAATTCTCGCTTCCCTGTCTTTTATATCGGCTTCAAGCTCAAACACTTTGTTTTCAAATTCTTCCATACTGGCATTTTGATCTTCAGTAAAGAGAGCAGAAAGAATAGGAATTCTTTGTCCATATTCTTTCGTGACTTGGAAAACGTTGTGACCAAGTAATGTGAAAACAAGCAGCATAACTGCAAGCGCAAAAAGCAGTGGAATTAGAAACCAATATAGAAACTTTTGAAACTTGCTTGTTGTATTTTGATTACCTTCAAGTTCATTTTTTTTTCCCATTCGACCACCTAATTTCCTCGATTGACGAAATGCTGTATCGAAATATCATCCATTTGTCTGCCCTCTAGCTGTTTTAATTCCTCATAAAAATGTTCTTTGCTTTTTTCTTTTATCTTTTCGTATTTTTTTACTTCTATATTTTTTTCCATTAATCGATCTTGAAAATAATTCATTTGACTTCTTGTATTCATCACCATCTTTTGAAAGTGATGAATTGTCTTTTCCAGGTTGCCGACAAACTGCTGATGGTGTCTGATTTCTTGGACTGGCAAACCGCTTAGTAATCTTTCCGATTGCAGAGATTCCAGATCCTCTTTTTTCTTAAGCAATTCATACAGCTTCTCAGCAGCATCTTCAAATCGTTTAACAGATTGGTTATAAAGCTCAAGTGCTTCATCTTTTTCACGTTCGCGGATGGACAGTACTTTATTAAATTTAAACTGAAACTGCACTTGGGTCAGTCTCCTTTCCCGGTAATGCGATAAAGTTGCTGAATGCTTTCGTCAATCGATATTTTTTCATGTGTCCTCTGTTTTAAAAATGCTGTAATCAGCGGATAAAGTCTAATGGCCTCATCGATTTCTGCTGATGAGCCCTTTTTATAAGCACCAATGTTTATGAGATCTTCTGAATTGATATAAATACTTAAAAATTGACGCAGCCTTTCAGCTGCTTGCACATGTGCGGGTGCTGAGATCTGATTCATAACCCTGCTGACACTTTTTAATACATTAACAGCAGGATATTGACCCTTATTGGCAAGAGCACGATCCAAAACAAAATGCCCATCCAAAATTCCTCGCACTGTATCTGCAATTGGTTCATTCATATCATCACCATCAACGAGCACCGTGTAAAATGCCGTAATAGTTCCGACTTCGTTAGTACCCGTTCTTTCAAGGAGTTTCGGCAAAATCGCAAAGACAGATGGTGTATATCCTTTAGTCGTAGGGGGTTCTCCCACTGCCAATCCAACTTCACGCTGAGCCATTGCCACACGAGTGACTGAGTCCATCATTAGCATAACGTTTAAACCTTTATCTCGAAAATACTCGGCTATGGCTGTTGCCGTATATGCACCTTTAATCCGCATTAATGCAGGCTGATCTGAAGTAGCAACAACAACTATAGATCTTTTTAATCCTTCAGGTCCCAGGTCCTTTTCAATAAATTCACGCACTTCACGGCCACGCTCACCTATTAGAGCAATGACATTTAAGTCGGCAGTTGTATTACGCGCGATCATGCCGAGCAGGGTGCTTTTTCCTACACCGCTTCCTGCGAAAATACCTACACGCTGTCCTTTTCCTACAGATAGCAAACTGTCAAGCATACGTACTCCAACTTCAATCGGCTCATGAATCGGCGGCCTTTTTAACGGATTTGGCGGATTTTGATCAGTAGGGACACTTGTTAGCCCTCTTGGCAAACTGCTCTCATCAAGCGGTCTTCCTAATGAATCAATCGCCTTTCCAATTAATGCCGAACCAACTTTAATTTCTAAGGGACTGCCCGTTGCTTCCACTAAACTGCCAGGTGCAATTTCATTTAGTTCTGTATAAGGCATTAGGATGACATTTTCACCTTTAAATCCAACTACTTCAGCTAATATGGTTGATTTTTTCTTTTTTCCAATATGAATATAGCAGACATCACCGATAGAACTTTCTGGACCTTGTGATTCAATCATAAGCCCCACCACACGGTTTACTCTTCCGTATCGCTTAAAGCTGTCTATTTCATCCAGATAATCCAGTGCATCATCCATCTGCATTAATGGTCACTCTCCAATTTTTCAAACAGCTTGACCTTAATTTCATTAAGCTGACTATCAACAGCTGCATCAATTCGGCCGCTTTCAGATTCTATTACACAGCTGCTTTCAGGCAATTCGTCGTTAGGAAAAATATACAATTTTGTTTCTTTCGGAAACACAGCCATTAATTCATCCTTATGGTTTACTAGGAGCTCGTATTGTGTCGGGTGCACATGAAGCTGAACGTCACTCTGTTCCCTTGCTTCTTTTAGAGCACGTTTTACATATGAAATGTAATGTTCTGCATTTGCCGAAAGGTCTTCGTTAATAATTTTTGAAGCAACCTTGATGCCGATCTGCAGAATCGTCCTTTCAGCTTGATCTACAGTTGATTCATAGTCTTTTTTGCTGAGATCGACTGTCTGTTGAGCAAGAGTTATATACTCTGCATAATCGTTATGGCCTTGTTGCCTGCCAGCTTCGTAGCCTGCACTATACCCATCAGACTGTGCTTGCTCAAACAGTGCCTGTTTTTCCTGCTGCAGAGATTCCCGCTCTGTTTGTATATGATCTTCCAGCCTATTAACTTCTTCTCTGGCTGCATTCAGCATTTGCTCTGCTTCCATTTTGGCATGGGATAGGATCTGCTGAATCTCTGCTTCTGTGTGTGCATGGTTTCTCAGCTCAGGGCTGCCTTCAGTATTATCAAATGTTTTAATTCTAATAATCTTTTGGTCTTTTTCAGGGATGTCATTTATAGCCTTATATAATCTAGACAATAATGTCATCTCCTCCGCCACGGGCCACGATTATTTCACCTGACTCTTCCAGTCTTCGGATGATGCCGACAATTCTTGATTGTGCTTCTTCAACTTCACGCAGCCTTACAGGACCCATGTATTCCATTTCATCCTTAAACGTCTCAACCATTCTCGAAGACATATTGCTAAAGACAATTTCTTTAACTTCGTCACTGGATACTTTCAGCGAAAGCATAAGATCTTCAGTTTCACAATCACGGATGATTCTCTGGATAGCGCGATTATCAAGTGTAACAATATCTTCAAAGACGAACATTCTTTTCTTAATTTCTTCAGCTAATTCAGGATCCTGAATTTCTAATGCATCAAGAATCGTTCTTTCTGTCGCACGGTCCACACCATTTAATACATCTACAACCGCCTCAACTCCGCCTGTCTGCGTATAATCCTGTGTAACAGTTGCTGAAAGCTTTCTTTCAAGTATTTGTTCTACTTCGTTGATGATTTCCGGTGATGTGCTATCCATTACAGCGATCCTTCTTGCGATATCAGCCTGCATTTCCTGAGGCAGCTCGGAAAGAATCTGTCCCGCCTGCGCTGAATCTAAATAAGAAAGAATAAGTGCGATTGTCTGCGGATGCTCGTTTTGTATAAAGTTGAAAATTTGGCCAGGGTCTGCTTTGCGGGCAAAGTCAAATGGACGCACCTGCAAAGAAGAAGTCAGTCTGTTGATAATGACTGACGCTTGTTCTGTTCCAAGAGCTTTTTCCAGGACTGTTTTCGCATAGCCAATTCCGCCTTGTGAAATATAATCTTGAGCAAGTGCTATTTGGTGAAACTCTTCAAGAATTTCTTCTTTTGCCTCAGATTCCACCTTTTTAACTCCAGAAATTTCCAATGTGAGTTTTTCAATTTCTTCCTCACTCAAATGCTTGTATACCGATGAAGCAACATCAGGCCCAAGGGAGATTAGCAGGATGGCTGCTTTTTGCTTGCCTGTTAATTCTTTTTGTTCATTTCTTGCCACGATTTAGTCCCCCCTTAGTCTTCTGCGATCCATGTTCTTAATAATTTAGCAAAGTCTTCTGGCTTTTCTTTTGCCATCTTTTCTAATTGTTTACGGCGTAAAGTACCTTCTGTTTCAGCCTCTTGGTTCACGTCTGGAACATTAAATGTCCGTTGTTCAGCAAGAACTTCTTCTTCTTCATCGATTTCATTCGCTTTCTTCCTAGCTCGAATAAAGAGGAAAATTAAAACAGCGATAATTAAAATCAATAATCCGCCTATTGCATAAACCCACCATGGCAGGCCAGCTGCAGCTTCTTCAGAAAATTCCACCTTGCCATTAAACGGCTGAACAGATACAAGTATTTTATCTTGCAATGCTTCGTCTGTGATTTCGCCTTCAACAGAATCTTTGTTAATTGTCGTTCTTACAATCGTTCCTAACATTTGAGTAATGTCATTAATTCGTTCTTGCGGCAGTGAGTTAGGGTCATCTGCAGTAGGAGGCTCAACCATAACCTGGATGCCTAAATCTCTAATTTTATAAGGACTTTCAACAATTTCTCTGCGAATTTTATTCACTTCATTGTTAATCGTCTCTTCAATTCGTTCATAATCGCCATTTCCTTCAGCACCTTCTGCATATGTCGTGCCTAAAGCGTCAGCCGGATCTTCTCCTTGCGGGATTCCGCCAACTTGATCTCCGTTCCCTGTGAAGGTTTCTGTAACTCTCTGCGCGCTAATCGCGATACCTTCCATATTTTCTTCATCAACAGGCTCAACTAGGTTTTCTTCTCTATTTTCCTGGGTAAAGTCAATATCAGCAGTAACAGAAACAACCACTTTGTCTGGTCCCATCAATGTTCCAAGCATGCTTTGAACTTGTCTTTGCACATCACGTTCAATTTCTTTTTTAATCTCATGCTGTGCAGCAAAAGTAGACCCTGGAGAATTTTCATTATTTTTTTGATCAAAGTACTCAAAATATTGGTTAGTGATGACGATATTATCAGTAGGTAGGTTTGGTACACTTTTTGAAACAAGATGATACAAAGCCTGGATTTGTGAGTCCTCAAACTGATAACCAGGTTTTGTATCAAGCACGATAGAAGCAGATGCTGCTTCTGTTGAATCATTAACAAAGATGCCCTTCTCAGGAAGGTTAATCATAACCTTTGCATCGTTAACCCCGTCAACCCCTTTGATTAACGTTGCTAACTCCGTCTGCATAGCATCCAGCTTCAATACATTAAATTCATTCTCTGTCATTCCAATTCCAGCGTTCTGGCTAAAGAAGGAATAATCAATGCCGCCTGATTTAGGCAGACCTTCAGCAGCAAGTTCAACCAGTAACGTATCAGCCATCTCTTCTGGTACTAAAATGGTCGTACCGTCATTAGCTATTTCAGACTGTATACCCCTTGCCGTTAAGTTCTCTTTAATTGCCCCTGTTTCCGATGGCGATAGATTGCTATATAAAGGAACGAAACTTGTAGAAGTTGCCCAAATTGAACCGGCAATTATTAATATAATTAAAAGAATAGAAGAACCGATATATAAAGTTTTTTGCTTTTTTGGACGCGATCTCCAAAACTCTTTTAATTTTGTTATGAAATTTTGAAACGATTCTTTCATCATTACCCCCCGATGGTTCCGCCATAGCTTCTCAGAAAAAATTCACTTAAATTCATGTCTTCTCAGAAGCTATAGCTGTATATGCATTGTGGGCGCATAGTCCAAATAAATTTTATTCTTTTCTATTAAACTTGCATTCTCATCATCTCTTGATATGCTTCAATCACTTTATTCCGTATTTCAAGAGTTGCCGTCATCGTTACACTCGCTTTTTGTGAAGCAATCATAACTTGATGCAAATCAACATTTTCTCCGCGAGCTAATTTTTCAGTTAGTTTATCTGATTCAATTTGTGTTTCATTAACTTTATTAATAGAATCCTTAAGGACGGACGCAAAATCCTTCTGCGCTTCGAATGGTGTAGTACGATTTACTGTTGTATTGTTTATGTTTTGTACAGATTGCGACACAGGTGAAAATGTTACATTATTCATTTAGCAGTACCCCCATTACTTCCCAATCTCCAATGACTTCATCATCATATTTTTTGACGCATTAAATACGGTCACATTTGCTTCATAAGATCTAGTTGCACTCATAAGGTCAACCATCTCTCTAAGTGGATCCACATTCGGCATCTCCACATAGCCATCCTCATTGGCATCTGGATGAGTAGGGTCATACACCATTTTAAATGGCGTTTCATCTTCTACTACCTCCGTTACCTTCACACCATTTCCTATTCCAGTTTGACTGGATCGTCCTATTGCTTTATTTAGAAATGATGAGAATTGTCCTTCTTTTGGCTGCAATACAACGGATTTTCTGCGATATGTTTCTCCGCCGTTCAAACTTCTTGTTGAATCAACATTTGCCATATTAGATGAGATAACATCCATGCGAAGTCTTTGAGCAGTTAAGGCAGAAGAAGTATTGTTCATACTATGAAAGATTGTCATGATTATCTGCCTCCCTTAAGAACGTTTTGCAGGCTTGATAATTTACCGCTCATCCGGTCAACAAGCGCATTATAGTAAATTTGATTTGTGGCTAAGTCAGACATTTCTTTGTCAATATCGACACTGTTGCCTGATTCGTTATAAGAAACGTTTCTTTGTGACACGATTCCGTTTGCAGCAGCATTTGATTTAAATTCATAATGTCTGGCATCCGTACGATATGCTTTCTGAGCTCCTGCCATCGCTTGATTTAATGTGTCTTTAAAGCTGACATCCTTCGCCTTATAACCTGGTGTATCCACATTCGCTATATTTTGAGAAATCACTTTTTGTTTTAGTGATGAGTAATTTAACGAACCTTCAATCGTCGAGATCGTACCTGAAAACAAGTTCAATTTTGCCACCTCATATTCCTTAATCAATAATAATCTGAAAAAAACATATATTCTCCGACGAATTACGACAATTTTCAACTTAAATCTTATTGTAATGAATTTGAAATAATAAGTCTATGTGCATTATGTTAATTTTAGTGATTCATTCGGACTATTTTCATTTATTTTTGTATAAGACCATTATCTCTTATTATAAAAATGCAATGCGCGTTATTTGTCGAATTATAGACTTACAGAGATTATATGATGTAATAACCATAAACACAATATAGGAGTTTTTACTCAAATGGATAAAGTTACACCTAGTTATAGGACTAACGTACTATTTTTTATCTGAATATACTTCACTGTTTTTTCGTAACAAATGAAATATAAATAGAAATAAATAGAGACTGGAACAGTATTTACCTCATTTTACATGTCTATTTCCAATAGAAACATTAGAAATAGGCAGATAAAAACCCGAACTATTGTTGAAAGAATAAGTAAAAACTTTCTTATAGTCCGGGCTGGATTTTCAATTATGAAATTCCCGATTCGAATCGTGCATTATTTTTAACTGTATGATCTACAAACTTGATAGTATAAAAAAAAAGCATCCAGTTCAACTGGATACTTTTTGAAGTTTTAGTTTGACTTCAATTTTTCAAGTTCGAATAAGAATTTATCATTAAGAACTTTAATGTAAGTTCCCTTCATCCCTAATGAACGTGACTCAATAACACCAGCACTTTCAAGTTTTCTCAAAGCGTTAACAATAACAGATCTTGTGATGCCGACACGGTCAGCAATTTTAGATGCTACAAGTAATCCTTCATTTCCATTTAATTCTTCGAAGATGTGCTCAATCGCCTCTAATTCACTATAAGACAGTGAGCTGATTGCCATTTGAACAACCGCTTTGCTTCTAGCTTCTTCTTCAATTTCTTCAGCCTTTTCACGAAGAATTTCCATTCCAACAACTGTTGCACCATATTCAGCTAAAATTAAATCATCATCATGAAATTGTTCTTGTACACGAGCCAAAATCAATGTACCAAGACGTTCCCCGCCGCCAATAATTGGTACAATAGTCGTTAAACCTTCACGGAAAAGATCTTTATTCTCCACAGGGAAAGCTGTATACTCGCTATTGATGTCTAAGTTTGATGAAGTTTCTTGAATGCTGAATAAGTTTTTTGTATATTCTTCAGGAAATTGACGCTCTTCAAGCATTTTTTTCATACGCTCATTTTCAATTTGCTGATTAGCTGCATAGCCTAATAGCTTACCGCGGCGGCTAACAACGAAAATGTTCGCTTCAATGACTTCACTTAGCGTTTCAGCCATTTCTTTGAAATTAACCGGTTTCCCAGCAGCTTTTTGAAGCATTGCATTAATCTTTCTTGTTTTTGATAATAAATCCATTCTTACTTCCTCCTATTTGCTAACACAATTAACAATTATCATATTTTGAGGCTGTTTTCAGGTACATTTTACAGTTTCTTAAAGAACCTATGTTTGTACATATTGCTGGAAAAAGCCTAGCTAAAAACTCTTCATTAAATCCTATTTTAATGCAGGAGTGTTTTCATAATACCCTTACTCTTTGCTTTAAAAACGACTTACAGGATAAATTGGCTAAGGTCCTTATTACGTGAAATGGCACCAAGTTTCTCTTCAACGTATTGAGGAGTGATTGTAATCTTTTCTAAAGTGACTTCCGGCGCTTCAAAGGATAAGTCCTCAAGCAGTTTTTCCAAAATGGTGTGAAGTCGTCTCGCACCGATATTATCTGTATTTTGATTCACATCAAATGCAAATTGAGCAATCCTACGAATAGCATCGTCAGAAAATTCAATTTGTATACCTTCTGTTTCCAATAAAGCTTGATATTGTTTAATCAGCGCATTATCCGGCTCAACAAGGATTTTAAAGAAATCGTCAACTGTCAGCTTTGTCAGTTCAACACGGATTGGGAAGCGCCCCTGCAGTTCTGGAATCAGGTCAGAAGGCTTTGCAATGTGAAATGCTCCTGCAGCCATGAATAGTACGTGATCCGTTTTCACGGAGCCGTATTTGGTCACTACTGTTGATCCCTCTACAACTGGCAGGATATCTCTTTGCACACCTTCACGTGATACATCCGCCGAAGAACCTCCGTTATTTTTGCTGGCAATTTTATCGATTTCATCAATAAAGATGATCCCTGATTGCTCTGCTCTAAACACAGCTTCCTGGCCAACCTCATCCATATCAATTAACTTCTGAGCTTCCTCATTTGTTAAGACTTTTCTTGCTTCTCTTACAGTCAGCTTACGCTTCTTTTTCTTCTTAGGCATAAATCCGCTTAATGCATCTTGCATATTCATGCCCATTTGCTCCATTCCTGACCCTTGAAGCATATCAAACATTGAAGGCTGCTGTTCTTCAACCTCCACAGTGATCATTTCGTTTTCAAGTTCGCCAAGTTCCAGCTTCATCTTGATGACTTTTCTTTTTTCTTGCAGGGAAATATCTTCACTATTAGATTGTTCCTGTTCAGTTTGTTCATTTCCGCCGCCAAATAGCATCTCAAGCGGATTTTTATAGGAAGTATTTTTCTTGCTGCTTGGCACTAATAAAGATATAAGTCTGCGATTAGCATTTTCTTCTGCACGCTCTTTAACACTTGCCATCTTTTCCTCTTTGACAAGCCTTACAGAAGTTTCAACCAGATCTCTAACCATTGACTCAACATCACGGCCTACATAACCAACTTCGGTAAACTTTGTTGCTTCCACTTTTACGAAAGGTGCGCCAACTAATTTAGCCATCCGTCTGGCAATTTCCGTTTTACCTACTCCTGTAGGTCCGATCATTAAGATATTTTTCGGACTGATTTCATCACGGAGCTGCTCATCTAACAATGCTCTGCGATAGCGATTGCGCAAAGCGACAGCAACTGCCTTCTTTGCGTCTTTTTGCCCAATAATATACTGATCCAGCTTATCAACAATTTGCCTTGGTGTTAAATTTGTTCCTTTTGCCATTTTGAGCACTCCTCTCTATAATTCTTCTACAACGATATTATGGTTTGTATACACACAAATTTCCGCAGCCGTTTCAAGAGATGCTTTAGCAATTTCCTTTGCAGTTAAATGCTCACCTGCATATCTTTTTAAAGATCTGCCTGCTGAAAGCGCATAATTACCTCCAGAACCAATGGCTAAAATTCCGTCATCCGGTTCAATGACTTCCCCTGTGCCTGAAATAAGTAATAAACCTTCTTTATTCATTACGATCAGCATTGCTTCAAGCTTTCGGAGTACTCGATCACTTCTCCACTCTTTTGCAAGCTCAACAGCTGCTCTTTGCAGATTGCCATTATATTCTTCAAGCTTTCCTTCAAACTTTTCAAATAATGTAAATGCATCAGCAACAGATCCAGCAAATCCGGCAACCACTTTTCCATTAAAAAGCTTTCTCACCTTTTTTGCTGTGTGCTTCATTACTACAGCATTTCCGAATGTAACCTGTCCATCACCAGCCATGGCACATTCACCATTATGCTGTACAGCAAAGATTGTTGTTGCATGAAATTGAGACATCCTAATTCCTCCTTTTGGAGAGTCATTTATTTAATAGGGAGCAATCGCCCATTAAAAAGATCTATATTCATTAATAACCAAAAAACGAAACAGTTATGACAAAAATTAAGCTCTAGGATGATGCGACATGTAGGTATTTCGCAAATATTCATTTGTTACATGTGTATAAACCTGTGTAGAAGATAAGAAAGCATGCCCTAATAGCTCTTGCACGGTCCGCATATCTGCCCCATTTGCCATTAGGTGCGTAGCAAAGGTATGGCGCAGCATGTGAGGGTGAATCTTTCCATTTAGAGACGATTTCTCGATCAATTTATCAAGGACATTGCGGATCCCTCTTTCACTGATACCCTTCCCTCGATAATTCAAAAACAGATGATCATCTTCTCCGCCTTTTCCCATCAATTCTTTTCTGCCATTATGTATATATGCTTCCAATGCTTCATGAGCAAAGCTGCCAAATGGAATATAACGGTCCTTGCTTCCTTTCCCATGCACAAGCACCGTAGAAATGTGAAAATCTAAATCTTTCAATGTGATCTTTGCACATTCCCCTACACGCATGCCAGTTGCATAAAGAAGCTCAAGCAGAGCTTTATTGCGCTGCCCTAAAGCTGTGTCTGTTTCACAGGCCTCGAATAATACCTGGAGCTCTTCTTCGTAAAAAAACTGTGGCAGCCTTTTTTCACTTTTAGGAATAGACACAAGTGAAAAGGGATTTTCTGTGATGATTTTTTCCCTCACCAGAAACTTAAAAAAGCTGCGTAGGCATGAAATTTTCCTTGCTACTGATTTTCTTTTCAGCTTCTTATTGTAGAGGTCTGTTAAAAAAATTCTCACGTCACTATATTGAACTTGGCTCGCTGATTCAATTCCTTGTTCAGACATGAACAAAAAAAATTCTCGAATATCATACTGATAATGCTCGATGGTATACTGGGAATAATTTTTTTCGATTTGTAAATATTCAATAAATAGATCTAAAGAAACGTTTACATTCAAACAAATCACCTCGCAAGAGCTACTAAATAGTATCACACATCAGCAGCTCTTGCAAGAAACTTTACAAATTTTTCACAAAGTTCTGAATTGTTTGTAATGCTCTATTTGCATGCTGTTCATTTCTTTCACTTTTTCCTTTAATTTTCACTGGCAGATCCGGGAATAACCCAAAGTTTGCATTCATTGGCTGGAAGTTTTTCGAATTAGCAGTTGTGATATAACGTGCCATGCTGCCAATCGCTGTCTCGTGCGGGAATTCAAGCGGCTCTTTCCCTTCAACAATTCTTGCAGCGTTGATGCCAGCTACTAGTCCGCTAGCTGCTGATTCAACATATCCTTCCACTCCCGTCATTTGACCCGCAAAGAACAGGTCAGAACGATTCTGGAATTGGTATGTTGCGCGCAGAACTTTAGGAGAATTAATAAATGTGTTTCTGTGCATCACGCCATAACGTACAATTTCAGCGTTTTCCAAACCTGGTATTAAACGAATAACTTCTTTCTGCGGACCCCATTTTAAATGCGTTTGGAAACCTACAATATTATATAAAGTTCCCGCTGCATCATCCTGGCGAAGCTGTACGACTGCAAACGGACGTTTTCCTGTTTTAGGATCCTCTAACCCAACCGGCTTCATTGGACCAAATAGCATTGTCTTTTTACCGCGGCCTGCCATTACTTCGATCGGCATACACCCTTCAAAAAAGATTTCCTTTTCAAATTCTTTTAAAGGAACCGTTTCTGCAGATACTAATGCCTGATAAAACGTTTCAAATTCCTCTTCAGTCATTGGGCAATTTAAATATGCTGCCTCTCCTTTATCGTAACGGGATTTTAAGTACACCTTGTCCATATTGATTGAGTCTTTCTCAATAATCGGTGCTGCAGCATCATAAAAGTATAAGTACTCTTCACCGGAAAGCTGCTTTAGCTTTTCTGATAAAGCAGGACTCGTCAGCGGGCCAGTTGCGATCACGGTAAGACCTTCTGGAATCTCGGTTACCTCTTCCTGAATGACCGTTACATTTGGATGATTCTTCACTTGCTCTGTAACACGGGCAGCAAAGTCATGGCGGTCAACTGCAAGTGCTCCCCCAGCTGGAACTGCACTTTGATCTGCAGAGTTTATGATCACAGAGTTTAGATTTCTCATTTCTTCCTTTAAAACACCTACTGCATTGGTTAAATTGTTCGCACGCAGCGAGTTGCTGCATACTAATTCTGCAAATTTATCTGTATGGTGAGCAGGTGTCTGTTTAACCGGTCTCATTTCATATAAGCGAACTTGGATTCCGCGGTTTGCAATTTGCCAAGCTGCTTCACTGCCAGCCAAACCAGCGCCGACTACATTCACAATTCTATTTTCCAATTTCAATTCCTCCAGTATGTACAATCATGCTAATGGTTTATAACTTCTTAATAAGTTGAACTTATACCACTTTAAAGCGGTAAAGCGCACAAAGTGGTCATAGAACGTTCTAATGAATCATCATGTAAGGAATAATTACTGTAAACCTTTGAATTTGACTTGGATTTAGCGTCCTTACGAATAGTATACGATTAACATCGTCCTTAAGTTTCATTTTGGCAGGATACGCTCATTTTTGCTATAAAATGCGATTAATATTCTTTTTCAACAGGATAATGTTAAATATCCAATCTGCATTGTACAACACGATAAGAAAAAAGGAAAGCAAGAGCACTCTTTTTTCAAATAATCTCCCCAACAAGGATAATATGGACTCTCCAGCCTCCTAAAAAATTGAAAAGAGCAGGCGTTTGCCTGCTCTTACTTTTGTGGTTCTTCTTTATAATCACATTCCACACATTGTACTTGCACGCCTTTTTTAAGCTTCTTTTCCACGAGAGTGTTATCACATTTTGGACAGCTGCGCGCAAGCGGCTTATCCCACGAAATAAAGTCACACTCTGGAAAACGGTCACAACCATAGAAAATCCGTTTCTTTTTACTTTTTCTTTCTATTATATTGCCTTCCTTACATTTAGGGCACTTTACACCAATTTCTTTAACAATTGGTTTTGTGTTTCGGCAGTCTGGGAAATTGCTGCACGCCATAAATTTTCCGTACCTGCCCATTTTAAATACCATTGGGCTCCCGCACATCTCGCAATCTTCACCGGCAGGTTCATCTTTGATCTCAACAGATTGCATTTCCTTTTCTGCTACCTCTAGGTGTTTTTCAAAATCACCGTAAAAATCATCAATAATTTTTACCCAGTTTACTTTGCCTTCTTCAATGTAATCAAGATCCTGTTCCATTTTGGCTGTAAACTCAACATCCAGGATGTCAGGGAAAAACTCGAGAATAAGTTCAAGTACAATCTCACCAAGTTCAGTAGGGATAAAACGCTTATTATCCAATGAAACATAACCGCGTTTTTGAATCGTGTCCAAAGTTGGAGCGAATGTAGATGGACGGCCAATTCCCAGTTCTTCCATTGTTCTTACGAGTCTTGCCTCTGTATACCTTGGCGGCGGCTGTGTAAAATGCTGTTTTGGTTCAATTTCTTTTTTTAGAACCTCGTCTCCTTCTTGGAGATTTGGCAGCATATTATTCTTCTCTTCTGACTGATCATCAGATCCCTCAACATATACCTTCATAAAACCTTGAAATTTCACTTTTGATCCTGTCGCTCTAAAAATGACTGGACCATTATTTAAGTCAACACTCATTGTATCCATAATAGCAGGAGCCATTTGACTTGCAACAAAACGTTCCCAAATCAGTCTGTACAGACGAAGCTGATCACGTGATAAGAAGTCCTTCATACTGGATGGTTCCTTTAATGTGCTGGTCGGTCTTATCGCTTCATGGGCATCCTGTGTATTTGCGTTTTTCTTTTCTTTCTTTTTATCAAGTGATAGATATTCTTTTCCGAAGGTTTGTTCAATATAATTTGCCGCTTCGGTTTGAGCAATCTCAGATATTCTAGTTGAGTCTGTTCTCATATATGTGATTAGACCAACTGTTCCTTCTTTGCCCAAGTCTATTCCTTCATACAGCTGCTGCGCAAGCATCATGGTCTTTTTTGCACGGAAGTTTAATTTGCGTGCCGCTTCCTGCTGAAGAGAGGAAGTTGTAAAAGGAACAGCTGCATTTCTTTTTCTCTCTTTTTTTGTAACAGAAGTGACGGTAAAGCTGTTACCCTTCATCTTTTTGAGAACATCCTTTACAGATGCCTCTGAACCTAATTCAACCTTTTTCCCATCTACTCCGTAAAAGGAAGCCTCAAAAGCTGTTTTTCCTTTAAGGAATTCTCCATCAATTGACCAATATTCTTCTGGAATGAAATCCTTGATTTCTTTTTCACGGTCAATAATTAATCTTACAGCAACAGATTGAACCCTTCCTGCACTTAGCCCTTTCTTTACCTTTTTCCAAAGGAGCGGGCTAATATTGTAGCCTACAAGTCTATCTAACATTCTTCTCGCTTGCTGTGCGTCAACCAAGTCCATATTAATGGCACGCGGATGTTTAAATGATTCTTTGATTGCATCCTTTGTAATTTCATTAAAGACAACTCTGCAATCTGAAGCTATATCAATATCAAGACTATGTGCTAAATGCCAGGCAATTGCTTCTCCTTCACGATCCGGGTCAGCTGCGAGATAAATTTTCTTAGCCTTTTTAGCTGCTGTTTTCAATTCTTTTAGGACTGGGCCTTTGCCTCGAATGGTGATATATTTGGGCTCAAAATTATTTTCTACATCTACGCCCATTTGGCTCTTAGGCAAGTCTCTGATATGGCCCATCGACGCTTTTACTTTATATTTTTTACCGAGATAACGCTCGATCGTTTTTGCTTTTGCTGGTGATTCCACTATTACTAAAAACTCAGACATCTATTGTCCTCCTTAAGAGGGTTGATTTTTTTCATTATTGTCATGATTCCCTTATTATTCATTTTTTTGAATTTATTTTAGCTTGCTATTTTTACTAATCTACAGGAAATATTCATATTATTTATCATATTATTCAGCTTTGTCAAATTTAAATAGGGTTGTGCTTAAGCTGATGAGTCCTCATTTCATCAGAATATCTACCATTTTTCAACCTATTATCCATCATAATCGTTTTTATTTTTTATGAAATCGGTGACAAACATCTGTTGCAAAATGTATAACAGTTTTTATAGAAATTCAAGCTTTTTACACAAATTCCTTTATTTTTGGTTGTTTTTATTTATAAAAAAGCTTTTTTCTCACTTTTTGAAAGAATAAAATCCATACAAGAAATATTTGAGAATTACAGAAATTCAATTGTATTTTAACTCTTCTAGAATGTCCTCCGCTCTGATAATGAGCTTTGCACCTTTTTGAATAATCTCATTTGTTCCCTCATAAGCGGGATCGGTTATATCTCCAGGAATGGCGAAAACATCTCTTCCTTCGTTAAGCGCGGTACTTGCGGTGATGAGAGAACCGCTTCTTCTCTTTGCCTGTACAACAAGTGTAGCTCTGGATATCCCGCTGATTATTCGATTCCTTTGCGGGAATTGCCATCTGGCCGGCTTAGAATCAGGAGCATACTCAGAGAGCAAGAGATGGTCTTTCATTATATGCTCTGCCAAGGCCGTATTCTCTTTTGGGTAAATATTAAAAAATCCACCTGCTATGATGGCAATTGTTTGTCCGCCTTCTTTAATAGCTGTTTCGTGTGCGATGGTATCAATTCCTGCTGCTAATCCACTGACAATCACAACTTTTTCAGAAATTAGTTTAGGAAATAAACATTTTATTGCTTTTTGACCATAGGGGGTCGCTTCCCTTGACCCCACCACAGCAAGGCAATCATTATGATTTAACAAAGTTATATTACCTTTAGCATATAGTACCCATGGCGGCTGAAATGTTTCCTTTAATCTTTGAGGATAACATTGATCTGCTATTGTAATCAGATTTATTTGATGTTGGTCATAGAGAGAAATTTTTTCAAGGTTCGCATCTGTGTGAAGGTCAAATAAAGCAGTGTTGAATAATTGAGGGGATTTAAAAAGAGAAGAGAAATGTTGCAGGAAATTCTGTTCATAAAGATCTGATAATGTAGGGTTTACTTTTAATATATGATAAATAGTCTTCCAGCCTATGCCTCTGCATTGCTGCAGATGGGTTAATCTTCTTGTGAATTCGTCCATTGTAAGCCTCCTGCTATTTTTTTATGATGCAGAAATAGTCCTCCATGATTTTGGAGGACTATTTCCTATTGCCATATTATTAATGTGTCTTACATTGTTCGTAAAGACCTTTTTCTCTTAATACTTTAATTAAAGTTTCACCCATTACTGAAGGAGTGTCTGCTACTTCAATACCGCACTCATTCATAACACGGATCTTTTCATCAGCTGTTCCTTTTCCGCCAGAAATAATCGCGCCAGCATGGCCCATTCTTTTTCCTGGTGGTGCAGTACGGCCGCCAATAAAGCCAACAACAGGTTTTGTCATATTGGCTTTTACCCATTCAGCAGCTTCTTCTTCAGCAGTACCGCCGATTTCACCAATCATGATAACCGCTTTTGTTTCAGGATCTTCATTGAACGCTTTTAACACGTCGATAAAGTTTGTTCCATTAACAGGGTCCCCGCCGATACCTACAGCTGTAGACTGGCCAATTCCTGCTTGTGTTAGCTGATGTACCGCTTCATATGTTAAAGTACCAGAACGGGATACAACACCAACATGGCCCTTTGTATGAATATAGCCAGGCATGATGCCGATCTTACATTCATCAGGAGTAATAACACCTGGGCAGTTTGGTCCAACTAAACGTGTTTTCTTTCCTTCCATATAGCGTTTAACTTTCACCATATCCAGGACAGGAATATGTTCTGTAATACAAATAGCAAGATCGAGTTTAGCATCAACTGCTTCAAGAATTGCATCTGCTGCAAAAGGAGCCGGAACATAGATAACAGATGCATTTGCACCAGTTGCTTCCACTGCTTCACTTACTGTGTTGAATACAGGTACTCCTTCGACCTCAGTTCCACCTTTACCAGGAGTAACACCGCCGACAATTTTTGTACCGTATTCAAGCATTTGTTTTGTATGGAAAAGGGCTGTTGAGCCTGTGATTCCTTGAACGATTACTTTTGTATCTTTATTGATAAAAACGCTCACGTTAATTCTCCTTCCTGTTTTCCGGGTTATCTTTTATCACATTTTAATAGTGTATAAGTGTTGTTCGCTCGCTTTCTTAAATTACTATTTTTCAAAATATATAAGACTGATTTCCACTCCAGGGTACTCGCTTTCCGCGGGTGAGCGCTGAGCCTCCTCGACGCTAACGCGTCTGCGGGGTCTCACCATTCTCACTTCTCCCGCAGGAGTCTCGTACCCTTCCGTTTCAATCGACCAGCATATACTTAAAAAATACTACTTAAACTAAGTTTAATAACATTCTTTTTAGAAAGCAGCATTATCACTTTATCCGACTAGGGAAACGATTTTTTGTGCTCCGTCAGCCATGGAGTCGGCTGCGATTATATCAATATCTGATTCTGCAAGAATTTTCTTGCCAAGCTCTACGTTTGTTCCTTCTAGGCGGACTACTAGAGGTACGGATAAACCAACTTGTTTTGCAGCTTCCACTACACCTGTTGCGATAATGTCACATTTCATAATTCCGCCGAAAATGTTGACAAAGATTCCTTTTACATTTTGATCAGAAAGGATGATTTTAAATGCTTCTGTTACCTTTTCAGCTGTTGCGCCGCCCCCAACGTCCAGGAAGTTTGCCGGATCGCCGCCGTAATGTTTAACAATATCCATCGTTGCCATCGCAAGGCCGGCTCCGTTAACCATGCAGCCAATATTTCCATCTAAGGAAATGTAGCTTAAATCGTATTTTGATGCTTCAATTTCTTTTGCATCTTCTTCTTCTAAATCTCTGAAATCTACAATTGCCTTTTGACGATATAAGGCATTTGAATCAAAATTAAGTTTCGCATCAAGTGCCATTACTTTTCCGTCACCTGTTACAACAAGCGGGTTGATTTCAGCAATTGAACAATCTTTATCAACATAAGCACTATATAAGCCCATCATAAATTTAACAGCCTGGTTTACAAGCTTAGCAGGAATATTAATATTAAAAGCAATTCTGCGCGCTTGGTAAGCTGTTAAGCCTACAACCGGATCAATTTCTTCTTTGAAGATTTTTTCAGGAGTCTCTTCTGCTACTTCTTCAATCTCAGTGCCGCCCTCTTCTGATGCCATAAGTGTTACACGAGAAGTTGCGCGGTCTAAAACAAGACCTACATAATATTCCTTTTGAATATCGCAGCCTTCTTCAATTAGTAAGCGTTTTACTTCTTTACCTTCAGGACCTGTCTGATGTGTAACAAGTGTTTTCCCTAAAATTTCAGATGCATATGTACGGACTTCGTCAAGGTTTTTCGCTACCTTAACACCGCCGGCTTTACCCCTTCCGCCAGCATGGATTTGTGCTTTTACCACACAAACGTCTGTGCCAAGTTCTTTTGCTGCTTCAACAGCTTCCTCAACCGTAAAAGCAACCTTTCCATTTGGAACTGCTACCCCGTATTGTCTGAGGACTTCTTTACCTTGATACTCATGTATATTCATTTCCCATCCTCCTATCAAGCTCTTCAAAATTAGACTGCGCTTTCATTTTATAAAATGACACTAGCCTTGTCTAGCATTATAGATGAAATATTTAAATTCTTTACAATTTTAATGCACAAAAGACTTTTTCCCTTTAAAAATCATCGTTTAGCTTGTGCAAAGAAATTTGCAATATTTTAGTAGAATAAGATTATTCAGTCTCTTTAGATATTATCGATTCTTTTATTTCGCTTCAGTCTTCATGCTTTTTTGTGGAAATAGCCAACCATCTTGAAAAACTTTTTTGCATTTCTTATAAATCGAGGGATTGTTTATGCATTTCGGCAGCCTAAAACATTTTAATCCGAGACAAAAGAAAACCCCAAACAATGAGGCAAATATAACTGCCAATTGTTTGAGCTTAACTTAAGTTTAAAAATTAAAAACCCCTGCTCTTTTTCCCGGCTGCTTTGTCTGAACGATAGATAAATGCAAATACTTCGGCTACTGCCTGATAAAGATCTTCAGGAATGTTTTCATTAATATTTAAGTTTCCAAGCAGTTCTACTAGTGAGGAGTCCTGCTGAATCGGGATATCGTTTTCCCGCGCTTTTTCGAGAATATTTTCGGCAATGTAGCCGCTGCCTTTCGCCCTAATTTTTGGAGCACTTTCGCTATTTTGATCATACGAGAGCGCAATGGCTGTTTTGCGTTCATGTTCGTTTTTCATATTCTTATATCCAATCCGCTGAATTTAGGCTGATTTTTTGATAGAAAAGATGTTTGGACAGGCTGCTGTTTATTATCTATACTCGTTTTGAACTCAAGAGCAGAAAGTTTATAGTCATGCCCCAACAGGCGCTCTTTTAACATTGGAATAAAAGGCTGAACTACCGACTTAAGATCCGGTGTATCATTGATTATAGTCATGTTAATAACCCTTGCCTGCACATGCAGATCTACAACTGTCTCTTTTAACGAATCAAGATTCAAATAAAAAAGGATACGGCAATGATCCGGATCAATTTTTCCTTCAGTTGTTTTTCTCCCGCTCCACTGCATGGTCACATCATTCGTTTTCCCTAAAAAAGAAAAAGGGATTTGGTAAACATATTGCTGTATTGGCCCTACTTCTTGTGAAAGCAGCTGAAGACCTGTAATTCTATGAATTACCTTATCAGCTGCGTCCTTCAATGCCGGGGAAAAATCCTCACGCAAATTGCTCAGCAGAAGGGATTTAATAGAATCCAAGTTTTTCACACCCTCATGATCAGGGTTTTTGATCACCTGCAGTGCGTCATGTTCATGTGAAAAACCTAAAAGTTTCACTATACTTTTCATCTGATCTCTAATAAGAGCAGGTTCTTCTGCCGGCACAGAAGGTTCCTGAAGATTGTTCATTAGTGAAATTTGTTCTCTGTCAAACAGCAATTGTCCTGCTCGAATCATACTATTATTCAGCTGCTGATTTTGGTTTAGGATACTTCCCAAGTCCTGTACATCAGTTAAAACATGCTGCAAAGCAGGCTGAATCATCTTGTGAAGTGCTCCCGCTTCTATTGGCAGCTGTATTGCATTTGATCTAACTCCATTTAGCAGGTTCTGGCGTGCTTCCTGCTGGGGACCTTGCTCTTGCATCAACGCCTGCAATTTCGTCAAATTCATAATAAAATGATGCCGATCTGAAGGTTGATTACTTCTTACTATGTCGCTTAATACCGATGTGATCTCTGCTTTTCCTGCAGGCAGCTGCTCAGAGATTGTCCGGATAACTGTTTTTAAACTATTTTGCTCATTACTGTTCTCAGGCAGTACACCAAGTGCTTGAAGCTGTTTAAAAGCTGCCGTTGCTCTGGTGGGATCGGGAGCTGTCAGCCATTGCTTTAACACTTGCGATATAAGCTCTTTCCCAGCCTTTTCCTGAAAGGATTCTGTCAATTGTTGTAAAGAAGTTGTCAGCTGCGCATTGCCCCTTGTTGCCGGAGTCTGAGACAGCTCTTTTTGCAAATTTTGCAGCAATGACGATAATGACTCTTGTTCGAAAACAGATTGCAAGGATGAAAACACTTGCTTTGTAAACGGCAGCTGCCGAGTAAACATTTCTTTTATTGCCTGCAGCCCGCTGCCGGAAGGTTCGCTGTTTTTTAGCCACTCTGCAACCTGCTTGAAGGTTTCAGCCGTCAGAGGAAGCTGCTCTTTAGTAAAGAATTGAAGCAGAGCAAGATGATTTTTAGTAGCAGGCAGCTGAAACTGCTGTAAGAGGCTCTCCGGGGTAGCAGTTGGCATTTTGCCATTTAGGCCTTGGCCTTCAAGAACTTTCAAATGCACGGTACCTTCCCCATTTTGTACCTGAAACCAATAGCGCTCATTAGCTGCAAGCGGAGTTTCCAGCTGTGCGATAACCTTTTGACCGCCAATTTGCACTTCTGCTGTCTGGTTTGGATAATGCTTAATGATTTTCCCACTTACAATCTGACCGGGTCTAAACTGTGCTGTTTTATTAGTAATGTTATGATCATTCTTCATAAAAAGGCTCGCGATCCCCATCTGCCCCATTATGTTCACCCTCTTATCTGCTTTTTGCTAAATATTCCTTGATCGGTGCAAAGCTTTTTCGATGAATATGTAAAACACCATGTGATTCAATCCCTTGTAAATGTTCCTTTGTTCCATACCCCATATTGCTTGCAAAGCCGTAGCCGGGATGTTTTTCGTCTAAAGCTTTCATCATATTGTCTCTCGTTACTTTTGCCACAATGGATGCAGCCGCAATCGAAATAGATCTGCCATCACCTTTAATTATAGCCTCATATGGATAGGGAACATCCAATTTCACGGCATCAATCAGGAGAAAATCCGGCTGTGTCTTTAAAGTGGCTACAGCGGTTATCATCGCTTTTTTTGACGCTTCATATATATTAATCATATCTATTTCTTCTACCTCTATAACGCCAATACTGACCGCTTCAGCTTGTTCCATAATCGTATGAAAGAAGCTTAGTCTTTTTTGCTCGTTAAGCTTTTTTGAATCATCAATACCAGGGAGATAGAAATCTGCAGGCAAAATGACCGCTGCCGCTACAACTGGCCCAGCAAGCGGCCCTCTTCCTACTTCATCAACGCCTGCGATCAGCTCATATCCCTGATTATGATATTTTTCTTCAAAATAGGTCATCTCTTTAAATTTGTCGTGCTCTTTCTTTTCCAGCGCTCTTCTTTTATGCCATGCACTGATTAAGGACTGAACTCCCTTGCGTTCATCCGCTGAGAGCTGCTTTAGGTATGGATCGTTCTCATCCTGAACGTTTATAAGCCTATTTTTAATTTCTGCAATACTTTGTTTCATTCTGCTGCTCCTTTTAAAGCTCTTTCGTTTTTTATCGGTTTGTACGGCAAAAAATAAAGGCCTTCTTTGTCAGAAGACCTAATTTGCTTTATTCAGCTTCTTGATTTAATTCGGACGGCCACTCTAGAGTGATTTTCCCAAATTTTTCGGAACGAAACTCCCGAATGACAAGTTCGGTCACTTTGTCATAGTCAACAGCGCCTCCGCCCATCAGACAGCCTCTGCGCTTTCCAATTTCATCGAAAAGCTCTACAATATCTTCTGGGATTTCTTCAAGGCTGAAGCGGTCTTTCAGCTTTGAAGGATATTTTTCAGTAAAGAAGCGCAATGCATAAATCGTTACATCCTGAAGGTTTAAAATGGTGTCTTTAATAGCACCAGTCAGCGCCAGCTTTAAGCCTACGTTTTGATCTTCAAATTTTGGCCATAGTATCCCTGGAGTATCAAGCAGTTCCAGCTCTTTTCCTACCTTAATCCACTGCTGTGCCTTCGTGACACCAGGTGTATTTCCTGTCTTTGCAATATTTTTTTTAGCAAGCCGATTAATGAGCGTCGATTTTCCGGCGTTCGGAATGCCAACGATCATTGCGCGGATAGCACGAGGTTTTACACCTTTTGCTTTTAAGCGGTCAAATTTTTCCTGAAGTGCCTCTTGTGCTGCGGCTGAAATATCCTTCATCCCTTGCCCAGCCTGTGAATTGATCGCAATTGCCTTAATGCCTTTGCCTTTAAAATATTCAATCCACTGCTTTGTTGCATGAGGATCTGCCATATCCGCTTTGTTTAATAAAACAAGCCGCGGTTTATGCTGGATGATTTCATCAATCATCGGATTTCGTGATGAATAAGGGATACGGGCATCAACAAGTTCAAAAATAATGTCTACTAATTTAAGCTTTTCTGTTACTTGTCTGCGCGCTTTTGCCATATGGCCGGGAAACCATTGAATCGTCAATGTGTTCACCTCTTTCTTTTAAGCTATCTTCCTCTTGGTGTTAATTCACTAAACGTACATCTTCAATCGGCCAATAAATGACACTCGCTTTTCCGAGCACTTCTTCCATTGGCACAGCCCCTATATGTCTGCTGTCTTTGCTGAATCTCCTGTTATCCCCCATGACAAATAAATGGCCTTCCGGTACTGTTGTCTCCCCAATTTTGTCCTCAAGGGTAAAAGGCTCTGTTAACGGTCCATCAATGACCTTGGCCCTGTATTCGTCCAAATATGGCTCCTCATAGGCTTCTCCGTTCACATAAAGGGTATCATCCCTATACTCCACTGTGTCGCCTGGCAGGCCAATTACACGCTTGATATAATCTTTATTTTCTGGTGCGTGGAAAACGATAATATCAAAACGGTCAGGTTCTCCAATTGTATAGCTAAATTTATTTACAATCATCCGGTCCTGATCATGCAAAGTCGGCATCATAGACAAACCATCTACTACGATGGGCGCAAATAAAAAATAGCGGATTACTGCCGCTAAAACAACCGCAATTAATAAAGCCTTCGTCCATTCCCATAATTCATTTTTCTTTTTCGCCATATTCCCACCATCTTTCAAAAAGTTCCTGTCTAAAATAAGTACAAATAATATCCTCAACTTATTGTACAACTGTTTCTCCACATACACACGATGGGAAGCCTATATTTATATTATTTAACATTTATGTAATATTATCAAGAAAAGCGGAAGGCGTTTGCTCAGGGACGACAAGCTTAAGGCAAGATGGCGTAAAGGTTGTTTTTTAACCTTTAGGACAGATTGACTTAAGACCTCGAGTCCCTAACGCCTGCAGCTGGATCAATGAAAAGCGGAAGTGGCTTGCTCAGCCCCGACAAGCTTAAGACGAGCCGGCTGAGAGGTTGTTCTTTAACCTCTTAGACGGATTGGCTTAAGACCTCGAGGGGCTAGCCACTGCAGCTGGATCAAAGAAAAGCGGAAGGCGTTTGCTCAGCCTAGTTACCATAAAGTTTTTCTATTGAAAAAGGAGCTTGATAATCAAGCTCCTTTAGCATTTTAACATTATCGGATTTCTTTAATACGAGCTTTTTTACCGCGAAGGTTACGCAAGTAGTAAAGCTTAGCACGGCGAACTTTACCGCGACGGATCACTTCAAGCTTCGCGATCTTTGGTGTATGAACAGGGAATGTACGCTCAACGCCTACACCATAAGAGATCTTACGAACTGTGAAAGTTTCACTGATTCCGCCACCACGACGCTTAATCACAACACCTTCGTATACCTGAACACGCTCACGAGTTCCCTCAACAATACTAACGTGTACACGTACAGTATCACCAGGACGGAATGCAGGAAGGTCAGAACGAAGTTGTTCTTTTGTGATTTCTTCGATTAATTTTTGCATCGTTTTCAACTCCTCTCGAACAGACGCTCATGCACAACATTTCTATTTGCAGCGGAACATCGTTATAAGACCTCTGCTAAAACTTGTTCAGCCTAAGTCACAAAAATTATCATAGCATATTTACAAAGCAAGTTCAATGCTATTTATCCTCTTTTTTTATTTCATTCAGCCATTTTTTATGCGTTTCCGACAATTCAAGGTCTTCAAGCAAATCAGGTCTTCTTGTATATGTCCTTTTCAAAGACTGCTTTACTCTCCATTCCTCAATATGGGCGTGATTGCCTGATACTAAAACGTCAGGGACTTTTAAACCTCTGAAATCTGCTGGTCTTGTATAGTGTGGATGCTCAAGCATTCCTGTGCTGAATGAATCCTTCTGATGAGATTCCTGATTGCCCAAGACACCCGGAAGAAGTCTAACAACGCTATCAATGATCACCATAGCCCCAAGCTCGCCGCCTGTTAGAACAAAATCACCGATTGAAATTTCGTCTGTAACAATATGCTCTCGAATGCGCTCATCATAGCCTTCATAATGACCGCAGATAAAAATCAAATGCTCTTCAGCAGCCAATTCTTCCGCTTTCTTTTGATTATACCGTTCACCCTGCGGACATAATAGGACCACTCTAGGCTTGGCTTCACTAGAAGATTTCACAGCCTCCACCGCGTCAAAGATCGGCTGCGGCTTTAAAACCATGCCCGCTCCCCCGCCGTAAGGATAATCGTCTACTGTTTTATGTTTATTATCAGCGTAGTCTCTAAAGTTGACTACGTTGTATTGTGCAGCTTTCTGTTCCGCTGCTTTTTTTAATATTGAATGACCAAAAACACCTTCAAACATTTCTGGAAAAAGCGTTAAAACATCAATCTTCATTATGAAAGCAGCCCTTCCATCGGCTCTATAACGATTTGCTTCGTTTTTACGTCTACACTTTTCACAACATCCTCGATATAGGGGATTAAAAGTTCTTTACCGCCTTTTCCTTTAATAACCCATACATCATTTGCTCCAGGAGAAAGGATCTCTTTAATTTTTCCAATCTCTTCACCGCTTGTTGTTTTCACTTCACAGCCAATAATTTCATGGTAATAGAATTCGTTATCCTCTAAAGCACCAAGCTGATCTTCAGAAACCTTCAGAATGCCGCCTTTCATTTTTTCAATTTCATTAATATTTTCATACCCGTCAAATGTTAAAAGGTCAAAATTCTTGTGTTTTCGATGTGATTTTATAGTTAGCTCAATCGGTTCTTTGGCTTCAGGCATAAAAAGGGTAAGACTATTGCCTGGCTTATATCGTTCATCTGCAAAGTCCGTTTTTGATATAACCCTTACTTCTCCTTTAATTCCATGAGTATTAACAATTTTTCCTACATTATAGTATTTTTGCATTTTGATCACCTCTAGCGAATTTCATCTACAATCCCGTCCTTGATGATAATGTATTTCTTTTCCTGGAACGAATCCCAGCGATCGCCTTCTTTTATCTCCAAGAGCGCTTGTACTTCGTCTGACTTTATTTCACTGCCTAAAGGTAGCATATGTAATTGCTGTATTTGAAAATCAAGCAGTTTTTCTTTTTCAGCCCGTTTTTGAATTTCCTTCTCAAACTGATTTCGCAAACTGCCGACCTGATATTTTTTTGTTTTTTCCAGCTTTTTCATTTCAAAATGAAGCTGGTCGATTTCTTTTAGCAGCTGCTGGCGTTCTGTATCATATTCTGTTTCCAGCTGTTTTTTTGTCGTTTCCGTGAGCACTTGTTTTATAGTCACCGTCTGTATGAGCTTCAATGTGATCATCGCCTCCTAGTCAAACTCGCTATTTTTATTATAACTGAATTTAAAGGAAACCTGTCGATTGGGAAAGACTAGAAAAGCGAGACAGAGACTTAGCTGCACTTCTATTTAGTCGAATTCAGCAACTGTGCCAGAACTTTCACCTTTAAAGCTATTTAATTTGTTTTGTAAGTAAAACAGAAACTCTATAAGAAAAAAGGAGGGTTTCCCCTCCTTTTTTCTCATTCTCTAGCCTCGCTTCACTGGCTAGCCACCCCGAGGGGCAAAGCAAGCCGATGCAGCTTATCTATTGTTATTCTGTTATCTCTAAGTAGATTTTCTTTTGCTGTGATGATGCTGCTGCGTATACAACAGTTCGAATTGCTTTTGCAACCCGCCCTTGCTTTCCGATGACTTTGCCCATGTCATTTCTGTTGACTGAAAGCTGGTAGGTTATTCTGTTGTCTTCTTCAAGAACATCTACTTGAACTTCATCCGGAAAATCAACAAGGGGTTTAACGATTGTTTCGATCAGCTCTTTCATCTTGCAACAAATTACTTGCCGTGCTTAGCGTTATGGAATTTTTCCATAATGCCTTCTTTAGAGAATAAGTTACGTACTGTGTCAGATGGCTTAGCACCAGTTTGAAGCCATTTAAGCGCTAGCTCTTCGTTGATATCAACGATTGCAGGCTCTGCAACTGGATTGTAAGTTCCTACTGTTTCAATAAAACGTCCATCACGAGGAGAACGAGAATCTGCTACTACAATACGATAAAAAGGAGATTTTTTTGCTCCCATACGTTTTAAGCGAATTTTTACTGCCATTTTAATAAGCACCTCCGAATAGTTTCACACAAGATAGTATAATATCAAGTTCTAATTGGTTTGTAAAGTGTTTTTTCTTTACATAGCTAAAAAAGCTGTTTTTTCACGTTAAAAAGGCTTAAATGGAAGCTTAAAGCCGCCTTTTTTCTTGCCTTTTTGCTGCATTCCTGTCATCTGTTTCATCATCTTTTTCATTTCATCAAACTGTTTCAATAAACGATTTACTTCAGGCACAGTTCTGCCGCTTCCCTTCGCAATCCGCTTGCGTCTGCTCGCGTTGATTGTTTCAGGATGCTCTTTCTCTGCTTTTGTCATCGATTGAATAATCGCCTCAACATGCGTGATTTGCTTCTCATCGATTTTCATTTTGTCTAATCCCTTAATCTTGCCGGCTCCAGGCATCATTTTCAGAAGATCATCGAGAGGTCCCATATTGCGGACCTGTCCAAGCTGTTCAAGAAAATCATCGAGTGTAAATGATGCACTGCGCATTTTCTTTTCCAGCTCTTTTGCTTTTTCCTCATCAACATTTGCCTGCGCCTTTTCAATCAAGGTAAGCACATCGCCCATACCTAAAATACGGGATGCCATCCGCTCAGGGTGGAAAGCCTCCAAAGCATCCAGCTTTTCCCCTAAACCAACAAACTTAATCGGTGTATTGGTAACGGATCGAATCGAAAGTGCAGCCCCGCCTCGCGTGTCTCCATCGAGCTTTGTTAAAACGACGCCCGTTAAGCCAAGCAGCTCATTAAAGCTTGATGCAACATTAACAGCATCCTGACCAGTCATTGCGTCCACGACAAGGAAAATTTCATCCGGTTTCGTCAGTTCTTTTATTTGCGTAAGCTCATCCATTAATGCTTCATCGACATGCAGACGGCCTGCCGTATCAATGAGCACATAGTCATGATGATCTTCTTTTGCCTTAGCTATTGCCTGTTTGGCAATTTCAACAGGGCTCACTTGATCTCCCAATGAGAAAACAGGCATACTTAACTGTTTGCCTAGCGTTTCCAGCTGCTTAATTGCTGCTGGACGGTAAATGTCTGCTGCAACAAGCATTGGATTCCTGTTATACTTTTTGCGCAAAAGATTCGCCAATTTTCCAGTAGTGGTTGTTTTACCGGCACCCTGCAGACCTACCATCATAATCACGGTTGGCGGCCGGTTTGCAACAGCAATTTTGCTTTGCTCTCCGCCCATAAGCTCTGTCAGTTCCTCTTTAACCACTTTAATGACTTGCTGACCGGGTGTTAAGCTTTTCATTACTTCTTGCCCAACAGCACGTTCGCTAACTTTTTTGACAAATTCTTTGACTACTTTAAAGTTAACGTCGGCTTCAAGCAGTGCAAGCCGTACATCACGCATCATTTCTTTGACGTCAGCTTCCCCGATTTTTCCTTTGCCGCGGATTTTTTGAATCGTATTCTGCAGTCGGTCGGCTAAACCTTCAAATGCCATATATGCCGCCTCCTAATCTAATTTCTCAAGCTCTGCAATCGCTTCACCGATTGTTTGCTTTGAAGGATTTTCTTCAGTTAAAAGTTCCTTGATTTGTGCAATCAGTTTATTGCGCTCTTGAAATTTTTGCAGCAATAGCAGCTTTTCTTCATATTCTTCTAGCATTGCTTCTGTACGTTTAATATTATCATAAACAGCCTGACGGCTAACCTCGTACTCTTCAGCAATTTCACCGAGAGAATAATCATCCAAATAATACAAGGACATGTAGCTTCTTTGCTTCGGAGTTAGCAGCGACTGATAAAAATCATACAAATAATTCATTCTCGTCGTCTTTTCTAACATAAGCATACCCCCTTGTTAAGTGAAAAGCCTTTACATGTTCAGTTTACATAGTTCAAAGTAGTGTGTCAAGAAAAAGCCAAGCAAACCAAGCATATGAGTTACGACACAGATTGCTGCGAATTCAACCTTTTGCAAAGGAAATTTGCCGACAGGAGAGCGTGAAAGAAGATCGACTGGACTTATACTTAACTTCATGAAAGCTAAAAAGAAAACCCGGTCTTTTAGTCTGACCGGGTTGACCTTTGACAAAATAATGTGTTTTTTCTTTTTTATCTTTTCTTTCTATTTTTCGCATCCAGAAGCCGGTTCATATTTTCCGCTCGTTCGTCTGGTGTCAGCGTCTTCGGTTTTGACTTATGCTTTTCATTTGATTTTGCAGTTTGAATCTTTGCAGGTGTTTCAGCTGCTGGTTTTACTTCTTTCTTTTCCGCAGTTTTTTTAGGCTGTTCCCGCTTTTGCTGAATTGGTGAAGGCTGAACATTTTCTTTCTTCTTTATACGATTGCTCCATTTTTTTCAAAAGCAGCGAATGCAATCCAAATCGCCTGATGGCAATTTCAATAAAAAAGAGCAAGAAAGCAGCCAGCAGCAGCATTTTACTGATTGGCTGAACATCATAAGCAGCTTCTGCAAGCGGCCGGAATGCTTCCTCAGGCTGTTCCAGTTTCTTGCCGCCCGTTTCCTCAGCCAGCTTTTTCAGAACATCCTCATTTGTACCTTGTATTAGATATTCATCTGAGTAAGGAATCGTAAAGCCTGTTTGAAAGGCATGCTGCTGTCCAGTTTCATCTGTTTGTGCAATCGATAAAAAATACATGCCAGACGATTCGGGAACTACAATTTCATATTCTCCCGGCGCCACAATATTTGTACTGACATCAACTTCATCTCCGTCTTCAGAGATAATCGATGCTTCAATCGGCAGAGAATGCTTCGACTGCGACTCAACAGTTAACACTGTATTTTCAGCTGTTTTGTTCACTGAAATGCTAAAAGGTTCAGACTCAAACTGCGGCAGCGTTTTCGTTACCATTTCATTTAGAAACTGCGGCCATTTTCCCCATCTTGCCCAATCTCCAGACCACTTTCCAGTGAAGTCAGATGTAAAAGCGATACTTTGCCCCATCCCATACCTCCACTGAGCGAGCACAGGATCCTCTTTCTCGCTTAATAGCGGCACCAGCGCCCGGTCTTTTGCTGTTGTGGCAATGTATGCATTCATCTGCGGCACTCCATCATTAAACAGCCCCTGCCAATCAGGATATGGACCAATGGCAGGATAAAACGGCTGGTCTTCGATATAGGTTCTTGTTGCCATGACTGTCTCCCGAGATAAAATACTTGGAATAACAGAAGAATCGGCAACATCATAGAAACGCCCAGTTCCTAATGAAGCTAATTCCTCCAGCAGGGCACGATCCGCATCTCCGCCTAATGCAACAGTTGATAGTGTAATATTGCCTTCTTTTCCTTCTTCAATTAAGCTTTCATAATCATTATTTGTCGCCGATTGGCCATCTGTCAGTAAAATAATGTGTTTGCGCTGCAGCTTTAATTCTTCCAGCTCTTCATAAGCCATTTCTAATGAACTGTATATTTCTGTACCGCCACCAGGTGTGACAGAGCGAATTTTATCGACCGTATCTTTTTTATCTTTTAAAGGTCCAGTTTCAACAATTTCCCAAGGTCTGTCATCGAATGCTATGAAACCAAGGGTATCTTCGTCCCTGAGAAGTTCAACAGATCGTGCGGCCGCTTCCTTGGCTAGTTCGAGTTTGTTTCCGCTCATGCTGCCGGATCGGTCCAACACGATCATCAAACCAAGAGAAGGCATTTCCTTCTTTCCTTTAATATCCATATCAACAGGGAGCAGCTTTTCGATCGGTGTTTTAAAATAACCGCCAAGACCAAAGCTTTCATCTCCTCCAGCCATCACAAACCCGACACCAAATTCTCTGACTGCCTGCTCGATTAAAGTCATCTGCTGCTCAGTAATTGATGTAGCTGCTACGTTATTAAACAAAATAGATTGATATGATAAGTATCCTGATAGTGACGTAGGCAGCTTTTCAGGTGTCAGTACATCTGTTTCAAGACCAGCATCCTCAAATACAGATGGCAGCTGTGAAGTTTCTTCATTCTGGACAATCAGCAGTTTTGGGGATGCTTGAACAGTTGATATGGCATGCATGACATTGTTTTCTGTAAAGGTATCGCCCGCTGCTGCTACTTCCGCCTTAAATACATTCATCCCGCCCTCTGCAGCTTGGTAGCGGAAGCTGTATAAATTTGTTCCTTCTTTAACGTCAACCTTTTTTTGAATGACCTCCTGATTGTTGACAGAAAGACGAATGTCCGCTTGTTTTTCAGTATTGCTGTCAATGGTTACCGTAATCGGAACTTCTTCCCCCAAGTAAATGGAAGGAGAAAGAGTTACATTCGATACTGCAAGATCCTCTCCTGTCACACTCGGCAATGGTATATAATCAATTTCGATTCCGCGGTTTTTCAATACTTGTATTGCATTCTCACTGCGGCCGGATGTTTCATTTCCATCTGAAAAAACAACGATCCGGCCTCCTGCCTGATTGGGAATCATGGTAGAAGCAAACGAAAGGGCATCTTCCAGGTTCGTTTCGGCAGGATTAAGCTTTCCATTATATTGAGTAATAATGGATTGATCAGCACTGCGATTTTGTTCCAGAACGATATCTTCTCCAAAAGCGGCAACGGCATACTGATCGTCCGCTCCTTTATTTGCTGCAGCCTCCTCAATCCAGCCTAAAGACAGGGAGTCGGCATCCTTAACACTCGCAGATCGATCTGTCACAAATACAACTGTTTCTCCTTTTAAAGGAAGCAGCAGCTGAGGAATTGCCAGTGCACTAATTATCAAAACAAACACTAAACTTCTGATGATAGCAATTAAGGAAGTGCCTCGCTGGCTCGAATTCTTCGCTTGTCTCATATATAGAAAGATGAGAAGTGCTGCAGGAATCAGCAATAATAATAGATACGGATATTTAAACTCGATGCCCACGCCTGTATACCTCCCACTCGATTGCTATGAAAACAAGGGCAATCAGCGCGAGCCAGAACCATAATGACTCATTAACACTTGATGCTTGTTTTGCCTCTAGCGTTCTTTCGTTTAACGTAAACGATTGACCAGATGTGATCTGCTTCTCTCTTTCATCAAGCGCAACCGCAAAATGATAAATATGATCTTGAGACACTGCCTGATAGGAACCAGGCTGAACTGGTGCTCTAAAGCTTTCATTTTCTAAATTTAAAGAATACAAGTTTTCATCTTCAATATTAAAAATATCAATACTTTGCATAGCATTGCTCACATTCAGCCATTTTTCTTCTCCTGGCTGGTAATACCCAAGGAAGTCTGTTTCTTGAGAAAGCCATTCGTATGCATTAAATAAAAAGATTGGAAAGCCTGGATGGAGGGGCCAATCTGAATCGGATAATGAAAAATTGACAATTATTATAGGCTGTCCATTATGACTTCCTTTTTGAATCAGCGGATGATTCCCACTTTGCATGATTGTTTCCCAATTGCCTTCAAGAGGTTTTGATGCTTGCCCAATATAGAGGGAGTCATGATCAACAAATTGCAGCAGCTGATCTTCCTGTATTGTTATAGCTTCATTCAGTTCTAGCTTCTCTGTTGAGGAGTGAAAATAGATTGCTGGCAAATTCGGCAGCTCTTCCAATGTGTCTCCTTCTGCGAGAATGATACCCTGCCTATTATCTTGATCCCATTCTCCAACGGCCGCTTGAATCACCTCGGCTCCAATGGTCTCAAATCCCCGTACAGCAAAAGAACTGGTTTCACCTAAACTATAAACCTGAGGTGATCCGCTTGATAAAACAGCGGTCAGCTGATTATCTGCACTGTAGGCATCCTTCGTAGAGATGACCCCTTCATACAGCGGCAGTTCTTTTAATTCTCCAACTTGGATGATTTCTCTTTCTCCAGCTTCAATTTCGACCGATTGTTGAAATAATTGCTGTTCTTCTCCCAGAATGGCAAACTCTGCATTTTGTTTTTCATCACTTTGATTTTCAATGACAGCGACACCGCTAGTCCTGCCCTCCGTATAGGTTACACCAAATGAAATTAATGACAGATTCACATCATTTTCTCCTATGTTATGCACCTGCACATAACGATTAGGAAGTTCATCGGCTGCCAATTCTTCTTCGACATTGTCAGAAAAAATATGAATAGCACTACCTTCTCCTGCCAGTGAATTCGCCAGTCGCAATGCTTCATTCATTGATTCGTGATCATAGGTCAATTCCAGAGAAGTAACCACCTGTTCTGCATGACTTTTATTGCTTTCTTTGTTTAACAATATCTGAGGCTGCTGACCTGCTTGGATGATCGTAACATTTTGTCCATTCAGAATATCTATAATTTGTAGCATTTCATTTTTTGCAGCTGTAAAGCGATCTTTTTCCTGAAAATCTGCTGACATAGAGGCTGATGAATCAATCACAAAGATGACATCATCACCAACAACGGCATTTTGCTTAAAAACCGGGCCTGATAAGGCAAGCATCAGCAATAAAAGTGCTAAAATCTGCAGCCAAAACAATAGATTTTGCTGCATTTTTTTCAAAAATGGCGAAGCCTGCCACTCATTCAGCGTCTGCTGCCAGAGCATATTTGATGAAACAGACTTTTCGGTATATTGCTTACGGAAAAAATAAAATAAAATGACGGCACCTAAAAACAGGATCAGTGAGAAATAAAGCGGACTTATAAACTGCATATATAACACCTCATCTCATAAGCCCTTTTGCCGGAAGATCTGTAAATAAAATTGCCTGCAGATCACGGTCATCGGCTGCCAATAAATAATGACCTCCATACTTTTTGCATAAAGATTCTAATTCTGTATTATGTTCACGAATTCTAGTCTTGTATTCTGTTAAAATGGCAGAATTCATACTCACATTTACAACCGTGCCGTTTTCAGCATCCAGAAGCTTTAAATCGCCGGAATAGTCCGGGAACAATTCTTCTGAGCTTAATACTTGAAGCAGCCAGAACTCTTGCTTAAGAGCAGCAAGCTGTTGAAAGACCTCTTCCATTACAGACAGAGGTTCGAGACCATCTGAGATCAGAACAGAAAGCTGCTCTCTCTTGCTGATCACCTTAGGCAAGGCTGTCCAAAATTCTCCAGATACTCCTTGGGCCTGCAGATGCAAAATGTCTAAAAATACTTTTCTGCTGTATATGGCTCCTCTTTTTTTCACAGGCTGAATATATTCACCAGATATTGCTGCAAAATAAAGCCGATCATCGCTTGATAGAACCGTATATGATAATGCAGCAGCCAGTTCGCGGGCCATTTCCCATTTCTTCTCTGCCTTTTGCATTGAAGCAGTTCCGTCTAAATAAATGCTGATTGATAATTCCTGTTCATCCAGAAACCGTTTTATATAATGCTTTTGAGTTCTCCCATACACATTCCAATCAATTTGCCTGACATCATCACCAAGCTGATAGGCTCTAAAATCTGAAAACTCAAGGGAAGAACCAAAGCGTGCTGATTGCCTTGAGCCTGCATGCAATCCTCTTTTCTTCGTCTTAACAAGCAGCTTCTTTTTTTGAAGCTTCCCCAGATAGCTGTATGATTTACTCATTACTGAATCTCCCCAGCTGCTGCCAGGATTTCTTCAATGATCTCATCAGGAGCCACTCCGTTTGCTTCTCCTTCAAAATTAAGAATTAGACGATGACGCAAAACTGGGAAGGCAGCTTGTTTCAAATCTCCAATGGACACATGATAGCGTCCAAGACACATTGCCCGTGCTTTTGCCATTGATATTAAGCTTTGTACACCACGCGGTCCGCTTCCATATTGCACATAATTGCGAACACTTTCACTGGCATCCTCTGTATTAGGATGGGAAGCTGAGATGATTTTGACAGCAAATTCAATGACTTCATCCGAAACAAGTATTTCTTTAGCAAGCTGTTGAAGCTTGATTACATCTTCTTTTCTTGCAACAACTTGAAGCTTTTTCGTTACTGGTCCAGTTGTTCTTTTCACAATTTCAAGCAATTCCTGCTTAGTTGGGTACGAAACATTTACCTTACACATAAATCGATCCGTTTGTGCTTCAGGAAGCGGATAAGTTCCTTCCATATCAATTGGATTTTGTGTTGCCAAAACAAAAAATGGCTTTTCCATTTGCTTCGTTTCGCCCATAATCGTAACCGTTTTTTCCCCCATCGCTTCAAGCAACGCACTTTGCGTCTTTGGTGTCGCCCGGTTAATTTCATCTGCTAATACAATATTGGCAAAAAGCGGTCCTTCATGAAATGAAAACTGCTGCTTCCCTTCAGCATCTGGCTGCAGCAGCATCGTGCCTGTAATATCCGAAGGCATAATGTCCGGTGTAAATTGGATACGAGAGAAGGATAGGTCCAGACATTCTGATATCGTTTTGATCAGCATCGTCTTTCCTAAACCAGGCAATCCCTCCAACAGGACATGCCCTCCTCCGAAAATACTCCAAAGCACATGATCAATGACTTCATCCTGACCAACGATAAAAGATTGAATTTCTTCTTTTACCTTCAGATACATTTCACTTGCTTGTGCGAAGGTTTGCGCTTTTTCTTCAATTGCTGACATATTACCACTCCTAGCTCGGATCAATATTTGAAAAATAATTTTTAACAATATCCTCTAAATCTGCCGGCAGCTTATATCGATCCGTACTTTCTCGATATGCCCGTTCATATTCCCCATATACTTCACTGTAAGGGCGGATATTTCCCTTTAGTACAGGGCCATCTGCTTCAAACTGCTGCGATGGTGTTCCTTGGCCAAGCTTTCCGTTATCGGTTTCTCTATTAACCTTTCCATCTAGAGATTGTGGTACGGTAAGAAGTTCGCGTGATCCCTGGCCAAGTCCCGCACCGCTGCCTGTTCCAGAGCCAGAGCCAGAGCCAGAGCCGGAACCTGAACCTGAACCTGAACCTGAACCAGAGCCGGAGCCGGAACCTGAGCCAGAACCAGAGCCGGAGCCAGAGCCAGAACCGGAGCCGGAACCTGAGCCAGAACCGGAACCGGAACCAGAACCAGAACCTGTTCCTTCCCCTTCACCTTCACTATCCCCTTCCCCATTTGCCCCTTCTCCATCTTGAGAATTAGGAGCTGTTCCTTCTCCAGTGCTGGCATTTGATGATAAAGCAAGCTGAGATGCAGAAAGCCCGCTGGCTGCCAGCTGTTTCTGAAGGGCAGTGCCAGTATTTAATAATGAGTTTTGGGCGGCAGCAAGCTGTTCTAAAAACTCCTCAGATTGAAGCAGCTGTTCCAGCTGTTCTGCTGCTTTAGCAAGTTCCTCTTCTGAAAGCTGTCCATTCTTGTCAGTAATACTTTCTAATGCCTGCTTTTGTTGCTCAGACAGCTTGTCATAATTATCATTTAAGCTTTTCAACTCTTTTTTAATCTCTTCTATATTCTTCTGATCCAGCTTTTCACCAAGACTGGCTAAATCATTCTTTATTGCATCTTTTTGAAAGTTTTGCAGTGCAGTTTGTTTCTCCTTTGCCTTCAACGCTTGTAATTCCATATTTTTCAGCTGTTTTTGCATTTCTTCCATTGCTTTTTCAGCTGATTTTGTTTCAGCGAGTTTTTCTTTTACTTTTTCCAGTGAGTTCTTAACCTCTTTATTTTTTTCTGCATCTATCTTTTTCTCTAGTTCCTTGTTCATTTCGGATGCCAGTTTGATCTCTTTTTCCCGTTCTCCGGCAGCATCCATTTTGTCATTAGGGAACATGTATAACAGTGCTGCACATAGGAACATAAGAGCAGCTGCCGCCAGCCACTTTGGATAAAAAAACTTTTTCTTCCTTTTTAAAACGGAAGATTCCGCATGCTTCATTTTTTCCACTGTATCAGCAAGCTGGAGCTGAGCCAGCTCCCCGGATTCATTTTGGAAGGAATAGGCCGAAATGACCCGGTCATCCGGAACATAATGATTAAAAACGAGCGCAGCCTGCTTATCATCCGGACGTTTTAAAATGACTCGAACGAAAAGGGCAAGAATAAAAAGAAAAGCAAGACTATAAATGTAGTACCGTAAAAAAGGAACGGTCATAAAACGTGCAGCTATGAACAGCACCAGACTCCCGCCTGCAGCAAATATCGATAGCCATTGCAGTTCTTTTAGCGTAAGCAATAAGAATAGCTGGTTTTTTACAGGCTTCAGCAGTTTAGCAAATTGCTGGCGATTTTCCATTGCGATCAGTCCTTTTCAATTCATTTCCATTAACCTTTTTTCATATTTGGACGAAGCTTCTTAATGCTAAAGAAAATCGCTCCTGCTGTTATGACTGTGTACGAAATCAGATAGGCTGCCCATAAAGGAAATTCGATGCCTGTCACATTTGTGATTTCTTCAACGATCTCTGGCTCAAACGTGCCAAACAGCGCAATTGCCGGATTTAGCATCGCTGCAAAATAAGCAAATGGCACATGCTGTACATTGGAAGGATTCCCGCTATAATTGTAGCCAAGCTGCATAAGCAGCAAGGTCAGAAAAGCGGTACCGCCTGCCAAAAACATTGTTAACCCATAAGCGGTTACCATCGAGACAATCGTTTTGCGAATGAGAGTAGAAAATAGCACACCAAGACTGCCAAATGCCATAATGGTAAAAACATAGAATGCAATGGTTGTCAGCATTTGAGCAGGTGAAATGCCTCCATACAAAAAGACGAAGCTGTATAATGGCAAGCTGGCCACAATCAGCAAGAGCAAATAGGAGATAGCAGAAACAAGCTTGCTTAAAATAATGCTGGTTGAGCTTTGTGTAGTGGTCAGCATCATATTTAATGTTTGCCGTTCACGTTCACTGCTGATTACTCCTGCAGTCAAACCGGGAGTAATAAATAAAATCAAAGCAAGCTGCAGCATACTCAACAGCATAAACATCATTTTGCTTTCTTCCGGTTTAAATAACCCAAAGCTATTGGAAAGCGATTGAATAAAAACAAATCCAATAATAATAATTCCGAGCGCCAATAAATAAAACAATATCCCCAGGTAGCTTTTAAATGAACGGAAGCGCAGCTTGAACTCTTTATTCAAGACAGGATTTATGACGAAATTTTTCACGACATTTCAACCCCCTTTGTAATTTCCATGAAGATATCTTCCAGGTCGGCTTCTTCTTCTGCAAAGCTGGTAATCGGCAATCCTTTCACCATCGCATTTTTTAGTAATGCCGTCTGCTCTTCTGCGCTGCCTTTATAAATAAAGCGGATTGTCTGATCGTCGTCCATTAACTGTACATTAGAGATAAACGGATCATCCTCGAAAAAGGACACCGTCTCGCGAAGGCTGGATTGTACCTTTACGAAAATTATTTTTTCGCCTCTTAATTTTTCTTGAATATCAGAGACCGATCCTTCTGCTACTAGCTTTCCTTGATCAATCACACCGATTTGGTCACACATTTCGGCAAGCTCAGGCAAAATATGTGAGGATATTAGAATGGTTTTGCCCATTGTTTTTAACTCTTTTAAAATCTCCCTCATTTCGATGCGGGCACGGGGATCTAATCCGGAAGCTGGTTCATCTAAGATCAGCACTTCAGGATCATGAATGAGACAGCGCGCAAGGCATAGCCGCTGCTTCATCCCTCTTGAAAGCAAGTCAACATATGAATCTCTTTTATGTGATAAATTAACAAGTTCGAGCAGCTGCGGAATCAATTTTTCTCTTTCCTGATATGAAATTCCATAGCTCGCTCCGTAAAAATGCAAATATTCATCTGCCTTTAATTGGTCATAAACACCAAAGAAGTCAGGCATATAACCAATTTGCTTCCTTACCTCCCGAGGTTCCTTTTGCACATTATAGCCATTGACATAGGCAGTTCCAGAAGAGGGAGCTAAAAGTGTCGCAAGAATGGAAAAGGTGGTAGACTTTCCTGCTCCATTTTGACCGACAAATCCAAATACGGTCCCTTTTTCAATTTTTAGATTCAGTGAATCCAGCGCTTTAAAGCTTCCATATTCCTTCGTTAAGTTCATAATTTCGATCATGGGGCTACTTCTCCTTTAATACTGATATTCGGCATTTGAACATAAGGATCTCCACCCGTGTTTTTCGTTAATTTCAAAACGATCACTCCTTCTGGAGAAACAAATTCATTCACGCTGTCACTTTCCTTTAACGTGGCTGTTTTATCTGATTCCAGCGGCAGCCATTCTTCTGAAGCAGCGTTTAAAAGCGAATATTCAATCGTTGGATTTCGAAAAGCAAGCTTTAGCTCAGTCAGTGTCACATCTTTCCCTTTAAGCTGTTCAGGCAATTCAATCTTATACTCATATTCTCCATTATCGAGATTTACCTCATAATCTGTTCCATACATCATTTCTTCATAAATATGTCCTGAAATTACTTGAAGGTCTGTCTTTAAGGTCTCTTGCTTTAAAGTGAAAGCACCCGTTATGTTTTGCTGCACATCTGCTGAAGAGATGATCATGTTGATATTATTCTGCTTTTCATCCTTATCAGCTACCGTTATATCAATGACTGACTGTGAAGTAATTCCGGCAATCACCGGCTTTGCTGCTTCCATATGCTCATTTAAAACATAGTTAACGGCTGAATATTCAAGCTGCTCGCGCTTCACCTTATCAATATCTGATTGATTATAGTTGATTCCGCCGTATCCATTTGAAGTTGGTTTCGTTAATATGGATTGATTAATTTGTTTATTAACCTCCAAGGTTTCTCCTTTTTTCAAGGCACCAAGCTTAATTTTCTGTGAACCCGACCAAATAAAGACCTCTGAAAAATCATAATCATAATGATTGGTGACTGTCCCTGTTAATATTTTGTCTGATAATGTTAATTCAGAAGCAAATCCGCCTTCAGCAGCATGATTTGCTTTGCCATAAATGGTTTGTGTGGACCAATAATCCGTCTTAGGAAAAATGACAGAACTGGTTTTTACTTGCTCAGCGAAGATCGCACCCCTCATTGGATCATTAAGGGAATTGCCTCCACCGCCCCCGCTTACAGGACGGAATGCTCCGCTAGGATATTCAATGGCATATTCACCGCTTGTATTTGATAGCAGTGTAGCTGCCTGCAATCCTGATAATTGATTGTTTTCCTCATAGTAAACGCCCATTTGATTTAACTGTGCCTGCGATATTCGGTCTTTTGCCCCGATTGTAAAAATGACAGCTGCCATTAAGATCGAAAGTGCAGGAATCACCCACCAGGAATGCTCCCGTTTATCCATTTTTCGCAGGATAAAATACAAGATAGGTACAACTATAATGATATAGATAGCCAGTAACCCGATAAGCTGTTCAATCGAAACATTTGATGCAGGGAAGTATTCATTCGCTTCTGCAAACTCCCAATATAGAGAATCATAAAATCCCCCATGCATATTCGCATTCGATATTTGACCGGCATCACTATACTTTAATAAGTTTACAAACCAAGTATCATAGTCCTTCCAGGCCGAGAGAGGTTCATCCCCCAGTGAAAAGCTGCTTTGCAGGATCATACCGCTGCCATATAGTGATCTTACAACAGCAGGCAGCTCCCCATTTTTGATTAAAACTTCAGCACCTTCTGCCACTTGGCCTGTAAAAAACGGAAGTTCATTAAAAGGCAATTCTTCAATAGATGATCCGAGTTTTAAAAATTCCGCGGAAGCGTCTGCCTCCTTATCAGGTTTCATTGGCAATAGTTCAAATAATCCACCGTAAGTGGCTTGCGCATCTGGTGCAGCTCCCGCAATGAGCGTGCCGCCTACTTTGATCCATTCTTTTATAGCGTTTTGCTGAGCGTCACTAAGCTGTGATAATGAAAATTCATCAACAATCATGACATCAATAGATTCCAATCCCATTGCTTGTGCTGGCAATATGTCTGGGTTTAATTCGGCCATTGTCGCAGATGCTGTAGTCCTCAGCTCCTTAAGCCGGTCGTAGTTTTCGCTTAATACACCAATAAATGTAGTGGCATCATCAATAAACTTCGGCTTAACGGCTTTATCACCTTTATATGTAAGCTGTTCCCCATCCTGCCAGTCTCCTTCAAAAACATGAATGGACGGTTCATTTTGATAATAGGATTGATGATCCTCTGTCATGCCAGGAAGTGATAGTTGAAATGTTCTAGTTTCTCCCGCAGGCACTTCAATTTTCACTGGAATGGAGCCTCCGGAGTTGTAGGAAGGATAAAAGCTAACTAGCACACTTCCGCTAAAATCCTCTCCTGAATTTTCAACATTTAGTACAACCGGAAAGCCTTCTCCCCGTTTCACTTTTCCATCGAAACCTTCATCAACCGTAATGGTTAAGCCGGATTCTTCTGCAGCAGTAACCTGCTGCGGGAAAAGATAAGAAAAAAAGAATAACGAACATAATAGCAAAATCAATATCTTTGTTTTTTTCATCTGCATACCCCTCCATAGCCATCTTCAATAATATAGACGTTATAAATTGCAATTAGTTTTCATGTTTTTACAATTTTTTCATCTACATAATAGACGAAAGGAAAAGGATATACCCCTTCACTTGCTGGGAAGTTTTTTTCATTGTACTGTTTTGTTAAACTTTATAGTTATTATATAAAGGTATTGAGATTTCCACTTCAGAGGATGGGAGCGCGCTGAGCCTCATCGTCGCTATAGCTCTTGCTGGGTCGAAGCACCGCGCTCGTGTATATAAATCTTCGGTTCCAATTAATTGCTAAAAGACACTTTTTTACAACAACAAACTTTCACTACAGCCAGACTCAAAATTTTCCAGCCTATAAACACAAAAAGACCCGAACCATTTTACAGATCATTAAAAATATCTGTTAATAGTTCGGGTCATTATCCTGATATCAAATGTTATTCATAAGTGTTTATTCTTCTTCTTTTTCAACTATATCGGCAAATAGGCCATATACGTATTGCTCGGCGTTGAATTCTTGGAGGTCGTCCATTTTTTCGCCTAGTCCGACGAATTTAACCGGAATGTCGAGTTCGTTGCGGATGGCAAGGACGATTCCGCCTTTTGCCGTTCCATCCAGCTTTGTAAGCACAATACCTGTAACATTTGTGGCTTCCTTAAAGGTTTTGGCTTGAAGCATTGCATTTTGGCCTGTAGTGGCATCAAGGGCAAGCAAAACTTCATGAGGAGCCCCTGGAATTTCACGTTCAATGACTCTTTTGACTTTTTCCAGCTCTTTCATCAAATTGACTTTGTTTTGCAGACGGCCAGCTGTATCACAAATAAGGATATCCGCCTGGCGTGACTTCGCAGCCTGCACAGCATCGTACATGACGGCAGCAGGATCAGAACCTGCTCCTTGCTTAATGACTTCAACGCCGACACGTTCACCCCATACTTCAAGCTGTTCAATGGCACCTGCACGGAATGTATCGCCAGCAGCTAAAACCACTTTCTTGCCTTCGTTTTTAAATTTATGGGCAAGTTTGCCGATGGTTGTTGTTTTCCCAACACCGTTTACACCAACAAAAAGGATAACCGTTAATTCGCCTTCTTGAATATTTAAAGCAGAGGATGAATTGCCTCCCTGTTCATAGATCTCAACCAGCTTTTCAGAAATAACATCTTGTACCTCTGCAGGATCTTGAATATTTTTCCGCTTCACTTCGAGCTTTAGCTCATCGACAAGCTTCATAACGGTATCAAATCCGACATCGGCTTGTATTAATATCTCTTCAAGCTCTTCAAAGAAGTCTTCATCTACTTTTCGGTAACGAGCAACAAGATCATTCACCTTGCCTGAAAAATTATCACGTGTTTTCGTTAAGCCATCTTTAAATTTCTCCGTTACACTGTCTGTTTGTTTCGTAATCTTCTCTTTTAATTTTTTGAAAAAACTCATTTGATCACATCCTTTATTGGTATATATATGTATGCCGGGAGATTTCCCCGGCTGATCTTTAGAGCGGAACCATTTCCCTTGATTCATCAAGTCTTACAGAAACAAGTTTTGAAACGCCAGACTCCTGCATTGTAATGCCATACAGAACATCTGCAAGCTCCATTGTCCCTTTGCGGTGTGTAATGACGATAAATTGTGTTTCACCGCTATATCGTTTTAAATATTGTGCATACCGATGGACATTGGCTTCATCAAGGGCAGCTTCTACTTCATCGAGAATACAAAATGGAACAGGTCTTACTTTTAAAATTGAAAATAATAATCCAATAGCTGTCAAAGCCCGTTCGCCTCCAGATAATAAACCAAGATTCTGCAGCTTTTTGCCTGGCGGCTGTGCAACAATTTCAACACCTGTATTCAAAAGGTCTTCAGGATCGGTTAAGCGTAAATCGGCTCGGCCGCCGCCAAACAATGACTGAAACACAGATTCAAAGTGAAAACGGATGCCGTTAAAGGTTTGCTCAAACCTTCTTTTCATTTCAATGTCCATTTCATCAATAACCTGGTATAACGTATCTTTTGCTTCCTGCAGATCGTTTTTTTGCTCAAGCAGGAATTCATAACGTTCAGACACACGCTCATATTCCTCAATTGCACCAAGATTAACGGTTCCGAGCTCATCGATTGACATTTTAATGAGACGAACCTTTTTACGAGCCTCTTCAGCATCAATCGTTAGCGGATAAGCTTCTTTCGCAGCATCAAACGATAATAAATATTCTTCCCGCAGATGAGCAAGGCGTGTTTCAAGCTCAACATCAATTCGATTGAGTTTCACCTCATCATCTTTCAAAGCAATACTTAACCCTTTATGAGTACGTTTCAATTCTTTCGCTTCAAGCTCCAAATCCTCAAGCTCTGTCTGCAGCTTTAATCGTTCAGCTCTTCTGCTTGCAATCAGACTGACCGTTTCATTTTTATCCTGCAGCTTTCGGTTAGCTGCCTCTTCAAGCTGAATTTCTCCTGAAGAGCTGTTCGTCATTTCTGATGATAAAAGCTTTAAATCATCCTGAATCAAGTTTAGCTTATCTGAGGAAGATGTCCATTCGTTTACAGTGTGATTCAGCCTTTCAGCTGCACTGTTTAGCTGTTCACTTTTCGCTGCAAAAGTAATCTTTAAGTCACTGATTTCAGCGAGCAGCGCTTCTTTGGACGTTTGGTCTGTAAATTTTCGTTCTGTTAAAAGACGAATCTGATCATCAAGCTCTGCTGTTTGAACTTCGAATTGCTGAAGCTGCTGCTGCAGGATTTTTTGCCTTGACACAAGATTGTCTTTATCCTCACTATACTGTGCTTTATCGAGATCATAGATGGATAAACGCTCATTTATCCTTTTTTCCTCATATTCAATCTCACGGAGATCCTCTTTCATTCTTTGTTCTTGTAAACGCAGATTCTCTCCCTTTTCTTTCAGAATCTCCAATTGTTCTGCCTGCTGCTGTACATCATGCTTTAGCTTTTTAACGAGTTCTTCCAGCGAGGCAGTTTTTTCTTCCATATCAGTGATTCTTGCCTTTAGTTCCTCTAATTCGCTTTTTCTGCTTAAAATAGAAGTATTCTTTTGCTTAATAGCCCCGCCCGTCATAGAACCGCCTGGATTTACGACATCTCCATCAAGTGTCACAATCCGAACCCGATAAGATAGCAGTTTAGCCAATTCATTAGCACCTTTTAAATCTTTGGCTATGACTACATTTCCAAGCAAGCTTTCAATTGCTGCAGCATATTTGCTGTTATATTCAATCAGAGCTGATGCTTGTCCAACAAAAGCATCATGACCAGACAAAACCTGCTGCTGATTAGCCTGCAGAAATTTTGCCTTCATGACATTCAAAGGCAAAAACGTCGCACGTCCATATCCATTGCCTTTTAAGTATTGTATCGCACTGCGGCCATCCTGCTCGGTTTGAACAATAACATGCTGCATTGCTCCGCCTAATGCAATTTCAATGGCGGTTTCGTACTGCTTTGGAACGGAAATCAGTTCAGCAACAGCACCTTCAATGCCATTTAGTTTGTTTCCTCTTGCTTTTAAAACTTCCTTTACCCCTTGAAAGAAACCTGAGTAATCATCCTCGAGCTCTTCAAGCATCTCTTGTCTTGATTTGCCCTGCTGTAAATATTGATACGCCTGATAAAGGGTCTTCTCTTGCTTTTCATAATTGTTTTTTACTGTTTCAGCCTTTTTCTGTGCTTCGCGGAACAGGTGAATTTGTTCTTCTAGGGCTGCGTGCACTTCACTTAGTCCGCTTTCTGCCTGCAGTTTGCGTTCGGTGATCAGTGAGCGTTCTTCAATGAACTTTTCATTATCATGTTCGAGTTTTTCATTTCTTGCATCCTGCTGGCTTAATTGACGAGAAATCATTTGCATTTCATTTTTGGACGCAGCTTGTTTATTTAAAATCTCAATATATTCACTTTTTAATGATTCAATAACCTGTTCGTTATCTTCTGCAAAAAGCTTCAGCTGCTCCTGTTTCTCAGTCAATTGTTTCTTTAGGAGATTTGCTTCAGATTGCAATTGATCCTTAGCTGCCTGCAGTTCATCTTTTTGAACGTGCAGCTGAGCAATTCTTTCTGTTAGTTCTTCAATGGATTTTGCCAGCTGTTCTTTATTTTGTGAGGCATTTTTTTTCCGTTCCTTTAATACTTCTTTTCGGCCTTCAAGCTTTTCCAGTTCCTCACTGGCATGAAGGAGAATATTTTGCAGATCATTGACAGACTCATCCAGAGCTGCCGCATGATCACGCATCTGCTCAATTTTAGCTTCTTTTGCCTGAATGGCACTTGTCAGCTGCAGTTCATCCTGCTGCTGTTTTTCAAGCTGAACGGATAATCTCTGCCATTTTTCATGTAATTCCTCGATTTCATAAACTGTCAGAGCCACTTCAATCTGTTCAAGCTCTTCCTTTTGCTGCAAGTAATCCTTCGCAATCGACGCTTGAATTTTCAGCGGTTCAACCTGTCCTTCCAATTCATGCAAAATATCGTTAACCCTGTTTAAATTTTCCTGAGATTCAAAAAGTTTGCCTTCTGCTTTTTTCTTTCTCGTTTTATATTTTAAAACGCCGGCAGCTTCCTCAAAAATCGTTCTCCGCTCTTCAGGTTTGCTGTTTAAAATTTCTTCAACACGCCCTTGGCTAATAATCGAAAACGCTTCTTTTCCTAACCCGGAATCCATAAACAGATCAACGATGTCTTTTAAACGGCATGGCTGTTTGTTGATAAAAAACTCACTGTCGCCAGAACGGTAAACACGGCGTGTAACACTGACTTCATTGTATTCGATTGGCAGAAAATGATCTTCATTTTCTAATGTTAAGCTAACCTCGGCAAAATTGAGCGGTCTTCTTGAATCACTGCCTGAAAAGATAATATCCTCCATCTTAGCCCCGCGCAGTGACTTGGCCGACTGTTCTCCTAAAACCCAGCGTATAGCATCGGTTACGTTGCTTTTTCCGCTTCCGTTTGGGCCGACGACTGCTGTTACTCCAGGGACAAAATCAACTGCAATCCGCTCGGCAAATGATTTAAACCCTACTATATCTAGCCGTTTTAATAACAAGTTTGCTCCCCCTAGCCTCTCCATCTTTCATGCTGAAAAAATCTGTTTAGTTGATATGGTTTTTTAAAACCTGCAGAGCCATTTGGGCAGCATGCTGTTCTGCTTCTTTTTTTGATCGTCCTGTACCTGTGCCAAGCTCTGCTCCATTTAAAGAAACGGTTGAAACAAATTCCCGGTTATGAGCAGGACCTTTTTCCATTAATATCTTATACTCTATTGCTCCTGAACCATCACGCTGAATCAGCTCCTGAAGCTGACTTTTGAAATCCATCACATGTGAAAAAGCTCCAGCATCGATTTTAGGGAATACTGCCTTTTCAAGAAAATCGACAACCGTATCAATTCCCTGATCTAAATATAAAGCCCCAATGAACGCTTCAAAAACATCCGCCAGCAGTGCTGGTCTCGATCTGCCGCCAGTCATTTCTTCTCCCTTTCCGAGAAGAATAAGCTCTCCAAATGAAAGTTCATTTGCAAAAGCAACTAATGAAGGCTCACAGACAACAGCTGCTCTCAGCTTTGTCAGTTCTCCTTCACTCATCATCGGATATTTAATATAGAGGAATTTTGAAACAGTCAGCTCCAAAACAGCATCTCCCAAAAATTCAAGCCGTTCATTATCTTCATAAGGCTTTCTGCGATGCTCATTCACATATGAAGAATGTGTAAAGGCTTGTTTTAACAATTTTTCATTACGAAAAATAATTCCTTTATTTTCTTGAAATTCTTTAAACCTTTTATCATGTGCGCGTGATGTTCTTTTATCTTTCTCTTTATTGTAATAGCGCATTTTTGCATCCACCTTGTTCCATAATTTAAATTTTCCAGGAAACAGCCTGTCAGTGATAGTTTGATTTTAAGCGAAAATGAAAAAAAACACAAAGAAACTTGGAAAGCTTATCAGCTCCCAAGTTATGGTAATATCACTGCAGAAACGTATTTACTGTCCGATATTACCTGTTAACCGCTATCGTAAACACTCGCCGATCGTCAAGCCTGCAAGGCAAACGACTAGGGCTTTGCTTCACTTAACTTTCTGAAAGTACAAGTAATAGCGGACAATAAACACAATTGTAATGGATGAGGGAGATGCTCTCCCTCATGCCATTTCAAGAAAGACGATTACTGCTGTGCTTGTATGTAGTTAACAGCGTCACCCACTGTAGCAATCTTTTCAGCGTCGTCATCAGAGATCTCCATATCGAACTCATCTTCCAATTCCATTACTAGCTCAACTACGTCAAGGGAATCAGCGCCAAGATCATCCTTAAAAGAAGCTTCCAATTTCACTTCGGATTCTTCTACACCAAGACGGTCAACGATAATCTTTGTTACACGTTCTAATACTTCTGCCATGCTTGTTCACCTCCCCTCAAGACATTATAGAGTATTTTAATCAATTAATAAACGTCTATCTTTATTTTTTCAAAGATTGTTTACATAACCATTCCGCCGTCAATATGAAGGGTTTGACCTGTCATATAGCGGCTGTCTTCTGATGCTAGGAATGTAACGACATTTGCAATATCAGACGGTTCACCAAAACGTGCAAGCGGGATCTGCTTCAGCATCATCTCTTTCACATCATCAGCAAGCTGATCGGTCATATCTGTTGTAATAAAACCAGGAGCAACCGCGTTAACGGTGATCCCTCTAGTCGCAAGCTCCTTGGCAGCAGTTTTTGTTAAACCAATTACCCCAGCTTTTGCAGCCACATAGTTCGCTTGTCCAGGATTACCGCTCACTCCTACAATCGAAGAGATATTAATAATTCTTCCGCTGCGCTGTTTCATCATTTGTCTTGTTACAGCTTTCGTGCATAGGAAGACACCCTTTAGATTCGTATTGATGACATCATCCCATTCATCTTCCTTCATTCGCATCAATAAGTTGTCTCTTGTAATCCCAGCATTATTAACTAGAATGTCAATGGTGCCAAATTTTTCGATCGCCGCTTTTACCATATCTGTTACTGACTCGCTGCTTGCTACATCACATTGAATTGCGAAGGCTTCAGTGCCCAATGCTTTTATCTCATCAACTACTTCTTTGGCACGCTGTTCACTTCCAGCATAGTTAACAACCACATTGGCACCCTGACGTGCTAATTCCAATGCAATCTCTTTCCCAATGCCGCGAGATGCTCCTGTTACGATTGCCGCTTTTCCCTGCAGTTTCATTGTGCTTCCTCCTTTAATGCTTCCAATGCTGCCAAACATGATTCTTCATCAGATACAGCATAAGTTTTGACTGATCGATCAATTTTTTTCACTAAGCCGGAAAGAACTTTTCCAGGACCAATTTCAATAAATGTATCAACACCTAACGCAATCATTTCCCGAACTGAATCTTCCCAAAGAACTGGAGAATAAAGCTGCTCCACTAAATTGGTTTTAATATCTTCAGGTGAAGTCATTGCTTTTGCATTTACATTAGCAAGTACTGGAATTGTGGCTTCTTTTACAGTAATACCTTCAATGACAGCTTTAAATTTCTCTGCTGCCGGTTTCATCAATGATGAATGAAACGGCCCGCTTACTTCAAGTGGCAATACACGCTTTGCTCCAGCTTCTTTTGCTTTTACAGCGGCCAATTCTATTCCTTTTTTTGAACCGGAAATAACAATTTGACCAGGACAATTTAAGTTCGCCAGCTGAACAGCATTGCCCATCGCTGAAATTTCAGCCGTTACTTCAGCAAGCTTTTCACGATCAAGCCCTAAGACAGCTGCCATGGCACCTTCGCCATTTGGCACAGCTTCTTCCATCAGTTCACCGCGTTTTCGAACCGCAGCCACTGCATCTTCAAAAGAGATCGCTCCTGCTGCAACTAAAGCTGAATACTCTCCTAAACTATGGCCGGCAACATAGTCTGCTGTGATGCCTTGTTTCTGAAAATGATGCAGAATTGCCATACTAGTTGTTAATAAAGCCGGCTGTGTATTTGCTGTTTGTGTAAGTTTTTCCTTTGGACCTTCAAAAATAATGGATGAAAGTGAGAAATTCAATGCAGTATCAGCAGCATCAAAATAAGCTTTCACTCCTTCATCTGCTTGGGCTAAAGCTTGTCCCATTCCAACTGTCTGGGACCCTTGCCCTGGAAATACAAAGGCGATCTTTCCCATAGTAAACCTCCTATATCATCAATCGATCATGATTGATTCTGTTCTAATACTTCTTTAATTGTAGCAGCCACATTGTTCTGCACCATATCTCTTGTCTGTCTGACTGCGCTGAACAGAGCGTCTGCATTGGATGAACCGTGCGCCTTAATCACAGGGGCTTTTAGACCAAACAATGCTGCTCCGCCATATTCTGCGTAGTCCATCTTAGATTTTAGTTCCCGTAAATCAGGCATAATTAGAGCTGCAGCCATTTTACTCTTAAAGCTGCTCGATAAAGTGGCTTTTAACATTTTAAAGACCGAAAGTGCAGTCCCCTCAATTGTTTTTAAGACCATATTGCCGGTAAATCCATCTGTTACTACTACGTCTGCAGCGCCATCAAGCAAGTCACGCGCTTCAACATTTCCGATAAAATGGATATCGCTTTGCTTTTGTAATAAGTCGAAAGCTGCTTTGGCCAGTTCATTTCCCTTTTTTTCTTCTGTGCCAATGTTTAAGAGTCCCACTCTCGGTTTATGTACTCCGCGCACTTTTTCTGCGTATACCGATCCCATAACAGCATATTGCCCTAAGTGCTCAGGTTTTGCATCTACATTCGCACCCACATCAAGGAGGACAAATCCTTCTCCGCCAATTGTCGGCAGTGTTGGTGATAAAGCAGGACGTTCAATCCCTTCAATTCTTCCTACAATGAACAACCCTGCTGCCATTAAGGCACCAGTGTTTCCTGCTGAAATACAAGCATCTGCAGCGCCATCTGCAACCTGCTGTGCGGCAACAACCATTGAGGCTGTTTTCTTTCTTCTTACGGCTCGAACTGGCTCATCTGTAGCTAATATAACATCATCTGTATGTATAATTGAGATTCGTTCATTTGAGGATAATAATGGTTTGATCTGCTCTTCATCCCCCACAAGGACGATCTCGATATCTTTATAGGCTTCAACAGCTTTCAATGCACCAAGGACGATTTCCTTAGGCGCATGATCGCCTCCCATTGCATCAATGGCTATTTTCATGCTCATTCATCCTTTTGCATTATTTTTTGATCTGAACATATCAAATTCACCTTTAAATACGTGTTCAGTATTCACATAGCAGTTTACTTCAACAGCTGTACGTCCTGTATCATGGTCTATATGAACAACCTTTGCTTTCGCAACAACCCGCTCGCCTTCTTTAACGGCTCTGGTAAATTGAATGTTTGCTTTAGCAGTTAAGGCAAGTTCGTCATCAATTACAGCAACTGCAAGGGAATTGGCTTGAGCAAACAGATGGTGGCCCCGCGCTATGTTATTCCTTTGAAAAACATGTTCCCGTTTTACATCAAATAAAGAAATAGCTGTATTATCCAATTCGATATCGATAATCTCACCAATCACTTCTTCGATTGGCAAAGAGCGGACTTCGTCATCAAAGCGATTTTCTGCCACGTTCTTAATTCGCTCCCTTAATTCAGGGATCGACAATTCAAGCCTGTCCAAGCGGATGGTCTGGACACTAACCGAAAATTTCTCTGCCAGCTCCTCATCCGTGATAAAGGGGTTTTCTTTTATTGTATCAGCCAATAATAGCTGTCTTTCTTTTTTGTTTCTCCTCATATCATCACACCGTTCGAGATATTAAGACTAGGTACTAATAGTAGTATATAATTGATCGCTGCTTATTGCAAGAAAAAATAAGCTTTTTACCCTTTTTGATCGTGAGGTCAGTCTAATTTTTCCCCTTCCAGTACACCGCTATTTTTCAGATACTGTCTTAGGTCTGCAAATTCTTCATCCTGCCAGAAAGGTTCTGACTGAATTAATTCAGCAGCATCATTTCTTGCTGTTTCCAGCGCGCGATAATCATGAACCATATCAGCAACCTTGAACTCGGGCAAACCGCTTTGTTTTCTCCCAAAGAAGTCACCAGGTCCGCGCAGTTCCAAATCCTTTTCGCTTAGAACAAAGCCATCATTCGTTTCGGTCATAATTTTCATCCGCTCTTTGCCAACCTCCGATTTAGGATCAGCAAGCAAAATACAATAAGATTGCTGGTCTCCTCTTCCAACTCGTCCGCGGAGCTGATGGAGCTGTGAGAGGCCAAATCTTTCGGCATCATAAATCACCATCATGGTCGCATTTGGAACATTAACACCAACCTCTACAACGGTAGTAGAAACAAGAATTTGCACTTCATTCCGGCTAAATGCCTGCATTACGGCATCCTTCTCATCAGAGTGGAGTCTGCCATGCATTAAACCTGTATGGTATCTGCCTTGAAAATACTGCATCATAGTAGCATGCACATCGATGGCATTTTGAACATCAAGCTTGTCTGATTCTTCTATGAGCGGGCAGATTACATAGACCTGCCTATTCTTTGACAGCTCTTTCTCCATAAAACGCAGGACACGGTCAAGCATGTCTGGTTTAGCCCAGTATGTTTCTATTGCCTTTCTTCCAGCAGGCATTTCATCAATAATCGAAACATCCATTTCTCCGAAAGCAGTAATGGCAAGGGTACGCGGAATCGGGGTTGCTGTCATAAATAGGACATCAGGGCTTTCCCCTTTTTCTCTCAGCACCCGGCGCTGATTCACTCCGAATCGGTGCTGTTCATCAGTAATAACAAGTCCAAGCTTCTTAAACACCACTTCCTCTTGGATGAGCGCGTGGGTGCCAATTAAAATATCAATTTCGCCATTTTTTAACTCTTCCAGGATTTCTCTGCGCCTTTTTCCTTTAATTGAGCTTGTAAGCAATTCACATTTTAGACCTAATGGCGATAGCATTTCTTGTAGTGATGACGCATGCTGATCGGCAAGTATCTCAGTTGGAACCATTAACGCTCCTTGAAAACCAGCTGTTTTACTTGCAAACAATGCAATTGAAGCCACAGCTGTTTTACCTGAACCAACATCTCCCTGCAGGAGACGATTCATCCGGAATGGTGACTTCATATCAGTTAATATTTCATTCACTACCCTTTTCTGGGCATTTGTCAGTGAAAAAGGCATGGAATCTATATAAAGATTGAGCTGGTCTAAATCATATGATTGAGCAACACCCTTTGAATTCTCTCGCTCCATTTTTCGCAGCGCCTGCATTTTTAACTGAAAATAGAAAAACTCCTCATAAACAAACCGTCTGCGCGCCTGTTTTAAGTCGTTGCTTCCAGAAGGAAAATGCATGATCTGCATGGCTGTTTTACGATCCAGAAGCTTATAAGAAAATAAATAACGCTCTGGCAGCAGTTCAGATATATATTCACCGTATTGGGAGAATGCAAGGTTTATAAATCTCCTCAGCCCTTTAACAGTAACCTTCCCTTTTACACCATACACAGGTTCAAATTCTTTTTCACTCGCATATGGACCTGCATGCAGTTCATTAACTGTAATCATTTGGCGATGCTGATCCCACTTTCCAGTCAGTGTGACGGTGCTGTTTAAAGTGATTTTATTTTTTAAATATGGCTGGTTAAAGATGACTGCCTGCACTAGTACTCTGCCAATGAGCACTCTAAGCGTCAATCTTGAACGTTTTTTGCCATAGTACATTAAACTCGGTTCACTATGAACAATTCCTTCAACAGTGATTCGCTCTTCATGCTTTATGCTCTCTAAATCTTTCAACCTGTAGTCTTCATATCTGTATGGAAAATATTCCAGCAAATCAGATACAGTCTGAATGTTCATGTCAGCGAGTGCTTCTGCAGTCTCACCGCCAATCCCTTTTACGACTGTAACTGGCTGTTTTAACATGTCATTTACCATTTCGCAAGCGGGCACTTTTATGCAGATGTTCCCTGCCGTGCAGCCGCTAAACCTCCCCGACCTTTTATCATATATTACTTATCTTTCATTCATTTCTTTTATAAAGCATACCATACATACAAACAACCGTTCCATTTTTTAGATGAAGTTCACTTATGAGACACATACCTCTATTTGGAGGCAAATCTTTTTTCTATGCACAAAAGAAAACTTGCTCTTTTACAAGTCAGTGAATCGAAGACAAAGACTAAGCTTCAAGATAAAATAAAGTAATATGAGGTTCAGCCTCCCATATTCGGATGCTTATTTAGGAATATGAAGGCATAAAAAAACGGCAGCCTAGTCAGCTGCCATTTTTGATTTTATTCAATTGCAAAAATGAAGGCATATAACGGCTGTTTCCCATCATGGACTTCAATTTCAACTTCACCATATTGTTCTTCTACAAAACTTACAAGACGGTCAACATCTTCTTGAGATGCATCTTCACCTTTAAGAACTGTAAGAATTTCAGAATCCTCATCAATCATTTTAGCAAGAAGGTCTGTTGCAGCTTGGACTTTGTCTTTGCTTTTAACAACAATTTTCCCTTCTTCAATGCCCATAAAGTCATCTTTGGCAATTTCAAGGCCATCAATGCTTGTATCACGGACAGCAAATGTAATTTGGCCTGTCTTAACATGCTGTAAAGCATCTTTCATGCTTTGCTCATTTTCCGAAATCTCTGCACCCGGATTAAAAGCAAGTAAAGCAGACATACCTTGAGGTACTGTTTTAGAAGGCACAACGATTGCTTCAACTTCTGAAACTTGAGCTGCTTGTTCAGCTGCCATGACAATATTTTTATTATTTGGCAGAATGATGACTTTTTTAGCATTGACATCTTTAATTGCCTTTACGATGTCCTCTGTGCTAGGATTCATCGTTTGCCCGCCTTCAATTACTGCATGAGCACCAAGGCTTTTGAACAGATCAGCAATTCCGCTTCCCATTGAAACGGTCACAATGCCATATTCTTTTTGTTCTTCCGGTTTTTTCGCTGCAGGAGCAGGTGCCGGTTCATCGAATAAGAGATTTGTATGCTGCTGGCGCATATTTTCGATTTTCATGTTGATTAAGCTTCCATAGCGCTGGCCGTAAGTGAGACAGTCGCCTGGCTGTTCAGAGTGAATATGAACCTTTACTAATTCATCATCTGCAATGACCAGCAGCGAATCGCCATATTTACTTAAATCCTGGCGGAACTTCTCTTCTTTAAAAGGCTGCTTAGAAAGCTTTTCATCTTCGAATTTCACCATAAACTCAGTGCAATATCCATATACGATATCCTCTGTGTTCATGTGGCTTTGTACACTCTTATGATGCTCAGCGCTAACAAGCTCATCCATTTTCGGCAGGCTTTGTGGGGCTTCAGGCAGGTCTTCACCCTTTAGCTCAGCTAAAAAGCCTTCGTATACAAATACAAGACCTTGACCGCCGCTGTCAACAACACCTACTTCTTTTAGAACAGGCAGTAAGTCTGGAGTGCGATTTAATGAAGCCTTTGCTTCTTTTACAATCGCTTCCATAATGACAATGAGATCGTCCTCTGTTTCAGCAACAGCAACTGCTTTTTTCCCGGCATCCTTTGCCACGGTTAAGATGGTACCTTCAACTGGTTTCATAACCGCTTTATACGCAGTGGCTACACCGATATCAAATGCTGCAGCAAATTCTTTTCCGTTAATTGTTTCTTTTTGTTCGATTGCTTTTGAAAAACCACGGAATAATTGAGATAGAATAACACCTGAATTTCCACGCGCACCCATCAATAATCCCTTTGATAGTGCAGTTCCTACCTTGCCAATGTGGGAATTCACATTATTTTTAACTTCCTTTGCACCAGAAGTCATCGACAAATTCATATTTGTTCCAGTATCTCCATCCGGAACAGGGAAAACATTTAATGCATCCACCAATTTTGCATTTGCAGATAGGTGGTTCGCACCTTGCAGAATCATTCGCGCAAATTGTTTTCCATCTAAAACTTTAGTTGACACAAATCTTTCCTCCTCACTACGGGTTAGTTACACGAACTCCCTGAACGAAAATATTTACTGAGTCTGTACTAAGGCCGACCGTCTTGTCCAATGTATACTTAACCTTTGATTGAACATTGTGAGCAACCTCGGAAATTTTCGTTCCATAACTTACTATAATATACATATCAATATGTACTTCATCATTTTCCTGGCGAACGACGACTCCGCGTGTAAAATTTTCTTTGCGCAAAATATCGGTTAAACCATCTTTTATTTGATTTTTGGATGCCATCCCTACGATTCCATAACAATCCACAGCAGCTCCTCCTGCGATTGTAGCGATTACATCATTTGAGATATCAATTTGCCCAAAATTCGTTTTTAATTCGATGGACATAATTCGTTCCCCCTTTTGGAAATTGCTTTTCGAAAAGTGAAAGTTACAAGAGACAGATTTTCCGCTATTACGCTCTTCACACTATTCATACAGAACATTGTACTATATGAACACCATTATTAAAAGTTATACTTTCCACTTCTTATTATAGCTTGTCTAATATAATTGTATGTCAAGGAATTTTTCTTGAAAGCTATGAGTTCAGCTATTGCAAGGATTGTAAATGTATGATAAATTATTAAAGTATCTTTTAATGGCCGGAAACAGATTGCTGTTTTCTCATTAATACAGATGGATCTAACAAATTGCAAATAAAGCATGAAGGATCTTTCAGCTTTGGTTAGTAAGGAGGGAAATTACATGCCACGCAAATGTGTTGTAACTGGTAAAAAGACAACTTCGGGCAATGCTCGCTCACATGCTATGAACGCTAACAAGCGTACTTGGGGCGCAAACCTTCAAAAGGTTCGCATTCTTGTAGACGGTAAGCCTAAACGTGTTTGGGTTTCTGCAAGAGCACTTAAATCAGGTAAAGTAGAACGCGTATAATAGGAAAGCTTAAGGCGGACAGCTTCACGGCTGGTCATCTGGCTTGATTAATATGCGAAAGGACATCTTTATAGATGTCCTTTTTTCATTTTTAACGGAGCTCCGTCTTTTATTGGAATTTACTAATTTGCTTTTACTTCCATACCTGTACGGACACTCGTATTCCTTACTGTGAACAGAAGCCGATGTTAATCGGCTCCATTCACCCTTTCTTTTGTTTCTGCCAGTCTAAAGCATGCTTACATAGATTTTAGGATCGAAAAAATAAAGCACCCTGCAAAGGTGCTATAAGAAGTAAGAGTGCTCTTGCTATGATTATCCTTTTTTAAACGTTCCCAGCATGGCGCGGACAATCCCGCCCAAAAATTTTGGCAGTTTAATTGTATAAAATCTCATTCTTTATGTCCCTCCTCACAAGTCATGCCTTGCCCATCATTGCTTTTTTTGCTGTTGCCGCTTGCTGCCTCATGTTAAAAACAGATCATGATATTTATAAATCATTGCTCCTTATCACCATTAATATGCCTTGTTTATAAGAAAAAGTACCAGAATCATCAACAAGTTCATTACTAATACATAGTGTCGAACTGATCGGAATATGACAGTCAGTTAATGGATATTTAAATCCTTTGAGAGTTAATCCTTCGACTTCACCAGAGATCGGTATAAAAGAGATATATTGATAATCACTGTCAGTTTGAATAGAATAGGTTCCTGGTTTCGTCATAAATATTTTATTCTGAATATCTATGATTTCAACTGATATTTCTTCATTATTATTTAAAGGCTTAATTAATAGCTGTACATTCGCAAAAAAATGGTCCATTCTTCCGCCAGTTGCACCAAATAAACGAATTTTTTTAGGATTTTCTGAAAGCGCCCAGTTAAGTGCATGCTCCATATCTGTTTCATCTTTTTCGGGCTGAAAGCGATGAATGCTCTCTACATTTAATTCTATTAATGCCCATTCCTCTTCTGTAACAGAGTCAAAATCACCGAAAGCGCGATAAGGCTGGATATTCTGCGAAAGCAACGTAAAAACACCCTTATCAACACCAATCCATAGATCCTCTTCTGTTTTGTAGTTTTCAAACGATGGCAGCCGTTCAAGCGGACCTCCTGCAAGAATATTAATATTCATTTTATCCTCCTTAGTGACTTATTTGTTAAAGTAATTTTTATTGCTTCTAAATAGGTATTCCCTGTAGAACATGCTCGTCAACTCATTTAACGCAAGGAATTCTTCCTTTGGTAAAACAAAACGTTTGATCTATATGACCGTTTCAGATTAGTCCTGCTTATACACCAGGCGAAATCCTTACCATGCGTGCTCAGTCTTTCACTATGTGAAAAAAGCCAGCCTATTATGGCTGACTTTAGAGGTAATACCCTATACACGCAAGGCTTCAATCGCTTTTGCCCGATCCTTTTCATTGAAAACAGCTGAACCAGCTACAAGAACATTCGCTCCTGCTTCAACACAGAGTTTAGCTGTTTCTTCGTTTACCCCGCCGTCTACTTCAATCTCAAGATCAATGCCAAGCTCATCAGCCCAATTTCTGATAGCCTTTATTTTTGGCAGTACAGAAGGAATAAACTTCTGACCGCCAAATCCTGGATTAACGGTCATCAATAAGACCATATCCACATCTTCAAGAATTGGCTTAATCATCTCAGCCGGTGTAGCAGGATTTAATACCACTCCTGCTTTTACTCCATAAGATTTAATAAGCTGAATGGTGCGGTGTAAATGGGTACACGCTTCTACATGGACTGTAATATAGTTTGCTCCAGCTCGAGCAAAGGCTTCAATATATTGATCTGGCTTTTCAATCATAAGATGAACATCCAGCGGAAGATCGGTAATCGGACGGATCGCTTCCACCACAAGCGGCCCGATTGTAATATTCGGAACATAGTGCCCATCCATAACATCTACATGTATATAGTCGGCTCCTCCTGCTTCAACATCCTTGATCTCTTCACCCAGTCGCGCAAAATCTGCAGATAAAATGGATGGCGCTATTTTCACCATAACTAATACCTCGGCTTTCTATCCTTTATTTCTTCTAAAAAACTTGTATAATGCTCATATCGGTATTGGGGCAATTCGCCTGATTCTGCTGCCGCTTTAACAGCACATTTCGGCTCCTTAATATGAAGACAGCCGCGAAACTTACATTCTTCACTTAGCAATTCAATATCAGGAAAACAGTAGTTTAAATCTTCTGCTTCAATCTCCATAAATTCCAGTGAACTGAAACCGGGAGTATCTGCCACATGTCCCTCCCCCACAGAAATAAGCTCAACATGTCTTGTTGTATGCTTTCCGCGTCCAAGATGGGTTGAGATATCGTCTGTTTTCAGTTCGAGATCTGGTCTTAATGCATTGAGCAATGATGATTTCCCTACACCTGATTGTCCCGCAAATACGGAGATCTCACCTTCCAGCAAAGGAAGCAATTCCTTTATGCCTTCTTCTGTTTCAGATGATGTCAGCATAACTTCGTAGCCTGCATTTCGATAATCCTCTGCATAAGAGTGGATTAATTCTTTTTGCTCGGCTGTTGTTAAGTCCATTTTCGTAATGCATATAACGGGTCTAATATGATTGTATTCAACTAGAACAAGGAAGCGATCAAGCAGGGCTGTGCTGAAATCGGGCTCAACCGCTGAAAACACAAGAATAGCTTGGTCAACATTGGCTATCGGAGGTCTTACTAATTCATTTTTCCGCTCTTTTACTTCTAAAATATAACCTTCTTGAATATTTTCTGCCTGATAGACAACTTCATCGCCGACAAGAGGGGTAATTTTATTTTTTCGAAAAACACCCCTGCCTCTGCATTGAATAACATTTCCCTCGTTCAGTACATAATAAAATCCGCTCAGCGCCTTAATAATTTTACCTTCAGGCATAGCAGCACTCCTTACTCTTATTATTCAGGATATGGTACCGTTTTTTCCAGCAATACACTATTGTCACGGATAATTTTATAACCTGCATTTGTTCCATGGGCAATATTAAGCTGAATACTTATTCTTTTATTTTCAGTGATGGTAAACACATCGGCTGCTTCTGTCATGTTTCGATCTGCATCTTCAATGTATAGCTGGATTTCCTGCTCAGCTCCTTCTTCTAATGGCTCATAAGGAATATCTACTTCCTCAATCACCTCTTGAAGAGGAAGTTCTTCTACACCTTTAGATAAGACCACATTCACAGTACTTCCTTTAGACATTTCAGTACCAGCCGCTGGCTCTTGTGAGATCACAAGCCCTGCCGGAACACTTTCATGGTACTCTTCTCTTGCTACACTAACCTTTAAGCCTGTCGATTCAGCATATTCATCAAGACCTTTGTTATTATAACCGCTTAAATCTTTTAATGGTATTGGCTTTGGACCAATACTGACGGTAAATTCCAGTTCAGTATCTCCCGGAACAACGAGGTCACCTTCTGAGAAATTTTGGTCTATAATGGTGCCAGCTTCTTCATCGCTGTTCACTTCATTTTTTACAATATCCTGGAATTGCTCATCCCGCAGCTTCCGCTCAACCTCTGAGAATGACTGGCCGACATAATCTTCTAATTCATATTGTTCTTTTCCAATGCTTTCATAAATATCAATCTCTTTTCCTTCCTTTGCAATGCTGCCTGCTTTTGGATCCGTTTTAATGACAAGGCCTGCTTCAACTTCTTCATCGTTTACCGTAATTGTTTCACCAATGGTAAAACCTGCAGCAACGAGCTGATCAATCGCATCATCAATATTTTCCTCCGAAACGTCAGGCACTTCGATATCTTTAGGAGAAAGCAGATCCGGCAAGACAAATACGGCTAACAGACCAAGAACAATTAAACTAAAGAAAATTGATATTAAAATGACTGGCCACTTGCTCTTCTTTTTCTTTTTCTTTTTTTCCTTTTTGGGTTGACTTCCTGCTGTATCAGCCTGAGTTTGCTTTACAGCTGTTTCCCTCCCGTGGATAAGCGTTTCCTCTGTCGGCGGATACATTTTATCAGATGATATAACAGGTATCGCTTTTGTTGCATCATCATCTTGAGCAATATGAAACTTAGGCTCGTTGGCACGTTCCGGATTTAAAGCTGTAGCGAGATCCTCTTCCATTTCTTCGACAGAATGATAGCGGTGGAAAGGATCTTTTGCTGTTGACTTCAAGACAATATTTTCCACAGTTTGCGGGATATCCGGATTCCACCTGCGCAAAGATGGTGTTTCTGATTGCAAATGCTTTAAAGCGATTGAAACAGCAGATTCACCAGAAAACGGAAGTCTGCCAGTCAGCAATTCAAACATAACTATTCCGAGCGAGTAAATATCTGATTTATGATTCGCCATCCCGCCGCGGGCTTGCTCTGGAGATAAATAATGAACAGAGCCAAGAACTGAGTTGGTTTGCGTAATACTAGTAGCACTTAACGCCATGGCGATTCCAAAATCCGTGATTTTTATATCACCATTGTTGTCTATGAGAATATTGTGCGGCTTTATATCACGGTGGATAATATGATTTTGATGTGCATGTGAAATGGCACTTGTCAGCTGTTTCATAATTTCTAAGGCATCATCAATGCGAACAGGACTTGCTTTTTGTATGTATTGCTTTAATGTTTGTCCTTTTACATACTCCATCACAATATAATAGATATTATCTTCTTCCCCAACATCATAAATGCTTACAATATTAGGATGTGCCAGGCTTGTAGCAGACTGCGCCTCACGATGAAAGCGCCTGATAAACTCTTCGTCATCAACAAAATCAAGACGAAGCATTTTCACGGCTACATCACGGTCAAGGATCATGTCATGAGCAAGATAAACATTTGCCATGCCGCCTCCGCCAATCATATCCAAGACTTTATAGCGGCCGCTGATTCTTTTTCCAATCATCACAATCCATCACCCTCTTCCAGATACATCATCAAATTCAATGATGACTAGAGTGATATTATCTTCGCCGCCATATTGATTTGCAAGATCAATTAGCTTTTCTGCCTGTTCCTCAAATGAGACATCCTGCAGTAGTATTTCTTTCATTTCTGCTTCAGATACTTTATTTGATAAACCATCCGAACAAAGGAAGAGCTTATCTCCCTCTTCAAACATAATCGTCATCAGATCTATTTTAATGCTTGGTTCTGTTCCAAGTGCTCTCAGAACCACATTTTTCATTGGATGATGCTCGGCATCTTCTTTCGAAATCTCACCCTGACGAACGAGTTCATTGACCAGCGAATGATCATCAGTCAGCTGCTGAAATCCGGTTTCATTTAAAATATATCCCCGGCTGTCGCCAACATTTAGAACGGTTGCAAAACGGTCTGTACAAATTGCAGCTACAACGGTTGTTCCCATGCCTTCACATTCCGCTTCTGCCTGGGCATGTTCAAACAGGATAGTATTTACTTCATCAATGGTTGATTTCAGCCACTGTTCTGCTTGTTCAGCGGTCTGGATAGCAGGAGATTCCTTAAAGCGGTCACCAATATTCTCAGTGGCCATAAGGCTTGCGACATCGCCTGCGCGGTGACCGCCCATGCCATCTGCTACGATGGCCAGGCGCTGTCCGCTGGCATTTTCATAAATGCCTCCATTATCTTCGTTATGCTGCCTTACCTTACCTCGATCTGTCTTAAATACAGCCTTCATACGATATCACCTCGTCTCTTCAGTTCTCTCCTTCGCACGAAGTTGTCCACATGCTGCATCAATATCATGTCCTTGCTCACGGCGAATGGTCACATTCACTCCATGTTGCTTTAACGTCTTTTCAAATTCGAAGATTTTCTCTCTAGGAGTTCTTACATAGTCTCTTTCAGGCACATAGTTAACTGGAATTAAATTCACATGACACTTTACACCTTTAATTAACTGAGCCAGTTCTTCGGCATGCTCTACGCCATCATTCACGCCGCCAAATAATCCATACTCAAAGCTGACACGGCGACCAGTCTTTTGGATATAATAGCGAATTGCTTCCATAAGATCCGGCAGTTTATAGGCTCTATTAATCGGCATTAAACGGCTTCTTATTTCTGTATTTGGAGCATGAAGAGAAATAGCAAAGTTGATTTGCATGTTTTCATCAGCAAATTTATAGATTTTTGGTATGATTCCGCTTGTTGAAACGGTAATATGACGAGCACCAATGTTTAAGCCTTGATCATGATTGATGATCTTTAAGAAAGACATCATGGAATCATAATTATCAAATGGTTCGCCAATTCCCATAATAACAACAGAACTTACTCTCTCATCCGTCTCATCTAATGCCTGTTGTACTTTTACGACCTGAGCAACGATTTCTCCTGCTTCTAAATTACGTTTTAAACCGCCAAGGGTTGAAGCGCAAAATGTACAGCCGATTCTGCAGCCAACTTGAGTCGTTACACAGATTGAGTTTCCGTACTCATGTCTCATCAGAACGGTTTCAATGGAGTAGCCATCATGGAGTTCAAAAAGAAACTTAATTGTTCCGTCAGATGATTGCTGCTGAATTAGCGTATTCAATGTCGTAATGGTAAACTGTTCAGCCAGATTTTCGCGGAGTGACTTTGATAAATTCGTCATATCCTCGAACGTTGTTACTCTTTTTGTATAAAGCCAATCAAAAATTTGTTCAGCTCTGAATGCTTTTTCGTTATGATCCTTTAACCAATCTCTCAGCTCGTGCAGCTGTAAAGAATAAATGGAAGGTTTTTGTTCTGTTGCTGTTTTGTCTTTTGTTGCTTGTACCATTTATTGCACCTTCTTTCTTAGACTTGCTATATAAAAGCCGTCTGATCCTATATCCTGCGGCAGTATTTGCAGCTCAAAATCAGTTACTAAAGGCTTGATTGCCTCAGGCATTCTGGATTTTAATGCTGCATCCGCTTCAAAATCTTTATGTTTTTGTAAAAATGCTTCAACTGTCTTTATATTTTCTTCCTTGTCAATTGTACAAGTACTATAAACTAGGATACCACCTTTTTTTAATAAAGGGGCAGCAGCGGTTAATAAATTCATTTGGATGTTATGAAGATTAGAAAGGTCTTCTTCTTTTTTTGTGTACTTCATATCAGGCTTTCTTCTCATGACACCTAGCCCTGAACAAGGAGCATCGAGAAGAATCCGATCAAAGCTTTCTGGTTCAAAATGGTCTTGGACTGTTCTGCTATCCATTGCTTTAGCCGTAATGTTCTCAAGTCCAAGCCTGCTTGCATTATCTTTTATAAGTTTTACTTTATGCTCATGAAGGTCTAACGAAACGAGTGTTCCGCTATTTTGCATCCTCTCAGCAATATGAGTGGATTTCCCTCCTGGAGCTGCACATGCATCAAGAATCTCCTCATCCTGACTGGCGCCAAGAGCGTAGGCTGCAAGCATCGAACTCTCATCCTGAATGGTCAGATAGCCTTCTTTAAATGCATTAGAACGGGCCAAATTCCCGCGTTTGCACTTAATGGCAACGGGCAGAAACGGACTTTCTTCTACTTCAAACCCTTCCTCGAGCAGCATGTGAAGCACTTCTTCCCGTGTTGCTTTAACTGTATTCACTCTGGCTGTTTGCAGCGGTGCAGTAAGATTCAGCAAACACATTTCTCTTGTTTTTTCGATGCCCAGCTGTTCAGCCCAGCGTTTGACCAGCCAAACCGGATGGCTTGTTTCAATGGAGATTCGTTCAATTGGATCTGTAATAGAATCAAGTGAAGGAACACCGCTGCGCTGAAAGTTCCTTAGTACTCCATTAACGAGACCGGCAATTCCCTTATGACCACGCTTTTTTGCTAATTCAACTGCTTCATTTAAAGCAGCATGATCAGGAATTTTGTCTAAATAAACAAGCTGATAGACCGTTAAACGAAGAAGCTGAATCACCCAGCTTTCAAGCTTTTTACTGTTTTTAATAAAAGGCTGTAAAAGAAAGTCCAGCGTCATCTGGCGCTGTAATGTTCCATAAGTTATTTCCGTCAGCAGTGCAGCATCCTTTGGACTTAATTCATTTTTGTTAATCGCATTATTGAGCAGAAGATTGCTGTAAGACTGGTTTTTTTCAATTGCTGTTAATAGCTCAAGTGCTGTTTCACGCACATTTTTCTTTGCCGTCTTTTTCATGAATGATCCCCTAATACAAACCCTTTTGCCAGCTTCGTGCCAGCACCTCTTAAATATTCTCCTGCATCCATTTTTTTCTTTCCTGAAGGCTGCAGTTCAACTATTTTAATTGCTGTTTGATTACCTGATGCAATCGTTAACCCTTGATCATCTGTCTCTAAAATGGTGCCTGGATTAAAAGTTTCAGCAATTTTTACTTTCTCAGCTTTCCAAACTTTTAAAACTGCTCCTTCTACGGTTGTGTAAGCAACTGGCCATGGATTTAGACCGCGAATATGATTGTAGATTTCTTCGCCATTTTTCGTCCAATCAATCTTTTCCTGCTCACGCTTAATATTGGAAGCAAAAGTTGCCAAAGCATCGTCTTGAACGATTGGTTTTAATTCACTGTTTATGAGCTTTGGCAATGTTTCGGAAAGAAGTTTGCAGCCAGTCTCACTTAATTTATCGTGAAGAGTTCCAACATTATCGTCTTCTGTAATAACGACTTCTGCTTGTGTTAATATATCGCCTGCATCTAATTTTTCAGCCATATACATGATGGTAATGCCTGTTTTTTCTTTCCCCTGCATGATTGCATAATGAATCGGCGCCCCGCCGCGCAGTTCCGGCAGAAGTGATGCATGAACATTAATACAGCCAAATTTAGGGGCGTCCAGCAATGCTTTAGGCAAGATTTGACCAAATGCTGCCGTTACGACTAAATCAGGCTGTAAATCCAAAATAGGCTGCAATTCTTCAGGATTGCGGATTTTTTCAGGCTGATATACTGGAATCCCTCTTTTTACAGCTTCTGCCTTAACCGGTGGAGGAGTCAGCACTTTTTTCCTGCCAACAGGTCGGTCCGGCTGTGTTACCACTGCAATTACATCATAGCCATCACTTAAAAGCTGCTGCAGAATAGGGACTGAAAAGTCTGGAGTTCCCATAAAAATAATTTTTGTCATTCCTCTTCCATCCCTTCAAGTTCGTGTTCTTCTATATATCTTGAAACCTTGGATGTAAACAGAATGCCATTCAAATGATCAATTTCATGCAAAATCGCTCTTGCTAAAAATCCTTCTGCTTCAAGCTTATAAAATTTACCTGTCCGATCCTGCGCTTTAATCTTTACTGTTTCGGGTCTTGACACTTCTCCATATAACCCAGGAAAACTTAAACAGCCTTCGACATCTGTAACTTCGCCTGCTGTTTCCACGACAACAGGATTGATCATTTCAATGGTACCTGTTTCATCATCAATATCGACAACGGCCACTTGGATATTCAGTCCAATTTGCGGGGCAGCGAGTCCTACTCCATCAAATTCAATCATTGTATCATACATATCGTTTAGAAGTTTAGTTAATTTTTTATCAAATACTTTAACAGGTTCACACTGTTCCTCTAAAATCGGGTCAGGATGCATAACGATTTTTCTAATTGCCAAAATATATTTCCTCCAACTCTATCGTAACGCGTTTCTAACAGCGCTTTGTTCAATTAACGTGCATTACATATTGTATTTTCTCTAGTTTTCACAAATTTCTATAAGTTCATAAGTGTTTCTTTGAAATCAAGGTTATAACATTATTATTTATTAAAATCTTATTAACGAAGAGTTTGAGTAGATTTCCACTCCATGGTACTCGCTTTCCGGCGGGGCGGGTGCTGAGCCTCCTCGTCGCTACGCTCCTGAGGGGTCTCAGCTCCCCACTCGTCCCGCAGGAGTCTCGCACCATTCCGTTCCAATCAAAGAGTAGTCTGCTGATCGTCTTTCTCTTTAGAAACAGTAATCGTTTTATAATTACTACATTAAAATATACGGGTTGACGTCAATGGATATTTGCAGGCCGCCGGTGGCTATTTCTTGCTGATATTGGTCAAGGACTGTTTTTAGCGCGCCATTAAGCTGTGGTTCCCGTTTGTATTTTACCAGACATTGATATCGATATCTATTGTTGATACGGGGAATAGGCGATGCTACCGGTCCAAGAACAACTGCTTCGTCTGATAGCTTTGCTCTCACCCATCCTGTAATTTTTTCTGTCACTGCCACTGCTTTCATCAGCTGTTCATGGCTGACAGTTATTAAGGATATATAATAGAAAGGCGGATATTTATGAATTTTGCGGATCATCATTTCCTTATCATAAAAAAGGTCATAATCCTGTGTACCAGCAAGTTCTACACTATAATGCTCAGGTGTGTACGTTTGGATGATAACCTCCCCTTCCAATTGATGCCTGCCTGCTCGCCCGCTTACTTGCGTTAAGAGCTGAAAGGTTTTTTCCGAGGAACGGAAATCAGGCAAATGGAGCATCGTATCCGCTGAAAGAACGCCTACAAGCGTGATGTTCGGAAAATCAAGGCCTTTGGCAATCATCTGTGTGCCAAGCAAAATATCTGCTTGTCCCTCCTGGAATTGGTTCAGCAGTTTTTCATGTGCCCCTTTTCTGCTTGTTGTATCCACATCCATTCGGATGACTCTTGCTTCAGGCAGAACCTTCACTAGCTCCTCTTCCACCTTTTGTGTACCTGTGCCAAAATATCGGATATGTTCACTTTGGCATTCTGGACAAACTGATGGAACATGGTCCTCATGTCCGCAATAATGGCATTTCATTTGTCTGCTGTATTGATGATATGTTAGTGAGATATCACAATTTGGGCAGTTGATGACATAACCGCAGTCTCTGCACATAACAAAGGAAGAGTGACCTCTTTTGTTTAAAAATAGAACAGTCTGTTCTTTCTTTTCAATACGTTCTTTTAATTGATCGAGCAGCACCCTGGAAAACATCGAACGGTTCCCTTCGCGCAGCTCCTCTCTCATATCAATAATCGTAACAGCCGGCAGAGCTTGGTTGTTCATCCTTTTTGGAAGCTTGAGCAGCTTATATACATCTTTTTGCGCTCGTGCAAATGTTTCAAGAGCAGGTGTTGCACTGCCGAGCACGACTGGACAGCGATACGTTTTCGCCCTTTCAATCGCCACATCCCGTGCATGGTACCTTGGGTTTTCCTCCTGCTTATAGCTAGTTTCATGTTCTTCATCAATAATGATTATGCCTAGATTTTCAAAAGGAGCAAAAATAGCTGAACGTGCTCCAACCGCAACACTGACTTCTTTGCGCTGAATCTTCCGCCATTCATCATATTTTTCTCCAGCAGAAAGCCCGCTGTGCAAAACAGCTACTTTATCGCCGAATCTGCCTTTAAATCTAGTAACCATTTGCGGTGTTAATGAGATTTCAGGGACCAGCACAATCGCTTCTCTGCCCTGTTCGAGCACACGCTGAATCGATTGTAAATATACTTCCGTTTTCCCGCTTCCCGTTACACCATATAGAAGAAACACCTCATGTTCATGCTGTTCAACAGAATTCCAAATTGGAATAATCGCGTTATGCTGCTCCTCTGTTAAAGAAAGGGGAACCGTACTGGAAAACTGGCGCTCGGCAAAAGGGTCCCTGTACACTTCTAAATATGTTTCAGACAACATTTCCTTTTTCACAAGGCCTTTGATCACAGCCGAAGACACTTCTAATATGTCTTCGACTTCCTTTTGAAATACAGGTCCTTCCTGTTTCAGAAAATAGGATAATACTTCTTTTTGTTTTGCTGCATTTGCTGGCAGCGATTTTTTCCAATTTTCCAGCTGGGCACGATCTGGACAATAGATGGCCTTTAATTTCTTCTTTTTCACACGTTCTTTTACTTCATATATAAGTTCAATACTGCTCTCTGATACCGCTCTTTGCAGTGTACGTATAGATACATGGGCTATTGCTTCTTCCCAAGTGATACTATCACTATCTGAAAAAAGCAACTTTATAGAAGGATCAAGTTCTTCAATAGCATCAATCCGCTTTAGTTTTTTTTCATATTTTGCTTTTAAAGCAGCTGGAAGCATCGCTTGATATGCTGAAATCTTATAACTGAGAGTATGATTTGATAGCCAGTCTCCAAGGGAAAGTAATTCCTTATTTAAGATCGGATTAAGGTCCATCGGCTCGATCAGTTCTTTTAAAGACTTAAAGTCTGATTCTGCCTTAATACCTACAACAAAGCCTTGTATTTTTCTGGGCCCGAATGGGACGATCACCCGCATTCCAGGCTTAATGATTTCTATAAGGTGTTCTGGAATCAGATAATCAAAAGGCTTGTCCGTTTGTTTGGCTGGAACATCTACAATGACACTTGCAACATTCATTCCTCATTTGCTCCCAGCAGAAGGCAAGCTTCCTCTAGAATTTTTATTGCAACTGTCTTTTTGTCGAGGAGCGGCAGTTCAATTACACTTCCGTCCTTTTTATAGAGAGTGACAATATTCGTATCTGTTCCAAATCCTGCACCTTCTGTTTTCACATTATTTGCAACGATCATATCAGCATTCTTCTTTTTCAGCTTTTTGGAGGCGTATTCCTCAAGATGATCTGTTTCAGCAGCAAATCCTATTAAGAGCTGATCTTGCTTTTTTTGTCCCAGTTCATACAAAATATCTTTAGTTCGTTCAAGCTGCAGAACTTCTTCTCCGGGTTGTTTTTTTATCTTTTGATCAGAAGCATGTTTAGGTCTGTAATCGGCCACCGCAGCGGTTTTGACCACGATTTGCGCATGATCATATTCCTTTAGGACTGCTTGATACATTTCTTCTGCACTCTCTACTTTAACAACCTTAACACCAGCCGGAGGCTGAATGGAAACGGGTCCTGATATAAGGGTCACATTCCCTCCAAGCTTTTTAGCAGCTTCTGCAATAGCATAGCCCATTTTTCCTGACGAATGATTGGTCAGATAGCGGACCGGATCAATTTTCTCCCGGGTTGGCCCTGCCGTAACTACAATATTTTTACCGGACAGGGGTTTTTTTTGACTAGAAAAATATGAATTCATATGTTCTACAATTTTCTCAGGCTCTTCCAGTCTGCCTTTTCCAATATAACCGCAAGCAAGATAGCCTTCACTTGGTTCAATAAAGGAATAGCCAAAGTCAGCTAATGTTTGGATGTTTTTTTGAACTGCCGGATGAGCGTACATATGAACATTCATGGCAGGCGCTATCCAGATCGGCGCTGTTGCCGCCAGCAATGTAGTCGAAATCATATTATCAGCAATGCCGTTTGCCAGTTTTCCAATAATGTTTGCTGTGGCAGGGGCGATTAAAATAAGGTCTGCCCAATCTGCAAGATCAATATGTGCAATCACTTTTGAATCTTTTTCATCAAATGTATCGTAATAGACATCATTTCGCGACAATGCTTGGAACGTGAGCGGTGCAACAAATTTTTGGGCTGAGTCGCTTATGATCACTTTTACGTCTGCTCCCGCTTGTGTAAGCTTGCTAGTGAGTGCTGCAGCTTTATAAACAGCAATCCCGCCAGTCACACAGAGCAGAATCTTTTTTCCATTAAGCATATTCGTTCCCCCCATTTAAACAGTTCGCCATTCTTTCTTCTATTATCATCGAACAGTGGATTTATTTCATCAATTTCATGATTTTCGCAGTAAAAGAGAAGAAATATGCTGCTGAGTCATTTGATATAGAGCGTTTATCTTTCTTTTCGCTCGCACCAACTCGCTTTTATCTGCATTTTTTAAAAAAGCCAATAAAAATAACAACCTTGTTTAGAGGTTGTTATTTCGAGGTTTTCTTTGCTGTACGGTTAGACTGACACAAGACGCAGCCTGCATGTTCAACATTATTTTATAACAGCAAGACAGGTTTTACAATCAATCCGTACTGTCTTCTTTAAGGCGGTAAAGAAGCTCATCTGCATTAATTTCTTCCAGCGCTTTTCCTACATTCTTATGAGAAATGTAGTTGCTGAGCTGGTACTCTGGATTTATCTGAAGCTGGCGAGCGCGTTTCGCTGCTACAGATACTAAGGAATATTTAGAATCAATTTTTGTCATTAAAGAATCAATAGATGGATCAAGCATGTTTATTCTACCTCCAGCATTTTAATATATCTTGGCTCTACTCGTTCTCTGCGGCAATGTTCTGCCACAACAATTGCTTTAATTCTTTCACAAGCAAGGTCAATTTGATCATTTTCAACCACATAATCGTACAAATTCATCATTTCGATTTCTTCTTTTGCAGCATTCATGCGATTGTTGATCACATCAATGGTTTCTGTTCCTCTTGTCACAATTCTATTTTTTAATTCTGACAAGCTTGGAGGAACGAGAAAGATGAATAATCCGTCTGGGAATTTTTCACGCACTTGGCGTGCACCCTGTACTTCAATTTCAAGGAAAACATCCTTGCCCTGATTGATCGTTTCTCTCACATAATCTACAGGGGTGCCATAATAATTGCCGACAAACTCAGCATATTCCAGAAGCTTGTCATCTTTAATCAGCTGTTCAAAATCTTCTTTTGATTTAAAAAAATAATCCACGCCATCCACTTCGCCTTCGCGCGGGTTTCTGGTTGTCATGGAAATGGAGTATTCAAAAGCTGTGTCAGGCTGGGAAAAAATTTCTTTCCTGACTGTTCCTTTGCCGACACCTGATGGACCGGATAGGACAATTAGCAATCCTTTTTCATTTTTCATCCTGTTCTATCCTTCCTCTACAATTTCATCGCGATCATATAATCTAGCCGCAACAGTTTCTGGCTGTACAGCCGATAGAATAACATGGTCACTGTCCATCACAATGACAGCTCTTGTTCTTCTCCCGTATGTCGCATCTATTAAAGATCCCCGGTCACGAGCATCTTGAATGATTCTTTTAATAGGGGCCGATTCAGGGCTGACGATGGATATAATCCTATTGGCAGAAACAATGTTTCCAAATCCAATGTTAATTAATTTGATTGACATAGTGTCCTCCAATCATCAGTTATTTATTTTTGCCGTTTACGGCCGTTCATAAACAACTTCTATTCAATATTTTGAACTTGTTCCTTCATTTTTTCCAGCAGGCTCTTCATTTCTACCACTTCGGAAGCAATGTGGGCATCATTTGCTTTTGCGCCGATCGTATTGGCTTCACGATTCATTTCCTGAAGCAGGAAATCTAGCTTTCTGCCTATAGAACCTTCTGTTTCTAAGGTTTGCCTGAATTGATGAATATGACTTTGCAATCTTGTTAATTCCTCATTTATATCGGATTTATCTGCAAATATAGCGGCCTCAGCTGCAATTCTCGACTCATCCAATTCGCCTGACAAATATTCTTGCATTTTCTTTTTTAAGCGTTCCTCATACTTTAATACAACAGATGGTGCATATTCTTTTAATTGTGATACACAACTTTGCAGAAGTGAAAGCAAGTTAAGAAAATCCTTTTTCAGTTCTTCTCCTTCTGCCATTCTCATAGCAACAAGCTGCTGGCATGCTTCCTCAACAGCTTCAATAAACAGGGGCTCGAATTCATCTGTGGATACTTCGCTTTCTTCTATGTACAAAAACTCTTCTCGCATTAAATCTTGTACTGTAAGGCCTGGAAGCTCGTATTTTTCACTGATTTTCTTCATGTTTTCATAATACTGATGCAGCAGCGGCCAATCAATCACCATATCCTTAGCGGAATCGCCTTCTTTTGTCACTGCTGAAAATATTTCTATTCTACCACGTTTAATCGATTTTGAAAGCCGTTTTTTTACTTTTTCCTCAAAGTGTACATATTGCTTTGGCAAACGCATCATATATTCTGCAAATCGATGATTGACCGTTTTGATCTCGATCGTAATTGTAAAAAGATCATGTTCCTTTTTACTGCGGCCGAAACCAGTCATACTTCTGACCATTTATATACACTTCCTTTATAAAACAACATTCTAAATATGTATGTATATCTGCCAATGTGCCGGCGGTAATCTCGTTAAAATAAAAAAGAAGGTAATAGAGCACATCTCTACTACCTTAAGGATTATATCATACTTTATTTCTTTTTACTTAGCAAAAATGAAAAGGCAAGCAAAAATGTTGGAACCGCTGATAAACCTAAGATCATTAGCCAATCCTTCGCCTCAATTGCAACCGTATGGAAAATTGGCTGCAGCGGCGGATAATAAATAACGGCAAGCATGAGCAGAACTGAAGAAATAACGGCCCAAACTAAGTATTTATTGCCAAACGGATTACGCGACAGCACGGACTTTTCACTTCGGCAATCAAACACATGAATCAGTTGTGCCATCACCAATGTTGCAAATGCAACAGTTTGCGCATAGGCAAGATGGTCAGGATGCGCTTCATAAGCAAAAATAAAAGCGAGCAGCGTAACAATCCCTATCAGAAACCCTCTTGAGACAACCTTCCAGCCAAGTCCTCTTGAAAAGACACCTTCTTTTGGATTGCGCGGTTTCCGCTTCATCACATCATCCTCAGGCTTATCAAGTCCCAGGGCCATTGCCGGTAATCCATCTGTTACAAGATTAACCCAAAGTATCTGAATTGGAACGAGCGGCAGCGGGAGGGCAAGCAGCATCGCAAAAAGCATTACTAAGATTTCTCCTACATTCGATGCCAGCAAATAGCGAATAAATTTGCGGATGTTTTCGTAAATATTCCGTCCTTCATTGATTGCTGACTTGATTGTTGCAAAGTTATCGTCTAGCAGTACAAGTGAGGATGCTTCTTTAGCAACATCTGTTCCTGTAATTCCCATCGCAATGCCAATATCTGCAGCCTTAATCGCTGGTGCATCATTGATGCCATCTCCAGTCATCGCAACAATATGACCGCGATTTTGCAGCGCTTTAACAATTTTTAATTTGTGTTCAGGCGAAACACGAGCAAAAACTGTAACATCTTCAACCACATCTTCAAGCTCTTCTACTGACATATCTGCCAGTGATTTACCTTCCATAACCTTTGAAGATCCTGTTAAAATACCAAGCTGCTTCGCAATTGCAGTAGCCGTAATCACATGATCTCCAGTAATCATCACGGTCTTAATGCCTGCTTCCCTACATTCCTTAACAGCTTGTTTCACTTCAGGACGAGGCGGATCAATCATCCCCTGCAAACCGATAAAGGTTAAATTCTTCTCTGCTTCACTTTCTTCTAAAATAACTGTGTTTGCAGGTACCTCTTTAAATGCAATCGCAATCGTTCTTAGTGCATTCGAAGCGAGCTGTTCAATGGCATGATGAATGTTTCCTGCCATTTCCTTAGACAGCAGCTGACGTCTGCCGTCCCATAAAATTGAATCACTGACACCTGCTAATACATCTGGCGCCCCTTTAGTTACGATAAATTGGCGGCCATTTTGATCTTTAACAACGATACTCATCATCTTTCTTGTTGAATCAAATGGAAATTCGTTAATAATACTGAATTGGTTTAAAAGACTGCCGCGGTTATATCCTGCTTTCATAGCAGCAACTAATAATGCACCTTCAGTTGGATCACCATCAACAATATATTCCTTTTCCTTCTGCTTTACTTCCGCGTGATTACACAGCATGCCAAACATCAGCATTTGCTGCAGAGTTTTATCATCTTTTGGATCAATCCTTGATTCATTGCGGTAAAACTGGCCTTGCGGCTCATAGCCGACTCCGTCTACTTTCCACTGCTTACCGCCGGACCAAATATCCGTTACCGTCATTTTGTTCTGTGTCATCGTTCCTGTTTTATCAGAACAAATAACAGAAGCACAGCCAAGTGTCTCAACCGCAGGAAGCTTCCGAACAATCGCCTTTTTCTTTATCATCCGCTGAACACCTAAGGACAGAGCGACCGTTACAATGGCTGGCAGCCCTTCAGGAATGGCTGCTACCGCCAAGCTGACTCCCGCTAAGAACATCGTATATAATTCCTGACCCTGAATCACCCCTACTGCCACCACTAAAACGGTTAACAGCAGCGCTGCCACAATTAGAATTTTTCCAAGCTGCTCCAGTTTTCTCTGCAATGGAGTAATCATGGTTTCAGCACTTTGCAGAAGGTCTGCAATTTGCCCCATAGCCGTTTTCATTCCTGTTCCGACTACTAGTCCTAATCCGCTGCCGCGTGTGATCATCGTGCCCATGAAGGCCATATTTTCCATATCACCGATGCCAATGTTGGCTGCTTTGATACTGCCAACTGATTTAGAAACAGGCAGTGACTCTCCTGTTAAAGCAGATTCTTCAATTTCTAAGCTGTTAGATTCAATGATCCTCAAGTCAGCACCAACACGGTCACCTGAGGTAAACTTCAGTAAATCACCGGGCACCACTTCTTTTGAAGGAATCTTAACCCATTCTCCGTCTCTTAAAGCCATTACCTGCGGTGCTGATAACTCTTTCAATGCATCCAGCGATTTTTCTGCTCTGCGCTCCTGGTAAAATCCTAAAAATCCATTCACGATGACTATGGCAATGATGGCAATCGCATCAATATATTCACCGAGCAATCCGGAAATAAGGGTTGCTGCCAGCAGGACAATAACCATAAAATCTTTAAACTGACTAAAAAATAAGAGCAAAGCGGATTGCTTTTCTCCTTCTTCTAATTCATTATATCCGTATTGTTTGAGTCGTTTCCTTGCATCATCTTCAGTTAAGCCTTCCTTCATACTGCTGCTTAGAGCCTGCTCAACCTCTCGCTCATTCATTTCATGGAACTTCATCCGGACATCACACTTCCCCCTTATCTAATCACCAGCATAAATTGTACAAACCAAAGCTCTCATCAAAGCATATTCATTCTTGTCCAAAAAAATGCTATGATTATTAGAAAAGCGGAAGCGGGTTGCCCAGCCCCGACAAGCATAAGGCAAGATGGCTAGAAGGTTGTTCTTTAACCTTCTGGACAGATTGACTTAGACCCAAGAGGGGCTACCCGCTGGAGCTGGACATGTAGAAAAGCGGAAGGCGCTTCTCTAGGAATAACTAATAATTTATACATATGAATAGAAATTTACAGTAGAGGATGTTTTGCATGTCTTTTGATGGTTTATTTACAAGGGCGATGACAAAGGAATTGTCAGAGTCATTAACAGGCGGAAGAATCAACAAGGTTCATCAGCCTTATAAAAATGAGATTATATTAATGATCAGAGCGGGCGGAAAAAATCATAAACTCCTGCTTTCAGCACATCCAAGCTATGCACGCGTTCAGCTCACAAATGAAGCATACGATAACCCTTCCACACCCCCAATGTTTTGCATGCTGCTGCGCAAGCATCTGGAAGGATACATTTTAGAAAATGTTCACCAAGTTGAACTGGACCGGATTATCATTTTTGAGGTTAAAGGAAGAAACGAAATCGGCGATGTCTCAAGTAAACAGCTTATTGTAGAAATTATGGGACGTCACAGTAATATTACGCTTGTTGATAAAGAAAGAAATATGATTCTGGACAGCATCAAGCATGTATCCTTTGCCATCAATAGCCACCGCGCCCTTTTGCCTGGCCAGGAATACAAACTTCCGCCTGCACAGCATAAAGCAAATCCCTTTGCTGCAAATGAAGATGATATTTTAAGAAAGATCGATTTTAACAGCGGGAAAATTGATAAACAGCTTGTTGCAGCTTTCAGCGGTCTGTCACCTTTGCTTGCTAAAGAAGCATTGTTCCATGCAGGACTTGCAAACCGGACGACCATACCAAAAGCTTTCATAACACTTTTGAAAAAGGTGGAAGAACACGCCTATTCACCTGCTATAACAGTGAATGAAAACAAAGAAAGCTTCTATTTGTTTCCGCTCGAACATGCCAACGGCCAATCTTATTCTTTTCCATCCTTAAGTGCAATGCTTGACCGTTTTTATTTTGGAAAAGCGGAGCGCGACCGGGTAAAGCAGCAATCAAGCGATTTGGAACGTTTTATGCAGACGGAAAAAGAGAAAAACGAGAAGAAAATTAAGAAGTTAGAACGCACATTAACAGAAGCTGCAAATGCAGATCAGCATCAGCTCTTTGGAGAGCTCATTACGGCAAACATGTACAGCATCGAAAAAGGCATGAAAAGCGTAGAAGTGATTAATTATTATGATGAAAACGGCGCAACTGCTGAGATTCCGCTTGACCCTAAAAAAACGCCTTCAGAAAATGCGCAAAGCTATTTTAAGAGGTACACGAAAGCGAAAAACTCCATTGCTATCGTGCATGAGCAAATTGACAAAGCAAAGGAAGAAGCGGCATATTTTGATACCCTGCTGCAGCAAATCCAAACAGCTTCACCAAGGGATATCGAAGAAATACGGGAAGAGCTAATGGAAGAAGGCTATATCAAGCAAAAGCAAAAACGAAACGGCAAAAAACAGCAAAATGTCAAACCTACTCTAGATACATACACAGCTGGGGATGGAACAGAAATACTGGTTGGCAAAAACAACAAACAAAACGACTACCTAACAAACAAACTTGCTGGCCGTGATGAAATCTGGCTTCATACAAAGGATATCCCTGGTTCACACGTGGTAATCCGCACCAAAGAGCCTAGTGACGAAACGATCCTTGAAGCGGCTGTCCTTGCTGCATACTTCAGTAAAGCACGCAGCTCCAGCTCTGTTCCAGTTGATTACACACGGGTTCGCCATGTAAAAAAACCAAATGGAGCCAAACCAGGTTACGTAATCTATGAACAGCAGCAGACTGTTTATGTGACACCTAGTGAGGATGAGGTTTTGCGGTTGAAAAAATGATTAGAGATGTTGTGTGAAATAGAGTTTGGGTAGGCAATTCTTGAAAAACGTTTATTAATTTGATTTGGGAATTAGAATCCAAGAGTCATTCCTGATATGGTCTCAACCATGGAAATTTAGGGATTAGAATCCAAGACTCATTCCTGAAACGGTTTCTACCATGGAAGTTCGGGAATTAGAATCCAAGACTCATTCCTAAAACGGCCTCAACCCTGGAAGTTCGGGAATTAGAATCCAAGAGTTATTCCTGATATGGTCTCAACCCTGGAAGTTCGGGAATTAGAATCCAAGACTCATTCCTGAAACGGCCTCTACCATGGATGTTCGGGAATTAGAATCCAAAAGTAATTCCTGAAATGGCCTCAACCATGGATGTTCGGGAATTAGAATCCAATAGTAATTCCTGAAATGGCCTCAAACATGGATGTTCGGGAATTAGAATCCAATAGTAATTCCTGAAATGGCCTCAAACATGGATGTACGGGAAACATAACCGAAGTGTAATTCAGCGATCGGACTTAACCATGAAGGCTCGCGAATTAGAACCGACGATAATTCCCTAAAACTGTCAGCGTAGTGTTTAAGAGTTTCTTTCAATAAGGGGCAGGAATAAAGTTAATGAAAAATTTTCAAGCGTAAAAACAAACCGTAATTTTGAATTATTATATCAAAATTACGGTTTTTCTATTTTTACCTGAGTGGTCAACTCATTTCATTAACTCTCTTTGTATTTAGAGGAAAAATAAATATTCCAAAGAAAATATAAATTAACAAATTCTTTTAACTTTTAAGTAGGCTCATTCAAGTTAGATTAGACATAAAAAAGAAAGGGGGAAATCATTTTTGCCTGAACATGAAGATTTAGAATATATGATTCATCAACTCTATAATGGCCATTATCTGGAGGTATATCTATTTCTTGTCTGTTTTTCTGGAAATCAAAATGATGCAGAGGATTTAACCTAAGAAGTATTTATTCGCATCTTACACAATTCTTCTACTATACACAGTTTAGATCACATTAGAACATGGATTTTTTCAATTGTAAAACATGTTGACATTGATCACTAAGTGAAGTGTCAGGATAGTTAAGATGAGGACCGCTAAATATAAATTTAATTTCTACAAAGGAAAATTATGTTATTGTTGAATTAACAAAATTCCTCTCAGGGAGGGGCTTTATAATTGAATTTTGTGGATGATTTAGCAGGGGCGATATTTGATATTTTTAAAAACATTATAGGGTCGATTAGCTATTTACTTACAGGAATAATAATTGTTGCTGTACCAATGTATTTGATAGTTTGGATATTTGGTTGATTTCAGTAATCATAATTAGTATCAATATAAATCTCACTCTTTTTTTGAGTATAGGGACAGCTTTCCTGTAATTAGAGAAATCTTGCTTATGAAAGAAACGGGACCGCTTAGTTCAATAATTGGTAAAGTTCAATAAAAATAAATGGCAGGAGATTGGAATGAGAGTCTTATTTGAGTTAATACGCATAATCTTCATTTTTGCCATTGTCGGTGGCTTACTAGGGAATTTTTTTGGACGGGTATATTTAGAAATTGGTATTGATACTGAAAAATATGGTTGGATGGGTTTTCTGGCTATTTTTATTCTGTTTTTCGTACTGTATCGAAATAAATTGCAATTTAGCGGATGGTATAAAGGAGAAGGTAGAGAAAAACTGCCGAAAATAGTTTCTCGAATCCTTATTTTTAGTTCAATTATTCTTATATTATTACCTCCGTTTATAAATTTCCACTTTAACTAACATGTGCTTAAATTAAATAAAACCATCATATCAAAGAAGAAAAAAAGCTTGAGGCTGCTAAGTTCCCTCAAGCTTTTACTATACGATTGTATTATTTTTCACCTTGTTATTCGCCATTCAATAATCTATGTTATTTATGGAACATTTTTAAATTTCCCACGTTACCGAAACTACTTAACAAGTATTCACTTTATTATGACTGAACAGCCTTCCCCCAAGCTTCCGGGTCTTTTCTCCATTGTGCCAGGCTTTTCACATCTTTTTCTTCGATATGACCTTTTGCCTCGGCCAATTCTGCTAGTGTTTCAAAATCACTTAATGCATGGGCAGTTACGCCAGCAGCACCCAGCTTTTCTGTACCAGCTGTCAGTCCATATGTAAAGATTGCAGCAACACCAAGCACTTCTAGTCCTTCTTCGCGCAATGCTTCGACAGCTGTAATTGCACTGCCTCCAGTTGAAATTAAGTCTTCAATCACTACGACCTTTTGGCCGACTGTAGCTTTGCCTTCAATTTGTTTGCCTTTTCCATGTCCTTTTGCCTTTGAGCGCACATAACACATTGGCAAATCCATCAGGTCACTTACCCAGGCAGCGTGCGGGATGCCAGCTGTAGCTGTGCCTGCGATTAATTCCGCTTCTGGGAATTGTTCTTCAATGATTTGTTTTAAGCCGGCTGCCACTTGTTTGCGCACTGCTGGATAAGACAATGTTAAACGGTTATCACAGTAAATCGGCGAGCGCAGTCCAGAAGACCAAGTAAATGGATCGTTTGGACTTAGAGCAACGGCCCCAATATCCAGTAAGCTTTGCGCAATTTCTTTTTTCATTGTAGTACGCCCTCCCATTGTGATTTCATTTGTTTATATTTTTCAAGCGGATTAGGATCGTTCGTGATCGACCTGCCAACTACAATTGCTGAAGCGCCTGCCTCTTTTGCAAATGCAGGTGTAGCGATTCTTTTTTGATCACCCTGTTCATCAGCTGCGGTGCGGATTCCAGGAGTCACGGTTAAGAATTCACTGCCGAGCAGCTTTTTAATTTCCTCTGATTCATATGCCGAGCATACGACTCCATCTAAGCCTGCTTCTTTCGTTAAGCTAGCATATTGTAAGACAGATTCTTTCAAGCTGGCTGTAATAAGCTGCTCTTTTTGCATTTGTTCTTCAGATGTACTTGTCAGCTGGGTAACTCCAATTAAGTGTGGACGTTTTTGGCCAGATGACGTACCTGCCTCTAAACCAGCAAGTGCTCTCTCCATCATTTCCTTCCCGCCGGCAGCATGAACATTCACTAGATCGATCTGCAGACGAGCAAGGCGTTCCATCGCTTTTCCTACTGTGTTCGGAATATCATGAAGCTTTAAATCCAGGAAAATTTGGTGGCCTTTTTCTTTTAATTCTTGGACAATCCTCGGCCCTTCCTGATAAAAAAGCTCCATCCCTACTTTTAAAAACAGCTGTTCATCGTTAAACTTTGAAAGAAATCTGTTCACTTCTTCTTTTCCTGTAAAATCAAGCGCGATGATAAGCGAGTTTTTCATGTTTGCCCCAGCTCCTTCCTGTACATTCTGAAATATGATCAAATCCTAATTCCTGCAACAACACTGGAAGTTCTTCAATGATCTTCGGACATACAAATGGATCGACAAAGTTGGCTGTTCCAACGGCTACTGCACTTGCACCTGCATAAAAGTACTCAATCACATCTTCAGCACTCTGTACCCCGCCCATGCCGATGATTGGCAGTGAAACATGCTGGCTCACTTCATGAATCATTCGAATCGCAACTGGTTTAATAGCTGGACCTGATAATCCTCCTGATTTATTCGCAAGGATCGGCTGAGCCGTTTTCAGATCAAGACGCATGCCCAATAAGGTGTTGATCATCGTTAATCCGTCAGCACCGCCGTCTTCAACTGCTTTCGCCATCTCCACAATGTTCGTCACATTAGGGGAAAGTTTGACGTAAACTGGAACTTCCGAAACTTCCTTCACCTTTTTTGTTAAGTTTTTTGCCACCTCTGGGATCGTACCAAAGGCAATGCCGCCTGTTTTCACATTCGGACAAGATATATTTAATTCGAGGGCATGCACGTTTTTCGCTTTCGAGATTTCCTTTGCAACTTCTACATAATCCTCTTCCAGCGAACCAGCAACATTGGCGATAATCGGAACATCAAATTGTTCTAACCAAGGCAGTTCTTCATTCAGCACTTTATCCAATCCCGGATTTTGCAGGCCGATTGCGTTGAGCATGCCTGCTGTTGTTTCTGCTACACGAGGAGTTGGATTGCCAAAACGCGGTTCAAGGGTTGTTGCTTTGATCATGATCGCGCCAAGCTGATTTAAGTCATATAAACCGCTGTATTCTCTGCCAAAACCAAAGCAGCCGGATGCAGGCATGATCGGATTTTTTAAGGAAAGACCCGGCAAGCTGATTTCTAATGATTTCATAGAACAACCTCCCCTGATTTAAAGACGGGACCGTCACTGCAGACTTTTTTATATGTGTAGCCAGTTGGATCATCCGCTGTATGGCAAACGCAAGCAAAGCACGCACCAATGCCACAGCCCATCCGCTCCTCAAGTGATAAGTAAACCTTTTTATTCTTTCCATAAGAAGTTTCCAGAGCTCTTAGCATCGGAGTGGGTCCGCATGCGTATAGGATATCAAAATTTACATCCTCGTTTGCTATAACATCTGTAACAAATCCGGCTGTTCCATAGCTTCCATCTGCCGTTGCAATATAGGTTTCACCTAAACTCTTAAAATACTCTTCATAAAAAACAGCTTCTTTATTTTGAAAGCCTAAAATATGTGTAACAGTGAAGCCGGCAGCTGTAAGACGCTTTGAAAGCTCATAAAGCGGAGGAACACCAATACCACCGCCAACCAGCAGAACAGTATCTCCCTGCTCACTCGCTTCTACTGGAAAACCATTCCCTAGTGGACCCAGTACATCTACAAAATCTCCTGAACTTTTTTCAGATAAAAGCTTTGTTCCTTTGCCTTCTGCACGGTAGATCATCGTAAATTCCTTGGTGTCCTTGCTGATGCTTGAAATACTGATCGGTCTTCTTAACAGTGGGCCGAATTCTCCGCCTGTTTTCAAATGAACAAATTGACCTGGTTCGTTCATTTCGCGGACAAGCTCACCACTAAGGGTGAGCTCATAAATATCCTTTGCTATTTGAGATTGGCTGACAACCTTACATAGCTCCTGTTTGATCATACGAGCACTGCCTCCTGTCCTGCCTCTGGATGGCTCATTGCTTCAGCAGAAAAGTTCATTGATTCAATTACTTGTAAAATCGCTGAAGCAGTATCAAGTGAAGTTAAGCATGGTACACCATTTTCAACAGATTCACGGCGGATTCGGAAGCCATCACGCTGCGGCTGCTTTCCTTTTGTCAGCGTGTTAATGACAATTTGCGCTCCGCCATTCCGGATGGCATCGAGCAGGTTCGGACCTTCAGAACCAATTTTGTCTGTTACATCAACAGGGATGCCGTTTGCTTCTAACACTTCAGCTGTTCCGCTTGTAGCCATGATTCTATAGCCGATTGAAACGAATCTTTTTGCAAGCTGCAGTGCCTCTTCCTTATCTTTGTCTGCAACCGTCATTAACACTGTACCAAACTTATGAATGTTCATACCGGAAGCAACAAGGCCTTTATACAATGCTTTTTCAAGTGTTGTATCCTTACCCATTACCTCTCCAGTTGATTTCATTTCAGGTCCAAGTGTAATGTCAACACGTCTTAATTTAGCAAAAGAGAAGACCGGAACCTTAACATATACGCCTGAACGTTCTGGTACAAGTCCAGTTGAATAGCCTAGTTCTTTTAATGATTCTCCCAGAATGACTTTTGTTGCCAGATTGGCCATTGGCACATTTGTTATTTTGCTTAAGAATGGAACGGTCCGGCTTGAACGCGGATTGACTTCAAGCACATACACCTCTTCTTTTGCGACAACATATTGAATGTTTAACAGCCCAACAATGCCTAATCCCTTTGCAAGCTTTTCTGTATAAGTGATTAGCTTTTCTTTTACAGCTGCAGAGATATTTTGCGGCGGGTACACAGCAATGGAGTCGCCTGAGTGCACACCAGCTCTTTCGATATGCTCCATGATTCCAGGGATTACCACTGTTTCTCCATCACAAATCGCATCCACTTCGATTTCTTTGCCTGTTAAGTAGCGGTCGATTAACACAGGATGTTCGGGATTTACTTTTACTGCGTTTTTCATGTAGTGCAATAATTCTTCCTCTTTATAAACGATCTCCATTGCTCTTCCGCCCAGAACGTACGATGGTCTTACAAGCACTGGATAGCCAATTTCAGAAGCGATCAGAACCGCTTGCTCAACCGACTTCGCTGTTTTTCCTTTTGGCTGCGGAATTTGCAGCTCTGTTAAGGCTTGTTCGAACTTGTCGCGGTTCTCTGCACGATCCATATTTTCAAGAGTTGTACCTAAGATTTTCACGCCTCTTGCCACTAATTGATCGGCAAGGTTAATGGCTGTCTGACCGCCGAATTGAACGACTACCCCTTCAGGCTGTTCAAGATCAATAATGTGCATGACATCTTCAATCGTCAATGGCTCAAAATATAGCTTATCTGAAATACTGAAATCAGTAGAAACCGTTTCTGGGTTGTTGTTGATGATAATCGCTTCGTAGCCAGCTTGTTTAATTGCCCATACAGCATGAACGGTTGAATAATCAAATTCAATTCCCTGCCCAATGCGGATTGGACCAGATCCTAAGACAATGACACTCTTTTTCTCTGTTACAATCGATTCGTTCTCTTCTTCATATGTGCCGTAGTAATATGGTGTTTCTGATTCGAATTCAGCAGCACATGTATCAACCATTTTGTATACCGGCATTAAATTCTGTTCTTTTCTCCACTCGTATACATCCAGTTCCGTGCAATTCCATAGCTTCGCGATCACTGAATCGGCAAAGCCCATTTCCTTCGCTTTTTTCGCAGTATCATACTGGAATGGATGATCCTTTACTTGTTGTTCAAAAGCAATAATTTTTGAAAATTTATGCAGGAAGAACAGGTCAATTTCACACCACTCATGAATGGTTTCAATTGTGATTCCGCGTTTTAATGCTTCACCGATATAAAATAAACGCTCATCACCAGCTTTTCTAATCCGTTTTTCCAGAAGGGCATCATTAATGCAGTCTGCATCATTTAAAGCCAGATGAAATACATTGGCCTCTAATGAGCGAATCGCTTTTAGAAGGGATTCCTCAAACGTGCGCCCGATTGCCATAACCTCTCCTGTTGCTTTCATTTGCGTTCCCAGTGTACGGTTGGCCGATTCAAATTTATCAAATGGCCAGCGCGGAATCTTTGAAACCACATAATCTAATGCTGGCTCAAAGCTTGCATATGTTTTTCCTGTAACAGGATTCATCATTTCATCCAGTGTCAGCCCAACAGCGATTTTTGCAGCAAGCTTTGCAATTGGATAGCCTGTAGCTTTTGAAGCAAGTGCAGATGAACGGCTTACCCTTGGATTTACTTCAATGATGTAATAATTGAAGCTATAAGGATCTAGGGCAAGCTGCACATTACAGCCACCTTCAATCTCAAGCGCACGAATGATTTTTAAAGACGTATTGCGCAGGAGCTGATATTCTCTGTCGCTTAAAGTTTGGCTTGGTGCAACGACGATCGAGTCGCCTGTATGAACGCCAACTGGATCAATGTTTTCCATATTACAAACTACGATTGCATTATCGTTTGAGTCACGCATCACTTCGTATTCGATTTCCTTGTAGCCGGCAATGCTTTTTTCAAGCAGACACTGTGTTACGGGACTATTTTTTAAACCGCTTGTAACAATTTCGATCAGTTCTTCTTCATCCTGGCAAATTCCGCCGCCAGTGCCGCCTAATGTATAGGCTGGACGGACAATAACAGGGTATCCGACACGCTCGACAAATGTATAAGCTTCTGCGAGATTGTGAATAATATCGCTCTCTGGGACAGGCTCACCCAGTTCATGCATTAAGTTTCTAAAAAGGTCTCGGTCCTCTGCTTTTTCAATTGCGGTTAGCTTTGTGCCGAGAATTTCAACTCCGCACTCTTCCAGCACGCCGGATTTCGATAATTCGACTGCTAAATTGAGTCCTGTCTGTCCGCCTAAAGTCGGCACAAGTGCATCTGGTCTTTCTTTGCGGATAATTCGGCTTACAAATTCAAGCGTAAGCGGTTCGATATAAACGGCATCTGCTATTTCTGTGTCAGTCATAATGGTAGCAGGATTGGAGTTTACTAGAATAACTTTGTAGCCTTCTTCCTTTAAGGCAATACAAGCTTGTGTTCCTGCATAATCAAATTCTGCAGCCTGGCCGATTACGATCGGGCCTGATCCGATGACGAGAATGCTTTTTATATCTGTACGCTTTGTCATTTGTTTACACCTTCCAATTTGTCAGATTCAATCATTGCTAGAAATTGTTCAAAAAGTCCATTTGCATCTTCTGGTCCTGGTGAAGCTTCTGGATGGTACTGGACCGTGAATGCCGGATAATCTTTATGTTTTAACCCTTCAATCGTGCCATCATTTAAGGCAATATGTGTAACTGCTAATCTTGTATTCTCTAAAGAGGTCTCGTTCACTGTATATCCGTGATTTTGAGAAGTCAGTGCAACCTTGCCTGTTGCTAAATCTTTTACCGGATGATTGGAACCGCGGTGTCCGAACTTCATTTTCTCTGTATTTGCTCCACAAGAAAGGGCAAATAATTGATGTCCAAGACAGATGCCAAACAATGGTACCTTTCCAAGCAAGCCCTGGATCATACTGATCGCTTCCGGAACATCCTTTGGGTCACCAGGTCCGTTAGACAGCATGACGCCATCAGGGCTTAGATTTAAGATTTCCTCAGCTGTAGTATGATACGGGACAACAATCACATCACAGCCTCTGTTATTCAATTCACGCAAAATGCCGTGCTTCATTCCGTAATCAACCAGTACCACTCTTCTGCCGCGGCCTGGACTTGGATAAGCTGTTTTGGTAGAAACCTGCTTCACTTGGTCTGTTCTTAGTGAAGTGGAGCGCAGCTTTTCGATCACATCTTCTGAATTTTCTTCTAATCTGCAGATGATTCCTTTTAATGTGCCGTACTTGCGAATGATTCTTGTCAGTTTTCTCGTATCAATTCCTGAAATGCCAGGGATATTGCGCATCTTAAGAAAATTGTCCAATGAGCGTTCATTGCGCCAGTTGGATGGGAAGTCTGCTGCTTCCTTGACGATTAACCCGCTGATGGCAGGGTTAATGCTTTCAAAATCGTCGCGGTTAATGCCATAGTTTCCGATTAAAGGATATGTTAAGGTTACAATCTGTCCGCAGTAAGATGGGTCTGAGAGTATTTCCTGATAGCCGGTCATTCCAGTATTAAAAACGACCTCTCCGCTAAGCATTCGATCTCCGCCAAAGCCTTCTCCGATAAAAATCGTTCCATCTTCTAAGATTAATTGTCTTTTCATGATGTCACACGCTCTCTTTCCCATACAATTTTTCCTTCTGAAATCGTCATAGCTGGATAGCCCGTGCATTCCCAGCCTGCAAATGGTGTGTTTCTTCCTTTTGATAAAAAGGTTTCAGGTTTGATCTCTTCCGTTTGTTCTAAATCCAGCAATACAAGATCTGCCGCTGCTCCTGCTTCCAGCGTGCCAGATGCTAAACTAAAGGTTTCAGCTGGTTTTTTCGTTAGAAAATCAATCAGCTGCTGTAAGGATAGAATTCCTTTTTGAACTAAGTGCGTATATAGAAGCGGGAACGCTGTTTCCAAGCCTACGATGCCAAACGGTGCTAATTGCATGCTTTCCGCTTTTTCCTCGCTTGAATGCGGGGCATGGTCTGTTGCGATAAAATCAATCGTGCCGTCCAAAAGCCCTTCAATAAGTGCCTGTCGGTCTTCTGCTCCTCTTAGCGGCGGATTCATTTTATAATTCGTATCCAAAGATGGAATATCTTCATCACACAGAAGAAGGTGATGAGGTGTTACCTCCGCTGTTACTTTAATCCCTGCCCGTTTTGCATCTCTGACTACTCGGACAGACTCTTTTGTACTGATATGACAAACATGATAATGACAGTCTGCTGCTTCAGCGAGCAGAACGTCTCTTGCAATATGTACAGATTCACACACAGAAGGAATGCCATTTAATCCATTTTTCTCAGAAAAAATTCCTTCGTGGACAGATCCTTTATTAATTAAGGTATTTTCTTCACAGTGAGCCACAATCGCCATATTGACTGCAGCTGCTTTTTTCATTGCTTCTAACATCATTCCGGCAGATTGAATACCAACACCATCATCTGTAAAAGCAAATGCTCCAGCTTCCTTCAGTGCTTGGAAATCGGTTAATTCCTTTCCAGCTTCTCTTACTGTTATAGATGCATACGGCAGCACCTTCACGGCAGCACTTTCAGCAATTCTTTTCTGCATCCATTCCATTTGTTCCTTGCTGTCTGGCACTGGACGCGTATTCGGCATGGCTGCAACAGTTGTAAAGCCACCCCTTGCAGCAGCGTGTGTTCCTGTTTCAATCGTTTCTTTATGCTCACCGCCAGGCTCGCGCAAGTGGATATGCAAATCAATGAAACCAGGGGATAGGACTAGCCCGCTTGCATCAATATTTTGCTCGGCTTCGCTCTTGATCTCTTTTGCGATTTCGGCAATCTTTCCATCTCTGATCAGCACATCTGACTGCTGAAGCTCTCCTTCTTTAGTTAGCAACTGTGCATGTTTGATTAGAATTGACATAGTTTGCACTTCCTTTCCCATTTTCAATTGATCTTTTTAAAACAGCCATTCTGATGTATACACCATTTTTCATTTGCTTAAAAATTCTTGAGCGTTCACATTCTACTAAAGAATCTGCAATTTCGACGTCGCGGTTGACGGGTGCGGGATGCATTATGATGCTTCCTTTTTTCATGCGCTTCTCGCGCTCAAGCGTCAAGCCATATGCATGATGATAGTCTTCTGCTGTCATCCCTGACTGATCAGCATGTCGTTCGTGCTGAATTCTTAGCAGCATGACCACATCTGCCGTTGCGATTGCCTCATCAATATTTTCGTAGCTGCATTCTTTCATCATCTCTTCATCAAACCAAAACTCCGGTCCTGAAAAAACCACTTCTGCACCTAATCTAGTCAAACTTTCTGCATTTGATCTTGCCACTCGGCTATGACGGATATCACCGATGATCGCTACCTTTAGACCGGCAAATCCTCCGAATTCCTGCTTAATCGTCAAGAGATCCAGCAATGATTGTGTAGGGTGATGCCCGCAGCCGTCGCCGCCATTTAAAATCGCTACATCCGTTTTACCAGTTAATTGATCAAAATAGCGATCTTCTTGATGGCGGATGACGACGGCATTGACGCCGATCGCTTCTAAGGTTTTCACGGTGTCATATAGTGACTCACCTTTTGACACACTTGAAGTGCTTACTTCAAAAGGAATGATATCAAGGCCCAGCCTGCGTTCTGCTACTTCAAAACTGCATTTTGTTCTTGTGCTGTTTTCAAAAAACAAATTTGCCACAAAGGTTTTATTGGCAGGTGTCCATGTTCCCCCATCAATAAAATGCTGGGCGTCAGCTAAAATAATTTCTATCTCATGATTAGTAAGTTCAGTCATGGTCAGCAAATGATTTTCCATAGGTATAACCCCTTCCTTTTCCTCTTGATATAAAAATAAGCACCCTGACATTTTTGGTCAGGGTGCTGAAGAGTTGAAGGTTTTAGGCATACGGGTATACTTCCCCTGATATACCTAATGTGCTTCAACACCCTTGTAAGCCTCTCTGGACTTTTCTTAAAAGGCGTTATGCCACATCATGATCGTGAGATTCGCTTTCATCAAACATATTATCTTCTATTTTTTCTCTTCCTGGAAGGATCAGGTTTAATAACACACCGCTGATTGCAGCAAGTGCCATTCCTTCAAGTGTAAAGTTTCCAATGGCGATATGCGCTCCGCCAATTCCTATAACCAGGATAACTGATGAGATGACAAGGTTGCGGTTATTTCCAAAATCAACCTTGCTGTCAACTAACATTCTTAAACCAGATGAAGCAATGATTCCAAACAGCAGAATCGATACGCCTCCCATTACTGGAGATGGAATGGATGAGATCAGAGCTGTAATTTTCCCGATGAAGCCGAACAGGATGGCAAAAACCGCTGCTCCTGCGAGGACATACACGCTGTATACCTTTGTAATGGCCAGCACACCGATATTTTCTCCATACGTTGTTTTCGGCGGTCCGCCAATTAAAGCGGAAACCATTGTAGCTGTTCCGTCTCCTAAAATTGAGCGGTGTAAACCTGGTTCTTTTATATAATTCTTGCCTACAACCTTACCAAGGACAAGCTGATGTCCAATATGCTCAGAGATTGTTACCACTGCTACTGGCGCCATAAGAAGTATTAATGTCGATGTAATGCTAATATCGTAATGAACAAACGGGAAGATAAAGTCTGGCATTTCAAGCCATTTTGCTTCTCTTACTCCTGAGAAATCCACAATTCCGATTGCCGTTGAGTAGATATAGCCAACGATAATTCCTGCAAGTATAGACACCATTCCAACCATGCCTTTACCGTAAATCGAGAAGAGGATTGTTGCCGTAAGCGTTACAATTGCTGCTGAAAAGTGCAGCAAGCTGTATTCTTCTGTTGCAGGGTTATTCATGGCCATGCCAACTGCCGTACCGGCAAGTGCTAAGCCAATGACGATAATGACTGGTCCGACAACAATTGGAGGTAAAACATTCATAATCCAGCGGAAGCCTGCTTTTTTTATGATTAAGGCTACAATTCCGTATACCAGACCTGCTATAAACGTTCCGATCATGGCTGCACCAGGACCTCCATGCTCTTGAGCCGCTATTAACGGAGCAATGAACGCGAAGGATGAGCCAAGATAGGCTGGTACTTGAAATTTCGTAATTATGAGGAAAGCCAGCGTTCCAAGCCCACTTGAAATCAGAGCCATCGAGGGGCTCAAGTCGACTAAAAATGGAACAAGTACGGTTGCACCAAACATGGCGAATAAGTGCTGTAAGCTAAGTGTAAGCCATTGAAACGGTGATGGTTTATCATTAATATCTAAAACTGGATTTCTCATAAGGCTCTCTCCCTTTACATTCATTTAAGTAAAAAACCCTCTTTGCGTAAGGCTGCAAAGAGGGTTTAAGAGCACAGCAAAAGAAAGACAATTCTCTTGCCGGTTCCCCTTTGTCAGCCTCACGGGACTGCTTTTAAAAAGGGTATGAAATTTTTAGTTGTTGTTTTCGTATATGCTGACTTGATCGCTTTCGTCAACTTCTTTTAGTTCGACGACAATTTTCTCCAAGCTCGATGTCGGGATATTCTTGCCGACAAAGTCAGCTCTGATCGGCAGCTCGCGATGACCGCGGTCAACAAGAACGGCAAGCTGAATGGAGGATGGACGTCCAAGATCAATAAGTGCATCCAATGCAGCTCTTACTGTTCTGCCTGTGTATAAAACATCGTCTATAAGAATAACCTTTTGATCTTTTATATCGATTGGAATACTGGAGCCTTTTATAAGCGGCTCTTCGTTTGGCGTCTTTTTTGTTAAATCATCACGATATAACGTGATATCTAGTTCACCAACCGAAATTTGTGCTCCTTCAATCTCTTCGATTCTTTTAGCAAGCCGGTTAGCTAAATATATTCCTCGAGTTTTAATCCCGATTAATATGCAGCCTTCAATTCCTTTATTTTTTTCAATTATTTCATGAGCAATTCTGGTTAATGCTCTGCGGATAGCTTGTTCATCTAAGACAATCGCCTTTTGCGGCATTATATTCACCTCATCATGTCTTATCATCGTCCAAACAAAAAACCCTCTCACTGTGCGGCGAGAGGGTAGATTTGCAGAATTCACACACACATAAACTGAGCATGTAATGATTCTAATCCGACTCCTTCTCAGCCTCACTGGACTGTCTTAAAGGACTTATTCAACTGTGTTTATCATATAGCACTTATCGAATTTTGTCAACGGTTATTTCTTAAAGAGTCAAGCAGTTCAGCATAATCAGTTGGAATTGGTGATTCAAACTCGATATACTCACCCGTGCGGGGGTGATCAAATCCTAATACTCCTGCATGCAGAACTTGTCCATTGAAATCAATTGTTTTCCTTGGCCCATATTTCGGATCACCAGCAAGAGGGTAGCCAATATATTTCATGTGAACACGGATTTGATGCGTTCTCCCTGTTTCCAGCTGACATTCAACGAGTGTGAAGTTCTCAAAACGTTCGAGTACCCGAAAATGTGTAACAGCATGCTTGCCTTCATCCACTACTGCCATGCTTTGGCGATCTTTCGGATCACGTGCGATTGGAGCATCAATAGTGCCATAATCATGCGGGATAACACCATGTACGACAGCTTTATACTTTCGGGTAACCGTTTTTTCAACAAGCTGATTGACAAGACTTTCATGAGCCATGTCATTTTTAGCAACCATCAAAAGACCAGAAGTATCTTTATCAATTCGGTGAACAATTCCAGGACGCATTACGCCATTAATGCCAGAAAGATCTGTACAGTGCGCCATTAACCCATTCACAAGCGTTCCCGTTTGATGGCCAGCTGCAGGATGCACGACCATCCCTTTTGGTTTATTAACGACAAGAACATCCGAATCTTCAAAATAAATTTCCAGATCCATTTGCTCTGCTACAATATCAAGCTCTTCTGGATCAGGCAAAGTAATTTCAATCTGATCATTCAGACTGCATTTATAATTTGTTTTAATGGTTTTCCCGTTAACAAGCACCAAATTCTCTTTAATCCACTGCTGTACTTGTGTTCGGGACCATTCTTCATTTACATTTGAAAGAACCTTATCAATTCTTTCTCCTACTTGTTCTTCAAGAACGATGTGTTCCACTTTTTCCATCTTTTTTCTCCTTCTTGGCTGCTATTTCCTCTAAGATCATTTGCAGCATTAACATTCCAACACCAATACATAATGCGGCATCAGCTACATTAAAAATAGGGAAATCATAAGAAAAGATATACGTATTAACAAAGTCTACAACTTCCTGATGTAAAACCCGATCAATAAAATTTCCTATCGCTCCGCCAAGCATTAATGCTAAGGAAACACCTAACAGATGATTTCCTTTTGCCGCTTTTTGCATGTAATAAACTATTCCAATGATGACAATAACGGTTATGATATAGAAAAACCACATTTGCCCTTCCAGTATGCCCCAAGCAGCACCAGGATTGCGATGGGATGTTATATACAGAAAATCTTCAATAATTTCAACACTTTCACCAAGCTCAAAATTTTTGACAATCAGCCATTTTGTCAGCTGATCAAGCGCAATGACAAATACTGTAATTATGTAATAAAACACAAAGGCAACCTCCACAATTCATATCGTTACCTTAGCATTTTAGCACAAACAGTCTGAAAGCAACAGTAAGCATTCTTTAAAAGAGTGCTTTTCGATAAAATTTCCCTAGGCTTGTGTAGTCGTCTTTTGACTGTAGGGTTGGAATTTCTTTTAGCAGTTCTGTTGGCAGAAGTTCTCCCGAAAGCTCGCACATGCCATAATTTCCTTGTTCAAGTTTTGCAATTGTCCTTTCAACATCGTGCAGTTCTTCGAGGAGTATAGGTTTAATTATCGGATTACTGGTACCATTCATTAGCCTTTCTAAAAGTTCTTGTCTCGTGTTACGGAGTTCTGAATAAAGATCGTTAATGTTTGCATCCATATCTTTTCCTCCGTTCATTTTGTTTCTTATATTATTTTCCGCATGCACGAGCATGACACGGGAAAACATTTAACATAAGGAACAACATTTGACGGAGGTGGTAATAATCAACAGAGAAGTTACATGTATATATGACTGCAACAAGAAAATTGCTATTTGAAAAACAGTTATTGCAGAGGAAGCTTTCAAAAGCAGTCCGTTTCATTACGCTGCAGACCTTTGTTTCCACGGGGAGGAACCAGTGAAAATAAGCGGAGATTTTACCCTAATTTCCAGAATTGAGCTATTTTAGCTCAAAATAAGGGGAGTTTTTACGACTATATTGAAAAATTTAGCCATTTACATGTTTTTCGACTTGTTAGTCGGAATTTCTCCGTCTATTTCAGCACATTTTCCGAGATTTTGTGAATTAAGCGGAATTCTTCCGCTTATTTATGAGGGTTGTTTCTCTGGCGCTGCTGAAAAACTTAAAAGGTAATTTTGCACTATGCCCGATTTAAGCCTCGCAGGAAAGTGAATACTTTGTAGTGTAAATCTGTGTACTTTTTAGTAATAACAACAAAGTATGCAGCCAATATTTTAAACAATAAAAAAATCCGAATGATTAGAAGGTGTTCTCCTAATCATGCGGATCCAATTCAAGGCTGAGCACCAGCCCATGTTTAGTTAAAAATTATGCCAAATGGCTGTAGTTGTTTTTCACCACATCTGCACAGCGTGTGCAAAGTGTTGGGTATTCTTCGTTTTGACCGACTTCTGGAGTGACTGTCCAGCAGCGTTCGCATGTTTCGCCTTCTGCTTTTGAGACAACGATAGCTGTGTTCTCAAATTTAACTGCATTTTCAGGCGCTTCTTCGTATGTGCCGGCAATTTCAAAGCCTGAAACAATAAAGAGCTGCTGCAGGTTTTCACTAATGGAATCAAGCAATGCTTTTACTTCCTCGTTCACATATAACGCAATTTTAGCTGTTAATGATTTTCCGATTACTTTTGCATTACGAGCTTCTTCTAGCGCTTTTAATACGTCATCGCGCAGTTTCATAAACGACGTCCATTTTTTCTCCAGCAATTCTCCATTTGGCAGATCAACATATTCCGGCATGTCTGTTAACTGAACACTTTCTTCCTGAACATTTGGAATAAAGCTCCACACTTCATCTGCTGTATGAGAAAGAATTGGCGCAGTAAGCTTCGTTAACGCAATTAAGCTCTCATATAAAACAGTTTGAATCGCACGGCGATCCTCATGATCTTTTGCTTCGATATATAAAACATCTTTTGCAAAATCAAGATAGAAGGCACTTAGATCCAATGTACAGAAATTATTGATGCTATGGTAGATGGAAGCAAATTCATAGCGGTCATAAGCTGCTAATGAGTTCTTAATCAGCTTATTCAGCTTCACGAGCATGAATTGATCTACTTCACGGAGATTTTCATATGCTACTTTATCTTTTGCAGGATCAAAATCAGCAAGATTTCCAAGTAAGAAGCGGAACGTGTTACGGATCTTACGATAAACTTCTGCGACTTGCTTAAGGATAGGATCAGAAACACGAACATCTGCCTGATAGTCAACAGATGCAACCCATAAACGGAGGATGTCAGCACCCAACTGATTCATTACTTTAGCAGGCACAACGACATTTCCTACAGACTTACTCATCTTTCTGCCTTCGCCATCCAGGACAAATCCATGGCTTAATACTCCTTTATATGGTGCTTTGCCTGTTACAGCAACAGCCGTTGATAATGAAGAGTTAAACCAGCCGCGATATTGATCAGATCCTTCTAAATAAAGGTCTGCTGGTCTTTGCAAGTCTTCTCTTTCCAGCAGAACTGCCTGATGAGAAGATCCTGAGTCGAACCAAACATCCATAATATCTGTTTCTTTTGTAAATTGTCCATTCGGACTTCCAGGATGCGTAAATCCTGCAGGAAGCAATTCTTTTGCTTCTTTCTCAAACCAAATATTTGAGCCGTGCTCTCTAAATAATGCAGATACATGGTTTATTGTTTCATCTGTAATGATCTCTTCGCCATTTTCCGCATAAAAGACTGGAATTGGCACACCCCAAGCACGCTGACGGGAAATACACCAATCACCGCGGTCGCGGACCATGTTATATAAACGAGTTTCTCCCCAAGCAGGAACAAACTGTGTATCATTAATCGCTTGAAGCAGTTCACTTCTAAAGTCTTTAATTGAAGCAAACCATTGGGCTGTTGCACGGAAAATAACCGGCTTTTTCGTTCTCCAATCATGCGGATAGGAGTGTGTGATGAATGAGATCTTCAGCAGTGCGCCAGCTTCCTGCAGTTTCTCAGTAATTGGCTTGTTTGCCTGGTCATAAAATAATCCTTCAAAACCAGGTGCTTCATCTGTCATATTCCCTTTATCATCGACAGGACATAATACTTCTAAGCCGTATTTGCTGCCGACATAAAAATCATCTTCCCCATGTCCTGGAGCTGTATGAACACAGCCTGTTCCGGCATCAGTCGTAACGTGTTCACCAAGCATGACGAGCGAATCTCGGCCATATAAAGGATGCTTCGCTAAAACATTTTCCATCTCAGCGCCTTTAAATGTTTTAACAACATTATGCTGCTCCCATTCAAGCTCACTTGCAACAGATGATAGAAGGTCTTCTGCAATGACAAACTTATCTCCATTTGCTTCTACGACAACGTAATTTAATGTTGGGTGAACAGAGATTCCCAAGTTTGCAGGAATCGTCCAAGGTGTTGTTGTCCAGATGATGATTTTCGTGTCAGCATCAAGAACATTTTTGCCATCCTTAACTGGGAAAGCCACATAAATGGATGGGGAACGCTTATCTTGATATTCAATTTCTGCTTCAGCAAGTGCAGATTCTGAAGAAGGAGACCAATAAACTGGCTTTTTGCCTTTATAGATATAACCTTTTTTGGCCATGTCTCCAAATACTTTAATTTGCTGTGCTTCATATGCTGGTTTTAATGTAATATAAGGATTTTCCCAATCTCCTCTGACACCTAATCGTTTGAATTGCTCACGCTGGCTTTCGATTTGTCCGTATGCATATTCCTCACAAAGTTTACGGAATTCAGCAACTGTCATTTCTTTACGTTTTACACCTTTGTTTGTTAGCGCCTGTTCAATTGGTAGACCATGAGTATCCCAGCCTGGCACATATGGGGCATGAAAGCCGTTCATTGATTTAAAACGGACAATAAAATCTTTTAAGATTTTATTTAAAGCATGACCAATGTGAATATCTCCGTTTGCATACGGAGGTCCATCGTGAAGAACAAACATTGGACGGTCCTTTGTGCGCTCCTGCACTTTCTCATAAATGTTCATTTCTGACCATTTATCCTGCACTTCCGGTTCGCGCTTTGGCAAGTTGCCGCGCATCGGAAATTCTGTTTGTGGCATTAATAATGTATCCTTGAATTCCATCTCTGTTTCCTCCTGTCATCTCTATCGACCATCATTACCTTTTTTCGGGGTAAAAATCCGCTAGAACGCAAAAAAACCTTTTCATCCCATAAAGGGACGAGAAGGTTTTAATTCCCGCGGTACCACCCTTGTAGACAGAGAAAACAGTCTCTATCCGCTCAATTAGCATTCATAACGTGAATGAACCGTCCCGCCTAACAGCTTAAAAGCGTTCAGCAAGGAACTCAAGGGTGATTTTCTAAATCTCAGCTTATACCAGGCTTCCACCTCTCCCCGGCTCTCTGCAAGCGTCCATAATATCCGCTTCTATAAACGAATGAGATTTGTACTGTCCCTCTCAACGATTTAATATAGATGATTTTGTGATAAAATTATATGCGATATCCTCTTATTTCGTCAAGCGTATGAATCTTCTTCTTCAGAATTTTTTAATTCAGTTGCATCAAGTTTATATTCTAAGAGATGATCCCAATCATCATTATTCAGCATATCAAGCTGTGCTTCAATTAACATTTTAAAACGAGTGCGGAATACCTTCGACTGTTTTTTTAATTCCTCTATGTCAATGGCAATTTTTCTTGCTTTAGAAAGAGACTCATTCACGATGCGATCAGCGTTTTTCTCAGCTTCTTTAATGATCAGCTTCGCTTCCTTCTGTGCATTACGCTTTACTTCCTCTGCAGCTTCCTGTGCAACAACGATTGATTTGTTTAATGTCGTCTCAATGGTGTTGAAATGGCCAATTCGCTCATTTAAATCATTTAGCTTTTCTTCGAGTTCTTTTTTCTCACGAATAATTAATTCATAATCTTTAATAACGTTATCAAGAAATTCATTTACTTCATCTTCATCATATCCGCGGAATCCTTTACTGAACTCTTTATTATGAATATCTAACGGTGTTAATGGCACTGTTGCCACCTCCCAAATCAATTGTTCTTTTTATGTACTCGATAAGCAAATATTCGACACACTTTCGCAAATTCCTGCAAGATGCTGAATTATTTTTGCTTGCCTGCTACAATTCGCCATTTATCCTTTTTGGTTTTTCCTTCAATCCCCATCATTTTAGCGCGCCCAAACCCCCTGGCTGAAATCATATCCCCTTCTCTGCACTCAAAAGAAGGATTTTCAATCACGGTCCAGTTCACTTTTACCAGTTTTGAACTAATAAAGGTTTGTGCTTTTTGCCGTGATATATTAAAAATGGCTGCAAGCACTGCATCCAGTCTTAATGAACTGCATGTCAGAGCAGATTCTTGCCACTGTTCTTCAGGTGTCTTAGCATCTGATAAAGGGATTTGCTTTAAGTTTATGCTCGCTCGTCCGATTGATTCGAGCTGAAGGCTAAGATATGACTCAATTTCTTTCGACACAATCAGCTGAACCACATCATTCTGAATAAGAATATCGCCAAATTTGGCTCTCTTTAGTCCAAGTGACATGAGACTGCCTAGAACTTGCGGATGCTCAATTGTAACAAACTTCTTTGCATATTCTACCTCAAATAAGCTAATTTGAAAATCCTCTTCTTCAATTTGATGATAATCAGGATATAAAAATGCCCGTTTTCTTTCCGCACCGCTATAACCGCCAAAGAAAGCATATTTGATTTCAGCGTTTTCTCCAATAAGCGATTTAACGATTTGCTGTTCGCGGGGATCCAGAAAATCGGTCAACTTGCCTGCATATGTACTTTCAACTTGATTTCTCCAATTCAGCACCTGATCAATAAATTCTTTTTCCTCTGGCCTGAAATGTTGATAAATGCTCATTTTAAAACTCCTTACTATGTTAAGAAAAAATAAATAAGGACTTACAAAGTAAAAAAGGACTATAATAGCCCCAGTTTACAATACTATCCATCTATATAATTGATCGATGCCTGTTACAGCGAATCGAAGAACAAAAATGGCAACAAGAGGTGAAATATCAAGCATGCCAATAGGAGGAATAAACCTTCTGAACGGCTCTAAATACGGTTCACATATTCTCGCTAAAAACTGTCCAATCGACGATTCTCGTGCATTTGGAAACCATGACATTAAAATATAAATAATTAATGCCCATGAATAAATACCAATTAAATTTGCTAATATCTCAAACAAAAAGCCCATTCCTATTACCACCTCGTATTATCGAATTCTTGCTCTTGCATTAATTGAGAAATCGTACCTGAAACCTCTACATTATCAGGAGTACATAGGAAAATATCATTTCCTACTTTTTGTATGTCTCCGCCAATTGCATAAACGGTTCCACTAAGGAAATCAATAATTCGTTTGGCTTGATCTCTCTCAATTCGCTGCAGATTGACAACTACGGCTCTTCTATTTTTCAGCTGATCTGCTATATCCTGTGCTTCCGCATAAACACGCGGTTCAACAAGGACAACTTTTGATGATTTTTGCACACTTTGCAGGCTGACTACGTTTTGCTTTTGAACAGACTGCTGCTTTTGCTGAGAAGGCTGTTTAGCAGCGGCTGCTTCCTCTTCGAGCATATCCTCTTCTCTATCATCATATTCATCATCTAAAAAGAAAAATGTCTTAAATTTAGATTTAATGCTCATCTCTTCATATACCTCCTTACCTTATTGACCCACTAAAGCGGTTCCTATTCTGATCATTGTTGCGCCTTCTTCAATAGCAATTTGATAATCATTAGACATTCCCATTGACAATTCGGTGCAAGGCGCATAACTTTCTTCTAGTGCCTGAATATCCTGCTGAAGATCTTTCAGTTTTCTAAAGCAGCTTCGCAGCAGGTCTTCATCTTCTGTAAAAGGAGCCATTGTCATAAGCCCAGCAACACGAATATTGGAAAATGGCTTTAATGAAGCAATAAAGGGTTTAACCTCTTCAAGTGGCAGTCCATGCTTTGACTCTTCACCTGAAACATTGACTTGAACCAGACAATCAATGATATGATCGGCTCTTTTTTGTATTTCTTCAGCCAGTGAAAGCCGGTCCAGCGAATGAATATAGGCTGCTTTATCAATGATGTTTTTTACTTTTTTTGACTGAAGTGAACCAATAAAATGCCATGTAGGCTTGTCCTCTAATACCTCCCATTTAGCCAGGAGGCCATCATCACGGTTTTCACCTAAATCCGTAATACCTGCATCCATTGCTTCTTGTGCACGTTCCACAGAAACATATTTTGTCACAGCAATGATTTTAATTTCCTCGCGATTGCGTCCAGAGCGCTCGCAGGCTGTTTCTATCTTTTGCTGAATTTCCCGTAAATTGTCTTCTACTTTCATGGTATTGCTCTTACTCCTCCTTCCAGCCCATAAAACTGATCATTCTGCCTGTCTTCCCGCTATCTCTGCGGTGAGAGAAAAATAAGTCAGCATTACAGCTGGTGCAATAATTCGAAATAAAAATATTCTTTTCAGCCAGTCCGCTATGAATCATGACTTGACGGTTTAATTGCTTTAAGTCTAATTGATACTGACCTTTTGAAATTTCTTTATATGCTGGTGGCAAATGATCGTTTTTCCACTGATTTGCAGCTTTGATGACCCTGTCATCTACTACATAACACTGTCCGCAAATTGATGGTCCGATGACGGCTTCTATTTCATTTGCCGGAATTCCATCGTTTTTAAATACGTTAATCATTTTTTCAGCTATTCCATGCACTGTACCTTTCCAGCCGGCGTGTGCAATCCCAATTGTTTTTGTTTGGCGATGCAGAAAGTATAATGGAACACAATCAGCATAGCATAATGTCAGAAGAATTCCTTGGTCATTTGTATAAAATCCATCTGTTTGAGGAAAAGAGCTATCATATTGCATGGCACCAAGTCCAGCATCTTTAGAAGAAACTTTTTCCACATTAACCTCATGTGTTTGATCTGCTCCAACCCAATTGGAAAGAGGAAAATCCAGCTTACCTGCAAGATGCTGACGATTTTTCATAACAGTGAGCTGGTCGTCTGAAACATGAAATCCCATATTCAGCCCTGTAAAATCTCCATTGCTAAAACCGCTATTTTTGCTAGAAAATCCAGCAGTAAGTCCGGGGAAATCGGAAACCCAGTGTTCAATTGTTAAAAACTCATCAGTGTGTTTAATAAAAGGCTCCATACTCATATCCTCATTTTTTCTCTAGTTTACCATAAGGAAGGCATTGTTTACAGTTTTATGTTGCTTTATCCTTCATCTTCTGTAAAACTGTATTCTGCTAATTTATAACGGACGAGTATCACATCTTCACCAATTTTAATGATATTTTTCCAAGGTATAACAATGTCTTCGTCTTTTCCGAAGAAGCCCAGCATTCTGCCGTTTCCTCCCACGATGACAGCTTCAATTTTGCCGCTGTTTAGATTGATATCAATATCGCCTATATTCCCCAGCCTTTTTCCATCTGAAACATTAACCACATCTTTCAATTGAAAATCAGATATTTTGATCATGAAGGTCATCTCCCGCATTTATTCTATACTTTAATATATGATGCATAGATTGAAAATCATGTTAGGAAAAAAAGAAAATTGTAGGCAAGGGTTAAAAGAATGAAAGAAAACTTGCCGATTGGCAAGCCTCTCAGGGGAGGTCAGTGGCTTAGCTGCACTTGTGCTGCACTAACTGAGCACCTCGGTGTATTATCCCTTCAAGCTGCTCTTTTATCATTTCTGAACATACGAAAAAGCCTGCCATTCGGCAGACTTAACTTTGAATATTTTTGTTCATCTGTTTAATGGCCGCTTTTTCTAAGCGTGATACTTGAGCTTGAGATATTCCGATTTCTTCAGCAACTTCCATTTGCGTTTTTCCTTGGAAAAATCTTTTTCTAAGTATGAGTTTTTCTCTTTCATTAAGTCTTCGCATACCTTCCATAAGTGCAATTTCCTCAATCCATTGGATGTCTTTATTCCGCTCATCACTGAGCTGGTCCATCACAAAAATAGGATCTCCGCCATCATTATAAATTGGCTCAAACAAGGAAACGGGATCTTGAATGGCATCGAGGGCAAAAACAATGTCCTCATGCGGTACATCAAGTTCCTTTGCAATTTCTTCTGCTGTTGGCTCTCTAGATGTTTTGCTCATAAGCCGTTCTCTTACCTGCAAGGCTTTATAAGCAATATCCCTTAATGAACGGGAAACGCGAATAGGGTTATTATCACGCAGATACCTTCTAATTTCACCAATAATCATTGGAACAGCATAAGTGGAAAACTTTACGTTTTGACTTAAATCAAAATTATCAATAGATTTCATTAGGCCGATACATCCAACCTGGAACAGATCATCCACAAATTCTCCTCTGTTATTAAAACGCTGGATGACACTTAATACTAGCCGTAAATTGCCATTTACGAGTTTTTCCCGGGCTGTTATATCTCCCTCATGCATTTGCTTGAAGAGTTCTCTCATTTCTTCGTTTTTTAATACTGGAAGTTTTGATGTGTCTACACCGCAAATCTCTACTTTATTTCGAGTCAATTCTTTCCCTCCTCACAGGAGTTGCTGTACAAAAAACAGTATCTCCTTGAGAAGGAAAAATATGCATGATGAAATAGAGCACAAAAATTCAGAATTGACAAAGCTTGCTGCTATAGGATTTTCGAGGAAAAAAATACAAAATTTTATGATTTAGCTCCAGTCCTAGCCCCTCGAGGTCATAAGTCAATCTGTCCAGAAGGTTAAAGTACAACCTTCTAGCCAGCTCGTCTTATGCTTGGGGCCCACAGGATGTGGGTTGTGCAGGCGTTGCCACAGGACGTGGCGGTATTAGACTGCGTTCCATAACTCGAGCAAGGCGCTTCCGCTTTTCCTTTGTCCAGCTCCAGGCGCTAGGGACTCGAGGTCTTAAGCCAATCCAGTCAAAAGGTCAAAGAACGACCTTTCGCCTGCCTCGGCTTAAGCTTGTCGTCCCTGGGCAAGCACCTTCCGCTTTTCCTTTGTCCAGTTCCAGCGCCTAGCCCCTCGAGGTCATAAGTCAATCTGTCCAGAAGGTTAAAGTACAACCTTCTAGCCAGCTCGTCTTATGCTTGTCGGGGCTGAGCAAGGCGCTTCCGCTTTTCTTACACCATTTTATTAAATTCTTTTTTTAGTCTTTTGATGATTCTTTTTTCTAGCCGTGAGATATAGGATTGAGAGATGCCCAGAAGATCTGCTACATCTTTTTGGGTCATTTCATCGCCCGCTCCAAGGCCAAATCTTAGCTCCATAATTTGTTTTTCACGGTCTGTCAGCTGGTGCAGGGCATTTAGCAGCAATTTTTTATCCACATTAGCTTCCAAATCTTTTGTAATGATATCATCATCTGTTCCCAACACGTCGGATAGTAATAATTCATTGCCGTCCCAATCAATATTCAGTGGTTCATCAAAAGAGACCTCTGAGCGAATTTTATTATTTCTTCTTAAATACATTAAGATTTCGTTTTCAATGCATCGGGAAGCGTATGTAGCTAATTTGATTTTCTTTTCAGGGTTAAATGTATTTACCGCTTTAATCAGTCCAATAGTACCTATGCTTATTAAATCTTCAATATTAATGCCTGTGTTTTCAAATTTCCTTGCAATATAAACCACAAGTCTTAAATTGCGCTCAATTAAGATGGAGCGGGCCGCCTTATCACCATTAGGCAATTTAATCAGTAAATGTTCTTCTTCTTCTTTGCTCAATGGCGGCGGTAAGGCTTCACTTCCGCCTATGTAATAAATTTCATCAGATTTGAGGCCCAGTTTAATCAGCAATTTATACCAGTAATAGGATAATCTAAGTTTTAATTTTTTCATGATTTGTCCTCCTTCTAAATTGTGTTTTTCTGAGTATAGTAATATAAAGCCTTTTAACTATATTATCCTGCGCGTATTTCTGCAGATACTTGTTTAGCACTTGCCATCATTTTAGGGTGAACAATGCATTGAAAGACATCGTCGCTTGAAAGTTCCTGCATCGTAAATGAGATTAGTCCCCGATTAACTTCGAGAACTTCCTCCGTCTTTCGGAACTTAATGCTTTCTGGTTTTACAGCAATTATTAGCTGGTGATCCTGACCGACTACCTTATATGGAATAATTCTCATCCTGTGCTCCCACTCAGCAGAAACGGTGTGTTGCCCAAGTACAACCTTTTCAGGGTTTTCTGCCATCGCCTGAATTTCTTCAGGAAAATCACCTTCGTTTCCTTTAATGGAAATAAACATAACAGGCATTTTTGAAATTGGATCGTATAATTGATTCCCACTGTCAATCAGACCCTTAAAGCTATACATTTTGCTGTTTAGCATAATTTCTACATCAATTAAGGAGTCATATTGAATTTTTACCATTTCAAATGTTTCGATGTTTTTTCTGGAAAAATGCCAGGCAAGCGGAAAACCAATTAGAACGAAGAGCCAGCTAATCGGATCTCCAAATCCTTTTACACTCCCTATCATGACTGCAGCCGACAGTTCGAAGTCAAATTGTACAAAGTAATGAGCTCCAATCAGGACGCCGCCAATTAAGAAGGTGGTTAAATAAAAGGTCATAAGACTGCTGAAAAAAAACTTTAATCTCTTATAGCCAAATGCCGTATAAACCATTAAGACTGAGAATAATAATTTCATTAGCGGATGCCCTGCTACTGAATGCATAGGCGTAATCGCTAATAAAATAATAATTGAGCCGATAAGACCGCCTGCTATCAGTCTCCACCATTTCACATGACGCTTTAAGATGATAGCGGTTAAGTAAAGTAATAGTGTGTCGAATAAAAAGTTTAAAGCCCAAATGACATCAAGGTAAATCGCCAATCATATCCCTCCTATATGTCTGATGAGGAATCATTTGGGATCGTAAGCAACAATTTAATAAATTCAAAGCTGTAAAAGATAATTATTTTCCCAGTAAGTATGATGCTTTGATCACTATTAAATCTGTTACGAAAAAGTATAGCGCATCTGTTTAGATAAAGATGTCACTTCCTGTAGTGAAAACTTGAGAAATTTTCACTATAATTTTCGTTTTTTGTCAATATTTCATATGGGACAAGCATTTGTCTAAATATATATGAAAAGGGGGTTAATAGAGTTGAATTTTAAGAGAGGTTTAGTAAATCATTTTTTTACAATATAAAAAACCCTCAGCTTTTTTGCCGAGGGTTTAATCTGCTATTTTATTTATCTATCTTCTGCGATTGCGATTGCGCAAGAACGTTGGAATATCTAATGTGTCTTCCGCATTGTTTGATGTTGTGCTGCGGACAGGCTCTTGCTGAGGTTCTTCACGCTTTGGCTGTTCGCGCTTCACAGCTCCTGTACCTGCTCCCATTGCCGGTTTCTGCTGGCCAAATGAAGGTCTGCTCGGTTTAGGCTGTGCCGCTTCTTCATTAAATCCAGTTGCAATAACCGTTACGACAATTTCGTCTTTTAGGTTTTCATTAATTACAGAACCGAAGATCATATTCACATCATGATCAGATGCAGAGGCAACAATATCTGCTGCTTCTTGAACTTCGTAAAGGCTAAGGTTTGAACCTCCTGTAATATTCATAAGAACACCTTGTGCTCCATCAATAGATGTTTCTAATAATGGAGAAGAAATCGCCTTTTTAGCAGCTTCTGTTGCACGGTTATCACCAGAAGCAATACCGATACCCATTGAAGCAGATCCTTTATTAGACATAATGGTCTTTACATCAGCAAAGTCAAGGTTAATTAATCCAGGAACAGCGATTAGTTCTGAAATACCTTGAACCCCTTGACGAAGCACATTATCTGCTTCACGGAAAGCTTCAAGCATTGGAGTGCTTTTATCTACAATTTCTAATAAACGGTCGTTTGGAATAACAATTAGCGTATCGACAGCTTCTTTCATTGAAGCGATTCCGCCTGCAGCCTGTGTTGATCTTTTTCTTCCTTCAAAAGTGAAAGGTCTTGTTACAACACCAACTGTTAAAGCACCTAAATCTCTAGCGATTTGAGCAATTACTGGTGCAGCTCCTGTGCCTGTTCCTCCGCCCATACCAGCTGTAACAAACACCATGTCAGCACCTCTAAGTGCTTCTTCAAGCTGTTCTTTGCTTTCTTCTGCAGCCTTTTTACCAACCTCAGGATTTGCTCCAGCTCCAAGTCCTCTAGTAAGTTTACCGCCAATCTGCATTTTGATTTCAGCTTTTGATAGGTTTAATGCTTGCGCATCTGTATTTACAGCGATAAAATCAACACCTTGAACACCATGTTCAATCATCCGGTTAACCGCATTGTTACCGCCGCCGCCAACGCCGATGACTTTAATCGTTGCTAATGAGTCTAAATTTGTATCAAATTCTAACATGACAAATCCTCCTAAATCGATATCCTCGAGAACACCATTTCGTATATGAAGAACCTATTCGAAAAAGTATCCGAAGAACTTTTTTACTCTCGATGTAATTTTTTCTTCCGGCTGCTTCTCCGGCTTTGCTTTTGGTTGCGGTTGTTTTTGAACTCTTCTTTCCTTTGCTTCAGTGCTTGCGACCGGTGTACTCATCTTCCTGCCCTGCACCTTCGCATTTTTATAAGCGAATTTTATCAACCCGACCGCGGTTGTATACTGCGGCTCCCTAACACCGATATAATCAGGTATGGCGATCCGTACGCGGTTTTGGAAAATAACTTGTGCTAATTCGAGTATACCTTGAGAATTGGCAACTCCGCCTGTCAGAACATACCCCCCAGGGAGATCATATGCCCCAAGGCGCTTTACTTCATGCTGAATCAAATCAAAGATTTCTTCCAATCTAGCTTCTATAATATCAGATATTTCAAGCTGATTAAATTGCTGATGCTGATCACTTCCAATGATTGGTACACTAAATACTTCTTCTTCAGAAGCATGATCATAGAATGCATAGCCATGTTTGATTTTTATTTTTTCAGCGTCTTCAGTTGAAGTTCGCAAGCCAATCGAGAGATCCTTTGTTATATGATCACCGCCAACTGGCAATACGCTTGTTCCTTTTAATATGCCCTGCTCAAATAAGGTAACCGTTGTTGAGCCGCCTCCTATATCAACTAAAGCAACACCAAGGTTCTTCTCATCCTTTGAAAGGGCAAATGCTCCTGCTGCTAGAGGCTGCAGGCTAATATCTACTATTTCAAGACCAGCACGCTCTACACAGCGCAATGTGTTATGTAAAATTGTTTTAGAGCCAGTGATAATGGTACCTTCCATTTCAAGCCTTACACCAATCATACCACGCGGATCACTTATTTCATCCAATCCATCAACAATAAATTGTCTGGGAATAACATCAATGATATCTCTTTCTGGAGGAATGGATACAACTTGTGCTGCATCTATTACTCTTGCAACATCATCATCTGATATTTCCCTATTTTCACTTGAAACAGCCACTACGCCATGTGAAGGCTGCAGCATAACATGATTGCCAGTAATCCCCACTATTACGCTTTTAATCTCCATGCCTATCATTCTCTCGGCTTGTTCGATTGCACGTTTGATGGAATGAACGGTTTCATCTATATCAACAATGGAGCCTTTTCGTAATCCTTCAGACTTTACATTGCCAACACCAATAATATTTAAAGAGTCATTGACCATTTCACCAATGATAACTTTTACACTGGATGTACCGATGTCAAGACTTACATATATTTCGTTGCTGTTCATTCTCTGGCACCTCCTTTTGCAATTTGTTTCTTTTGAACAACAAATAAATTTTAAATTTTTCTGATGAGCTGTCTGATATTCAGGGAACTCGTTTTCCACAGAGCCGGAGCTGAATCCCCTTATGTTTTAATCAGCACAAGTTAATGTTTAATATAATTCATCTGCTTGTATAAAGCATCGAATAATAACGTGAATCAAAACTATTGTAATGTAATTTTTCTTATTTTGATTAATATTATATAAAAAAGAGGAATTAAAGCAGATCAGCCTCTTGATTTATATTAATTTATTTACAATAGAATACTCTACTAATTCGTCAGAAGTTAGACTATTCCCTTTTTTAAAACTTAATTTTTTTCAGTTTTTTCACGGGGTACAGTCCATTTTGTAAGCAGGATTCTCCTGATGACAGCTATGTTTTGAAATAGCCTTACACCAAAGGCGAATACAGCGGCTAAGTACAAGTCTACACCAAGATGTACACCTAGGAAAGCTAAACTTGCCGCAAGGATAATATTAAAGAAAAAGCCTGAAACAAAGACCTTTTCATCGTAAATATTCTGCAGTTGTGCCCGTATTCCTCCGAATAGTGTATCAAGCGCTGCTAACACAGCAATCGATAGATAATTAGAGTACTCGGCAGGGATTCTGATATCTGCCATCAGTCCAAAGAAGACACCTATTATAAGGCCTAACACAGGCAGCCACATTATGAATTTCCTCCTTTGTCGGCCTCTACAGGTTCCATGTCTCTAATACGAATACTATCTTCATAAGCAGGAATAGTAATCATGCTTTCGGGTTTTGAAATCTTCACCCGCAAATTATCGATAAAAAACTCTTCAGCAGATTTCGATACTTGCATACGGTTATAAAGTTTTTCCGCAGCCTGCCTATTTTCTGCAATTACTTTGATTTCAATCGGAAAATCATTTAGCGAGAAGCCATTGATTTTTGTTTCTCCATTGATATCACGGATAACCGTCGTGTTAATAACACGCTGCCCTCCGATCGAAACATATAATGCATCGTACATATTCAGCTCATTTAATAACCTTTTAAGCAAATCAGGTGACACGGTAGTGACATTGGTTCCCATCAGCAATTCCTCATAAACTGGTTCTATGGTTAATAAAATGCCGAATCCTTCAATTTCACTTAAACCTGCCTCTTTCTTCAATTCCTCCAGCGTTTCACGCAATGCCAGCTCTTTGCTTTGTTCACGCTCTGATTCATATTGAGAAAGAATCTCCTCTTGAGAACGAATTTCCCTTAACAATTTAACTTGCATCTCTTTTTCTTTCTCGAGATCCTCCCTTAGCTGCCATGTATCCCTAGTGTCACGGACTGTTGGCTCTTGAAGGGTATTAAATTGCAAGGCAAGCATGAAGCCGACAATGATTGCAATAAAGGTAAAACTTATCCATTTTTTGTCCACGTGTTTACCACCTTGCTTTCACACCAATTTTATGTGGACATTCATTTTTAATTTACTGATGTTTTGTGCAGCGATCCTAAACATATTTATTAAAAGTCGAAGAGGTAAGACTTTACGGATGAAGAGTATTTTCATACAAGGTGAGAATCTTAGCTTCCGTATATTGGCTCCATGATAATTTCTTGCTTGGTTTCTAATGAAAATAAAATATTATCATTCACTAAACGATCCTTCACTCCGCCTGTTAAATTTAAGGCTGAAGCCATAACATCAGCATCTCCGATTGCAGTGATGACAAATGGTGCTGGATGCTGATACCCATCTACTTCAATGACAGGTCCATTGCATAGAATATATGAATTTGCTTTCAGCCTTTGGCCATTAATTGAAATAGCCGATGCTCCTGAAATATATAATTCATTGATCACTCGGAAAACATGATGTTCATGAACAATATAATTATTAATATTCTCTTCATTAGGATCATAATTTCCGTCAGAAAGCTTAACCTCTACACCTTGTCCTTTTACTTTTACTTTGCCAAGAAACATCCGGTACTTTTCAGCATCTTCAGCCATGTTAAAATAAATCTGTTCTTCCTCAGCGAAGCCTTTCTCAATCCCTTGGATAGTATCTTGGTTCGCATTCAGCTCTCTTTGCAATGAGCGATTTTTTTCTTCCATTTCTACGATTTGATTACGGAGATTAAGATCTCTTTCCCATTGTTTTGTAGAAATATCTGCCGCTTCATTTTCATTATTGGTTAAACGGAATGAAAAGGCTAATATAAAACCTAACACAAGAAAAACAAGAGAAAAAATGACTTGTCTACCCTTCACCTTCTGTTTCCTCGTCAACTTTCTCCGCTCCTTCTTCTTCAAAAGCTCTAAAATAAGAGCCAACTTCTAAATCAATAATTCCCTTTTGATTGGTATCCAGCTGACTTACAATTGAAGGATAATGTGCCATCTTTTCAGAAAAACTTCTAAGTGTCGCACTTACTTCAAAACCATCATTCATAAATAACTGTACATGAAAACGATCCGTTTCCTTCGGGGTATAATGGACTTCTGAAATTGAATTTTGAATTTCGACGGGCAAGACTTCTAATTCCTGTATCATTAAATCGAGAACTTCGCCTTCATCGAATCCAATTAGGATTGGTGCATTTGCGGGGATTTCACCTGCTTGTCCTTGAATGGTTTTACCGTTTTCAAGTACAGGCTTATAAGTCTCCCCGTTCATTATGTATGCAATTCTTCTCAATTCGTCGACCACAATGTTAACCGTGCTGGGCAAACTGGTTGTAACTTGTACATTTTTCACTTCAGACATCGCCTTTAATTTTTCCTCAATCTCCTGTTCATCAATCTCCCATATATTCGTTGCCTGTGAAACGCCGCTATTTTCAATAATTTCAGCACTGCTGTATATAGTATTGCCCTTCACTTCAATTTCTTTCACGTGACTCAGCGGTGATTGAAAATATATTACGAATACAATTAGAATAAAAAACAGGATCAGCAGAAAAATAAGTCTGCGATTCGCTTTTTTTTTCCGCTGCTGTTTTAGCTTTGGAATGCGATCTTCCAGTGAAACTAATTTTCCATTGCTCATTGATTTTCACCTCTCCAAAAAACCATATCATTTATTCCAAATTGGAATTTTTTCATCTAAAGAGAGGGATAACGGCATATATTTCATGCCGTTATAACTGCAAATTCCAATAAATTATTATATCACAAAATATGGAATAAGGGAGGAATATCCCCCTGTTACTTTCGTCCTATTATTTCTACTTCTGTTTCAAGTGATACACCGAATTGCTCTTGGATTTTGTCTTTAGCAAATTGGATTAAATCCAGTACATCCTGTGCTGAAGCACTGCCGGTATTCACAATAAAATTACCATGCATATCTGAAATCTGCGCCCCGCCAATTGAATAGCCTTTTAGACCTGCCTCTTCAATGAGCCTTCCAGCATATTTCGGCAGCGGGTTTCTAAAAATACTGCCTGCGCACTTATAGTTCCATGGCTGAGTTTCTTTGCGATAATCTTTGTTTTTCTGCATCTCCGCAAATATTTGATCCTTATCTCCAGCTACTACTTCAAAAACAGCTTCCAGCACGATGCCAGGACGCTTTTTTTGCAATACAGACGTTCTATAAGAAAAGTCCATTTCTTCATTTGATAACCATTGCATACTTCCATCTTCAAACAAAATGTGAGCACTTTTTAAAATTTTCGATATATCAGAGCCATGTGCACCAGCGTTCATATATACTGCTCCACCAACAGAACCAGGTATTCCGCTCGCAAATTCTAGACCTGAATATCCCTTTCTGCTAATTTGTGTAGACAATGCAACGATTGAATAGCCTGCTCCAACTTTTAACTCTGAGCCTTGCAGATTCATGTGATCAAGTCCGCGTCCCAGTTTAATAACAGCTCCTTCAATCCCATCATCCGAAATAAGCAAATTCGATCCTCTTCCAATTGCAGTCCATTTTATTTGATGTCTTTTAATAAGCTCCATAATCTTCTTTAAACTTTCAACCGAAGAAGGTTCTATATAAAGATCAGCTGGTCCGCCAATTTTCATTGTAGTATGGTTTGCAAGCGGTTCATTTTCTTTGATTTTGCCTGCGTTTAATGTCTGAAGCTCTTCGATAAATTCTTTCATACATACCTGCCTTTCTTTTGTTGTTTTTACTTATTAGTTTATGCTGTTATTGGGCTACTTGCGCTTGGCAGTGCTTAACTCATTCATTAAACGATAAAGCTTGCTAGCCGCTTCTGGCATACCAAGTTTTTTTGAATTCTTCTTCATTTGCTCAATTTTCTCTTCATTAATTAAAATCTGATCGATTTGCTCTACTAATTTTTTACCTGTTAGATCCTTCTCCAGCAATAGTTCAGCTGCTCCGTGATCACTTAAGGCCCTCGCATTTTTTTCTTGATGGTTATTGGTTACATAAGGACTAGGAATTAAAATGCTTGGAATGCCCAAGGAAGTGAGTTCAGCCAGCGTCGTTGCGCCAGCCCGGGTAACCGCTAAATCAATGCCTGCAAGCACTTCTGGCATATTATGAATAAAAGGCTTGATGATCACATTTCCAGGATTTCCAACTAGCTCCACTTCTTTTTTGACATCATCGAAGTGAGCGTCTCCAGTCACATACAATAGCTGATATGGCTTTGAACCGAATTCAGCAAGTGTTTTAACTACTGCTTCATTTATTGGTCTGGCTCCCCTGCTCCCTCCAAATATCAGAACGGCAGGTGTTTTCGTATTTAATCCAGCAGAAAGCCTTCCGCGAATTCCATCTTGGCCAAGTACTTCAGATGCCCGCGGATTGCCAGTAAACACGACTTTTTCTTCAGGAAAAAAAGCTTTTGCTTCTTCAAAGCAGACCGCTACTTTGTCAACATACTTACTTAAAAATTTATTCGTTAAACCTGGTACACTATTTTGTTCATGAATAATCGTTGGAATTCCTAATTTTGCAGCTGCATAGACTACAGGACCACAAACATAGCCGCCAGTTCCAATCACAACGTCAGGCTGAAAATCCTTTAGCATTTGCTTGCTGTCTTTTACGCCTTTTAAGAAGCGCATAATGGTTTTCACATTTTCCATTGAAAGCTTTCGTTTAAAGCCTGTAATATGGATCGACTTAAATGGAATGTTTTCTCTTGGTACAATTTTGCTTTCTAAGCCTTTTTCCGTTCCTATGTATAGAAATTGTGCATTTTTATGCTCTTTTCGAATTTCTCTTATCAAGGCCAGCGCAGGATATATATGCCCCCCTGTACCGCCGCCGCTTACTGCAATTTTCATGATTTCACCTCAAAGTTATTTGTTGTCTCACAATGTTGTATGGTCTTAAAATTTGAAGGAAAGAAAAAACCACATCCTCCGCTTTACCCTATTCTACTATATTTAAAACACTATGAAGAAATGGAAAACATAATGTCATGCAAATGTAATGAATTTGGAAAAAGGGAAGCTGCATCCTTCACGGTACTGATACACTCAAATGTACATAGTTTCTTGTGAGTTGTAAATTGTTTTCTGTGATAAAAGGCATATTTCTTTCTTAAACAAAAAGAAACCCTGCAGCAAGTACAGGGCGAGTTCAATAACGTGCGTATCGGCTAATATTCAGCAGAACACCGATTGCCATTAACATTAATGTTAAGGAAGAACCTCCGTAGCTCAAGAATGGCAGAGTGATTCCGGTAACAGGCATTAAACCAGTAACAACGCCAACATTTATCATTACCTGAATCGCTACCATTGCAATGATGCCTACTGCAAGAAAGCTTCCGTATAAATCTGGTGCCCCTAGAGCGATTCGAATACCTCTCCATAATAACAAGGCAAACAATAATATAACAAACGATCCGCCAATAAACCCAAGCTCTTCTGAAAGAATGGCGAAAATGAAATCTGTTTGCGGTTCAGGCAAGTAGAAGAATTTTTGCCTGCTCTGCCCAAGTCCTAATCCAAACAATCCTCCCGGCCCAATAGCATATAAGGATTGAATAATTTGAAAGCCGCTCCCAAGCGGATCTTCCCACGGATCTAAAAAAGAGGTGATTCGCTTCATTCGGTATGGTGCTGATAGCACAAGAGCCACAAAGCCGGCAACTCCAATTAAGCCCAGCATAACAAAGTGACTAATCCGGGCACCAGCAACAAAAATCATCACTACACATGTACCCATCATGACCGTGCCTGTTCCCAAGTCAGGCTGCATCATGATCATGGCGAAAGCAAGAAAAGCAAGACCGAGTGAAGGTGCTAACCCTTTCTTAAAGGACGTAATCAGTTTTTGCCTCTCTGATAAAAACTTTGCCATAAAGACAATCATGGCAAGCTTCATAAACTCAGAGGGCTGAACAGAAAATGCTCCGACCCCAATCCAGCTCCTAGAGCCATTCCGAACATTTCCTACCCCAGGAATCAAGACAAGCACTAACAGAACAAAACAAACAATAATAATAAGCTTTGCCCATGTCCGCCATGTCCAATAATCAACATTCATAATAAAAAACATAGCGACAATCCCTGCTACCGCAAATAGCAGCTGCCTTTTTGCAAAAAAGAATGAATCATCAAATTTATAATCCGCCCAAATCGCACTCGCACTGTATACCATTGTCAGTCCAACCGCAAGCAAGGATAATGTAATGATGATAAGTATTAGGTCTGGAGTCGTTTTTTTTGTCGGCAATGCAAACACCTCTAACGGAAGTATTAGGGCTGCAGGAATGATTGCCGAAATCTGAGGGTAGATCAAGTTGAAGATTCAGCAGACAAGCCCTTTACTTAAGCTTATGCACCGCATCTATAAAAATGTCTCCTCTAACCTCAAAAGTTTTATATTGATCCCAGCTTGCACAAGCTGGAGAGAGCAAGATAACATCTTTAGCTTCAGACATATCAAAAGCGGCCGGCACAGCCTTTTCAACATTATCGACACGTTGAATCATTTTTATTCCAGCTTCCATTGCCGCCTTCTCAATTTTCTCAGCAGTTTGTCCAAACGTTACAATACCCTTCACTCCCTTAAAGGAAGGCACAAGCTCGTCAAATTCATTTCCTCGATCAAGTCCGCCGGCAAGCAAAATAATCGGCTCACGAAAGGCAGCTAATGCATTTTGGGTAGCTAGAATATTTGTTGCTTTTGAATCATTGTAAAACGTTCTTCCAGAAACCTCGCCAACATATTGAAGACGATGCTTAACACCTGTGAATGTAGTCAAGACTTCAATAATTGCTTCATTACTAACACCTGAAAGCTTAGAAGCTGCAACTGCCGATAGAATATTTTCAAGATTATGGGCACCAGGCAGCTTTATATCCTTTACTTCCATAATCTTCTCTCCATTGAATACAAGCCAGCCGTCTTTTGAATATGCTCCATGATCAAGCTCATGATAAGGCGAAAAAGGGATCAACTCAGCATTTGAACCTTCTCCCACGGCAATAACCTTCTCTTGATCATTGTTGTGAATAAAATAATCCTCTGCTGTTTGATTCTTTGTGATAAGTGCTTTTGCATTTATATACTCATCTCTAGTGCCATGATAGTCAAGATGCGCATCATAAAGGTTTGTCAGAATGGCCATCTTAGGTTTGAATTCATCGATGCCCATGAGCTGAAAGGAAGATAGTTCAATGACAATGGTATTCTCCTTCGTTGCCAGTTGCGCGACTTCAGAAGCTACTGTTCCAATGTTCCCTGCTATAAGCGGCTTTTTCCCGCCAGCGAGCATCATTTCATATATAAGTGTAGTCGTAGTTGTTTTCCCATTCGTTCCTGTTATGGCAATAAAAGGAGCTTCGCTGATTTGATAAGCTAACTCCACTTCAGTAATAACTGGAATTCCTCTCTCAAAAGCCCCTTCGATCATCGGATTATAATAAGGAATTCCTGGATTTTTTACGATTAATTCAAAACCTTCATCAAGCAGATCAATAGGATGTGAGCCGCATATAACCGTAATTCCCTGCTGCAGCAAACCTTGTGCTTCTGGGTTCTCAGATAGCGGCTTATAATCATTGACAGTCACAAAGGCGCCAAGTTTATGTAAAAGCGAAGCTGCACTTACTCCGCTTTTCGCCAGCCCAAGAACTAATATTTTTTTATGAAGATAGCGATTGACCTGTTTCACTTTACATCCACACCTCTATATATATTCCAAGGACCGCGAGCAATAGCCCGACCGTCCAAAAGGTTACAACGACACGCCACTCTGACCATCCTACCAGTTCATAATGATGGTGAAGAGGGCTCATCTTAAAGATTCGTCTTCCCGTTGTTTTAAATGATATTACCTGCAGGATAACGGATAGTGTCTCAATAACGAATACTCCGCCGATAATAATCAAGATAAATTCAAGCTTTGTTAAAATCGCGATGGTTGCTATGGCACCACCTAAAGCCAGAGATCCTGTATCTCCCATAAATACCTTTGCAGGGTGAGCATTAAAGACAAGGAATCCTAACACAGCACCTACAACTGAGACTGCAAAAATGGAAATTTCAAACTGAGATTGACTCCAAGCCAATACCGCAAATGCACCAAATGCAATAGCCGATGTTCCAGATACTAGCCCATCCAGACCGTCTGTTAAATTAACAGCATTTGAAAATCCTACAAGCCAGAAAATAATAAAGAAAACATATGTCCATCCCATATCAAAAGAAAAATCCGTTAATGGAATATGAACCACAGTTGAAAACTCATTCTGCTGGAAAACAAGATAGAAAACAATTGAAATGATGATTTGACCCAGCAGTTTTTGCTTTGAAGTCAATCCAAGGTTCCGTTTCAGCGCAACTTTTATAAAGTCATCTAAAAACCCAAGCAGACCAAACCCTAACGTAACTAGCAGCAGCAAATACGTTTTAACAGTAGGCTCGGAAAATTTGCCTGTCATCACCAGCGTAGTAACAGTAATTGATAACAGAATCATAATTCCGCCCATCGTTGGAGTTCCTGTTTTCTTTTGGTGTGATTGCGGTCCTTCCTCGCGAATGCTTTGACCAAATTTCAATCTGCGTAAAAATGGGATAAATAAAGGCGATAATAACACGGTTATTAAAAAGCCCATTAAAATTGTGAAAAAAATAACCTGCTCCATCATATTACTCCTTACCTCCTAGCCGGCCGTCTTCATCCAGTTTGGCAAAGAGCAAATGAAGCTCCTCTTTATACTCAAACTCATTGGGTATTACAGCACTATTTACATGACTCTGAGTCCAGTGTGCTGGACTTGCTGCCATGCTTTCTGTTTTTTGTTTATAAAGTTCAATCATATCCAATAAACCTTTCATAACATTATTCATAATTAACAGCGATAAATGTTTCCGTGTAAAATGCGGTATATCTAAAAAAGCTTCCCAAACCGCTGCCATTGCGCCGCTTTCCAGTGCAGTTCTGTTTGCACCTGTTCCGCATGAATCAAAAAGACCTTTAGGCTCTCGCTGGTCTGGTGAACATGACATATGATTAAAAGAAAGATCCTCATTTGCAATGTCCCTTTTGCTTGGAAAGAGTTTTGCATCGCCACGATATCTTAAAAACATTTTATCGCTCCTCAATAGCCTTTTTGGCTTCAATGCGGTCATCAAAATCAAAGATTTTATCCCCAATCTGCTGATACGTTTCATGCCCTTTCCCTGCAATTAAGATGACATCCCCGGCACTAGCTTGACGAACTGCATATTGAATAGCATCCCTTCGATCAGGAATAATTTTATAATTCTCTCCAGTCGCGCCAGCTTCCATATCAGCCAGTATCGCATGCGGATCTTCACTGCGCGGATTATCAGAAGTGAAGATTGGATCACTGCTGTAGCTGCATGATATTTGCGCCATGATCGGACGTTTTGTCCTGTCACGATCACCGCCGCAGCCAACAACCGTAAAGATTCGTTTGTCTGCAAATTCACGTATTGTCTGTAACGCATTTTCTAAGCTGTCTGGAGTATGCGAATAGTCGACAATAACTGAAAAGTCCTGCCCGGCATCCACAGTCTCAAATCTGCCTGAAACACCTTCTACTTCTTCAATAGATGCAAGAATGCTTCTGATCGGGATTCCAGCTGCCACTGCTGTACTAATCGCAGCTAATACATTATAAACACTAAATTTACCGATTAATTTCATATTCACGTTGTAATTCCCTAGTGGACTTTCCAGGGTAAAGCTAGTTCCGCCTGCCTTTATGGAAATGCTATGAGCTTTAAAATCGGCATCACGGTCTATTCCATATGTAAAAATATGAGCAGAAGTAGACCTTATATATTGTTCTGCTGCTGCATCATCCGCATTTAACACTGCATATTTAGGAGCGTTCTTCTGAAAGCGGCTGCCCAGCTGTGCAAAAAGCAATCCCTTTGCCCGTTTGTATTCTTCCATAGTGCCGTGATAATCCAAATGATCTTGTGTTAAGTTTGTAAATACAGCAATGTCAAAATCACAGCCATGAACTCTGCCCTCATCAAGAGCATGCGAAGATACCTCCATAACTGCAGCAGATACATTTGCATCCACCATCTGCCTAAATGTCTTTTGCAGTGTTAAGCTTTCTGGAGTCGTATTTTTGGTTGGGTAAACCTCATCTCCAACCTTTGTATACATCGTCCCGATTAATCCTGTCTTTTCACCATGATCCTGAATTATTTTTTCAATTAAGTGACTTGTCGTCGTTTTGCCATTAGTTCCGGTAATCCCAATCAGCTGCAATTGATGTGTGGGATGCTCATAAAATGTATCCGCCAGAACAGACAACGCCCTTTTTGTATTTTTGACCACAATGACTGGAACAGATAATGTGAGCTCACGCTCGGCAATGACGGCCACTGCTCCTGCTTTTACAGCTTCAGCAGCTAAGTCGTGTCCATCCACTGTGTATCCTTTAATACAGACAAACAAACTGCCTTCTGTTGCTTTCCGATGATCATTTTCAATAGAAGTTATTTCGATAGAATCTTCATTATATGTCTGATAAGGCTGCAGAGCGTGCAGCAAAGTATGTAATTTCATGTTCTTCCAACCCTCTCAATACCGTAGTACTTCGTAAAATAGCCTTTATATGTAATCTTTACGAAAGATGAATAAACCTTATTCCACTTAATAAGCTATTCTCTTACCCATCAAAAGAGAATTAGCGATTTATATTTTACATGAAAACACAATAATATGCTAATTGTTATTTATAGAAAACGAGAAGACCACATAGAGAAGAGGGAAAAATCGAAAGATCGTTACTATTATCCTACCTGTTGGAATATGTTATCCCTTCACTATCGATCACTTATTAAGGTATATGCTAAATACCCATTAGTTTTATAATAGAGCTTTTTCTATGCTTACATAAAAGTCCATTCATTGCAGAGAAAGCTTTATAAGCTTATCTATTCACTTTAAACGTGGAAAAAGGGCGGCGCAACCTGATGGAACGCCGCCCGAATCTCTATGTCTTTACTGTGATGAGTCAAAATACAGCCTAATTGTAGATCCTTCCTTCAGCTTAACACCTGGTTCTGGTGATTGCTTAACGACTTTGTCGCCGCTGCCGCTTGCATCAATTTGCAGGTTCACGTATAGTTCACGGATTTCCCGCTTTGTAATGCCAACTAGGTCTGGTACCTCAATCATTGGGGTATCCGGCCAAGTTAACTCTTTTTCAACCTGTTCTTTCCTTGGCTTTACCCCCATCGCTCTTAAGCTATCTCCGATAATATTGCCGACAATTGGTGCTGCAACGACACCGCCAAACTGAACCGTTCCTTTCGGATTGTCTACTGCTACATATACAACAATTTCAGGATCATCTGCAGGAGCAAATCCAATAAATGAAACAATATGGTTATTCTCGAGATATCGGCCGCCTTGTGCTTTTTGAGCTGTTCCTGTCTTGCCGCCAACGCGGTATCCATCTACAAATGCCTTTTTACCAGATCCTTGAGCAACGACCGTTTCAAGAGCATGTCTGATTTCATCCGACGTTTCTTTTGAAATAACTTTTCGTTTTGCCGTCGGTGATTTTTTCATAACAGCTTCACCTGTTGTCGGATCTATAAGTTCCTTTGCAATGTAAGGCGTGTATAGTGTGCCGCCATTAATTGCCGCAGAAATAGCTGCTACCTGCTGAATTGGCGTTACAGATACACCTTGGCCAAAAGCAGTGGTTGCCTGCTCCACAGGTCCGACACGATCGAGATTAAAAAGGATTCCTTTCCCTTCACCTTGCAGATCAATTCCTGTTTTTTCACCAAATCCAAAGTCTTTAATATATTTAAATAATGTATCTTTTCCAAGTCGTTCACCGAGTTCTACGAATCCCGGGTTACATGAATTCTGAACAACTTCTAAAAAGGATTGACTTCCATGGCCGCCTTTTTTCCAGCAGCGCAGCTTTGCACCGCCTACCTCTACAAAACCGGGATCATGAAAATGATCTTCTTCCAGGTCGACCTTTCCTTCTTCCAGAGCAGCAGCTAAAGTAATAATCTTAAAAGTAGAGCCTGGTTCATACGTACTCCATATAGGCAGGTTGCGGTTATACACGTCTGGTTCTACATGTCTGAAATTAGTCGGATCAAAAGATGGCCGGCTGGACATGCCAAGAATTTCACCTGTATTCGGATCCATTGCGACTGCAATCAGTCCATCGGGATTATAGGTTGCTTCTGCAATATCCAACTCACGTTCCATAATGGTTTGCACCTTTGAATCAATTGTCAACATAAGATTATTGCCATCCACTGGTGCCTGATAATCATCAGCCATATCGTTCATTCTCTCGCCTTTTGCATTTGCATAAAATTTAACTGAACCCTTTTCACCTTGTAATTCTTTGTCATAGTAAAGTTCAAGACCCATTAAACCTTGATTATCAATACCGGCAAACCCTAACACATGTGATAAATAATCCCCAAAAGGATAATGGCGTTTAGAATCCTCGCCAATATAAACGCCTTCAAGTTCTAATGCACGAATTTCCTTTGCTTTTTCATGAGAGATTTTTCTTCCTTCTTTAATTCTCACATTTGACTCTCTTTGTGTAATTTGTTTATAAGCCTCTTCCTTTGACATATTCAAGACACCTGCCAGCTTTTCTGCTGTTGCAGCTGGATCTTTTATTTGCCTCGGCACAACATAAACTGTTGGTGCACTTACATTTGTTGCAAGCGCCACTCCATTTCGATCGACAATTTCACCTCGTTCAGGTTCAAAAGGGATGTCCCTGCTCCACAGCTCTTTCGCTTTGTCTGTCAAATCATTTCCGAGAATCATCTGCACATAACCCAGCCGTAAATCTATAATAAAAAACACTAAGATTCCGACAATCAAAGCAGCTGTAAGCCTTTTACGCACTGTTACATTTGATACACGCATCTTTGAACGAACCTCCTTCGTTTATGGCTCGTTCAAATATATGCTTGTACACAAACAAATAGAACGCACCAACATATGATTGATGCGTCCTCCATGTTAATCCGTAACAACTTCTTCTTCCTCTTCAACTTGTTCCTTAGCCATTTTTTCTCTTTCATATTGCTCCAGCGGTGTCTCAAATTCAACGATTAAGTAATCCCCTTCTGCAAGAACAGATCCTGAGGATAAATTTTGCTTCATGACATAGCCATTGCCGACTGTATTCAGCTTTAGGTTTGCCGCTTTTGTAAACTTCAACACATCTCTAAGAGACCAGCCCGTCATGTCAGGGACAATTGTTTTCCCATTTGTTTTGAGAATCACTTTTTCACCTTCTAACATGGAAGATGTTTGGCCGGGGAACTGTCCTTCCACTGTTTTTCCATCTCCAATTATGACAGGTTCCAAGTCTTGTTCCGTCAGCTTCTTTTCTGCTTCCTTTACAGACATCCCGATCAAGTCAGGCGCTTGACTGCTTTTTGCTTTAGGCTGCTCAGTTGGTTCGATGTTTAAATATTGTAAGCTGCTTTGCATAACCGGCTTGAAAATTTCAGCAACCGGCTCTGCTCCATTTGTACTTTCATCAATATCGGGCTGCTGAACGGCAACATACATAACAAGCTCAGGATCATCTGCTGGCGCCATACCCAGAAAAGAAAATACATAGTTGCTGTGTCCGGTTAAATAGCCTCCGCCTTCCGGATTAGGAATTTGCGCTGTGCCTGTTTTACCTGCAACCTCGTATCCATCAATATTAAATCTGCCGTATCCTGTCCCATTTTCAGAAGAAACAACCGTCTCTAAAATATTCCTGACTTCCTTTGCAGTTGCATCAGAAATAGGTGTTCCCACATTTTCAGGACTTGTCTTTTGCATAGTTTTTCCTGAATTCGGGTCTACAACCTTGCTGATAACATGCGGCTTTTTCATTGAACCATCTCCTGCTATAGCAGTTGCCGCCTGCATTTGCTGTATGGGCGTAAAGGCTGATCCTTGTCCAAAACCGATCGAAGCTTTTTCCAATGGCCAATCATACTTTATAAGCCCGCTCGTTTCATTTGGCAAGTCAATACCTGTTGGCTGGTCAAAGCCAAACTTTGTTAGGTACTCACGAAAAGTTTCATAGCCAAGCTGTTCATTTACAATTTTTGCAAACGCAACATTGGAGGAGCGCTGAACTCCTTCCAGATAAGTAATCTCGCCCCATCCGCGCCCGCCGTTATGGTCTGGAATAGCAGGTGATCTTTCTGTCACTTTATAAGAACCAGATTGATACTTATTATTTTTATTAAAGACCCCTTCTTCTATTGCAGATGCTAAAGTAAATACCTTCATTGTTGAGCCAGGTTCATAAGAATCTTCAACGGCTAAGTTGCGCCAGGTGTCTTCAATTCCTTCTCTTGTTTTCGGATGAAATGATGGTCTCTGTGCCATAGCTAAAATATCGCCCGTCTTGGGATCTGCAACAATGCCTATCATTTTTTTTGGACTATATTTCTCGTCTACTTTACTCATCGCGTCTTCGAGGAAGATTTGAATGGACTTATCTAATGTTAAATATACATCCTGACCATTTTTGGCCGGCTCAATGACTTCATCACCATTTGGCAGTAAATAGCCCCAAAGATCTGCTTCATAGCTAAAATGGCCATTTGAGCCCGTTAATATATCATTTAAGCTTTGTTCTAATCCAAGCATTCCCACCGTTTCAGTGCCGCCATCTTCCTTTTCCTGTTTTTCAACATAACCAATTAGATGCGAAGCGAAAAGGCCATTCGGATAAAATCTTTTGGTATCCTGAATGAAAGAGATGCCAGGAAGCTTAAGATCTTCTATTTCTTTCTTTTTTTGAAGAGTGAGATCCCGGCCGGCTGTACCGAATTCAACCTGTTTTAGATCACTTGACAGTTTGCTATAAATCTCGGATTCTTCCAAATCAATTAAACCTGCAAGCTTTGCAGCAGTTTGCTCTGGATTTACCACATGTCTTGGATGTTCATCGTCTGTTGTTAATTCCTCGTCCAGGATCGCCACAAGTTTATAAGAGTTGGAATCTTCAGCGATAACCTCGCCATTCCTGTCGTAAATCGTTCCTCTTCTTGCTTCCAGGATTTTGTCTCTTTCATATAAAGATTGTGCTTTTGCAGCAACAGGCTGTCCGCCCGCCTCCCCTGTCACTTGAATGGATATAAACCGGAACAGTAAGACAAAAAAGAGCAGACTGAATATTATAAATAATATCACTGCTCCAGCATTAATATTTCTTTGCTTTTTAATCATCAGTCACGCACAGCCTTAACATTTTTTTCGTTGAATGTTAAACCAAGTTCTTCTGCTTTGGCTTTGATTCTTTCGTATGTACTTAATTCTGCCACCTGCATGGTAAGATCTTTGTTTTGTTCTGTTTGACCTTGTATCGCTGCTTCTGTCTGCTGAATATTCTTGTTCACTTCATATATTGCTGATTGATTTGAGACCATTGTTACTGCACCGATACAAACTGCACCAGCAAAAAGGATACCAAGTATTTTTTCACCTGGAGAAAACAAGGTTTGGCGCTGAACAGATTTTTTAGTTTTTTGTACTTGCTGCTGTCTTTGCTGCTGTTCTTGTTGAATTTGTCTAGCTAGATTACTCATAGTTTCCCTCCTGTTTCTCTTAATACTCCGTATATTTTATAGTTTTTCAGCAATTCGAAGTTTTGCAGAACGAGCCCGATTATTTTGTTCAAGCTCTTCATCTGATGGTAATAGCGGTTTACGTGTAATTAATTTGATTATAGGTTTATATTCATCTGGAATAATGGGCAGACCTGGCGGCAAATCTGGTGTCTCACTCGCTTTTTTCAATGTGACCTTACAAATACGGTCTTCAAGTGAGTGGAATGTAATAACACTAATTCTGCCTCCCGGATTTAATAGCTCGATTGCTTGCTGAAGAGATTTTTCAAATACCCCTAATTCATCGTTTACTGCGATCCGAATAGCCTGGAAAATGCGTTTGGCCGGATGTCCGCCTTTGCGGCGAGCCGGAGCAGGTATGCCGTCTTTTATAAGCTCAACAAGCTCTGCTGTCGTTTCAATGGGTGCTTTCTCTCTTGCAGCTTCAATTTTTCTGGCAATTTGCTTAGAAAATTTTTCTTCACCATACTTAAAGAAGATCCTAACAAGATCGTTATAATCCCAATGATTAACTACATCATAAGCAGATACATCAGCTTCTTCATCCATGCGCATGTCCAGTGGTGCATCATGATGGTAGCTAAAGCCGCGTTCTGGTGTATCAAGCTGTGGAGATGACACTCCGAGATCGTAAAGAATTCCGTCCACTTTCATGACACCAAGCTTTTCTAACTCTTCCTGCAAAAAGGCAAAATTACTTTTAATTATCGTAATTCGATCTCCGTATTGCTTCAGTTTTTCCCTTGCATGCCTGATGGCTGTATCATCTTGATCAAACGCGTAAAGTTTGCCATTATCAGAAAGCTTGGACAAGATTAGCTCACTGTGTCCGGCTCCTCCAAGTGTACAATCAACATAAATTCCATCGGGGTTAATGTTAAGCCCGTCTACCGTTTCATTCAGCAATACAGTTGTATGTTCAAACATAGCTGTTCATCCTTTCCAATCCTGTTCAGTCTAGAGCAAGCCTCTGTGATTTTTAAATATCAAACCCAATCATATTTTCTGCAATTTCAGCAAAAGATTCCTCTGAGTCTGTAAAATATTCTTCCCAAAGATTTTTGCTCCAAATCTCAATTCGATTGGAAACGCCTAATACGACACATTCTTTTTCCAATTTTGCATATTGCTGAAGCGGGGAAGTGATATTTATTCTTCCTTGTTTATCTATTTCACACTCTGTGGCACCTGAAAAGAAAAATCGGGTAAACGCACGGGCATCTTTTTTGGTAAGGGGCAGACCTTTTAGTTTTTCTTCAAGCTGCTGCCACTCGCCCATAGGGTAGCCAAATAAACATTGATCTAAGCCTCGCGTCAAAACAAAGGATTCTCCTAAGTGTTCACGGAACTTAGCAGGTACGATTAGTCTGCCTTTTGTATCAACGTTATGATGGTACTCACCCATAAACATACCCACTGCACCCACTTTCTAACACAAATGTACCACAATCCCCCACTTTCCTCCACTATTTTTATAAATTCTCTCCCTTGGCATGATCTCCTGCTGGAAAATTTTTATTTTGGAATTTTCCGTTCGCGGTTTATTTACAATTTCTCAGCATTTCTTATGGGAAATTGTCTGAATGGGATTGCACATGTGTTTTTTTGTCATTAGAGGACAAAAAAAGACGGTCCCAACAAACTTTGGGATCACGTCTTTTTAGAGCACTATTTAATGAATGGAAATATTATACTATTCAGAGGTGCTTTTGATCTTCGTAATACTACAAGATAATTATATCTGACTTTTCCTCAGAAAAATAACGGAAATTTTACCCTTATTTCTAAGTTTGAGCTATTTTCGAACGAAATAAGCGGAAATATTCCGGTTAAGTTGAATAAAATCGCCCATTTACACGTTTTTAGGTTAGTTAGTCGGAATTCCTCCGTCTATATAAGCCCATTTAACGTAATTTTACCATTTAAACGGAAATCTTCCGCTTATGCCTTAAATTTTCACTACCACATGGCTACCATCAAAAGGCAGCGGATGATTAAGGATTTGCTGGAAGAATTCCAATCCATACCGGTTCATGTAATATAGCGCGTTCCAGACTCTTTCCTGTGGAGCTCCATCTGGCTTAAGAGCTGTTCCTGTTCGGTCATATTTATTTATGATATGGCTGTGCTGCAATTGAATATCTTCTTGAATCTTCTGCTGCAGAAATTGAATATGTTCAACTACCTTTTGTTCGTTCTTTTTAAGCAGCTGGACAACACCTTTTGTTTCTGTTTTGGCATAATCCTCAATACATCGATAATGTTTTTTTACATCAGCATGTAAAGAAGCAAATAACGAATCTGCCTGATCACTTTGAATCGATTGAAGAAAAGCGTTTTTCTGTCCTTCAATCCCCTTAGCCAGCACATCTTCTAAGCTCACTTCGAGTTCATTGAGATCCGTTTCGATGTCACGTTCTAAAAGCGTAAAATTTATTCTTGGAACAAGCGGTGGCATTTGAATTGAAAAATGCCGGAAAGCTTGCTGAAGCTCTGCCCAATAGGCGATCTCACCAGGACCCGCAATAAAAGCAAGTGTCGGGAAAAGCAGCTCCTGTGTAATGGGGCGTGTCACCACATTATTACTTAGTTTCTCAGGTGAATCTTCTGCAACTTGCAATAGCTCTTCAAGTGAAAATTGAATACTCTGTTCCTTATCTGTAAATAGAGCAGATTCCTGATGATATTCCAGTAATAGACGGTCATGCTGTTTTTCATCATAATAAAATAAATTAGCAGCATGTGCTGTTATATCGATACTATTGCTGATTCCTGCATTCAGCAAGTTCTTCTGCTGCATAAACACAGACTGAGTGACTTCTTTGCTCATGCGGATTTGCTTCTTTAAGATTTCCTTCTGAAGCTGGCGGAACTGCCTGTCGCCGGAATCAACTAAAAGCAGTCCTGTATCTTTGAACATGGCCATAATAATATAGCCGAACAAATCAACAAAGGTATCTGATTTTTGAATAGCTTCATCCAGAATGATCATTAGATCCTTCGTAAATGCTGTTTCTCCATATGCCTCCAGAATACCGTCGACCCATTCACGGCAAATATTCTTATCAAAAGTAATATTCGAGACCATTTTTTTCTCTAATACCTTTTCTGGATAGACGATTTTATTCATTTTAACGCCGCTCTTTGTGAAAATATGATTGACCTCAGGATAATCATGGTCCTCCCCGGCAATCCAAAAAACTGGAATAACAGGAACCTGAAGTTCTCTTTCCTTTTCTTTTGCAAAGGCAACAATCGATAACACTTTATGTATACTATAGAGAGGCCCAGTCATTATGCCTGCCTGCTGACCGCCAATGACAACAGCACTATTATTTTGCTGTAATTTTTTTAAGGATATCCCGACTTGTTCAGAGACAGGAAACTTTCCCATAAATTGTTCAATATAGGAAGCTAATTCTTCCCTCATAAACGACCTGCCTTCAAGCTCGTGTATCCGCTTTTCATAGCTTTGAGATTCATTATAACGATAATCAAAATAAGGGCTAATACGATCTGATTGTATGATATACTCTGTTGCAAACTTGTTTGCCGCAGGCAATGAGAGATTTAACATCTCCATTTTAAGAAACTTCCTTTCTGGAACCAGTTTTCATTTAATCTTATTGAGTATAGCATTGTCTGAATATAAAAGAAAAAAACTTTGCTTACTCACTTTAATTTATTTTAAGACACGAAAAAAGAAACACGCTTGATCAGTCCTATTGCCATCAAGACGATGTACGCTGTGAGAAATAGGAGGAAATTAAAGCGCCAAAACCCCCGAAAAACAAGGGAGAAATTGATTTCATGCTTTACACGCCAATGAATGACAGTAAATAAGGCTGCAATCAGAAGGAGAAGCACGATAATCATCCATAAAAATGACTGCTCCCAAATTGCTACAATTAAAAAATGTACAGATACGATCAAAAAGAATGTGCTAATGTCCACGGCTGCTTTCACAGCCAATTTGTGACGCTTCGTCAATTGCTTCGCTGCAATAAACACAATTATGTATACTACTATTGGAAGTGTCACGAATGTTGCTAAAATACCCGATAATACCGCATCCACTATATTCCCTCCTGCCCCCTATGCATTTAAGAGCAAATGTCTCTATTTTTCTGCCCCTGTTTCTTTTCCTTTTATACTATTATAAAAAAGTTCTGTAAGCTGCGCCTCATAATGCAGGTCTCTTGCTTCATCGAGCAGATAACCTAATATGGCGTCCACCTCTGTTCTTCTTCCCTGCTCTAGGTCTCTATACATGGAAGAATAATTAGCAGCTGTTTTCTTGCATATATTCTGAACATGAAGAAACCCTTTTTCTTTGTCTCTGATTTGTAAAATCGTGCTAACTTCTTCATAAAGCATGGTGAAAATTTTAAAATAATAAGGATTTTGAATAATGTCCCCATTCTTCACCTGGAAAATAGCTGTTAACGGATTAATCACTGCATTAACGAGCAGCTTTTCAGCGAGCATCTCTTTGTAATCTGTAAAGTACTCAAATGGGAAATCATTCATTTTTAGAAAATCATTTACATTTAGTTTAAAATCTTCCCTGCCGGAAAACAGAGCAATTTTTGTCACTCCTGTACCGGTATGAATTACATGATTTCCAGCAGCCTTTAGGCTCCCATGTTCAACGGTTCCGACATATATACTTGCTTCTTCAAATTGATGCAGCCACTTGAGATGCCCCATTCCATTCTGCAAAAACAAAAAAGAGTGCCTCGCCTTTTCTCCCTTTTTAAAAAACGGCATTAATGCAGATAAATGATATTGCTTAACTGCGACAATTGTCATTTCCTCTTCTCCCTGCCACTCCTGGAAAGACCGGGACTTTAGTGCAGTGGGATAGGTTTGTCCATCCTTCTCTAAGTGAAGCCCTGTTCCTGAAATAAGGGCAGCTTGTTCCTGTTTATGTACATATAATGTGACATCGTGTTCCTTGCTTAAATAATGGGCAAAAAGCAACCCAATTGCTCCGCCGCCAATAATAGCGATTTTCATAAGTATCTTCCATTCTGTGTATTTAGTATTAGTTTAACAGAATTATTTAACAGTTGTTATATCAAAAATAGAAAACTTAATACAAACGCCCCTTCCACAGCAGGGAAAGGGGCAGGCAATTACACTGGGTACACTGGATGTTTTCTTACACTAAAAGAAACTTCCTTTGTTTCATATAAAGCGAATCTGGTAATTAAAACGTTTCGCAGATCATGCGGAGACACGATTTCATCAATTATAAGCTCAGAAGCAAGACTATAAATATCAATATGTTCTTTATATTCCTGCTGTTTCTCTTGAATAAATTTCACCTTTTCCGCAGGATCTTCAATTTCATTAATTTTATTTGAATAAACAGCGTTAACAGCCGCTTCAGGTCCCATTACGGCAATTTGAGCCGTTGGCAATGCAATACAGCAATCTGGTTCAAATGCAGGACCGGCCATTGCATAAAGCCCTGCTCCATAAGCCTTTCGGACAATTACTGAAATCTTTGGCACTGTTGCCGAACTCATTGCGGCGATTAATTTTGCTCCGTGCCGGATAATACCTGCACGCTCAACCTTTGTGCCAATCATAAAGCCAGGTACATCCGCAAGGAAAAGAAGCGGAATATGAAAGGCGTCACAAAGCTGGATAAACTTAGCTGCTTTATCTGCTGAATCAACAAACAATACGCCGCCTTTTACCTTTGGCTGATTGGCAATGATTCCTACTGTTCTACCATCCATTCGTCCAAAGCCAGTAATCAATTCTGGGGCAAATAGCTTTTTCATCTCAAAAAAACTGCCTTCATCAATAAGTACATCTATACATTCGTACATATTGAATGGTGCATTTTGATTAACGGGAATGATTTCCTCCAGATCCCTGCCCATTTTCGGCTGTACCGGCTCTCTTAATCTTGTTTTTTCTTTGAAGCTTGCAGGAAAATAAGATAAATATTCTTTTGCATGCTGAATTGCCTCTTCTTCGTTTGCAGCAAGCACATCGCCGCAGCCACTTACACTGCAATGCATGCGGGCGCCGCCCATTTCCTCTAAAGTTACCTTCTCACCAATTACTTTTTCAGCCATTCGAGGAGAACCTAGATACATGGATGCATTTTTATCTACCATTACGACAATGTCACAAAAGGCCGGAATATAGGCTCCACCGGCAGCTGATGGTCCAAATAATAAACAAACTTGCGGAATCATCCCTGATAGCTTGACCTGATTATAAAAGATTTTTCCTGCACCGCGCCGGTTCGGAAACATATCGAGCTGATCGGTAATTCTTGCCCCAGCAGAATCTACCAGATAAAGAATGGGCACCTTAAGCTTTTCAGCTGTTTCTTGAATGCGGATAATTTTTTCAACCGTACGTGCTCCCCATGATCCGGCTTTGACAGTTGAATCATTAGCCATTACACAGACAGTTTGGCTGTGGATTTTTCCAATGGCGGTCACTACTCCGTCAGCAGGCAATCCTTCTTCTTTGCAGTTTGCAAATTTGCCATCCTCTTCATATTGCCCATCATCAAATAAAAGCTCAAGCCGCTTTCTTACAAAGAGCTTATTTTGCTGCTCCAATTTTTGATGGTATTTCTCACTGCCGCCAGCCTCTATTTCTTTTTTCTTATCTTTTAAAGTCTGGGCAAATGTTTGTATGTTACTCATCCTCTTCCTCCTTTAACTTTATAAATAGGAAAATTTACTCCATTACCAGAAGAACATCCCCTTCGTTCACAAAATCACCGATATTTGCTTTTACCTCTGACACTTTACCGGCTTCAGAAGCCTCTACAGGTATTTCCATTTTCATGGATTCAAGCATAAAAACCTCCTGTCCTGCACTAACCTCATCCCCGGCTCCAATAAAAACATTTAAGACCGTACCCGCCATTGCTGCTTTAATTTCTTTCAAATCAATCTCCTCCTAATTGAAAGTGCTTACATTTTAATGGTGTTTAAATATGCAGTAGAATAACTTCCATTCTGATAATCTTTTTCTCTTAAAATATGTGCAAATAGTGAAGCATTGGTTTTAATGCCAGTAATTTTTAATTGATCAAAAAAACGAATGGCTCTCTCAATTACCTGTTTCCTTGAAACCCCTGAGATAATACATTTTGCAATCATTGGATCATAAAACGGGGTCACCGCTGATTGAGACACATATCCATAATCGACCCTGACACCTTCAAAGTCCGGCCAATCCAGCTCTTCAATTTTTCCTGGTGAAGGTAAAAAGGTAATAGGATCCTCTGCATATAATCGAAATTCAATACTATGCCCTTCAGCAAATATGTCAGATTGCTGCAGCGGGAGTTTCTTTCCGCTTGCGGCAAGCAGCTGCCATTCTACTAAATCAAGACCTGTAATTTGCTCGGTAATCGGGTGCTCTACCTGCAGCCTTGTATTCATTTCCAGAAAGTAAAAATGATCATTTTCGTCCACAATAAATTCAATTGTACCTGCATTTTTATACTGAACAGCTGCTGCAGCCTTAAGTGCTGCTTCATACATCCGTTTTTTCACATCTGCTGAAAGTGAACATGCTGGAGCTTCTTCAATTACTTTTTGGTTTCTTCTTTGAATTGAACAATCTCTCTCAAATAAATGAACAAGATTGCCAGCTTCATCTCCAAAAACCTGTATTTCAATATGCCGGGCATTTTCGATATACTTTTCAAGGAAAATGGTTTCGCTGCCAAAATAAGCTTTTGCCCGAGTCTTAACCGTTTGAAACGACTTAACGAGCGCTTGCTCATTTTCACACTTCACCATGCCTATTCCGCCGCCGCCCCCACTCGCTTTTAGCATCACAGGATATCCAATGTCAGTTGCGACGAAACAGGCATCTTCCAAACTGGAAACTTGATCACTGCCAGGTACAATTGGTATACCTGCCTTTTCCATGGCTGATCGAGACTGAATTTTATCCCCCATCAGCTCAATTGTTTCTGGATCTGGTCCAATAAAAATCAACCCCTCCCTGTTAACAGCCCTTGCAAATTCAGCATTTTCCGATAAAAAACCATAGCCAGGATGAATCCCATCCGCTTCCTCTTCCTTGGCTATTTCGATGATCCTCTCTGCATTTAAGTATGATTTATTCACTGGCGGCTCACCAATGCGGACAGCTTTCGTTGCATAATGCACATAAGGCAGCTGCTGATCAGCGTCTGAATAAACAGCAATTGTTTCAATTCCTAATTTATGGCAGGTGCGCATGATTCTGAGTGCAATTTCTCCCCTGTTTGCGATTAATATTTTTTGCACATCGAAACTCCTTTCAAAAATTTGATCAAACTGCATAATAAGCGTCGCAATATTATTTATTTCTACAATCTTCTGTTTATTCCTTCTTTAATTGTGAAAACGCTTACCATATATTTATATGATGTTTGAATTCTATACAGAATCGCACCTTATTTCCTTAAATCAAGCACTTAATCACATAGCCGCATCAGATTCTGCGGGTTTCACCCTCTCACTTCCTCACACAGGAGTCTCGCATCATTTTGGCTCGCTTCTATTTGATCATTAAAATATATCCTGCAAAGTAAAAAGGCAGAATTTTTCGTTTTATTAGTATATAATAATATTAGGCTAGTGCATTGTTATGGATAACAATCAACTAGTCAATTGTTTATTTTTAAAACAAAAAAGATTGTTATACATTTTCAGTCAAGGGGGATTTAAAATGGCATACAAGGTTGAAAAATTAAAAATAAACTACAAGACATTAGAAGAATTTAAAAGATTTAAAGAATATGGATTACAGGAATTATCAATGTTTGAGGATCTTGAAGCAAATATCATTGAAAACGACAGTGCTTCTCCCTTCTATGGCATTTATTTTGGCAGTCTTTTAGTTGCGCGAATGAGCCTATACAGGGTAGAAGCAAAATTTGACCGCTACTTTGATCCGCCACAAGATTATTTGGAGCTCTGGAAATTGGAAGTGCTTCCAGACTATCAGGGCAAAGGATATGGCCATGCCTTAGTAGATTTTGCAAAAAGCTATGGCTTGCCTATTAAAACGAATCCTCGTGTTAAATCACAAGAGTTCTGGGCGAAAGTGGGCTTTACATCTGTTCATTATGATATGGAGCGAGATTTGGGTGAAAATCCAATTATTTGGTATCCTAGCGGAGCAGCAGAACAGTAAAGCTAAGAATAAAAGGGGCTGGAATAATTCATTCTAGCCCCTTTTAACTGCCTATTCAAATTGATGTAAATCCTATACCTTTACATTTTTCTGGCGGCCATCTTCTTTTGTGACCACCATTTGTCTTGCTCTTTCCATAATTTCAATTAGTGCATTATGATCTTTTTCAATATTTGATAACTCTTCTGTGAGCTTTTCATTTTCCGCAGCAAGGCTGTGGGTTTGGTTTTCCAGCTCTTGAATACGCACTTTATAGCTTTCAACTTCTTCTTGATTATTTGTCATTTCGGCTTTTTCATATAAAGTTTTTAAATGTTGTACTAAAGCTTCAAAATCAAGCAGATCTGATTGTGCAGTGGAAATGTTTTCAGCTGGTACAGGACTTATAGTTCCTGCAATATCTGGTACATCTGCTTGTGTTATCTCCTGTGGATATTTTTTCAGCTCTTTACGCTGTCTTTTGGCTAATTCAATTCCTGATTTATACTGCTTTCTTACATAGGAATTCCAGCGAAATCCGCAAGCGGCCGCTGTTCTTGATAAACGCTTTCCTACTTCTTCAAATGCTAAAAGCTGTGTTCCCCCTTCTCGAATATGACGAAGCACTACTTCTGCTAATAGCAAATCTTCATCTTGTGACCATGCATCCTGCCGTGTTGAAGACATCAGCAAATCCCTCCTAGTGTTTTTTCTTCATTTTATGCATCTGCTAGAAAAGATAGACTGATATCATGTTAGATTCTAAACATTTCTTTTGTCATTAAGATGGACGATCTGCTCAAATGCTCTTCCATTTTGATGGTCAGGCTAAGGCTGCTTGAAAGAAAAAACTCCTATTGAGTAAAAAACTAGCAGTCCACTTCTGGTTAAGTGCATTTGAAAAGTTTTGGACCGTCAAGGATCAGCCAATGGTTATAAGAATCAAAAATAGGTCAAACAATAGCTGTATTTCGAAGCTAAGCAATATATTGAATAATAACAAAAGCACAAGAACATAATGTTCTTGTGCTTTTATTGTAAAAGAAATTAGTTGTTTACAACTTCTTTTCCTTTGTAAGTTCCGCAAGCTTTGCACACGCGGTGAGCAAGTTTCATTTCACCACAGTTTGGGCATTCCACCATACCAGGAACCTGTAATTTAAAATGGGTACGACGTTTTCTTTTTGCAGTTTTAGAAGTCCTTCTAAAAGGTACAGCCATTCTTCCCACCTCCTTAAAGATAATTAAGAAAGTTATGAAGGCCAGATCATGCTGGTTTCTTCAAATGCTTCTTATTTTTTCTATCTTCCTTTTATGTATCGGAAGAAGAATCGTTTTCGTTAAAAAATTGAGCAAGGCCGGCAAGACGAGGATCAATACTATCCTTCTTTTCCTGCTCGTGGATTACTTCCCAATCTTTTCCTGATTGAGGAGCTCCTTCATCATCGCTATCTTCGCAAAATACTTGCATAGGCACTTCTAAGATCAAGATTTCATGAATGATCGGCATTAAGTCGATCACATCTCCCTTGAGCTGATAAACCTCTTCTTCCATATCATATCCGATATCTTTCAGAAGAAAAGTTTCAACAGTACTAACATCAATTGGAAGCTTCACATCCACTAATGTCCGGGAGCATGGCAAAATCAAATGCCCTTGAATCTTTAAGTGAAAAGTCACTTTTGCTGAATCAATGTCAGCACGTCCTGTAACATGCATCGGCGAAGCACGTCTAATGTTCGGATCAATTTTCATGACTTCATCGACATTGACGATTTCATCAATCAAAAAGTCCTTGCTACGATTTTTTTGCAACTGACTTAAAGTCCATTTCATACGAATCACCCCAAGGCAACAAAGGTAATTATAGCTTTCATATAATTATTTGTCAATATTTTTTCTTTACACTATAATGTAGACATTATCAGCGTATTTGAAACTAAAATTTAAAAATTCTTTTTTAAACTTCCTGCATTTAAATGATTTTGAAGGAGGCCAATCTATGGAAGCTGTTGGCGTTGTTGTTGAATATAATCCTTTTCATAATGGACATGCCTATCATTTGCGTGCCGCAAAACAAACTTCTGGGGCAAATATCGTTATTGCTGTCATGAGCGGCAGCTTTCTTCAGCGCGGAGAACCTGCATTTGCTTCTAAATGGACAAGAGCTGAAATGGCTTTGCGTGCTGGAGCTGACATTGTGTTTGAACTTCCTTATCAATTTGCTGTTCAGCAGGCAGATACTTTTGCTGCCGGAGCTGTGTCAATTTTGGAAGCAGCACGGTGCAAATCCCTTTGCTTTGGAAGCGAATCAGGAGACATCTCAAAGTTTCATCATGCAGCTGTGTTCTTTTCTCAGCATGAAGAAGAATATCAGGCAAGCATCCGTCAGTTTTTAGAAAAAGGTAACAGTTATCCAAAAGCAGCATCACTGGCTGCGCAAAAACTTCAAAAAAATGAGGATACACTTGATCTGTCCCAGCCAAATAATATTTTAGGCTATCAATATGTAAATTCTATTATAAAACAAAATGCATCCATAAAACCACTCACTATTAAAAGAAAAAATGCGGACTATCATGATCAGTCATTCACCTCAGATGATATAGCAAGTGCAACCAGCATTCGTAAAGCACTCTTTGCTGATGAAGGAACCATAGAGGATATCTCACCATTTGTGCCACAATCAACCTATAAATTAATGCTATTTTACCAAAAGACATACGGTATATTTCATCATTGGGAGCTATACTGGCCCCTGCTGCAATATCGGCTGCTGCATTTAAAGGCTCATGAGCTGAGTACCATCTATGAAATGGAAGAAGGGCTTGAGAACCGTTTTTTAGCAGCTGCTTTAAAAGCTGATTCTTTTCATCATTTTATGACTCTAATTAAAACGAAACGGTACACTTGGACCCGCCTGCAGAGAGCTTGTGTACATATTTTAACGAATTCATCTAAAGAGGACATGAAGGGACATGAAAAAGCTGATTATTTACGGCTTTTGGGTATGACAGAAAATGGGCGCTCTTACCTAAATAAATATAAAAATGATTTAGGACTTCCGCTTGTATCCAGGATTTCCGCCAACCAATCTGCAGGACTTGCACTTGATATTAAAGCATCCCGGGTATATGCATTAGCCACAGGTTTAATGAATAAAAAGGCATTCATTTCACAAGACTTTACACAGTCTCCGATCATACTGTAAGTACTTTTTGAGTATGCGGATTCATAAATTCGTTAAACGGATCTAATTGTCACAAAAAAGCCTTCTGTCTCTCAAAGAGTCAAAAGGCTTCTTTTTTACTTTTCTTCTAAGGCCAATAAATACTCAATTGCGTCATCAAAAGTATCAACAGGCACAATTTTCATTTCAGTATCAATATCATCTGCTGCAGCGGAAGCTTCTAAGTAATTGGAATTCTCCGCATTGTTTTCATTTGGAGCAAAAAAGAATTCTGCACCCGCCTTATCAGCTGCCACTACTTTTTGTTCAATACCGCCAATGCGCCCGATTGTACCGTCACTGCTCATCGTACCGGTACCAGCAATCTCATATCCTCTTGTTAAGTCTTCCTCGACCAATTGATTATATATCTCTAAGGAAAACATAAAACCTGCTGAAGGTCCTCCGATATCTGAACTATCTACTTTTACTTTTGGTTCTACTTTTATTTCTTTGTCATCAACTAGCGATATGCCAACGCCAGGTTTCTTTGTTTGTGGCAGAAGATCAACTGTTAATGCTGCCTCTTCTGTTCTGCCATTCCGTTCATATGTAAGCATAATTTCGTCGCCTTCCTCTTTTGAGGCAACAAGATCAATAAATTGCTGTGACGATTCAAATTCTGTACCATCAACAGCATATATACGGTCAGCTGGCTCTAAAATGCCGTCTGCTGGCATATCCGGCAAAACATTCAATACATAAACTCCACGGTAATTAAACTCAACCGGCAATCCGGCTTTTTTATAGGCAACTTCAATTGCTGACAATTTTGATGAGTCCATTAAATATAATTGACGGACATTATACTCTTCATCTGTTTCGTCTTCAGCACGGATGTCTTCAACGGGATGAAGGTCCTGATACTTGCTCATTTTCGCAATGAGGTAGGCATAAATATTGGCTTTGCCCATTCTGACTGTGGTCAGCATAAAGCTTCCTTCTTCTTCATAGCCGTTCTCAACCTCAATGATAGGCTCTAACTCTTTTGCCATACCCGGTTTGGATACATAATAAGGAAGATGGTAAAAGGAACTTAGCATGATTATGATAGCAACGATTATAAAGGAGCGAGTATAAAAGCGTTTATTCATTCTTGTGCAGGCTCCTTCCAATTAGAAATATAATTCTTTATTTCAATGACTTGCTTAAGCATTTCTTCCTCGCCAATTTTAATTATTTCTTCAATATTTGTAAAAGCTTTTGCACTAAACATTTCAACCCTTGGCTTGATCATAAAATCAGAGGCAATTTCACGATGCATAACCAGTTCCATCTGTAAGATATCCAAACTTTGCATAATCACATCATAAATTGATGTGATTTCCGTATTCACTTTTACATGCGAAACATCTACGGCAATGATGATATCAGCACCCATTTCTTTTACAACGGACACCGGTACACGATCAACTACTCCACCATCAACAAGCAGACGCCCATTCACTTTTTCAGGTACAAAGATTCCTGGTATTGAAATACTTGCGCGAACAGCTTCTGCCACTGGACCATCCTGAAAAACGACCTTTTCACCAGTAAGCAGATCTGCCGCAACCACCCTGATTGGGATATTTAATTCCTCTAAACGCTTATTATGTGTAAAAATCCGAATGAGCTCTTTTACTCTTTTCCCTGAAATAAACCCCATTTTTGGAACGGTAAAATCAAGATAATATTTTCTCTTAAATCCTTTAGAGAATTTGTATAGCTTTGTCAGCTCTAATCCAGATGCATAAAAACAGCCAACCATTGCCCCCATGCTGCTCCCAGCTATCATATCAACCTGTATCCCTTCATCCTCTAACACTTTCAAAACACCTAAATGAGCAAAGCCTCTCGCTCCGCCAGATCCAAGTGCCAGACCAATTTTTGGACGCCTCAAAGGATTCCCTCCTTCAGTTACCATGCTTGTATATTCTTATGGTCTATTTTTCATATGTATGAGTATATTGATTAATATGGTAACTAGAAAAGCGTAAGGCGCTTGCTCAGGGACGACAAGCTTAAGACAAGCCAGGCGAAAGGTCGTTCTTTGACCTTTTGAATGGATTGGCTTAAGACCTCGAGTCCCTAGCGCCTGTAGCTAGACAATACGAAAAGCGGAGGCGGCTTGCCCAGCCGCGACAAGCATAAGGCAAGCTGGCATAAAGGTTGTTCTTTAACCTTTAGGACGGATTGACTTATGACCTCGAGCGGCTAGCCGCCGGAGCTAGACAATTCGAAAAACGTAAGGCGCTTGCTCAGGGACAAGCATAAGGCAAGGCATTTAGGTATTAAGATTAGGCACTTATTATTTTACACATTATTTTATCATTAAATGAAATGTGTTGCACAGTATGTTCACTTAAGTAAGGGAGGATCTGCATTTGTTTCGATCAAAATTAAAAACCATTGTTCTTGCACTTTCTGTAACGATGATGGCAGTTTCGCTCATCTCATTTCCGCAGGAATCAGTAGATGCTTCCATAAGAGGATTAGATATGTGGTGGGAAATTGTTTTTCCTTCACTTCTTCCTTTTTTTATTGTTTCTGAAATGCTGATTGGATTTGGTGTTGTCAAATTTATCGGGGTTATGCTTGAACCTCTTATGCGCCCATTATTTCGTGTTCCTGGAGTCGGAGGCTTTGCCTGGGCAATGGGAATGGCCTCGGGATTTCCAGCTGGAGCAAAGCTATCTGCCAGACTTCGCCAAGAAGGTCAATTAACAAGAATAGAGGCAGAAAGACTCGTCTCCTTTACAAACTGTTCGAATCCCCTTTTCATTTTCGGTGCTGTTTCTGTTGGTTTTTTTGGAAATGCTAAGCTGGGTGTCATTTTAGCTCTCGCCCATTATCTTGGGAATTTCACTGTAGGTTTACTCATGAGATTTCACGGTCACAAAGAAAATAAGGAGAACAAAGAGAAACAAAAAGCTCCATCAATCCGAAAGGCTTTATCCGCCTTACATAAAACTAGAATAAACGACAATCGCCCACTTGGAAAATTATTAGGAGACGCAGTGATGTCATCCATCCAGACTTTATTAATGATTGGCGGATTTATTATATTATTCTCTGTAATCAATAAAATGCTCTTCCATGTTGGCATAACAGCATTTTTAGCTAAAGGGATTGAAATGATGCTAACCATGCTGCATTTTCCAGTCGAACTTAGTCTTCCGCTGATCTCTGGTCTTTTTGAAATCACTTTCGGCAGTCAAATGGCCAGCCAGGTAGATGAGTCAACCTTAATGCATCAAGCAGTGATCGTCAGTCTTGTTCTTGGCTTTAGCGGTTTTAGCGTCCAGGCTCAAGTAGCAAGCATACTTGCTCAAACAGACATTCGTTTCAAGCCATTCTTCTTTGCGAGAATTCTTCATAGCTGTTTTGCTGCTTTTTATGCTTACCTTCTATGGAATCCAATCTATGTACGCTTTTACAGCAACGAGCCAACCTCTAATGCCGTCCCGGTTTTCAATCTTGGTGATGGATTAATGTCTCAAAAAATACTTGATTCCTTAGCAGAGTTTGGTCCATTAATAACGATTTTTGCCTTAATGCTGTATACCATTATTCTTGCCAAAAGAACGCTGGCAAAATAAATAAGCCTCCCAATTTGGGGGCTTATTCTTTTGAAGCAAACTTTTCTCTCAGTGCTGATTCCACACTGGCTGGAACAAGCTCTGAGACATTGCCATTATACTTAGCGACCTCTTTGACAATACTTGAGCTTAAAAAAGAGTATTGATTGTTCGTCATCACAAAAAATGTTTCGATTGCATCATCTAATACTCTATTCATAGAAGTGATTTGCATTTCATATTCGAAATCGGAAACCGCGCGCAAACCTCGGATAATCGCACTTGCCTTCACGCTTTTAGCATAGTCGACAAGCAGTCCCTGAAAGGAATCTACCTTTACATTTGGAATATCACTTGTCACTTTTTTAATTAATTCAATTCTCTCTTCTACTGAAAACAATGGGTTTTTAGAAGAGTTATTTAATACGACCACATTCAGCTGGTCAAATACCTTAGCACCTCTTTTTATAATATCCAGGTGTCCATATGTAATGGGATCAAAACTTCCTGGACAAACCGCTACCTTCATCAATATACCCCCAATATGTACACTCTTTATGTGCCAGCTATGGATTAAAAATCATGTAAAATTGCTGTAAGAAACGAAATAAGGAGAAACTAACAGTACTAGCCTCTGCCTAAATTCCTGAATTACCTTTTATAGATTGAAATCGATATCATTCCATAGTTTTCGTGCTTATATTGCACAAAGCTGCCGATCTGTTCCGGTAAATGAACATCCGAACCATGTTCGCAAATGATCGTGCCATCATCGGCAAGCAATGCTTCTCTATCCATCAGTTCCATTAGCTTGACCAGCTGTTGCTTCTTGTATGGCGGATCTAAGAATATATAATCAAATACAAGCTCTCTCTTTATAATTGCCTTTAAAGCTCTTTCAGCATCATTGCGATAGACTTCACTCTGTTCTGTGAATCCACTGGATGAAAGATTATCATGAATGGTCTGGATTGCCATCCGGTCCCGGTCTACAAAAATAACTTTGTCCACACCTCTGCTGATTGCCTCAATCCCCAGTCCGCCGCTGCCGGCAAACAAATCAAGGCAAAGTCCTCCTTCAAAATATGGACCAATCATATTAAACAATGCTTCTTTCACTTTATCAGTTGTTGGTCGGGTTGAATTCCCTGGGACAGGCTTTAAGCTTCTCCCTTTCTGCGAACCAGAAACAACTCTCATATCATCACCACTGCTACCATTATTGATTTTTTTCTTCCCTATCCTACCATATTTGCCGACCGCAATCCAAACAATATTTTGAAATCGCTATCATTCCTGGTAGTTTCGTTATTATTTTTTATTCTGATGTGTATATTGAACTCTATTGTGGAAATACTGTTACTAACAGCATCTATTCGATGATGCTGTTGCCAACCGCGGAGAAGACTTACGTTTCCCCATAAGTTCTTCCTCCGGTTTCTCCTCTCCCTTTGCCTTCTATCCTTTGAGGATATAGAAGGACCCTGCAGAAATCTGCAGGGTTTTCTTTTTTATTAAAAATGGAATTACTAAGGAGCAGCTTTGATTAATATCTCAGAAGCACTTTCATCTATTTGTATATTAAATATCGAATCTAACCATTGCTTCTCCATATAAATACTTCCGTACATAGCTGTTAATGGATTTTGCAATAAGCCATAATTATCTTCATTTAATATAAATATGTTTTTGTTTAAATAAAAACGATAGCTTTTTTCTTTATTTTGGATTAAGACGGTCTCTTGATCAGGTAAATATTGAACGTTGTACCCGAAATACTCCATCGTTTCCTTTAGTGGAAATAGTCTTCTTGTTCCTTCATAGATGACTTTGTTATCCTTTTCTTCCCCATTAACGATTAATTTGCGGTCATCATAATAGAATAACGGAATAAACTCATCACTCTTGCTATTAAGAGTATAAAAGCTTGTCCGAAATCCCATTATTTTTGTTAATGCCTGATCAAGTTTTTCTGTTGTCAATGCATCTGGCTCATTATGAACAGATGAGAAAAAGAGATCGAGCTCATTTTCCGTCATTTTTTCATTCATTTCTGTTAAAACAGCTTTCCCTCTCGCTGTTTGTGCGTCTTTCCCCAGTGAATAAGCAATAAACACATCTGCAAGCCAGTTTTCTTTAAGCTCCAGAGAAGCAAATTTATGCTCAAAATAATGAGTTAACAGCTTAAGCTGCAAAGCATCACCAGTGATGCTCTTATTCACAATGATGAAGGAATCCTCATTAAACTCCTTATGCTGATCTGTTACAACAATCGAAAGCCGTTTAAAATCATTAAGTTCACTAATCACTTTAAAGGAAGACTGTTCAAAAATAGAGGAATCAGCATAATAATTGAAGCCTGCTTTTGTTTCATAATAGTTTAAAGGTGCTGCCTGCCAATATAAAGCAGTAGCATCCCCGCTTCCTGCAAAGGAAAAGAAATCAATATATTCCTTCTCTATGTGACCCTGGAGCGGTAAACCCGACATCCAGGAACCTGCTCTATTTACGGATTCAGTCACTTCTATTTTTGTTTCAGATATGCCTATATCCGCTAAGCTGACAGTCCATTGATCTACTAATAAGGAACTGCCTCTTTTCTCAACCGGAATAGTATAAGAAAAATTCAATTTGCCATTCTCACTGCTATAAAAGTATGGCTGCTCTCCTTCAGCCTTACATGGGTTTCCATCTGTATTTGCACACTGAAAATTAAACAGCTTTTGTGGTACCGCTGCTTCATATATCTCACCATCCGTTAATCCGCTGATTGTTTGATAAACCGATAATTCAGTGCCTTTCGTATACACTGATAATTCCTGTTTTATATTGGATGATTCAGAACTGTCTGGGTCTTTTAGTTCAGAGAATGCTTCCCATTGCCAGAAAAGCATACCGCTAATGGATGCCGACAGTATTAAAAATATAAATAGAAATGCTCTCCACATCGTCATTCTCCTTTAAAAATTCATGCTGATTATCCTTGAAGCCCTTACATGACTCTGTCTAAAGAGTACTATAACAACAATTTTCTACAAAAGATCCTTTTTATAAAGTGTATCAAAAACAGGGACATACGTCACAAGAAATTTATCGTTTTTTAAATAAAATAATCCGTTTGGCACAATCTGATTTTTTAGGTAAACTTGTATAGGGAGAATTGATTACATACTTTAAAATAATAAAAGTGGAATACATCGAGAGAGTAATGGAGGAATAATCATGATACAACGTTTTATTGAGCTTGGCGAAGGATATTCTGACCTATATGAGCTTCTTGAAATTGCGGAAGTAAATAAACATCGTTTAGCAAAAATGATGGCATTTCATACAAATGTGAACCATAAAGAGGTAACCTCGCTTGCTGTTATATTAACCCCTGCTGCAGAGGGGAAATTTCAGCCGCTGTATATTTGCCTGGAAGGCATACCAAATCCGAACATGAAGTCAAATAAACGCTATGACCTTTTTAAAGAGAAAGCAGAGAAACTTGGACAAACTATTTTTGAAGTAAAAGTAAAATCATCCGCAGAATTTGCGGAGAAAGAATTATTTTATCAATATTTGATCGGTATCCTCCGCTTAAATCACTATATTCCACCTCTTCAATAAAATTTTGCAAGAAAAAGAGCACTAACATGAGAGGGCGGGATCTATTCCCGCCTTTTCACATTAAATGCCCATCTTATAATCATATTCTTTTGCTTTATCCGGCTTTGAGTTTTCAAACTCCATTTTTAAAAATGGTTTATATGAGGGTTCAGCATTTTTTACAAACGAATATGCATTTAGCTTATTAATTAAAGCTTCTGTTTCATCCATATCACAGTATAAAACAACGTATTTGAGCCTTTTTGACACAAAGTGGACATTCCCAAATCTTCTTAACATTTTGGCTTGTTTAAGTGAATAAAGCCAAACAATAATCCCTTGCCTTTGACCTAGCATATATTTCCCTCACAATGACATTATTTTCTATAGTCTAGCATAAAAAACTTTTATTGTTCAATTTGTTATAGAAAAGAAGCTAAAAAACAAGAGAAGCAGCAATGCTTCTCCCAATTAATGCATCTATTTTATGCTGAACAGCCGCAGCTGCCGCCAGATCCACAGCCTCCGCCACAGCTGCTGGAAGAAAAATATGGACTTCCTGTTGGTACTTTCACGCTTTGTGAGACCGACTTCCCAATCAGCATGCCGATTTCATCCAGTAAGTTCTGCAGCTGATTTTCGGCTAAACGAAACTGCGCGACATTCTCATCCATATCCATGTCCCGTTTAACTTCACGGATCGTCATCATCACCCTTTTGTATTCAGGATGATATTTCCCGAAACGCTGTACTTCTTCGTACAGTTCCTTCAGTTCTACAAAGGCAGCTATTTTCCGCTGGCTTTCTTTACTGTTTTTCATGATATTTAAACGTGTACGGTATTCCTCTGCAGCTTCTGATTGGATAACCATTAGCGAGAGTTCATCCGCAGCATCTAATATTTCCAATGTTTCTAAAGTAGCAAGCATCTTTAGCTCACCTCCAATCCATATTTTATCATGAAAAAAAGGAAAGCTAAAGTGTTCAGGATTGAATTCGTACAGTAAATTCTTTTTTCATTTCCTCATAAGACGTATTATCATTTTTTAATACGTTCAGTTGAATAGTATGAGTACCTGCAGGCAGGTTTTTAATGATAAATGCAGCGGATGTGATGTCCTTTTGTTTGCGACCATCTACAAACAAACCGATCTTGGCCCTATTTTTTCCACTATCCGCCCGAAATGAAACACCTGGGATAATGCACTCAACATACACATTTTTTCCCTTTACTTGATGTCTGACAAAGAATTGGGGAGCAGCCTCCATATTAGCAGCCTGGACAGATAATCCACCCTCTCCACCATCAAATATATGTAGAGGCTCAACAACAAGTTTCGTTTCAGGTTCTGGTATTTCATTACCGCATGCAGATAATACTACGGTATAAATAAGTATTAAACAAAGCTGTCGTATGATTCTCATTTACGCTTCACTCCTTTGTGCCTTATTCTTTACAGGAGTGAGGAATTTTACTCTTTCTATTTAAAAAAGCTCCTTAAAGCTACTTATAAAAGCAGTGATATTCATGTGTTCAGCAAGTTTGTCTATACGCTTAAAGCGTATTGCTGATTATAATACAGGCTAAAACATAGTCTCCTTCCTAAGAAGACTATGTTTGAGAGTTCATTGCCTGAAACATGCCCATCATCATTGAAGCCATTTGTACGCCATTATTAAATTTTTCAACATGATGAGGAATGGTTTTTCGATGATAATGCAATGAAGCAATTTCAAATGCCTGCAAATCCATTGGATTTCTCGATAGTTTTCGATACCAATGAGGCTGTTCACGAATGAAATTTCTTAATTCCTGATTTTGTTCAATATATTCAATTACTTCTTTTCTCACTCCAGCCACACTCCTTAATCTTTTCGAAAGCCAAATGGATTTGGCGGAGGATTATTACTTGCTCCGGATGACTTTCCGTCCGTTCCCCCTCCTTGGAAGTTCCCAATAACACCTTGAATTGCAGCTAATGCCTGACTAATATTTTGTACATAAACCTGCATTTGATTGGCATCCATTTTTTTCAGAGATCCCAAAAGAGTTGCCATAAAATCCGTTTTCTGATCATCGTTTGTGTCTGCTTGCTTTGAGCTCTCCTGATCTGAATTCCACCTTGTGTCTTCTTCACCAAGCAGATACCAGTCTTCATATAATTCCTGCCATGTATGCTTTCCAGATCGAACATCCTTTACAAGCTCCGGGTGTTCTTTTACAAATAACTTAAACTTCTCTACAGAAGGATGAAGTTTTTTTTCCGCCATTTTTCTCACCTCATTCTGTTACAAATGCCTATAATACGATATGTATCCAATAAAAATATGTGAATGCATTGCTTTTTCTTTTTAAAAGTACTGATTTCATAAATGGATTACTATTCATTTAGTTTTGATAAAGCATAAAAAAAAGACAATTCTGCCAGAAGAATATCTTCCAGCAGAACTGCCTTACTCTTGCCACTTTTCAATGAAGTTTTGAGTATAGTGTTTTTCGTACACGCCCACCCCCAGGTGAGTGAACTTATCGTTTAGTAGACTTTCCCTGTGCCCTTTGCTGTTTAGCCAGCCTTCTACGACTGCAGGAGCATCGATATAATTTGCCGCTATATTTTCCCCTGCAGATAAGTATGTAACCTCTTCAGCCTCCAAGCGATCAGATAACTCTCCATATCTCTCTGATGTGTGTGAGAAAACTTCAGTTTCAAACATATCGATACTATGACCAAGTGCCACAGCAGCAGTTTGATCGTCCCATTCTAAAGGCTCCATACCATGACGGACACGTATAACATTGGTGATGTCTAATATTTGCAGTTCTTTCCCTCTATTTACTTGATCGTTGTCCTCTGCCTCTGTACCAGCTTCAAGTAATTCTCCTCTGTAGACCATTTCGTATGGTCTTAGTTTAAGAAGTGTTTCTGTATTTACAAATCTCACACTTGATAATGTACCGGTAAATTTATCTATATACAGCAGAGCGAACACATCTCCAAGCCGAATAATTGGACGTGTATTCAAATCTTCTTCTGATAATTCAAAACGATAAGAGCTGTTATCATATTCGATATTGACATTTGTATCTGCAAAAACGGAAGCATATAATTCAGAGGCAGCCTGACCAATTTTGAAAGGTTCAACATCTGTTTCGCTGCCAGTAGCAAAAACAGTAACTGCCTGCTCATCCTCCATCCCTACCTGCATGTAATTATGGTCATTTATTGCATAAATCCACCATTCATAATCGTATAATGAAGGATCAACTCTTTGCGGTTCACCGTATAATTCAATTAGTTCTTGCTGGGATTTCCCGATTAAGGCAGCTAATCCTGTTTCCGGCATTTCCATCCCAGAATTGGTTTCATCAGAATCTTCTAATGCCTGTTTTTTTTCAGGTTCAGTATTTTCTTCATGTATCAGGATCTCTTGTTCTTCACCTGTAGAATCAAAGTAAAGCCAAATAAGTAAAAATGCAGCTATAAGTGCTAGAATTCTAACTAAATTTCGCAAATTTCATCCTCCCTTCTATCATTTTCTCTATCATTATATGTTTGTCCTTTAAAAATAGTATAACATCAAATAAATTCTTTAAAAATGTTATAAAATAATTCCCCCTTTCAGCACAGGACTATTTCTTTTGGGCATTTTCATAAACATCGCTCTTTAAAACATGAATAAGATAAATTTTTTTAAGACTCCCCCCCCCAGATTCCATTTTAAAAAAATTGATGTTACCACAAAATTGTTGAAGGATTAGGTTTTCTCATTCATTGACGTTGCAACTTATGCTTTTTTCTACTATTATTAAGTTTGAGATAATTTTGTAGGAATGACGCATTTTTCCTTGCTATTATGCACGGAACGATTGTAGGAGGGGAATCGATATGAAGTTTGAAAACATTGGATTAGATAAACTAAAAGCAGACTTAAATCGGCTGGACGAGGTTATGCTTTCATACGGATTAGTCCGTGAAGGCCAGTGGGATTACGAAAGAGTTACATACGATCGCAAATTTGAATTAAAAGATGGTGTTTATTATTTGCGCGTTTTCGGTTATGCTGCTGAAGGAGATGTAGGCGCTCACAAAGCCCTTATCCAGATTATGACACCGCTTTTAGGCAAGCATTATTATCCGCATGGCGTTGAATATGGTGAAGGAGAAACTTTTCCTAAAAGCCTTGTCAGCCAATGTGAAAAGATCCTTACAGATATTAAAAATGAAGTTGAGAAATTTGCACAGGCTTAACCCTTTAGATGTGTCGCAATTTTAGTGATACAAAACAGATGAACCAGACGACTAAGCATTGCGTCTGGTTCTTTATTGCTTTTTTCCATGTATATATCTTTTTATGGCTATATCTATCTTTTCTACATTCACGCCTGTAAACTCCCTTATCTCCTCGGCAATCTTTTCTTGCAGCACCGGCAACTTTTGTATAACAGATGGTGTATCGACCACCGTAACATTTATTTTAATTTTTACTTTTTCATTATCTGGATATGAAATATTTAAAGCTTCTCCAATCGGTGACGGAAAAATGTTTGTAAATTGCATGCGTTTATACATTTCAATATGTTCGAAATCATCAATATTTGCTTCAACTATTGTATTTATAATTCCTTCTGCAACAGGGTTCCGTTTTTTCAGCAACGCTTCTCCTTCGCCCAGTTCCCATCATCCCCTTCTTTACTATATAGCTTTCTATAAATAATTCAAAAAATCATTAAAAGGTGACGGTTATAGTGTATAAATTATGATGTACTAATTGCCTTTTTTACTCTTTCGTGCTTCACCTGCAAATTCTTCCGGCATACATTTTCCGCAAAAGGAGATCTTTCAGTCCGCTTGCATCTTTTTACGGCTCAATAGAAAAAACCCGAAATATTAGGATGAAAAATAAACTAAATCATTTCTCCTAATAGTCGGGCTGATCTTATTTGTAATTGTAATACACAGTGAATAAGCTGTTTTTGTTCCTAGATTAAAATCCTAAGATTGCCTTTATAACGGAAGTTGTCTCCCCGCCATGAAAAAATACATAAAGCAGTAAATAGACAGCTACACCAGTAATGGCAGTGAAAAACCAAACTATACTCGTAATGGGACCAAGCTTTCGATGTCGGGCCAGTTTATTTTTATAGCCGGTATATAAACTGGTAATCCCTAGAACAGCACCAATAGTGGCTAAAGTTATATGAAAGATAAGAAAAATGGTATAGTAAATTTTAATATCGTCTGGTCCGCCAAAGGCTGTATTTCCAATAAAGATTGTTCTGCTTGCATAAATAATAAAGAATATAACCGCAAAAAGCCCGGCTAAAAACATTGATTTTTTATGAGCTTCTAGTTTTCTTTTGCTAATTTGAACCCAGCCAATTGCAACCATGATGGCACTGAGAACAATAAACGTAGTACTGATTGTCGGTAAAATCGGCAATGAAAATTCCATATTAACTTCCTCTCTGGCTATATATGTATACATAAAGCAATAACTAACAGACACATTGCTCATTCTATTAAAATATAGCGCACTTTTCAACAGTGATACAGTCTTTTTGGATAAAATTCAGTAATTGTTCATATTATTTCTAGAAAATGTGATTTTGTTTACTGAAATCTATATATTAACCACTATTAAGAATCCCAAGTAAAATTGAATATATGAAGGAAAAGCATCATGCTGGCTTACTTACTAGAGTATAAAAAATAAAACTGCCCTATAAACTAAGGCAGTTTTACTTCATCCCCTTTACTCAATCGGCTGCGGATTTAAGAGCTTTTCAGTGTGCGGGTCTGTTTCCTCTTGTTCTTTCTTGTACCAGCTAAAGAATACTAAGGCAAGTACATATCCATATACAATTTCCTGAATAATTTTCATAATAACTCCGCCCAGCTGCTGATCATGGACAAGAGACATGGAACTAAACATCTCTGGGCCGCTTAGATCTAAACTGCTTAATAGAGCAGGTGATACACATAGAGCAAGTGCCTGTCCCCATGCTGCAGGGTCAGAGTATGTAGCATACATCGGTGTATCAGCAAAGATAATTAAAGCACATGCAGGTGTCAGCAGTACGCCATCTGCAAAAATATAACCGACCTTTTTAAGTCCGCTTAGTTTTTCCTGCTCTGGAAGCGGATTAATTAGCGGCCACCACATAATAATCGAAACGATAAACAAAATGGCTGTGTAGCCTTCATGCAGCCAGAAATTAATTTTAATCGTATCGAAAATAAGAGGGATATGATAAAAGGAAAATAAACCATTAAACAATATCAATGCTACGATTGGTTTTGTAAAGAAATTAAAAGGTTTGCCAATAATTTTTTTGGCAAGCAGAGCTCTCCAAACCCATTTAGGAATACCTAATATAAAAAAGATTGGAGTAATTAAGTAAAGCACAGCCATCTGAATCATATGAGCATAAAACATTAAATGCCCCATTAAGTCTAAAGGAGAACCTTTAATGATATACAGCAAAATGATACCTGTTGTAAAATAGGCGGCTTCTTTTCTGGTAAGGGGCTCACTGGTTGAAAATTTGCTGCGAAACTTTGTCATCAGAAGGAAATAGATCCCTAATACGACCAGCAGCATTACAAATAGTGACGGACTCCACAGTGCATTAAAGCCAAAAATATCTAAACTCATTTGTATTCACCTCTGTTCAGATTCTATTATAGTATATTATTTCATCGCGCTCAACTCGAGGTTTAAGCAAATAATAGAAAAAATAGAAGGAGATTTACCATGATAGTGATCGAACTTTTCATATGCATAAAAAGAAAATCGGCTAATAGCCGATTTTCAATAATTTTACCACCAGATCACTGTCATAAAAGCTAATACAGTGATAAAGCCGACGAATACGCCAGAGTATAAGAATAATGCAGGTGCTTCATGTCCTTTGTGGCTCATATGCATGAAATAATACAGCTGAAAAGCAACTTGAACAAAAGCTAAGACAAGGATAAAAGGTACTGCAAATGATGCAGAAAATCCTTCATATCCGACTGCAACGAATGCTACTAAAGTCAAGAAGATCATCAGTGCAAAGGTAATGATTTGATAGCGCATTTCCTCTGCACTTTTTTTGCGGCGATATTCAATGTCTACTTTAGGGTTTCCTGAATTTAATTGTTCATTTGTCATCAGTTTATCCCACCATTCCCATTAAATATACGACAGTGAAGATAAATACCCATACAACGTCGATAAAATGCCAGTATAGACTAGCTACATAATATTTAGGCGCGTTGTACAGATTTAATCCCCGTTTGCCATTTCGAATCATTAGTGCAATAAACCACATTAATCCAAAAGCTACGTGGGCACCGTGGAAGCCTACAAGCGTATAGAAGGCAGAACCAAATGCACTGCTGGTAAATGTATGGCCGAACTCATGCACATAATGATTAAATTCGTAAATCTCGAGTCCTAAGAAAACCAGACCAAGAAGAACAGTGATTCCAATCCAAATCTGCATCTTAACAAAGTTGAAATTCTTCATATGATACATAGCATATACACTTGTCAGCGAGCTTGTTAAAAGAATCATCGTCATCGCAAATACAAGCGGCATTTCAAACAAATCTTTTGCTAGATACATTTCACTATTTGGAACTTTATCTTTTAAAGCAAGATACGTCGCAAATAAAGATGCGAATAAAACCGTTTCTCCGCCTAAGAAGAACCAAAAGCCAAGAAATTTATTTTTCGCCTCGAGGGTTTGTTTTTCAGGCGACGCAGGCCATGTTTCATTTGTGAATTTTTCTTCTGCTTGCATTATGCCTTTACCCCCTTATCATCATCGTCAACCAATTCTTCTTTATGAATATGGTATCCATGATCATCTTTAACAGAACGAACAAGCATAGAACCTAAAGTGATTAATAATCCGATAATTAAAACTGGAATACCCCATGTATTGCCTTCATCAGCATGATACATAGCACCAAATGCTGCCACGAATAATCCAGATGACATAACAAACGGAATAATTGAATTGTTTGGCATATGAATATCACCTAATGGTTCAGCAGGCGTCATTCCTTTTTTGCCTTCCATTTTTTCAATCCAAAGTGCATCTAATCCGCGCACAAGCGGCAGCTGCTTAAAGTTATAGAATGGCGGCGGTGAAGGGATTGCCCATTCAAGTGTACGCCCGTCTCCCCATGGATCACTGCCAACCTTTTCGTTTTTAATGCTAGTCATAATAATATTAATTAAAAGAATAATCGTTGATACTGCCATAAATAACGCTCCAACCGAACTGACTGCATTGGCAGCATCCAACCCTTGACCTTCATTGAAAGTAAAGATACGGCGCGGCATTCCCCATAATCCTAAGAAATGCTGGATAAAGAATGTTAGATGGAATCCAATTAAGAACAGCCAGAATGTCCATTTACCCATCTTTTCATTAAGCATCGTTCCAAACATTTTTGGCCAATATAGATGTGTTCCAGCTAATAGTGCAAATACAACCCCACCAACAATTACATAGTGGAAGTGAGCTACTACGAAATAACTGTCATGATATTGGTAATCCTGTGCAGCAGAAGCAAGCATTACCCCTGTTACTCCACCCATTGTAAATGAAGGAATAAACGCAACAGCATACATCATAGGAGTCGTGAACTGGATGCTTCCTCCCCACATCGTAAACAGCCAGTTGAAAATCTTAATTCCTGTAGGTACAGCAATTGCCATGGTTGCTACAGCGAAGATCGCGTTCGCAATTGGCCCCATACCTGTTGTAAACATATGGTGAGCCCATACCATGAAGCCTAAGAAACCGATCAAAACAGTCGCAAAGACCATGGAAGAGTACCCGAAAAGACGTTTCCTTGAGAAAATCGCAAAGATTTCAGAGAAAATCCCGAACGCAGGAAGAATCAAAATATAAACCTCAGGATGCCCGAAAATCCAGAAGAAATGCTCCCAAATAATCGTGTTACCACCCATTGTTGGGTCAAAGAAATTTGCTCCAAACATACGGTCAAATAACATTAGAAATAAACCGATTGTTAATGGAGGGAAAGCAAATAGAATTAATGCAGAAGTTACAAAAGTTGCCCATGTAAACATTGGCATACGCATATATGTCATACCAGGTGCACGCATATTAATAATCGTTACAAGGAAGTTAATCCCCCCAATTAACGTACCTGCCCCAGATATTTGCAGCCCAAGTACATAGAAATCAATTCCATGCCCTTCTGATGCAAGTGATAAAGATGCGTAGGAAGTCCAGCCTGCATCTGGAGCGCCGCCTAAAAACCAAGAAAGGTTCAAGAATACGCCTCCGAAGAAAAACAGCCAGAATCCTAAAGAATTAAGAAACGGAAATGCAACATCACGCGCACCAATTTGCAGTGGCATAATCGCATTCATAAAAGCAAAAACAAGCGGCATTGCAGCCAAGAAAATCATTGTAGTTCCATGCATGGTTAAAATTTCATTATATAGTCCCGCACTGACAAAATCATTATTTGGTACGGCAAGCTGAACACGGATGAACATTGCTTCTAATCCACCAACTAAGAAGAAGAATCCGCCAGCTATTAGATAAAGGATTGCGATTTTTTTATGGTCAACTGTTGTCATATAGTCCCATATAGTAGCGCCGAATCCCTTTTTCTGAGCTAAGGTACTCACAATTTTACCTCCCTTTTAAACAAATCCCCTTTTAATCTTGAACTTTAAGACCCGTTAAGTATTGTGTAAGTGCATCAATTTCTTCATCGGATAAATCACCATAAGTATCGGTCATCTTGTTTCCAGGCTTCAGACTTTCAGGATCATTCAGCCATTTCTTAATGTTTTCTTCATTATTTTCAAGATATCCGATAATATGTTCACGGTCACCAAAGTTTGTTAAGTTTGGTGCCATACGAGCTGCCTCAGGAGTTGTGTTAGCTGGAGTAACAGCGTGACATCCGATACAGCTATTGTTGAAAATTTCTTGACCTTGCTGTGCAGTTGCACTTTCGGCAGCTACAGGCTCAGTAACAGATTGCATATTGCCTACCCATTGATCAAATTGATCACGAGGAATCGCTCTTACTTTGAAATCCATTAATGCGTGTGAAGGCCCGCATAGCTCAGCACATTTGCCGTAAAAAATATTGTCTTCAAGCTCATTTGCTTTATCTCCATCAAATGAAAGCCAGAATTTATTTACGTTGTCCGTATTCGTATCCATCTTTCCGCCAACAGCTGGAATCCAGAATGAATGCTTAACGTCAGATGCAATCAAATTGAAATACACTCTTTCATCAGTAGGAACGACAAGCTCTTGGCTTGTAATGATTTCTTCGTTTGGATATTCAAACTCCCACCAATATAGGTTGGCACGTACATTTACTGTCATAACATCAGTCTTGCCTTCCTCATTTGTTTCTTCCATTGGAGAAACGTCTGCTAAATCAAATGTTGCTTTAACAGTTGGCACTGCTAAAACTAAAAGGAGAAGGATCGGAATAACAGTCCAGATAATTTCAAGCTTGTGACTTCCTTCAACCTGTTTTGGAATACTTTCATCCTTACGGCGGAACTTAAATAGCACAATAAGGAAAATTGCTGTTACAACAATGATAACCCCCACCATGATCACTACGCTTAACAGCATCAAATCATACTGCGTACGAGCAACTTCTCCTGCAGGCTGAAGCGTCGATAGAAACGGTTCTCCACAGCCGGACAGTATTAGCGTTAGCATCGCAAACAGAAAAATAAAACCAAGACGCCCTTTTAAAAGCCTTTTCATAGCTAAAACATACCCCTCTTTCGTATAAAATTTCTTAATGTTGATGATAAATATGGATAAATCCTCTCTTCATTAATCTAAGGAAGGAGAAAATTTCCTAACATAAAATAAATAATTATATAAGTGTGACAATTACCATAGCTACAAACAGGATGGTCAGATATTGTATGGAGTATACGAACATTAAAGTTGCCCACTTAATGTCGTTTTTAAATTTGTTTGCATACACTCCAACTGCAATCCATCCTAGATTCAGTAATGTCGCAAAAACAATAAATGGTGTTCCTAAAGCAGGAAGAAGAAATGGAAGCGGAATCAATAAAATGATCCACACATATGTATGTATCTTCGTTACCTTAAATCCTTTTACAACAGGAAGCATCGGTACACCTGCAGCCCTATACTCTTCTGCTCTTCTCATAGCTAAAGCATAAAAATGAGGCGGCTGCCATATAAACATGATTAAAAATAACACCCACGCCATTGGATCTAAATTGGCATCAACTGCAGCCCATCCGATTAAAGGCGGTACCGCACCAGAGATGCTGCCAACAATTGTATTCGAAACAAATCTTCTTTTTGTCCAAAGCGTATACAATACAACATAGCTGAAAACGCCAACTAAACCAATCAGCACAGCTGTTTTTGTTGTCAGCAGAAGCAGTAGAGTTCCTCCCGTTATAAAGGCAAAACTCATAATTGCAACCATAACTGGGTTAGCTTTCCCTGTTACTGTCGGCCTGGATTTTGTTCTTTCCATCAGATGATCAATATCTCGATCAATATAGTTATTCAAACTGCATGAACCTGCAATAATAAGAGAAGACCCAACCAATGTAAAAAACACAATATCAAGATTATGGAAAAACCCTTTTCCGGTAAAATGTAATGCAAGCCATATTCCGGTAAAAGTAGTAATTGCATTAGAATTAACAATGCCGACTTTAATCAGTGCCATAAAATCCTTCCACACTGTCGTAGACGGCAAACCGTTTTTCAGGCTTCCTTCATTCCCCTCGATCCCAGCTTCACTGAAAGCCCTCGAGTTTGCCATAAATTCTCCTCCTTTATCTTATATTACAAATACAACAACGTATAAATGCACCATCATCTACTATATAGCATTATTGCTGACTTTGCCATATTTGTAATAAAAATTGAGAGAATGCTTAAAAATTATATAGAAAATAGTTTTCCACTACGCAAATAGTGTTATCATCCATATGATACCGTTTCCTTAAACACTCTTTTGTTATATTAAATCACATTTTTTAGCTATTTTGTGAAATTTTTTTGAAATAATTATGAATAATTTGTGTCAAAAAATAAAAATTATTAATTATTTGTTGCTTTTCTGCGATAATATAATGTAATTACATATTCAGCTTCTTTACTGAGATTTTTCTTTCCCGTTTGTGTTCTTTATTTGTATAAACAGACAGCAAACACTTAGCTGGTAATCCCTCTTAACAACCGTACAAATAAAGTGTTCAGTTAAAACGGAACGACTATTTTCTTACTGAATTTTATGTATGCGCTTTATAATAACCTTCTCTACAAAACTATGTATCTTTTAAATTTAAAGAAGTAGGAATCAATTTTTTTACAAAACCTAAACGGATTCCCAAAATTACCCTCATCTATATTTCTAGCAAAATATTTGGTAACTTTCAACCATTTTTCAATTAAATAAAAGAACTGCCAGAATTATGGTTGTAAATCTCTTCCCCATCCTGTACTATCAAAAAAGTGAACCTTATATGACAAATACTTTTTAATTCAAAAGACTCATTTGATATGATAAACAGTAGACAATTAGACAATTATTAAGAAGGTGAAATGTTTTGCAGAAAAAACTTAAGTGGTTTGCCGTTCTGACCACGCTCGGCATGCTTCTAATACTACTAGGCGGTGCTCTCGTAACAAAAACCGATTCAGGTGAAGGCTGCGGCACCTCATGGCCCTTATGCCACGGACAGTTAATTCCTTCCGAGATTACAATGGAACTAGTGATTGAATTTGCCCATCGAGCTGTATCTGGCAGTGTTGGCATCATGGTACTTATTCTATCGATCTGGTCATGGAAAAAGATCGGACATATCCGTGAAACGAAATTTTTATCATTGGCTTCCTTTATTTTTTTAGTGATACAAGCATTAATCGGCGCTGCTGCTGTTAAGTGGGGCCAATCTGATTTTGTTATGGCGCTTCATTTTGGCATCTCTCTTATCTCATTTGCTTCCGTCTTTTTACTGACATTGCTTATTTTTGAAGTGGATAAGAAATTCGAAGCTGAAAAATTAATTATTGATAAGAGAATGAAATTTCATATGATCGGCATTTCCGTATATAGCCTGTTCGTTGTTTATACAGGCGCTCTCGTTCGCCATGTAGATGCTAGTTTGGTGTGCAGGGATTGGCCCTTATGTGTTAACGACGGCTTCTTCATGCCGGGCAGTTTTCATGAATGGGTACAAATGGGGCATCGGGCAGCTGCAGGTCTTATCTTTATCTGGATTGCTTATGTAACGTATATAGCCATTAAGCATTATAAAAATCAAAAAGTGATATATGGCGGATGGATTGCAGCATTCAGCCTTGTGTCACTGCAAGTAATTGCCGGGGCTCTTGTCGTTATTACTAGATTAAATTTAATTATCGCTTTGGCTCACGCTTTCTTTATCACTTGTCTATTCGGGGTTCTTGCATATTTCATTTTGCTTCTATCCAGAAATAAACAAAATACATTCATACTTGAAAATACAGAAAATCAAAAAAAAGCAGAGTCTAAAACTACTATACCGCCGATTACCATTCCATAAACCAAGAATTGATGATAAGAGTAACAAAAAAACTCGCCGATTGGCGAGTTTTTTTGTTACTCTTTGCTTAATTCAATTAAAAGATCACCTGTTTGAATGCCTTCACCATTGCTAACATGAATCCCCTTTACGATTCCAGAAAATGGAGCTTGAACCGTAGTTTCCATTTTCATTGCTTCGGTAATCATTAAGTGGTCACCTTTTTGAACTTTAGCTTCTTTTTCCACCAACACTTTAATCACTGTTCCAGGCATCGATGCACCTATGTGCTGTTCATTATGCGGATCTGCCTTTGTTTTTACAGCGATTGTTGACTTAATACTCTCATCCTTAATAATAACTTCACGCTGCTGTCCGTTTAATTCAAAATAGACAACTCTTGTTCCATCAGGCTGCGGTTCACCTATAGAAACTAGTTTTACGATTAACGTTTTTCCAGTTTCGATTTCTACTTCGATCTCTCCCCCAAGCTCCATTCCATATAAGAATGTTGGTGTATCCAGAACGGAAATATCACCAAACTGCTGATGAGTTTTAATATAATCCATATAGACTTTCGGATATAAAGCATACGCAATAGCATCAAAGCTTGTCACTTGACGGCCGATCTCTTTAAAGAGCTTTTCCTTTAAGGCATGGAAATCTACATCCTCCAGAAGCTCTCCCGGTCGGACAGTAATTGCTTTTTTGTCTTTTAGGATGACTTTTTGGAGCTGTTCCGGAAATCCTCCATACGGCTGTCCCAGATACCCTTCGAAGAGCTCTACGACTGAATCTGGAAAATCCAGTGAAAGTCCTTTTGTTAATACATCTTCTTCTGATAATTTATTTTGCACCATATATAAAGCCATATCTCCAACTACTTTGGAAGATGGTGTCACTTTAACGATATCTCCAAACATTTCGTTAACCCGTGAATACATCGTTTTTACTTCATCCCACTTATCACCAAGGCCAACACCTTTTGCCTGCTGCTGAAGATTGCTGTATTGCCCGCCAGGCATTTCATGCTCATAAACTTCCGTATGAGGAGCTACCATGCCACTCTCAAAATCATGGTAATATTTTCGGATATCTTCCCAGTAATGTGCTAATTGTTCTAACGCCTGTATGTTCATGTCAGGCATGCGTTCTGTACCTTCTAACGCATAATAGAGGGAGTTTGCACTCGGCTGTGATGTTAAGCCGGCCATAGAGCTTAAAGCAACATCAACAATGTCAACTCCTGCTTCAATTGCTTTTGCATAAGTGAATATGCCGTTTCCGCTCGTATCATGAGTATGCAAGTGAACTGGTATATCAATCGTTTCTTTTAACTCAGAAATAAGTGCATATGCTGATTGCGGTTTAAGCAAACCCGCCATATCCTTGATGGCTAAAATATGAGCCCCCTGCTGCTCAAGCTCGCGAGCTAAGGACTTGTAGTAATTAAGGTCATATTTTGTCTTAAGCGGATTCGAAATATCCCCGGTGTAGCAAAGAGCAGCCTCTGCAATTTTACCTGTCTGCCGAACAGCATCTATCGCTACCTCCATACCCTTAACCCAATTCAAGCTGTCAAAAATACGGAAAACATCAATTCCTGCATATGCACTTTTTTCAACAAATTCTCGTATCACATTATCTGGATAGTTTTTATATCCAACTGCATTGGAAGCTCGAAGCAGCATTTGCAGCAGGACATTAGGCATTTTTTCTCTTAACGAAAGCAGTCTTTCCCACGGATCTTCCTTTAGAAACCTGTAAGCAACGTCAAATGTGGCTCCGCCCCACATTTCATAGGAAAACATATTAGGAAGAAGTTTAGCTGTCGGTTCCGCAATATGCTTTAAATCGGTTGTCCTTACACGTGTAGCAAGCAGAGATTGATGTGCATCTCTAAAAGTTGTATCCGTCAGAAGAACTTTTTGCTGTTCTTTTATCCATTTTACCAAGCCTTCAGCACCGCGTTCCTCAAGAATTTGCTTTGTGCCCTGCTGATACGGTTCATTATGTTTTACTTTCGGAATTCTTGGTTCTTCAAAAGCAGGACGTTTACTCTTTTCAACTCCCGGAAACCCGTTTACCGTTACATTGCCAATATAAGAAAGCATCTTTGTGCCGCGGTCTTTTCTTTTTGGAAAAATAAAAAGCTCTGGTGTCTGATCAATAAACGACGTGTCATATTCACCTTTTTGGAATTTCTGATGCTTTACAACATTTTCAAGGAACATAATATTCGTTTTCACACCGCGAATTCGAAATTCCTGAAGATTTCGAATCATTTTTGCAGATGCCTGCTTAAATGTCATCGCATGCGTAGAAAGCTTTACAAGTAATGAATCATAGTGAGGAGTGATCACTGCTCCCTGGTATGCATTGCCGGCGTCAAGTCTTACACCAAAGCCGCCGCCTGATCGATAAGCCATTAGCTTTCCAGTGTCAGGCATAAAGTTATTGAGAGGATCTTCTGTTGTCACCCTTGACTGGATGGCAAATCCTGTAATATGTATATCGTTCTGCTGCGGAATTCCAACCGTCTCGCCGTGCAAATCATGACCATCAGCAATCATAATTTGTGATTGAACAATATCAACACCAGTAATCATTTCAGTGATTGTATGTTCAACCTGAACACGGGGATTTACCTCAATGAAGTAAAATTTATTTCCTGAAACAAGGAATTCGACTGTTCCTGCGTTAATATAGTCAACATTTTTCATGAGCTTGACAGCAGCTTCACAAATATCATTTCTTACCTTTTCGTCTAATGACACACATGGCGCTACTTCCACTACCTTTTGATGACGGCGCTGCACGGAACAATCTCTCTCGTACAAGTGCACGATATTTCCATGCTCATCCCCAATAATCTGTACCTCAATATGTTTAGGGTTTTCGACAAACCTTTCTACATACACTTCATCATTTCCAAAGGCAGCTTTCGCTTCTGATTTAGCACGATCGTATGCTTCTTTTACCTCGCCGGCACTTTTAACAATTCGCATGCCGCGTCCGCCGCCGCCTAAAGAGGCTTTAATGATAATCGGATATCCATGCTGCTCTCCAAAATGATGAACTTCATCAAAGCTGGCAACAGGCCCGTCGCTTCCCGGAATGACAGGGATGCCTGCCAGCTGAGCTTGAGTTCTTGCTTTTACCTTATCGCCAAACATATCTAAGTGCCTCGAATGAGGGCCGATAAATTTAATTCCTTCTTCTTCACAGCGCTTAGCGAATTGAATATTCTCTGATAAGAATCCATAGCCTGGGTGGATGGCATCCACATTACTTTCTTTTGCAATCTCAATAATGCCTTCAATGTCTAAATAGGCATCAATTGGTTTTTTCCCTTCTCCAACAAGGTAAGCTTCGTCTGCTTTATATCGATGATAGGAAACAGAGTCCTCTTTGGAATAGACAGCAACTGTTCTAATATTTAGTTCGGTACAAGCCCGAAAAACACGAATAGCAATTTCTCCTCTGTTTGCAACCAAAACTTTGCGAATACGCTGATCCATAAAAAACACCCCGACTTTGTAATAGTTTTCTTATGATTTATTTTTACTTGCGCCCGATAGAAGCACCGCTAGAATAAAGCGGAGCACTTTCTGGCACAGGGTTTTCAGCTTTATGTTTATATTTTTCTTCATATTTTACAAACATTGATACATTTAAAAGGACACCAATTGCAATAGACATTTGCAGCAGTGAAGAACCACCATAACTTATAAATGGCAAGGTAACACCTGTTAGCGGGATCACCCCAGAAATGCCTGCTAAGTTTATAAACGCCTGAATTCCAATCATGCTTGAAATCCCGATCGCCAGCAGACTTCCAAATGGATCTTTGCATTTCATTCCTATGTAATAGCCCCTCAGAACGATATACCCTAAACCCAGCAGCACAAAACTAACGCCAAAAATGCCTAACTCTTCAGCAATGACTGCCATAATAAAATCAGTATGCACCTCTGGTAAATAGCCTAATTTTTGTACACTCTCACCTAAACCCAGACCTTTTAATCCGCCCATTCCTAAAGATATAAAGGAGTTCGAGAGCTGATAGCCGTGTTCAGATCCGAATGGATCAATGAAGGCTTCAAATCTGCCAAGTCTTTTTTCAGAGAATATTTTCTCTCTTAGTAACAGGACGATCGGCACTAAAATGGAGAGGCCAATTAAGCCAAGTTTAAAAATATTTTTGTAGTTCATGCCAGAAGCAAAAATAATTGTGGCAGCAATTAAAAAGATGATTGCCGCTGTACCAAAATCAGGCTGCACTGCAATTAACATACAAACCAGTATTAAATAAGCAAGCGGCGGTGCTACACCGCGGTTAAACTCATTTATGTAAGGCTGCTTTTTCGCATAGACAGCTGCCAGGTAGATAATAACACTTAGTTTGACAAATTCTGCCGGCTGCAGACTCCGTGTTCCTACTTCAAACCAGCTCAGTGCATTTCCTGCAACAGTTCCAATTATGAAGAGGCCGGATAGCCCAATAATCGATAAAAATACCATTGGAACAAGAATCTTATTGCTCATAAGTGCTTTGTATGGAAATAAAGCTACAACAATTAGCACAAAAGCAGAGATCATTAAGTTGGTTTTTTGTTTTTCATAGAAAAAATCGCTAGACTGCCCATAATATTGGACTGCCATGACCATACTTGAACTGTAAACCATTACGAGACCAAATATACAAAGCAGCACAACCACAGCTAGTAGAGTGTAATCATAAGATTTTAATATTTTTTTAAACATTGGTCCTCTTCCCTTATTTTCTAGGTTGTCATAGTTATTCGACTTAAGTATAGGATTTCCTGCCTGCATCATGAGAAGAGAGCAAAAACTAGCAATTCTGTCCTCTTTCAATGTAACATACTAATTAAAAATATTCTATTATTATGTCATACTATTTAAGTTTTCTGTTACAATAAACTAACTGGAAAATACAGTGCTTTTTAAAAAAGCAACAGGTGTAAAAAAACTCAAACATCACGATGAATGTTTGAGTTTTTTCAGTTATTTTTTAACTGATGCTTCATGCAGAGCTGATAGCTCACGTTCTAATTCGCCAAGTATAGCTTTACCTTCCTGATCGTCTATTAAGCCTAAACGGACAGCAAAATCTATCTCTCGAGATAAGCCAAACATTTGCGTGTCAAGAACTTCCTCATACAAAGGACACTGAGGCATTGTTAAATTGTCCATTTGGACCTTAATTAGTTTTAATATTTTATCAGCATCTGCTTTAAGCAGTGCATTAGCTTTCTCTTTATGATCCATAATCATTTCAGAAGCCAACATCAATCCCCCCGTTTCCGAGCGACTATCCTATCTATAAATTCTATACTTAACCTATAAAAAAAGCAAGAATTATACGGACAAGCTTCAGTTAATTTGTCATAAAAATTTATATAGTCTTAAATAAGCGGATTAAACACTTGAATTTATCAACTTTGCTGTCAATTTGAAAAAATGACAATAAAAGAAATTAGGGGTATAATTTTATCCATATGTAAGCGCTGAACAACTGGGAGGGAATAGTAATGGAAAATATTATATCAATTAGCGGAAATGTAAAATTTCCGATAACATTAGATCCAGGTGTTTGGATCTTTGATGACCGTCGCGTGGATTTAAATACATATTTTGATGAAGCCATTGAAAAAACGGATGCTCTGGAAGAATACACAAAGTCTATTTCAAAGCATTGGGACAGAGAAATCATGGAAGGTGCCATTTATCCGCCTACTTTAAAATCAGAAAAAAAGTTTGAAAAAGAAAAAGTTTTGACTGGAACCTTTGGGGTTCCATTAGCCCCATTTATTAAAAATGCAGAGCCTAATGAAGATGCTTCAAGCGTAATTATTATCAGCCATAACGGAGAAGAGCAAGTGTCTTTAGAAGATGCAATGGGTATGATTCTCGGATTTTCAAAGGAAGGAAAGCCATTGAAGGAAGACGGGCCGATTCATGCTTATTTTGGAGATGGCAGCAATTATAATAGTCCATTTAAAAACATTTCATCTTTCCAAATTAAGTAGCTGATCAAAGGCAATTCGCTAATAATCATGTCAAAAAAGGCAAAACCAGCCCTTTTTGACATGATTTATTTTAAAGCAAATCGGCAGCCAGCTGAGCCAGACCAGATCTTTCTCCCTTCACGAGTTTTACATGACCAGAAACAGTTTGATCTTTAAATCGCTCCAGCACATATGTTAGTCCGTTATTATAAGCATCCAAATATGGATGATCAATTTGTTCAGGGTCCCCCATTAGGACAATTTTACTTCCTTCCCCTACTCTTGTAAGAATCGTTTTAACTTCATGCTTGGTTAAATTTTGTGCTTCATCAATAATAATGTATTGATCTGGAATACTTCTTCCGCGGATGTATGTCAGAGCTTCTACTTCAATGGAACCCATTCCCGCCAATATGGCATCGAGTTCACCTGGCTTTTTGACGTTAAATAAATATTCCAGATTATCGTAAATCGGCTGCATCCAAGGTCTTAACTTTTCTTCCTTTTCTCCTGGCAAAAATCCTAAATCCTTGCCAACCGGAACAATGGGCCTAGCAACAAGAAGTTTTTTAAAGTGACCATAGTCCTCTGTTTGCATTAGTCCCGCAGCAAGCGCTAATAACGTCTTTCCTGTTCCCGCTTTTCCAATAAGAGTAATCAGCGGGATATCTTTTTTCAGCAGCAATTCCAAAGCCATTGTCTGCTGAACGTTTCGCGGCTTAATTCCCCATATATGTTCAAAGTCAAAAATCAGCTTTTTAACTTTTTTGCCCGAAGAATCAACCATTCCAAGTGCTGATGAAGAAGATCCCAGTGCATCCTTCATAACCAGAAATTGATTTGGGTAGAAGGGATGATTCACAATATCTGCAAGTAATAGCTCACCTTTTTCATAAAACTTATTCAACTCTTCTTTTTGTACATATACTTCTAAAAAACCAGTATAAATATGGTCATTTTCAATTACCCGATCACTTAAGAAATCTTCGCTCATTAAACCAATTGCATCAGCCTTTACACGGACCAATGCGTCCTTGCTCACCAGGATCACAGGTTTGCCGTTTCCTTTCGTTTCTTCTTCAAGAGAAAGGTTTTTAGCAACAGCTAATATGCGGTTATCATTTGTTTTTTCCACAAAAATTTCCTGAAGCTGATGGAATGATCTGTGATTTAATTCAATTCGAAGGCTACCGCCGTTTTCAAGCGGAATTTTTTCATGAAGCTTGCCATTTAATCTCATGCTGTCTATGAGCCTCGATACCTGCCTTGCATTCCTGCCTATTTCGTCCATATATCTTTTTTTAGAATCGACTTCTTCTAAAACGACTGCTGGAATAACCACCTCATTTTCTTCAAAAGAATAAATGGAAAATGGGTCTTGCAACAAGACATTTGTATCTAACACATAAATTTTTCTCAATCCCGATGCCTCCTGCCCTCGTAGCCATAGTATTGTGCAATATATTTTGCTGATCCCATTCACACTTTTTGCTGTAAAAAGGAATGGGACAAATTGAACTTTGGTAAACTATATGTTTTTCTGCATAAAGATAGAAGATATTTTACACAATAATCAAGAAAGGTACAGATTAAATCAGGCTTAGTTCACACATAACCAAATATGATCTAATTCTAACATTGGGGGTAAAGGTAATGAGGTATATTCTTTTTTTACTATTTGCCAGTCTTTTATTGACTGGATGCGGAATGAGTAATGATCAAAATAATGCTTCCGGATCAAGCCCAAATACTGGTCAAAACGCAATAAATGTTCGGAACAGCACTATACAGGAAACAGATCGTCAGACAGGACAGGAAATCTCTAAACACCTTGTCGATCTTGCTACAAGTATTCCAAACGTGAACGATGCAACTGCCATCGTTCTTGGTCAATATGCAATTGTTGGAATTGATGTTAATCAGGATCTTGATCGTTCTGAAGTTGGTTCGATTAAATTTTCAGTTGCTGAAAGTTTAAAAAAAGATCCGCATGGTGCAAGAGCTCTAGTAGTTGCTGACCCAGATATCAATGCCCGCCTGCGTGAAATCAGAGATGATATTGGTGCTGGCCAGCCGCTTCAGGGCATCATGAATGAATTAGCAGATGTTTCCGGCAGATTAATACCTGAAGTTCCGGCAGATATGGTTGATCCGAACCCGCGCAACGCTACTGAAAAACCGGATAAAAGACTTAATAATAGTGAAGAACAAAAATTAGAACAGAAACAGCAGGAACAATCTAATCATTACAAAAACGGAAAAGAATCTAAGAACAGCCATAACGAAAATAACTAGGTATCATCACAGTTAAGTCAATTAACATGACATAAAGCATTCGATGATAAAAAGAAAAAGCTTATGTATGGAATTCAAACTCCTTGTAAGGAATTCAGAATTCCAGCCTAAGCTTTTTTCATTGCATCCATGACTTGCTCATCCAGCTGGGAAGCTGCTTTCAGATCATATGTTTTATCATAATGAGGCTGTACTGTCATTTTCGCTCCGTAGAACATCACATCCCTAACCTCATCAATTTGCATTGAAACCAATGCCAGCTTTAACGGCAAATGATCAAGAACTTCTTCTTTAATGGCTGTTTTTCCAGCTATTGAATAAGCAGATTCATCAGCAATCATGTGAACGATGACCTGATTATTCTTCTTTATGTTCTGAATGATCCTTGAATGGCTTTCAACTGCAAAATAAATCGTTTTTTCATTCTTTGACATTATCCATGATAACGTATGTACATTTGGGCCGCCTGTCTCATAATCCACTGTTGCCAATGTAACAAAACGCTCCTTTTGCATTTCTTTAAACAGCGGCTCTGTCAATTGATTTTCAACTCTGTTTACCATCAGGCACCTCCTCTTTATCACTATCATAGTATGTTTTTAATGCTTGTTTCAACTTTCAGCCATTTTCAAAAGGAAACCGCCGATGATGTGTAACCACTTTATTACTTCCATCCCCTCATTTGCTGAGATAATTAAATTCGAAACAGAAGTTGTGTTATATTATAATAAAAGAAAGAACTATTAACAGAGGTGTAATAAATGCGAGTTAAATGTGTACTATGTGATAAAATAGAATCCATTCCAAACGATTCTGCTGAGGCGAAAAGGTTACGCAATCGCCCTATTCATACATATATGTGTAATGTTTGTGAGGATCGCATTGCAGAAAGAACAAAGCAGCGTGCTGCCACGGGGAATTTCAGGCTTTATAAAAGCCCTAAAAGTGATGATGAATGGTAGAACGATCTAAAAACCCCAAACTCTAACAGATTGGGATCCAACGGAGTATGATTGAATGAAGAAAGTATCAAAAAAGCCAGACGCTTAAAGCGTCTGGCTTTTTTTAAAAAATCAATGCACAATAGCTGAAAATATAATTATTCTGCACTGGCTTGCTGCTTTTTTTCCTGATGGAGCCTAATTTTATAAATAATTAAAATTAAGGCAGCAACAACAAGGCCTTCAGCAACAGGCAGGAAAACACCTAAAAAGGTAAGCAGGGTACAGCCGAGGATCAGAAACAAGTAAATTACAACTGATTTCCCCAGCGGAAGTTTTTTTGCAAAGCCTAGCTTAAAGACTAAAATCGATAAGAGGACTATTGTAATATACAAAAGCCACATACCTAAATCAGGGTTTTCATGGACTTTAAATAGAGCTGCGAAAAAAGACAATCTTTCTTCAACCATAAATTCTCGCCCCCCTCATAAAGATTAGTTTGTTTCTGCTAGTTTCTTCTTCTTCGCTACACGCTCACGCTCGTTCTTATCTAATATTTTCTTGCGCAAACGGATTGATTCAGGTGTAATCTCACAAAGCTCATCATCATTCAAATATTCCAGTGCTTCTTCAAGCGTCATGATGCGAGGCTTTTTCATTGTTGCTGTCTGATCCTTGTTCGCTGAACGAATGTTTGTAGCTTGTTTTACTTTTGTAATATTTACAGTAAGATCGCTTTCACGGTTATGTTCTCCAACAATCATACCTTCATAAATTTCAGTACCAGGCTCAACAAAGATCACACCGCGGTCTTCTACTTGCATGATACCATAAGTAGACGATTTTCCACTCTCCATAGAAACAAGCACACCTTGACGTCTGCCGCCAACTTGTCCAGCAACAACTGGCTGATAGCTGTCAAATGTATGGTTTATGATTCCGTATCCGCGTGTTAACGTTAAGAATTCAGTTGTATAACCGATTAATCCGCGAGCAGGAACATTAAAAGTTAAGCGCACTTGGCCATTTCCGTTGTTCACCATATCAAGCATTTCACCTTTACGTGCTCCAATCGATTCCATAATAGAACCTGTATGCTCTTCAGGAACATCAATTTGCACACGCTCAATTGGCTCACATCTTACTCCATCAATGTCACGGATGATAACTTCCGGCTTGGATACCTGCAGCTCAAATCCTTCTCTGCGCATATTTTCAATTAAGATAGATAAGTGAAGCTCACCACGGCCAGAAACAATCCAAGCATCTGGTGATTCTGTATTTTCAACACGTAAGCTTACATCTGTCTGCAGCTGCGCGCGCAATCTTTCCTCTACTTTACGTGAAGTGATGTATTTTCCTTCTTTACCTGCGAATGGGCTATTGTTTACAAGGAAAGTCATCTGTAATGTAGGCTCATCAATTCTTAATACTGGCAATGCCTCTTGATGCTCAACTGGGCAAACTGTTTCCCCAACGTTGATATCTTCCATTCCAGATACAGCAATTAAGTCTCCAGCTTTTGCTTCTTGAACTTCTTCACGCTTTAAGCCAAAGAAACCAAAAATTTTCGTCACACGGAATTGTTTAACAGAGCCATCAAGCTTCATAAGAGCTACCTGCTGACCCACCTTCATTGTTCCGCGGAACACACGTCCAACTCCAATTCTGCCGACATAGTCGTTGTAATCAAGTAGTGCTACTTGGAATTGAAGAGGCTCTTCACTGTTATCAACTGGTGCTGGAATATTATCAACAATTGTCTCATATAGAGATTGCATGTTTTCATCCTGCTTTGCAGGATCTGGATCCACACTAGCTGTTCCGTTGATAGCAGATGCATAAATAACTGGGAAATCAAGCTGATCTTCGTTTGCATCTAATTCAATAAATAAATCAAGTACTTCATCAATTACTTCTTCAGGACGAGCAAAATCACGGTCGATTTTGTTTACAACAACAATCGGTGTTAAGTTTTGCTCTAATGCCTTTTTAAGCACGAAGCGAGTTTGCGGCATACAGCCTTCATAGGCGTCAACGACAAGTAAAACACCGTCAACCATTTTCATGATACGCTCTACTTCTCCACCAAAGTCAGCATGTCCAGGTGTATCAAGAATGTTTATGCGTGTATCTTTGTACTGGATTGCAGTATTTTTAGCCAAAATGGTAATACCGCGCTCCCTTTCGATATCATTTGAATCCATTGCACGCTCTTCTACATGCTCGTTTGTTCTAAATGTACCAGATTGCTTTAAAAGCTGGTCAACAAGCGTCGTTTTACCGTGGTCAACGTGCGCGATTATAGCAATATTACGAATATTTTCTCTGAGTTTCAAAAAATTTTCCTCCTAGCCTATTTATCAAATAATAGCTTTTAGCTTCATTTTTATACGATAACTGAAACATTATACCATAAACAAACTAGAAAGCTAAAAGCTTTTTATGTAAAATATTTATTAAGAATAGCTTTTATAGAGTATTACTAGAGTTTTTCCATCATTGTATGGTAAAAAGAGAACAGAAAGCTTCTAATTGTAAGGGTAAGCAAACATGTTTTTGATGCGGCCATCGCCGCAGACAAAACAGCCCTGCGGAAAGGAATGGCGATTATGAAAAAAATTCAATGGCCTTTATTAGCTTGTGCGGTCGCCGCTGCTATATGTATTGGAGCAATTGGAATTGCCATTAGCGAAAGAAGTATATTAGGCATTCTAGCATGTATTGCTGGTTTATTTGTTGTAATGGGTTTTGGCTTCAAGACGAAAAAGAAAATGCGCGAAAAAGGATTATTGTAGCGTTTAAAAGGGCGATCCAATGCGGACGCCTTTTTACGTGTTGGCAGGTTTGTAAGCAGGAGTATAAAAATTGGAGTTTGCACTTAAAATTTCAGAAGAGATACAACGACATAAAGAGACCTGTTCCATTGCTCTGAAGACTCTGTTTTATCTGAAGAAATCAAAGCTAATCATCCTCGCCGTCTGAACTTCTTTTGTGTCTCAGCCTTTCCTCTATTTCTCTAAGGAGTATAATATTCTGCTTCATAAAATTGTACCTTAAATTTATCAAAACTAAACCCGCTTTTTATGACTGAAAAAAGTGCAGCAATATCCACTGCACCTCCTCCATCACTTATTACCCTACATCATCGTCGGTTTAACAAAAATTAAATACTGGACATCTTGTTTGTCTTTTTCAAGTTTGAATTGTTCATAGCCGCATTCAGATAAGAAAGCAATCCACTCATTTTCCATTATAGGAACACCCGCATAAATCGCTTTATGACCCTTATCCTTCATTTCATCTGAGAGCTTGTCTAAAATCCTTTCACCAAAGCCTTTTCTTCTAAATCCAGAATGAACAAGTAATGTCCCAAGCCAAGGCTTTTTATTTGAAGGCGAAGACTGAGTGTGGTGGGATACGGAAATAGGAGTTCCGCTCACCTCCCATACTCTCCATTCCCCTCCTGCATACTCATGATCCTTGAAAAAGTTTTCAAGAGTCTTATTTCCTAATTCAAGTTCCTTCCACTTTGGACTTTGCGAGATTAAAACCTCGAAGAAGGGATGATCTGATTTTTCAAGCGTTCTCCATGAAAGATTACCATTTTCCATTGTGAAGATAATCCTTCAAGATCTCATCATGCAATTCTTCATTGGCAAAAAAGACAGAGCCGCCTTCGAGCATATTAAGTTTTTCTCCCCTCAGATTTGTTGCACGTCCTCCAAGCTCTTCAATGATGATCAACCCTGCCGCAAAATCCCAAGGTGCGAGCCTTAACGTTAAGTATGCATCAATACGGCCAGTTGCCACGTAGACAATTTCTAAAGCAGCTGAACCATATGAGCGTGTGCCTCGGGATTTTTTTACAAGAGGTGCTAAAAGACTTGAATCAATCCGTCTGTTTTCTGTCACCCATGTTGCATTTAAACCTAAGATTGATTCCGATAGTTTCGTTTTGCGCATCTGAGGAATTTTCAAGTCATTTAGGTATGCTCCCTCACCTGAGATAGCATGATACAGCTCATCATGAACAACATCATAAATGAGGCCGATTTTCCCAACCCCATCTTCAAAGATTCCAATTGAAATAGCAAAATTACGCTGCTGATGTACAAAATTCATCGTTCCATCAATAGGATCAATGATCCACACAACGCCTTCTAATGACTGAACATCATCTCCAAATCCTTCTTCTCCCAAGATTCGGTGATCCGGAAAAACACTGTTAATTTTTTCGATAAAAAAACGCTCGGTTGCTTGATCTATATCAGTTACTAAATCATTAGCATGTGATTTTGTCTGAATGGTTAATTCTTTAGAAAAAGAATCCTTTATTCTATCACTTGCTTCTTTAATCCACTTTTTTGCATATGTATCAATCTTTTTTAAATCTGTCATGTAGTTAACATCCTTTTCTATAGGCTATTTTATTTTGTCTCCACATTGTTATTTCAAGTTGTTTAAAATACTTTTAGCTTAAAATAAGCCTGCAAAATATTCAAGTTTCAAGAATAAAACAACTGGACATTGATTGCGAGGTTCATGTCGGTTTAACATCAATAAACGAACTCCCACGAATGATGGAAGTTCGTTTTTAATCATGTTGTATAGATATTAAGAACATTTTTCCCCATTTTCCCCTTATTAACTACAATTTATAAAGCTTTTAGTTTGAGAAGCTCATGTCTGATTTTTTCAAGCTTCTGCTTTGTTGTTGTTTTCAACTTGTCATTCTCGCTTGTCATTGCATCAAATAAAGTAGCCAGCTCATAGTCAAGTTCCATTCTTAGTACTGCTGTTCTTTCCTTTTCGCTTTTTTTCGCTTTTGTTGAATTTACAAGTTGTTTCATTAGACAATACACCCCTTCCAAGTTATCAACAAAGTATTTCTTAAAAGATATTCACGACTTAAATTTTCTGATTATTTTTACTATTATCTTATGCTCTGTCATCTGAATTGCAACAAAATTGTGCGATAACCTACCTTTAAACTCATGCATTCTATTTCTTCTTTTCCTGCAGATTATGCTACAATATTTGACATAGTAAGAGGAGGTTTCTATATGACATTTTCAGGTTTTACAAATGATGATTTTTCGGTCTTCACTATAGATGGTCTTGATGAACGAATGGATGCTCTAAAGACTACCATCCGCCCAAAGCTAGAAGATTTAGGCAAACACTTCTCGACGGTGCTATCGGCCGAGACTGGACATGAGATTTTTCCGCATGTTGCCCGTCATGCCAGAAGAACCAAAAACCCGCCAAATGATACTTGGGTTGCATTTGCGTCAAGCCCCCGCGGTTATAAAATGCTGCCTCATTTTCAAATTGGCCTTTGGGAAACGCATGTTTTCATTTGGTTTGCAATGATTTATGAAGCTCCAAATAAAGAAGAATACGGTAAAAAGCTAGAGGATTCTCTTGATAAACTTTATAATGAAATCCCAAAAGAATTTGTTTGGTCAGGCGATCATACGAAGCCTGGTGTTTACAAACACAGTGATTTATCAAAAGATGAACTTGGAAACCTTTTTATCCGTCTGCAAACTGTCAAAAAAGCTGAAATTCTCTGTGGTGTCAACATTAGCCGAGAGGATGCTATAAAGATGAATGGCCATGATTTTATCACAGCTGCAGATCATGTATTTAAAAAATTATTACCCTTCTATAAAATGGCGTAAACATAGTGAAATGGGACATTAAAGTACAAAAAACCTCCCAAGGGAGGTTTTTTACTTTTTCATTTTTACTACATTGCCAGCTTCAGTTTCCTTAGCTGCTTTTACTGTACGAAATGGGGAATAGCCGCTCATTTCTTCAAAGTCATTGCATAGATTTCTTTCATCAGATTTTCCTGGCACAATTTCTTTAAAGCGACGGTATGACTTCATCAGCTCTTCACGTTCAATCCCTTTTTCGTATGCTCTTTCAATGCTTTGATAAAATTGGATTACATCAATAATTTCTTCAGTCTTCCAATGATGTTCAATCGGATATTGATATTCCAAAGGTCATCCTCCTTACGTTTTATCTCCTGCTGATTTTACTCTAAGTAGAATGTCAGCGCAAACATGTAAGCTTCTTTTTTGTTGCTTGTAAGGGCTCTGCTATGTCTAAAACTATGGAATAAAAACTTTCTAAAGAAGATTAAAAATTCTCCAATAAAAGAATGTTTATTTTCACCTTTTAACCCGAAAACTAATGGGGTATGAAGTTTCTATGCAAAGGCGATGAATAATGCTATAATGCAGATGTTTTATTGCAAATTAGAATTTTAAAGAGGTGTGGAAATACATTGTCTCAAACTGAAACACCGTTATTTAGCGGCTTATTGGCACATGCAAAGAAAAATCCTGTACAATTCCATATTCCCGGTCATAAAAAAGGAACAGGAATTGACCCTGAATTTAAAGAATTTATTGGAGAAAATGCTTTATCAATTGATTTAATTAATATTGGACCTTTGGATGACCTGCACCAGCCTAAAGGCATGATCAAGCAGGCACAAGACCTGGCAGCTGAAGCTTTTGGTGCTGAACATACATTTTTCTCAGTACAAGGAACCAGCGGAGCCATTATGACAATGGTTATGTCCGTCTGCGGCCCTGGCGATAAAATTATCGTACCCAGAAATGTTCATAAATCAGTTATGTCTGCCATTGTTTTTTCTGGTGCCACTCCTATTTTTATTCATCCCGAAATTGATACTGAGTTAGGCATATCTCATGGAATTACAACAGATTCTGTAGCAAGAGCTCTTGAGCAGCACCCTGATGCAAAAGGATTACTTGTTATTAACCCAACGTATTTTGGTGTATCTGCAGACTTAAAAAAAATTGTAGAAATATCGCATTCATATAATGTTCCTGTTCTTGTAGACGAAGCACATGGAGTTCATATTCATTTTCACGAAAGCCTGCCGATGTCTGCCATGCAGGCTGGAGCGGATTTAGCGGCAACAAGTGTTCACAAACTTGGCGGCTCCATGACACAGAGCTCTGTTTTAAATATGCAAGGTAATCTCGTTTCACATAAGCGCGTACAATCGATTTTAAGCATGCTTACTACCACATCAACTTCATATCTTCTTCTCGCTTCATTAGACGTTGCCAGAAAAAGACTTGCAACGGAAGGACATGAACTAATTGAAAAAACAATTCAATTGGCACAGTCCATTCGAAAGCGCATCAATGAACTGGATCATCTATATTGTGTAGGAGAAGAAATATTAGAGACACATGCTGCTTATGATTACGATCCAACAAAGTTAATTATATCTGTAAAGGAATTGGGAATTAACGGCTTTGATGTTGAACTTTGGCTCAGAGAGCGATATAACATAGAGGTTGAAATGTCTGACTTGTACAATATTTTATGTATTGTCACTCCAGGAGACACAGAGAAGGAAGCCGATATTCTAATCGATGCTTTAAGACAGTTATCGATTGAATATCACGGTAAAGCTGAGAAGATCAATACGACGCAAGAGGTCCTTTTACCTCATATCCCTGTCCTAGCTTTAACTCCTCGTGACGCTTTCTATGCGGATACAGAGCTTGTTCCATTTGATGAGTCTGAAGGCAGAATTATTGCTGAATTTATCATGGTATACCCTCCTGGCATTCCAATTTTTATACCTGGAGAAATCATCACGACCGATAACCTCCGTTATATTAAAACCAATATGGAAGCAGGATTGCCAGTTCAGGGACCAGAGGATTATGACTTTAAATACTTGAGGGTTATAAAAGAACACCGGGCAATTCGATAAAAGATAACGTGCATTCTCATTTCGGGTTATAAAGCCTTTCGAATATGTAAAAATGCCGCCCATATGATTGGGCGGCATTTATATTACTTGCTAAAAAACCGGTCGATTGCACCATCTATTTTTAAACTAACTTCTTCACTTTCAAGCTTTTTACTGAATCAGCCTTATGCTACTTACTTCTCCTGCTGATTAGGCGGGTCACATTGGCAGCTTCCTTTTGAATATAATACAGTCACCTTTTCATCCTCGAAATGTTCGATAGTTGAATTACAAGTTTGGCATACGATTGTTCCCATCTGCTCATCTCTCCTTTAATATCATATTCATATTTTGAAAGCGCTTTATCTATTTTCTATAATAATATGACACTATTTAAAAATCAAGATTAATTTGTATAACACATTTAAAATTTTAGCGTTATTGTATGTCATAATAAGCATTAATACAGCATATTAATTGACTTTAAATTGACCAGATTGTTAATGGGTTTATTCGAGGGAAACGAAGGTTTGGCTATTTGGAGAATGCATCGGGAAGCTGGAGACTACGACAATGCACATTGAAATTCACTGATAAACCCGAACGACTCTGTCTGCTTTTTTCTGAAATTAGCCGCTCGGGACATGATGTAAAGTTTTAGTACAATCATTTAAAATCAGTGTTCAAAGGAACTGAGATACTGGCATAAAAAACTGGAAAAGCAGGATTGGACTATTTGTAAGCCTTTCTTCACACAAACATCTGTGTTCTCACATCAAGGGGTCCAAAAAGAATCAATTTGGATAAGTGTTTTCACGAATCACGACCTTTAACTAACATGTGTTCCTGGGATCGCATCTTTGAAAAATTGAACAAGATCTTCTGTTTGAGTTGTGGTTTCGATTTTGAATATCTTCTGCAAGGAATGCGAATCTTCGAGGTCAAGCGGATCAAGGAGGATCGAACGGCCAGTTTGCATACAGGTCACAAGAGGTTTTGTATAAAATAGATTTGTATAAACGATAGCAAAATCATAACGCTTTAACTTGGTTGCAAAGCCGGCAAAACGTACAGTTACATTTTCATGTTCATCATAAATCTTAGAAAAATTATCCATATGGCACCTCCTTTTTTCAAACTATTTAGAATACTATTGTATTGCGAACTTCTCATTTTAACAACCATAATTATTAATCGTTAATAAAGTTGTCATATGTTTTTATTCAATGATAGAATATTTAAGGGCATGATGATCTTAATACGTTGCATGGAAACTAAATTATTATACATACTTTGAGGTGACAGATGAATAAAAAAATTGTTGTAATCATTTTGCTATCTTTAGCATTTACACTTATTTCTCCTTTCGTATTTAATGCATTTGTTGCAGACAAACCTGCTGAGCTCCCATATAAAGCTGTTTTTGGTGCACCATTTCCTTATTTAGGACAAGTAAAGGAGCTTCCGGAAGATTCTGCCTCCTACCCTGTAATAGTGGAGTTCAATTCACCATTTGACGAAGAGACAGACTTTAGTGTTATTCCTTTCGCTTTATCTCTGCTTTGCTTTTTTCTGCTTTTCTTTTCTATTTATACCATCATCGCAAGATTTATGGACCGGAAGCCTGCAGAAAAGGAGCCTAAATAAGGCTCCTTTTTTCATAATTATTTAATTGCCTCAGGATCTGCAATTGTGTATCCTTTTGCCTGCAGACCTGTCACAATGTCTTCCATCGCTTCCATTGTCCACTGCCGATCATGCATGAGTAAATTAGCTCCGTTGTTTAAATAAGGGCTATTGACCATAATATCAGCTATTGCTTCTTTTGTTTGATACTCCTGCTCCCAGTCATACCCATATGTCCAGTTCATGATGGTCATATTTTCTTCTGCAGCAACCTTTTTACTATAGTCTGTGTTAGAACCAAAAGGTGCTCTGAAGAACCGTGGTCTTTCTCCAGTTATTTCTTCAACCATGTCATTAACCTTTACTATTTCATGTTTTTGCTCTTCTTCTGTTAAATCCTTTAAATTATTGTGACCATATGTATGATTTCCAATCGCAAACCCAAGATCATAAATTTCTTTAATTACATTCTCTTTTTCCGGAGAGTTAATCAAATGACCGTTAACAAAAAAGATTGCCTTTACATCAAGTTTCTTTAGTGTCTGCGCCATCTTTAATGCATGTGCATCTGGTGCATCATCAATGGTTAAAAGAGCTACTTTTGGATTCGCATCTGAAATAGGATCTACTGTCCATGTATTTTCATTAATTTGGTATTGTTTTTCAACTTCTTTACCTTCATCTTGTGAGCTTGCTGCAGACTGAGTTTCTTCCTCTTCTTCATGCATTTCCCCAGCTTGTTCTTCCTCTTCACGATCCTGTATTTCTAACTCAGAATGATTATTGCTTTCCGTTTGCTCCTGAGAGGCTTGTCCATTCACCTCTTCAGCAGAATTGGGTTCATTATCAGTTGCACAGCCTTGTAAAAAAATAAATGTCATAAGCAGTGCAAATATACTTTTTATTCTCATGCTGTCCCTCCTCGCTCCTAATTATAAACTAGTGCTTTTCATTTTCAATGAAGACGACTCTCAGCTGACTCAAACATGTACAGTACTTCTTATATAAAAATGGAGTTCAGCCAGTTCAAAAAGAATACGCTAACCTCCTTTTTCGTTAAATTGCTAAGGTCATAATGACATGAAAAGAGCCATATACAGATAAACTGACCATGGTCGCAACAAACGTTTTTCGTGTAGATTTTATAATATAATGGCCAATAATGACAGCAAGATAAAGAAACACAAAAAACATAAGCGCTTTAAATACTAATTGATCATACTTTGAAAGCCATTCAATAAAGGTATATCCGCTCCATATAATGAGCTGAATGATAACTGCTGTATAAACCTTCACACCATCATCACCGCCTTTTAAAAACACTAAATTTAAGGATTTTCACGGTATTTAATGTTAACCTTTACTCTTCGTAAACGCAGCTGGTCAAGCCGCCTCCGCTTTTCTTTCTGTCTAGCTCCGGCGGCTAGCTGCTCGAGGTCATAAGTCAATCTGTCCAAAAGGTTAAAGTACAACCTTCCGGCCTGCTTGCCTTATGCTTGTCGCAGCTGGTCAAGCCGCCTCCGCTTTTCTTTCTGTCCAGCTGCAGGCACTAGGGACTCGAGGTCTTAAGCCAATCCAGTCAAAAGGTCAAAGTACGACCTTTCGCCTGTTTTGTCTTAAGCTTGTCGTCCCTGAGCAAGCGCCTTCCGCTTTTCTTTTTACTCTCCCCTTTTTTGGAGAAAGAAAACCTGGTTTATTTGAAATATATGTTGAAGGTTTTGCTTGTATTTTTCATTTATATAACATTTAGGTGACATTTGCGGTTTCGGCAGTAGACCGTGATAGAATACTTATGTATAGAGGGCAATTTGTAAGATTTCGGAAAAATTGTGTGTAAAGTGAGGCAGAGAAATGATGAAAGGCATGCTTTTACTTTTATGTAGTGCTCTATTTATCTTAACATCCTCCTCTTGCAGTAAAGCAGAGTCGCCTGACCTGGAAATTAATGAAGATATACAACAAATAGTGTTCTTTTCAGATGAGGCAAATTATCGTCAAGAAGTGGCTTATTATGATGCTATCATTGAGTTAAAGCAAAAATATCCAGAGGCCATAAAAAATATGAAGATTATTTATGAGAATAAAAAACACTATTTAGATCAATTTGAAATAGAGCGCAGTCCAGCAATGGTTTTAGTATATGAAGATCAGACCCTCGTAAAAGTAGACGGTCTTGTAAAAAAAGATCAAATCATAGAACCGATCGAGAACGCACTTGAACAATATGAATAAATATATAGTTGAAAAAAGACTTCTATACAATTGAAGTCTTTTTTCAACTCCTTAATAAAAAGATCCTTCTCTATTGAGAAGGATCTTTTTCACTTTATTTTACAATGTGAATTGGCATTCCAAGAGCTACTTCTGCAGCTTCCATTGTGATTTCACCTAAAGTTGGGTGAGCATGGATTGTCATCGCAAGGTCTTCTGCAGTCATTCCAGACTCAATCGCTAAACCAAGTTCTGCAATCATATCAGAAGCATTTGTACCAGCAATTTGCGCACCGATGATTAATCCATCTTCTTTACGAGTAACAAGCTTTAAGAACCCGTCAGTGCTATCTAGTGCAAGCGCACGGCCGTTAGCTGCAAATGGGAACTTCGCAGCAACTATATCGATTCCTTCATCTTTTGCTTGCTTCTCAGTATAACCAACTGTTGCTAATTCAGGCTCAGAGAAAACAACAGCAGGAATTGCTAAATAGTCAATTTCAGCGTTGTGGCCAGAGATAGCTTCTGCAGCAATTTTACCTTCGTAAGAAGCTTTATGAGCAAGTGGAGGACCTTCAACGATATCACCGATAGCATAGATATTGCTTACGCTAGTGCGGCATTGCTTATCAATTTCAATTACTCCACGATCAGTCATCTTGATGCCTACTTGCTCAAGACCAAGCTCATCTGTGTTTGGACGGCGTCCAACCATTACAAATACGTAGTCAGCGTCAACAGATTTCTCTTCTCCGCTCACTTCGTATTTAACTGTAACACCAGTCTCTGTTTCTTCAACACCTTTTGCAAGTGCCTTTGTAATAATTTCAGCACCCTTTTTCTTAAGGTTGCGTGTTACTAAAGATGACATTTGTTTTTCAAAGCCATTTAGAATTTCATCTGCTCCCTCAAGAATTGTTACTTTCGTACCAAAGTTTGCATATGCTCCGCCAAGCTCAGTACCTACGTAACCTCCGCCAATTACAACAATGCTCTCAGGGATCTCTTCAAGAGCTAATGCTCCAGTAGAGTCAAGAACACGTTTTGTGTATTTGAAAGTTGGCAATTCGATTGGACGTGAGCCAGAAGCGATAATAGCATTTTTAAAAGTATACGTTTGAGCAGAGTTATCATCCATTACACGAAGTGTGTTAGCATCAACAAAGTATGCTTCACCGCGAACGATATCAACCTTGTTTCCTTTTAAAAGGCCTTCAACACCGCCTGTAAGCTTCTTAACTACGCTGCCTTTCCATTCTTGAACTTTTGAAAAGTCAACCTTAACGTTCTCAGTCGTAATCCCCATTACAGAAGAACCTTGTGCCTCTTCATAACGGTGACCAGCAGTGATTAATGCTTTTGAAGGAATACATCCAACATTCAAACATACGCCTCCAAGGTTGCCGCGTTCAATAATTGTAACTTTTTGACCAAGCTGTGCTGCACGAATAGCTGCAACATATCCCCCTGGACCTGCACCAATGACTATAGTATCTGTTTCAATCGGGAAATCTCCTACTACCATTTGTTACGCCTCCATTAACAATAGTTCTGGATCATTAAGTAAACGCTTGATGTGGTTAAGTGCATTTTGAGCTGTTGCACCATCAATCATACGGTGGTCAAAGCTTAATGACAATGCTAAAACTGGTGCAGCAACAATTTCGCCATCCTTCACAACAGGCTTCTCTGCGATACGGCCAACACCAAGAATTGCTACTTCAGGGTGATTGATTACTGGAGTAAACCATTGTCCGCCAGCTGATCCGATATTAGAGATTGTGCATGAAGCACCTTTCATTTCGTTAGGTGCCAGTTTACCATCACGAGCCTTGCCTGCAAGTTCATTAATTTCGTTTGAAATTGCAAATGGTGATTTACGGTCAGCATCTTTTACAACTGGAACAAGCAAGCCTTTTTCAGTATCAGCTGCGATTCCGATATTGTAATAATGCTTGTGGATGATTTCGCCAGCTTCATCATCAAGTGATGTGTTTAAGGCTGGGAATTCACGTAATGCACTTGTTAATGCTTTTACTACATACGGAAGGAATGTTAATTTGATTCCTTTACTTGCAGCTACTTCTTTGAATTTCTTACGATGAGCAACTAGTTTTGTTACATCAACTTCATCCATTAAAGTAACGTGTGGTGCCGTATGTTTAGAGTTTACCATAGCTTTCGCGATTGCTTTACGGATTCCGCTCATTTTTTCGCGAGTTTCTGGATATTCTCCAGCTGGAACTGCCGCAGCTGCTGCAGGTGCTGCTGTTTCTTCTGCTTTTGGTGCTGATTCTTGAACTGGAGCAGCTGCTTGAGCTCCGCCATTTAAGAATGCTTCGATATCATCTTTCTGGATACGGCCGTTCTTTCCGCTTCCAGCAACTTGACGAATGTCAACACCTTTATCACGAGCAAATTTTCTAACTGATGGCATTGCAATAATGCGGCGGTTTGGATCCACATCAGTTTGAGAGATTGCTACACCTTCTTTTTTCTCTTCTTGAACTGGAGCTTCTTCTTTCTTTACTTCCTGGCCAGCTTCAGCAGTTGCTTGAACTTGTGCTTCTGTTTTCTTGTCAGCAGCAGGTGCTTCATCATCGTGATCACCTTTAAATTTCAAGTCTTCATATCCTGGAGCGTCGAAAGAAATTAGAACTTCTCCAACTGTTGCAACAGTACCTTCTCCAACATGAATTTCTTCAACTTTCCCTTTAACTGGAGATGGAATTTCTACTACCGCTTTATCATTTTGAACTTCACATAATACATCATCTTCTTGAACTTCATCGCCTGGTTTAACAAACCATTTTACGATTTCGCCTTCATGGATACCTTCACCGATATCAGGCAATCTAAATTGAAATGCCACTGAATTCAACCTCCTATTGATTTACTTTCTATTTCATAAGAGGGGGTACACCCCCCCTTGCCAATTAGAAATTAAGTACTTTATTAGCTGTTTCGATAATATCTTTGAAATTTGGAAGCCAAACCGTTTCAGCTTGCGGGAATGCAAACACTGTATCTGGAGCAGCTACACGCAATACTGGAGCTTCAAGGCTTAAAATTGCGCGGTCGTTGATTTCAGCAACAACATTCGCAGCAATACCAGCTTGTTTTTGAGCTTCCTGAACAACAATTGCACGACCTGTTTTCTCAACAGAAGCAATAATTGTTTCAATATCGATTGGGCTTACTGTACGCAAGTCAATAACCTCAGCTGATTTACCATCTTTTTGAAGTTCATCTGCTGCTTTTAATGCTTCATGTACCATTGCTCCGTAAGTTACGATTGTTACATCTGTACCTTCGCGCTTAACTTCAGCAACACCGAGTGGAATTGTATATTCTTCTTCTGGTACCTCTTCACGGAAAGAGCGGTATAATTTCATGTGCTCTAAGAAAATGACTGGGTCATTATCACGAATAGCAGAAATTAATAGTCCCTTTGCATCATATGGAGAAGAAGGGATTACCACTTTAAGACCAGGCTGCTGTGCCATTAATCCTTCAAGGCTATCAGCGTGCATCTCAGGAGTATGTACGCCGCCGCCAAATGGTGAACGAATTGTTACTGGTGCGTTGTAGCGTCCGCCAGAACGGTAGCGCATACGAGCAAGCTGGCCGGAAATGGAATCCATTACTTCATAAACGAAACCAAAGAATTGAATTTCAGGAACTGGACGGAATCCTTGTAAACCAAGGCCAACTGCCAATCCGCCGATTCCGGATTCAGCTAGAGGCGTGTCAAAAACACGATCTTCGCCGAACTCTTTTTGCAGGCCTTCTGTCGCACGGAAAACTCCGCCGTTTACGCCTACATCCTCACCGAATACAAGAACATTCGGGTCATTGCGCAATTCTGTGCGCAGGGCATCAGTAATTGCTTGAATCATAGTCATTTGCGCCATGGCTTACTTCGACTCCTTTTCTTTATAAATTTCATATTGTTCTTTAAGGTTTTGAGGCATTTCTTCGTACATGATCTCCATTAGATCAGTAACTTTTTGCTTAGGAGTATCATCAGCAACTTTAATTGCGTCTTTAATATCTTCCTTCGCCTTTTCGATCACTTCGTTTTCCATTTCTTCATTCCAGATGCCTTTTTCTTCTAGGAACTTACGGAAACGGACAAGCGGATCTTTTTTCTCCCACTCATTATCAAGGTCTGATGTACGGTAGCGAGTCGGATCATCACCAGCCATTGTGTGCGGGCCATAACGGTATGTTAATGTTTCAATTAATGTTGGACCTTCGCCATTAAGAGCGCGCTCACGAGCATCGCGAACAGCTGCATATACAGCAAGAGGATCCATTCCATCAACCTGAATTCCAGGAATCCCTGCAGCTACTGCTTTTTGAGCGATTGTACCAGCAGCAGATTGCTTTTCAACAGGTGTAGAGATTGCGAAACGGTTATTTTGTACAACGAAAATTGCTGGAGCTTTGTATGCACCCGCAAAGTTGATTCCTTCGTAGAAATCACCCTGTGAAGCACCGCCATCACCTGTATAAGTGATTGCAACAGCTTTCTCACCGCGTTTTTTCATTCCAAGCGCTACACCAGCTGCTTGAATATACTGAGCACCAATGATAATTTGCGGTGCGATTACGTTTACACCCTCAGGGATGTTTCCGCCTTCATAATGTCCTCTTGACCATAGGAAAGCTTGTGATAAAGGTAAGCCATGCCAAATGATTTGAGGAACATCGCGGTATCCAGGAAGAATGAAATCTTCTTTTTCAAGAGCAAATTGAGAAGCTAATTGAGAAGCCTCTTGGCCAGCTGTAGGTGCATAGAAACCTAAACGGCCTTGTCTATTTAATGAAATTGAGCGCTGATCAAGAATGCGAGTATAAACCATACGGCGCATTAATTCCTGTAATTGCTCATCTGATAACTCAGGCATTGCAGATTCGTTAACGATCTTGCCCTCTTCATTTAAAATCTGTAGCGTCTGAAACTGTTCTTCCACTTTTTCGCGTTGCTTTTTCGCATCGAAATGTGTGTTCTTCGTTTTTGAAGCCATCAAAGTCACCCTTTCTTTTTTTAAAAAGACGTCATTCATATGAGTAAAAATACACAATTTATAGGTTGCCCAAGTTTGCCGCAGTTTAGATTATAATTTGTCAAATAAAGACGAAAAATCATCTTACAAATGATAACCTTCGTGCGCTCCCGTTTTTAAGCAAACCCTTTCAGCAAAAAATAATAAAGCTTCTCTATTATTTTCCCACAGATGAGATGTATAAAAACGTCTTTATTTTTTCTCCCATTACCATCTTATTCTGTATCAATCCTTTTTGCAACAAAATTGATACACGCCTCATACGATTTATAGTTTAATATAATTAATGATATCTAGTCAATCAAATGAACTATTGTTTTTTTTGATTAAATAACTTTTTTACGTATATTTCAAATAAAAGGAACTGTATCACCCGATAATCACCATCTGTATTATAAAAGAAATAAAATTATCTTGTGTTATACTAAAGCATCAATAGGATTTATTTTTTCCATATAATAGTTTTTCCTGCAACATACAAATTTCGACAAGATGAATGAAACAACTAAATGAATTATCTCTTCTACAAGACACTCTCCGCACCATAAAACAGGTAAACCTGCTTGCTTCTTCTTTGTTCAAGTCATTGTATCATTCTCTTTTAAGAAGGCTATTATCTAGACGGCAGGCCACAGTGCTTTTAAATTGCACCCGCTCCTCCCAGGAAAGAGAATATAAGGGCCAATAGCTGTGCAGTTAAAACCCTATATAAATACAAAAAAAAAACCGAATCATTATGCAGATATTTATGAAATATCTGTATAATGTTCCGGTCTTCTTTATTTGACTGATATACTAAGACTTTTTATTATCTTATTCATCTTCTGTATTTACATTTAGTCCAGCTGCCTGATAAAAAGATAACTTTATATCATTATAATCAGCTGTTTTTTCATTAAACTTCTTATTAGTTTCAAGTACCTGCTCATACGATTCATTTATTAAAGTAATTTGCTCTTCTAATTGCTCTAACTTTAGATCTTCTGTTTTGAAGAGATCGTACAATTGTTTATCATTATTCAATGCTTCAGAATATTGATTATACAATGTATCGTGCAGCTCATATCTGTCCATCATTGTATCGTATAATTGCTGTGCTTCGCTCTTTAATTCATCTTCATCCATCTCTTCAATAAGATCAGGGATCTTTTGAAACTCTTCTTTAGAAGCATCGATGCTTTGCTTTTCTTCGTTCATATGTTCTTCACGCTGCTCGGCAGATGCAAGTGCTTCATCTGACAGCTTTTGAATTTCTTCAAATTCCTTCATACTTAAGGCAATAATTTGATCATATAATTCCTTTTCTTGCTTTTCCAATTCTACAAGCGGGGTTTGCTGGTTTTCAAATCCTTTTTCTGCCTCAACTACATCTTCAAGTACATTGTACATTTTTTCAGCTGGAGTCTCAGAATTCAAACAGCCTGATAAAAGCACCATACTCATCAATAGGACACTGATCCACATTCCCGATTTTAACTTATTCATGTATAATCCCCCTAACTTCATTCCTTACTATATCTACTGTTGGTTTATTTGGCAAATACTCTGATATCAACTTTACAATCTAAAGCTTGTCCTATCACAACCTATGCTGAACTCTTTTCATTTATTCCTTGGGCACTGGCCTACACAAACAGAACACATCATACATAGGCTATATTAATCGTCCGATATAAATTTTAAAAAGCACTGCAAATGTGGACGATAATCTACTTTAGGGAGGTTATCCTTCATGTATGGATATGGCGGATACGGATATGGTTGTTCTTACCCAGGTTATGTAGCTGGTTCAGGTTATGGCAAAGGGTTTGCTTTAATTGTTGTATTGTTTATTCTATTGATCATTGTTGGCTGTTCTTGCTGGAAATTCTAAATCATTTTTACGGGAGAGAGCTCTTAATTGAGCTGTCTCCTATTTGTTCCACAATTTTTGTATGATAAACATCAACTGTTTTATTAACATTTGCTGTTTTGTCTGATAGACTATTTTCATACATAAGTTCAACAGGAGTGAAGAACATGATTACAATGACCGATATCATACGAGATGGACATCCTACATTAAGAAAAGTGGCAGAGGAAGTACAGCTTCCACCCGCACAAGAAGATAAAGAAATTTTAACAAGTCTTTTAGAGTATGTTAAAAATAGTCAAGACCCTGAGATTTCTGCAAGGTACGGGTTACGCGGAGGGGTTGGACTTGCAGCACCACAAATTAATATTTCAAAACGCATGATTGCTGTGCATACCACGGATCCAAATGGAGAATTATTCAGCTATGCTCTTTTCAATCCTAGAATTATCAGCCATTCAGTGGAGCGTTCCTATATTACTTCAGGTGAAGGCTGCCTGTCTGTTGATGAGAATATCCCAGGTTTTGTGCCGCGCTACGCCCGCGTAACTGTGAAAGGATATGATCTTGATGGGAATGAAATTAAACTAAGGCTAAAAGGTCTTCCAGCCGTTGTGTTTCAGCATGAAATCGACCATTTAAATGGCATTATGTTTTACGATCATATTGATCAGAATGAACCTCTTAAACCAATTGAGGATGCCATTCCTATCGAGAGATAAAAAAGAAAACTTGCCGAGCTGGCAAGTTTTCTTTTTGTGATCAGATTAAATCCATCTCTTTCAAGCCTTTCCAAATGCCATCCTGATCGACATCAGCTGTTACGTATTTTGCTACTTCCTTCAGCTGTGGAACAGCATTTCCCATAGCAACGCCGTTTCCTACCGTTTTAAGCATTTCTATATCATTTAAACCGTCACCAAATGCATATACATCTTCCATTTTAAATCCAAGGCGTTCGATCATTTTGGCGATTCCTTCCGCTTTTGATCCTCCAGCAGGCAAAACATCAATAGACAAATCATGCCAGCGAATAAAATGGAATTCTGGGAAGTCTGTTACATATCCAGTTTCTTCTTTGTCTTTGCAGAACACATTTAGTTGATATATTTCGTTTTCCTTGTAGAAGTTGGTATCAAGGGCTGGATGCGGAAATTTTAAGCTTCCCATGCTTGTATCAATATATGAATGTTGTTCTACATTGGATTTCATCGTCTTTTCATTTAAAAAGACAAGCGGATGCCCTAGGTGTTCCGCATTTTGCAATAATTCTTCGATCTTTTCTATGTTTAATGGGTTTTTATAAATCGGTTCATTTTCAAAGACGACATATTGACCATTAAAACTCACAAATGAATCAATCTCCAGCTCTTCTCTTAATGACTCAAACATAAAAGGAGCTCTTCCAGTTGCAATAGCAACAAAAACTCCATTCTCCTGAAGCTGTTTAATAGCCTCTTTCGTTTTTATTGGCAATTTTTTTTCATGATCCAGCAAAGTCCCATCAATATCAAAAAAAACAATTTTACTCAATTGTCCAAACTCCCTCTCTTTTTTTTACTGTAACCATAATATTTGTACAGCCATGATTCTTAATTCTTCCTAATTAAATGCATGTATCACTTTTGGCAGTCCTGACGCTATATGATAACAGTGATGATATGTAGGAAAACAAGGTTAAAAGGTTTCACATTACATATTCGCGAATATGTGCAATTTTTCTATGTCCTAACTATTTTGCCCAGTTTCAATGAATGAAGTTACTTACAATCACAGCAGGCTTTCTGAACAAACCTTTCACGTAAACACTACCTCCATAACCCTGCTGTGTCAATTAACGTTTTTTATATTCATAATTCAAGCACTTTAACATCATAATAAAAACATAGACCAAAGTAGACGGAAACCTGACCGCAGACATTATCCCCTTATATATAAGATATGCCATAAGCACTAACATATTTTTCTAAAACAATGACATGTTCGCTTTACAAAGGACAAGGATTGTTTAAAATAGAACTAAGGAGATGATCCACAATGTTGAAAAAGCTAAGGAAAAAGCTATTGAAACAGTGGAGAGATATGCTTCGAAAAAAAACAATCGCTTAAATTTGAGCCCTTCAAACTTGCGAAGGGCTCCTTCATTATTGTAAATTGGTTATCAGTACGTTTTTTTACATACTTTTAATTATATGCCATAATGAACCTATATAATGGGTATTGAAATAAATATAAATGAATGATATATCCTTTTAAGCATGCAGTGCTTCCTTGGGAGATATTTGATTATAAATAAATTAAAAGAAATATTTCATTTGCCGCTAAGAAAGTTACCTTTCTTATCATATAAAAAAGAACATCGGATGAAGGAGAGAATGTTATGATTTACAAAGTTTATTTTCAAGAATTAGCAAAAGAGGTTCCCGTTCGCGAGAAAACAAAAACGATCTTTGTAGAAGGCGAAACAGAACGAGACGTCCGTTCTAAATTAAAGAAACGCCCATACAATATTGAATTTGTTGCAGCTGTGGATGGTTCTTATCTTGAGTTTGAAAAACAAAACGAAGACTTTAAAGTATTGGAGATTGAATAATATATGAAATTTGTAAAAAATGATCAAACAGCTGTTTTTGCTCTTGGCGGTCTAGGCGAAATTGGCAAAAACACGTATGCTGTACAATTCCAAGATGAAATAATCTTGATCGACGCTGGAATAAAATTCCCTGAAGATGAACTTCTTGGCATTGACTACGTCATACCAGATTATACGTATTTAGTTAAAAACGAAGATAAAATTAAAGGGTTATTTATTACGCATGGACATGAAGATCATATTGGCGGCGTTCCCTATCTATTAAGACAATTGAACATTCCTATCTACGGCGGCAAGCTTGCATTAGGCCTAATTCGAAACAAGCTTGAGGAACATGGTCTATTGCGTCAGGCTAAACTTCATGAAATTAAAGAAGATGATATTATTAAGTTCAGAAAGACATCTGTAACCTTCTTCAGAACGACTCACAGTATTCCTGATTCATATGGAATTGTTGTGAAAACACCTCCTGGACAAATCGTTCATACTGGAGATTTTAAATTTGATTTTACACCTGTCGGTGAACCAGCAAACTTAACAAAGATGGCTGAAATCGGCAAGGAAGGCGTATTATGCTTATTATCTGACAGTACGAACAGTGAAATTCCAGAATTCACGATGTCTGAGCGCCGTGTTGGCGAAAGCATTCATGATATATTCAGAAAGGTTGAAGGAAGAGTTATCTTTGCTACCTTCGCATCAAATATTCACCGTCTGCAGCAAGTGACGGAAGCGGCCGTTGCAAACGGAAGAAAAATTGCTGTTTTCGGACGCAGTATGGAGGCAGCTATTAATATTGGACAAGACCTTGGCTATATTACAGCTCCGAAGGATACGTTCATTGATGCACAGCAAATTAACCGTTTGCCGGCAAACCAAGTAACGATTCTTTGTACAGGAAGCCAGGGAGAGCCAATGGCTGCTCTTTCAAGAATTGCAAATGGCACACATCGTCAGATTCAAATTAATCCAGGCGATACAGTGGTCTTCTCTTCTTCTCCGATCCCTGGCAATACGATTAGCGTAAGCAGAACCATTGACCGACTGTCCCGTGCAGGTGCAGAAGTTATTTATGGCAAACTCAGCGATATTCACACTTCCGGTCATGGTGGACAAGAAGAACAAAAACTTATGCTTCGCCTTATTAAACCTAAATTCTTTATGCCGATTCATGGTGAGTATAGAATGCAAAAAATGCATGCTAAATTAGCTGTTGATTGTGGTGTAGAAGAGGAAAATTGCTTTATCATGGATAATGGTGAAGTATTAGCTTTAAGTGATGATACCGCTCAAGTAGCTGGTAAAGTTCCATCTGGTTCTGTTTATATCGATGGAAGCGGAATTGGAGATATTGGCAATATTGTACTGCGTGACCGCCGTATCCTTTCTGAAGAAGGACTGGTTGTAGTCGTTGTCAGCATTAATATGAAAGACTTTAAAATCGCTTCTGGCCCTGACCTGATTTCCAGAGGATTTGTTTATATGAGAGAATCCGGAGATCTAATCAATGATGCTCAAAGCTTAATCTCCAAGCATCTCAACAAAGTGATGGAACGGAAAACGACACAATGGTCTGAGATTAAAAATGAAATCACCGATACACTAGCACCATTCTTATACGAAAAAACAAAACGACGTCCAATGATTCTTCCTATTATCATGGAAGTTTAAAACAAAAAGGCAGAAATCACATTAAAAGTGATTTCTGCCTTTTTTCGATTAACCGAGAAGTTTCTTTTCAAATCGATTGATATCTACATCTGCTCCAATGACAATCATAATGTCATTATACTGAATTTTTTCATTCGCCTGAGGCGAAACAATGATCTCTTCTCTTCTTTTAATAGCAACTATGTTAATGCCGTATTTTGCGCGGATATCTAAATCTATGATGGTATGGCCGCTAATTCGCTCATTTGCAACGATCTCAACAATGCTGTGCTCATCTGAAAGCTCTAAATAATCGAGGACATTATTGGATACGAGCTTATGCGCTATTCGTCGGCCCATATCTCTTTCTGGATGTATGACAAAGTCTGCACCAATTTTGCTAAGAACCTTTTCGTGATAATCATTTTGCGCTTTCACTGTTATTTTCTTAACGCCTGCCTCTTTCAGGATTAATGTGGTTAAAATACTAGCCTGAATATTATCACCAATCGCAACAATTACGTGATCAAAATTACGGATTCCAAGGCTCTTAATGACCGTTTCATCTGTTGTATCGCCGACAACTGCATGTGAAGCAATCATTGAGAACTCATTGACACGATCCTCATCTATGTCTATTGCCATAACCTCCATGCCTTCCTCTGCGAGCGCCTTGCAAATGCTGCTGCCAAAACGGCCCAGACCAATAACAGCAAACTCTTTCTTCATTGAAAATCCTCCACCTATTCACAGATTTACATCATACCAACCATTCTAGCACACACAAACCACCAGGAAAATAGTTTACATACGCTAAATTATTGCTTACGGAGCAGCATGAATTTAGGAAGCATAAATAAGCTAAGGAGCTATGCAGCTTTCCTTAGCTTTATGTTTTTAACCAGCATCAAGCATATTAAATTGTGCTTTAACTAATTGATGATAATGACCTTTTTGCTCCATTAATTCATCATGTGAGCCTTCTTCTAGAATTTCACCATGATCTAATACAAAAATTTTATCGGCATCACGGATGGTGGACAGTCTATGGGCTATAATAATCGCCGTTCTGCCTTGCAGAAGCTTTTTAAGAGCGGTTTGAATACGCACTTCGGTTTCAGTATCAATACTGGCTGTTGCTTCATCTAAAATTAAGATGCGCGGATCAGCCAATAACGCTCTGGCAAAGGATAGAAGCTGACGCTCACCTACTGAAAGAATATTTCCTCTCTCCTCAACCTCTGTTTCATATCCATTCGGAAGACGCTGGATAAAATCGTGTGCTCCTACTGCTTTTGCGGCATCCATTACCTGATTCTCTGTGGCATCCGGCTTTCCAAAACGGATATTATCCCCGATGGTTCCTGAGAAAATAAAGGTATCCTGTAACACAATGCTAATTTGGCTGCGCAAATTAGCTAAGGACACATCCTTTAAATTCACACCGTCAATTTTAACTGTACCTCCAGTTGGATCATAAAACCTGCTGATTAGGTTGGCTACCGTTGTTTTACCGGAACCCGTATGGCCAACTAAGGCGACGGTTTCTCCAGCTTTCATTTCTAAATTAATGCCTTTAAGAGCCTTTCTTTTTTCATTGTAGGAGAAGACTGTATTTTCAAATTCAATATGCCCTCTCATTTCTTTAAAAGAGACGGCATCCGATTTCTCTGCTACAATCGGCTTTTCATCTAAAAACTCAAAGATTCTTTCTGAAGAAGCCATTCCCATTAATAATTGATTATAGACCATTCCAAGTCTTCCAATCGGCTCCCAGAACATACCTAAATAAAAAGCAAAAGAGACAAACTCACCAATTGACAATGAACCGCTTTGAATCAGTGATGCACCAAACCAGATCAGCACCGCAGTACCGATTGCGTTTGTCAGCTCGACAAGCGGGCGAAACATGGCGTTTTTTCGCGAAGCTGTTTTCCAGCTTAAAAAATTCTCGGTATTAACTCCGTCGAAAAAAACCATATTCTCTTTTTCCTGTGTAAAGGATTGTGTCACACGAATGCCTTGAATACTTTCATTTAAATGGGAATTTAATTTTGATTGCTTTAATCGGACGGTTTGCCATGATCTTCTTATATTTCTGCGCAAGGAAGTAGAAATAAAGAACATGATGGGCAGGATTACCATAACCGCCAATGTAAGCTCTGGACTGAGCGTAAACAGAATAACAAAGATTCCAACCAGAAGAATCATGTCCATCAGCAGGTTGATAATTCCATTTGTAAATAATTCTTGAAGTGAATTGATATCATTGAGAATTCTAACTAAAATTGAACCCGCTGAACGCTGATCAAAGAACCGATGTGATAATGTCTGTACATGTGTAAATAAATGCTTTCGCAAATCGTAAATCACATTCTGACCCAGCGTGTTCATCCATTTTATACGAAAATAGTTCGCTCCGTAGGATAAAAGGTATAAGGCAAGAATCACACTAACCAGGGTTGTTAACAGTGTTGAATCCTTTTCAGCAAGCGCTTGATCGAGTGTGTACACCCCGATTAAAATCGGGATGGCCAATCGGACAGCTGTGTTAATCATGACCATTACAATCGATAATGGCAGCAATTTTTTTCGATATGGCTTCAAATAGCTGAACAATCGGAGCATCTGCTTCCAGTTAAATGGTTTTTCGATTACATCCTCTGATGAGTATTGAAAACGTGATAGAATGGCTTCTTTCTTTTGTTTTTGTTTATTCAATTGCACACCTCCTAGCCTGTTTGTGACTGCAATACAGTTTCAAGATCCTTGTATTGAATATTGTATATTCTATTATATGGGCCATCTCTTTGAATCAATTGTTCATGAGTACCTCTTTCAGCAACCCTGCCCTCTTCAAGAACAATAATTTCATCTGCATGTTTTAACGATGAGATACGGTGAGCGATAATAAAGGTTGTTCGGTTCTTCATTACTTCTTTTAGCGCCTTTTGAATTTGGAACTCTGTATGCATGTCAACAGCACTAGTGGCATCATCAAGGATTAGTATGCTTGGATCCACGCAAATGGCTCTTGCAATCGCAATCCGCTGTTTTTGTCCTCCAGATAGCCCCATTCCCCGTTCACCGAGCATGGTATCATACCCCTCTGGAAGTTCCATGATAAAGTCATGCGCCTGCGCACGCTTAGCAGCATCTATAATTTCATCCATGGTTGCATCTGGTCTACCAAACGAGATATTGGCCTTAATGGAGGAAGAAAATAAGAAGGTCTCCTGAAGAACAAATCCGATATTATGGCGAAGTGATTTTAATGAATATTCTTTTACATCTTTTCCGTCAATCAGCACCACTCCCTCACCTGGCTCATAGAAACGGGTCATTAATTGCGTTAATGTAGTTTTGCCGGCACCTGTAGATCCGATTAGTCCGATCACTTTTCCAGGTTCAGCAAAAAATGAAACACTATTTAATGCCTGTTTATCTTCAGATGAATATTGCAGTGATACATCTTTAAATTGTACTTCTCCCTTAAATCGTTCTACCTGTACAGCATTTTTACCATTCTCAATTTCATTTTCACTTTCTAATATTTCAAGCAGCCTCTCTCCTGATGCTTTTGCTTGAGAAAACAGATTTACGGTAAATCCTAAATTCATAATCGGCCACATAATATAGCCAAGCAAACTATAGAAGGCAACAAGTTCTCCCAATGTTAAACTGTCGGTAATGACCAGGTATCCTCCATAAGCAAGCAATAAAACGATACTCAAATTGCCGAGCAGCTCCATCAGAGGAAAATACTTTGCCCATATTTTAGCGGTAAATAAGTATTTCCCTTTGTATTCACCATTGGAATTATTAAATTTATCAATTTCAAAACCTTCTCGGGACAAGGATTTTACCGTATTGATACCGCTAATATTTTCCTGCACCTTTGTATTCAGCCTTCCAAAGGATTTACGAATGCCTCGAAAAGCTGGATGAACTGCTTTATCAAATTTAAAAGTGACAACAGCCAAAAATGGCAAGGTAATCAGTGTGACAATGGTTAATGGAATAGAATAATAAAGCATAACGGAAAAACTAATTCCTACTAATAAAATAAACCTTAATAATTCGGCAAACCCAACGGATAGGAAAAAGCGAAACCCTTCAACATCCGCAGTTAGCCTTGACATTAAATCGCCTGTTTTTGCATTATCGTAGTAGCGAAACGGCAAAAACTGCAGTTTTTCGTACAGCGCATTCCTCAGCTTGTATACAGATGAAATTCCAAACAAATCACCTGTGTATTGATGAATATAAGTAGCAATCCCTTTGATCACCATGATCCCGACAAAACCAAACGCTAAAATGGGTATCCAATCATATTGACCTTTTAATACAACCTCATCAATTGTCAGCTGCAAAATCATTGGATAAACGACGGTTATTGCCGTCACAACAAATAAAAACACGATCGACCAAATAAAATAATGTTTAAAAGGCCAGTAATGTTCCTTTAATTTTTTAAAAGTCTCCAAGAAGCCCCCTCCTTCACACAATTAAAAATTTTCAAAAATTAATAACGTAATACTAAATATAACGGGTTTCGAAATAAATTACTACCCTTTTTTGCGGAAAGATTAAGAAAACTTGATTTGCGCATGTTTCTCATTTTATGCTGCAGTATTTCTCTATAACAACTGTGTGCTAGCTCATTTATATTTTCTAATAGGGTGAATACACTACTCTCTTCTATAAAGAAGAGTAAGGTTGAAGAAAGATTCAGCACCTTCCCTTTGCATTCGAGATATTCTTGCGTTAAAATTGGTATCTGATATAATCCCTATGTATTAAGGAGTGTTATAACTTGGATTTTTTGAATGATATCAGCTTACAAATTAACCAGATCAATTGGGAACAGATTCTTCTCTCACTTTTAACGATTCTTTTAAAGGTAGCGGCAGTATTTATCGTGTTTGCCATTGTGAAGGCAGCAGGCAACAAACTTATTGCAAAAATGTTCAGCAAGATTCAGCTGAAGCAAAGCATTTCGGTTGGCAGAGCGAAAACTCTTGAAAGTTTAACTCAGAACATACTGAATTATATTTTACTTTTTGTCTTTATTGTTACCGTTCTTCAGTTATTCGGCATTGAAGCAACTGCTATTCTAGCTGGTGCAGGTGTAGTAGGATTAGCAATTGGTTTTGGTGCACAAGGGCTGGTCAGTGACGTTGTAACTGGATTTTTTATCTTAATTGAAAAGCAAATCGATGTCGGTGACTATGTAACGATTGGTACCTTTTCTGGAATTGTCGAACAGGTAGGTTTGAGAAATACACAAGTGCGCGGTTTTGACGGGGCATTATATTATATTCCGAATCGTACTATTACAACGGTCAGCAACCATTCCCGCGGAACGATGAATGCATTAGTTGACATGATTGTAACTTACGAAAATCATCTTGAAGAAACGATGGCAGCCATTCAAAAAGCGGCAAAAGAATATGCACAAGATAATGAATTAATCTTAGAAGGTCCAAATGTAATTGCTGTACAAGCACCAGGCAGTTCGAAGCTAGTCATGCGTGTCATTGCTAAAACGGTGAATACCGAAAAAGGAACCGTTGAAAAAGAATTGCAAACCATCTTCAGCAATACATTAGAAGAAATGAAGAATAATCCAGCACCTAAGCCTGGCCAATAAACGAGCTTCCGGAAATTTGAAAAAAAGCTGCCGAATTTTTTCGGCAGCTTTTTTATACCCCTTTATACCTTAAGTACTTCTCAATTAAAGTGATTGCGACATCAATAGCTGATTCTGAAGGATTCAATTTTGCGTGATGCAGTCCGTATTCAGAGTTCGTACCAAGCCAGAACATAAAGCCTGGAACCTCTTTTAACATATAACCAAAATCTTCACCTGTCATGGCTTCCCTGCATTCTATTACCTCAATATCAGTATTATTTTCTGCAAATTTCATAAATTCCGAGGTTAAAGCAGAATGATTATAAACCTGGTGATACATACTTCCGTAATCTATAACAGCTTCACACTGGAACCCCGCTTCTGTTCCTTTTACAAGACTTTCGATTCTATTTTTAACAATCTTCATGGATTCTGGGGATAGGGTACGGATTGTACCTTCAAGCCTTGCATTTTCAGCTATGATATTTTGAACCGTTCCTCCTGTGATCTTACCGATTGTAATAACTGCACTATCAAGTGGATCCACATTGCGGGAAATAACCGTTTGAAGCTGGCTAACAAGCGAACATGCGGCGATAATCATATCATTTGTCTGATGCGGATAGGCAGCATGTCCTCCTTTTCCTTTTAGATCAATAAAAAGCTCTGAAGTATTTGCAAATAACAGCCCTTCTCGGGTTGCAATGGTACCTACAGGGTATTCAGGTGCGATATGGAGCGCTAAAACCATATCTGGCCACCATTCCTTCATTTCATCTGTCTGCAGCATAGGCTCTGCCCCTCCAGGACCTTCCTCTGCCGGCTGAAAAATAAATAAGAGATCATCATTAATACGTTCATGAACAAGGTTGCTGATTAGACCTAAAGCAATCGCCATATGAAAGTCATGTCCACATGCATGCATCATTCCTTCATGCTCTGAAGAAAATGGAAGATTTGTATTTTCAGTGATTGGCAAGCCATCAATATCTGCTCTATATGCAATTGTTTTATCTGGCATCATTCCTTTAATCTTTACAAATAGGCCTGTTTTCCATTTTTTTATTTCGAGATGTTCTTGTGGGAGTGATTGGAGATAAGAAAGGAGATAAGCTTGTGTCTTAAATTCTTGAAATCCAACCTCGGGTATTTTATGGAGATCCCGTCTAATTTGTATGTACTGATTAGCTGTGTTCAAATCCAATTCCTCCAGTTACTTGTATTCGTCATTCTAAGTAAAGGTAATTAAGATCAGCCCTCATAAAAAGCTATTGAAGTAGATAAATAAGAAGCGCGGAATTTAGTTCCGCGCTTTTTACATTTCTTATAGTTGTCTAAGTTCTTGTTTAATTTCTGTTTTTGATTTTGTCTTTTCATCAATTTCTTTGATGACTCTTGCAGGCGTACCTGCAACAACAGTATATGGAGGAACATCGTCAATAACAATCGCGCCTGCAGCAACAACCGCACCTTTTCCAACTGTTACTCCCTCAAGCACAACAGCATTTGCACCAATGACAACGTCATCTTCCACTACAACCGGTTTAGCAGATGGCGGCTCAATCACGCCTGCTAATACAGAACCAGCTCCGATGTGGCAATTCTTTCCTACAGTGGCTCTTCCACCAAGGACAACATTCATATCAATCATTGTTCCTTCACCAATTACTGCTCCAATATTAATAGAAGCACCCATCATGATAACCGCATTATCGCCAATTTCAACTTGATCACGGATGATGGCACCAGGTTCGATACGCGCTTTAATATTTTTCATATCCAGTAATGGAATGGCAGAATTTCTGCGGTCATTTTCTACAACATAATCTTCTATTTTACCGGAATTTGCTTCCAGGCTTGAGCTGATTTCACTCCATTCGCCAAATACAACTCCGCTGTTTCCGTTTATAAACGTTTTAGCAGAAGCACCAAAATCAATGCCTTCTAACTCACCTTTTACATAGACTTTAACAGGTGTTGACTTCGTGCTATTTTGAATAAAAGAAATAATCTCGTTTGCATCCATCATTTTCATGTAAAATCCTCCTAAATTCAATAACAATATGTATACAAGCATTACTTTAACAAACAAAAGGATTGAAAACAAGCAAGAACATCAAAGAAATAACCTTTAGTTTAATGACCTTCTTCCGCAATATGCTCTTTAATGATTTCCACAAAAGCTTGAACCTGTTTCAGCTGAAAAGCCGATTCGTAGCCAAGCAGCCATGTATCACGTTTGATCGGTTCACTATGATCATCTAGCAGCGGTATCTTAAAAATATTTTCTTCCTGTCCATCTAGTGTAATCGCCGGCAAAATTGCATAGCCAATACCATTAAAGGTCATTTGCTTGCATGTTTCAATCTGATCAACAACAATTGTGCGCTTAGGGGAAGTTTTAAATTTACGCAGCCACCAGTCTTGTATTTCCTGATAATAGTTAGAGTCGCTTTTAAATTGAATAAACGGCCGGTCCGTTTGAAAGATTTGCTCCGGGCTTGTAATTTCTCTATCCACAAGATAAAGACTATCTTTAAATAAATGCATCTTAACACCTTTCCAATCAGGTGTGCCTCTGATGATGCCGATATGTGCTTGATCATCATATAATGATTTCAAAATCTCACTGCTCCAGCCGGTTATAAGCGAGATTTTCGCCTGTGGATATCTGGTCACAAATTTTTTCAGCACCTGCGGCAGCCAATTCTGTCCGACGATAGAAGCCACAGCAATTTTTAACGTTCCATAGACTTCAGAATTCAGTGCATGGATGGATTCCCGCACCTTTTCTTCCCCATCAATTACCTCATTTATAAAGGTAATAACCAGTTCTCCTGCTGGCGTTAAAGACAATCCTTTAGGTGAGCGGACAAACAGCTTGCTTCCCCATTCCTTTTCAATATTCTGCAGTCTTTGTGATAAGGCAGGCTGAGAAACAAAAAGCCTTTCTGCCGCTTTTCTCATATTCATTTCTTGCGCTAGCACAGAAAGCATATGAAATTCGGATAATGAAGACAAGTTCACCACCCTCTCTATAAGTAATACTTATACTATATAACAAATGCGATAAAATATCATTAATGCATTCTTTAAGACGTGTAGGATTCTTGAATACAGCAAAAAACCGAACATATAGACAGATAGAAGAAAATCTGCCATTTGATCGGTTTCAATTTGCAAAACATTTAATCCACCTTACGATAGATCTTTTTTTGGCAAAGCTAAAATAAATGCAAAACTAATGATGGCAAATAATAATACAACCATATAAACGGAATGAAGTGATAATGTGAGCCCATCCTGCAAGATACTTTTTACATCTGGCAGAAGAGCATTTCTTTGTTCTTCATTTAAAAGCACATTGGCAGCATCTAATGAAGAATCGTTAAGCTCTTGATTTCCGCTGCTTTGAATATAATCAATGAGCCTGCTATTCAAAATTCCGCCTAATAGAGCTGCACCAATTGTATTTCCCAGGTTTCGCATAAACATGTTTGACGCTGTTGCTATTCCCCGCTGCTGCCAGCTTACTGCTGTTTGAATGGAAACGATAAAGCTAGTGCTTGTTAATCCCATGCCTGCTCCAACAAAAAAGGAACCGGCAGCGGCCCATAGCGGTCCTGCTTCAGGCGTAAGAGTAACAAACAGGATACTGCCGCCGATCAAAAAGAATCCGCCTAAAACGGAAGTTTTCCGGAAACCAATTTTTAAAAGGAGCTTTCCTGCTGCCGCAGAGGCAATCGGCCAGCCAATCGACATGGATGTTAATGCAAAACCAGCAACAATAGGTGATCTTTCCATTACACCTTGTACAAATGCAGGAAGAAAGCTTGAGATGCCGATGAGCATGACACCTGTTGTGAGCGAAGCCATATTAGCTATAAATATAGGACGATTCTTCCAAATACTTAACGGCATCATAGGTTCTGCTGCTTTGTTCTCCTGGAGAATAAAAAGAATAAAACAGGCCAGTGAAACAGTTAGAAGCCCTATTGCCTGAAAGGATAGCCACGCCCAATTGGTTCCCCCTTCAACAAGGACAACCATAAGAGCAGTAATTGAGAATGTTAATAAAATCGCTCCAGGATAATCAATCTGATGCTTTTTCTTTTCTATATTTTCATGCAGGAAAAACCATAAACCTGCAATCGCAAGTATACCTAAAGGAATATTGACCCAAAATACATAGCGCCAGCTGACAAACTCAACCAGCAAACCGCCAATGGCTGGACCCATAACCGCTGAAATTCCCCAAACGCTTGAAAGATACCCCTGAATCTTCGCTCTTTCTTCCTTTGAGTAAATATCCCCTACAATGGTCGTTGCAATCGGCATAACGGCTCCCGCCCCAAAACCTTGAATAAGGCGGAAAATGATTAAACTAGTCATGGATTCTGCAAAACCACATAAAATGGAACCAATTAAAAAAATGATAATTCCAATTGATAAAATTGGCTTTCTGCCAAATAGATCTGAAAGTTTTCCATAAATTAGAACTGTTACAGCATTCATTAATAAATAAGCTGAAAAAACCCAGCTATACAATGAAAATCCGCCTAAATCACCTACTATTGCAGGCATGGCAGTTGAAACAATGGTCGCTTCAATCGCTCCCATAAACATAGCAAGCATAACCGACGCTAAAACGAACGGCCTATGCGTTTTCCTGCCTGACGTTTTTGCATTTTGCATAACTTCACCTCCATCAGGCTTGAAGCGCTTTCAAATATTTCCTCATAAAAATGGGCTGCTTATATGAAGAAGCAGCTAACAAACGTGATCAGCTAAATGAAGATCAAATTTTTTCTTTTATAGGTTTTATTCAATCATAAAGAACTGCTCAAAACAAAATGAATTTAACGATTATTTTTAAGCTGACGCCGAAGCTGTTTATTCCACTGATCGAGGATCGCTCTTCGTGTCAAAATCCCCTCGAAAATCTGTTCATCATTTTCAATGCAAATGAATGGATGATCGACTAGTAAAGCAAGTGATTGGTGAAAGGGTGCATCTGAATTCAGACGAGGGATATGCTGATTCATAACTTCCTCTACTCGTTTTTCCTCAAGCTTCTCAAATTCAATTCTTTGCAGACCCAGAATTGATTCCATAATAATAGGTGTACTGATCAGTCCATGTAATTTGTAATGCGGATCCAGTACAGGAATGGCTGAATAACCGCTCTTTGTTAAAACAAGCAGAGCATGCTCTACATTGTTTCCGATTTGAACATGAGCCACTCGTTCAGATGGAATCATCAGATCTTTAATGTTAATATGTAAAAATTCACCACTTTGAAGACTAACCATACATGAAAACTCCTCAATGAATGTTATATCTTCATCTTATCATAAGTTCAGAAACACCGCTTCTATTTTATGCAGGATGAATTGTGAAATGCAGTTATCTTTTTCTAAAAAACCATGTTGAATCAACATGGCATAATAATTATTTACCCTTTGCTTGTATAAATATCCCTGCATTCATAAGAACAGTTTTGACAGCGATAGATAACATTTTGATTAGACTGTGCTGTTAGCACTTGACCCAGATCTGCTTCTGCATGACATTTTGGACATTGAACCTTTGGCAGCATCTTTTTCACCTCACTGTTTATGATGGCATGATTCACGCTTTTTCATGTATCTGTTCTATTTGCCTATGAGGATGAAACCATAGAAAAAGGAGCCATGACGGCTCCTATGTACAATCGTACTTATTGAATAAGATCAAATACTTCGATGGTAATCATATCAATATTATCAAATTGATATCTCTTTGGCTTTTCTTTATCATTGTATACTTCTAATTCATACGTCTCATTTTTAGGATGATATGTTACTTGGCACTTTTTCTCACCATTCACTTCGAAAAATCTTTGCATTGGCTCGCCACCAACTGATTGTTCTTGAAGATTTTTCAGACGTGTTAAAATTCCTTGAAGCTGTGACATTTTCTCTCTCCTTTCCAAACAAAAACCTTTTCTGCTATAGGTTTCTCTTCTGGCATATTTCTATCCTGAAGGAAATTCAATCAGAATTTTTAAACGGTACGATCTACATACCAATATTAACAGAATAAAGTAAATGGCTGTTAATATACAAGTAAAAGATTCGTATTCATTAAAACAAAATTATTCCGGCAATTCAAACGATGCTTCATTTATTGCATTTCTAAAAGGAACATCTTACAATTGTTAAGAGTTTCAGCCTTTGCAGCTGCTGCAATTGTTAAACATTCATTGTAAACTGAACAACATTATTTTACTCTTATCCATCACACTTCATACAAAAAACGGAGGGTTAGAAATGACCAGCATTATTTTTTATACACAGCCTGACTGTCCCCCTTGTGAAATCACAAAAACCTTTTTAAAGGAATATGGTTTCTCTTTTGAATTAAAAGATATTAAAGCAGATTCAAAAGCAAGGAAAGAATTAATGGAGGTATATCAATCTTATTCGACACCAACACTTGTCATAGGTGAGGAAGTCATTACAGGTTTTAACCTTGAAAGGCTGATGGAAGTTCTAAAGATTGAGGAAAAATAAAAATCCGGGATAACCTCTTGGCCCCGGATGTTTCATTGATCTATTTATAAAGTATTCCATTTTCATTTAACAGCAACCAAAGTCCGGACTTCATCCCGCTTGAAAACGGCGCTATTCCTGTTTCCGCCAAAATGGGCATTAATGTATATAACTGTTGAAATCTGTTTTGATCTTGGTTTTTTTGCTTGCCTTCTGACTCTCCTGGAAGCTCTGAAGGATTGATATTATATAAAAAATCAGACACTTTATACCTATCATCCTTTACTGTCAGAATAACACCATCATAGCGGTCCTCATATGTAACAGGACCTTCGTAGACAGCAGGAAAAAATTGATAGACATACAAATGCCCGTTTTCTTCTACTATCTTCGTTTCGTGATTATATGAAAAGTCGGGAATATAATAAAAAGGATTATCTGTTCCTAAGGTAAAATATAGGTCATTCTCTTCATAGAGATTTTCATCTAAAAATAGGCTCTCAGCAGTTTGAGTAAAATATGGTGCTAAAATCTCTCTTACTTCCTCTAATGAACGCTCTTCTCCGCCCAATGATATCTGTGCCTTATAAGCATTTTGAAGGTGTGTGAAAACTTCCTCTCGATCGGTATTAGCATAAGCGGTCATTGAAACCACGGATAGACATAATAAAAGGCATACAAATAAACTCTTACCAAGCCTGTACATTATAACCCCCCTTTTCCCGTTATAGCACCTCTATCCCATATTTTATCAATAAGATCATTGTGTATTACACGTAATCGTCACCAAAATACTGACAAGATACGCCGACAATTTACCCTAAGTGACATCTGTCTAATCACATATTGTCAGAGAGAAGGTGCTGTAAAGAGCCTCTATTTATTGTCTAAAAATAAAATAAGGACCTATATAGGTCCTTACCAATTCAATGAGAATGCATAATAGGCAATTAAAATAATTGTAATGGCTGCTGCAATCATATAAGTAAGAAAGATTGGATTCCGCAAATAAGGACGCTTTTTTACTTCATCCGGAATACTTCCGTCGTTGCCGGAATTCTGTGCCTTTTGTTTGGTCAGCATCATCGTTGACACAAGTCCATAACCTAAGATTCCAATACTAATTCCAAGCAAAATTAAAATAAACGTGCTCATGATACTCCCCTTCCGAGAAAGCTGCTTATACTATTAACGTTCCTCGGGAGAAAAAAAATATTCTTTCACGACAAGATTAAAGGAGCCCCTCGTGTTCAAATAAAAAAGAATAAGACATATCAATAAATACATACTCGTCTTCTCTTAGCGGATATGAGAAGGTTCTAATCATCTCCCCTGTCTCAATGTCCGTGTATAAATCAGACAGAATTCCTTTTTTTATACTTTTCATTTTCATAATATTCTCAAGGAAATATGGGCGCCAGCTCCAATTTTTGTGCAAATATTCATTTTGCACCAGCCATTGGTTATCTCTATAAAAGATATTTGGTGATTGCTGAAAGCCTTCATGATCACAAATATATAAGCGAAAGGCGATATTTGTTAAGCGCTCAGCCAGCTCCTTAAGCAGATCATTTTGAAGCTGGTTTTTATTTTTACCTACAAATTGCTGCATGCGCTGATTAAATTGATCTGTGAATTGATAAAAGGATTCAAGCTTTTTCTTTTCATAGGAGATAAATTGATGACATTTTTGCCGAAGCTTTATTTTTAAAATATCTCGATCGATGAAATCCGGAGAAGGCTGCTGCAGATAGAATCCTTGATAATACCTTCCCCCATTTCGCCATGCAAACTGCAGCTGAAACTCCATTTCAATATTTTCAAACAGCAAGGTAGCTCCAATCTTCCGTGATAGCAAAGAAATGCTATACAAAATATCATGAAAGCTTTGCTGAACAGTATTTGAACGAAGCGCCATTAAATCCACCTTTAAAATATTCGGAGCCAACTGACCAATTCTGTCCAGTTGAGTGCTATCAGCACCTAATTTATCCACAGCTATTTTAATCCCATAGGTTTTATAATAATTTAAAAGATGATCAAGATGATCCATAGTCCCTGAATAATTCTTCTCTGTTATTTCAATAACAATTCGGTTTAGGGAAAAGCCTTTCTCTTGATAATCCAAAAGAATTTCTAAAAGCTGCTCTCCATGATCGTACATGATCAAATCTGCATCCCGATTAATAAACAATAAGACATCTTCCTCAAGGGAAAATGATTTATCAAGCGCCTTTTTTAAAATAGCATTATCAACCTCAAGTCGATATTCTTCTGGAATTGAATCGTCTTGAAAAAAGGGGCCTAAGCTTACAACCTCTTGATCACTTCTGTACCTCCCTAACACTTCATAGCCAATAATTCGATGTTCATCCGCACTAAAGATCGGTTGAAAAAAGGGGAAAACACATTTTACATTTGCAATGATTTCTAATGGGTCCATAAAAGCCCTCCTTTCAATCAATAATTCATAATTATACCATATATTTCTTGCCTAATTATAGAAGCATTTAAGAGCCATTTTGCCAGCAGGTTACACTTATAGTTCTATCTCTGCATCACAAAATAAAGATAAGCAAAATAGAAAGAAGGTTATATAAATGCGGAAATTCTTTTTTGTCCTAATCCTTCTTATCCCTTTGCTTGCCTGCGGACACACAGAAACAGCCTCTAAGGAGCTGCAAAAGAATAAAGCCGCACAGCAGAACAAAGAGCCATTCCCGCAGCCTATGGGAAATAGAAAAACAGCACATTCCAAAGAGAAGATTAGCTTAAATGTGCCTTTAATTAAACAGAACCCTGAGTTAAAATACGGCTGCGAAGTAACAAGCTTAGCCATGATGCTTCAATATGCCGGAGTTAAGACGAATAAAATGGAATTGTATAAGAACGTAAGTAAAGATCCGGATCAGCTTGTCAAAAGTAGAAATGACATCATACATTGGGGAGATCCAGGTAAAGGTTTTGTTGGGGATATGACGGGCCGTACAGCAGGATATGCGGTATTTGATGGGCCAATTGAAAGTTTAGTGAATCAATACATGCCTGGTCATGCTGTCAATTTAACTAAACAACCATTTCAGAAAGTGTTAGATCATGTCGGTAAAGGCTATCCAGCCGTCGTATGGACAACTGGCGACTATAAACTTCCAGACCGGTGGGAATCATGGAAACATCAAAAGCAAACCATTAAAACACCATTAGACCTTCATGCTGTAGTGTTAACAGGATTTGATCAGCAGCATGTATACCTTAATGACCCGCTCTCCGGAAAAAAAGGAGTAAAAGTCAACAAAAAACAATTCGAAGCCTCCTGGAAAGCCCTCCAATCAAGAGCAATTAGCTACTGGTAACTAGAAAAGCGGAGGCGGCTTGCTCAGGGACGACAAGCTTAAGACGAGCCAGGCGAAAGGTCGTTCTTTGACCTTTGGACTGGATTGGCTTAAGACCTCGAGTCCCTAGCCGCCGGAGCTAGACCGTTAGAAAAGTGGAGGCAGCTAGGGGCTGAAGATCCACAATCTTAAAAAAGCGAGCCAGTCTTTTGACCAGCTCGCTTTTTTAACGAAGAAGTCCGTCAAAATGGATATTGATTAAGATGCTGACCACCATCCATTGTCATGCATTCTCCATTAATATATGCGGCATGTTCTGAAAATAGAAAGTAAGCAAGCTCGGCAATTTCTTCTGGTTTTCCAAGTCTCTGCAGAGGAACGCTTGAGATTGTTCTATGAGCGGATTCCTCTGATTCCCAGAGCTTATCCGCTCCTCCAGTTCGTTCAATTGGCCCTGGGGCAATTGCATTAATGCGCATTCCATATTTCCTGCCCCATTCAACCGCAAGCGTTCGAGTGAGCGATAGTACACCAGCTTTAGCAGCAGCGGAATGAATAACTCCTGGTCCTGCGTCCCAAGCGTATGTAGCAACCATATTTGTAATGGCCCCTTTTATTTCTTTATCAATCCAGTACTTTCCCACTTCACTGCAGCAATAAAAAGTTCCATTTAATACAATATCGATCACAGCTTTCCAGCCATTGGCACTAAGTTTTTCTGCTGGACAAAGAAAATTTCCAGCTGCATTATTAACAAGAAAATCAATTCTTCCAAAAGCCTTATCTGTTTCACTTACCATACGCTTAACATCATCCAGTTCTCTGACGTCCATTTGAACCGTCAGAATCTGTCCTGGAAAAGTTTCTATTTCCTTTTTTGCTGTCTCTAATCTATCAGCATCTCTTCCAGTAATGACAACATATGCTTTTCCCTCTGCAAACCGTTTTGCCATATATTTTCCCATGCCGTTTGATCCGCCTGTGACAATGACAACCTTTTTTTCCAATAGACTCCCTCCCTAAAAATGAATGAGTATTCATAATTTATTTTATCATTTTAATGCGGAATATTCTAACTATTTTTGTCATGTAATAAAATAAATAGGATTGTAAAACCTTCCATAAAGACTTAGCAGTTAATTTCTTTTGTTTAGAGATATAGTTTGTTAGTATTATAGAATGAACAAACAAAGATAGGTTGGAACACTTCATGCCAAAAAAAATGACAAGAAGAGGATTTCTGCGAAAATCATTTGGAACTCTATTTGGTGTCGCCGCAGCAGGGACAGGCGGCTATTATTATGCACATGAAATCGAACCAAAGCTATTGAAAACAGAGTATGTAACCATCAGCAGCAGTAGCATCCCTGACAACTTTTCTAATCTTAAAATCATCCAGTTTAGCGACACACACCTTGGTTTTCATTATGATATAAGTGATCTGGAAAAATTGGTTAATAAAATGAATCAGCTTGAGCCTGATATCGTCTTATTTACAGGGGATTTAATGGACGAACCAAATATGTATCCTGAAACCCAAGCAATTGTGCCTGTCCTTAACAAACTGCAAGCATCGATTGGAAAGTTTGCCATCTACGGAAACCATGATCATGGCGGATATGGAACTGATATCTATAAAGATATTATTGAACAGGGCAATTTCACCTTATTAAAAAATGATCAGCGCAAGGTTCAGATTGGCGAACAGGCAATCTATATATTGGGGATTGATGATGCTATGCTTGGGAAACCGGATATTCAGACAGCAATGCATGGTATTCCAAACGATGCCTATACGATTTTATTGTCACACGCCCCTGATTTAGCAGAGCATGCAGCTGAATACGGTATAAACCTGCAGCTGAGCGGCCACAGTCATGGTGGTCAGATACAGCTCCCTTTTTTAGGTGCACTTGTCAAACCTCCACATGCAGTCAACTATTATGAAGGTTTTTATACTGTAGGCACTGTCAACCCTCTCACCCTATACGTTAATCGTGGTATTGGTACAACACGACTGCCATTTCGATTCCTATGCAGACCCGAATTGACCGTTTTCACCTTAAAGAAAGCATAAAAAAACGCAGAATTAAATCTGCGTTTTTTTTATGCAAGCATTATCTATTCATCATAATGTTTTCAATTTCGTTTGCAGGAAGAGGACGGTAATAATAATAGCCCTGTACATAGGCGCAATCCGCCTCTAATAAAAATTGAGCTTGTTCCTTACTTTCTACTCCTTCAGCAATTACATCCATACCCAAACTCTTAGCCAAGTGGATAATAGTCGTTGTTATCGCGGCGTCTTTATTATTGGTCATAACATCCTTAACAAACGACTGATCGATTTTTAAAACATCAATCGGAAATTGCTTTAAATAGCTGAGTGAAGAATAGCCGGTGCCAAAATCATCCACTGACACCATAATTCCTAATTTCTTCATCTTCTTAAGAATCGGAATTGCAGCTGCTGTATCCTGCATAGTTCCTTCAGTAATTTCCACTTCTAAGAGATCTGGAGCAATATTGTACTTATTGATTGCATGACGAATGGTATCTACAAGATTTTGGTCTTGGAACTGACGCGGCGAGATATTAACAGCTATTCGAAACTCCCTGTTGAACTGCTCTGACCATTGTTTAATTTGACTGCAGGCTGTATCAATCACCCATTGACCTATCGGCAGAATTAATCCAGTATCTTCAGCGAGAGGAATAAATTCTGCTGGAGAAATAAAGCCAAATTCTTTTGAATGCCAGCGTAACAATGCTTCAAAACTGACAATTTCATTCGTGGCAAGCTCCAGCTGCGGCTGATAATACAAAGTTAGCTCTTCATTTTCTAACGCTTTACGCAAATGAGTCTCTAATTCGACCACATTCCGATGAATAGTATCTATTCTGCCCTGATAAAATTGAAAATGCGCTTTGCCTTTTTCCTTTACGCGAAACAACGCTTCGTCTGCCGCTTTAATCAAGCTCTCTGCATCCTTTCCATCAGCAGGATATAAGCTTATGCCTATACTTGGCGTTATATAATATTCACTGGAATCAAAGTAAAAGGACTTTTTAAAGCTGTCTAATATCTTTTGTGCAAATTTATTTGCATCCTTTTTGCTTGTATTAGGGAGCAAAAGGATAAACTCATCTCCCCCTTGCCGATAAACAGAGTAATCACGGTATTCAAACTGACATAATCTTTCTGCAACCTTCTTTAAAATTTCATCCCCAACTAAATGGCCAAAAGAATCATTAATATATTTAAAACGGTCTAAGTCGATATATAGCAATGCCGTATCGCTCTTTTTGGCTGTATCTGTTTCCAAATGCTTGTCCAGCCCACTTAATAAGGCTCTTCGATTGGGAAGTCCAGTCAATTGATCATAAAAAGACATATTAGCGATTATTTCCGCATTTTTTGTTAGCTGAGAAAGATCACGAATGATGGCATATATTCCACTTACCTTTTGATTTATAATAATCGGCAGCATTTTTAAGTGGACATCCACAACTTCGCCTTTTTGATGGACAAAACGGCAGTCAATGGTTTCAGAAGCAATGCCAGATTTTGTTTTAGACAGTACTTGCTGAAAATGGCAGTCATCTTCTTCATATATATAATCTGAAATATATGCAGAGATAAATTGTTGATTCGAATAACCTGTAATCATTCTTGCTGCAGGATTTAAATCAATGATTTTCCCGCTCATATCAAGAGTTATTACCCCATCAAGGTTATGATCAACAATGGATCTTGCCCTCTGCTCACTTTCGATCAGCTGATTTTTCTCCAATAAACTGACCGTTATATCTCTTGTAACAGAAACAACATATTTAACAATACCTTCTTCATCCATGACTGGAGTTAAAATGGATTCACCGATTAACTTACTGCCATCAGCTAAATCCACTTCATCCGTAAAAACCATGGTCTCTTTATGCATTGCGGCTTTTTTATAATTCAAATGCAGAATTTTTGCTTCCTTAGCAGGCATTACCTCGTCAAATGTTTTGCCAATATATTGTTCGGATAGTTTTGCATGATTCATGGCTGGTTCATTAGCGAACAAATAAGTGAAACCATATTTTTCGTCTGCCTTCATTATAAAAACCATATCATTTATATAATAAAAAATTATTTCATAAATTATCTTTTCTAATTTTTCACTTGTTTTTTCCTTATCTAGCTCTCTCGCCAGCATATTTTTATAATGCTCCATCTAATCATCCTCACGAAGTGTATACTGACTGTTTCTTGTAGTCTATTTTACATGATTGTGATAATAAGAATATATAAATCGCAAAAAATTTCATCATTTTCTTTTCATATGATTGCAATATAGTCTTTTGTCAATCATACACATAATGTGAACACTCAACAGAGAGGATGTTATTTTTGTTCATTCATATTGTACAATCTGGAGAAACCTTAAATACGATTGCCTTAAATTATCGTCGAAGCATACAAAGTTTACTCGAAGCAAATCCTGCAATCACCAATCCAAATTCTATTTATGTTGGCCAAAATATCATCATCCCCGGTTTGCCGGACCCGAACACCATTCCATATAGAATTATTGTCTCCAAAAACAGCAGAACCCTAACCCTTTTACGAAATGGAATTGTACAAAAAACCTTTCCTGTCGCCATAGGAAAGATGCTGACTTCAACTCCTTCCGGCAACTTTGTCATCGTCAATAGGCAGCCGAATCCAGGTGGTCCCTTTGGTGTTTTGTGGCTGACATTGTCTAAAGCAGGATATGGAATTCATGGGACTAATAATCCAAGCTCTATCGGTAAAGCTGTCTCAAAAGGCTGTATTCGAATGTATAACAGCGATGTTCTTGAATTGGCCAGTACGGTCCCAAATGGAACAGCCGTAACGATTCAGCAATAACCTTTTGAACTTTACCTTCAACCCTGATATTAAAGAAAATGATCACTTTACTTGTGAATTTCTTTTCAAGATTAAAGCAACGGGGTATAATAGAAATATACCCCGTATAATTATGGAAGGAGATTAAGAATTTGAATTCAGACAGGAAGCACAATCCTCAACTGCAGCCAACGGTTGATAACCTCTCTCAAGCTATCTTCACGGTTAATCGTCATGCTAAAACAGCAACGAACCCTAAATTTCTATATAAATTAAAACAGGTTGCTCTCCAAAAAATGATTCAAGAAGGTTTGGCAGAAAAAGTTGGATTACATTTTTCAGCAAACCCTAAATATAGCCAGCAGCAGTCTGACGTATTAGTGAAATGCGGCAACTACACGTTTCATCTACCGCCTTCAAAACAGGATTTTTTAGATCTTCCGCATCTAGGTAAATTAGATCAATCCATTAGAAATCCCCGTTCTGCTATTTCGCTAAATGCCGCAAAGCAGCTTCTGATCTTTTATACCGGATTGGCTGAACACGATACAACTTCTCGGCCACAAAAAAAGGAATATGCCAAACCAGTATTTAAAAAACTTGGGCAAAGTTATTTTTAATCAAAAAAAAAGCAAAGGTGCGTTCCTTTGCTTTTTTATGTTGTTTTATTAAAAGGTTTAGGAAAACACCGTATTACAATGCATGCTTATCAATTAATAAAACCAGCTCGGCAATTTCCGGTTTGCTGACTTGTGCATCTGCTCCAACCATTTGCCCTTTATGACGAAGATCATCTGTAATAAGAGAAGAAAAAATAACAACAGGAAGCTTAGACAGCTTGGAGTCCTCTTTAATCCTTCTTGTTAGATGGTGACCGTCCATTTGCGGCATTTCAATGTCCGTAATAACCAGCTGAACCTCATCTTCTATTTTTTTGCCAGCAGCAGTAAGTGACTCTAAGTAACGTAGGGCATCTTGTCCATTTTCAAAAAATTCGACTTGATCAAAACCAGCTTCTTTTAACGTATCGTGTAATAAATTACGCAATAGCGGGGAATCCTCAGCAACTATCAGCTTTTTATCTGAACGCTCACGTTTGCCGAGCTTTTGAACCCTTTGAATATTGATACCTGATTCAGGATTGATTTCAGTAACGATTTTTTCAAAATCCAACAGTAAAACCATTTCTCCATTTAGCTTTATTACACCAATAATTGGACTGTTGCTGCCCTGATACATATCAGAAGGCTTCTCAATTTGATTCCAGGATATCCGGTGTATTTGCGTTACATTGTGAACATGAAACACAATTTTTTGCTTATTAAATTCGGTTACAATAAATTTATCCGTTTCAGGATGATCAGAAGCTGGCAGGCCTAATGCCTTTTCAACATTTACGACAGGCAGCACTTCTCCCCGTAATTCAATAATTCCTTCTACATTCTGATGTGCATGGGGAATTGGAATAATGGGTGCTGGGTTAATAATTTCCTTTACTTTAATTACATTAATTCCAAATTTATTTTTTCCTACTGAAAATTCAACGATTTCCAATTCATTCGTTCCGCTTTCTAATAAAATGCCTTTTGTTTGATCCATGGCTCAATCGCCCTTCCTGAGTATTAATGTCTGAGACTAATAGTACTTATGATTTAAATATTTATACCTATTAATATACCATGAATATAACTTCACTTTTATTTATTTTTTTTGGAAGAAAATGATTTACACTAACCACCACTAAAAAAAGCCATTATGGTTGGCAAATATAAATGGAAACTTTAGGACAGCAAAAATAAAGCAGGCGATAAACGCCTGCTTAAACAGCTTCTTGTTTGATTCTTGAGTGAACAATTAATCCTATAACCGTCAAAATAATGAGTGAGCCTAGCGCAAGTCTGCTGGCAATATCTCCATAGTCAGCAAACACCAGTGTAATCGTTCCGTATAAGAATGGACCAACAATTGAAGATACTTTTCCCGAAAAAGCAAATAATCCAAAAAACTGGCCTCTTTTATTTTCAGGTGTCAGTTCAACAATATACGATCTTGTCGTTACCCACATAGAACCTAAGGCAACACCAAACATACTTCCTGCGATCCAGAACATCGGCTCATTGACAGCAAAAGTTCCAATGATCAATGCAATAAGAAGAATAATCCCAACATACTTTACTGATTGATAAGATCCCTTTGCTTTAGTTACATAGCCAAAAATAAAAGATCCAATAATACTGGAAATCGTTGAAACTAAATAGAGCAATATGAATTGTCCAGTTGAAAAGCCGATAATGGCTTTTGCATATACAGCCATCATTGCGATCGTTGTTGAAATCGCATCATTTAAGAAGAAGTATGCAATCATAAATGTAAAAATCGCCTTGTGCGCCTTCATTTCCTTAAATGTTTTATAAATTTCTTTGTACCCTGATACAAATGAAGCTTTCTTGACATCTTTTACTGGAATCGGCTTATCTTTTACAAAAAAGAATAATGGCAATGAAAACAATAAGAATAAGAATGCAGTAGGAATGAATGCCCGATGAAAACCGCTATCTCCAACGTATAAATAAACAGTTAACCCTATTAATGTACCAATATACCCAACTGCTACTCCAAATCCTGAAATTAAAGGAATATCTTTCTTCTCACCAAGATCTGAGATCATTGTGTCGTAAAAAACCAAGCTGGAATGGAAGAAGAATTTAGCTATGACAAAACTGACAACAACTAGCGCTAAGCTAAGCGGCAGTCCCCAAATACTTCCTTCGATTTGCGAGCTTGCAAATACTCCCATTAAGAAGGTTGCAGCTACGGAAATTAAAGTAAATATAATGACATATTTTCTCTTTTTGCCTGTTCGGTCAATCATTACCCCAAAGAGCGGTGAAAATATGACCAGGAAGAAACTGGCGACTGCATTAGAATAAGAAATAAAAGTACTGGCTATTTGATCTAGAACCTCGTTTTCTCCCACAACCTCCTGCAAGTAGAATGGAAAGAAAATAGTATTGATATTAGATGAAAAAATGGTATTCGCGAAATCGTATAATGCCCATGAAATAATCGGCAGCGTTAAATACAGCTTCCATGAGCTATGCTGATGTTTATCCTGAACTGCTTTTTCTGCACCCATTCGTAAAGCTCCCCTCTAAATTTATAATTGTACAGTCTTAAATATGTATAAGTATATTTCTCTTCACCGGCTAATATCCCTGAATCTTATCAGTGATAATGATTATGATGTCACGCTCCTTTTCTACCATATATATTCCATAAAAAGAGCATATACCCTTTTAAATAATTATATCGTTTACGTAAATTTTCTTATCTTATTTTGTAAATAAAAAAATGAAAGCTGTACTGCATCATTAACAGACAGCTTTCAACGATAAAATAATTTTTATTTTTTTAAAACAATAGTGCCTGCAATGAGGTCATGCAAGGCTTGTTTCTTTTCTGTAAAAGCAGCGATTATATAACCGATCAGTAAAATACCAGACAGAAAACTCATAGCCGCATAACGCCCTAAGGCTCTCCAGAATGAAATTCTTCTGCCTTGTATATCACTAACCTTTAGTCCAAGAAGCTTTTTGCCAACTGTTCCCTGCCATTTAGAAGCGTGCAGACCAGCAAAGTAGGCAATTGATACAATATATGAAATGGCGATGATTGCAAACAAAGAAACAATATAACGAATAATGAGGTCCATTTCCTGTTCTGCTGTTAACGTCTCAATATATGGATCATTCATCAATATCAACATGGCATCAGATGTGCCAAGTGAAAGCATAAATATGACAATTCCAAGCATAGATAGCGGGATGCCTACTATTAAACTGTCAATGAGATAAGCTGCGAAACGGATCCAGAAACCAGCGAATTCAGGATGAGTGTGCAGATTTTCTTTTTCTAGAGTTGCATTCAAATTAATTTCCTCCATTCGAAAGTTTACCATTATTATTACATTATATATGTTAAGGGTAATCTTACATGATTTCAATGTTTTTTAAAGTTAAAAATCTCATTCAAAAGTATGATAATTATGTGAACTTACTCACAATATTATAGACTTACATTCAGTGCAGACATACAATGAAGATAAGGTTAAAACTTTAATCATAATTTAAGTAAAGAGGTGTATTGGACCAATGAAAGGAACAGCAATCCTTTACCGTGTGGACCAGTCAGTAACGATTATCGAAGATGTTGATCAATCAGTATATGAAGACATAAAGAAACAATGCGGATGTGAAAATTGCAATACAAAAATTGACAATAAGATGATCAATTACGGAACCATATCCCCAGCTCTTTGGCATGAAGATGAAGTAGATTGGGATTATGGTTATTAAATAAAGATCACAATTTAATAGTTAAAGCTCAGCCTGGTGATGTGTCTCACCAGGTTTTTTTACATAAAAGAACAATTAAACACTCCGATGTAACTTTATAGCTTTATCTTTTATTATGACTACATTTTATTCGTACAATTAATAATGCTACTGTTTTAAAATATTATCAGGACTCCTCCCTCCAATTATGGCTGCTCTGCTTTTTCTTATAACTTCTGTAATTCAATTTTCCTTTTACCCTCATAGCAGTTTGGCTAAAACCGCACAATTATTCTTTATTTGCTTTCACTGTCAGAAAAACTGCGTTAAAATATCATTAATTAAGCGTGAGGTGAAATCATTGGAACATTTGATCAATCAAAGGGTAAAAGAAATTGAAATTTCGGGGATTAGAAAATTTTTTAATTTAGTGGCCGATACAAAAGATATGGTATCTTTAACGATTGGCCAGCCTGATTTTCCAACTCCAGTTCATGTAAAAGCAGCTGGGAAACAAGCGATTGAAGATAACTTTACTACATATACTCATAATGCTGGGGACTTGAGGGTGCGAAAAGCAGCTAGTGCTTTTGTGAAAGAGAAATACGAATTATCCTATCAGCCTGAAGATGAAGTAATCGTTACAATCGGAGCGAGTGAAGCGATTGATATTACGTTCAGAACCATCCTGGAGGAGGGATGCGAGGTCATTTTACCGGGACCAGTATATCCTGGGTATGAACCAATCGTTAAATTATGCGGGGCTGTTCCCGTCTACGCCGATATAACAAATAATCAATTCCGATTTACAGCTGACTTAATAAGAGAACATATTAGCGACAAAACACGCTGTATCGTTCTCCCATACCCATCCAATCCAACAGGAGTCAGCTTAACAAAAGAAGAACTGACCGAAATTGCTGAACTTGTACGGGGAAAGGATATATTTATTCTTGCAGACGAAATCTACAGTGAGCTTGTTTACGGAAAGAAGCATTTTTCGATTGGCACTATTTTAAAAGAGCAAACTATAATTATTAATGGCTTATCCAAATCACACTCTATGACAGGCTGGAGAATAGGCTTGCTGTTTGCTCCAGCTTCCATTTGCAGGCATATCCTTAAGGTTCATCAGTATAATGCAACTTGCGCAACCTCTATATCACAGATGGCTGCCCTTGAAGCGTTAACAGCTGGCAAAGATGATGCACACCCAATGAGAATACAATATGAAAAGCGGAGAGATTATGTTTACAGCCGACTTCAGGATATGGGACTGGATGTGGTAAAGCCTGACGGTGCATTTTACTTCTTTATTAAAATTCCTGCTGTTTCTCTTAACTCATTTGATTTTGCACTGGATCTTGTTGAAAAAGCTGGTGTTGCAACAGTGCCAGGCAGCGCATTTTCCTCTTATGGGGAAGGATATATTAGGATTTCTTTCGCCTATTCATTAGAAACCTTAAAAACAGGGTTAGATCGAATTGAACATTACTTAAAAGCCATTTAAAAAAACTGCCAATTGGCAGTTTTTTTGATTATCCTTTGAATTTCCCGTTATTTTTAGGTACTTTCTCTTTCTTTGCTTTATTGTGATGCTCCTTATTAGCAGCAGCACTTCCTAATTCATGAGCAAATTCCGTATCTGTAACAGCTGAATCGAAGCCTTTTTTATTTTTTTGATCTGGTCTATTTTTGCTGGCTTTTTTCACCATTATGAAGAACCTCCTCTTATGTTGGTCATCTTATTTTTGGCCTGAAGAGGTTCTTAAATACCTAAAATAACTTATTGCCAGCATTTATATAACGCTTGTGTACCGCTATTTTCTTCTCCCTTTTCAGCAAGCTCGGCATACATTTTTTTAGCTAAGGACAATCCTGGTGTCATCATGCCCATTCGCTCAGCTTCTTCCAAGGCAATATTCATGTCCTTAATAAAATGCTTGATATAAAAGCCTGGCTCAAAATCACCTTTCGTCATACGGGGAGCCAGGTTCGATAATGACCAGCTGCCGGCAGCACCTGCTGAAATACTCTTTAGAACTTGTTCTGGGTTCAAGCCAGCTTTTTCAGCATAAACAATGGCTTCACTCACACCAATCATGTTGGATGCAATGGCAATCTGATTACACATTTTTGTATGCTGCCCCGAACCTGCTGGACCCTGATAAACAATATTCTGACCCATTAATTCAAAAATCGGCTTTACTTTATCAAAGTCATCTTCTTTACCGCCAGCCATAATGGTCAGCTTAGCTTCCTTTGCCCCTATGTCTCCGCCAGATACTGGGGCATCAATCGCCTTCATTCCCTTTGATTCGGCTTCCTGGAAGATACGCTCTGCTAAAGAAGGTGTTGATGTTGTCATATCAATTAAGTATGTATCCTTTTTGCCATTCGGAATTAAACCATTTTCACCTAGATAGACTTCTTCTACATCATGCGGATAGCCAACAATTGTAATAATCACGTTTGCTTTCTGAGCAAGATCTTTAGGCGTAGCTGCCCATTCTGCTCCCTCTTCTAAAAGTGATTTTGCTTTCTCCTTGGATCTTGTATAAACGATTAATGGATATCCGGCTTTTAATAAATGCCCTGCCATGCTGCTTCCCATTACCCCTGTTCCGATAAAGCCGATCACTGTATTTTCTATGTTTTTCAACTTTTTCATCCTTTCATACTTTTCTTCTATTTTACCATTTATCCTAGAAGGGTTTAAACTGAAAGGAACTCATTACTTTTTGCGTAAATATTATATTTGAGACCAAAACTGGTTTAAATATGTTTTGGCAATTACTTCATGTTCTGAAATCATTTCAACAGAAATGGCATTGCCGTTTACGATCATCTCTTCTATATCAAAGACATGTAAATCTTTTAAGAGAGGAAGCGGGTTCATATAAATAAAATTGCCGTTCTCTTCATCAGCAGCAATCAATCGGCCAGATGCCACTTCATCTGCTCCGTACATGATTTGTTCTTCCCCTATTGCTGCTGCTAGCTCCTGATTATGAATGGTCACTCTCACTTTGTACATTTCTTTATTTTCTAGCATCTTTTCATTCATTTTAAAGCGAAATTGCAGTTCATTCTCTTTTGTCAGCATCACTTCTGCATGCTTATTGACAATGGATTCCGGTGAACCAAAAGAACAAGCATTAAGAATCATTGATGTTAACAAGATAGTAATTACGCACCCAATTTTTCTCATGTTAAAATCCTCCTTTTTCAATAAACTGTCCTTATAAAGGAGAAATTAAACCCATTCAAACAGCAATAATGTTGAAATAGGTTTTCAGTATCAATATTGCACAAAAAAATAAACTGACCAAATAGCTGGCCAGTTTAAAAAGGGGGGAAAATGAGAAAAATTTCAGCTTGCTTAGCTTACTAAGAGCTTACCTCTCTATTCCCTTTATTATTTTTCATAAACTTCTTTTAATAAAAATAGGCACTTTCTTTTCTTTAAGCCATTGTTGCAGTTTTAACAGCTTGAACAACTTCTTCAGCGGTATTCATCTGCAATGCTTGAGATGCTAAAGCTTCCATTTCTGTTCTATTCAGTTTGCTGATAAGCGAACGTGCTTTAAGAATGGAAGTAGCACTCATTGAAAATTCATCTAGACCTAATCCTAATAATAATGGAATAGCTGTTTCGTCTCCAGCCATTTCTCCGCACATGCCTGTCCATTTACCTTCTTTATGAGAAGCATCAATGACCATTTTAACAAGACGAAGAATCGCAGGATTGTATGGCTGATACAGGTAAGCTACCCTTTCATTCATACGGTCTGCAGCCATTGTATATTGAATTAGGTCGTTTGTTCCAATACTAAAGAAATCAACTTCCTTAGCAAATTGCTCAGCCATAACTGCAGTTGATGGAATCTCAACCATAATACCGATTTCAATCTCATCTGAAATCTTAACGCCTTCAGAAACAAGCTTTTCCTTTTCTTCTAAAAGAATCGCTTTAGCGTCTCTAAATTCATCAAGAGTTGCAATCATTGGGAACATGATCTTTAAGTTTCCATATGAACTAGCACGAAGAAGTGCGCGCAGCTGTGTTCTGAACATATCTTGTTCTTCTAAGCAAAGGCGGATGGCGCGGAATCCAAGGAATGGATTCATTTCCTTCGGCAGGTCAAGATAAGGAAGCTCCTTATCACCGCCGATATCCAATGTGCGGACAACAACCGGTTTCCCTTTCATTCCCTCTAGAACGGCTTTATACGATTCGAACTGCTCTTCTTCAGTTGGCAGGTTATCCCGGCCCATATATAAGAATTCAGTACGGTATAGGCCAACCGCTTCGCCGCCATTATTAACAACACCTTCTAAATCTTTTGGTGTGCCAATATTAGCTGCAAGCTCTACATGATGACCATCAGCAGAAACGGTCTTTTCATTAACAAGCTTCGCCCACTCAGCCTTTTGCTCTTCGTATTTGCGCGCTTCATTTTCATACTCAGCGATCACTTCAGGAGTTGGGTTGATATGTACAAGCCCTTTAATACCGTCAACAATAACAATATCACCATTCTCAATATCTCTAGTTGAGAATTTAGTTCCTACAACTGCAGGAATCTCCATTGATCTTGCCATAATGGCTGAATGTGAAGTTCTTCCGCCGATATCAGTTGTGAATCCTTTAACAAATTCACGGTTAAGCTGTGCCGTATCAGAAGGTGTTAGATCTTCTGCGATAATTACTGCTTCTTCACTGATCATGCTTGGATTCACAATTTTCACATTAAGCAAATGTGCAAGAACACGTTTGGTTACATCGCGAATATCCGCAGCACGCTCTTGCATATATTCGTTATCCATCTGTTCAAACATTGTAACGAACATATCAGAAGTTTCCTTAAGTGCCACTTCCGCATTCACTTGTTCGCTCCTGATTTTATCTTCAATCGGTGAGATTAATTCCGGATCACTCAAAACAAGCAAATGAGCATCAAAAATCGCTGCTTTATCTGCACCAAGCTGTACATTTGCATTATCTCTAATTACTTCCAATTCACCCTTAGATGTGGAAAGAGCTAATTGAAAACGTGCAATCTCTTCAGCAGTATCATTGACTGTCTTTTTCTCAAAAGACAAATCAGGTTCAACTAAGCGGTATGCCTTTGCAATCGCAATACCGCTTGATGCTGCTATCCCCTGTAAAAAGCTCATTATTCAGCCAAACCTTCTTTTTTCAATGTTTCTTCTAACGCGTTTAAAGCGTCTTGCTCATCAGCCCCAGCTGCGCTAATTGTGATGTCTGCACCTTGGCCCACACCTAGAGACATAACACCCATGATTGATTTAAGATTAACTTTTTTCCCTTTATATTCTAAGTTGATGTCAGAATCAAATTTGCTTGCAGCTTGTACAAGCAATGTTGCAGGACGTGCGTGAATTCCAGTATCCGCGATTACTTTAAATTGTTTTTCGACCATTTTGTTCAGTCTCCTTTATCATAAAAAATAGTGAATTTGAGTTGTCTCACTAACTTAAATAGATAAGACAATAAATCATATTTATGCAGGATGATTTTTCGGTCAAGCCTGTTAGACTATCTCTGTCTTATTTTTCCCCTAGAAACTTTATTCATGTATGATAAAACAAAGTTTTATATCACTAAACATTTAAGTGTCAGACAACCTATACCTCAAAAAAAGAATAGCATTTCCCCCCTTTTTATACAATGGAAATGCTTTATTTTTTCATGTTTACAGAGAGATTTTTTGCGTTAACCGCTTTCATTTTCCAATGATTTCTTTTTTCATCTTTACAGTATTTAAACCTGTTCTCATTTTCATAATTGTACCTTTTAAAACCACTTCATGATCATAGCTGCGCTCCAAATATAAGTCGGTCAATTCATTTACTGATCGAGCAAGCACTTCAATAACCTGCCTTAAATCTTCCTCTTTGTAAGAAATTCGATCTTCAAGCAGTTCCCGGATAATCTCCTGTGACAAACTTTTCACACGCAGCGCCTTCTCCAGCTCCCGTTTCATTTCATCGCCAGCCTTTCATTTTTTACAATTATATGATAGCTTGTGCTCTGGAATGTCTGCAGCAGCTGAGAATAATTTAATATAACCTGTTCACTTTTGAATAAAGTAAACAAAGTAAAAACCTGTTATTGATCATAGTCCTGCAGGATGGTTTTCATTCTGCAGAATTGTGATCATATTAATGCTTTTTCTTGCTTAAGAATTTCGAAAATACTTTATTCTTTATAGAGTTCGAAGGTATTTTCCCTTCTTTTTCAAGCTGCTTATGAATTTTTTTCATTTCTGCCTTTTTCTTCGTTATATATTCTTTAAAAACTTTATACTCTTTTGGTGTACCCAATTGATCGCCATACCTAACCTTTTCATAAATCGAAATGAGTTCTCTGCTATCTGTTATCCCAATTCTTTGAAACCACTCACCAATGGCCTCATAATCGTTTCTTCCTAAATGAAGCTTGCCCGCATACTTTTCAAACTGATAAATCTCCTTGCGAATGACATGATCCGGGGCAGAAGTATTCCACTGTATTTTACCTTTAGGCTCCTTCTCATCAGCTGATGTTGTCATAGAAAAAGCAGCATTTTCAGCAGAATGAGCAACAAGCTGTGATTTCGACTTTTTAATGACAAAATAAAATAGAAGAATGCAAGCGCCTATGAATAAGATATAAAAGAGGATTGTAGGATCAAAGGGTTCTCGAGCTGATTCTTCAGCAGCATCAAAGATAATGTCATTTTGCAGATCCTGAGTAGTATCTTCAGGCAGCCCTTGAAGCTCCACATCCGCCTCTTTCCCTTCACTCCACATAAACAATGGAGCCGCCAGAAGTCCGCCAATAGCTGCAACGCCCTCTAATAATAGATAGAAAAGCCACTTAATCACGTTCATACCTGCAGTAAGCAAGGCTGTAATCAACGTTATACTGCCAATAATATAGAAAAAATACTTGGTGAATTGCTTTTTTTCTTGCTGTTCTGTTTCTGCCGGCAATAATCTTCTTATAAAACCTCCAATTAAAAAGACGGCCATCTGAAGAATAATGATGCTTACAATCTGACTGCTGTTAGCGGTTGTTTCCAGTTGAGCGACAAATAACAGGACTCCTCCAATAACAAAAGTCATTAATAGCCAATATCCCGTCTGTTCACTATCCTTGTTTCTGATGGCCACAGCTGAACGCCAAAACAAAAGCAAAGACAGGCCAATCAGCAGAATGACAGGAAATCCGAATAAAATTCCGGTCAGAAGTATATAGGGTAATACAATGATGAAGAATAGGTTGTTTCCTTTGTCCGAATATTGCTCTGACAGCCATAAATACAAGAAAGCAGCAGGCACAAGAATCAGTAATAATAATCCTAAAGAAAAATAGTCATTTGCCAGTGTGTAATAAACACAAATCAGCATGCTTCCAAAAAGGATTTCTGTCAGTAGTAGAATGAAATGATTCAACAGAGAAGATTTCATGATAACACCACTTTTCTTTTCACGATCGTCTTCTTATGAATTGCTGCATTTTCACCCTGAATCAGCAGATCATAAATCGATACCCCTCTTTGTACTAGTGCCTGAAGTGAATCATCATACTTTGGTTCTCTGCCCCCATGTAAAAAAAACGGCTGAACAGAAAGATGGCGAGAATAAAAAGACAGCATTTTTTCATAAGGGTAAATGGAACCATGTGTATCTACGAGTGCGAGCATTTCTAAAACCTTCTGCAAATGCTCCTTGCCGGTTCCCGCAGCAATGTAGTAAAAGGGTGTATTGCCTGCTTTCCGGATATTAATACATAAAGAGAAAGGGATATTCTTTTGCACAAAATAATAGGCTAAGTCAGCTGTACTTTTTAATAATTCCTCTATTTCTCCGGTAATTGAATGGCGGTCTGAAATATTAATAGAAAGATTCCAGCCTGTTTCTGCCACCTTATCAAAGATTTTAGTCTGTAATACCTGCTTTCTCGCGCTTGCTTTCCAATGGATTCGATTAAAGCTGTCTGAACGATTATAATCACGAGTTCCAGCTGGAGCTAATAAATCTTCAAATAAGGAATAAGGAGTTTCAGATTCTCCCTGCCGATCTGTCATCAAGGCGTTTTTATTTTTCACATTCAAGGTCTGTGGATAAACGAGAGCTTCTTGCATCATCAGCTGGTTATATTCAAGTACAGTTTCCCCTAGACCAAAAAAATGAGGAATATGGATCTCCATCTTCCGGATTTTAGCCATTCCTCTATTTCTGGCAATAAAGGGAATTTTTATGATATTGTTATGCCTGAAATTAATCGAAAAGGGAATGCTAATCTCGTAAATAGATAATCTTGGAACATATGTTTCATCAGAAGGTGAAACCACATCATCAAAATAGATCAGCAGCTCGCCTTTCAATATAGGAACGCCTTGATTTTCAAAGTGCAGGACCCATTCACCGCTTTCTTCAGGAAAAAATTTGTCTCTGCGCTTTTGATCATGAAAGATAAGTTTTTTTCCAGCAAGCTTTAGATACTTCGCATTACTATAGCTTAAAATGATGAACATTACGGCTGCGAAAAATACCGGCCATGAATGAAAGTAAAGTGATGCAAAAAATAAGATAATCGCTATTAGCCCAGTAACTGAAAAATAATGATCCTCAACGGTATATTTCCTCCATTGCTTCATTAAAGACTACCTGTTTCTACAGGTACTGGCACTGATTCAAGCACATCCTCCAGTACATTTGTCATTGTTTTTGTTAATGACGCCTCGGTTGACAAAATTAGCCTATGGCCGAGCACAAAGGGAACCATGTGTTTAATATCATCAGGTGTCACAAAGGTTTTATCTTGAATATAAGCACGTCCTTGTGCAGCTCTCATCAAGGCTAATGCAGCACGCGGACTAGCCCCCAGATCAATATCTGGATGTTGTCTTGTTTTTCGTATAACTTCCAGTAAATATTCTTCTATTGCCTCATTTATTTTGATTTGCTGTACTTCATTTTTCATATGCATAATTTCTTCATGGTTTAAGATCATTTCAATCACTGCAGCTGATGATCCTGCCCGGCCATTTTGCAGTATTTTCTTTTCTTCCTCCAAACTCGGATAACTCATTTCCAATTTGAATAAAAAACGATCCATTTGTGCAGCAGGAAGCTGGAATGTCCCTTGCTGTGAGTCCACTGGATTTTGCGTCGCTATCACCATAAAAGGTTCTTGAACTTTGACAGATATTCCATCAATCGTCACTTGTCTTTCTTCCATAACCTCTAGTAAGCTAGACTGTGTCCTTGGCGTTGCGCGGTTAATTTCATCCGCCAAAACAATATTGGCAACAATTGGACCAGGGCGCAATTCAAAATCGTGCGTTTTGGGATTGAAAAACTGTATGCCTGTTACATCACTCGGAAGTACATCTGGTGTAAACTGTATTCTGGAAAACTCCCCATTTATACATCTGGAAAATGACTTTGCAAGCTGGGTTTTTCCCGTACCTGGTACACTCTCCAGCAGGATATGGCCATTAAAGAGAAGCGCAATGGTTAATAATTCTGTTTCTTCTTCCTTCCCTACAATCACTTTTGAAATTTCTGATTTTAACTTTGCTAGTTTTTCCATAAGCCCTCCTTGAGAATTACCTATTATAGCTTATAACAGTTTCCTTATTATTCTGAAATTATTTTTCAGTGAATTCCTCAGTCTTAATAATGCCATTCCATTGGTGCTGGCAAAATAAAAAGTTCCTCATTTTTTATTTATTGTAAACAATTACTAGTTCTAATTTTATATTAATCTATTAATTCCGAAAATTAAAGTAGATTTGTATATTTTTTGAACATGTTGAATTTTACTTTTCTTTTCGATATTATTTTAGGAAAATTAAGACATGAGAAAAAGAGGAGTGGTTTTAATGATGAGATATAAACGTGATGAAGGTTTTCGCTTTCAATTTCGAAGTCCGATCCCCGGTTTTATACAGAAACCGCAACAGGATAGTGAGCCGATTGCCATCATTATTCCTGATATGAGTCCTAATGGCCTCAAATTGTATGCTGAAACAAAACTCATGTCAAATGAATTATATGAAGTGCATTTCACCCTTAATGATCAAAAGATGCGCATTCTCGGCACTATTGTTTGGATTAAACAAATAGGAAGCACTTATACGTACGGTCTTCAAGGAATCAATGACAAAGAATCGATGAAAGCAATTGTAGAGGGCTTAAAAGTATATTCAAAAAAGGCTTATCAGCACATTAAAGATAGATAAATTAGAGGAAATTTAAAGGAAAAATTTCTGATCGTCAAGCATATAAGACAAGTCAGTTGTTTAATGGCTCTTATACTGTATTCCTACAACATCTTTGCCGAATATTCCTCCTAGCTGCTCATTTTTAATCTCTGTTTGTATTTAAAAAACGGGATGGCTTCCTTTCAGTCCACTGCCTATAGGAGACCTTCCCGCTTATATCCTTTTCCATATTTAGCTTCTTGGTTCCGGGAGATAATGATACAAAACATCCCCGCTTCTTTGAGCGATTCCACGAAAGTGTTTAAAGTCCTCTCTATTTACAATAATGCTTCTAATGGGCAGAAAATCCTCTTTTTTCACATAGTATTCTGATAGCTCTCCATTCTTTAGTTTATCTAAAATCTCATTGATATACTGTGCGTCCATCTTTAACACTCCTTAACCATTATAGGCAATCGCTAATGAATTAACGAAATATAGATAAAATTCTTTACGAATTGAATATTATAGTGCAAAATATAAAATAAATCTACATGAATTTGGCAAGAAAAGGGGAGAAGCTGTTGAAAAAGGCTGAAGTTGGAAACATAATTGAATTCCGTGAAGGCTTACAGGGAATCGTCGAGAAGGTCAATGAAAATTCTGTTATTGTTGATTTAACTTATATGGATAATTATCGCGATCTGGAGCTGGAACAAAGAACAGTCGTCAACCATAAAAATTATAAGATTGTAAATGAATAATTAAAGCTTGATCATACTAAACAAATAAAACAATGGAAACCCTGTCAAAATGGCAGGGTTTCTCTTCGTATACCATAGTTAAAATATTGATTATGATTCATCTTTCCCCTGCGATAATTCTTTAAATGATTTTACTTTTCCATGTGGATGCTGGTCTTGTTTTCTTATTGTCCAGGCACGTTCTTTTTCGCGTTTTTGCTTCGTCATTTCAAAACCTCCTTTCTATGACCGATGCACGTATTTTTCCAAACCATACATTTCGTTATACTGTTTGTTTGTTCCATTTTAAGTGGATTTTTCAAATGTAATCATGCGCAAGACTTCCGCTTGAAGCTGAAGTGCGTTAAAATAAGGATTGGTTTTCTTTTGAGGAAAGGAGGTTATACTATCAGTGACTGACATATTCCGAGATATCCGGCTATTATTTGCACTTATTCTCGCACATGGTCTTATGTACTTTACTTTTTCCGATCGGGGTGTGTTTTGGTACATATTTTCAGCCACTATGCTTTTCTTAATCAGCTATGCGATCTTAAATGAAGATGTTGAAGATGAGGAGCCCTTTTGGACATATCTTTTCTATGGAATTTTGTCTGGTATCCTATTGTTTGCTGTTTTCTGGACAGGCTTCCATTTAATGCAGCTAATTGGGCTGCCTATTGAAAAAAGTGCCGCTCGGCTTTATCGTGATTTTTCGCCAGACAACCTTTGGCACTATATTATTATGCTGCTTATTATCATTCCTGGTGAGGAACTATTTTGGAGAGGTTTTGTTCAAAAAAGGCTAATGCGCTTTGCCGGAGTTTTTCCCAGTATTCTAATAGCATCGCTGCTTTATGCTTCTGTTTCTCTCTATTCTGGTGAAATTATTCTACCTCTAGCAGCATTAATTGGCGGCTTGTTTTGGGGATTTTTATATGTTTGGAAACGCAGTATTCCAATGCTCATTGTCTCACATTTAATATTTGATGTATTTTTATTTTTATTATTTCCACTCGTATAGATTAATGATTTTCTGCAAAATATCTTTTTTTGTAACCTTACAACAAAAAAAACGTCATATTTAGTAGAACATATAATTACTACATTAGGAGGACTTACAACAAATGAAACCATTAAAGCTTCTATTCATGAGTCTATTGTTTGCTTTATTACTTGCAGGCTGCGGCACGGCAGATCAGGCAGAAGAACCTGACAATAGTGCAGCAGAAACGAATACGGAAACAGAAGAACATCAGGACCATACAGATAGCACACAAGGCGATGATGCATCTGATGAATCAGATGCAGATGAACCTGCAGAGGATTCAAGCGAAAATGACAGTGACCAAGCAAACGAAAATGAACAAACCATTCGAGTAATGGAACAAAATCTTCAATTTGAACAAGATGGAGAAATGAAAGAAGAAACTGCATTTCTTACAAAAAGCGAGAACATGGACTATTCCCTATATGTATTGCCTGAGTTTGAGTTAACAGGTGAAGAGCCAAATAAAGATGTGCTTTATTTTAAAGAAGATGATCTACATTTTATGAGAATTGAGCTTATTCCTGAAGGCCAGGATGAAGCTATGCTGGAGGAAAATACAATTGCACAGCTTGAAGCTGTCAGTGAAGATGTACAATCAGTAGAGCCGCCTCAAGAAGATGCCTTCCAAAACGCAAAAGGCTTTGCAGCAGACAATGGTGAAGATGCTGTTTCAGCTTATATTGTTCACAATGATCAAGCTGACTTTAAAATTTCGATTTTCTCAAAAACTGGTGCTCAGCATCAAGATGCCTTTTTAAAAATGGCTGCAACAATCATGGAAGATTAATATTAGCTTGTTAACATTTATTAATAAGGCAAAAAGGTCATATCCTGCTTGGATGTGACCTTTTCCTTTCTCTCTCTTAGCTCCCTTTATGATTGATCTCCACGGAAGGGTTTCATCCATAAAACAATAATAAAACCAAGGCTCACATATCCAAACAATGGATACATATATGAAAGTAACGTCCCATAATTAATCATACTTGCAAGATAACTGATAATAAAAATAAAAGAGACAGTTATGATCGCCGGCACATTGATATATTGCCTAATTTGTCTCTCCAAGCCAAAAGCATTTCCAACAACAGATGTTAGAATTTCTCCATAAATAACAAATACAAAAATCCAATAAAACGAAGCTGCCAATGTTTTCATCACAACTGCCATCGGAATATTATAAGATTCTAAATCAGGAAGCATGACCAAGGCAGCATGACTGGATAGAAGAATTAACGTTAGTGCCCCACCTCCTAAAATGCCTCCCCACTTAATACTGCTATCATCTTTAATATCAGAAGCTACAGGAACTAGTACTGCTTGAGCAAGCGCTAAATTTAGAGCTGTATATGAGAAAGGAGAAATGACAGCCTTCCAGCCGTCATCCGTATACGGAATGTATACTAGTTTCTCCCAAAAGTCAGGAAGCTGCATGGAAAATAACATCATCAAAAAGCTAAAAGCAATCATCATCGGTACCACGAGTATATTAATGGCGAATAACCCTTTAATCCCACAGATAATGGTCAGCAATGAAATGGCAATCGTGATCAGGACACCGATATTCTTGGATATACCGAGCTGTTCTTCAAATACAGCACCTGCTCCTGATAGCATAACTGCACATACACCTAATAACATGATTAGCATAAAAACATTTAAAAATGAACCTAATACTCTGCCAAACAGGTATTCGTTTAATTCCTGATACGATTTTGCTTGGATGCGGGCAGCAATCCGCATCATTTTAGAGCCCATAAAAATAAAAATATATCCGCTCATTAAAATTCCTATTAAGCCAAATAAGCCGAACCGTGAGAAAAATTCAACAATCTCTCTCCCTGTAGCAAACCCCGCACCCACGACTGTTCCTACATATACAGCAGCTATTTGAAAGGCAGCAGCCCAATTTGTTTTCACAAGTATCTCTCCCCTCCTATTCAAATATATGTTGAAAGGGACAAACAATGACGAGCATTTATTCCTATGTAATGAATATCTCCTCTCCCTTAAAGTACAATCTTAGTAAACTGGAGCTAGTCACTTAACAGTTGCAGCAGCGGCTTGAATTAAATGCCAAGTAACTGCATGAAATAAATACCATAATCAAAATACTTGAAAGTCAATAAAGGTCAAATTATAATAAAGTCAAAGATAGTCAAAGTCAAAAGGGGGAAACTTATTATGAACTGTCAAAAATGTCAGCAAAACACAGCATCCATTCAAATGGTGTATCGGGTAAATGGAAATGAAACAAAGCTTCAGTTATGCCATAGCTGTTATGAAGCTGAAAAACAAAAGGCACTCCCTGCTTTTGGTCCATCATCACAGTATTTTTCGGGATTTAATGGGATGCCTCTAGATTCATTATTTAATCAAATGAAGAAAAATGAAAATATATCTGATACACAAAAAGCTAACCGCCAGCAAAACAGGAGCGGTTTTATTGATCAATTCGGACGAAACTTAACTCATATGGCAAAGGCAGGACTTATTGATCCGGTCATTGGCCGAGATGAAGAAATTAAACGCGTAATAGAAATTCTCAATCGCCGCACCAAAAACAACCCAGTTTTAATTGGAGAGCCTGGTGTCGGGAAAACTGCCATTGCTGAAGGTCTGGCACTGAAAATCGCTAATGGAGAAATTCCTAAAAAACTAGAAGGTAAAGAGGTTTACTTGCTCGATGTTGCTTCTCTTGTTTCTAATACAGGGATTAGAGGACAGTTTGAAGAAAGAATGAAAAAGCTAATTCAAGAGGTTCAGCACCGTAAAAATATCATTTTATTCATTGATGAGATCCACCTCTTAGTCGGTGCAGGATCTGCAGAAGGTTCTATGGATGCCGGCAATATTCTGAAACCTGCCCTTGCACGAGGAGAACTGCAGCTAGTTGGTGCAACTACTTTAAAAGAATTTCGAACAATTGAAAAGGATGCAGCTTTAGAACGAAGATTTCAGCCTGTTCATGTGAAAGAGCCATCCATCGAGGAAGCCGTATCGATTTTACAAGGATTAAAAGCAAAATATGAAGAATATCATGAAGTAACATTTAGCCAAGAAGCCATTGAAGCATGTGTGCGTTTGTCACATCGCTATATCCAGGATCGTTTCCTTCCAGATAAAGCCATTGATTTAATGGACGAGGCTGGATCAAAACTCAATCTTGAATTAAAACACCAGCCACATGAAGATCTGGAAACAAAATTAAAAGAAATTCATATTCGTAAGGAACAGGTTTTAAAAGAAGAAAATTATGAAGAAGCCGCCAAACTTCGAGAGGAAGAGCTGCTTCTCGAGAAGAAGCTCAATGACCCAGCTAATCCTGAAAAGTTAACAGTTGATTTGTCATTGATCCAGCAAATTATTGAGCAAAAAACCGGCATTCCAGTCGGACAGCTATTAGACGATGATAAGTCTAAGATGCAAAATCTAGAACATAACTTAACTAAAAAAGTTATTGGTCAAAAAGAAGCTGTCTCGAAAGTAGCAAAGGCAATCCGCCGCAGCCGTGCTGGTCTTAAACCTAAGAACCGTCCAATTGGCTCTTTCTTATTTGTTGGACCAACAGGGGTTGGGAAAACAGAACTGACTAAAACACTTGCTGAAGTGCTTTTTGGAACGAAAGAAAGCATGATTCGTCTTGATATGAGTGAGTTCATGGAAAAACATAGTGTTTCTAAAATTATTGGTTCACCTCCAGGCTATGTCGGACATGAGGAAGCTGGTCAGCTTACTGAAAAAGTGCGCCGCAATCCGTATAGTATTATTCTGCTTGATGAAATAGAGAAAGCTCATCCTGATGTTCAGCATATGTTCCTGCAAATACTTGAAGATGGACGATTAACAGACAGTCAGGGCAGAACGGTCAGCTTCAAGGATAGCGTCATTATTATGACGAGTAACGCTGGTGTCGGCCATAAAGAAACAAAGGTTGGTTTTGGCGCACAATCAGCTGTAAATGAAGCAACTATTTTAGATTCTTTAGGAGGATTTTTCAAGCCTGAGTTTTTAAATCGCTTTGATAGCATTATTGAATTTAAATCCTTACAGCCTGAAGATTTATTGAAAATAACTGAAATACTTCTTGCTGATCTAATTCATTCATTAAAAGAACAGCAAATAGAACTACAAATTGATGACACTGTGAAAGAGAAGCTGGCACAATTAGGCTATGACCCTAAGTTTGGGGCACGTCCGCTCAGAAGAGTGATCCAAGATCAGCTCGAAGATGTCATTGCCGACTTTATCATTGACCAGGAAGATTGCAAACGTCTGTATGCTGCTCTTGAAAATGATAAAATCTTGATTAAAGTTTAGTATTTCTTTTAATACGAATAAGGGCAGGCGCCATAAATAGCGCCTGCTCTTTTCATTTATTACAAAGCTTTATCGTCCACTGCAGATAGCCATTGATCAATTTCACTAACAACCGATTGAACACAGCCATTCTCAAATGGAGAGATTAAGTTTGCCTCTTTCACAAGACCTGTGAATGGAAGGCTTCCGCCCAGTTTGCAAAGGTGCAAATAATCTTTCCAGGCTTTTTCGTGGTTTTCTCGTGATCGTTTCCAGAATTGGAAGGCACAAATTTGTGCGAGTGTATAATCAATATAATAGAAAGGCGAATTATATATATGACCCTGACGCTGCCAGAAACCGCCGTTCTCTAAATATTCATTTCCATCATAATCTCGATGAGGCAGATACTTCTTCTCAATTTCTCTCCAAGCATGCTTTCGCTCTTCTGGTGTCGCTTTATAATTTTCGTAAACCCAATGCTGAAATTCATCGACTGCAACACCATATGGCAGGAACAATAAGCTTGAGCTTAAATGTGAAAACTTATATTTATCTGTATCCTCTTTAAAGAAATTCTCCATCCACGGCCATGTAAAAAACTCCATGCTCATTGAATGAATTTCAGCTGCCTCAAAGGTTGGCCAATTATATTCCGGAATTTCAAAATGACTGCTTTCGTAAACCTGGAATGCGTGACCTGCTTCATGTGTAAGTACATCTATATCACCAGAAGTTCCATTAAAGTTAGAGAAAATAAATGGAGCCTTGTAGTTTTCAATATAAGTACAATAGCCTCCGCCAGCTTTTCCTTTTTTCGCAACAAGGTCCATTAAACCGTTTTCGTTCATAAAAGCAAAGAATTTACCTGTATCTTCTGATAGCTCATCATACATCTTTTGTCCATTGGCCACAATCCAATCTGGATCACCTTTGGGAACAGCATTGCCTGTGCTAAAAACAAATCCCTCATCATAATATTTAAGCTGTTCAACACCAATTCGTTCGCGCTGGCGCTCTTTTAACTTAGTAGCAAGCGGTACAATATATTCCTTGATCTGGTCACGGAAGTTCTTTACCATTTCCGCATTATAATCCGTCCGATACATGCGGTGATATCCTAATTCTACAAAGTTTTTATACCCTAGTTTATGTGCAATCTCTGTCCGCAGCTGCACGAGTTCATCATAAATCCTGTCAAGTTCCTGTTCGATCCCGGCAAGAAAACCAAACTTTGCTTTACTAGCTTTTTTCCGCATTTCACGATCCGTTGACTCTGTAAACGGATCTAGTTGAGCGAGGGTTCTTTCTTCTCCCTCGAAATCAATTTTCGCTGACGCAATAAGCTTTGTATATTCAGATGATAATTTGTTCTCCTTCTGCAAATAGGAGACAATTTCAGGTGAAAACACTTTTAACTGAGCATCTGCCAGATCAAATAGCTGATTCCCCCATTTTTTCTCGAGCTCATCTCTGAAAGGTGAATTTACTAAAGCCTCATAATAATTTGTAATATATCCTTCAATCTGCGGCTGAACTTCATCCATAAAGTCTTGCTCAGCCTTATAAAACTCATCATTTGTATCAATTGAATGCCGAATATACGTCAAATTAGACATCGTCCCCAGATCATTCCGAATTGAATTGATATCCGTCATCGCTTTATTCTGCTCTTCAATAGTTGCAGCACTTTTAAATTGTTCTATTGCAGCTTCTAATTTCTTGCCTGCATCCTCAATATCTGGGCGAACATACTTATAATCTTCAAATCGCACTTTTAAGCACCCCTTTATCATTTTAAAAATTCTGAATGTTAAGCTGGTTCTGAGACAATAATTTGGTTACTTAACCGCTAGTCTCCTGAATGTAATTTAGAGTTCTTTGTTTTTGATCTCTATCCTACAGCATAATTTATTTCGACAGCAGCAGTGAAATTCCTTTATTATTACCTTTTTTTGTGTTCTAAATATTCGCCTAACGTTTAGATAGCTATAATTCTCTTTTTTAGTTAATTCTCAATTTTTTGTCCTACTAAAATAAAGCAAAAAACGAGCCCGTCTTCCTGACTGAGCTCGCCATGGTAAATTAGTACTTTCCAACTGATAGTCCTACGCGCTTAATCAGCTCAATAGCACTTTCTTTTTCTTCTTCACTCAAAACAGACATAATCTCATGTATTTTCTGCTCATGCTCAGGAAAGATGTTTTCAATGAATTCTTTCCCTTTCTCGGTAATTTGTGCAAAAGTTACTCGTCGGTCATTAGGACAAGCAACTCTTCTTAAATAATCCTTTTGCTCAAGCTTATCCACAACATAAGTTATGCTGCCGCTCGCCAATAATATTTTCCCGCCAATTTGCTGAAGAGGCTGGTCGCCTTTGTGGTATAAAAGCTCTAAAACGGCAAATTCAGTCGGATTCAAACCATATGTTTGTATTCTTTTATTTACCTGCTCATTAATTGAACGGTATGCTCTTGAAAGAACAATAAATAACTTCAGCGATTGGCTTATATTCTCAGAACTCATTTACTCCAATCCTTTACAAATTAATAGACAAAATTTCTTGAAATCAAAATAATTATAAGGAAGCAAGTTCTGCATGTCAATTTACTGAACCTGATTTATCGGACTTTTTACTTAGTTGTAAGCCTTTCTATTTCATTCAGCGTAGTCGTCCAAAAAATGGTATAATAAAAAATGATGTAAATCTATGAAAGTTCGGAGTAAACATATGACGAATAAATATCAGAATATCGCCATTTATTGTCTTATCGTATTATTACCCACATTGATCGGTGTTCTATATTCTTTATACCAGTCAGCAGATGAGGAATACCATAATAGGCAGGAAGACACCTATTGGATTGCATCTGTTCATCAGAAAAGCTGGGACCAATTTATCTCAGAGACGTTTACTATGTTAGAAATTTTATCCGTATCGATTAGAACTGATCAATCTGCAGATGAATTGGAGAATCTGTTACAAGAAGCTCATCGAATGGATCCCCGTTATGGAGGAATCTATTTGCTCAATAAAAATGGAACCATTATTACGGGCTCAAATTCATACTTAGAAAATGCAGATCTATCAGAAACAGAATATATTGAAGAAATCACCAAAACAAAAGACATAATTATTTCCAATAAAGAAGAAAAATTAATAAATGGACAGAAGGTAATTGGCGTTGGGAAACCAATTTTTTCTGAGAATGGTGAGATAGATGCCATTCTTATCGCACATCTGCGCAGTGATTATATGGAAAATATTATGAAGGTATTAACTCCAAATACAAGCTTAGCTTTATTAAATGCAGAGGAAGAACTCATTTTCGATATTCAATCAAATAACGAATTTTCACAGGAAAAGATTTCTGTTCCCCTTGAAAGCTTGCCATGGAAATTAGAAGTAAAAATGCCGAGCAAAGATACAGAGCATATTTATAAACAAGTGATGACCTCACTGGCAAAATATCTTATTATTACTCATATCATTTTTGTTTTTATTCAGTACTTTATGCTTAAAAGACAGGCTCAGCAAGAAAAGAAGGAAAATGAGCTGCAGAAATTGGAGCTTGTGGGGACTCTTGCAGCAAGTACCGCTCATGAAATTCGCAATCCTCTAACCGGCATTAAAGGACTTGTTCAATTATTAAGTGAAAAATATACAAACTCTACCGACCAATATTATTTTTCTGTCATTAATGACGAGATTAATAGAATCAATGAGATCGTCAGTGAGTTTCTCATTCTCGGGAAACCAACAGCACAAAAAAATGAAATAATGGATTTAAAGAAAATTATTAAAACCCTTGATCCTTTAATTCGTTCTGAAGCTCTTATGAACCGAATAAGTTATCAGTGTGAGCTTCCGAATCAGCCTATATATGTTGTAGGTACAAACGATCAAATGAAGCAAGTCATTTTAAATATCACTAAAAATGCATTTGAATCAATGGAAGCTGGGGGCAGTTTGACCATTAAATTATCTGCCAAGAACAGTAAATGCCAAATTAAAATCATTGATACAGGCATGGGCATATCTGAACAAGCAATTAAAAAAATCTTTCAGCCGTTTTATACATCAAAAGATATGGGTACTGGACTTGGTCTAGTCGTTTGCAGAAGGATTATTGAATCATTTGGAGGCGAGATCTTCATAACCAGTAAAGAGAACTATGGCACTCAGGTTGATATCTTTCTTCCAAAGAAGGAAATTCCCTCTGATGTCTAATGAATTGAAGCAGAGCAAAAGAAGCTCTGCTTTTTTTCTTCACCATCATGTATTCATTTGCATATGATTTCATTAAGTTTTCAAGCCCTTCCTTCAATAATGCTTGGCCAATGCATTTAACAGAGAATACTAATGACAACAATGCAGTTATTTGATTGTTAGCGTAACGGTGAATTATATTCCCTTCTATCTTCTGTCCGTGTATTGCTTTGACCGCTTTGTAAGAGCAGATGTTTTGATTGCTCTTTTCTTTTGAGGATATTATGATAAAAGGATCTTACACATTTCTAATGCCCGTTTATTATTTAATCAACACTGAAAATTATCTTAATATTCTTTTACTCATTTTTCACATTAAATACCTTTGACACAAAAGGAGAGGTGAATTTAATGACTGAAGTCATCTTTGGAAGTGTACTCTCCGCATTATCAACAGGAGCTGGGGCCTTTATTATTCTGTTTATGCGCGGTTCGGTAACACATCGCTGGCGTGACGTCTTGCTTGCATTTACAGCAGGCATTATGATGGCTGCTTCTACTATGGGGCTTATACCTGAAGCACTTAGTCTAGGGGGCTTTATACCGTTGGCAATTGGAATCATTTTAGGTGTCTTTACATTGACATTACTAGAAAAAAGGATTCCTCATATTGATTTAGAGCATTCAAAAAGCGGAATCGAATTTGATGAAAAAGCCTTGCTCATTATCTCGGCTATCACTCTTCACAATATTCCCGAAGGATTATCAGTAGGGGTAAGTTATGCATCAAGCACAGAAGATACCGGAAACTTGATTGCATTTGCCATTGGCCTGCAAAATGCACCAGAAGGTTTTCTTGTTGCATTGTTTCTAGTAAATCAAAAAATCAGTAAGTTAAAAGCTTTTATTATTGCAACATTAACAGGTGCTATTGAAATTGTATCTGGCTTGTTAGGCTATTTCCTTACGGCGTATGTTGCCAACCTGGTTCCATATGGGTTAGCGTTCGCAGCAGGTGCCATGCTATTTATCATTTATAAAGAACTTATACCCGAAAGTCATGGAGATGGGAATGAGCGCACTTCCACCTATTCCTTTATCACTGGACTTTTATTTATGATTTTATTAATACAGTTATTCTAATTTAAAAATTTTACGGCGCCAATTTAACCATGCTAATGCGGTAAATGGCGCCTCGCATGTACATATTTCATATATTCAGCTCCATATCTTAAAGAGATCTATACAGCCGGTTTTTTCAAGTTTAATATAAGCTGTTTGAAAAGAAGTCTAATTTCTAATCTTCGCTCTTTTTGCCGCTGCAGATTATATTGGTATTCCAGAATAAGTTTATCCAGTTCTTGACTGTGTCTGATCGTTATTTCACTGCTTATTCCATGCTTGTCTGCAGATTGAATCATCATTTCCCTTTTCGTCTGAATTTCCAATAATAACTTTCTCCTATAAAACAACCTTATTTCCTCCTATTTCTTTTCTACATTATCTACTATTTTTTTATGGCCACTTGAAGAATTATTACAAGAATTTCTATTATTGTAAATAGATTCGCAATATTAGACATTATTTTTTCAAAATAATTGGTAATCGACAGTTTTTACACCTATTTTTAATGCTGATTCGACATTTTCCCATCATCTTCTTACATTTCTTTATAAAAATTACATTTTAAATTTACATGTTCTTCATATTCAAATAAGATATAAACAAAAAGAATGAGGAGGAAGAAAATGAAATTGAACATTTCCTGCCTGCAAATGGATATTACTTTCGGTGACCCTCAGGCGAACTTTGAAACTGCCAATAGAATGATTATGGACGCATGCTTATCTGGCAGTGATATTATTGTTCTACCTGAACTGTGGACAACTGGCTACGACTTGCAAAACCTTCCACAGCTGGCTAATATCCAAGAAGCGATCTCATTTTTACAAGATTCTGCAGTGAAGAATGATATTCATATTATTGGAGGGTCTGTTGCCAATCAGAATGGGCAAGACATTTATAATTCAATGCCTATTTTGGCAAAGGATGGACAGCTTATTCACACATACAGCAAACTGCATTTATTCAAGTTAATGGACGAACATCTATATTTGAAAGACGGACACGATACTGGTCTTTTCTCTTTAGAAGATCGCACATTTGCTGGTGTAATCTGCTATGATATTCGTTTTCCCGAATGGATTAGAAGACATGTATTAGAAGGTGCTGAGGTTCTATTTGTATCTGCTGAATGGCCGCTCAAACGACTTGATCACTGGCGTGCATTGCTGATTGCTAGAGCGATTGAAAATCAGTGCTATATTGTAGCCTGCAATCGCTCCGGAAGTGACCCTAATAATCAGTTTGCAGGGCATTCCATGATCATTGATCCATGGGGACAAGTGATTGCAGAAGCAGGGTTAGGCGAACAGATCCTGCAGGCAGAAATCGATCTTGATCAAGTTCAGCAAGTACGAAAAACCATTCCGATCTTTTTAGATCGCAAGCCAGATTTTTACTAATATGAAACAACAAAAACTCCTACAGACAAAACTGTGAGGAGTTTTTTTTCAATTTAATCTTGAAATCAGCCATGCAAAAAGTAAGGTCTTTACTCGCTTTTTGCCCACATTTCCTTTGGATTCACTTCATAAATGCCGTTATCACGATACATATATTGATTAATGATAAATTCTCTCCGAATGGTTGCATAGTCTTGGTGATATTTTTTTATATATTCATTTACTTCTTTTTCCTCATATTTTTCCCCTATTTTAAATCCTTGCATTAAATGTTCAAAAATAATTAACTTCTTCTTTCTTTGTGCTGGAATTGATTTAAGCGTACCATCTGCTGCGAAAAAATTTTTTATGACCTTGGCTGCATCATCATTTGCCATTAGGGTTAATTCCTCCTCCTCTTCTAACATTTTCACAAGTGCCTTTGCCTGGTGCTGAAGAACAGATTCGTTTAAGTAAAAGTAAATTGTGTTTTTATCTCTCCGCTGATAAACAAGATTAATATCTTTTAATTTATTTAAATGATGTGTAATCGTTGGTGGTGTTAACCCTAGTTTCCCAGCGATCGCTTGCCCATGAAGCGGTCCTTTAGCAAGAAGATGTACAATGCGTATTCTTGTCGGGTCCCCCATTGTCTTATGAAATGCTACGATTCTGTTAAGCTGCAACGTTCAATCTCCTTCCTGCTTATTTTATAATTATCTAATTAGATATATATCAAAATAATATATTTACGTCAATAAAGATCCTTGAACTACTTAGTTGTGCATGCCACTTATTTGACAATTCCCTTTTTATATCAATCACTGTCCCCAAAAAACAGCCCGCTTGCCTTAGACAGGAAGTAGGCTGTGTTAAATTTGTCTTCTAGAGCGAGGAAAAGGAGTACGGTATCAGCTAGCTGCAACTGAACTAGTGTTTAGGTATCTGCAAAACATTCAGTGGTTTAATTAAAAAATCTTTTAACCACTAAATATCATTACTCTTTTGGGCAGTTGGCAAAAGCACATGAAAAGCTGTTCCTTTTCCAACTTCACTTTCAACCTCAATCCGGCCATTATGCTCCTCTATGATCTTATAGGTGACCATTAAGCCTAATCCCGTCCCTCTCTCCTTTGTTGTATAGAATGGCTCTCCAAGCTTCTTCATTTTGTCATTGTCCATACCTGCCCCTTGATCAATGATAGAGACTTTTATATGTTCATCTTCTATTCTCTGAATATATATACTGATAAAACCTCCATCAGGCATTACCTCTATCGCGTTTTTAAGCATATTGATAAATACTTTTTTCAATTGGTTTGGCACACAGGTTATTTTGATAGTGTTATCAGAATACTGTTTAATAAATTGGATGTTATGTAAAACTGCTTGAGCAGAAAGCAAGTCAAGGGTTTGATTCATAATAGAACAGACATCTTCTTCTGAAAAACATTGTGCCTGCGGTTTGGATAGGAACAAAAACTCATTAATAATGGATTCAATTCTTTCTAATTCCGTTGTAATTACATTAAAATACATGGAAAAATCTTCTTGAACAGAACCTTCCAGCAGCTGAATAAATCCTTTTAAAGCTGTTAGCGGATTACGCACCTCGTGGGCCACTCCAGCTGCAAGCTCACCTAAAACATGTAACGTTTCTGACTTTCTAAGCTGTTCTTCAAGAATTAGCCTTTCCGAGATATCTTTCAGTGCCGTGACATTCAGCTGTGAAAAGACTTGATGCAATGTTGAAAATTCAAATGTTTTTTCTATATCATTCTTTTGCTTTAATTTAAATGTTCCTGAAACTCGGCCAATTCGATCCTTCAATTCTTGTCGCTCTAATTTGCAGTCCTTACATGAATCTTTGATAAAAGAATCAATGATTGTATCTTTATCTACACCAAGCATTTCCTTAGCAGCAGGATTCATATCAACAACCTCATATTGTTCATTCCAAAGAACGAGTCCCTCCAGGGAGCCTTCAAACAGGTTCCTGAATTTATTTTCACTCTCCGCAAGCTCTCTATCTTTAAATGCACGGTCTTCCGCAGAATAAAAAATAGCCAAATGGCAATCATCCAATATATTCAGGTTAAGTTTTATATTCAATGGCATACTCTCAACATCAGGAGTAGTAAATGTCACTTTCCCTTCAGCGGATCCATTCAGATATAAAGCATGAAAGGTAGCGTAATAATTTGGATCTTTGCATATAAAATCGTCTAATTTATACTTTTGCAAATCTGCAAGGCTCAGTCCCAACATTTTACACATAGCAGGGTTGGCAGAGATAATCATACCCTCTTGCCAGAAAAGAATCGGATCTGATGATTTCTTATAAAAGATACTGAATAATCGTTCCTTTTCCGCAAGAACTTTTGTAAATTCATTGCTGCTGCAATTCTTGTATGACGTGTTCAAATTTCCCCCTCCTATGTACGGCAGTGAATCGGCTTTCTTTCACCCTAAATAGTTCTACAAAAGAGGTAAAATACCTCTTTTCTGCTCTTCTGTTTTTATAAAATTGATTTCCACAATAATTAAAAAACGGTTCCAACTAGATTGTCAGAACCGTCCTAAATTACCCTAAATTTTAAATTTCATAATCATTACATTAAGCTGCTCAGCCAGTTCGGATAAAGATTCCACACTATCCGATATCTCTTCCATTGAATGATTCGTTTGTGTCACAGATGCACTTGTTTGTTCAATGCCAGCTGCCGACTGCTCGGAAACAGCCGCAATATTTTCAATTGAATGGTTCATACTCATAGAGCGATCAGCCACCACTTGAAGACTGTTAGAAATATCTGTCACATTGGACGACATAATATTGACTGCATTATAGATCTTTTGGAACGTCTCACCAGTAACCTCAATTTGATTCGTTCCTTCTTCCACCTGATTGTAGCCTTTTTCTAAAGATGCAACAACATTTGATGATTCTTTTTGAATATTCGTTACGATACTGGTTATATCCTTAACTGAGAAGGATACCTGTTCAGCTAATTTTCTTACTTCATCTGCCACAACCGCAAAGCCGCGGCCATGTTCTCCAGCTCGTGCCGCTTCAATGGCAGCATTTAAGGCAAGCAAGTTGGTCTGATCAGCAATTTCCTGGATTACTTTAATAAGTTTAGATATTTGCTTTGTATGATCATCCAGCCCATTCACTCGCTCTACCGAAGCTTTTACGATATCATTGATCGCAATCATTTGCTGCTGTGACTCCCGCATGAGCAAGTCGCCTGATTTTGTCATATCCAGTACTTCTGCGGAAGCACTTCTGATTTGTTCTCCACTTTTTGTCGCTGCATTAACCTTTTCTAAGTATTCTTCCATCATTTGTGCCAGTCCGGTTGCAGAGTTTGCTTGTTCTTCTGCGCCTCCTGAAAGCTCCTGCATAGTTGAAGCTACCTGCTGAGAAGCGGCTTTCACTTCACCGGCAGCCGTATTCAGTTCTCCGCTTCGATCTGTTACATACTGGGAGACAGAAGTAATTTCTTTGATGATGTTTTGCAGATTATCTTTCATGGCGTTTGTTGCCTGACTTAATTCTGCAATCTCATCCTGGCCATCATAATCCAATGATTGTACATTTAAATTCCCTGAAGCGATTTCATTGGAAACTTGTACAATTTGTCCAAGCTTTTTGGAAATGATTTTTCCGATCATCATGAGACTAGAGATCCCCAGAAAAGCAGAAACAAGAATAGAGATCCCTAATACAATCAAGGTTAGAGTTAAACTTCCCTTTGCAGCCGAAATGGCATTTGCTTGCTGTGTATGTAAGTTTTCATTTAACTCATCTAAAAGGGTCACAGTATCTGAAATTAGATTATCAACCTGCAATTTACCAAGACGGTATTCTCGCACATTCATCTGTTTTACAGCTGGTTCAATTTCATCTAGAAAGGCGGCAGATATGGTTCCATTGTTTTCAATTACTTGTTTGAATAGATCCTTATTGCGTTTTTCGGTCAACAGCGGAGAAATGACATCCGTTTGCTGATCCAGTTGAGTTGATAGTTCTGAAAAAGTTGTAAGATGCTTAGGGTTGCTATCAATAATATAATTCCCAATGGTACTTCCTTTGCGATGAAATGCTGTTGTAACTTCAGAAATATTGACTGCTCTTTCACCGGCTTCTTCAACTGTATTCATTTTAGAGCCTGCTAAGGTTAATAAAATAAACGTAATGATGGTTGAAGCAGTAAAAAGCCCTATTGTTATGAATAAAACCATTCCATATTTCTGACCCAGCTTTAACTTTTTCCACCAATTGGAGCTCATTACTTTTTGCATATGCTCCGTAATTTTTCTATCTCGTTTTTTTTCCATTTTCTTCTTTACTTTCTTTCTAGAACCTTTTAGTCCTTTCACCACATTCCCCTCCTGATCGTCTCCGAACTGCTATGCCAATAGAACTATATTTATATAACATTTTTACTATTATATAAATTCATTATAATCCATAAGATATACCTTTTGAAGAATAGTTTTAACAAAAACAATATTATTACTTTACAAACAATTAACAAAATGGGTATATACACCTATTTATTGGATAAATCTAGTATCACAACTTAGATTTACCTCTACTCTGTCTGTTTGATTCGTGTTAATTTGGGTAAATGAATATTGGTTTTTAGGGGGTCTTTAATAGAGGAGGATTTATGGAAAAAAGAAATTTCTACTTTGATAACGCGAAGTTTATTTTAATTTTCTTCGTTGTATTTGGACATCTGCTCCGCTCTTTTATTGAAGATAATGAAACAATCTTTACAGTATATAAAGTGATTTATTCCTTTCACATGCCTGCTTTTATTCTCGTTTCAGGCTTTTTTGCAAAAGGATATTATGAAAAAGGCTATATACAAAAAATTGCCAAGAAATTAATTCTGCCTTATTTGCTTTTTCAAGGCATCTATTCGCTGTTTTATTATTATCTGTACAACAGGCCTTCCATTGATATGGATCCATTTAATCCACATTGGTCCCTGTGGTTTCTTATTTCCTTATTCTGCTGGAATATCATGCTCTTATTGTTTTCTAAGTTTAAACCCGCCTATGCCATTACAGCCGCTTTGTTCATCGGATTGGCAATTGGGTATGTGGATTGGGTTTCCAACTATTTAAGCTTATCAAGGACCTTTGTATTTTTCCCATTATTTTTAGCAGGCTACTTTCTTAAGAAGGAGCATTTAGCTCTTATAATGAGACCGTCAGCAAGAGCTTCTGCAATAGGTATTTTTGCGATTGCAACAGCACTTTTTTACCTGTATCCAGACATTAACTATCAATGGCTTCTCGGAAGCAAACCATATGCAGAAATGGGTGCAGCTTCGTTTACTGCAGTTCTAACCAGACTTGGATTCTATCTATTAAGCTTTCTCATGGTTTTTAGTTTTCTTGCATGTGTGCCAAAAGGACAATATTTCTTTACTAGACTTGGCAAAAACACCTTGTATGTGTATTTATTGCATGGCTTTATCGTTAGGCTCTTTAGAGAAAGCGACCTGCAGAATTACTTTAACGAGCCTGAGCAATTTCTCATGCTCGCGAGTATCTCACTGCTGCTGACTTTATTGCTGTCAAGCGGGCTTGCAACCGCCCTGACACAGCCTCTGATTGAGCTTAAGACCGCAAAACTACACATGTTAAAAGCTCGCCTTTCGGCAATGCTTAAATTTTATCGGAACAAACGATTAAATTAATAATTTGGGGCTGAGTTTCTCTCTATGAACTCAGCCCTTTTATAATTCTGTGTGAGTGAGTATTTCGTTTGACCAGGACCACTTTGCCATTTTATAATAAATAATCGACGCTCATGTTACATACCATGTCCCAGTAGCTCAGCAGGATAGAGCGACAGCCTCCTAAGCTGTAGGTCGTAGGTTCGATTCCTATCTGGGACGCTCAAAAGAAACAGCCGTAAACCCTTGGTGTTATTGGGTTTGACGGCTGTTTTATTTTCGAAACAAACGTTCTCTTTTCTGAATTATTTTCGGCATTGGCGTCTGTTCAAAAAGACGCTCAATTATGGCTATACAACATACCCCATCTCTTCTAAACATTCAGTATTAGGGAATCTTGAACAATATAGCTGCACTACTTTAATAAATAATGCAACAATATTAATCTACTTTCCATTATCTTCCTATGTATTTTCATTCACACAATTATCCTGCCCTTAAGTAAAATTACTTCCTAATAATTATTATCCTAAAACATTCTTAATCTTTCTAAATCTGGAAGTTATAATATCAACACAAGCGCGTTTTTACGTTATAATGAAGAAAATTCACCATTGAGACAAGCTTCTAAGAGCTTACAGAGACTAAACTGCATTCGCAAGGAATCTAAACTAGCTACAGATCCTAATTACTATTCTGCAGCTTCTTGAAAGTCTAATAAGAAAAATGGAGGGATTTATTTTGAGCACCATTTCATTAAAAAAGAAAGCAGCTGGAATCGTTTTAGAGAAAAAGAATCTTAAAGGTGTTGTGGCAAGAGTTGGTCTTGTTTTAGATATTTCTGGCTCTATGCGGAGATTATACCGTGAAGGAGTTGTTCAGGAAGCTGTCGAACGCGTTTTAGCTGTTGCCAGTCAGTTTGATGACGATGGGGCATTAGATGTGTGGGTTTATGACAACGAGTTCACCAGATTACCAGCTGTAACAGAAGAAGAAATTGCAGATTATGTAAATCAGCAGATTTTAGCAAATGACTCCATCCATAAGTTCGGCAGAAACGACGAACCAAAAGTCATGGAAGATGTAATCCAAAAATATATAAATGAAGAACCAGGTGATGATCCTGTGTTCCTAGTATTTATAAACGATGGAGGCTGTAAGCCCGGTATTAAGAAGTTTATCGTTGAATCATCTGTTCAGCCTATTTTCTGGCAGTTCATCGGAATTGGAGATGCTAATTTTGATGTATTGAAGAAATTGGATACGATGGAGGGAAGAGTTGTTGATAATGCGAATTTCTTTCATTTGAGTAACCTGGAACATGTATCTGATGAAGAATTATATGACCAACTATTGAATGAATTTCCGCTTTGGATTAAAGAGGCGAAGGAAAAGAGAATTTTGCGTTAATAGCTTTTAATTTAATCTATTTAGATAAGCTATGTTCATGAACACAGCTAAAGATAGATCATCCATCCTAAGCAGCAAATGTAGATTTAATAAGATAAAAATGCAGCCTTTAATATGGCTGTATTTTCTTTGTTTTAAGGCCGCATTTCCATTATGCATGATGTAAGACTATAACCAAATCCAAATTAGATATTATGCACAATTAATTATGGAAATGATGCTAGGCGCGATGCTTAACAAGCTAAGACCATCAACACTGCCAATCGATAAAGTTGATTGTCTTAGCTTATTGATATAACGACTATAATCTTCTTCCATTCAGCACTAAATTCAGATACTCTATTTCATCAAAGGTAAGGTTTTTAGCAGCCGCTTTCTTTTCCCATTGATCTGATGAGAGGATTTGATTCTCGCGTGCTCTTTTATAAATGGAAGCCGCTTCTTTCCACTGCCAGTCTGCCCAGTTTGGTATCATTCCGGATAACTTCCTTTCATTTGCGGTTGGATTTTGACCTTCTTGCAGATAATCTAATGGATTAACTGCATTCGACTTCGCTGCGTTCCATGTGCCTCTATGCAGTTCAAAATGTAAATGCTGTCCAGTCGTCTGTCCTGTGTTTCCCATAATTCCTATTACCTGTCCCTGTTTAACCGTTTCGCCTTGTACCACTTTTCTGCTGCCTTTTTGCATATGGGCATATAATGTTTCCCATGTTTCTCCATTTAAATTATGCCGCAGGATGATACATTCCCCGTAACTTGGTGACCTATATGATCTTGTAACAGTCCCAGCTGCTGCTGCAAAAATCTCATGAGTTCCAGAGTCGGCAAAGTCAACCCCATGGTGATTGGTTCTGTTTGGCAGTCTAAATCCAGACGTAATTCTTCTTACTGTTGTTGGATAAATAAACATAAATATCACCTACCTACTAGTAAGATATTCTTTGATAGACCTGCCCGTGTGGACAACCTTTTTATTTCATTCCAGTTTGTACACTTTCTCTCAGACTAGTTCATGTATAACTAGAAGCAATACTACCTGCTGAAAAAAGATCATGCTTCAAATTTTATAATCTTCACAAATACGTCGATTTTAAAACTTCTGACTCATTTTCAATATTATAAAATGATTTTAATACCTTAATTAAATGGAGATGATTAAATGAAGTTGGTACATCGTAAATCATTTGCATGTTATTTATTATTGAGTTTGCACATTTTCTTAGCAATTGGCGCTTTTATCGGTGGTGGTGCGCTGCTTATCTTCCCTGACGGCTCCATTTTATCCTTGCCCCTTGAAATACTGCAGAACAGCCCTTTTCAGAATTACTTCTTACCTGGACTAATCTTATTTAGTGCATTTGGTATTTTCCCTTTAATAACTGCAATTTTTCTAAGCTCAAAAAAACCTATAAAAGCATTTGAAAAACTTAGTATCTATAAGTCCATGCACTGGTCGTGGAATTTTTCTTTCTATATTGGAATTATGTTAATCATATGGATTATGGTACAAATATTAATCATGCAGGCTGTTGTATTTATTCACATCTTCTATATCCTTCTAGGATTTTTCATTATTGTGATTACCTTTCTCTCCTCTGTTAGAGCGTTTTGCCTAATCAATTAACAGTAAATAACGCATTTCTATGAATATTTCTCAAAATCAATAACATAATATACTTAGTTTAATACTCACTAAGGAGAACCTATTATGGCGGAAAATCAAATAAAGCAATTTGATCAAATCGTAAAAATGGGCGAACAGGCACAAAAGGCATTAAATGATTATTGGTTAGAATTCTCACTTTATACATCCTTTGAATATTGGTTAATGGTTTCTATATTAATCGTTCCACTTATCATTTTATTTTTTAGAATAGATAAGAACCAAATCTTCCTAATGGGGTTTTATGGTTATAGTGTTCATGTCATTTTTGGGTATGTTGATTTATACACTAAGAATTCCGGTTTCTTAAATTATCCCTTCCCAGTCATCCCTATGCTTCCAGGTATATCACTTGATTCAAGCTTTGTACCCGTAACATTTATGCTTGTCTACCAATGGGTCGTAAATCACCAAAAAAATTATATTCTTTATATGAGTATAACTTCAGCATTTCTCGCATTTATATTTAAGCCGATTATGGTTGCATTAGGGCTTATTAGACTTTATGGCAACACTAATTATTTCTACCTCTTTCTTGCCTATCTATTGGTCATAACGATCGCTAAATTTTTGACAAATATATTTTTGTGGATGGAAAAGAAATTTAATAATGAAACAGCTGATGCCCAGCACGAATAAGTTAGAACCCGTCCTTCCGAAGAAAAAGCACCTCTGATATAACATTAAATAATTCAATTCTATTTAACATTGATGATTTTATTCTGTAATTCCCCTAGTATAACTGTGATTTCCATTTTTTCAACACATCTTTCCCTTTAGCCTCTCCTGTATTTCCGTTCAAGAATCCTATATAATAAGATGCTGATACGCTATATAAGGAGACACTTTTAATGAAAACAATTCTTACAACTTTAAATGCAAAATATATTCATACCAACATTGCGATCCGATATTTAAAGGCATATGCTGAGCCTGAGTATCCGGTTGAAATCACTGAATATACCATTAAAGATCCAGTAATGAATATTGTTACTGATCTGATTTCCAAAAAACCGAAAATCATAGGTTTCAGCTGCTATATATGGAATATTGAAGAAACCATTAAAGTGGTTAAAATTTTGAAGAAGATAGATCCTGATATCCAAATCATTGTTGGCGGTCCTGAGGTTTCATATGATGTTTTACATTGGATGGAGAACGTTAATGAATTTGATTATATTGTTCTTGGTGAAGGAGAAGAGACATTTAAACAACTCCTGAAAGAACTGCATGAGAATCTGCAGCTGGAAAATGTGTTTGGCATTGCTTTTAGAAAAGATGGCAAGGTCAAAATCAACCCGCAGCGAAACAAGCTGGATTTAAAAACACTTCCTTCTCCCTTCCGTTTTGAAGAAGACCAAAAAGATCTATCGAAACGGGTCATTTATATTGAAACAAGCAGAGGCTGTCCATTCAGCTGCCAATTCTGTCTCTCTTCTATTGAGGTTGGTGTTCGCTATTTTGATCGCGAAAAAATAAAAGATGATATCCGTTATTTAATGCAAAATGGTGTTAAAACGATTAAATTTGTAGACAGAACCTTTAATATCAGCAGAAGCTACGCAATGGAAATGTTCCAGTTTTTAATTGATGAGCATTTGCCGGGAACTGTTTTTCAGTTTGAAATCACTGCAGATATCATGCGTCCAGAAGTCATCGAATTTTTGAACAAGGAAGCTCCTCCTGGTTTATTCCGATTTGAAATTGGTGTGCAGTCAACCAATGATTTTACAAATGAACTTGTTAAACGGAAACAGAATTTTGCTAAGTTATCCCGTACAGTCACTATGGTTAAAGACGGCGGTAAAATTGACCAGCACTTAGACCTCATTGCAGGTTTACCTGAAGAAAATTATGACTCATTTAAACAGACATTTAATGATGTCTTTGCTATGAGACCAGAGGAACTTCAGCTAGGGTTTTTAAAAATGCTGCGCGGAACGGGTCTCCGCTTAGATGCTGAAAAGCATAACTATATCTATATGGATCATTCTCCGTATGAAATACTCGGGAATAACGTGTTAAGCTTTGATGAAATTATTAAAATTAAACAAGTAGAGGACGTGCTGGAAAAATACTGGAATGATCACCGCATGGACTTTACTGTGGAATATTTGGTTTCACATGTATTCCAAACTCCTTTCGACTTTTTCCAGGAGTTCGGAACCTATTGGGAACAAAAAGGCTGGTCAAGGATTGGCCATCAGCTCGAGGATTTATATAAACGCCTTTATGAATTTTTGGAGAATACACAAATCGCGCAGCTTCCTATTATTGAAGGGTTAATGAAATTTGATTACTTATCTAAACAAAAATATAAACCAAGAAAACCATGGTGGAAACAGTCATTTACACAGGATAAACGTTCTGCTCTTTATCGTTCAATTATTGAAAATCCTTCAATTTTAGGCAATGAGTTTAAAGAGCTTGAACTCACTGAAAAAGAGTTGTATAAACATACGATGCTTGATACACTATCTTTTCGTCTTGAACCCTACTTTCATGATGAAATCATTGATGAGACACCATCAGCGATGCTTGTTTATTTTGATCCAAAAACAGAGAAACCGTCTATTTTTTATACAAGCATATAATAAAACAGCCTAGCTCATTGCTAGGCTGTTTTAGTTTTAATAAACTGCTATTCACAGTTTTTCTCTTTTGTATCTTTTTCTTTTTTGCTCATATGCGGAATATCAAACATTTTTGATGCATTCATACCTCCGCTAAATTCAATGCCGAATTCAACATTTGCATTTTCTGTATTATTAAAAGTATCACGCTGTTTTTTCTTCATTCGCCTTGTTTTCCCTTTTTCGAATTTCGGTTTGCACCCTTCATGGGATTCTCTCCAGAACTAAATTCTGCTGAAAATTCTGTTTCATGCATATTTTCTTTTGGTGTTTTGCTGTATTTTTCAACTGCATCAAATTGTGCTTTGCGTTTAGCCATGTGCTGTATCCTCCTCATTTGTTAACTTTATTACCTTTATATTGTGCTACTTTTGGCAGGAAGACATGCTTTTTGTGTAAGAAAACTTTTCTATTTGCAAACTTTAGAATTTGAATAAAAAGGTCCTTTCATTTATTGATCAATCTTGCGCTTTATACCCTCTTCAAAATCAAAACAAAACCCGACCGCTTAGACAGCTCCTTAATCAAAGGTTCTGTTAATCGATCGGGTTTAAAAAGCAATTTTTATCTTTCTGCTTCAATCTATTATCCAATAATCACACGCTCTTTTGGATAGTGATAATTTGGTTTGGTCATTTTGCCGCCAATGATGAATATGAAGGATGTGAGACCAATCCTTCCTATAAACATTAATAGCATAATCACCGTTTTGCCAATTGAACTTAGTTCAGGTGTTATGCCCATTGAAAGACCTGTTGTACCAAATGCTGAAGAAACCTCAAAGATGATTTCAATTAACTCTAAATGCGATTCAGTAATGCTTAAAATCATGACCGACAACAGGCACATCCCTGAAGCAAGAATGGTGATTACAAGAGATTTTAATATATCAGCTTCGTGAAGCTCACGGCGGAAAATCTTCACTTCCCGATTTCCTTTGGCAAAATGATAAATAAATAAGATGTTTAAAGCAAAGGTTGTTGTCCTAATACCTCCACCTACAGAACTTGGTGATGCCCCAATAAACATTAAAAAACTTAGGATCAAAAGGGTTGGCATCGTAAACTCACTCACATCCATGGTTGATAAGCCGCCGCTTCTAGTTGTTGCTGATTGAAAAAAGGCATAGAAAAAGCTTTTATGCCAAGGGATATCTTTCAAGTAATGCTGAAACTCCAAAACCAATATAATAAGAGTCCCAAAAATCAGCAGACATCCATAGGTAACGGTTGTCAGCTTTGTAAATAAAGAAAAACGATACGAATAATGTAGCTCTGATCGCTTTGTAAATAAGTATTCCTTTACCTCAATTAATACTGGAAAACCAATTGCACCTAATGTAATAAGAATGATATTAATCAGCTGTACAAAATAGTCGTTTGCAAATGGCACTAAAGAATTGCCTGTAATAGACATACCTCCATTGGTTGTCGCACTGACTGCAGCGAATAAACCATGTAAAAAGGCTTCTTCCCATGTTCCATAATATTTCAGAAAATGAAAACCTAAAATAAAGGCACCTACTAGCTCAATAACAAGAATAATCTTAATAATTTCGCGGATTAAGTTCACTAAGCCTGATAATGCAAACTGATTATGATCGGCCATAATTAAGCGTCTGCTTCTCAGTCCGATTTTTCTTCCTAATAGGATCCAGAAAAATGTCCCTAATGCCATAATGCCAATACCGCCAAATTGCAAAATAAACATAATAACAAAGTATCCAAATAAGCTATATGTTTCAGATATTTCAACGACCGTTAATCCTGTTACACTAACGGCACTAACCGCTGTAAATACTGTATCAATAAATGCAACCTCTACGCCAGGCAAGTGGACACCAGGCAAACGCAATAGGGCCACAGCCACTGATACGGCTAATAAATAATATCCCGATATTACTTGTGCAGGCGTACGCTTATTAAGCCAGCCACGCAGTTTTATCCACATCCTAAACGTCCTTTCAGCCTTGTCTACCAACTATCATAAAGAATTCAGCCTAATTTTAAAAGCAATAATAAAAACTTCCTAGCGAAAATACATTATGTCATAATAAAATCACAAGGATTGATATTTACTTCAATCTCATGGTATCAGCTATATAACAAAGTATTTCCAAGACGAACAATTTTAACTAAAAGATATCCTTTAGGTCAAATGAATAGGCAGGTGCTATTTTATCATGTTATCAGCACATCTGGCAGAAAAAATTATATCTGAAGTAAAAAAACTGCTAACCGAAGATATTATTATTGTGAGCAAGAGCGGCACCATCATGGCAAGCACCGATAAAAGAAGAATAGGAAATTACCATGAAGGTGCACTGCTGGCAGCAAAAGATGGAGAATCCCGCATCATTACAGAAGAGGACGAAAAGCACCTGGCTGGTGTAAAAGCAGGAATTAACCTTCCAGTATTCTTAAATAATGAAGTCATCGGTGTCATTGGAATTACGGGCTCTCCCTCTGATGTTTCTCCATTTGGCGTCATCATCCAAAAAATGACCGAGCTGCTCATTCAGGAAAATCATTATTCAGAACTATTCCAGTGGGAAACTCGAGCGCTCGAAGGGTTTGTGTTTGAATGGCTTCAGCAAAGATCCATGGATGCATCCTTCTTAGAGCGGGCACGTCTATTAGAAATTAATCTTGAAAGCAAAAGACAAATCATCCTCCTCCAGTGGCCTCAGCGCTTGGAGCCTCTGTTACGAAATAAATGGGTGCAGCTGCTCGAATGGCCGGAAAAGAAAAGCAATGACCTGTTTGTGCGCTGGGGAAATGAGCGGATGATTTTATTGCTTGAGGTTAACGAGACCATTCAATCAAGAGAAAAAATTAAAAGATTTATCCAATTTAGCAATAGCATAATCCCCGGACTTCAAGCCGGTGTGGGACGGGCTGTTGATGGCATCCATGTAACTCAATCGCTGCAGCAGGCAGAGCGGGCATTAAAGTCAATTGTAGATGATCAATTTTTCTGCTTTGATGAAGATTTAATTCTCGAACTGATTCTTGACGAATTATCTGCTGAAACAAAGAAAGATTATCTTGAGAAGACCATTTCCCCAATCCTAGAAGAAGATGATTTGTTGATTACAATGGAAGAACTATTTCGGCAAAATCATTCTCTAAAAAAAACAGCGGAAGCCCTCCATATTCATATAAATACCCTTCATTACAGAATAAATAAAATAAAAACTCTGACTGGATTAAGCTTAAATCAAATCTACGATGCGTCAGCACTTTATTTAGCTTTTTTAATATTAGAGAAATCTACAAAAAATTGAGCAAATTACATATAAATTTCATTTGTTTATACATAGCAGGTTAGCACCTGCTTTTTTTATACTTAAATAAGGTGAAGTTACAAAGGAGAGGGTAATATGATCCAGCCGGAAGCTAAACAGCGGCTTATTAAGATAGTCGGCATTGAAAATTTTGAAGATTCCAAAACAGAAAAACTTGTTTATTCATATGATGCAACTCCTAATTTTCAAGCAATGCCAGACGCAGTGGTGAAACCAAGGAACACAGGCGAGGTTTCTGAAATTATGAAAATCTGCAACGAATATGCAATTCCCATTGTTCCAAGAGGTTCGGGTACTAACTTATGTGCCGGTACATGTCCAAAAGAAGGCGGCCTTGTTCTTCTCTTTACACATATGCGAGAAATTCTGGAAATTGATGAAGATAATTTAACAATGACCGTTCAGCCTGGGGTAATTACACAAGATCTCATCCAAAAAGCAGAGGAAAAGGGATTCTTTTATCCTCCAGATCCAAGTTCAATGAAGATCTCAACGATTGGCGGCAATATAAATGAAAACTCCGGAGGCCTTCGCGGCTTAAAATACGGCGTAACGCGAGACTATGTTCTCGGACTTGAGGCTGTTTTGGCGAATGGCGATATTATCCGTACTGGAGGCAAATTAGCAAAAGACGTGGCAGGCTATGACCTTACAAGGTTGCTTGTTGGCTCGGAAGGAACATTAGCGATTATCACAGAAGCAACCTTAAAGCTCATTCCTATGCCTGAAACGAAGAAAACCATTCTGGCTCTTTATCATGATATGGAAGCAGCAGCACGATCGGTTTCGAAGATTATTTCCGCAAAAATCATCCCTGCCACTTTGGAATTCTTAGATCGCCCAACATTAAAGGTTGTTGAAGATTTTGCACAAATCGGCCTGCCGACAGATGTTGAAGCAGTTCTCCTTATTGAACAGGATGGACCAAAGGAAGTTGTTGAAAGAGACATTTTAAATATAGCAAAGATTTGTGAAGATGAAATGGCCATTTCTGTTCAAGTAGCACAAACAGAAGCTGAAGCTGAAGCACTTCGCACCGCACGCAGAGCAGCGCTTTCAGCACTGGCTCGATTAAGCCCAACAACGATTTTGGAGGATGCCACTGTTCCAAGATCTGAAATTGCCAATATGGTAAAAGCCATTAACGAAATAGCCCTAAAGCATGATGTAACTATATGTACATTCGGACATGCTGGAGACGGTAATTTGCATCCTACCTGTACAACTGATGCGCGTAATAAAGATGAAATGGAAAGAGTCGAAAAAGCATTTGAAGATATATTCATAAAAGCGATTGAATTAGGCGGTACTATCACAGGCGAGCATGGTGTCGGCATTATGAAAGCGCCTTATTTGGAGTTAAAGCTAAAATCTGAAGGAATAGCTGCCATGCAGGCAATAAAATCCGGCCTAGATCCAAACAACATTTTAAACCCAGGAAAAATGTTTGCCAAAGATAACCGTAAAAGAGTGGTGGTAGCAAAATGACTACAGCAAAAGAACAGCAGGAAATTCAAAACCACTTTAAGGAACGAATGAATGAAGATGAATTATTAAACTGTATGAGATGCGGATTCTGCCTGCCTTCCTGCCCAACTTATATTGAATCAGGGTATAAGGAATCACATTCTCCAAGAGGCCGGATTGCCTTAATGAAGGCTGTTGCAGATGGAATTATCGAACCAGATGAAGATGTGGAAAGAACACTTGATTTATGCCTTGGCTGCCGTGCGTGCGAGCCGGTTTGTCCATCAGGAGTTAATTATGGTCATTTGCTCGAGGAAGCACGGGATATCATCAATCAAAACAAAAAACATTCTCTCCCCGTCCGGGCATTGAGAAAAACTGTCTTCGAAGGCTTATTTCCACATCAAAATCGGATGAGAATGGCTGTTGGTTTACTTGGTTTTTATCAGCGAACCGGGCTGCAGGCCCTCACGCAAAAAACCGGACTCATGAACCTATTTCCATCCCATCTGGCGACAATGGAAAAAGTTCTGCCAAAAGCGCCAAGTCTAAAAGAAATGAAATCTCGCCCAACAGAGCTGAAGGCCACTGCAGAAGTAAAAAAGAGAGTTGCTTTTTTCTCAGGCTGTTTAATGGATACAATGTTTCTTGACACAAACAATGCTACCTTAAAGCTTCTGCAAATGGCTGGCTGTGAAATTGCTATTCCAGAGGAACAAGCATGCTGCGGGGCACTGCATGGACATAGCGGAGAAAAGGACACAGCAAAAAAAATGGCCAAAAGAAATATCGAAGCATTTGAGGACTTGGGAGCAGACTATATCATCACAAACGCGGGTGGCTGTGGTGCATTTTTAATTGATTATGACCACTTGCTTAAAGATGATGACCAATGGCATGAACGAGCACGTCAATTTACAGCAAAAATTAAAGATGTAACCGAAATACTTGTTGAAATGGATTTTCATGTTCAAATACCTTTGTCTATGCAAAATGTAACAGTAACTTATCAGGATTCATGTCACTTGCGCAATGTGATGAAGACCTCTTCTGCACCAAGATTATTGCTTCAATCAATAACTGGTGCTCATTATCAGGAAATGCAGAAGGCTGACAGCTGCTGCGGTTCTGCGGGGATCTACAATATAATTGAATCTGAAATGTCCATGAAGATTCTTGACAGCAAAATGGAGCATACGAAAAATACGAATGCAGCTATCGTTGTGACAGCTAATCCCGGCTGTCTGCTGCAAATGAAGCTTGGCATTGAAAAAGAAGGATTATCAAATCGAATGAAAGCCGTTCATATAGCAGATTTATTATATGAAGCAGCAACCTCACAGATTTCTTAAAGGATGCGAAAATTTTACCACTCATGAAAATGTGTTGTTTATAGAAACTAACTATTACAGAGAGAAATTATCCCTCTGTAGAATATATAAAATCGACATTTAGGAGTGGATATGAATGGCTAGAAGCAGCAATAAATTATTAGTACCAGGAATCGATCAATATTTAGATCAAGTGAAATATGAAATTGCACAAGAATTTGGTGTTCAGCTTGGTTCTGATACGGTTGCCCGTTCTAACGGATCTGTTGGCGGCGAAATTACGAAAAGGCTTGTAAAGCAAGCTCAATCTCAATTATCTGGTAAATAAAATAAATATGGAAATAGTCCGGTTCCTTGCAGAACCGGACTTTTAAATGTGATCTGTTTTAATTGTTCCCGAACATGCAAAGTAACCTCAGTTTTCCTGCTCATCTTGAGAGGAGCTTTTATATAACCCTACAGTTGTTCCATTTTCCACTGCGAGTTTTCGTTCAGTTAATGTTCCATAGATAACTTTCATATCAACCTCTTCAGCTTCAGCAATTTCCGATTTAACAGCCAATAATTCGCTTTGCAGCTGATCATATGATTCATTATCTTTTTCGTTATTTATAACCGCTGCTATAACAAGCGGCTCATTGGTTTCAAGGTATCCCTGTTCATTCATCTCTGCAATCACCATTGCTGCAACATCTTTTATATGAGTGTTTTTCCATTCTTTAAGGTTGTCCATTACTGCTGCTCCAGCTTGATTAAAAGGAACCATATCAATAACGTTATTCTCGCTGTTTAATTTCATTTCAAGGCTTGATTCAGTGTCAATTGAAACATATGAATATGTTTTTGTATCATGAATAAAAGGAATGGCTATCGAAGTTATGATGGCAATAAGCAGGGTTACGAGCAGGATTGCTCCTCTATTGAGTGCAGTGAAAGAAGATCTCAGGCTGAACCTCCCTTTTCGCAATGTTTCTGGTGAGGTAAATTCCATTTCTTCTCCAATTAAATAAGATTGACCTTTATTGGAAGTTTTAACAAAGTCTCCATCAGGTGTTAAAAGTGTGATGGAGTCTAAATCTATGTCTATAATGACCCCTTTTTTCATGGCTCAAGCACCGCCTTAATATAATCTCTTAAGTAAATATAATCGCCAAGGAAAATCAGACTGACAGCAATTATATATTTTCGGTTGCGCTCAATTGTCTTTCTGCTAACGTCCAGCTTTTTTTGAAGGTCTTTAATAGGCAATTTTTTCTTCTGCATCAGTGCCACGCTCATTTTTTTATCAGCAGCAATAAGTTGTGCTGCTCGTATAGCATTTCTGCGGGCATCCGCATGTTTAGGTGAAAGTTCTGCAAGCTCAGAAAATAAAATCCCAAACTCCTCTAAAACCTTTTTATAATGGAAAATTTCATCTCTTCTAGCTTCCGTATCGGATTGCTGCTTAAAGTTTCCTAATGAATAATGATCCTGACTGAATGGAGAATCACCATCTTCAACCGAATTATAGTAAGTATCTTTATATTTTGCCTGCTGTCTTATGTAGTCAATCACTTTTCTTTTTATCAGTATTTCAGAAAAAGATAAAAGCGACCTTCCCTTCTTTTCGCTAAACTGGTTTATGGCTTCATTGAAAGCGATCAGGCCAATACTAAATTCATCATCTGATTCATGGATATATCTTTTACAAACAGAAGAAACCGTCTTGGCAATGAAAGGCTTAAAAGCCTGTATCAACTCATTTTGAAGTTCAGTATCTCCTTGTTGTATTTGTCGGACTGAATCCTCTAACGACTGTTTACTTTTTTTCCAAGACAAGAGACTTAGCATTGGTCTCACCTCATTCCAAGCAATATTATATCATATGCATTTGCTTATGGATGACATGATGGAACTGATAAAAATGAAATTCCGCTCCTTAAACAACTATATTATTTCGTTCCGAACGTTAAGACTGTGGGGGTACTTTTGAAAAAAGCTGGCTTAGACCGATAAAAGATTATCCTGCAATACGCAGTTTTTTTTATTCCTTTTTTCGTCATTCTAAAAGCAGCAAAAAAACCCGAACTGCTAATTGTTCAGGTTACATCGGCTGAAATACTATTATCTCAGCCACTATCTTATATTTTTATGATCATATTTGAATGCATAATGAATTTATACAGCCTTTTTCATTCTCGCCTTCCGAATCGTTAATATAATCCAACGAATAATAAGTCCTGTAATCACGCCAGGAATCACCCCCATCATTGGTAAAAAAACCGGACCAAAAAAAATGCCAAATAATCTTACTTCTGTTGAATACATGAGTCCCACTGTGACAAAATAGGCAGAAAAAACAAAAGGCAGAAAAGATAGCTCCTCATTTTCTGGCATCGCAATTTTATATGCATCCCACATAGCAAACATATACAAACAAGGATAAAACATGAGCCACTGGAAATCCATTACTTCCACTGCCTTATCCATCTTTCCCAAGAAGCTATACATTATGCCTGCATTAAAATTACTATAAACATTTATTAGAAATTCAAGCACAACAAATAATGTGCCTTTCCATAAATGCTTTGCTAATAATTGGCTAAAGCCTGGTAAGGCGATGCTCCACAAAACAGCTTCAAGTTTTCCCATTTTTTTCATTCATTATCACCAGCTACGTTTGTATACTGTTATGTTGCTCTGGAATAAGCATAATTATCATAAAGATTCCAGTTAATTTCCTAAAATAATAAAATTTTAAAGGTATATTCTAAGATTGAGCTTTCTTAAGTCAAAAAACTCCTTTCAAGCTAAGTGTATAGAAACACTAACTTGAAAAGAGTTTAATTTAAGGTATTTTAAATCTCGTTCAAAATAATCCGATCAAAGATTATCATCATTTTTCTTATTATCATCGGTATCTTTTACAATCTTCAGCAGTTCTTCGAGCATGTTTTCCATATCTTTTTTTGAATAGCTTTTATCGTCTTTTACAGGCAGTTCTTCTTCTGCCGGCAGCTTTTCTTCCGGTGGCACTACAGCCCTTTCTTCCAATAGATAAGCTGGAATCAGCTGTCCATCTGGTGTTGCATACACCTTATTTAATCTTCTTGTATCCTTATCAAATAAGCTATATATAATTGGGATAACAAATAATGTTAAGAGTGTGGAGCTTATTAAGCCGCCAATAACCGTAATTCCCATCGGCTGGTTAATTTCCGCTCCCTCGCCTAGCCCTAGTGCAAGAGGCACTAGCCCTAAAATAGTGGTTAAGGCTGTCATTAAAATCGGGCGAGCACGATCCTTTACAGATGTAACAATGGCATCATAAGTCTTCATACCCGCTTCTTTTCGCTGATTAATATAATCGACAATCACGATGGCATTATTAACTACGATCCCGGCAAGCACAATTAATCCTATAATAGCCGTTAAGCTTACAGGTGTCCGAGTTATGGTTAAAGCAATGGCTACACCAATTACCATTAAAGGCACAGTAAATAAAATAACAAAAGGATATTTCAATGATTCAAACTGAGCTGACATCACCAGATAAATAAAGATGATCGCCAATACAAAAGCCAGAATCATATCATCAATGGAAGACTCAAGCAGTTCTCGATCTCCGCTAAAGACAATTTGAGTCTCTTCAGCCAAATCAAGAGCTTCAATCTCTTTATCCACAAGGTTTGAAAATGCACCCATATTTGTATTTGCATTATATTGAACATTAAATCCAATCGCATCCTGCTGATTAATTCTTCTTATATTAACAGGGCCTTCTCCTTGCGTAATTTCTGTTACATCGCTGAGCGGTATATATGTGTCATCCGGTTTCTTGATCAGCAATGATTTCAAGTTATCGAGATTTTGTGTCACTTCTCTATCATATTCAACATAAACACCATAGATATCAGAGTTTTCGGTTACCATCTGTGTGGCCATATTGCCGCGTGTAACATCATTTACAGCCATCGCTATTTGTGCTGGTGCCAGCCCTTGTTGAAGAGCTCTTTCTTTATCAACCGTAATTTGAATTTCTTCAACCGTATTCAAGACATCGGTAGAAATTTCAGTTACATCATCAAGATCAGACAAGGCGTTATAAATTTGCTCTGTAGCTTCATCTAGGCGAGCTGAGTCTGCATCACGCACATTAAAGGATAATGTGTTCGGAGCTGAACCTGTTGATGATTGCAGACTAAATGAAAGTTCGGCACTCTCATTTGCATTTTGAGCAGCACTTTCTAAACCGCTTTTCACATTGTCAGCAAATTCAAAGGTTGAGCGATCCCGTTCCTCCAAATCTTTCATTTTAATATATACTTCTGCAATATTAGGGCTGCCTGATCCTCTAAAAGACCCTTCCTGGGTTGTTCCAATTAATGAAACATACGTATCTACATCTGTCTCGTCTTCAAGCTCAGCCTCTAACGCTGCAATGACCTTTTCTGTCTCAGTCAAGGCTGTACCATTCTCCAATTCAACTCGAATAGAGAAAAAGCCTTCATCTGTGTTGGGCAAAAACTGAGTGCCAACTGTAGATATGCCGTATCCTCCTGCAGCTAAAAGCACTAAAGAACTGATTAAAACAAGGGCACGATTTTTTAAGGACCATTTTACTGACCCTTCAAGCCATTTTAACAGTGCAGATTCTTGTCTTTTCGCTTCAAGATTTTCTTTTGGCGCTTTCAAAAGGCGGCTTGCAAGCATTGGTACAACCGTTAATGCAACAATTAACGAAGCAAATAAACTGAATGAAATGGTTAACGCAAATTCAGTGAATAGTTCGCCAATAATCCCTGTAATAAAAGCAACTGGCAGGAACACAGCAACAGTTGTTAACGTAGAGGCTGTAATCGCTGTTCCAACTTCCTTTGCTCCGTCTCTTGCTGCTGTCTTAGGATCTTTCCCCATGTAAAGGTGGCGGTAAATATTTTCAATAACGACAATTGCATTATCGACCAGCATTCCAATTCCGAGTGCAAGTCCTCCTAAAGTCATAATATTCAATGTGAAATCTGAAAAATACATCAGCACAAATGTAAAGATGACTGAGTAAGGAATTGCAATCCCAATGATAAGCGGACTTTTTACGCTTCGTAAAAAGAAAAACAGCACAATCATTGCAAGTATTCCCCCAATGACAAGGGAACTGGATATATTGCTGATCGCCAGCTGAATATAATCACCCTGATCAAACAAAATATCTGCTTCAATATGGTCAAACTGATCTTTTTGCAGCTGCTCATCTAATGCTTCTGTAAATGCATCAGATACTTGAGCTGTATTGGCATCCGATTGCTGAAGAACACTTAGCAATACAGATGGTGCCTCATTGGTTCTTGTGATGGTCCGATCATCCTGATTTACGAGTTCTACTTCACTAATATCTGCCAGAGTTATCTCGTTCCCTGATCCATCTGCTGTAACAGTTAAATCCTCCAGCATCTCAATTGAATTCACAGTGCTGATAATTCTCGTTGTTAATTCTTTTCCATTTGTTAAAATCGTATCTCCAGGAAGCGAGATATCATTTGCCTGGATTACATCTACAACATCAGCCTGGCTTAACTTATATTCTTCAAGTCTTTCCTGATCAAGCTGCACCCGAACTTCCTTAATTGCTGTACCGGATGTGTTTACACTGGCAACACCATCTACTTTTGCCAGTTCTAGATTTAATTGATCAGCAAGTTCTCTTAAAGTTTCTTCATCTTCATTTGCACTTAAAGATAGTTGAATAATGGGAAACTGGGACGGATCAAACTTTAAAAAACGAGGCCGTTCCGCATCTTCAGGCATTTCGGTCTGATCTAATCTTTGAATTACTTCTGTTTGAATCTCATCAATGTCTGTTGTCCAGGAAAATTCCAGCAAAGTCATGTTGGCGCTTTCCTGTGATGTAGTTGTCATAGTTTTTAAGCCTGGCAGCGTGCTCAAGCTTTCCTCTAATGGCTTTGTCACTTTGTCTGCTACCTCTTCAGGACTTGCTCCTGCATAAGTGGTTACAACTACACCGACGGGCGGATTAATATCCGGAATTAATTTAAGGGGTATATTAAGAAGTGAAACTCCTCCTAATACAAGCACTAATACCATTGTTACAATTGTAAATATAGGTCTCTTTATGGAAAACTGACTTATTTGCACCTAATGTCCCCTCTCAAGTATGTATCATAGTCTACCTTTACTATATAAAAAGCTAGACTATAGATGCAAGGAACAGGCAATTAACAATTGTTGCGATTTTATGACAAATATAAAACCTGCCAATTGGAAAAAGGACGCAGACAGAGGCTTAGTAGCGCTTATCCTACCTTCCTAAAATGAGCACTGCGTCCGGGCTCTTCTCTATTGCTCATTTTTATTTTTTAAAGTATAAAAAGAGACTGGGAGCTTCTCATGAGCTCACAGCCTCTTTTCTTAGTGAAACGATTTTCCTTTTAACTGTTCTTTTTAATCGTAAGTCCCGTGATTCCATAAAGGATCGTGAGAACTGGAGACAACAAGCAAAAGAACGCAAATGGCAGATATTCCACGGTTGACACATCTAAAACACCTGTTAGGAACACGCCGCATACACTCCATGGAACTAATGGATTAATAACCGTACCTGCATCCTCTAATACACGCGATAAATTTTTCAGGTGCAGGCCCGCTTTCGTAAATGCGTTTTGAAACGTACTGCCTGTTAGCAAAATGGACAGATACTGTTCACCAATTGTTATATTAATTCCAATTGCCGTACAAGCTGCCGCAGTAATAAGAACAGGAATTTTTTTCAAATGGTTTTGGATGCCCTTTAATAAGGACGGAAGGATCCCAAGCTTAATAAATAGACCCCCTAACCCCAAAGCAAGCAATACAAGAGAGATAGAGAAAAACATGCTTTCCATTCCGCCTCTGTTCAGAAGTGAATCAACTTGTTCTACCCCCGTATCAGATTGGAAACCTGCAAACAAAATTGTCATTAAGGAAGAAAAAGAAAAATCCTTTTGAACGAAAAAGGCCAAGGCAGCTGCTGAAATGACTCCAGCAGAAAGAGTTAAAATAGAAGGCACCTTTTTGATTGCCAGTATAGCTAAAATCGCAAAAGGAATGAGAGAATACCATTTAACAAAGCCTAAATCCTTTAACGTCTCTTTAAATAAACTAATCGTCTGAAAATCCGCAGAAGCTTCCTGTGGGGAAAGAACTGCAAAAAAGATAAAGGACAATGCAAAAGCAGGAATTGTTGTCCAGGCCATGTTCTTAATGTGTTCAAATAAATCTACTTTTACAATCATAGATGCCAAATTCGTTGTATCAGACAGCGGGGACATTTTGTCGCCAAAAAAGGCACCAGAAATAACTGCCCCCGCAGTTATAGCGTCTGATAAACCTAAAGCATTGCTGATACTCATAAACGCTACTCCCAAAGTCGCTGCTGTCGTAAGCGAACTGCCAATGCTTAGACCAATTAGACTTGTAACAATAAAAACAATTGCATAATAGAATTGGCCATTTACGGTCTCTAATGCCAGATAAATAAAAGTAGGGATCGTTCCGCTTGCCATCCAGCTGCTAATTAACATGCCAATGAAAAAGAAAATAAAGATGGCGCCGATTCCAGACTTTGCTCCTTCAAATATCCCTTCTTCAATATTTGAAACTTTCACCCTTTTGCATAAACCATAAAGAATCAATGTTATGATGGCGAAGATAATCGGAATATGAGGAGTTACCTCTAAACCGATAATCGAATAACTAACTCCCCCTATCACCAAAATAGTGATGATGATTGCTTCCCAGACTGATATCTCTTGTGCTGACTTAACATGCTGCATAAAAATCCCTCCACAATACATTCAAGCATTTCCTTTAAGTGTCCTTTTAAGAGAACGACTAGAAATAGATGTACTTGTACTTTCTTCAAAATTAGCTGCTGTGCCGTATTATTAATAATGCTTCTAATTTATACTTTCCGAAAGTGCAAGCAAAAAAAGCCGAGCTTTTCCCCTGTAAATATAGGGACGAAATAGCTCCGCGTTACCACCCTAATTGATAAACATGGACTTTCAGATGAAAACCATTACTTTATCCACTTCATTAGTTAATGTCATTTTTGCACAGTTGTACTTGGAAATAAAGGCTGCCTGAATTTTCACCGTCTATTCAGTCTCTGGCTGCTGCATACCCATACTCTACTCTTTGCTGCTGACATTGCCTATTCACTTTTTCACTTAAACGCTTTTAGGTATTAAAGTATTATTTAATAATTAAACTATATCTGCTCCCTTTTAATGTGTCAAGAATTTTTTAAGGAATGCAAATTAGCATAAATAAAAAAACCGAAAGATTAGAAAAACGTTTTTCTAATCTTTCGGATATATAGTCTGGTTCAAAACTCATGTCCAACTCTTTATTTTACGACTGAGTGTCCATTGGATTATATAATGCTACATCTGGATTTTTTTCTTGGAACCAGCGTAATGCGAAATCATTTTCAAATAAAAATACGTATTTGTCATATCGATCTTTTACAAGTAAACTGCGTGAACTGGAGAGATTTTCATTTATTTCTTCTTTTTCAACCCAGCGCGTGATTTTAGAACCTAAGCGTTCCATATACACTTCAGTATTGTATTCATTTTTCATGCGATGTTCGAATACTTCAAATTGCAGCTGTCCAACAGCACCAAGCAGGTATTCATCTGTTTTAACACTTTTAAATAGCTGAATGGCCCCTTCTTGGACAAGCTGTCCAATGCCTTTATGAAAATGCTTTTGCTTCATCACGTTTTTTGCTGTTACACGCATAAATAACTCAGGCGTGAATTGCGGCAATCGTTCATATTGGAAATTATTTTTTCCTACTGTCAATGTATCGCCAATTTGATAGGTGCCCGGATCATAGATACCTATAATATCTCCGCTTACAGCTTCATCTACCGTGCTGCGGTCATCTGCCATAAATTGAGTCGATTGAGCTAACTTGATCTGTTTGCTGATGCGTGGAACATTTACATTCATGCCTCTTTCAAACTTACCAGAACAAATGCGCAGAAAAGCAATCCGGTCACGGTGAGCAGGATTCATATTGGCTTGAATTTTAAAGATAAAACCTGAGAAATCCTCTGACAATGGATCAATTTCTCCTGACGTAGAATTACGCGGCTGAGGAGATGGTGCAAATTGCAGATAAGACTCTAAGAAGGTTTGCACGCCGAAATTAGTCAGCGCAGACCCAAAAAATACTGGCGTTAATTCCCCGTCTCTTATGCGCTCTCTAGAAAATTCATTGCCTGCTTCGTTTAACAGCATAATTTCTTCTAAAGTCTGTTCATATAAGCCAGATTCCTTTAAATTGTGGGCTCCCGCTATCTCTCCCTCATCATTCAGAGAAATAAAGCGCTCATCCTCTTCTACACGGAACTGTTCAATCCGATTATTGAAACGATCATAAATGCCCAGGAATTCTTTACCCATTCCAATCGGCCAGTTCATTGGATATGATTCGATTCCCATCACTTCTTCAAGCTCTGCAAGAAGTTCCAATGGTGTTTTCCCTTGGCGGTCGAGTTTGTTAATAAATGTAAAAATAGGAATACCTCTCATCCGGCAAACCTTAAATAACTTTAGTGTTTGATCTTCTATCCCTTTTGCAGAATCAATGATCATGACTGCACTATCAACAGCCGTTAATGTTCTATATGTGTCTTCACTGAAATCCTGGTGACCAGGTGTATCCAAAATGTTGACGCGAGCTCCATTATAATCAAACTGCATGACACTTGACGTAACAGAAATTCCACGCTGCTTCTCGATTTCCATCCAGTCGCTGGTTGCGTATTTACCAGTTTTCTTTCCCTTTACAGTTCCAGCGTCTCTAATCGCTCCGCCAAATAACAGAAGCTTTTCGGTTAATGTTGTTTTGCCTGCATCCGGGTGGGATATTATAGCAAATGTTCTTCTTGATAAAACTTGATCTTTTAAATTTTTAGACATGTATCTTCCTCACAACTTTCATTTGTCATACCCTCAATTGTATCGTCCGCCGCAAGAGTTTGCAATCCTCTTTTCCTGACAGTGTTTTTCACGTCATTCACATGCTTATCCTTTACTTTAATGGGTATACTTCTAGAAGTTTGTTTCTTCAGTCACTGGTATCTCTATTTTAAACATATTCACATGTTGTCAGTCCGTTTGTACATAATACTACTATTGCAGCTTTGAATACTTTATTGAGGTGATATTATGAATTTCATTTGGGGCCTTTTTGGAATCATTGTCGTCCTTGGCATCGGCTTCCTTTTATCAAATAACCGCAGCTCCATAAAGCTCAGAACCATTTTATCCGGGTTAGCGATTCAAATTCTCTTTGGCTTTCTGGTTCTAAAATGGGAAACAGGAAGAAGCGTATTAAACTGGTTAACAATGCGGGTAAATGATATTATCAGCTATGCAAATGAAGGAATTAACTTTTTATTTGGCGGCATTTTTACGGAACAGTCTGGCATTACTTCCGTTTTTGCTTTTCAAGTATTACCGGTTGTTATTTTCTTTTCGTCTTTAATCTCTGTACTCTACTATCTAAAAATTATGCAATTTTTTATTAAGATTCTGGGTGGAGGTCTTTCTTGGCTCTTAGGAACTCGTAAAGCAGAATCTCTTTCCGCTGCCGCAAATATTTTTGTGGGACAAACGGAGGCACCCCTTGTTGTCAAACCCTATATTGCCCGCATGTCTCAATCTGAGCTGTTCGCAGTAATGACGGGGGGACTTGCATCCGTTGCCGGTTCCGTTCTGATTGGATATTCACTGCTTGGCGTTCCATTAGAATATTTAATAGCTGCCAGCTTTATGGCTGCCCCTGCTGGTCTTGTAATGGCCAAGCTAATTTTGCCAGAAACAGAGGGCATAGAAGAACCTCAGGAATTTGAGATGGAAGATGACAAAGATGCAGCGAATGTCATTGATGCTGCCGCAAAAGGAGCCAGCGTAGGCCTTAACCTTGCTCTTAATATCGGCGCAATGCTCCTAGCATTTATCGCCATTGTTGCTCTATTGAATGGTCTTTTAAGCGGAATCGGCAGTCTATTTGGATATGGAGATATTTCAATTGAGATGATCTTAGGCTATATCTTCTCACCGCTTGCATTCGCAATCGGAGTACCATGGGACGAAGCTGTTACAGCAGGGAATTTCATAGGACAAAAGCTTGTTCTAAATGAATTTGTTGCATATTCAGCTTTTGCACCTGAAATCGATCAGCTCACAGACAAAACCGTTGCTATTATTAGCTTTGCTTTGTGCGGATTTGCCAATATTTCCTCTCTAGGCATCCTTTTAGGCGGACTTGGAAACCTGGCACCTAATCGCCGTGCAGACATTGCAAAGCTTGGCATAAAAGCTGTTATTGCCGGGACACTTGCTTCTTTGCTTAGTGCAGCAATTGCTGGAATGTTATTCTAAGCACTCTTTCTATTCAGTCAAATGAATCATATATGAAAATAAAAAGGTAATTGCTTCTGAATTCGCAATTACCTTTTTATATTATTTTTTTAAATAATAAACGATCGATTCATACGGCCGAAGCTTTATCTCGGCAAACGGTTCTGGAGAGTGCTCATAATTTGAAAGCAGTATCTCAGCCTTATAGCCATCAATATTTTCTTCGTCCGGCAGCTTAAAGGATGCCGAATCAGTATAAAAGTTGTTGACTACAAGCAATTTATCATTTTCTCCATTGCGAATATAAGCAAATATTCGCTCATCGTTTTCAGCCAGCAGCTGATAGTCACCTGTTGTAATTATGTCAAACTGTTTACGAAGGCTGATTAGCTTTTGGTAATGATAAAATACGGATTCTTCATCTTTTAATGCATTTTCTGCATTAATATTTTCGTAATTTCCTGCTACATTAATCCATGGAGTGCCGCTTGTAAAACCTGCATGAGGCTGACTATTCCACTGCACTGGTGTACGTGAATTATCCCGTGATTTGCTCTTTAGGATCTCTATAATTTCTGCCTCACTTTTCCCTTGCTGCTGCATAAGTTTATACATGTTAAGTGATTCAACATCTCGATACTCATCAATAGAATCAAAGCCCGGATTGGTCATCCCAAACTCTTCTCCCTGATAAATATATGGCGTGCCTTGCATCATATGAATGGTTGTCGCAAGCATTTTAGCTGATTCACGGTGATACTCCTTGTCGTTGCCATAGCGTGATACAACACGCGGCTGATCATGATTGCACCAGAAAAGAGCATTCCATCCGCCGCCTTTATGCATGCCTGTTTGCCATTCAGATAAAATTTGCTTCAGCTTAATAAAATCAAAATCCGCTAGAGCCCATTTTTCGCCATTAGGGTAATCTACTTTTAAATGATGAAAATTAAACGTCATGCTAAGTTCCGTCTGGTCTGGGTTTGAATACTTAATACAGTGTTCAATACTAGTAGATGACATTTCACCCACTGTTAAGGAGTCATATTTTGAAAAAACGTTTTGGTTCATTTCCTGCATGTATTCATGAACTCTCGGCCCATCTGTATAGAACTTACGGCCGTCACCTGGAGGAATGGACCCATCATCATCGGCAAAGCTCTGATCCTTTGAAATAAGGTTGATAACATCCAGTCGAAAGCCATCAATACCTTTCTCAAACCAGAAATGCATCATATCATATAGCTTTTGGCGCAGTTCTTCGTTTTCCCAATTTAAATCTGCCTGAGTAACATCAAATAAATGCAAATAATATTGGCCGGTCTGTTCATCAAGCTTCCAGGCAGAACCTCCAAACTTAGACTGCCAATTATTTGGCTCGCTTCCATCTTCCTTTGGCTCTTTCCAAATATAATAATCTCTGTAAGGATTATGGCGAGATTTTCTCGCTTCCTGGAACCAGTCATGCTCCGTCGATGTATGATTGACAACAATATCCATGATTACTTTAATGCCACGTGCATGAGCTTCCTTCAAAAGACTTTCAAAATCATTCATTGTCCCATATTCAGCTTGAATACGGAAGTAATCGCTAATATCATACCCGTTATCTCGCTGAGGAGAAGCATAGATGGGCGTAAGCCATAAACAATCAACACCAAGCTCCTTTAAGTAATCGAGCTTATCAATAATTCCAGGCAAATCTCCTACACCATTTCCAGTCGTATCATTAAAGCTTTTCGGATAAATTTGATATACTACAGCTTTTTTCCACCATGGTTCATTCACTATTCATCACACCTGTTGTTAGTTTTATTGTTTCACCAAGATATTTTTCTGGTAAAGAATGATTCTGTAATGTTTTTAAACAAGCCTAAAACTCAAACTTGTATATACATGTTTCTGTTTTCGCTTTCATTTTAACTTGTATAAACATCTCAGTCAAATCATTTGTTACAGCTGATTCAAATCTCTGATTCTTTTTTATAAAAAAAAGGGTTTTCTACTTTTTCCTGAGCTGTGGTGAACAGCCTCTAAGGCGGTCTGCCTCCAGCAAGGCAGCAGCTTTCGTCTGTCATCAAATAACTATTCTGCTCTGCTTTTGCCATCTCCAGTCATATCGCTAAAATGCTGCTTAGCACTATTAAAAAGAAGCGCCTTTAAAAAAGGAGCTTACTTTTAATAGCAGCCTATTCATTTTTTATCCATCTAATAGTCCTTTCAAAACGTCCAAAGCAAAAAAGCTCAAAATAATTTTGAGCTTCCAGCATTATATTGTGAATTGTAGTATTTTACTGGTTAATCGTTTTGACAACGGCCATTTCTTTTCCAAAGCGATCTCCGTAATCGATAAACCCCAAGCTCTCGTATAAACCATGTGCCCCTAAATTTTCGGGATGATAGCCTACAACGAGCTTCTTTGCGTTTGGCAGATTGGACATTTTTGAAATCATTATTGAAGAAGCATCCTTACCAATGCCCTTACCCTGAAATCTATGATCAATCATTATTCTGTAAATCCAGTAACCATCAAGTTCTTCCGGTTCCGTATTATACATTAAAAAACCTGCAACTTTATCACCATAATATATAACAAACGGTCTTAATGACGGTTCAAATTTAGACTGCAGAATCGATATTGCATTGTTTTCTATAAATTTTTCTTGATTCTCTGTTATCTGCAATGAACAGCACTCATACCAGTTTTCTGCTGTTAATTCAGCCAATCTTACTATTTTGTCAATACTCAAAATTTATCCCCTTTCTAATATGGGGAACTGCTAATTGTTAATTAGACGTTACCCCGTTAGTGCATGCTGTATAAGTCATTAATTTATTTTTCATAATGAACGCCTCCTTGAACAATTGCTTTTTTTTTAATACTCCTCTATCCTATCACAGTTCCTTATAAAAATTACACAGATTATATGCACTCAAGCTCATTTCAGCATGACAAGATCTGTACAATGTAAAAGGACTTACATTTCGGGAAATGAAAAGGCTCAAATCACGAATGATCTGAGCCTGTATATCTGTGCTTATATTAATTTAAATTCTCTAAACTAAACTTAATCTTTACTTAAAGAATTCTTTGGTTTGTCTTTAGGTTCATCTTCATCAGAAGTTAAATCTTTTGCAGAGTTTTTGAACTCTTTCAGAGTTTGTCCAAAAGCACGGCCAATTTCCGGCAATTTTTTGGGTCCAAAGATAATAAGTGCTAATACTAATATAAGAATTAAACCTGGAATACCTATATTTGATAACATAACAACCACTCCTTTACTTGCATCATAGACGAAGATAAACAGAAATTCAAGTAACCCAGTAATACGCCCATATCAAAACCACCTATGTCAATGGCAGGTAAACCTGCTGAAGCTTCTTCTAAATCCAGGTCTCTCTTCCCTTAAAAACAAAAAGTAACATAGCTTCTGCCATGTTACTTTGCAAAACGGTGTTTTCCAATTTCACCTGTAACGGTTTGAGCTCTTAACCAGGTGCTATCCGTCAAATCCGGATTAAAGAAAAAAACAGCTTCGTTATTCCCTTGTCCCTCTAAAGCTATTGCCTCATTTACTGCCTTTTTTGCCTCTTTATCAGCTGGTTTATTAATGCTCCCATTGTCGACAGGCTGAAATTGTCTCTTTTCATAAATCACTTGCTTAATACTATCAGGAAATCGCTCATCTTCTACTCGATTTAAAACAACTTGAGCCACTGCAACCTTTCCTTTATAAGGTTCACCTTTTGCTTCAGCATGAACAAGCCGGGCAAGCAAGTCTTTCTCTTTCTTGGATATTGTATTAGGTATAATTAACTTATCTCCAGAATTAATAGCTTCTTCTGACAAATGATTAACTTCTTTTAATTCCAGCTCTGATACTGAGAATTTCAGTGCCACATCATATAATGTTTCCTGATCCTTAACCGTATAAATGGTAACAGAGTCCAGCGTTTCAGCATTTATTTTCTTTGGTTCAGTAAATGTATATTGGAATGAGACCATGACAATAGCAGCAATCATGCTTAGAACAAATTTTTTCATTCGTTCTCCTCCATTCATTATAGTCTCGGCACAACAGAAACTACTGTAACACATTGTTCAAGAATAGGACAAACTCAATCTTTTCCATGGTTAAAATGGTAAAATCTTCTTCCGCCATTTTTCTTGCTAAAAAATAAAAAGCTTTTTACTAGAAATTTCTTATTTTTTTGCTATAATGAAGACGTAATGTGGAACGCTAACCATTTTTAAACAAATACTTTACAATTATGTAAAGACTGAGACTTTTGAATATAATTTCATATCGTTTTATGTAGGGGAACCGCTCTGCGGTTGAGATTTCATTATATAATGATAACCCTTTGAACCTGATCTGGCTGATACCAGCGTAGGGAACATAATGTAATGCAATATTATGCTTATTTATTATGTCCCCTGGCTGCAGCAGCCAGGGGTTTTATGTTTATAAGGGAATTGTTCCATACTACTCATATGACATTAACTGAGATCTTCACGGTATGATCTGCACAATGAGGAGGAAATTATGAAAAAATGGATGTTAACTGCATCGTTATTAATGGTTTTAACGGCTTGCGGAAATAACGAAGATACGGAAAACAACAGCAGCAATGAAGCGGAAGAACTTGAAGAAGTGACAGTAGTTCTGGATTGGACACCAAATACAAATCATACTGGACTTTATGCAGCCGTTGAAAATGGCTATTTTGAAGAAGCAGGACTTGATGTCGACATTATTTTGCCTGGTGATGCTAGTGCAGATCAATTGATTGCTTCAGGCAAAGCAGATTTTGGAGTCAGTTACCAGGAAAGCATTACACAAGCAAGGGTTCAGGGTGTACCGCTTGTTTCGATTGCAGCTGTCATACAGCATAATACATCAGGCTTTGCTTCTCCTGTAGAAAAAAACATTGAGACTCCTAAAGATTTTGCAGGAAAAACATACGGAGGCTTCGGATCTCCAGTTGAAGAGCAAATCCTTGAATCCTTAATGAGATCTGAGAATGCAAGTGCCGATGATGTTACGATCTTAAATATTGGCAGTGCAGATTTCTTCACTTCAGTTGAAAGAGATGTTGATTTTTCTTGGATCTTTTACGGCTGGACTGGAATTGAAGCAGAATTACGCGGTATAGATTTAAATATGATCTATCCTACCGATTACTCGGAAAATCTGGATTATTATACACCTGTTCTTGCCACTAACGAAGATATGATCAGCTCTAATCCTGAAATGATTGAAGCATTTTTAGAGGGAGCTTCAAAAGGGTATGAATATGTAATTGAAAATCCAGCGGAAGCTGCTGACATTCTAATAGAAGCAGTTCCAGACCTGGATCCTGAACTAGTTAAGAAAAGCCAGGAATGGCTGGCACCACGTTATCAGGATGATGCCGATCAATGGGGAGTACAAAAACTAGAAGTATGGGAAAACTACGGTAATTGGATGTTTGAAAATGGATTGCTCGATGGCGAACTGGATGCAGAAAAAGCATTTACGAACGAATACTTACCAAAATAGGGGGAGAAAATCTTGGCTAATTCTTTAGTGAGTATACAAATCATTCCAAAAACTAAAAATGGGGAAAATGTCATTCCGTACGTTGACGAGGCGATTGCCATTATTGATGCGTCCGGCATCAAATATGAGGTACACCCTCTTGAAACTACTATGGAAGGTGACCTAGATCAAATTTTTGCGGTTATTAAGAAAATGAACGAAAAAATGATTGAGATTGGCAGTTCCAATGTTATCTCTCAAATCAAAATTCTATTCCAGCCAGATGGCATTACAATGGATACCTTAACGGAGAAATATAAAGGATGAATACTGCTTTAAAGAAAGGATGGAGACCAATACTTGTTCTCCTCCTTTTATTCTTATTATGGGAAGGGATTGTCAGGTTTGTTGAAGCACCATCCTGGCTAGTCCCGGCGCCAAGCCTGATTTTTCAGGAAGCATATAACGGCTGGTCTCAGTTTGCACCTCACCTGCTTTCGACGACTAGCTTATCACTATATGGCTTTGCGATTGGTGCAGCTGTTGGGCTTGCCGCTGCCTTTTTACTGCACATGCTTCCTTTTGTTAGAGAATCAGTTTATCCGCTTCTCATTCTGTCGCAAAACGTGCCAGTTATCGTACTTGCCCCGCTTTTGGTCATCTGGTTTGGATTTGGAATTCTGCCGAAAGTCATTGTCATTACTCTTGTCTGCTTTTTTCCTATTACGGTTGCTGCACTCGATGGGTTTAAACAAACACCTGCCGACTTAAAGCATTATATGAAAATGGCTGGAGCAACTAAACAGCAGCTTTTTTGGAAGTTAGAACTGCCTGCCGCTTTACCCAGCATCTTTTCCGGTATTAAGATCTCGGCAACTTATAGTGTAATGGGTGCAGTGATTTCAGAATGGGTTGGTGCCAGGATGGGAGTTGGTGTTTACATGACATTAGCGTCTTCTTCCTTCCGCTCTGATCGAGTGTTTGTTGCCATCTTCGCCATTATGATCCTCAGTCTTTTATTCTTCTCACTCATTAAACTTGTTGAGAAGCTGATGGTACGCTGGAAATGGAAGGAGACTAAAGCAAAATGACCGTACTATCTTTAACGAACCTATCAAAACGTTTTGGTTCTAATCATGTTTTAGACGGACTGGAATTGCATATAAAAAAAAGTGAATTTGTCTCAATCCTAGGGCCTTCCGGCAGCGGAAAAAGCACGCTGTTTCATATGATTGGCGGATTGCTGACTCCTGATGAAGGAACAATTTCTTTAAACGAAGAAAAGATTAACGGAATAACGGGGAAAATCAGCTATATGCCACAATCTCCATCACTGCTGCCTTGGAGAAGCATTTTAGATAACACACTCTTAGGTCAGGAACTTCAAGGAAAAACAGATGAAAGCCGTGCAAAGGAAATGCTGAAAGTAGCTGGTCTCGGAGAGTATTTAAACGCATACCCCCATGAGTTATCAGGAGGAATGAAACAAAGAGCAGCATTTATTCGTGCACTTTTAAGCCCGCAGGAATTAATGCTTTTAGATGAGCCTTTTTCTGCTTTGGACGAGCTGACACGATCTGATATGCAGCAATGGCTTTTGCAAATATGGGAAAAGCATAAACCGACCATCCTTTTTGTTACCCATAATATTGAAGAAGCAATTCTTTTATCAGATCGAATTGTTATTTTATCTCACCGTCCTGCCAAAATAAAAGAAGAAGTGATTGTTCCTTTTTCCCGTCCACGAAATGAACAATTGCCTTTATCTGAGGAATTTATTCACTTTAGACAAAAGCTGCACAAATTATTACAAGAAGAAAATAAGCAACCCTAATAAAAACAGGAAATTTCACCCAGTATAAAATAAACACTTCTCCCTATTCCTTAATTTGGAAGGTGGATTTAATCTATTAGTATACCTATCAGATGGGAGGAATATAGATGAAAAAAAGATTACTATGTTTGCTTTTAATTCTATTTGCCTTCACACCAACGATACAAGCAGAGAATTTGGCAAAGGACGCTGAAGGACCCGATGTAATAAAGCCTGATGCAGAAAGAATTTGCTGGTACTGTACAGAATACGAGTACTTTGGCGGTAATGGAATTCCTTATGGAAAACGCTGTATTGATGGTTATTGGAGCCCCATCTGTCTGGAGTTTTAAAACTCTATACATAAACGCTTAGTCTTAATTTGCTAAGCGTTTTTCTATGCTCAAAAAGGTCAGTTTTTATTGAGTCTTAAAATCAATATTGATCAGCCATATAGTAATCAATTAGGGACAATCATTCTAATCATATTTATAAACGCTTTTCCTTCGTCCCCTTCTAGTTTATACAATTGCTCGCTCCCCAATGTTTTAATAAAATATTGTTCATTTTCCTCCCAAAACTTCATTTTCAGCTGCTTATTTTCTGAAAACACAAGCATTATATCATACTTGGCAGCCGTTACAGGAAGATACTCTTCCTCCTTAGAATGGTTGATCATTTCAGTCACAATCTTAGAATAGGAAGGATCCTGTATAATGGACTGCCCCTTTGTATACGAATATTCAATAGCAGAAAACGCAGAGTCAGATAACGACGGCGAAACAACAATATATTCAATATTCTCAGCTTTTAAGGTCCCGACAGCAACCTTATCCTCCAGAATATCATCGGCAAAAATCATAATGTAACTGAACAGAAAACAAGCTGATATGGCAAAAATAGCGGTTAAAAATCTTGGGATAATATGGCGCTTCTTTTTCCTGCTGTGCTCAATGGCACGAATGATGCGGTGGCGGGTTTGCTGTTTTTGTCTATTTGATCTATTGATCCTATTTAATTCGTTAAAAGGTTCATCCATTCGAGAAGACTTCCTCATAACGCTCCCCCTTTTTCTCCAGCTCCTTTTTTAAAGATGCCAATGCCCGTGATGTTGTAATTTTAACTTTGTTTTCACTCCAATTCAGAATGGATGCTGTATCTTTAATTGAAAACTCTTTGATTTTCCTCAGAATTATTACTTCCTGATAGCTAAGCTTCAGTTTTTTTATCGCTTTGTATAAGACTTCAATTTTTTCGCCTTTTAAGATGATCTCCTGAGGGGTTTCACCTTGAGAGCCAAACTGAAAATGTTCAATCGGAATAAACAAAAAACGATTTTTCTTGCGCAGATAATCTATTGCAATATGACGAGAAATCTTAATCAGCCATGTAAAAATATGTGATTCTCCGTTAAATTGATGCATGTATTTGTACGCTCTGATAAAAGTATCTTGTGTGAGATCCTCCGCAGCTCCTTTTTCATGTACGAGAAGGAAAATATAGCTATAAATTTTATCACTGTATTCATCATAAATTTGTTCGAATGCTGAATCAGAAACTGAATTAACCAAATGGAAGCCTCCCCGTTTCTGTTATGGTTCCTGTAAAAATAAACATAATATTATGAATACTCAACAAGATACTACTACATTACCAATGATCGTTATGAAAATCCACCTATTTTTTACATTTTTTCATGTGTTTGTATCTTTTTTCCTGCAATACCTTAGCCACTTAATACGTTTGCCTTGTTTTAATAGTATTTGTCCATAATAGTACGAACGCAGTGTAACCTTTTTATTTTCAATCTAGTAATCACTTATTCAGCAAAAATATCAGGAAGATCGACTTAACTTTTATTACTTTCTAAACACTAGTGCTGATTGACCTACCAACCTCTATCCTGTTTCTTCCTTCCTGCCTGCTGTTTCATTTTTAATACCCTATTCTCCCTTTTTCTCATTTTTTCCATATTGTAGAAGCATCCCAAATGATTTTTTGCTATTTCTAGGCATGAATGTCTATTAATTTGTAAAAAGGTTGTTTATTAAGTCCTGATGCCAACATATACGGCTGTTCCCATTGTCTCATTTTGTTTTTATCGTTTTATAATTCGATATTTTCTGACAACTTGTGCGGTTTTTTTTCGATAAAGTCTTTGTATCGGCAATTGCAGGTACAGGAAAGGGGTGTAATGAGGTTGCTGCCGTAAATATGTATTTACAGGAGGGAAAATAATTTGAAGAGAAAAAGAGGTTTTCGATGGTTAAGTATTTTACTTACAGCTATTCTAATGCTCCCCCTTATGCTTCCAACCAGCAGTTTTGCTGAAGGCAATGGGTCACCTCACACTTCATTTAGAAAGGCAGCCGTAGAATCTGTACAAAAGAAAATCAGCAGCTCCTTATTAAAACAATTCAGTAAGGAAGACGAACAAGTAACATTTTTACTGAAATTTAAAGAACAGGCAGATCCTGCAGCTGCAGCTGTCAAAGCTGGAAAGAATGCTGTCAGTCAAAATGCATCTCCTGCAAAAGCAACTTATATGAAAAGATCTGCTGTTTTGTCCTCTCTAAGATCGACTGCAATTGAAACACAAGGTTCCGTAACAGACTTCCTTAATAAGCAAGAAGAACTTGGAAAAGCCAAGAATGTACAATCTTATTATATCGTCAATGCAATGGCGGTTACTGCAACCAAAGATGTATTAGAAGAACTGGCTAAATTCCCTGAGATCGAAAAAATCCTGCCAAACGAAACAAGACAGCTATATAAGCCAGCAAAAGAAAAGCAAAAAGCATCTCTACAAGTACAGCCAGCAAAAGATGCAGAGACAAATGCAACAGAGTGGAATATTGATCGTGTTGGAGCACCTGCAGTATGGGAAATGGGAGTCGACGGTGCTGGTACTGTCGTTGCCTCTATTGACACTGGTGTTGAATGGAATCACCCTGCTTTAAAAGATCAATATCGCGGATTTAATCCTGCTAATCCAAACCAGGCTTCACATGAATTTAACTGGTTTGACGCAACAGCTGGACAGACAACTCCTTATGATGATGATGGACATGGAACACATGTTACAGGGACAATGGTTGGAGCAGAACCTGATGGAAGCAACCAGGTTGGTGTAGCTCCTGGTGCAAAATGGATCGCTGTTAAAGCATTCACAGCTGATGGCGGCACAGATGCTGACCTGCTGGCAGCAGCTGAATGGATTTTGGCACCAAAGGATGCAGAAGGAAATCCACACCCTGAATACGCACCAGACGTCGTTAACAATTCTTGGGGAGGCGGCCCTGGTCTAGATGAATGGTACTTGCCAATGGTTCAGGCTTGGCGTGCAGCAGAAATATTCCCTGAATTCTCAGCTGGTAATACAACATTATTCAATCCAGGCGGTCCTGGTTCTGTCGCTACTCCAGCGAACTATCCTGAATCCTTTGCTACTGGTGCAACAGACATAAACAATGGATTAGGCAGTTTTTCTCTATTAGGTCCTTCTCCATATGATGAAATTAAACCTGATATTTCTGCTCCAGGAGTAAATATTCGTTCTTCTGTACCTGGCGGCGGTTATGAAGGCGGCTGGAACGGCACATCAATGGCAGGACCGCATGTCTCTGCAGTTGTTGCTCTCCTGCGCCAAGTGGATGCAAGTCTAACTGTTGATGAAATAGAAGAAATCCTAATAACAACTGCTACACCATTAACGAATGGCACATATACAGCAGTTCCAAACAATGGTTTTGGTTATGGACTTGTTAATGCTTTTGACGCCGTTTCATCTGTCCTGACTGGACTAGGCACTTTAAAAGGTCATGTCGCAAAAGAAGGTAACGATGAAGAAGCTCCTGTAATTGAACATACTGCACCTGAAGAAACATTTGCGGGAATGGATTTAGCATTACAGCTGCAAGCATCTGATAATGTCAGCATTTCGCAGATTGAACTCCAATACTTAACCGAAGAAGGCAGCTACAGCACGATCCAAGCTGAACGAGTTTCAGGAGATTATCAGAATGGAACGTATGAAGCTGTCATTCCAGGAGAAGAAATTGCCGAGCCATCTGTGTCTTATAAATGGAAAGCAACAGACTTCGGCGGAAATGGTGTTGACTCAGACACGTACGAAGTTTCCGTAGTTCCAGGAATTACAACAGGCTATAGCCAGGATTTCGAATCAAATCCTACTGGCTGGACATCATACGGTGAAGGGAATAGCTGGGAATGGGGCGCTCCTGTTTCGGGTCCTGGCAGTGCTTCATCTGGTGAAAATGTCTATGCTACTTCATTAGCCGGAAACTATGCAAACAACGCAAATATGACATTGCTGATGCCGCCAGTTGATCTCCCAGAAGGCAATTCTTATCTCCAATTCAAGCAATGGCATAATCTTGAGCGTAATTATGATTATGGTCATGTATTTGTTTCAACAGATATGGAAAATTGGACACAGGCTCTTCGTGTCAATGATGTAACGGCTTCTTGGACTGATGGAGAGGTTGATTTAAGTGAATATGCAGGACAGCGAGTATATATCGCATTTAACGTTACTTCTGATGGATCTGTTCCGCGTGAAGGCTGGTATATTGATGATGTAGCTCTTTCATCTGCACCTTTGGAATCTGCATCCAAAATCAGCCTTGGTGTAAATAGAAATACAATGAACCCGAGCGGCAGCAGTGTTGCTCTAAAAGATAAGAAGATTGATCCAAATAAAATTCTGCCTGCTTTCAGCAAAGAATATGACCAAGAAAAAGGCGACAAAGACGCAGCTCCAGTTCTTCTTCCGATCAGCGCCAAAGTAAGTGTCTTAGAGTCTGGCCGCTCTGTAACAACAAATCCAGCAAATGGGGCCTATTCTTTTGCACACGCAGCCGGTGAATATACGGTTCTTGCAGAAGCATATGGCTATCAGTCTGCAACACAGACTGTTGTCATTGAACAGGATGGTGAGACAACAGCTGACTTTGTTCTAGAAAAACTTGCACAAGGAACCGTTTCCGGTACTGTTACAAATGAAGCTACTGGTGATCCAGTTGCAAATGCTACCCTGCTGTTAGTTGAAGATGGTGCAGTCTCACCTGTTACAACGGATGAGAATGGACAATACAGCCTAACTGCCTATGAAGGTGAATATACATTAAGAGTAATGGCTCCTTCCTTCTATAGCCAGGAAATTTCCGTGAATGTTTCAGGAGATGCAGAGCAAAATATTCAATTAAAACCTTTTATCGGCTTTGAAGGTGAAATTGGATATGATGACGGTACTGCTGAAAATGCACGTGCATTTTATGATGCTGGTAACGGCTGGGCTGTGAAAATGTCTTTAGCTGAAGGACATGATCAAGCAATGGTAACTGGAGGTTTATTCCGTTTCTGGGATACAGAATGGCCAGTCCCTGGTGGAACTGACTTCCAAGTAGAAGTGTATGATGCAGACGGCACAGATGGTGCTCCTGGCACGAAACTCGCCGGTCCATTTGATGCAACCGCATTGCGCAATGGAGAATGGACGCATGTTGACTTAACGGAACATGGCATTACAGTAGATGGCGACTTCTACTTAGTCTATATCCAAAGCAATATTAATACTGCCTCACCTGGCCTCGGAACGGATGAAAATGGTCCAAATGCTGAAAGAAGCTGGCAATTCGTTGGCGGAGCATGGTCACCGGTTCCTGCTGAGGAAGGAAATTACATGATTCGTTCTGTAGTCAGCTATGAACTAACTGCTCCTGTTATTACTTCACCTGCTGATGGTTCATTCACAAATAATAAAACGGTCTCCATTGAAGGTACTACCGCTCCAAATGTAACAGTTTCCATTTTCAATGGTGATGAAGAAGCAGCTCAAACTCAATCTACAAGTGAAGGAACTTTCTCTGCCGAAGTGCCATTAACACAAGGTGATAATACGTTTACGGCGAAAGTAACAACAGAAACTGGTGCTACAGATGCTTCCCAGCCGGTAACCATCATTTTTGATGATACGAAGCCAGAACTGGTTATTAAAAGCCCTGAAAATGACTCAAAAACAAATAAAGAAACGGTGACAGTAGAAGGTACAGTAACTGATGATCACCTTGACTGGGTTAAAGTAAATGGCAAAAAAGCAAAAGTTGAGGATGGCCAATTCTCCCTGAGGCTTCTGCTTGAAGAAGGAGAAAATGACATTAAGGTCATTGCTCAAGACAAAGCAGGCAACCGCATCAGAAAGAATGTCACAGTTGATGCGAAGTATACTGCACCGGTAATTGAGAATCTTGTGCCAGCAGAAAATCTTGAACTTAAAAAAGGCGAATCTGTAAAAATTGAATTTGAAAGTGAACCTGGACTAGATGCTACCTTCAGCATCAGAATGCCTTTAACGAACGCAGGAGCTCAAGTTTCAAATGCTACAGAATTACCTATGATGGAAACATCTGATGGTCATTATGTAGGCTATTACACGGCAACTTCAAATGTAAAAGCACCTGGAGCAGAAATTGAAGTGAAAATTACAGATGATTATGGCAATGAAAGCCGTGAAGTAGCTGAAGGAAAACTTTGGATTAACTCAAAAATTAAGTCAAATGGCAAAAAATAAGTCTTTTCTAAGTGTTTCTTGCCATTAGCAGCAAAAAAGCATGCCTATCCATACTTGGCATGCTTTTTTGCATATAAGAAACAAGGTAAACCCGCAATACCTTTGCCTCAATTAGAAGTTAAAGCAAGCTGCTCCAACAATAATTAATAGGATGAATAACACAACGATTAATGCGAAACCGCCGCCATATCCACCACCGTAACCGCAGCCGCCATAGCCATATCCGCCATAACCATACATATTAAATGTCCTCCCTTTTTTGTATATAATTCTTGTTAAGCATCGTGTTTAATATTAGTAGCCGTATCCGCCGTAGCCCCAAGAAGCACCAATGATAATTAATAAAATAAACAATACAACTAGCAGAGCAAAACCTCCGTTGTATCCGCAGCCTTCTGACATAGTCAATTACCTCCTTTGTTTGTTTCCATATATCCTATTCACTTAAGAGAAATTGTGCGCTAGACGAATACACATTTTTGCTGAAATTAACTCCTCCTCCTTCTAAAACCTGATGGTGATGCTTTTTTCCAGCTCAAAAAAAAATAAGCACTGCCTAAAAAGGGTGCTTATTCATTATTTGAGTTATCTTTTTTTATATAGTTAAAAATTTCTCCTGATTCAAAACTGGTTACCAACCGATTTAACCAATCATAATAGTCAAGAGCTGCAGTTAACTTCTCTATATCCTCTAATGCCTCCAGCCTAACCTTTTCATCTGTATCAATAGCATTAACCATACTTTCCAGTTCTCTTTTAGACTTTTCCATCGTAGTTATGCTCATAGTGATACTTGGTCTCCATCTAATTGAAAACTGATCAACAAAGGTCTGGTGCCAATCACCTTCTGCTTTGTATAAGTCCTTTCTTTCTCCTTTGCGCCATACCTTTTCAACCATTTTCAATTCCATTAAGCTTCTTACGGACGTGCTCATGCTGGTCTTGCTCATACCAAGCTCTTCCTTCATTTCATCTAAAGTCATTGGCTGATTCTGAAAATACATTAAGCCATAAAGCCTGCCAATTGAATCACTTATTCCGTATAAATTCATATTTTTTGCAATTGTTTCTATAACACGTTCACGAGCAGCAGAAAGCTGTTCTTTTTCATTCATATTTATTCACATCCATTACCTAACTTAATGAGACCCATCTTCGAGTTCACCTTTTAAGGTTTAAGCTCTTTCAATAATAGACCTGCAGCTTGAAAACATTCTTCAGTAGGGGCGTATCAACCATTATTTCTTACAAGAAATAATGGTTTTCTATAGAATTATTTCTAACATTCTTAATATAGATTATCATTTTATAAATAAAAGTAAAGATGGGACATATTTAGCATTGGGGAGGAATTTAGAGGATTTATAAGCATATACTCAATACAGTGTATACAGTTTTTTCTGTACAAACTTTATGCATGTATACAGCAGAATATGCAGTTTGCCATGAGTAACGCATTCATTCTACAATTGAAAGGTCTTATGACACAGGAGAAAAGAACGGGGTGAAAATATGAATGAAGAAAATGCAAAGATAAGTATCCGAAATGTATCGAAAATATTCGGAAAAAACACAAAAAAGGCCATTCAGCTATTAAATAATGGCGCAAACAAAACAGATATTCTTAAACAAACTGGCGCAACAATCGGGGTAAATCAAGCTGCCTTCGATATTTATGCTGGTGAAATCTTCGTGATCATGGGTTTGTCAGGAAGCGGAAAATCCACTTTAGTCCGCACATTAAACAGACTGATTGATCCAACAATTGGCGAGGTGCTAATTGATGGAAAAGATATCACAAAGATGAAAAAAGATGAATTAAGAGAAGTCAGAAGGAAAAAAATAAGTATGGTTTTCCAAAAATTCGCACTTCTTCCCCACCGCACTGTCCTTGAAAACGTTGAATATGGCTTAGAAATTCAAGGAATCGCTGAAAATACAAGAAGAGAAAAAGCGAGTGATGCATTAAAGTTAGTAGGATTAGATGGTTATGAAAAGCAATATCCAAGTCAGCTTAGCGGCGGTATGCAGCAGCGTGTAGGTTTGGCGCGGGCACTTGCAAATGACACGGATATCTTACTAATGGATGAAGCTTTCAGTGCACTTGACCCATTAATAAGAAAAGACATGCAAGATGAATTGCTTGAGTTGCAATCCACGATGTCAAAAACCATTGTCTTTATTACACATGATTTGGATGAAGCATTAAGAATCGGAGACCGCATCGCACTGATGAAAGACGGAGCTGTTGTCCAGATTGGGACACCAGAAGAAATACTAATAAATCCTTCTAATCAATATGTTGAAAGATTCGTAGAAGACGTTGACCTATCAAAGATACTAACAGCAAGCCATGTAATGAAACGGGCTGAAACCGTACAAATTGACAAAGGGCCGCGTGTTGCAATTGAAATGATGAAAAAATTAGGTATTTCCAGTATATACGCAGTCGATAAAAAGAAAACACTCCTTGGTGCATTAACAGCTGATGATGCCCAAGAAGCGATCAATTCAGGGAAAACACTCCAGGAGATCATTAAACGAGATGTTCAAACCGTGGCAGAAGATACCCTTTTAACAGACTTATTCGAGCAAGTGTCCCAAGCAAGTATTCCAGTAGCAGTTATTGATGTAAATGGCCGTTTAAAGGGAATTTTAGTTAGAGGAGCAGTCATTGGAGCACTTGCTGGAAATAATGAAGCCATAAACTATTTACATAATAATGATGGTGACGCTCTGTTAAAAAAGAATGAGAGTTTAGAAGAACAGACAAGTAACTTCAAGGAGGGGTTATAATGGAAGGTTTGCTGCCAAAACTCCCGCTTGGAGATTGGATCGATGCATTTGTTGACTGGTTAACGGTTACGTTTGAATTTATTTTTGATGGAATTACTGTCGGGCTGGAAGGAATTGTTGATGGCTTGTTAGCAGGTTTAGAACTGATCCCATCTATTATATTGATTATATTAGTAACAGCGCTGGCTTGGTGGCTGGCTGGGAAAAGTATTGCCTTGTTTACATTGATCGGACTATTCTTAATTGAAAACCTCGGTTATTGGGAACCCATGCTGGAAACTCTGGCATTAGTATTAACTTCCGTATTCATTACAGTTATTATTGGATTACCAGTAGGCATCTGGGCATCTCAGAAGAAAACTGTCAAACAAATCATTACCCCAATGCTTGATTTCATGCAAACAATGCCAGCCTTTGTTTATCTCATCCCTGCCATCTTTTTCTTTAGCATTGGAGTAGTCCCTGGTGTTGTTTCATCTGTCATCTTTGCAGTACCTCCTACAATCAGACTTACCATATTAGGTATTCAGCAAGTGCCAGCAGACATTATTGAAGCGACCGAAAGCTTTGGTTCAACGACAGGACAGCGTCTAATGAAGGTACAGCTGCCGCTTGCAATGCCAACGATTATGGCTGGAATCAACCAAAGTATTATGCTTGCCTTATCCATGGTAGTTATCGCGTCAATGGTCGGTGCTCCAGGACTTGGGGCAGAGGTTTATCGTGCTGTAACCCAGATTCAAATTGGGACAGGATTTGAAGCAGGTTTAGCGATCGTCATCATTGCCATTATTCTGGATCGTATCACGCAGAATATTGGAAAAAGGAAAAAAGTTAAAAAATAATTGTTAAAAATTTTATCAAAGGTTATACCCCTAACATGTTAGACGATACTCTAAGATGTTAGGGGTATTTTGGGTGTTTAATCTAGACATCGTCATATGCCTTGAATCAGCTTTCTTTCTCATGTGCTGCTCTGATTACATCTGAAAGTGTAAAAAAGCGGCAGGCAAGTGATCACTTGCCGCCGCTAACATTTAAATTACTCTTGATTGCTTTCTACTAATTCGCCTGCTTTGTCTTCTTTATCCTTAAGTTCATATGTCAGCTGATCAATACTGCTTCGAATGTTTCCTTTTCCAGAAAAATTCTCCAGAAGTTCCTTAACGTCAATGCCTGAAGAAGCTTTCAATGTTTCCTGCATAGTAGACATCAGGTTTGTTGCATAGCCTGTCACTTTATTGGCTCCCCCATTTGCGCTGTCGCTGCCTGTATCAACAACTGTAATTTTATCAATATTGGATAATGGGCTAGCAAGCTCCTTGGCATATTCAGGAAGCATCTTTAAGACCATATCCATAATTGCTGCCTGACCGTACTGATCGAATGCTTCGGCAATTTTGCGCTTTGCTTCTGCGTCGGCTAAACCTTTTAGGCGGATGATTTCTGCTTCCGTTTCCCCTTGTGCTCTTTCTGAATCTGCTTTAGCCAAACCGTCAGCTCGAATTCTTTCAGCTTCAGCACGCGCTTCTGCTTCGACTCTATATTGATGGGCATCTGCATCAGCCATTTGCTTGCGTTTACTTGCTTCTGCCTCCTGTTCAACTGCATAACGATCTGCATCTGCTTTTTTCTTAACTTCTGAATCGTATTGACGCTCTCTTCTTTGGATCTCTTTTTCTTCTAACTCAATTTGCTTTTGACGCTCAATGATCTTAATTTGCATTTCCTGCTCAGTAACTTCCTGCTTCGAGCGCGCTGTTTCAAGGTCATATGCCTGGTCAGCACGGGCTTTAGCAATATCCTGCTCTCTTCGGTACTCTGCAATTTTCATTTGATTTTCTTTTTCCGCTTCAGCAATTTCAGTTGCACGCTGAAATTCTGCACGCTTTGCTTCCTTATCAGCCTCAGCCTGCTGAATTCTTGTTTCTTTTTCAGCGATGGATGTAGCAATATCTGCATCTCTTTTAACCTGAGCAATTCTAGGTTTACCTAGTGACTCGAGATAACCATTCTTATCACGAACATCTTTAATCGTAAACGAAACAATGATCAATCCCATTTTAGCAAGATCCTGTGATGCAACCCGCTGAACTTCCTGAGAAAACTTGTCTCGATTTTTATATATTTCTTCCACTGTCATGGAACCTAGAATAGACCTTAAGTGACCTTCCAGCACTTCTCTCGCTTCATTTTCACGCTCTGATTTCTCTTTGCCAAGAAATTGTTCAGCAGCTGTTGCGATTTCTCCGATGGACCCGCCAATTTTAATAATTGCCGTTCCATCAGCCATAACCGGAACACCTTGCTCTGTATATACTTCAGGAGTTGATACTTCAAGCTTGCTTGATAGCAAGCTTAATGGTTCAGCTTGCTGGAATACCGGAAGAACAAATGTACCGCCTCCGCGTATTATCTTAATTTTATTTCCTGATTCATCCACATGCACATTCTTACTTCCTAAAAAGCTTCCTGTCACGATCAGCGCTTCATCAGGTCCTGCCGTTCTGTATTTCGTAACAAAGACACCGATTAAAGCAATTAATAAAAACGCTACGATTCCAATAACAATCCAGATTGCATAATCCATTATTTTAGTTCCCCCTTATCGATCCCTATTCTATTTTCCGGCACTACATATAGAACTCCACCTTTAATATCTACTACTAAAACCTTTTCGCCCTCTTTTATGACACCATTATGAAAGCAGGCAGCTGGCTTTGAAATTCTGCCGCTATAGCTTTCAATTAAAATTTCTCCGTAGCCATCCTCGGGTATGGATATTAATACGGTCGCAACTCTTCCTCTTAATGAATCCTCACTATATGCGAGCGATTCTTCAGCTGAAGACAATGGAATAAGTACAAATACATTTAAAAGCGTATCTAGCCCAAGCGCAATCCCCGCCGATATGGCCATTATTAACAGGCTATTTAAGGAGGTCAGCAATTCAAATAAATAACCGGATGCCGACATAAAGGTGATAAATGCCAGTATCAGAACTGGATGCAATATTCCAAGTGCCTCCCCAGCTCCTTCAAGCATGTCACCAAATAAAACATATAAAATGATTAAGCTTCCAGAAATAATAAGTGCATAAAGATAAAACGTCTCAAGCGATAGGCCAAAAATCTCCATCTACACCACCCTACCTATACCAAATTAATTAAGTTATATCCTCTCGCCTCCTCTCTGTTTCCTGTTACCTGTAATACGGATGAATAGGAAAAAGGTTTCAAAATAATACAAATTTTACAAATGTAACAAATAGTTATTCTAATGCTAACTCAGTCATCAAACTTTCTTATCCTGCATATTTTATTTCATGGCAATTGGAAATATAATGGAGGTATAGGTTGAATGGCTAGATCTGATAAATATACGCAGAAAAAAAGTCCTTTTTGGCTGATTGTTCTCTCACTGTTCTTTTTATGTATAGCGTCTGCAGCCAGTATTTATTACTACGCAAGAAGTCAGATTGTGATTGAGGCACCTAAAGAGAATTTAGGTGAAAAAATCATCATTACTCTTCCAACTGGAAAAAATATATATACGTTTGAGAATTTAATCATTGAGGAAAACGGGAAACTTCTGTATAAAGGAGAGCGCAGCACACTTGATTTAACAGGTGGGGTTGTTGTCTATGAAAATTGGGAATGAAAAATACATTAACCTTACATCCAATTCTCTTAAATTGGAAATCAGTTATCCAAGCTTAGGGACGATGGTAGCGACGATGTGGGACAACTTCAGTTTTAATTGACCCGCTTGAAAAATTTAAAAATGAGGAGATCTATCTTGAAGTTATTCAAAAGAGCTATTTCACATACGACCGCTTATTTTAGGTCTGCAATTGGCATCAAAAATCAAATGGAAACACCCTTTAAAACAATCGCCCATAGAGGTGCATCTGGTTATTGCCCGGAAAATACACAGGCAGCCTTTGACTTGGCAGTTGAAATGGAAGCTGATTATATAGAACTTGATCTCCAGCTTTCAAAAGATGGAGAAATTGTTGTAATTCATGATTTAAAACTGGATCGCACAACGAATGGTAAAGGCAGGGTTATTGATTATACTTATGAAGAGCTCCGTCAGCTTGATGCAGGTTCTTGGTATTCCAATGAATTCGCCGGTGAAAAAATCCTTACTTTTGAAGAAGTGCTCAACTTATATAGAAATAAAATTGGTTTACTGATCGAGCTAAAAAAACCTTCAGCCAATCCAGGCATTGAAGAAATGGTTGCTTCCATTCTTAAGAAACATAACTGGGAGAGCTGGGGTGAGAATCAAATTATCATTCAATCATTCGAACAAGCTGCCATGAAAAAAATGTGTTCACTGCTGCCTGGTTTGCCTATTGGCGTATTAATCAACTATCCGATTAAGAAGAGCGAAGCAGAGGACATTGCAAAATATGCTGAATACCTGAATTTAAAATGGACTTTAGTCAATAAAAAAGTACTGTCCTACCTTGCAGCTTATAACTTAAAAACCTTTATTTGGACCGTTCGTACAAAAAAAGAGCTCGAGCAGATTAGACAATATCCAGTTGACGGCATTGCCACAGATTACCTGAAACTGTTTAAATGATCTTCAGGAAATAGCAGATCTTCATTATGTTGAAAGTCCTTAGTAAAAATGACGATAAAATGAAAAAACAAAATATTCAACCCAATATGTGAGTAATTAAAGCATTCGTTAAGCGATTTCAAAATAAGCCCGTTACATTACTGCGGGCCCTCGCTTCCGTGGGGAGAAAGCTGAAACCTCTTCTCGCTTTCGCTCCAATAGGTTTTCCCCCCTTTACTCTCTCTCCCGCAGTAGTCGAGTATTCACCACTCTATACAACTCAGATTTATCTAACTTTATTTTCCAATAATTTCATTCCCATATTCAAGTCCCACAATAGGTTACATATGGCTGGTCTGTAGCAGCCGGAGCGTTTCTATACTTCTGCTGTATCGCTCTTGAATGTGAATATGGCTGTGAGAGAACTTGCAGCAGTTCATTCATAACCTCATATTTACCACTTTCCTCAGCTGCTTTAAGTGCTTCTTCAACCAGATGGTTTCTCGGAATTACAGCTGGATTATGTTTTTTCATGAGTTCTTGAACTTCTTCTTTACTATTAGTTTGTCTGCTTAACCGTTTTTGCCACTTTTCATGCCAATTCATAAAGTCTTCTTCATTAAATAACAGATTTTCCGCATGAAGATGGAACGTGAGTGCAAGAAAGGTATTGGTAAAATCAGCATGATGTTTATGCATAATTTCCAATAACTCCTTAATCAGGTTCGCATCTTCTTTTTCATCATGAAATAAACCTAATTTTTTTCTCATTCCTTCAAGCCATTTCATTTCAAATGCAGCAGAAAATCCGGAAATTGCCTCTTGTGCAAGTTCAAGCGCCTTTTCCTCATGATCATCTAGGATTGGCAAAAGTGATTCAGCAAAACGAGCCAGATTCCAAGCTGCCATATATGGCTGATTACCATATGCGTATCGGCCTTCTCGATCAATTGAACTAAATACAGTCGAAGGATCGTATTCATCCATAAATGCACAAGGCCCATAATCAATTGTTTCTCCGCTAATCGCCATGTTATCTGTATTCATTACACCATGAATAAATCCAACTAATTGCCAATTGGCAACAAGCTCTGCCTGTCGTTTTATGACTTCTTCCAAAAAGGACAGGTTAGGGTTTGAACTGTTTTTCACACTTGGATAATGCCGATCAATAGCATATGATGCTAAAGCCTGCAGATCATCCTTATTCCCAAAAGCAGCCGCATATTGGAACGTACCGACGCGCAAATGGCTAGAAGCCACTCTTGTTAAAACAGCACCTGGCAGGACCCTTTCCCGCTGAATATTATCACCTGTTAAAGTAACAGCCAGACTTCTTGTGGTTGGGATTTGAAGAGCATGCATCGCCTCACTAATAATATATTCTCTAAGCATAGGGCCTATCGCCGCCCTGCCATCTCCACCTCTTGAAAATGGCGTTCTGCCTGACCCCTTTAATTGAATATCCATGCGCTTTTCTTCTGTTACTTGTTCACCCATTAATACGGCTCTTCCATCTCCAAGCATATTAAAATGGGCAAATTGATGGCCAGCATAAGCCTGGGCAAGCGGTTCGGCATGCTCTGGAAAGCGGCTACCTGATAAGATTTCCGCCCCGTCCGCTTTTTGCAGTAAGTCGGAATCCAACTGCAGGGAATCTGCTAATGGTTTATTAAATATCACTACTTTTGGATCAGATACAGGATTGGCATCCATCTTTTTATAAAAGATAGGCGGTAAGTTTACATAACTGTTGTCAAAATTCCATCCGTACTTATCTTTCATATCAATCACCTTCCTTCGTTCATCTTTCTGCATGTATGTATTACATTTTCCTCTTCCTTTAAGGAATTATCCTCATTTTCATCATCATACCATGTAATTTTTTTATAATGGAGAAAGATGCTTATCCCCCGTCCTAATGAAGGGGGATAAATGCTATTATGCGATAGGATGAGGAGCAAATTGTGCTAAATATTTTGCATTTAAACGGCTATGCTGCGGGAGAAGATAAGCTGATTGTGTTGCTCCTTCTTTTCTTAAAGTATTAAGGGCATCAATCATTCCCTTTGAACTTTCCATGCCTATTCCATGTCCGAAAAACGAATCTCCACCTAAATAAATGCAATTCTCCCCGGTCCAGACGGGGTGATCGAAATCTGGATTATAAAAGTAAACTATATCCCCGGGGATATAATCTCTGCCTTCTTTTGTCACAATTCCTAAATCATGATCATAATTCCAGTCCCATACAAGCAGCCCCTGAAATAAAGTATTAAATCGGCTTGTTGCGATCGAAGATAACACCGCTTTATAGCACATTAAGACAATAGCAGTCGTACATTCAAATGCATACTCCCTGCTGTTTTTATATACATCTATAATGGCATCTGATGGAAGAACAGCTGGATTTAATAAGTAGCCATATTTAATTTTTTTCCAAATGGCAGGATTAAATTTTGAGGTTGGAAACGGCGCAAATTGAACTTCACTTTTATGCAAATCATTGGCAGCTTGGATAATATTCTCTCTAAGCGTTATTTCAAAGTAAAGTTCATGAAGTGTCTGATATTGATGAACAGTCGGACTGTTTTCAAGAGCAAGAACAATTTCACGCTGTATCCCCTGGAATTGGCTAATATCCGGCTTGCTGGCATAGTTAATGATTACAGACAACGGGGTACCCTCCTTTATGCCATGCTGCAAAAAACATGAATACTTTAATAATTTATGGGTTTAAGGTAAGAAGGGTTCCACTGAAAATGAGAATTCGAAAGGAATCTACCATTAACTCCTTCAGATGTTAAAACGCTCTCATTTTGGGTATAGGTAGATTAAAATATGGAGGGAGAAGGTAACCATGAACGATGACAAAAAATATGATCATCCTGAACAATATAAAACCGATAAAGAAAGCCTTTTTGATAAATTTGAATCAGAAAAAAATGTCGACCCGCTGCCTGTCGAAGATTTAAACGAAGAAGTGAAAGAAGAAGAAGAAGGAGAAAAAACAAAAGACAGTTCTTCAACACAGAAAAAATATGAAGCTGATTTTAAAACGATTAAAAAGAAAAAAATATTCGGCGGTGATTAGAAGTAATACTTCTAGTAAATCCTATAAAATCCAGCACTGAGAGTCAGTTTCTAGAACTGGCTTTTTTTCCTTGCCAAACGATATAACTTCTAATGAATTACTTTGACAAGGAAGCTAGTAAGTGCTAAATTTTAAGAATCATAGAGAAGTTTTAAAGATTATGAGGTGTTTTATAGTGGATAAAGAAGTTATTAAATTTATCAGACAAAGCTATAATATGACGCAACGTGACTTTGCTCGCATTGTCAGCTGCAGTTTTTCACTAATTGCTTTAGTAGAAGTTGGAAAAAGGAGAGTCACCGAAGACTTGGAACATAAAATTAAAATGGCTTTTGACATAGATGATAAACAGCTTCAGTCGATCACTTCCCTTATTTCAGAGTTTAGCAAAGGAATTCCCCCCTTTATGTAATGGCTGGTAGTCCACTAAGCAATCACTAAATCCAGCCCTTTTCTTCCGCGCTAGAAATGGCCTCAATTCTGTTTTTAGCCTGCATTTTGCTGATGATTTCTGACATATAATTTCTGACAGTGCCATTTGATAGAAAAAGACTTGCTGCAATTTCTTTTGTTGTTTTACCTTCAGATGCTAATCTTAATATTTCCTGTTCCCTGTGGGTAAGAGGATTCTCATTTCTCATGGCTCCAAAAATTAACTCTGGTGCATACTCTTTCTTTCCTTTCATAACATTGCGAATGGCTTCAGCTAATTCGTCACTTGAACCATCCTTTAATAAATAGCCAGAAACATTTGCGTTTAACGCTCTTTCTAAATAACCCGGCCGCGCAAACGTAGTTAAAATAATCATTTTACAGGGATGATTTTCCCGATTTAAGGTCTCAGCTACTTCAAGCCCATTTTTATAAGGCATTTCAATATCCAATAAGCACACATCAGGATGTAATGAATAAACCTGTTCTAATGCTTGCCTTCCATTTTCAACTTGACCTATCACTTGCAGATCCTCTTCAAAATCCAGCAATGTCCCCAGTGCACCTCTTAACATGCTCTGATCTTCAGCAATTAATATTTTTATCATCACTATCCCCCTGAAACGACTGGAACATATATTTGAACGGTTGTTCCTTTGTCATTTTTCACTTGCAGCTTTCCTTCAATAAGGCTTAAACGTTCAGCCATACCTTTTAATCCGTTACCTTCTGTCTGCTTTCCAATCATACCTCTCCCGTCATCCATTATAGTTAAGTACAAGGCACCATCATCCTTCATAATATCCAGCATGCATTTTTTAGCTTGACTATGCTTTACGATATTTGTTACTGCTTCCCGGACACACATGCTCAAGATACTTTGCAGAACGATTGGAATTGTATTTACATCTGTTCTTTCCTCTACTTCATAGGTAATGCCCGCTGCATGTAAAAGTGCCTCTGCTTCAATTATTTCTTCTGCAAGTGTTTTTGTTCTCATTTCAGAAACAAGCTCTCTTACTTGCATTAAGGCAATTCTTGACGTTTTTGCAATCTCTAAAGCTTCATCTCTTGCTTTTTGTGCATCCTTATCAGTTAACTTGCCAACTAATTGGGCTTTTAACGTAATCAGTGATAATGTGTGTCCGAGCGTATCGTGTAAGTCTCTGGCAATTCGCAGCCGTTCTTCTTTTTTGACTAGTACTTCAATTCGCTCATTTGCCTCTTCCAGCTTTTTTTCTAATTCCAGTTTTCGATACATGGAACGAATGCCGAATGGACTGGCTATCATAATTACAATAAACATAAACAAAATATAATAACCATTTGATAGAACATATGGTAAATGCAGCAGGATTGGAAACAAAAGAGTGATGGTTAAACCACCCAATGCATAATAAAATGTGCGTTTCTCTGGAAACCAAGCAATAAAATGAGCCGTGAAAAACCCCAGAAAAAGAAAGTTCAAATTATAAAAGACTGATAATATAAGAATAATCAGGAGCTGGCCAACGATCCACTGATGAAACATATGTCCCTCAATTAAAAAATAGAGCTTTCGATAGGATATAAAAAAAATAAACAGCAGAAGATAACCAATAAACATTTTCCAGCCTTGTTCGGTGCTAATATAATAAAAAGGCATTATAAAATAGATAAGGAAGACATATGGAAAATAACCATATCTTTTTGGAAATATTTCAATCTCCCTTATCTTTTTTAACATCTTACCCCACCGCCGCTTCTTGTTTTTTCCTTATATAAAATGATAGTATCATAAAAACTGCCAAATATGCTGCTAGAATCACGACATTATTCCATTCCGGCAGCTCCCCTTTTACAAGCAGCCATGCCCCATTTCCATAATTATAAGCCGGAAGCCATGTTGTAATATTCTGTATGAATTCCGGAAGAATATCTATTGGCATCCAAAGTCCGCCTGTAATAGCAAAAGCAAGATAGAGAACATTACTGATTCCTGAAGCTGTATCCACTTTCTTCATATTGCCGATTAAAATTCCTATAGCAAGGAATGGTAAAGAAGCAGCCAAAATCCATAAACCGCTTGATATCCATTCAACTGCACTTAGATCAACTCCATTTATAAGTGCACCAGCCAAAAAGATAATGACAATGGAGAAAATATGAATAAAAGTCTGACCCGCCATCTTGGAAATAAAGTAGACCGTGTCGGACAAGGGTGTGATCCGCATAAACATTGACCATCCTTTAGCTCTTTCTTCGACTAGCCGAATACCCAATGTCATGATACTTGTTCCCATAACACTGAAAACAGTCATCGACATTAAATAATGTGCCTGCCATTCCTCCTGGTTGCCTATTCCAGTATTAAATATTCTTGTAAAGAGTGTGTAAAAAAGGATAGGCATAAATAACGACCAAAACACATAATAAGGATTACGCAGGATCCTAATAATCTCCACCCTACACTGCGTTATTAACATTTTCAATGTCATCTGCTCCTTCCTGTGCTGTCAGCTGTTCAAAAGCTTCATCAAGCCGGCCGCTCTCAACCAATATTTCTTTTATATCTAGCTTTCTGCTAAAGATTTCAGCTAACACAACGTCAGTATATTCAGAAACAAGATAGAAGCGATCACTTTTTTGGTAAACTTCCGCTACAGCAGGAATGGACCTTAACTCTTCGAACGATGGCGCATTTTGACCTGGTACAAACGAAACCGATTGCCTTGACAATTTTGACTTTATTTGTACTGGTGTTCCATCTGCAACTACCTTTCCTTTTTGAAAGAGGATAATTCGATCAGCAGCATCATCCGCTTCCTGTAAGTAATGTGTGGTGAACACAATCGTTTTTCCTATACTCTGGAGCTCCTTTACGGTATTCCAGAACTTACGCCTGCTAGAGATATCCATGCCCACAGTGGGCTCATCAAAGAAAAGCAAGTCAGGGTCACCAGCTAGCGCGAGAGCAAATGATAACCCTCTCTTCTGACCTCCTGAAAGCTTATCTGCTCTTTTTTTCATATCCTCCTCATTCAATCCGGTTAAAGTAACCAGTTCATGAATGGATAGGGGTTTAGGGTAATAGCTCCTGAAAAGCTGCAGAATTTCACGCACTGTTAAAGCATCAATGACACTCACCTCTTGAAGCATTGTGCCAATTCTCTTTCTTACCTTTATTTCTTTCGGCGGGGATCCAAATAAATTGACCGTTCCGCTGCTTGGCTGGAGCAATCCAAGCATCATCATGATCGTTGTCGTTTTACCGGCACCATTCGGACCTAAAATGGCAACTATTTCTCCCTTTTGTATCGTCAGAGTAACGTCATCGACAGCCTTCATCTCTTTAAACTTTTTTGTAACTCCATTTAATGTAATAATCGTCTCCATTTTTTCACACCTCCATTGTCAACTTCATACTACAATAATGCTATGAATGCCTTTAGTGGATATTGTCATTTATTTGAGATGACAATTGTCATAATCTACTGACTAAGTTTCTTTGCAATTTTATGTTTCAAATAAAAAACCCCCAACAGTCTGTCGGGAGCAACACATACTATTTCATTTTTTGGCGAGCATTTCATAAACATCATTCATATTTTGACAGCCTAATGTTTCAACGTCTTGGCAATATTTTAACCACAGCTTGGCGGTTAGTATGGCGTCACCAAGAGCGTGATGGCGATTATATACCTCAATTCCATGCCGTTTACAGCAATCTTCCAGCTTAATGGACCTTTCTTCTTGTTCCACAAGCCGATATAGAAATGATGTATCAAACAAACGATGCCTGAATGGTGTTTTGAAATTTGCCCAGCATACCTGCTGCATAAATTTTTTCTCGTGACTGCTATGATGAGCAATAAGCGGCAAATCTTTAACATACTTAAAAAATTGCATTAAAGCATCCGTAATCATAGGAGCATCTGCAAGGTGTTCTTGTTTGATTCCAGTTAACAAAGCGATCTCATCTGATAGCGTTTTAGACGTATGAATTAGCGTGTAAAAGGACTCATTTTCTAAAAGCTCACCATTTTGTATTTTCACTGCACCAATTGAAAGGATTTGATCTCCTTTCTCAGGGTAAAAACCAGTTGTTTCGATATCAAAAACGACCGCATTTAACCTTCTGAGCGGCATGTTCATGATATCATTAGCTGCAATCTCCCGCTGCAGCTGCCTCATATATGCGAGATGCTGTGAATTCTCTTTAGAGAGACCGCCAAAGAGATTCCTGATCATTTTCCATGGTTCATTCACCATTTTTACACCTTCTCGATTAAAGCAATCACATATTGATGAAGCTGCTTTGCTTTTCTTAAAATGTGCTTTAGTTCTGCTTTTTCGACCTTTGATAATTGCGTGACATTCAGATAATGAGCATCTTCATATGAGCTGACAGAAATCAGCCTATTAACACGAATTTGAAGTAAAGCCTTATAGGCAAAATAATAATCTTTCAGCATACTCGCATATTGTTTCTCTTTGAGTAAGATCAGCATCCTTTTCTCAGTCGGAGATTCAAGAATTCCTTCCTTAACAGCTAGTATTCGAATGGCATTTACAAAGGGTATAAATGCTGAATATTTTAGATCAATACATCCATGATATTTCCCTTTTTCCTCTACGATCAATTGCCCAAGAGGACCGATTGTGTTTTTGAAATGCTGTACATTTTCCATCACCCGTTTAATCAGGTTAGGATGCTCTTGACTATACTCATGAATAAAAGACTTTAAATCTTCCACTAATTGATTCTGTCCTATCAAAGCTCTGGCATCATAAAAAATTTGCAAATTGCGTATATCTGCCCAGCTTGCCTCTTCCATCCAATGATTCAGCTGTTTTTCCCACTCTTGATGCGACTTGCACCATAATGGATTGCTGCTCATTACATTCCCTTCACAAAACGGATAACCAACCTCATTAAGTCCAAAAGATATTTCCTCACCTAAATGGAGGAAAAAAATATTTGCCTCTTTTGTATCCTCTACATAAATAATCCCATGGTCTTGATCACTGAAAATTCCCTGTTCAAATCTTCCGCCGCTTCCAGTAAGGAAAAAGGCGAAATGACATGGCGGTTCACCAATCTTCTTTATAGCAAGACGTGCAACATTTTCAATAATATGGTCGTGAAAGTTATTTAACATATCTGTATTTAGGAGATTTTGATTCACTTGATTGTTTTTCCAACTCTTTATATCACGATAACTGGAGAAAGATGTTTCCAAACTAATCCTTCCTTTTTAAACCATTTTATATTTCCTATAAGTCTTACCCTTTTTTATAGCTTAACAAATTGAGTGATACCAAGATTATCAATAAGGTAAAATAACGCCCATAATCGCAATTGATTATGGGCGCTGCCAAAGGGTTACTAATGATAAAAAATTAAGAACTCAATTTCTTATTTTCTTCTGCAAGAAAGACTTCTGGATAGCCATAGCTTCCATGCTCACTCATATCAAGACCCATAATCTCTTCTTCTTCCGTGACACGAAGGCCTCCAAGTGCTTTTTTGATACCAAAAAGAACTGCAAACGATACTGCAAATGCAAATGCTCCTGATACAGTAACACCTAATGCTTGAACACCAAGCTGTGTAAAGCCGCCTCCATAGAAAAGTCCTGCCTGACCAACCGATGCAAGCTCTGGAGTTGCAAAGAACCCAGTGGATAAAGTTCCCCATATACCGGCTGCTCCATGAACAGAAAGCGCGTAGATCGGATCATCAATTTTTCTCTTTTCAAAGAAACGGGCGCTATAGAATACAAGGATACCAGCAACTAAACCGATCACAACTGCTGCCCATGTATCTACGAAGGCACACGACGCTGTAATGGCTACTAGGCCGGCTAAAGCTCCATTAAGCAAAGTTGGTACGTCAGATTTACCTAAAACCATCCAAGAGATAAGGGCTGCTGCAACCGCTCCAGCACCTGCTGCTAAATTTGTGTTAAGAGCTACAAAACCGAAAAACCCTCCATCAACAGAAACAGTACTGCCGGCATTAAAGCCGAACCAGCCTACCCATAAAATTAAAACCCCTAATGCAGTGTAAACCTGATTATGACCAAAAATGTTATTTGGAGAGCCATCTTTATTGTATTTTCCGATACGAGGTTTCAATAAAATGGTTGCCGCTAAAGCAGCCATTGCACCTGTTAAGTGGACAACTGTTGAACCTGCAAAATCTTGCTTTCCATGTTCCGCCAGCCAGCCGCCTCCCCAAATCCAGTGAGCAACAACTGGATAGATAATTGCAGAAAAGATAATCGTGAAGATAAGATAGACAGATAATTTCGCTCTTTCTGCAAATCCCCCTAAAGCAACCGTTATGGAAATTCCCGCAAATGCTAATTGAAACACGAAGAATACAGCTGAAGATAACCCCATTCCCTCAAGTTCCTGACCTGAGTAGAAGAAATTTGAGAACCCGACTAAGAAATTTGCATTATCTCCGAATATAAAACCAAATCCTACTGCCCAGAATACAAGTGAAGCAAGGCCGAATGTAACAATTGTTTTACCTGCAATATGCCCTGCATTTTTCATTCTTGTAGAACCTGCTTCCAGCATTATGAATCCGCCAATCATAAAAATAACTAAAATTGCACTAATCATGACCCACAAGCTGTTCATTAAAAACGTGGCATCCATTCTTTTTCCCCCTTTATTTTATGTTACATTAACTAACCATTTGATGTTAGATTATATAACATTAATTAATTAACTCTTATTTTACTCGAAAATAATAAGAAGTCAACACGAAATTTTAAATTTTCCGAAATTTATGTCAGAATATCTCCCATGTTTTTTTCTTCTACATACCTCCCTTGATTGCGGGTAAAATATAAGTAGCAATTCATGATTATAAAAAGTGAGGATTCTTTTTTCATAAAAGGCTTTCAAGCTTGAGTAATGATGAATTGTGACTACCTTGTTGGGAGTGATGGATCATGGCAAGAAACAAACTATTAGTGCCCGGTTCTGAAAATGCTTTAGAGCAAATGAAGCAGGAGATTGCAGGGGAGTTTGGTGTACAGCTGGGTGCAGACACGACCTCAAGAGCAAACGGTTCTGTTGGAGGCGAAATGACCAAACGTCTCGTCGCCTTAGCAGAAGAACACTTGAAAAATCAGCAGCAATAAACAAAAGGGATGCCAGTAATTTGGCATCCCTTTCTATCTTTCTCATTGAGGTATTTGATCTTTCTCATTTAAGATACTTTCTTCTAAGTATTGCGATTTATCTCCATAGACATTTGTTATATGCTTCTCTCCCCAAGCACATAGCAGATCCAAAATCGATTCCAGACTTTCTCCATATTCACTTAGTTCATATTCAACTTTTGGCGGTATTTGGTTATAGACAATACGATTAATAACTCCGTCTTCTTCAAGCTCCCGCAATTGCTGTGTGAGCATTTTTTGCGTAATATTTGGCATCAGCCTTTTTAACTCACTTGTCCGTTTTTTACCATGTGTCAGATGACACAGAATCACACACTTCCACTTACCTCCGATCACTTCAAGCGTAGCTTCGACACCGATGTTATATTTCTTTTTCTTCATTTTCTTTCCCTTCCTTCTGACAGGCACCAAAAGGTTCCTATCGTACTTTTTAGTTTCTATATTACAAAAAAGTACGTTCTTCTCTTTTTAAAGATTATATCCCATAATAGCTTTTGCACACCGATCCATACTATACCACTTTAATAAGGAGTGGAAGATACAATTCAGGAGGAAAATGCATGAAAAAGAAAAATAATCAATTCGCTTTGTTAGCATTGGCTATAAGCGCCTTTGCTATCGGAACTACAGAGTTCATCAGTGTGGGTCTTCTTCCTCTCATTGCAGAGGATTTAAATATAAGTCTTCCGATCGCAGGATTAACAGTATCCATTTATGCGTTAGGCGTTACGATCGGGGCACCGATTCTAACTTCCATAACTGCAGCCATTCCCCGCAAAACATTGCTGATTTGGATTATGATCATATTCATTATCGGCAATATCATTGCTGCGACTGCTGCTAACATCGGAATTCTGCTGATCGCACGGCTGATTTCAGCCTTTTCTCATGGCGTATTCATGTCAATCGGCTCAACCATCGCAGCTAGTTTAGTATCACATGACAAAAGGGCTGGCGCTATCTCCATCATGTTCACTGGGTTAACAGTAGCTACTGTAACTGGTGTCCCATTCGGAACATTTTTAGGGCAGCAATTCGGATGGCGGCTTGCATTCATTGCTATCGTTGTAATCGGTATAATCTCGCTGATTTCAAATTACTTCTTAATCCCAGGCAACATGCCTCGCGGAAAAGCAATAAAATTAACTGAACAGTTCAAGCTATTTAAACAAAAACAATTACTGCAGCTATTTCTCATTACAGCTTTAGGATATGGCGGAACCTTTGTTGTATTTACCTTTTTATCACCGCTTTTGCAGAACGTAACTGGTTTTAAAGAAAATACAGTTGCTCTTTTATTATTGGTTTACGGTGTTGCTATTGCTATCGGAAATATGACAGGCGGAAAGTTAGCTAATAAAGACCCTCTTAAGGCGCTGTTTTTCATGTTTATCATACAAGCAGCTATATTATTTATCTTGCCATTTAGCGCACCATATAAAATAGCAGGTTTAATGTCGATCATGTTCATGGGTTTATTCGCCTTTATGAATGTTCCCGGTCTCCAATCCTATGTTGTAGTTCTTGCGGAACGATATGTCCCCAGTGCAGTTGATGTAGCATCCGCTGTTAATATTGCTGCTTTTAACGCAGGAATTGCCATTGGTTCCTATGCAGGCGGTCTAATATCAGATCATATGGGTTTAATCCATACAGGCTGGGTTGGCGGAATCATGGTATTAGCAGCAGCATTATTGACTGGCAGTAGTTTAAAAGCAGAAAAGGCCTATCACAGCAAGGTAAGTTAATAGTCGAATTCAAGAACTCTTTAAAACATAGCTTTTCTTTGAATTTCAGGAGGTGATTTTTGAATTTCCTTATAAAAAAGCCTTGAAACCGAAAGATTAAAACATATATATATTTGATATTGGAGGAAAAACAAATGACAGCAAAAAATTTACAAGATAAAACAACTCTTCATAATGGTGTTCAAATGCCTTGGTTCGGTCTAGGTGTATTTAAAGTAGAAGAAGGCCCTGAAACAATTAGTTCAGTGAAAGCAGCCATTAAGAATGGATACTTAAGCATTGATACGGCTGCGGTTTATCAAAACGAGGAAGGCGTTGGAGAAGGGATTCGCCAAGGAGTGGCTCAAAGCGGATTGAAACGGGAAGATTTATTTATCACTTCTAAAGTATGGAATGCAGATCTTGGCTATGAGGAAACATTGGCAGCTTATGAAGCAAGCCTCCAAAAGCTTGGATTAGATTACTTAGATCTTTATTTAATACATTGGCCGGTTGCCGGAAAATACAAAGCTGCCTGGAAAGCTCTTGAAGAGTTATATAAACAAGGACGCGTGAAAGCTATTGGAGTAAGTAACTTTCAAATTCATCACCTCGAAGATTTAATGGCTGAAGCTGAAATCAAACCAATGGTGAACCAAGTTGAATTGCATCCGAAATTATCTCAAATGGAATTACGCACCTTCTGCAAGCAGCACGATATTCAGATTGAAGCATGGTCACCATTAATGCAAGGTGAGCTATTGTCTCATCCTGTGCTGATTAAGATTGCTGAATCACACGGTAAATCTGTTGCGCAAGTGATCTTGCGATGGGATCTTCAAAACGGCATCATCACCATCCCTAAGTCAATTAAGGAACATCGAATGATCGAAAACTCAACTATTTTCGATTTTACGCTTACACAACAAGAGATGGAAGCTATTAATGGATTAAATGAGAACAAACGAATTGGACCTGATCCAGACAACTTTGATTTTTAAAATGAAACTGTTTTTCAGAAAGCAGAGAAAAACCCGAACCATTTTAAATTGGTTCGGGTTTATTTGGCTGAAGCTCGAAAAACTCTCTTTCTTTATTAAATATTCTTAATTTTGTTCATGCAGAGTGAAACTAAATTTCCATTTTCTCGTATATATAGCAACAAACAAATGATAAAGAGGTGTTTCTTATGAAAAAGAAAAGAAATCGTAAAAAAGAGACCTATTTTGATGTGGCAATCGAGCTGATTGAACCTCTTTTTGTCCTCTTCCGTTACTTAATTCGCGGAGCGTTAAAGCTTCTAGAATAAATATGTACCACCTTTGACACATATTTAGTTATTATTTACTTTTAAAATAGCGTTCGTAATGTTAATATTGTGGCAATCAAGACTATTTTCCTAAAGGAGTGTTTAGCATGTTAACTTTACAATCTCCAAATGACCTAGTTGGCCAACAGGAATTAAGAGAAAGAATTGATTTTCTTCGTGCTAAACTAATTAAAACCGGCTTAGAAAATGGTTTCCAACATGTCCAAACTATAAAAATCAGTCAAGATCTTGATGAACATATTGCACAATATCAAATTTATTATCAGCAAAATTCCTGTGAATAGCTTTTAGACTTTTACAGATTCTAAAAGCTGCTTCATATAGTCCATTACTTCTATTTTCATATCCTCTCTTTGCAGAGCATAATCGATTGTAGCTTTTACATACCCAAATTTGTCCCCAATATCATATCTTTCGCCTTCAAATTCGAAGGCAAAAACCTCCTGACTTTCGTGCAGAACATTGATCGCATCCGTTAATTGCACTTCCCCTCCAGCTCCAGCAGGAAGATTGGCTAAAATATCAAAAATCTCCGGTTTTAATATATATCTGCCTGAAATGGCAAGATTGGATGGAGCTTCCTCTATTAACGGCTTTTCTACTAGCCTTTCAATCGCTAAGGCTTCTTCTTCATGATCTTTGTTTCGCGGCTGAATAATCCCATATTTATGAACTTCTGTCCAATCAACCCGCTGAACACCTACAATGGAAGAACTGTATCTGTTAAACATTCGAATTAATTGCTGAAGGCACGGCTCCTGAGAATTAACAATATCATCCCCAAGCAAAACGGCAAATGGCTCATTGCCAATAAATCGGCTTGCACAAAGGATAGCATCCCCAAGTCCTCTTGGTTCTTTTTGGCGGATATAATGAATATTAGCCAAACAAGATATTTCCTGAACCGTATTTAACATTTCCAGTTTCGACTTTTTAAATAACGTTTCTTCCAGCTCATAAGATTTATCAAAATGGTCCTCAATTGCCCGCTTTCCTCTTCCTGTTACAATAATGATGTCCTCAATCCCTGACTGTACCGCTTCTTCAACGATAAATTGGATCGCCGGCTTATCGACGATTGGCAGCATTTCCTTTGGCATTGCTTTGGTAGCAGGCAAAAACCTCGTTCCAAGACCAGCAGCAGGTATAATCGCTTTTTTAACACTCATCATATTCCTCCTAATGAACCATTATAAAAACGCTCGCAAAAATTAAAATTGAATAGCACACCCATTTATATGCAATTTCTTCAATTACCTATATGGTTCCTGCTTAAAAATTATTCATTTACAATTATTTAACAAACAGTGTCTTAACATTGAATTTACAAGGATCTTAAAGAAGCTTTATATTTGTGCTTTAACATAGGGGTATAGTTATTCTTAAGGAGCTGATAGCGATGCTTGAATCATTAACAAGATTAGTGGTTTTAACGATCATCTGCGTGCTTGTTTAAGGGAAACGCTTTTTCTATCAGAATTTTCGCTCAGTTTTTCCATTATGGCTGAAACTTGACAAACAACTTCATGCATTTTGAACATACTTTGCACACCATCATACACTTACATACAGTCTTCCCTGCTATTATACTTATACTTTTTAAAGCACTTCGTAGAAAAGTGCTTTTATTGTTCCCCTAAAAGTTAATTCATTTCGAAATAATTTTTAATACCGCAAACGGCTTATCCCTCTCATAAATGGCCTCTGATTATGACATATTCGTTTCGAGCAAGGTAAAACTATTCTCAATTAAACCCTCTATGAACCTGTGTTTATTAACAACTTTCCTCTTCCTTTATTTAATCTGCTAACCTGATTAATTTATACTAGCATTTTCCTCTAATCAGCTAAAAGATCATTAACTTTTTGTAAACATCGTAAAGATTCCTTTAATCAAAATACTGAATTGGTATAATATGATTTACCGCTAGTCACAAATGACTCATTTTTATATCCGGGAAGGAACTTTTAAATGATAAAAATCAACATACTTGTCACAAGCGATTTGCACGGAAATGTCTTACCGATTAATTACGGCAGCAATGAGTATTCCGAGGTTGGTCTTGCAAAGATCTCAACCTTAATTAAAAAAGAAAAAACAGAGAACAAACATACGATTTTAATAGATAATGGCGACCTTATCCAAGGTACACCTCTTACATATCATTACGCACGGTATATGAACCATAACAAGAATCCGATGATCATGCTGTTGAACGAACTTTCTTATGATGCTGCTATTCTAGGGAATCATGAGTTTAATTACGGAATGGAGATATTAAATCAGGCTGTAGAAGAAGCCCATTTCCCATGGTTATCAGCAAATATTATCTGCAAGGAAACAGGAAAGCCGTATTTTGGAAAGCCGTACTTCGTAAAGCAAATAGAAGACCTGAAAGTAGCCATTTTAGGCCTGACCACTCACTATATTCCAAACTGGGAAAAACCTGAACATATTAAAAATCTAACCTTTCAGGAAGCTCTGGAAACTGCACGTAATTGGGTGAAGTTCATCCGTGAAAACGAAAAACCGGATTTAATGATTGTCTCCTATCACGGCGGCTTAGAAAAAGATCCTGTCACAGGCGAACCAACAGAAGCTTTAACGGGAGAAAATCAAGGACATCGAATCTGTACTGAAATTGAAGATATTGATGTATTAATTACCGGACATCAGCATCGAAGACTTGCTGGAGAGATAAACGGAGTTACGATTGTTCAGCCTAGCTTTAATGGACAAGCATTAGGGAAAATAACCATCACTCTTGCCAAAGTGAAAAAGAATTGGACTATCGAAGACAAAAAAGCCATTCTGCTGGAATCAACTGAAGTTGAAGCAGATGCTGGAAGCATAGAACTTATTCAAGATTATGAAAAGGAAACGCAAGCATGGTTAGATCAGCCCATTGGAAAAGTTTATGGTGACATGACCATTTTTGATCCACTAAAAGCCCGGTTAAAAGATAATGCACTTGTTGAATTTATAAACAAAGTACAAATGGAGATTGCCAATACGGAGATATCTAATACTGCCCTTTTTAATAATGAATTAAAAGGGTTTAAAGAGAAGATCACAATGAGAGATATCGTATCGAATTATATCTATCCAAACACATTGACTGTCATTCGTATAACAGGGCAAGATATAAAAGATGCGCTTGAAAGAAGTGCTGGTTATTTTATGGTCAATAATGGTGAAATAGCTATTAGTTCATCCTTCAGCACACCTAAGCCTCAGCATTATAATTACGATATGTGGGAAGGAATTGACTACATTTTAGATATATCAAAGCCTGTTGGGAACAGAGTGATTAAATTGAAGAAGAACGGCTTCGATATTGATTTAACAGCGGAATACGATGTCGTCATGAACAATTATCGTGCTGCCGGGGGCGGAGATTATCATATGTTTAAAGACAAACCCGTCATTAAAGAGATCTCTCTGGATATGTCCGAGATTCTTGCTAATTATATTCTTGAAAGGGGCAAGATTGAAGCTTCTGTAAATGAGAATTGGAAAGTTATTTGGTGAGTACCAGGAGAACAGACTAACATTGCTATTAGCATCTGTCTCAATTTTTTCTTGTATTGTAAAATAAACTTTTCGGAAGACATAAAAAAGAAGTCAGCTCTGGTTGATTGCCAAAGCTGACTTCTTTTTTTAAAATATCAGGAGCTTTTATAAATCTCTAAGGCTTTTTCAGAAGGGTTTATTCTGCTGCCATTGCTTCCGCTTTTGTTCGATGCACGGTTCCAAACGGATGGTTAGGCGGTGCATATATTGAATATAACTTTAGCGGAACATTTCCCGTATTCGTAAGGTTATGCCATGTTCCAGCTGGGATTAAAATAGCTGAGTCATCGAATACATTTCTTTGAAAAGGTAAATTGTCTTTATTATTTCCCATTCTCACTAATCCTTGCCCCTGTTCAATTCGTAAAAATTGATCCACATTTGGATGCATTTCTAATCCAATATCTCCCCCAACATCAATACTCATTAAAGTAACTTGCAAATGTTTCCCTGTCCAAATTGCTGTTCGAAAGGTATTATTTTGTTTTGCTGCCTCATTAATATTGGTTACATATGGTCTAAAACCGTAATCCTGTATCTCCCAATTCTGATGAAATGGAGCTACGCGATACGTTTGCTGTTGATTCCAGCAGTTATACGGGTAATAATAATAATACATCTGGCATCCCCTTCTTGTTTTTCCATATCATATGCATCTTTTGTGAGGGCGGTTATAATGTGTACCTTATTAAAACCATTTTCTTATTTAGCTGAAGTGTCAGCTTCGTGTAAGATCAATAAGTCTTCAAAAAAGGTTTCTCCTATGAGTTCTTTGATTTCGCTTAACTTTTTCTCGCTTGCATTCATTGGCATCATATGAAACTGTACAAGCGTTACTACCTTTTCTGTAAATTCTCTGCTGTAGCCTAATTGATTTAAATAAAAGGCTGCCAGCTGTGAGGATACATATTCATGCCCGATGAAGCTGGCATATCTCGTTTCTTCTCCTTTATAATTGACAAATGATTTACAGAAACCTTTGCCAAGATCATGAAAAATGCTGGCATATAACATTACAAGCCTATTGCTCCCCTTATAATGTTCGTAAATATGTTTATACACATAAAAAATATGCCTGCTTACGGAGAAGGAATGATATTTAGAATCATGAGGAAGATGGTTAATGATTTGAAATTCCGGGATCAGCTGCATTAATCTATCCATAAACTCATCATGAGATAAAGCACTATTTAGATGTTCTTCCAAGGCAGTTTTGTGATGGCCGGTAAATAACCTTCTAGGTTCATATATAGTATGAACCTCTTTCCAGCCTTCTTTTAGTACTGGAATATGAAGGTTTTTATACATCCGGTTGATGACTTCTTCACCAACTGTTCGTTCTCTTATCTTATCTCTCTCATAACAATTATCTATATGTGTGTTCAGATAATAAACCACTTTTTCATCTGCTTTAATCTCGTGCTGTATCAAATGCTTCCTGCGTTTTCGGTTAAGATTAGTAGAATCATAAATGACATTCTTTCCCTGTGAAAGGATGGTGTTCGCTCTCCTATTTAATTCTTCAAAAAGTTTCTTATGATCTGCCTGATTGTTCTCATCACCATGCATTTCTTTTCTTAATCTGTCAGAAGACAGCACTTCAGCAGCATATTTAATAGACAACGTTTCTCCCAGTGTACTTTTTCCGCTCGCCGGAAGCCCGACCAGCATGATAAACATAGCCATTATGATTTCTCCCCGTTAACAAAATCACTATAATTTTTATAAATATGCTCTTTTATATCTTCTTGTTTTAGCTTGTTGTCGTATTGTTTAAATACAAGATACTTATATTCCTGCGGTATATTGCTTGAAGCATGAATAGCAAAGGATTTACGATCTTGAGTATTGCTTAGAGAAACATGTAAGTACTCATCTACTATATACTTTAGATTTAACAGTTCTGCATCCAGCTTCTTTCTGAAATCTTCTATTTCATTTCGGAATTCTTCAGGCATTTTTAGGATTAATTCATCTATTTTCCCGTCTCTCCAGTATTCCGTCTTCATTTTGTCAGAAAGACCGTAAGCAATTTTATGAATATCCATATAACGGTCGCCTTTTACTTTAAGTCGTTTGCCGCTGGACCATCTTAACACCCAGCCTTCATTATTATGGTCAATAGTTGCCTTTAATCTGACCGCTTCTTCTAACGTTAGCTTCTTCTGCTCCGTTACCTTCATCCCCAATTGAGTCCCAAGCTGCAGCAGCTCATTATAATGAAAATCTTTACCAGAAAACCGATCAACTGCACCAATAATGATCAAGTCAGACAAACCGCTATAATCTACTACCACTTTTGTGGATGGATCAATAATTTCAACTAATAACGTCGTTTCATCAGGAATCATGACATCTGCATACTTTTCATCCCATATTTTTTGAGCAGTTTGCGCTTGAACTGACTCAAAAGATCCCCTTGTTGCCCAGTATGTTTGGCCATTTATTTTATAGCTTATTCCTAAAGATCCGTCCAGCTTAACTGTAAATTCAGGTGTTTCATTAAAGGGAATATCTGCTTCATATTCAGGAAGTTCACCATAATTAAAAAACTTCGGAAACGGTCTAGCCAGCACTTCATTACTTGATTCATTAATAATTAATCCCCTGCATGACAATGTAATGTCGTTCCAGCGCTTTTCATATGTCGTATTTTCTGTGTAATTTAAAATAACAATGTCCGGAAATTGCGGATGAATCCTCCTTGATACAAACCGATCTTCTACTTCTTTCATATATAATTGTTTAGAAAACATAATAAACACCTACAGTAAATTATTTGTGGATACTCTGATTAAAACGGCCCAGCATGAAAAGGTTATTCAAACCCCAAAAAAGACTATATTTTTCCTATTTTAACTAATAATTGTATAATAGTATATATATATCTAAGTTAATTAGAGAGTTTTAGGAGGTATAATAATTGCCCCATAAGAGTTATTTTACTATGTTAATTAATATAATTATACAAGCATACATTTTCAGCGTTTAGATTATGGTGGGGTATCTTTTTGTTATTAACCTACAGGATCAGTATTCCTTACCTGCCTTCTCCGCTCATTTTCTAATTATCAGTACTGCCGCTTTCATCTTAATGATCCCTTTTGCAGCATTATTTATCACCACAACCGATTATTCTGCCAGATTTATAAAAATTAAAATGGCTTCTGTCATTTTAAAAATAGCTTCATACCATATCCCCGTTATAATTGTTGGTTTCCTTCTAAGTACAGATAAAATATTCGCTGCCAATCTGCTATTTGAGATCCCTGTCCTGGTCCTTCTGATTGTAGAGTATGGTTCTAACCGAATTAAGAATTCTTCTATCTTACTTTTTACTTCCTTAGCAGTTGGTTTAATGCATATTTTATTGGTTATCTTAGGAATTTTGGTGGTTGGTGTTAGTGCTGTTTAATACTTGTTCAACCACCTGATCTAAATTAAGGTGTTGTGACAAAGCGAAAATACTATTTCTTAAACACGAATGTTCATTGTAATGGTTTGAGTATTTACACAAGTCCGCTCCATTTAACTCATGTTTAAATATTTAATGTTAAAAAAATAGAAAAACAAATGATTATATAGATTCACTACCTAATCATTCGGCACTGTGGTTGTGTTAAAAACTTAGTCCCATACACATTTATAAATAAAGAGTGCATATTGTCAGTAAAAATAAATATATTGAAATATCCGGAAGAAATGAATGGTTTATGTATCATACAAATACTATTTAAAACCCATGCATACAATAAAATTATACTGCACAAACTACCTATCGTAATCTATATCCTTACATAAGGTGAGAAATTATGAAATTGAATGAGATAGGGAGTGCTATGATGGGCATTTTAAGCGGAAACCCCAAAGATGAACCTTTACATTATGGTGAAGTATATGCTATATTCACCCATCTTTCAGTAAACAATGGCATGATAGCTGGTAACCAAACCATGATTAATCACGCTGGCGATGGAGACTTAAAAAAGCTAATGGAAGAAGCAATTAAAAGTCTGCAGGCTGAAAATCAGCAGTTAGAAGAATTATTAAAGAGTAACGGTGTTGGACTGCCTCCTGCATCACCTGCCCGTCCCAATGCAAATTTAGAGGACATTCCTGTTGGCGCAAGATCCACTGATCCAGAAATTAGTGCAGCTATTTCTGCAGATACAGCAGCAGGTTTGGTAGCCTGCAGCCAAGCTATTGGACAAGCGGTTAGAGAAGACGTTGCAATGATGTATGGTCAGTTCCATATGAATAAGGCTCAATTCGGTGCAAAGATGTTAAGACTTAATAAAGAAAAAGGGTGGTTAATTCCTCCACCACTTCATTATCCAAAAGGAACAGAATCATAATGACAAGGCGCCTCTTTTGAGGTGCTTTTTTTATTTTTACTTTTCTATAAATTTTATATGGTGCTTTAAATCACAAATGACAAAAATGTCACTTTTTTGTTTTATTATGTAACGAAAAACGAAGGCTAATATTTTCTGCTCCTTGTAAAATGAAGAAAAAAGACAAGGAGGAATTCGGAAAATGAAAGCTTTAAAGATCACAATTAGCGGTTTGGCTGTTATGTTTATACTTGTATTATCAATGACTCTTTTAGTCAAGAATGAGCTTGCAGATATGTTAAACCCTTTTATATCTCAAAAGGATGTTTATGTAAGAATTGATTCTCCTGGAACAAAGGTCAATGAGTCTACCTTCGAATATACCCTAGAGGGAATAAAAGAAGATGGCAAGAGAACAAATGTAACTTTTACTGCTAGCAAGCAATTAAGGGAAGGTGCTTACTTAAAACTCGAAACGAAAAGAACCTATGTGAAATCTTGGGAAGAAGTTCAAATGAGTGAAATGCCTGCTGGTGTTCAGGAAAAGTTTTTATCTTAAGTTTTTTTCAAAAACAGCCAATTTTTTCGATCTAAAAAAGAATGAAAAAAAGCCTAGAACACAACCGTTCTAGGCTTTTTCTATAAGATGATTCCGACTGGGTTCGAACCAGCGACCTCTACCCTGTCAATATCGTTTGACAAATTAAGCTCCGTTAAATACATTCAAACAAGCTTGATTTAATAAGGTTTTTAGGATCTGTAAATCAATTCAGTTAAATAAATTTAAATAAATAAATTAATTATGTGAGCATTTATGTGAGCATTTGGATAGCAAGTGGTCTGTTATACAAATCCCTTATAATACAGTAGAATACAACAACACATAGGAAGAAATATGCTTTGTACCCTGTAAATATATATGCAGCTAAAATGGGTCTATTTACAGCAGTAAAATGCCCTGTAGACTCCAATATGACCACTGACATCCGGCCTGCCAGTGATTTAGGTTCCCCTAAGAAATGAATAAAACCCGCTAATTCTTATATCTATACCACAACTTGGTTTATTCTTTCTCCTCCTCTTTCATATTCACCAGTAACCCCTCTTTCCTTCATATGACTTGATCCATAATTCCTCCTAACTTTGAAGCATATCTTAGCCAATCATTGATATAACAATATTTTCTACAGTCTTTTTTTGTATTTTGATATTTATGACCCCAATAATACCTTCAAAAATCAATTTTGCATATTCATTTTTATATACTTTTGGCGTCTTTATGTTTCAAAACTTTACTTTAGCCTACACATTAGATTATTTTTTTCACAAATCCACTTTTAGTGAAATAATAAGCCTTAACTTAAATATATTAGGACAGCAGGTAATTTAAACATAGAGGAATTAAATGCTTTAGGTAATAACAAAGCATTCGGCAAAGAAAAAAGGCGATTAGTCCTTAATGGAGTAATCACCTTTATATGGATACACAAGTTACAGTGCAATAGTATCGTTTTAGTAAATTTTTCTGGAAAAATGGCTTACTTTATAATTAAGCCTATTAGAATTCATCACCAGCAAAGTACCACAATGCCTCTATTCATTAACTATTTGTACATATAAATTGAAAATGGTTGATTTCATTTTTTAAAAAATAATCCATCCCCACACTGTGAATTGTAGGATGGATTATCGCTCTAAGTTCCACAGTGATAAAAACCATTGAGAACTGAAGTGCTAAACACTTCGTAAACTAGTATAAACATAAAACAGTACATTTAAATCATGAAAGAGATAAAAACATTTGACCAATAAATTTAATAATTTTGAAAGCTAAGTAATATGTCTTATTCTTCATTAGGTTCGTTTGAAAGTGTAGCTGCAGCGGTTTCTTGTCCACTACTGATTTCTAGCTCAGCAACTTTCTTGCTTTCTAACAATTCCTTATAGATCTCAACAAGTATATCTTGAAATTCTAATAAGAGAATGTCTTGTTGCACATTATCAAACATGCTCTTCATTTTTTTATATTCTGACTTATTTTCTTGCAATACAATAAGGTTCCAACTTCATTCTATATAGGGATAAATACCAAATAGGTGTTTTACTTACCTTTTGTGATAAAATATAAGAAAATGAGGTGGAATAGGCGGTGAATATCGTGTTAGACCATAATGAAGAATCTAAAGGAAGAAAATTTGAGTGGGTTGATAAATGGGTAAAGATGACTGGCGAAAGAGCTAAAATAGATGCCAAAGCAAATAACACATATATTATTTATAATACTGAAAATGGATGGGTAAGGGAATATCCTGATGGGACCATTATTCCGTATGACCAAGAACTCGAAGGTGAAAATAAATGAAAGAACCACATCTGTTGCTTTTCTGCCCTTCTCCACAACTAATTTAGCTACATATTCTCTGTACTCGTTTGAAGATTGTTTCTTTTCATTTGTGAACACTTCCTTATTTTTGAAAATTATAGTGTACCGAATTATAATTATTTTGTGTCCCTTTTAAGACTAACCTCAGATGTTGTCACCCTTATTGTACCATTAGCACCACTTACTGCTTTGGGTTGGATATAATTAAAGACTGCATCTTTTTCAACGGATTTTCAGGTCTCGTTATGTAGTAATGATGGAGGGCTTTAAAGGCTTTGTTCTTGGCTACTAGAATCATAGATGCCCGGAATAACAATGCTCGTAATTTCTTTCGACCACGTTTGGTTATTCTGGTTCTCCCTTTATGCTTACCTGATGTATTTTCTTTTATGCTAAGTCCAGCCAGTTTAGTTATCTGGCGAGGATGATTGTATTCACTCAAATCGCCTACTTCAGCGAAGAAACCCGCCACTGTATCGCGGCCAATTCCTGTTATTTCTAACATTTGATCAACGCCTGGAATATCTTGAAGTAGTGTATCCAGAGTTTGGTCAAGCTCTTCGAACTTGTTTTGAATGAGTTCATACTTTTGGATTAACGTTCTTAACTCCATTTTAGCCATCATGGCACCCTGACGGATGCCAATCGAGCGATTGGCTGCTTCTTTTAAGGCACGAATCTTCTTAATCCCTATACTGCGTTTCACTGCTTGCCTAAGGTATTCCAGTAATTCTTCTTCTGTATATCTCACCAGTTCTTCCGGTAATGCTTCAAGCTTTAATAAATGAAGAGCTGCCTTCCCTTCCCAACTTTTAAAAACGGTAAAGAACTCTGGAAAATATCGATCAATCCAGTTGTGTACCTGTCCTTGCACTATTTGTAAGTCTACATTTAATAGATCACGTAATTTCTTAGCCACACGCAGTTCTGCGAAAACTCCTTGTGGTATAGTTGGTTCGGAGTATCTACCATCTTTGACTAGTTGTGCAATGACTTTTGCGTCTTTAACATCATTTTTAGTTGGAGAATTATCGTCTAGCTCCTTACTGTGCTTGACGTGTAAGGGGTTGACCGTGACAAATTTAATCTGTTCCTCCTTTAGAATATGAGCTAAATTAGGCCAATAATGGCCTGTTGGCTCCATTCCAGTAATGACAGACTCCATTTCGTATGAATCTTTTATTTGATTCATCCAATTAATAAATGTTCGAATTCCTTCTTGAGTATTATCAAAAAAGCAAGTAGAACCTAGCTCTATTCCACGATAATCCTGTGCTCTAGCTACATGATGATGTTTGGCAATATCAATACCAACGATTAAGGTTTCCGGTGTGATTTGAGCTATTTTATGATTTTGGTTATAATTCATTTTGAGACCTCCGAGTAGATATTTTGTCCCTTTTAGCTAGCCGGCTTAGGACACATTTATCTTATCAAGAGGTCTTTTTTCTATCAAATCTCATTTTCACTTATTACAGGAATGCTGCCCCTTTTCTACCATAAGCAAGGTGTCACTTATTACAGGAATGCTGCCCCTTTAGTGAAATTAAAGAAGCTACCATAATGGCAGCTCTAGAACTTCAATATAAACACACTTTAGTTATATAAGACTTCTAGAACATAAAAGCACCACTTCAGAATTATAAATCCTGTTTATATACAATTCCATACTCTAAGTATATCTTTAATAGTGTTAATGCTTCACCCCAGCCTACTGCACATCCAATGCAGGCTTTTAAGTCTTTTTCCGAATTTGTATAGCCCGTTTCATTAAGAATTACTAATGTACCCTCCTCATGAGGCTCAAATATAAAATTTACTGTTGAATTTTGTTCTCCTGGTGACCATTGAAAAACAAATTTTTTATTTGGAATTGCCTCAAGTATTTTCCCCCCATCTTCAATATTTACATTTTCACTACCGTAATTTGTCCATATCAATCGTATTTCACCAGTTCCATCTGAGTTTATTTCTAAAGATGTGTCATCTGTAAACCAAGCATTCCAACCTTGAGATGTTGAAACAGTTTTATATACTTCTTCTACTGGTACTTTAATGTAGGTTTTATGATTTATATCCGGCATTTTCACTTTCCTCCACATCCTTTATTTTTTTCTTTATTCTATAACTTCTATTACTTTTTCTACTTATTCGGAATAAACTTCCATAAACATAATACCATAAAAAGTAAATTCGTATTTTTTTTAAAAAAGGAACAATCCATACGAAAAGAGCCTAGGTTAAAGAACAAAAATTTCTTTTAGTAAGCTTCTCTTCTCTTTATTCCAGGAATCATTCAAAATATCCGTATATATTAATTCTGCAATGCCTTTTAAATCCACCTTTTTAATTGTGCTCTATTTAAGGTATCAAACATAAGGTAGGATTTTTCCTTTATTAACTGTCTAGAGTACTGCTATTCTATATCTTTTATTAAACAATACTGCCCCGTTTATGGAATTAGAAAAGCCACCTGAATTGGCAGCAGATCTTGATTATTAATTATTAGCACACTTTACTTTTAAGTGTACTTTACACAAAATACAGTTTGCTTTCATCTTATATGAAAAAGTGTTCCCGTTTATAGTATTAAAACCATATCTCCGAAAAGGTTCTGCTAGAACCTTTTTAATAGTTAACATTCATAAGATATTGCTTAATCGGTTATGTTATAAACTAATATATCGAATAATTCATTATTAACATAGAGTAACACTGCCCATTCACCTTTTAAAGGAATATTCACGCTTGAAGGTGCATGTGCATCCGCTCCATTATTCTCTCCACCAAGTTCAATTGACCAGCCTGTTGTCAGGATTTGATGGACTGTATCCGATTCTTTATGCAACCCAACAACTGTTAACTTGTTTTCAGTGGTATTATCAATTCCCCACAGATGCCACATCCACTTTTGATTAATATTTAAACTAGGCATATCAGCACCAATAACACCTGATTTGTTATCATTCCCTACAATATTATTACCTAAATCCACTGCCTCATTGCTCCATTCAACGTTTTCAAAATCTCTATTCAAGATAAAGGAAGGTGTATTTTTAGGTAATATTATTTTTGTTTGATTATTTTCTGATCCAACCAGTAATACGACATCCCCATATAATTTCTTATCAAAGTACACTTCGTATTTCCAAATTCCACTTTCAGGTACTGTAAGTGAAGCAGTAAATCTACCTAAACTTGAATACCCTGGGGTTGGTTCAGAAATTTTAAATGGAGTTAATACATTAATGCGATCCCCGGTTTCTTTATGAATTGCGTATATTTCAATTTCTTTTCCTCTATAGGTATTGAAAGACTCCTTAAAACTAAAGATATACCCATATGATTTACCAGCAGTAAGATAAGGATCTGGAGATACGTTGAATAGTACCTTATTATTCTTTGAGTATTCCTCCCGAATCTCCCATTGATTTTCAACATTCTGTTTATCGTTCTGATTTATATCCCCACTTAAAGATAGATTAGTAAATAACCCTGTATAAACTACAAAGAAAAACAAGGTTGCTGCAATAGTCGATATTAAATATATAGAGACATTTGGTTTCCTAATTTCTTTTGTTTGTATTTGATTAAGAGAGGACATAATCTTTCTTTTCTGTATCTCCGTAAAGTGCTTACCTTTATGAGTTGATGAATTCATAGCAGCACGTAAATTACTAAGCTTCTTTTCCATTTTACCTCCACCTTTCCATTAAGACTTTTAGTTTTATCCTTGCCCTATTCAGTCTAGTTTTGACCGTATTATTATTTATTTTTAAGATCCTACTAATTTCTTCAATCGACAGTTCGTCATAATAATACAGTGTAATTACTTCTCTATACTTGATTGGAAGTGCTAATACACAAGTAGAAAGGAATTCCTCTTCACTATTTTTCATTATGGACATTTCAGGAGATAACTCTATCGTTCTTATACGGGTGATAAGGGTGGAGCTCATAACAACCCTTTTAAAGAAAGAACTCTTTAGTAAATCTTTACATTTATTTATTGTAATCCTATAAATCCATGCCTTAAAAAAGTCGATTTTATCAATGTTTTCATACTCCCTATAACAAGTAATAAACACTTCTTGGACAATATCTTCTGATACATTCCAATCCTTTGTATAATTAAAGCAAAGCTTAGTTAGCCTTTCACCATAAACATCCATAATTTTTTCAAACCATTCATCCTTACTTTCTATATTTAAAATTTCATCCCCATTTGATTTACTCACAATTTATTCCCACCTCTTTTCCCACCTCTTTATGCTAAGACGACTGAAATCTGCTTTGGTTTCATTTTTTATACTTTAACAATAAAAAAACTACTCAAATGAGTAGCAAGTTAACTTTTTGTCCTTTTATCTTTTATAAAACTGCCCCGTTTGTCCAATAAAGCAAGGCCTAAACAAAAACGTTAATCCATCTTGGATCAACGCAATTGAAATTATAACCTACGAATTCTTTAAAAATGATTTAACAACTTCATTAACAATTTCATGCTGTTCGATGGATAAGCCATGCCCCGCATTTGGTATCAATTGAGTCGTTAGATTTGGCATAAGTCCTTTAGCTCTTTCAAGCATTTTATTTGGATTATAGATCGTTTCATGTTCGCCTACTAATAAGAGTGTTTCGTCGGTTAAATTCTGAAGTTCTTCGTCTGCAAACACAGATGGAACAATGCGCATGCATGGTACACAGTTCATACCAGAGACGATAAATTGGCGGAACACAATTTCCGCTCGCTCGTCCGGTTGAAAAACTGGGCTTATGAACCATTCTAGTTCTTTCTTAATTCTGCTTTCTGATGGGAATGCAACCGCCGGATAGACTTTAAAGAAAAACTTTGGAGTCATTTTGTGCATTCCAGCTGCTGGTGCAAGCAGAATTAGTTTTTCAACCTTTTCTGAATGATGAATAGCAAAGTTTGTACAAAGCCAGCCGCCCATCGAATGTCCCATAAAAATAGCTTTGGACAGCTTCAGCGCCGACATTACATCATCTAACCAGTTCACGGCATCCTGACGATTTTTAATAAACTCTTTCACATTGCCTTTTCCAACATCCCCGATCTGGATAGTCTACACTTAGTTGGACAGAATTTTTAAGGTCAAGTAGACTACAAATAATACATTTGAGGAGAATCTACATGGCCAAAAGAGAACGCCGAACATTTACTGAAGATTTCAAGAAACAGATCGTGCAGATGTACCAAAATGGAAAGCAAAGAAAAGAGATTATTCGTGAGTATGACCTTACTCCTTTATCTTTAGATAAGTGGGTGAGTCAGAGTCAAAAATCAGGTTCTTTTAAGGAGAAAGACAATTTAACAGGTGAGCAGAAAGAATTGCAGAGGATCCCGTTGTCTCTGATGTGGTCGATATTTTTCACGCAAGCCGTCAAAATTATGGAACACGTAAAATCAAAGTAGAATTGAAAAAGCGCGGTCTTATCGTTTCCAGGCGAAGAATCGGGCGCATAAATGCAGGAGCAGGGCCTTGTTTCTTCCTACACAATCGCTCAATTTAAACCGCATGGGAAGTCCTGTAATGAGTCAGAACAGACGAATGAACTTAATTGTTCGTTTGCCCAGGAACAAGAAATGACCGCAATCTTAAGCGATTTAACATACGTAAGAGTTAATCAAAAATGGAACTACGTATGTGTCTTCGTCGACCTCTTTAATCGAGAAATCGTTGGTTTTAGTACAGGGCCAAATAAAGATGCATTACTCGTTTATCGTGCATTAGCTTCTATCAAGGTCGACCTAAATAAAATACAGCTATTCCATACCGATCGTGGAAATGAGTTTAAAAACAAACTGATTGATGATGCTTTGAGAACATTTAATATCCAACGATCTTTAAGAATGAAGGGCTGCCCATATGATAATGCAGCCGAAGCAACATTCAAAATCATCAAAACAGAGTTTGTGAAAGGAAGACATTTTAATAGTTTAGAAGAATTAACAAGGGAATTACAGGACTATGTTCACTGGTTTAATTACATCCGAATTCATGGACCCCTTGAATATGCAAGCTCGTTGATTACAAGCATAGACACCTTAAAAAAATTGTCTAGTTTAGTGTTGACATACCAAATAACTGTGTCTAACTTGCAGGGTCACTTCAGGTAGACTATACAATTAGAACAATAAAAAGCACCTAAATAAGCTTCAAGAATCCAACAGACTGTACGTTTGGTTTATGTTATAAATATGCTACAATAATAGTGTGATCTAATTTCTACACAACTCAAGTAAGTTGTCAATTAATAAACTGTATGTTTGGTTTAGTATTTATTATATTAATATATACCTAATAACATAATATCAAAATGAGGTGCATGGAATTATGACAAAACACAGTGTTGCTAGTAAACGAACAAAAGAAAAGATAATAAACGCCGCTAGAAGCTTATTTAAGATCAAAGGTTATTCTGATACAACTATCACTGATATTATAAACGAAGGCGGAATCAGCCGGGGTAATCTTTACTATCACTTTGATAATAAAGAAGCTCTGTTCTTGCATGTAATGGAAGAGGATGCGCGTATCTGGTTAGAGGAATGGCATTCATACTGTCAACAATTTAAAAATCCAAAAGATCGGTTATACGGTTTAGCTGAGTTTTATGCAGATACAGCAATCAGCTATCCAATTAGTAGGGTACAAAAAGAATTTTTATCTAGTATACTAACTGTCAAAACCTCGGCAAAGAAATTAGAAGCTATCAATTTACAGTATTTGAAAGTTTGTGAAAATATCTTTCAAGAAGCTCAAAACAAAGGGTATTGGGAGAAGTATGACATAAGCTTTCTAACTTTGTTGCTTTCCTCAATATTGAACGGTATCGAGGAAGAGGCTAATAATATTCCAAAAGATAAGCTTAAAGAGATTTTCACCAAGGGTATAGATATATTCTTAAATGGAATAGACTAAAATATAGACTATACGTTCAGTTTATGTTAAGGTGAATCTTGTAGCCTAAAATAGACTGTACGTTCAGTTTATTTTAAGGTGTGTAGCATCCCCCAGGTTATGCCTAATATTTGGAAGGATATGCAACTATTTTACGAGGAGGAAACAAATTATGTTAACTAACCGCATTCCGAGGTCGGAGTACGAGAGAAGGTGGTCTCGGGTCCAAGACCTGGCAAAGCAGAACAACGTGGAAGCAATCATTGTTTGGGGCAAAGGTGGTGGCACGGTCGATATGGCCAGTGACCTTATCTATTTAGCCAACTATTGCCCAGTGTTTCCCTATTTACCGGACGTGCCGGGGCATTTTTCAGGTCTCAGTCATGCAGCGGTCATTATCCCCGTCAACGGTGAGCCCGTTCTTGTCACTGACAATCCCGGGGTCCGCCGGGATATTGTTCCTGTCGAGGACATCCGCTCCGCGCACGGATTCGTTCCGGACACGGTGATTGAGACCCTTCAAGACATGGGGCTGGGAAACAGCCGTCTGGGACAAGTCGCCGGACCATGGACGTCTTCTGGTGTACTGCGTCGTTTCACAGAACTGGCCACAGGCATTCAGTTAGTCGATATGGATCTGGCCATTGAGAGTCTGAAGATCCATAAAACGGAACTAGAGTTCGAGTTGCTGCGCGAAGCGGCCGATGTGGGCAGCGCCGCCATGGAAGCTTTGATGAAGACAGCGTCGGTGGCGGGAAATACCGAGGCTGATGCTGTCGCCGCTGCTTACGAGGTCGCCGTGCGAAGGGGGGGCTTGATTATGGACATTCCGAGCTCCTCCGGTCCCTTTACCGGGCTGTATACCTCTGGTATGGCTCCTAACTGGACGACCCGTAAACTGCAACTCGGTGATATTTTCCATGCAGACATGTCGGGGGCTGCGGCGGAGGGATACACCTGGGATATCTCCCGGACCGTTCCAGTTGGAGGCAAATGGAACGCCAAGCATGCTGAAATCTATGATGGTGCGATAGCAGCAGTTGAAACAGGTATCGCAGCATGTCGCCCAGGGATCGTGGCCGGTGACCTCTTCGACGTCGTAGCTAATGCCCTGAAAGTACGGGACATTTTCGTTGGTTTCCCGGTTCATGGTCACTCGTTCGGTATCGGCTGGGAAGCGCCGTGGGTCGTACCTGGAGGTAAGGCGGTAATCGAAGCCGGGATGGCGATGGCCATTGAAGTCATCGCAGGCCACGAAAACGGCACCCAAGTCAGGTTCGAGCAAAACTTTCTTGTCCACCAAGACCGCAACGAACTGATCTCTCTCTGTCCACCACGCCTATGAAGCGTGGCACGCCAGTTCGTGACTATCAACTTTTACCGATATGTATTGTGAACCCTTCATCAGAACTGTTCGGCGTTGGTGGAGGCGCAAGGATGTGTTGCAACTTTTGCTTACCGGTGATGAGGCAAGGAACCTCCGACCAATTTCGGAGGGTTTGCGATGTCAAAGGTCCTCCAGTTCGAGCAGTCTGTGATCCTGCTGTGTGTAAGCTGGTACCGGAGGCCTATAATCTGAGCATACGCGACATTGAGGGGATGATGGCAGAGCGCGGCTTTACGGTCGATCACACATCCACCGTTGGTGCGTTCGCTTCTCGCGGTGCTGCTTGAGCGCTTCAATCGGCGCAAGCGTGTTGTCACTGGCATATGGCATGTCGATCTCTTCACAAAAAAAAATAGACCGCCCTTGAGCTGACAATTCAGGTTGTGGTCTATTCTTCCGTTAAAGCCGATGCCCTAAAGGAAACAGTTATATTGCATACCGTTAGTGTTCCAGCACTAGCGGTATTTTTAGTTTATCCAGTTTTTCTAATTTAATAATACCCAAAATGAAATAAAAATATGACGTTTTATTTGTCAGTGTTTTGTGAACCCTGTCACTAAGCCAGTAAAGAATTTTTATTTTTTTCTATATTATCACATTTCATTTTATATCCATTGTCTCTACAGAAAAGCGCCCGATTGTTGAAGCCTATGTTATCAAAATTTCAAACCATGTTTAGCCAAGATTTTCACTTATAATTGTATTAGGTTGTATGTCAATTCTCACAAACACACGAGTAATTACTATACTATTAGCTTAACTGATTTAGTTGAAGAAGACTAACTTAAAATTACACTTTTTTGATTACGCCTTCCAATAGTTTCAGGCTTTAAGATATTCCATAAAATCATTTGGACGGTATTTAACACAAGCCTCTAACCTAAGATATAAAACAATAATTACTTGTTCGTATAAACTGAATTATTTATTCCAGCTTTAATCATCAAGTGATTAACCTCTGAATCAATAGTCAATCATCTGTAAAGAACAAAAGGCTAGATTGGGTCACCGCTAACAAGAGTTGGGTCAATCCCACCACTTAACTGTCCATCATTAAAAATAAAATTATGTACTCCACAATCCCCGTGTAATAAATACGGTTTTAAATCTGTCTAATTTTTTTAATAGGTTAAATACGAAATTAAGTTCATTTCTATCTAATGGTGAATCAACTCTCTTATTGCTTCAATAATTTCATTGAGAGAAAACTTTGCCAAGAATCTGCTGGTTGGTCTACCCATCCCCAACCAATATAATGAATAATTGTTTATATATTTCTATTGTAATTTGTAGCACCATTTATGAATAAATAAACTATGTATTTGTATGATGGTTCAATGAATTAGTAGTTTAGGAAACAAATTTTTGTCTAAAAATAATTAACAAATATCACTTAGATTCAATCACTCATGGTCATTTAACTTAACCACATATTTAATACCATCAGTGTTAAGATGGTACAACTCGCCTGACAGTCCCTCCTTTAATTGTTCATATTCTGTTGGTTCTGAATGAATTATATTATTGTGAATTATTTCTATAATTATCTTCTGAATACCCATATTTCATCCCCATTTTTAAATAAGACCTTTTTTAAACTATCCTCCCTCAATAAACAAAGTGAAAACTCATGTTTATTACACAAGAAAAGCACCCTGAATTAAATATTTGCTTATTTAAAAAGTTTATTTAGGAATGCGGTATATTCCTTTACTTCCATGGTAATATCTATTCTGTAAACCCTCTTTGCATTATCAAATAATACAGTTGTTTGATTGAATAGGGTAATTGGTGATCCAATAGCACTCAAAATGAAATTAAGTACATTAAAGAAATTTGTATATAATCCATTTATCTGATTCATTTTTTTATACTAATAATTACAAATATGCCCACTCTAAAAACCACATATTTTGGGATAATTGTAAATGTCAAAATAAAAATGTACATTTTTGTTGTATAGTGATGTACAATAATGTTTATGTGGAAAGTTATTGAATATATTGTTAGGTCCTGAAAACTTAACATGGAGCCTCTACGTGCATGACTTTTGAGCCAAGAAGCCAGCTATATCAAGGCTTGGCTCTTCCATACAAGGCTATCATGCCCGCCTCTCCATATAAAGTTTCTCTTAGGAAATATTAAAAAATGCAACCTGATAATCAATCATTTTTGTACATTGTTAATTAGCATTTATAGGATAATAATATTTTGCCTTCTCCATTACCCTTTTAATGTTTCTTTAAAATAATCTACCTTTTTATCCAATTATGTTCTTCCTCCATTTCAAGACCCATTTTCGATTAATTGAGCTAAGTTCCAATCAATCCATTCACTGTGTTCTGTTGCCCACTCACGAAATTGGCAATCATTTAAATCAAAATTAAAGCTGTATTGATCTCAACAAATAGGATCATCATCACCTTTGACCTTTAATTTGTATGTTTCTCCTTATTTCGCAGAAACACTTTCTTTCTCCTCCCCTTATCAAACTTTTTATATTTTTAGTAATTTAAGAATATTAGTTGTATATCCTGTTACAATAGTATGCAACTTTTTGGACATAGGCATGTTAGAACATGGAAGATATTAACAACAATGGGGAATTTTATATAATTTCCCTCTTAATTTTTTATAGTAAGATTGCCATGGTGATATTTGACTTTTCAAGCTATAAGAGCTAAAATAAACTGAATGAATTTCATTCATTAATTAGTTGAAAGATATATCTCTCATTTTGAAAAATAGAACGGATTTATACTGGCAGCATTCTTTAAAGGGATTGAATGAAAAAACAACTATTCTTGATATTCTAAATAGCAAGTGTTTGACAGGAAACATTTTTACTTGTATTTCTCAGCAAAGTTTCCTATTATCCCTAAATAATTTTCTTTCACCAAAATGATTAATATATTTTCTCTCTTTTTAAGTTCCAAAGTACTATATCTTAAATAGTGCTAACATTTGATAAGTTAAGAGGAGGTTTTCGAAAAATGAGTAAACGTAATCAACGCAAAGTTTATACTGGCCGTGTTGTTTCTGATAAAATGGATAAAACCATCACAGTTGTTGTTGAAACATACAAAAAGCATGCATTATATGGCAAGCGTGTTAAATACTCCAAGAAATATAAAGCTCACGATGAGCACAACACAGCAAAAACCGGCGATATTATCCGTATTATGGAAACCCGTCCATTATCATCTACAAAACGTTTCCGTCTTGTAGAAGAAGTAGAAAAAGCAGTTATTATCTAAATGTTCATAATCAATTATCACGAGGTGCAGGAATGTGCAGCAATTAAAGATAGTGATTACCAAAAGTTAGAGTATATATAAAGCAGTTAATTGGCTTGTATAAGTACGGTATTGAACAGGGCCTATGCTTGCCAATTTTTGCTTTATGCTCTTGTTATTATAGAATTTATATATTTATCAACTTTCTTTATAATTCTGCAAAAGTGTACGTGCTTCCCCATAATGCATTTTCTGTTAAGTAATCTGAAAATTACTCCATTAGCAAATTATAAACATGTTTCTCAACACCTTTATTATACTGATAGTGCCATCCTTCAAAATTTAAGCACCAAATGTTTCTCTTCTTATAAACCTGGTGTTTCTATGTCAAACTATGTAATTTCAAAACCCCCTCCATAATTAGGGTTTCTTATGTAATATTTGAAAATTCTATCAATTATGACTTTAACTCTCTATTGAATATAGAAATTTTATAAAAATGTTCGCTAATTCGCAGGATTTCACAACTAAGAGATTAGGTAAAACGTTGAATTCATTTAATTCAGGCAAATATGGTTTCTTGAATGCATAATTGAAAAAGGAGTATACAAGAACACCTTATTTTACCATTTAGTACACATGGTTTACTCTGCCCCTGCGGACCTTATCTCTCATGTCTCGAAAGATGTTGCCCAGTTATTCCTTCCTTATTTGCTATCATTATTAAGTTCTCTAATTAGCTAAATCGAGTAAATATGATAATGATATTTAGCTACCATTCTCCTATTAAAAACATTAATTGTCCTATATTCAAAATTAAAAAACAGCTAGAGAAATACCTAGCTGTTAGTAGACCTATTATTCATTGGGTATATTTTCTCAATAATCTTTTGGAATCCAAAGTTTAGCATTGCATCCATAAAGGTTAATAGAAAGAAATAAATGGATTTGACTTTAATGTGATAAACATTTAGCTTTTTGAGTAAAGTTAAAATCGGAAATGCATATATAAAATCAGCAACTAAATTGATTAAGACGAATAAATGAAGTTTTCCTTTTGATAAATAAAAACTCCATATTGTCAAAACCAAGTAAGGTCCAAATATTAATAGTAATGCAGTATGTGTAAGATTTTTTTTGCCCCCTTTAACTTTCCATAACTTTCGATTGGTAAAATAAAATATTTGACACATTATAGTCATAGAAGAAAACAAGCAAACTGGGAGGTACTTAGTAAACAAGTCCTTCCTATCAGGGAGAAAAATAACAGATAACCAAGAACCTAAAAACAGAGAAATTCTTATGCAAGTCTGTAACATGTTATACTCCTTTAACTTTTCTTTTATTTTGTTTAAAAATTCAATTCAATATTCAAAAATTTTTTTGACCTGTGAATCAGGGCTAAAAGTAGAACATCTTAAGATAGAATTATTGCTAACATTAACTTTTCAGTAAAATGATAAACAACATAACACACTATATTTTAATACGGCAAACCAGTTTTTGTGTTCCTTTAATCTGCCCTTCTGTTACGTAAGAAAAGCCGTCTGATTTGGCAGCTAATGATAAACATAAGCATCAGTCACTTGAAGTACATTACTTCAGAAAGTTATCCATTCTATAATTTATTTATTATAAAAATAGTGTCCTGTTTATTTAAAAAGAATTAAATCAACTTCTTTTTAATTCCAATTCAATAGATTCGACCAAGGACGGTTCTATGACTAAGGGAAGAAAAACGACTTGGGAAGAGCGGCTTTAGAGCTGCTTACAATAAATGGCTTAACCGAACACCTACTGAACGTGAACTTCTGAATGAGGAAATTATAAAAGAGATGAAAGAACTTCATGAAAAAGTGGATGGCATCTTTGGTTATCGCTAAATGACGCTACATATGAATAGAAAGTTTGGGGAGAAACTGAATCACACGAGGATATAACGATTAATGAGAGTGTTAAATTACATTCAATTATACGAGTAAAGAAGAAGCAATGTAAACGTTCTATTCCTCAACACGTTGCTGAAAATATATTAAACCGTGTGTTTAAGGCTATGCAACCAAATGAGAAATGTGTTACGGATGTTACAGAATTTATGTATGGCGTACAAAAAAAGCCTATTTAAGTGCGATTAGTGATCTATAAGATGGATCCATTGTTAGTTATGTTCTAGGACACTCCGATAACAATCAACTTGTATTTAAGTCACTAATCAAGCTACAGTACAATTAAATGGCCAACATCCACTTATCCATAGTGACCGTGGTTTTCAATAAACCTCTAAAGCTTTTAAACGCAAGTTAGATGCAGCCCAGATGACACAAAGTATATCACGAGTTGGTCGGTGTATTGATAATGGACCAATGGAATCTTTTTTTTGAACTCTGAAATGCGAGAAATATTATTTACATAAATATAAGACATTTGAGGAACTGTCTTTGGCGATAGATGATGACATCGACTTTTATATTAATAGGTACCAAAAACGATTAACGGCCTTAGCCCTATTGGGTATAGAGCTAAAGCCGCTTAGATCATTTTTATTATTTCTGATGTCTACTTGACAGGGGACAGTCCGAATGACAAATATAAAATTGCTGTCATTCATTACAACAGATAAAATAAAGCAAGAAAAAATGTTGCTGTAAATGCACTCTTCACTATTCTTCTTATTTGATTTTCTTGGATCTTATCAATAATATCTATTGATGATACCGAAAAAAGAAGCATTTCAATTTCTACATACTCTTTAGAATTTTTTTTAAAATAGTTGTTTGACAAGGCAATCTTCATAATCAATTGAATTAGGACAACAAAAATAAGAAATAACTATAAAGTCTGAATTCCATACCAACACCAGAAAATAAAGAAGTAAAAACAATCAAAAAAGTGCTGACGCTGTAAACCACAAAACTAAATTCCCTCTATCTTCAGCTATTTCTCACCTTTAGTGCCAGAAGTGTGCTCAAGAGGATTGAGGACATTATTATGATTCCGATCAATGACCGCGATATACTTTATTCACCTGTAATTGCTTGGTGCGGTCATCACAATTGCAAGATTAAAATAAACAGTTTATCTAGAAAAATATATGGACATAGCAAATTCGGAATACTACTAATAATATCAATAAAACATCCGATTACTAAAAATCATATTTCCCTTGTGTGATCGCTTGAACAAGAGAAGCGATTGTTCTGTAGCTTAGTAAATAATAATGATCTAATTCATAGCTATAAAAATTTATAATAAATAATCTTGCAATTGAAATTGAGATTTGGTTGCAAGATTATCCGTTACATCATAATAAATTAACTCTTCACTTTTAAAGTGTATAAAAATACCATTATTAAAATCGGTAGATTTACATTTAAAAAATATGCCTGGAATAGTATTTTTATCGACTCTTGAAAAAGATAAAATATTCTGATTATCGTTATTTTTATATAAAATTCCAGATATTCCTGAATCATATCCCCACGAAATTTTTAATTCACTATTTGATGAGGAAGACACAAAATGCAAGTCAGTGTTTGGAATCTTCTTTAGCAAAAAATTTGAATAAGACCCATAGAAAATTTCATTTAACCTACTTTCTATATCTCTAGCCAGAACAAGTTGAGTAATCTCTAAAGATTCAATATGTTTTTTTAGGTCTCCAATAAATTCTTTGTCATACTTATAAAATTTAAATATAAACTCATCTGCCTTAAGGAGCTCACTAGCCTTTTTAGCTTCGATCAGTGCATAAGATAGATTTAAGTTAAATTCATCTATTTTTTTAGCGTAAAATATAATGTAACAGAGTCCATTAATAAGAGTAGCTAGCTTTACTCCTCTTCTTATAACATCAAGATTATACGTTTCTAATTCCAATACTATTAATGTATTTTCTCTTGTCTTAATGTGTTTCATATTGGTTTACCTCAATTATTTTAAGTTTATGAATGAATTTCATTCATTTTTGTACAGAATATACTTTTTAGTATATTCCTAATGCATGTTTTAGAAAAGTCAATAATTCTTCTTTATGTTCAGAAATCTTCTTAGGTTCCAGTTCATTATAAATAAAGATTTGTTCAGCAGTAGATTCTATAAGGGTGAGCATTATTTTAGAACTGTATTCGGTATTGATTGTTGATCTTATAACTCCATCTTCTTTATACTTTGACAAAAATTTGTTAAGCCATTGATAGATGGGAGAATAAATATCCCCTAAACTTTTAATATGCTCTGATTGAGTGAGACCAGAATAAATGATAGTTGAAAGCTCTCTATATTCTTCAATTATACTAAAAATCACTTCAATAATTTCTGTCAATTGTGCCTCAAAATTATTACTTTTTACATTCTTCTCTATTCCTTCATGAATTTTGTCAACTAATACTTCTGAAATTGCAGGCAAAATAGAAAACTTTGATGAAAAATACAAATAAAATGTTCCTTGTCCAACACCCGCTAATTTAGCAATATCAGATATAGTTGTTTTTTCAATCCCCTTATTACTAAAGGAATCTATTGCAGCTTGTATTATCCGATCTTTCTTTTCTAAAATAAGAAACACTTCCTTCCTTTAAAATGAATGACATTCATTCACTAAGATATTAACAATAACGCATTTCAAAGTCAAATGACATTCATCCCTTTAAAAAATTTCAATTACAATTCTTATTCTAATTTTGAGAACAAGACTCTTTTTTACGCAACTCTATACTCTCCTTAATTAATAACAATGTAAATAGGCTACACTAAGTTGGACAGATAAAATAAGGGGTTGTAAACTTAGACTATCAATATAAGGAGCGTGCTATGATGTCACGTCAACGGCGAACTTTTACTCCCGAATTTAAACTCCAATTAGTGAAGCTATATGAAAATGGTAAATCGCGTGCGGATATTGCCAGAGAATATGATATTACCCCCTCTGCTTTAGATCGTTGGATTAAAAAACATCGTGAAACAGGTTCTTTCGCTGCAAAAGATAATCGTACAGAAGAAGAATCAGAGTTAATACGTCTCCGCAAAGAAAACCAGCGTTTACTGATGGAGAACGAGATTTTAATGCAAGCCGCGCTGATCATGGGACGAAAATAAATGTGATTCAAAATAACGCTCACAAATATTCGGTATCAGCAATGTGCAACGTCCTCGATATCCCAAACAGTACGTATTATTATCATGCCGATGTAACAGCTCAACGTGCACAGAAAGCCGAAGATAAAGAGATTTCTAAAGAAATTTCTCGTATTTTCAAAGAAAGTCGCAACAACTATGGGACACGTAAAATCAAGAAAGAATTAGCGAAGTTACCAAAACCAAAGCAAGTTTCACGTCGTCGAATTGGACGATTTATGAACGAAATGGGACTTGTTTCAACCTACACAGTGGCGCAATTTAAACCACACAAATCAACATGTAATGAAGCACCTGTGAAGAACGAATTACATCGTCAATTTAAGCAAGACGAACATTTAGCTGTTATCATCAGCGATTAAACATACGTCCGTGTCGGAAAAAAGTGGCATTATGTATGCTTATTTTTCGACCTTTTCAATCGCGAAATCATTGGCCATAGTGCGGGTGTAAATAAGACCGAAGACCTTGTGTATCAAGCAATTGCAAGCATTCAAGCGAATTTGAATGACGTCAAAATGTTTCATACAGACCGTGGAAAAGAGTTTGATAACAAACTGATTTTAGAGGCACTCGAAACATTTGGGATTCAGAGATCATTGAGCATGAAAGGATGCCCTTATGATAATGCTGTTTCTGAAGCGATGTTTAAGGTATTTAAAACAGAATTCGCTAATGGAGCTCATTTCTCTTCCCTTGAGTAGCTCTCTCTTGAACTAGATGATTATGTTCATTGGTTCAACAACATTCGAATTCACGGAACACTAGGCTATTTAACGCCTATGGAATTTAAGAAGAAGACCTTATAATTTTTGTCCAGTTTAGTGTTGACATTCCATACTTTGTAATTTCACTTAAAAGAGCTGTTTCTTAATTTATTTCAGATAAGGGGTCCATTGCAAATCCATAGTGTTTATGTAACTTGTATTTAGTACCCTTAATGAAAGTAGAGTTTGATTCGTATTTTTCAAATTATAAAATCCTTGTTTTATCTAACTCTTCTCAGTAGCCTTAAATATTCAAAATATAAAATGGCACCAGCTCCATTACTAAATCGTAACAGCTCTCCAATCCTTTTATTGCCGACACCTAAATTCCTGTTTAGTAACCAAGTAACCTTTTTTTCTGCGTTTTATATCAAGTAATCATTCCTTTTAATCCAGCATCACTTTTTGTTTTTTGGTAAAGTACATACTTTTAAGATAGAAATAGACTCTTCTTTAAATTAGAAATACCTAATTGCAAAGTTATAGTTATTCAGGTAAATGATCCCGTATTAACACTTTTATTTCCTTAACAAAATTTTTTCTTTTTCTATCTTCATGTTTTTATTACTAAATATAATTTTTTAAAATTTCTTTGAAGTCTTTTTCGATGAACTCAATTGCCTCCTTTTCTGATAGATTTACAGCATCCCTTATTTCTTGGACAAACATATTATGAGCAATTTTCAAAAGATTTTTTTCTTCGTAATGTAAGTTAATCTTCGCCCAAATAGTATATTGCAAATCTCTCGTTAATTGCAGGTGGTTTTCAAGGGTTCCTAATCTTAATTTCTTCAAAAATATTTGTTTCTTATTATCCCCAAGTACTTCAAAATGATCTTTGTAATTATATTCTATATTGCTAATCGAATCTAAATTTTCTATTTTCTCTATTCGTCGCAATCCTAACCTTTGTGCATTATCGATTGGTACAAATATATCTAACTGCTTATCAGGAATATAAATTTTATAATATGTTTGTAATTCTCTTTGGATATCATGTTCTTCTACGTTAATAAAAAAACCTACGCCGTAGAAAGGATAAAAAACACGATCATTCAATTTAAACATTTAGATTCCTCCATAACTTCATTTTTATATCTGAGATAGCCTTGGTTATTCGAATTAATTCATCATTATAAAAATTAAATAAAACTCCTCTTTCTATAACTTTAAAACTATATGTTTCTAGTTCCAATTACTTCAAAATAATTTTAATTCAAAAGTGAATGAATTTCATTCATTTCAAAGCAATGCTTATTAGTATATTAATAACCCAATGGTCTCACAGATCATTACTGGGTTCTGCTGTAGAATCTATGAGCGAGCTGTGTTTCTCTCATTTATCAATATGAATAAGAGTTTTGATAGTACCATTCAAATGAAAATGAGAAAATAAAAAAATAATCAGTCAAGTGAACTTCCCATCCAATTCACTTGCTTTCAATGAAGAATTTTTAATTCTGCCCTGATATTATTAGTAATTTTGCCAACTGGTTATCTATCATCGCTGTTCGGGACATTTAGTAAATAATAGCGATAATAAACTAACATGTATAACCTTGCTTGTCAAAGCATTCAAATAACAGCTATTAATATTCAAATTATAATTGATCTTGTAAAAGTGATTTCCTTTGTTTAATTAGAAAGAAAAATACGCCTACTAAAACTACCAAACCTCCCGTAATCTGCATGCCAATTACAGATTCACCTACGATGATTGCAGCTAAAATGGTTGCCCCCACAGGTTCTCCTAAAATACTCATTGAAACAGTAGTGGTATTCACATAACTAAGTAAATAGGTGTAAATCACATGTGCAATTGTTGGGGAAATTGCTAATAAGAAAAATATCCCCATTCTTTTGGCTCTTAATTGCCAATCGGAATTCCTGCCGAGAGATTGTATATGTTTAATGTAATTGCAGCAAAAAAGAATACACAAAAACTATATATCCAATGAGAGATTCTCTTTACATTGTTTTGTCCGATTAACAAGTAGCCGACTACTGCTAATACGCTTAAACAGGGTAGTATATCACCAATGATAACCGAACGATTTTCTAAACCTAAATCTCCCCACCCTACCATGACCACTCCTATAATTGATATACCAATAGCTAGCAAAGTAGATTTACCCGCTTTTTCTTTGTATATAATAAAACCCCTCCTAACAAAGCCACCATTGGCTGTAGTGAAGTATTGTGGTGGAATTGGCCACTGTAGTTAGTTTTAGGGACTCAAACCATAAAAAATGGAGTGCTAAAAAAATACCAGCAATACATAATATCATCCATTTCCTTTTTGAAAGATTAATAAATTCTTTTCTTTTTATCCATACTACCGGTAATCATAATGCACATGCAAAATACATCCGATACATACTTAGAATCGAAGAAGGTGCGTCAGACCACTTAACGAATATTGCTGCAAAAGAAATTGCAATTACCGAAATGGTTATTAGCAATCCAACATATCTTTTCATTTACATCTTCTCCCTGGTATAAACTGCACAGAAATCAATTAGATTTCTCTACTCATACATCCATTTCGTTAACTATATGTCCCTTTTTTATATTAGAAAAGCTGCCTGAATCGGCAGCTGATCGTAAATATACATACCATTTAGTTTAAACATTTTATTCGAAATTATAAGCAAATGCCAGTAAGTTTGATACCGTCCACAGACAAATCATCTCAATTCATCTTATTTTAAGATAATTTGTAATAAAACATATCATCCAGTTGAGGGGAAAATTGTATTAAAAAAATCAAGTTAAAGAAAACTTAAAAAGTCTCTTTTTCATTTTACATATTTATCATATCCTCATTATAGTGAGTGCTATATGACCAAATTATTTCTTCTCAAGATATACCTTGATATTAAAAATATCACTACCGAGAGCATTAGTTAATGCAAAATACATCGCAGTAAACTGTTCTTGCCCACGAGCAGTCTTAAGATCTCCAAGATCTAACTGCGACTCTGGTGACCAGCCTAGGTCATTAAGCAATTGACTAGTTATCTCCTTCGCTTCAACGTCATTTGCTGATATGAAAACGGTAGTTGGTGCTTCCAATATTGAAGGCTCAACCATAATCGTAGAAGTCATAGTACCAAGTGACTTCACTACTTTTACCTTCGGAAATTCTTGCTGAAGGATCTCTGCTCCAGATTCTTCTTTATATTTGAGTGAAAAGTCTTCTGTCATCGCAACGGAAACATCAATTAAGATTTTTCCGTTAAGCAACTCTTCTCCAATCTCTTTTAAGATATTTAGAGTTACTTCACCGGGTGTAGTATTTACAAGGATGTCACCAAATTCGGCTGCTTCCTTTAAACTTTTAACAGGAAGCTCTTTATCGTTATGTTTTTGAGGGTTACGTGAGCCTAAAACAACATCATAACCCACATCTTTCCATTTAGCACCAAGAGTTGTTCCTGCATTACCTGTTCCTAAAATTCCGATCTTTCTATTTGTTTTAACCATAATTTCCTCCTTAACATGTATTCATGTTTAGTATAACTAAACTAATTTATCGTACAAGTAGGCTTTGTTTTCATACATAGTCATAAAAAACATACTATTATATTGAATTTTCACAGAGTATAATAAGTGTTAAAGTCTAAATTAATTATTCTTGTTCAAACAAATAAACATTTTTGATTTAATTTATGGCTAGTTCACTTAAACAGGAGTTGAAATAATCTGATGAATAATGAGCTAGACAAGGGATCTGACGGAATCATAACTACGCTAAATGTTATAGGAGGAAAGTGGAAGCCGCTTATTCTATATATTCTATTATACGACGGCACAAAACGATTTGGAGAACTTAAGCGTTCCTTACCAGGAATCTCACAAGGGATGCTTACAAATCAACTAAGAGAGCTTGAAAAAGATTGTCTTGTAGAACGTAAAGTATATAAAGAAATTCCACCCAGAGTTGAATATAGTTTGACTAAACATGCTACAACACTAACAACAGTATTGGTCGATATGTGTGATTGGGGTTTTAAACACGCGGACTTTATAAATGATCAAAAATCCTAGATCCCATTTAATTAGTTTAGTAACACTAAAAGACTCTCAGTAAAATAGCGAGTTTTTTGTTATTAAATACTTTTTTTTGTATTTCTCAAAAAAAAACTTTCTTTTTATAGAAATTAAAAGCCCGCTCTAAATAAGGAGCGGGAATACTTTTAGTAGCATAATTGTACTTGCAACAAACTATTATATTTGTTTTAATAGTTGTTATTTATTCTAACTAAATATCCATATTGTTTAAGTGCTTTTATTCAAAATTCTCTATAATGGATACATTAGTAACTTTCTTCGCTCTCTTTTAGATGCCTTCCCACTAGAATATAGGTATTTCAGTCTATAATCTTGTACATCTGTTGTGAGGTACAGAATGATAGTTATTCCAGCTTATTTAAAATACGCAATATATTTTCTTTATCATCTATTGTCAAACAATTAAAATATTTCCTTTGAAAATCTACCAGCTCAGGTTCGAATTTAATATATAGGTCATTTCCCTTTTCAGTAAGGGAAAGATAATTTGTTTTCCATTCCCTCTCTCTTGATATATAACCATCCTTCTCAAGCTTCTGCAATAATTGAGTGATATTACCTTTTGTTACCACTAGCTTAGATGCTAACTCTTTTTGAGAAATCCTATTATATTCTCCCACCCTACATATGACATCCATCTGAGCGTTTGATAGTCCAAATGGATATAAGATCTGGTTAGTTCCGTTTGTGTTACTTCTATAAATCTCCATTACCCTTCGCCATATCAAAACACTATAGTTTTTTTCAACTTCATCAAAGTCACTTTCCATTAATATCTCTCCTATTTCAAATTGTTTTATATCTATTATACCAAGTAATTATAAATCAACATGTATCTTGCATTATTATCAGTTTAGAACTATACTTAATATGCTTTAATATCTTAAATAGGGGTGGTAAATCATGGCTATTAGTGATGTTACAAACAAATCATTGCAGGAACTTATGTCTCTTAAAGGACGCACAGCTGTTGTTACAGGTGGTGCTTCTGGATTTGGTCTGAGTATAAGCAAAAGATTAGCTGAGGCTGGAGCAAATGTAATTGTAGGGGATTTAAATGAAGAAGCTGCTAAATTTGCAGTTAAAACTTTATCAGAATATGGCGGGAACCACTATTCCACAAAACTTGATGTTTCTGATGCACAAAGTATTAAAGATTTAACAGCCTTTGCAGTTGCTATGACAGATAGATTGGATATCTGGGTAAACAATGCAGGAATTTACCCAGTGAAGCCAATTTTAGAAATTACAGATGAAGATTGGGAAACAATCCATAAACTAAACTTGACTGGAGTATTTATCGGATCTAGAGAAGCAGCCAAAGTAATGATAGAGCGAAATATTGAAGGCGTTATCATTAACATAATTTCTCTCGCTGCATTCAAGACGAGCGATGGCTATAACTCTGCTCACTATGTTTCAACAAAACACGGTGTTGCTGGTCTGACAAAAAGTCTTGCAACAGAGCTAGGTCCGAAAGGCATTCGAGCAGTAGCAATTACACCTGCACTTAGCGCTACAGATGGAATCAACGCAAAGCGAGCTCTTGATAAAGAGATGGATGCTGCCTATACTGCTTATGAAAAACTCATTCCATTAGGAAGGTTGGGTCTACCGGATGATGTAGCTCGTGTAGCGGTATTTGCAGCATCCGATATGGCTAAGTTCGTTTCCGGCAGTACTATCTTTGCTGAAGGTGGAGACGGAACTCGATAAATTATTAACTTGTTATTAAATAGCAGGGCTTTCATTGATAATGAAAGTCCTACATTCATTATATAATGCGCTGGAATTACTATCTTGCAATTGTTGGAATAAATGCAGAGAGAAAGCCTTCCCTGAAAATGTTTTGAGTTATGACTTTTCTTATTAAATAATCCTGCCCCGTACGTATTATAAGGTTAACCAGAATGCTAAATGACCTTATTTATTTTGGTCGTATTATATCAGTAGCCAGGGTAGAACGTAACTGCCCGTGGGGCTTTGACCCCGTCAACAAAACCGTTCGCCCCCTACTTGTAGAAACATGATTGAGGCTGGTTGGGACTTAGATCTCGTATAACAAGCGAAGCTGTGATACTGCATGGAGGATTAGGGGTTACTGCCACATGACTAGTTTAGGAGGAGATTTTAGTTGAATCCAGTCATTGGTCTGGATGTTTCAAAAGGGGAAAGTCAAGTTCAGGCATTTTTAGATAAAGGCAAACCATATCGTAAGAGTTTTAAAGTTTTTCATACTATAGAAGGTCTTGAGTTACTTGTAGAGTTTTGGAGGTGATTAAGGAGGAAACCGGCAGAAAACCTCCCATAGTTCTAGAAGCAACAGGTCATTATCATTCCTCCGTTGTTCAATACTTAGAGGACCGTGGGTATTTAATGATAATCATTAATCCGTTGATTTCTTATAAGGCTAAAAGTTCAAGTCTTCGGAAAGTAAAGACAGATGCGATAGATGCTTATCATCTCTGCGAGCTGTTTTATAAGGAGGATTTAGAGCCGTATAAGAAGCGTGGTGTGCAGCTATTAAACCTTCGGAATCTTACAAGGCAGCACGAAAATATTACTGGTGTATTGATTCAAACAAAGCTACAATTTCAAGCAATCCTAGATCAGGTTTTTCCTGAATACAGAGGTATTTTTGGTGACTTATATTCGGTCGTATCACTATTAACTCTTTCTGAGTTTCCCTCATCTGAAGATATCTTAGGTGCAAGTGAAGAAACAATTGCCGACAAAATCGCTGAGTTATGCAAAAGTCGTTCCCATCGATGGGCTAAAGAAAAAGCTACTCAGCTCAAGGCTTCAGCTAATAGAAACCCTTTCGAAAAGACCGTTTATCAGAGCCACATTTTAAGTCTAGATATGTATATCAATATCATTCTTCAATATAAAGAGCACCTATCCAAGTTAGAGTCCGAGATAGATGCCCTCGCTAAAAGCGTTGAAGAATATAATATTATCAAATCTATCCATGGTATAGGAGAAAAAATCGCGGCCACGATCATTTCAGAAATTGGAGAGATAGATCGATTTACTGATCCTAAAAAGCTCGTAGCTTTCGCTGGAGTTGATCCTAGTGTATTCGAATCTGGTAAGTTTACAGCCACTAAAAACCGAATCACCAAAAGAGGATCCAGCAGGCTTCGTCACGCCTTATATATGGCAGTTCGTTGTGCTATTCGTGACTGTCGTAAAAAGAAAACAACTGATGAAATCATCCCGCGAAACAAGAGAATACGAGAGTTTTATGACAAGAAACGTGATGAAGGTAAGCCTTTTAAAGTAGCCGTAATAGCGTGCGTAAATAAGCTTTTACATTGGATATATGCCCTTTTAAAGAACAAAACTACTTTCCTAGATATAGATTAGGATAATATAAAAAAATAACCAAAACCTTCCAAAAAGTACTTACGGAGGGTTATTAGGTATGCTTATTTTTAGTATAACATGAGATATTTTAAATTTTTCATGAAAAATTTTGACAAACTATTAGCTGGTTTTGTTGAACGAGAAAGATTCACTTGGTTTGCCAGCTGATTATGAAATTAATTACCGACAGAATTTTAAATTAGTTAAACAGATATGATTCAACCATCTCTTCACCTGAAAACATATCTTTATTTTGAATTGATTATTTTTCACCTCATTCTCTCCAAAAAATTACGTAAGGTATCTTCTCTTTATTTGCTTTTGCAAGGGCCTTGCCTAATTTTTTGTTACTCATTTCATATTCGACTTAATAGCCTTTATTTCTTAAATAATTTGTTACCAATAAGGATTCTTTTTGAGTACCTAGTGGAACTATATAAAAATCTTTATTCGCATTCTCTCTTAAATCCTTCTCAAATGAACTTAAAACCGTATAAATTACATCTAAGCCTAATGATATTCCTACTGTCGAGAAGTTTTTATTTGTACCTATCAACCACCTATTGCATTATCATATCTTCCGCTAATCATAATACTCGATTTTATAGATTGGTCAGATAAGAATATCTTATAAATAGTACCTGTGTAGATTTCTATATCACACGGTCAGCCGTTCAATTAATTTAACTGATATTTCTTGGTGAGAACTGTCATTGTTCTCAATTGCTTGAAGAAATAGATTTCTTCCGACCTCAACTAAAGGAATTTCTAGAGTAGTTATGTTCATAATTTTGGCTATTGGCTGATTATCAAATCCCATTAGCGCAAGCTTGTTTGGTATTAAGATATTATGTTCCTTACAGCAGGTTGAAATGCCGGCAGCTACCTGATCGCTTGAAATCAATAGCGCTGACGGTGGATTGCTCATACTAATTAAACGTTTTACTACTCTTTCCCCATCTTCAAAGTTAAAGCAATCGTAAAAAATATAATTTGGTTTTAATGGCTGATTCAATTTCATACAAAAATCTCTATAAGCCAATTCTCTTTGTTTACTATTGGTTCCTGTTTTTCTACCAATACAATAACCAATTTTATGATGCCCCTTGTTGTGTAAATATTCTAAAGCTATGGAAAAACTTTTGTAATGATCAATAAATGTTGAAGATACTCTTCTGCCTCTAGCATCTTCACATAAAACAATCGGACCATAAGATACATATTCATCAATAATATCCCATCCACAAATTCTAGAACAGATGATTAAAGCATCTATTTGCTTATGTTTTAACATCATTAAAGCTTCAATCTCTCGGCTTTCTTCATAATTGGTCTGAAACAGAACTAACTTATAGTTGTTATTTACAGCTGCGTTAGCTATACCTTCAACTAACAACCCAAAATAGGGATGATTTGAAAAAGGAATAGCAACACCGATAAGGAAGGTTTTTCCTTTATTTAAATGAACTGCATTTATATTCTGTCGATAATTGCATTCCTCAATAGCACGCTTAACAGCCTCTTTTTTTTCAGCACTTACATACGGTTGATTATTTATTACACGTGAAACTGTGGTTACTGATACACCTGCCATTTTTGCTATATCTTTAATATTTGTCATATGCTCACCTTTAACGAAAATTCTTCTTGCATTGAAACTAGTTCCACAATTTAAGCTTAGAGTATAAATAGACAGGAGGAGAATATTAGATGGTCATACTGAGTGGAATAATGAGCTTAATTTTTATGTATAGTTCTATATTAATTTTGTCATCATTAGCCATTTCTTTACACACAAAAAAGAAATGTCATAAAAGGAAAAAGGATACGTACAGTTTTTTATTCGATGTCTACGATGATTAATAAATAATTATATTTACAAAATAGGGGCGTTAATATTGAAATTAATGATATGTCTCTATTCTTTTTTAAGAATCGTTGTCGTTCATAATCGATTAACTATTATTTTTTCAACAAACCTGACCTGTTTGTAACATAAAATAATCCACTACATGCAACACTTGTCTTTAACATAAGCAGTATACTATAATTTAAGGGGATTTATTCATAAGTGCGTTTTTCACTTTTTTTCTTATTATAGGAATGCTTTCATTATAATCACATAGATAGGATAGCAAATATTCAAGGAAGTATTATAAGCATAACAAAAATTGTCTTATCTTAAGTATATTCCATTATTAATATCGAATGTTGCACCTGTATAATGTTTTGCTTTATCTGATAATAAAAATACAACAGTATCAGCCACATCTTCAGGTAGAACAGGCTTATCAATGAGTTGGTGGCTCAAATAATCCTCTTTCCTCCAATCAGGTATAGCAGCCATCATAGATGTTTTAACCATCGTAGGTGCAACAGCATTGACTCGGATGTATGGTGAGAAATTCACGGCACAGCTTTTAGTTAAACCTAGTATGGCAGCTTTTGATAACCCATAAATTGCATCTGAGCTGCCTTCCATGCCTGACACTGAGGACATATTAATAATGACTCCCTTACGATGGCTTTGGAACAATTTTTTGCCGAACATTTGTGAAAAATAAATAAATCCCTTAACGTTTATATCTAAGACTTTATCAATTTCATCTACTTGATAATCCAATATATTTTTCGCCAAATAAATCCCCGCATTATTAACTAAACCATCTACATCAGAATGTTCTGCTTCAACATATACAAAAAATTTAGCGACCTCTTCATAGTTACTTACATCTAATTGATATGTATGTAGATCAGAGCGATCATCCATTGACCGTTTTAAGTCATATAAGGAATGTTCATTAATATCGCATGCAATAACTGAAGCACCCTCATGTAAGCATTGCTTGACAACTTCTTTTCCTATCCCAGAGGCCGCACCTGTTACGATTATTTTTCTATTTTTGAGCACTTATCAAAACTCCTCTCTCTATTTATTATTCTAATTAACTAAGTTTTATCAAGAGCGTTACTCTTTAACCTTATAAATACATACCAGTCTAAACCGAAGTGTGTTATTCAATTTACTCCTCCAGATACATATTTAGAATATTACAATTCATATAATAAACTAATTATCAAATAAAGAAGTGTTTTCTCAAAATTTAATTACATTCCTGTAAACAATACTGTCACGTTCTAGCTTCGTTGGTGTCTGACTATTCAATGTAAGTATTCTTTAAATCATGTAAATTGCTTTGAAGCGTGAATCACATTTAAGCAGATTAAATATGAAAGGATTGAACCAAGCAATTTTCTCCATCTATCATTTTCTTTTCTTCATCAAATTCAATACTTAGCTCACTATAAGCCTTCCTCCAAAATATAACAGCAGGTGTATTACTTGCTAATTCAATCACATAGTAATTGCCTTTTTTGAATTTAAAAAGTTCCTTTAATAATAAAATTGCAATTCCTTTCCTTCTAAACTTTTTCAAGATAAAGATATCGTTAATACTGTAATCGTAATTTTCTTTTAAAAATGGTTTTTCTAATAATAATAAGAACCCTACAATTGCATCTTCTTTTTTTATAAAATAGGGTGTTAAACCTTCTCTTTCCCAAATTAATTCAATTGAATCAAATTCAAATGAACCATTTGATGATATGTCTAATTCATCGGTAAACTCTGATAGATCATGCAAATATAGAGAATATAAATTTTGAAGAACACCCTTTTCGTCTCTTGAGATTGAGCATAAAGAAACTGTCAATATTAACCCTCTTCTCTTCCTAATATTTGTAATTAAATAAATTTTCTACATAAAATATCATATTTCCTTCTTAAACAAAGTTCATTAGCTACTAATTTTAATATATATCCAAAAAACATCTTTCAACTCCACAAAATTACAAGAATGCTATACAAATGGTACTTACATTTGAAGCAATGTAATATCCTAATATCCTATAAGAATTTTTTTTAGCCTACTAACTCCTATTAAAAAAACTCGAATGTACTGCCATTTGTTTCTTGCGTATAAATTTAAATTCAATTTCCGATTAATTATTATCTCTTTTTAATTAAATGTTCTTATTCTGCTTCATTAACAAACCAGCCCCGTTTGTTACATATGACAATAGCAGCCAATTAACACCAAGTTGAAAAAGGATAAAAAAGACATAACCTTGAATTATTATGTTAATAAACATGATCTTTTATTTAGTCTGGATAAAGTATATAAAGGAGCTATTCTAATGAAAAATATTTTTGACCTTATTTATACAGATGAAATATTAAAACGCATTGAAAACTTAAGTGTAAATTCTCAGCCCGAATGGGGACAAATGAATGTCTCTCAAATGCTAGCTCATTGCTCAGCTTTTCAGGATATTGCTATGGGAGCTACTAATGTCCCAAGAGGTTGGTTAGGGCTACTAGAGGTAGGTTTACAAAACCTATTTTTTATAATAACAGACCTTTACCACACAATATGTCCACTATTCCTAGCATTTTAATTACAGACAAAAAGGAATTTGAGATAGAAAGGGAAATATTGAAACAGAAAATTATAATATTCCAAAAGAATGGACCAGAGAATTGTACAAGTTTTCCACATCCCTTTTTCGGAAAACTTACTCCCCAACAATGGGGGAAAGGAATTTACAAGCATCTTGACCACCATTTAACACAGTTGGGATCCTAGTCTCAGGAATTTAATTATTTCCAAAATATTTAGAAGAACTTACTATGCTTCTTAAATTAACCTGCCCCGTTTGTTACATAAGAAAGGCCGCCTTATTTGGCAGCCGATCTAAAACATAAGCACTATATTGTTAAGTATATTTGTTCACAAATCCACTTTAAAGTTTCATTGTATTATAAAAGGAAAACCGACCTTAACATTAAAAAGACCGCTAAATCAACTATCTTATTTCACTATCTTAAAGCTTCCTTTAAAGTATGTATGAAAAACCGTTTATTAAATCAAACTTAATTCAAACTGATAAAATTGCGAATCACATACATAACCATTAGTTTCATAAAGTCTTTGAGCAGAGTAATTATCTTGTGCTGTACTCAGACTAATACTTTTAGCACCCGTTTCAATAGCATGTTCCTTCGCTTTAAGTAAGAGCTTTTTCCCAGTTCCTTGTTTTCTCTCTTTTGCATCTACATACAAATCATTTAAAATCCAGGCTCTTTTCATAGATATGGAGGAAAATGTAGGGTATAGCTGCGTAAATCCTATATATTTTTCTTTATCTTTAACAACAAATATTACAGAATCCTTATTTTCTAAGCGACTCTTTATATAAGTCTTGGCACCTTCTAAATCAGATGTCTGCTGATAAAACACCCGGTACTGATTAAACAACATAGAAACTCCTTCTAAATCTTCAATTACAGCTTGATATATTTCCATTATTATTCCTCCCTATCAAATTAAGTAAAAGAATTACATACGTATTAATAAAGTTATTGCATATCCTAGCAAAATTAATTACTTTTTGAAATCATCAATTAGTCGACTTATAATTTAATTTGTTATCATTCTAAAACCCTCCATTTCTTAACTTATTTTGATATCATTAATCATAGGACTAAACTGTACCTTTATAAAGGTACAGTTTATTATAAATTCATAGGTACAGAAAAGGAGGATTAATTGGTATATGGAAATGATGCCTAATTTGGACAAAAATCTTAACGAACCCTTATTTACTCAACTTTATGAATACATAAAAGGGGATATCGAAATAGGACGGCTCTCTCCCGGCACACAGTTACCATCTATTCGAAATTTATCAAACCACCTAAACATCAGCAAAAACACTGTAGATACTGCTTATCAACAATTGATTGCTGAAGGTTATATTGAGAGTAGGCCTAGACGTGGTTTATACGTGATTGAGTATGATCAGCAATTCCTAATATTAAAACACAGTGATCCAGGAACATTCGAAGATTACAAAAAAACTGAGAAAACCAACTTCGATTATAAATATGATTTTCGTATGGGCAAAGTTGACCAAGATAGTTTCCCTACTGCATTATGGCGGAATTTAAATAACCAGGTACTATTTGATAATGATATATTTTCATATGGTTCTCAACAGGGAGAACCTGAACTCCGTTTGGAACTTGCAAAATACTTGTATCAATCAAGGGGAGTATCATGTTCATCGACTCAGATTATTATCGGCGGGGGCATACAGCAATTACTGAGTTTACTTTGTTTAATCATCGGTTTCAAAGAAAAAAAAACAATTGCAATTGAAAATCCAGGATACGATGGTGCTAGAGCAATTTTTAACCACCACGGCTTTCAAATTAAAGATATTGAGGTAAATGAATCTGGAATTAGTCTGTCTAAACTGCGGCAAAGTGATGCGCGTTTCGTGTATGTAACACCATCGCACCAATTTCCACTTGGAAACGTTATGCCTATTGCTGCCCGTATGAACTTAATACAGTGGGCTAATCAAGTGAATGGTTATATTATAGAAGACGATTATGATAGTGAATTCAGATATAAAGGGAAACCTATTCCAGCTCTTCAAGGGTTAGATACGTTCGATAGGGTAATCTATCTAGGTACTTTCTCAAAGTCTCTTTTACCGTCCATTCGGTTAGGATATATGGTTTTACCCAAGCCTTTGCTTGAAATATATCAAAGAGAATTTAATATGTACGAGCAGACTGTTTCTAAAATACATCAAAAAACATTGTACTTATTTATGCAAAGAGGTCATTGGCAAAAACATCTTCGCAAAATGAGAAGCATTTATCAGAAAAAAAATGAGATCCTTTGTAAAGCCATTATGAAACAAATGGGAAATAAAGTGAATATTATTGGAGGAGATTCAGGATTACACATCTTACTGGAAATAACAAGGGTAGATACTGAAGAAAACTTGATTGAACTGGCAAAGAAAGTAAAAGTAAAAGTGTACCCAACCTTAAAATATTGGGTACAACAGAACCAAGCTCCAAACCCACTTATTCTAATTGGATTTGGTGGAATGAGTGCAGATGAAATTATTTCAGGGATAGAGAAACTAACTAAAGCTTGGTTTACAAAATAAACTAAAATTCTTTCCCAGAACAGCAGAAAGAATCAAAGTTAGAAGTATTTTTTGTGTTGGTGCATATAAAATATACACGTTCTTTCTCAAGAAGCGCCCTGTCGTATTATAGGATCAACTAGAGATGATATATTTCTAGTTATCTTATAACACGCAACCTTCCATTTGGTTACTTGTTTTGCAAATATTAATAAACTTGTTTTACTATTATAGAACACTCTTTTCTGAAGAATTATAAATGATACATATAAAGTAAGAGGCAAATTTAACTGATAAGTACTTACTTATTCCATAAACCTGCCCCAGTTATGGAATTAGAAGCCGCCTAGTTTAGGCAGCCGAACTTGAACGATAGCACCCATTAGTTTAAGTACAGTTTTTCACAAACTGCGTGTTCCCTTTACTTTTGCACCTAAATTGAAGAATAAACTAGTTTATACCTACTTCATATAAAACACCTCCCGACCCAAATACTTTTTGTTTGGGTTGGAAGGTGTTGATTCTAACTGATTACATATGTTTTATTGCTAACTTTAAGAGATTCGATGTTCTCTTCAATCTATACTTTAATATTGGAATTGTAGCTAGCTAAAGACCCAGTTAATGCAAAATCATAACATTGTAAAATCTTCTATCAACTAGCTATATCCCACCATGTATAGTGTTGCAATGCAATGAGTTCCCCATGTTCTGCTGCTTCTTTAATTCTTTTGACAAGTAATATTTCTTTGTATCTAAAGTTTTGTGAGAACAAAGCAACCATCTTAACCAGTAAACTTACAAGTATTAATGGCAGTTATACAAATCTATCCTGTTTCAATTATAACTATTTTTAAAACTTAGTGTTCTCCTCATTTAATCATATTTTAGGAGATATACCGTTCCAAAATATATTGAAAGAAACGTCTAATGAATACTCTAAGGATTGATTTGTATTGTATAGTAAATGGACAATTAACCCATCGAAAAGTGTGATATAACCAAGAGTACAATCATCTGAACTATAGCTAAAAGTCTCTTCTTCAAAAACTTTTCTTACCTCGTTTTTTAACGTATAAAAATAAGTTAGGTATTGAGTAGCAACAAAAGCTTCGATTTCTAAAGGTGCTGAATATGACGTTCTTTGAAGAAAGGCAGTATTTGGTTTTACATGTGTTCTTAATGTTATTTCTTTTAAATAACTGAGCAATTTTTCTTTTGGTGAAATATTTGACTGATTTTTAAAAAAGTTTTGTATATATAATATTTCTTCCTCAATAACTTTACTGTAAACCTCAATAAACAAATCCCTTTTCGTATTAAAATGATAGGAGAGAGATTGTTTTTTTATATCTAAATCTTTGGCAATCTGTGCCATCTTTGCACCTTCGTAGCCATATTCATAAAAATGTTTAATTGCCACTTGCTGTATTTTCTTTTTTATCATTTTTCATACCAACCTTACTTATTTGTCTTTTTGAAAGCAAATATATCATGTATGTTGCTAGAAACACAATATAAGTAATGGTAGCAACAAGATATATCTCTTGATAGGATGCTGCTGCAGCCACTAATCCAAGTAACATGGCACCTCCTCCAATACCTAAGTCAAAAAAGTTGTAGAACGTAGCCATCGCATCCTCGTGTTCATGCTCCTGTACTAAATTTAAACACCAGGTTTGGATAGCTGGTAATAATGAACCAAATCCTAATCCATAAAAAACAGCTGCTATAAAAAACATGCTATCATTTCCCGCTAAGTATAGTATAGCTAAGCCAACAATAGAAGAAATGGATCCTGGTATAAGGATAATAGAAGGACCGTATAAATCAAACAGCTTCCCTGATATTAATCGAATTAAAAAAGTTGCCACCGCAATAACGAAGAAAAACAATCCTACATAAGAAAAATTTTTATCAATAGCATAAAGAGAAATGAAAGACATAATTCCTCCTGCTGCTAACCCGACTAAGAGGATTAGTATACTTGGGAATAGAACTTTTTTCTCAAATAGTTTCACTTTTACACTTGCATGTTTATCTCGTTCTTTCCCTTCAGGCGCTCGCTTTATAAAAAAGCCCATTATAACAGCAAGGAGAAGAACTGCCATGCCACCTAGAAATAACCTCTGAAAGTCATATAACTCCAGCGTCATAGTTCCGATCATCGGTCCGACAGATATAGCAACAGTCTCTCCAAGTCCAAAATACCCAATCCCTTCCCCTCTACGGTGACTAGGAATTATTTCAGCCGCAAGCGTCGCAAAATAGGTTGTTATTAATCCAAATCCCGCACCATGAACTAAACGAATGAACAATAACACTGTAATATCCCCAGAGAGATAATATGTTCCTGTTGCAAGGGCATTTATTAATATACCCAAAATTAAAAGTACTTTTTTATCATATTTAATTGCAAGCAGCCCCGAAAATGGACGAATCAATATGGCAGATAAAGTGAAAATACCTGTTACTAAACCAACCTGACCAGCACCCCCTCCAAGCTCGTTAACAAATAACGGAAGTGTAGGTAATAACATTTCAAAGATCATAAAGACTAAAGCATTGGAAATCATTACAAAAACAAAAGAAAGAGACCAAAGCTTATTATTTGTGTGTGCCATATAGTTGTTCCTCCTTTAATTTTGTTCATTAAGAACACAAGGAACATTATATAACTGACGAAGGTCAGATGTAAAGAGAGTATTATTTAAAGTTATAAATTTCATTTTACTGACCCTAGTCAAATAAAATGAATTTTTGAATTTATACCTGATTATCCAAGAGTGATCTAACCTGATGAATACGATATTGAGAAAAGAAAAGTAAACAGATACACAAGTATGTGGGAGAATTTTGCTTCTAGAAGAAATGAATAGTAACAGACAATATCGTATTTTCGGCTATGAATATGAAAAACAAATTTAACTAGGTTGTATCATACATTTACTCGTATGTATTGGTGAGTGTAGCTATGAAGATACTGGTTGAATTATAACTATCATTATTAAATTATATAGTAGCTAAGTCGAGTAAATATGATATTGAAATTAAGCAACTATTCTGCTTTTAAAAACTTAAATAGTCCAATAAAAAAATAAAAACAGCTAGAGAAATACCTAGCTGTTAGAAGGCCTATTAGGTTCATAATAATCTTTTGAAATCCAAAGTTAAGCAATTCATCCATAAAGGTTAATAGAAAGAAATAAATGGATTTAACTTCTTTTTACTCCGTTAACTTTCCATAACTGTCTTTTAGAATAAGAAAAGCACCTAGATTTGCAGCTATCTTTAACAATCACTGCTAGTATCGCATTTATTTCGAATAGTCCATCATTACTTAATCCTGAAAAGAATTTGAGAACAATTATAGATAAATTCGTTTGTTAAATATATCCAATTCATCTTGTTTCTTCTATAATTGTATTTCGATATGCAATTTATGATTGATTTAGTAAAGGTGATTTCCTTTGTTGAATTAAAAAGAAAAATACACCTACTAAAACTACGAAACCTCCCGCAATCTGCATACCTATTACAGACTCACCTAAAATGATTACAGCTAAAATGGTTGCCCCCACAGGTTCTCCTAAAATACTCATAGAAACAGTAGTGGTATTCACATAACTTAGTAAATAGTTGTAAATCACATGTGCAATTGTCGGGAAAATTGCTAATAACAAAAATATACCCCATTCCCTTGGCTCATAATTGCCAATTGGAATTCCCGCTGAGAGATTGTATATATTTAATGTAATGGCTGCAAATAAGAATACACAAAAACTATATATCCAATGAGAGATTCTCTTTACATTGTTTTGTCCGATTAACAAGTAACCGACTACTGCTAATACGCTTAAAAAGGATAGTATATCACCAATAATAACCGATCGATTTTCTAATCCAAAATCTCCCCATCCTACCATGATCACTCCTATAATCGAAATACCAATAGCTAGTAAAGTAGATTTACCCGTTTTTTCTTTGTACATAATATAACCGCCTAACAAAGCGACTATTGGCTGTAGTGAAAGTATTATGGTGGAACTAGCCACTGTGGTTAGTTTTAAGGACTCAAACCATAAAGTAAAATGGAGTGCTAAAAAAATACCAGCAGTACATAATATCATCCATTTCCTTTTTGAAAGATTAATAAATTCTTTTCTTTTTATCCATACTACGGGTAATAATAATGCACATGCAAAATACATTCGATACATGCTTAGAATCGAAGAGGGTGCATCAGACCACTTCACGAAAATTGCTGCAAAAGAAATTGCAATTACCGAAATGGTGAGTAATAATCCAACATGCCTTTTCATTTAGATTTTCTCCCTGTCATAAACTTCATAATTATCAAATGAAATTAGTTTGGTTTTACTTTTAATACACCAATTTCGATAACTATATGCTCCTTTATTACATTAGAAAAGCTGCCTGAATCGGCAGCTGATCGTATATAAATACCCTTTAGTTTACATTATATCATTTTTTTGAGAATATAAGAAAATGTCAGTCAGTTTGCTACCGTCTTAGACAAATCATCACAATTCAATTAATTTAAGATAATTTGCAATAGAACATATAATATTAAATTATTATCATCAACTTGAGCAAATGATTGTATTAAAAAATTTGATAAAAGAAACTTCAAAAAGTCTCTTTTTCATTTTGCATGATTATTATATTCTCCTTATATTGAATATCATATTACCAAATTATTTCTTCTCATATACCTTGATATTAAAAATATCAGTATCTAGAGACTGAGTTAACGCGAAATACATCATAGCAAACTGTTCTTGCCCACGAGCAGTTGTAATATCTCCAAGATCTAACTGCGACTCTGGTGACCAGCCTAAGTCATTAAGCAATTGACCTGTTATCTCCTTGGCTTCAGCGTCATTTGCTGATATGAAAACAGTAGTTGGTGCTTCCAAGATGGAAGGCTCAACCATAATCGTAGAGGTCATAGTACAAAGTGACTTCACTACTTTTACTTTCGGAAACTCTTGCTGAAGGATCTCTGCACCAGATTTTTCTTTATATTTGAGTGAAAAATCTTCTGTCATCGCAACGGAAACATCAATTAATACTTTTCCGTTTAGGGACTCTTCTCCAATCTGCTTTAAGATATCTAGAGAAACTTCACCAAGTGTAGTATTCACAATGATATCACCAAATTCGGCTGTTTCTTTTAAACTTTTAACAGGAATCTCTAGATCGTTATGTTTTTGAGGAGTACGTGAACCTAATACAACTTCATAACCTGCATCTTTCCATTTAGCACCAAGAGTTGTTCCTGCATTACCTGTTCCTAAAATTCCGATCTTTGTATTTGATTTAACCATAATTTCCTCCTTAACATGTATTCATGTTTAGTATAACTAAACTAATTTATCGTACAAGTAGGCTTTGTTTTCATACATAGTCAAAAAAAACATACTATTATATTGAATTTTCACAGAGTATAATAAGTGTTAAAGTCTAAATTAATTATTCTTGTTCAAACAAATAAACATTTTTGATTTAATTTATGGCTAGTTCACTTAAACAGGAGTTGAAATAATCTGATGAATAATGAGCTAGACAAGGGATCTGACGGAATCATAACTACGCTAAATGTTATAGGAGGAAAGTGGAAGCCGCTTATTCTATATATTCTATTATACGACGGCACAAAACGATTTGGAGAACTTAAGCGTTCCTTACCAGGAATCTCACAAGGGATGCTTACAAATCAACTAAGAGAGCTTGAAAAAGATTGTCTTGTAGAACGTAAAGTATATAAAGAAATTCCACCCAGAGTTGAATATAGTTTGACTAAACATGCTACAACTCTTACAACAGTATTGGTCGATATGTGTGATTGGGGTTTTAAACACGCGGACTTTTTAAATGAGCCTAAATCCTAGAGCACCATTTAAATTATTTCCATAAAACTGAAAGACTCTCTGTAATTAGGGAGTCCTTTGTTCTTAATATTTTTTTCTGTGGTTTCTTCCAAAAAATCTCCCGAGAAAAAGATGAATAAATCTCAATTTCATTTTTTAATTTATATCTTTGTATTTCAATAAAAGAGCTGTTTGTGCAATCGCAATATATATTAGACAAATCTAATAGAATGAATATTGTATTTTACACCTCATATCTTGCCAGTATAAACAGAATCAATAATACTGCCATAATATTCTAGATCAGAGATAAGCAACTACCATATTTATTCCCCTTTATGCAGACCAAATTCAAAATGGGAATGCCGGAATCGGCTAGAAATCTAAAAAAACGTGAATCCAAAATGTTAGGAATGGTAATACCTGATTTTTCTAATCCTGTTTATGCAAGTATTATCCATGGCGCAGAAGACCAAGCTGCTTCAGAAGGATATAATTTACTCGTCTATAGCCTAAAACAAAAGGGATTAGATAAAAGATATTTCTCTCATCTATTAGAAGATCAAATTGATGGTCTTTTAATAGCCAACTCAGAATTGGATAATAACGATATTATAAATCTTAGCAAAACAAAAAACCATTTATCCTGGTCAATCGCTTTGTTCCTGAAATAAATAATTACGTTATTCTAGATGATGTTCAAGGTGCTAAGATTGCAACCAAACATCTTACAGACCTTGGACATCAACGCATTGCTCATATATCTGGTCCTCTATATACGGGGACTGGAATAAGTAGATTCAAAGGTTACAGAGAAGGACTACAAGAAGAACGTATTACATTTAACCCAAGCTATGTACAAGAGAGTCAATATACGGTGGAAAGCGGCTATGTGTCGATGCAAAAACTTCTAGAACTACCCACTCCTCCAACTGCAATTTTTGCTTCAAACATTATGACATGTTTAGGAGCGATGAAAGCAATTCATGATCATGGTTTAATTATTCCAAGAGATATTTCTTTAATTGGATTTCATGATGTTTTTTTTACCTCGACGCTCCAACCATCTCTTACTACAGTAAAAATGCCACTTTACAATATGGGAAGAGAATCAGTTAAGAAACTAATCGCTACTATAAACGGTGAAGAAAATGAAAATGGCCTTACAATTTCCGGTGCTTCAATAGTAATTCGTGATAGTACAAGTCCTCCTTCTATATAGTGTACGAGTGATTGAAATTGTATTATGATATTTTATAATGAAAGGCTGGGACAAATAGTCTCAGTCAATGAAAAAAAAGTGATATCGCTCGTCGATTTCACTTTTTTCTTATGTATTTTGGTCTTAGGTAGGCAAGATCTTACGCTCTTGCCGCATATTTTCTTATATTCACGGCCATTTACGCGAGGCCGATTTCGTTATCGACTTATGATTGACCGCGAATCGAAAACCGAGTGAAACCCAAATTAGCCTTCAAGAATCCAAAAACTGGCTCCACGTCTGTTTTGCGTTGACGGTAAATGGCAGCCGTTTCTTCTTCCGAAAGCTTCGTCTTTACATATTCTTTTTGCTGTTCCCATTTCTCGTTGATCATGAGTTTACGATTTGTACCTTCTTGTGCTTTTGTACAAAACGGTCGCGATGGGCAGTCTGAACAGTCCTCGCATTCATAAACCTTTAATTGTCGCTTGTAACCACTTTTATCGGAACGGGTTGAATGGTATTGAAACATGACCTTTTTGTCATTCGGACAAGTGAACGTATCACTTTCCTTATCATACTCCCAGTTACTTGTTTTGAAGGGATCTTGTTTGAACTTTTTCTTTTGCTCATTTAAGTAGTGATTATACGTAATAAGCGGTGTACAGCTGCGCTTTGTCAAAATGTCATCATAATTTTGTTCGCTTCCATAACCGGCATCTGCCACAATGTATTTCGGCAGCGAAAAGAATTCCTGTTCAATTCGGTCAAGAAAGGGGAAATGTTTTGGTATCGGTCGGGTTTGGAAACACATCATAAGCCAGTGCGTATTGTCCTTCTGTCGCGATTTGCACATTATAGCCAGCCTTTAATTGCCCGTTTTGCATATAGTAATCTTTCATTCGCATGAATGTTGCATCCTGATCCGTTTTTGAATAGCTGTTTCTTGTGCCAAACATGTTAAAATCCTTTTCATACTTCTGTTTGCGGGCAATCCAATCGTTCAGTTGTTTTACCATTTGTTTTGGTGACTTCCGTTCACTCCGAAGCTGTTTACGCTCTTCTGCATCATCAGAGCTCTCAATCTTTTGTGTATAATCATCGACTACTTCATCTAGTTGTTTGGCGACTTGCTTTAACTCTTCAATCGAAAGCTGTTCTTCATTCTCTCTTTTTATTTCAGGAATGATTTCATTTTCAAGAAGCTGGCTGTATAACTGATTAGACTTTTCAATGAGATTGGCATGGAATTTTTCAATGGCTTTCTTCCATACAAACGTAAATTTATTAGCGTTCGCCTCAATTTTTGTGCCATCAATAAAGATCGCTTCTTGATCAATCAGGTTTTCCTGAACCAGCTGACATCGGAATTGGATGAAACATCGGCGTATTAATTCTTTCATTTCGGGGTGGACACTGAACCGGTTGATCGTGCGATAGCTTGGCTCATATCCTTGTGCGAGCCACTTCATGCGGATACTATCTTTCAATAAACCTTCTTTTTTACGTCCAGAGAAAGTCGATTGTGTGTACCACATAAAATAATTTTCAGCATCATACGAGGATGGTAGGATGGACAGCCTGTCTGACGGCTAAAGGAGTGAAAAGCTTCTTGAGGAATACTTTCGACTAAATGATGGATGGAAAAGGCGATATCATTTTCTTGTAGTTTCACAGCTAAATCTAAAAGCAAAATAATTTGATTCATGTTATAATCTTTAAACATAAGGACCCTTCTTTCTGATTAAATTTGTTGTGGTGACTTTATTTTATCAGAAGTGGTCCTTATTTTTATTTATAAATGATAAAAGCCGGTGAAATTTTACAATGAGTAAAATTTCACCGGCTTTTTTATCTTGGAGGTAGGTTTTGTCCCAGCCTCACTAAGTTCATGATAAATTCCTTAACCATTCGAAAAAATCATCTCTCAATACTCTCTTACATCTACCAATTTGTACAAGTGGAAAATCGCTTCTTTTCATTAGTTCATAGGATGAAGGCTTTGATATTTTTAAGATTTTACTTATCTCCTTTGCTGTTAAAACTATCGGATATTCAAGTCTATCCTTATTTTCCATTTTTTTTATCCTCTGTATCAGTATTACTTTCTTGAGGTTTACCCGTAGAGTTCTGATTATTCTCATCTAGTTGACGCATCCATACATCAATCATATTAATTAATACCTTCCGCTTATGATTCACAAAAAAACCTCCTTTACTTTTGGTAATAGGAGGTTTTACAGAAAAGTATTTATTTTTACACAAACATTTTATAAAATGTTTACTTGCTTACTTCTGTATCGTAATTTAAACTCTTTGAGATATTCATTTAGTTCATATTTTTCTTTTTGAGAATCCCGATACGTACCAAATAATGTTAATTTATACACATCTCTAAGAAGTGCATCAGAGTAATAAATATGGCTTACTTTACTATCGAGTAGCTCGTTTAACTTTTTTAACATATGATTATCGAATGCTAGATAGGAATTAATAAATATTTCAAAGCTAAAAAAATTCACTTGTTTATCAACTCGAACTATTAATTCTCTACTATTTATTCTTGATAAAAACAAATTAGAATTATCCACTCTATATCCATTAATAATCCTATGTCGTGGACTGTTTAATGTTTCTTTACATACTTTTTTCATATCGACTACTTCACGACATGTTTTTTTATACTCATAAAAGCTGTTTATATCTACATTACGTTCAATTGGATTATCAAACATTAAAAATTCCACTGGAACATCAAAAAGAATCGCCAACTCATAATAAAAGAAACTTGTATTAATTTCTTCTTCTAGGTCATCTTTAAAATACCTTTGAATACCACTAGAAAAATCCATTAATTTGATATCCTTCTCTGTTAACCCCTGGACCTCTTTTAATGCCTTAAACCGAGAACCAATAGGTAGTTTCATAATAAATGAGTTAAACAAAAAAGTATCCCTTACAACAAATTTCATTTCTTCCCATTTTTCACGATCTTTTATCTTGTGTTTTATATAAAATTCTTCTCTCGTTAAACTCCCATACGCAAATTGCTTAATTACTCGAATTAAATCAATTGTAAAACCTTGTGGCTCGATTGCCATACTGGATCACCAGTTTGATTATAACTAGGAGAAATATCAGCAGAATGTAATACATGTTGAAACATGTAAAAAACATGCCCACTCTTTTTCACTAGACTTCCTCCTAAATTATTTACCTTCTTGAAAAGGTAAATGTAATTATTACCGATGTATTGTACAAAATTTTTATACAATAACACATCGCCTCCTTTTATATTTTACGATGGGTTTTTAAAGATTTTTAATTCCCACCACGCAAAATTGAAGCACTAAAGTTTCTTACTTATAAAACCTTTGCTGCTCAATTTGATTATTAAGGAAACGGGTTCCATCCTTTTGCCTAATCACCCTTTATTCAACTAAAGGATTTTGTCGTATTACCGAAATAATACGCAATATTTTGTATAAATATGGGTTGATTTGACAAAACTTCTCTTAAAGGCAATAAAAAAACCTTTCGAGATGATTTTTAGACACACTTGTTGTGTGTACAAAAATCAGCCCAAAAGGCTGGAGTCATTGTTACTTACTGGCCCGCGTCCTTTAAAAAGGAGCAAAAAAATGATTAATAATAATCATGATCAGATTATACATTTAATCCAAAAAATTGTAAACCAAAAAGGAGTCAAAATTAATGACTATTCCAAATCCGATATCTACTCCAAATGAAGTACAGAATAATTTCGTTTCATCTAACAAGAAAATTCCTAAAAAAGTCGAAAGAAAGAAAAAAGTTCCTAAATCAATCATTCTTGATTTAGGAAACTATTTATCAATTCTAAACTATGCCAGCGCGAAATCTTATATGGAACGTGCAGATGAATTTTTGAAATATCTTTTAACCAAAGAAAAAGTACAAGTCTGTTCTTTAAATGAAGGTCATTTAATAACCCAGGATCGCATTGCTCATTTTGAAAGCTATTTAAAAGTGCGCATATTAAATGATGAAATTACTGCACATACTGCATACAAAAAATTACAAGCAGTGAGAGTACTTTGTAAGTTTCTAGATTTTAAAAATATTACTTCTTTAAATTACTCAATACCGAAAAATATGATCCATGCTTCAAATGAGTCTAATTATTATTTTGAGTCTGAAAGGATTTTAGAGTTAATTAATAGTATAGCTTCTTCAACAAGCCCCACAAGATCAAGGGATATAGCTATTTTATTAATTTTAGTGGATACAGGCTGCAGACCAATCGAAATAGCAAACATTTCACTTGAAGATATAAGTTTATCTGAACGAACCGTATATTTATATTGCAGGAAATCTGGAAAAAGAAAGTTAAGTCTAAGTTTTGAGGTTATTTCCTTTATTAAACATTATTTAGATATTAGACCTTACTTTCAACCTACATGTGTCTTTTTATTTATTAATAAAATTGGTGGCCAACTAACATCGAAATCTATAAGAAACATAATACGGTCTGCAAACATTGAAGCATTTGGAACTTCTAAAATTAACGCAAGAGGGCTAAGACATACATATACTACTAATGCTCTTGAAAATGATAATGATTTTGATAAAGTTTCAAAAAGTCTTGGACATGCACATTGGAAATCCACATTACGATATTTAGAAAAAAGTAAAAAACGTCTAAAGAATAATACCTTACAACATAATCCTTTACAAGCTGGGATGGTGAATGATTTATGCCAATAGAATTAAAACTATCAATGGATCATAAAAAATTTTGTGAAGAACTAGGGATTAGCCAAGAGCAGTTACTTAATCTATTAAATCAAAATCAAAACAGGAACACACAGAGTCCAAAAAGCTCACCAAATGCATTAGTTGTAATCGAACAATTTCTAATAAACCTTGAAAAACAAGAGGTGTCAAAGATAAAAGCTAAAAACAGCTTCAAATATTACAAAAGCTTTTTGTCTCGATTTAAAAATTTTTTGCTAAGTACTTCGCCAGATTTACTTTTAGAAGATCTTAACCAAGAACACCTATATGACTTTTTACAGATTTGTAAACCTAGAAAATCAAATGGTGTATCTCTTGGTACGCAAAATACTTATATAGCCATATTGAAAAAGCTAGTATCTTTCTCCTTAGAGCAAGGACTTATTTCAAAAGACATAAGATATCGTTTTGAAAAAACGTCATATAGCCTCTTACCTCGTTATTTTAGTCCGAAGCAGTTAAGGACTATATTGACAAAGGCTAAAAAAAGAACACATGGATATTTATGGAGTGCAATCTTTATAACTCTATTAGGTACTGGTTTACGTGTTCATGAGTTAGTCAATCTACGTATTAAGGATTTTAATCTTCAAACACAATTAATTTATACAAAAGGTAAAGGTCAAAAAGAAAGATACGTGCCTATATATCCTGAAATAGCTAGTGTTGTTTTAAAATATTTAAAAACAACTGGTATGAAGACATGGGACATAAACAACGAAGGATACCTATTCTCACGAGATTTTGGAGTTAATAGAAACAAGGCAATATCTATTAGAAGTATCCAATATAATATGAAACAAATTATCAATGAAATGCAGCTCGAAAATCATTTTTCTGTTCATTCTTTCCGACACACTTTTGCAGTTAACGCTCTTAAAGCAAATATGCGTTTGGAATATTTATGTCAAATACTTGGACATTCATCTCCAGACACAACTGCTATTTACACCAAACTTGTCCCAAACGATTTACTCGAAGAAGTCACTCAACGTTTTCCTTTTCACTTGGAAAATTTAATTCTAGATTATTTATCGGAGGAAATATAAATGAGGATATGTGAGGAAGAAATTGAGACTTTTTTAATCCAATCGAATTATGCTAATCGTACAAAAACACAGTATAAATCCCATCTCAAAATATTTGCTAACTTTCTTTCCATCTATTCAGATACACCAAAGGAGGAACTTTATCTCAATAAAATTTATACAGTATTGGATATAAACGCAGAAATAATTGCATATAAGCCAATAAACTCCAACCTAATTGATGAATATTTTTTTCAAAATATACATAGAGGCTCTAGTTGGTTGACTATGAGCAGAAAAGCTATAGGAAGTTTTTTTAAATACTTATATAGGAAATATGATTTTGCTGACCCAACATTCACTCTCAAATTTAATATTAATAACTACCGTACAGACCGTATGCCAATAAAAATTCTAAACAAACATCAAATACTAAAACTTTTTAATTCTATCGTTACTCACAGTGAAGATATTGAATTTGAGCTTTTATTATTTACAACTCTATTAACGACCGGATGCAGAGTATCCGAGTTAATAAAGATTAAACATAGAGATATTCACTTTGAGGAAAGTACAATTGAGCTACATGACACTAAGACTAGAGTTGAACGGGTTATTGTTTTACCAATAAATTTAACAAAGGCCATCAAACTTTATATTCAAAAAATGAACACTCAATCAACCGATTTTTTATTTCCAATTGGTACCGAAGATGTTAGAAAACGCCTAAGAAGATATTTAGAATTAGGCAATCTACCTATTGTCAACGTTCACTCCTTACGGCACGCTTTTGCTACCATGTTGTTTGAGGCGGGTACTGAAATAACTTTTATTAAGCAATTATTAGGGCATAGTAAAATCTCATCAACAAAAGAATACATTCATTCAAACCATATTAGGAATCATGAAATCAGTATTCCCCAAAATGAGTCACTATTTAAAAATGCATTGAAAATTTTAAAATCTTTATAAGTTATTATTCTCATTAACAAATCAACACATTATAAATAGATAAGCAATTGGTCAAAATTATAAAAGACCACTTGCTTTCCAATGCTTAATTAATCAACTAGGAGGAAAGCAAGATGAAAGGCAGCATCAAAAAAAGAGGAAACACATACACATTTATTACAGATGGACCTAGAGATTCTATTACAGGAAAGAGAAAGCAAATATCAAGAGGTGGATTTAAAAGAAAAAAAGACGCTGAAGTCGCCTTGAGGAAATTATTATCTGAATTAGATGAAAATCAATATGCAGAAATTTCAAATGAAACATTAGCATATTATTTAAATTTCTGGTTCTCGACGCATTATCAAAAGCGTGTGAAAGAGACAACAGTAGCCAGTAGGCGATATATGATGCAAAAGCATTTAATTGATGAAAATCCTTTTTCGAAGAAGAAACTGTCAGTTATCACAACCTTTGATATAGATGCTCTCTACAATCAAAAAATTGATGAAGATTATAGCACAAGTTATATACGGAAAATTCATCAAATGTTAAACCAAGCTTTTGAACAGGCAAAGAAATGGAAGAAGGTCCTAGAGAACCCCGTAAGTGAGGCATCACCACCTTCTCTAAAAAAAGAAGAAATTAAAATCTGGTCCTTCCAAGAAGTTCATTCCTTTTTAGCCAATTGTCAAGAAGAGTGGCATAAAATTGTTTTTCATTTAGCCCTTTACACTGGGATGCGACGTGGAGAAATCCTTGGACTAAAGTGGAGTGATATAAATTTTGACAAGAAGATTATAAGCGTGAATCATTCTTTAGCGTTTGTCCCAGGTCAAGGATATAAACTATCTTCACTTAAAACCAAGAATGCAAAACGAAAAATCCCAGTCTCTACACAATTAGCTGAAATGCTCTCATTGCATAAACAGAAACAAGAAGAGCATAGAACCTTAATGGACGGCTGCTATAACGAACAAGAGCTCGTCATTTGCAGCCATCTCGGTACGACTCAAGATCCACAGAATGTTTTAAGAGTAATGAAACGGATTATTCAAACATCCGGAGTCCCACCCATTCGCTTTCACGATCTGCGGCACACACACGCTTCGATTTTAATTTCTGAGGGTGTCGATTTAGTTAAGGTGTCAAAACGGTTAGGACACGCAAACGCCAAAATCACGTTAGAGTATTACGCCCATCTAATGCCAAACGAGGATGATCAAGTAGCCGATATTTTCGATCAAGCAATGAACCGAACAAAAGAGACGTTGTGAGCATTTTGTGAGCATTTCCGATAATTGACGAGAAAACCGAGGATTCTCAAACCTTTCTGAACATAATAAAAAAGCTCCAAAACCTTGTTACACAAGGTTTTGGAACTTCCTAAAAAGTGATGATTCCGGAGGGGCTCGAACCCACGACCTCTACCCTGTCAAGGTGGCAAACATAACAGGAATGATTAAGAAGAAAAAGGATAAACCCTTGTGTAGCAAGGCTTCTCCATGATTCAAACAAGTTCTTACCGGATTAAAAAGGTGCATTGTTGACCGTGTTCGTCAACAATTCGTCAACATTTAAATTGCGCTACCAATTTCCTTAAGCACACCTAAGAGCATTGGCATGATTTGAATCAACACATATCCCAATCCTGCATTTTGAATCCCACTCCATCCACGCTCGCTTTTGCCGAGCATAAAGAAAAAACAAGAACCTACTATAATAATAGAACAAACAGGAAAACTAAGGGCTAACATTAAATCAATTAATGGATTCAAAGCATGAGCAATAACTTCTAAAGTTTTTTCACCAATAAATTGAGTTGCTGCAACAGGCACTGCTTCAGGAGTAGCTGCAAACGCTGGCTTAGCTGCTATTAAAGGGAATGCTATAGATGTGCCTATCCTTCTTGCTAATTGCCCATATTTCTTCTTAGGCTTTTCTTTCTTATAGCTGCCCGTCATAAATGCACTGATCGACATAGTTTGTGTTTTCACTTCAAATCCTCCCTTAAATAAACTTTATATTTTAACCCTTCACATAGCTGTTCTAATTTGTTCTTCCTAAAATCCGTTGTAGTTACCCAGATAAGCACAAATTGTGGATTATAAGTGGATAACTTCTTGTATTTCTTTATTTTTTGAATGTTTTGGGACATTGTTTGTTTGTAGTCAATTTCAACAAAGTGGTGGAGTTTATTGGAGATAAAGGCTGCATCTGCTATAAGGGATATGTCGTTAATGGTTATTTTTACTTCATTCTGCCAGCTGATTGGGCGGCCGCATACGATGTACAGATCGTTTCTCATTAGATAATGATTTACTTGAGCTGTCTTTTTGCGCACTTTCTCAGACAGCACCATTTCACGACCTGCTGAATTTAAATAGTAAACCTTCACTTTATTTTCCAAGAAGTGAGACAAGTATTCTTCCATGCCACTTAGGATCCGCTGGGCATTTCGCTCTTGACCAAGGCGGTGCATGCGCTGCAGTTGTTCCCTTGATAGGTAATCACATTTCTTCAAGCTTAAAAGTATTTCCTCTATTCGTTTCTGATTTTTCAATGGTTGGCGACTCCTCTCTTGGTCTAATGTTTATATAAGGCTCAATTTTCTTTTGTATTTCTTTATTGCTGATAAATGGCGTCTGCACGACTTGTGTTTTGACGTTTTTATAAATGCCGCGACCAGGTATCATTGGTAAAGATTCAGCTCCAGTTTGACCAAGCGCAGTATTAGATGCTGTAGCATCATCAAGTACATAACAAAGCCGCACAGGAATATTTCTCTTAGTCTGCTGTGGGATGGATTGGCTGGATGGATACTGGGTCCCGTAGACCAAATAGTACCCAGCTCCCCTGCCTTTTCTTGCTATATCCGTTACAACCTCCATCGCGGCCGAATCATCTGCTATGTCAGCTGCTTCATCGATTATGATAAAATGCCGATCTTTTATGCCAGATTCCTTTATATCTTCAGACCCTAGGTCAACAATTTCTTTATATGTGATATCCATTTGGCTCTGTATTTCTTTTAAAATCCCCTTGGCTGCTGCCGGCTCCCGAGTGAAATTTTTCGTTTGTTTTAGATCCTTGTAACGTTGAAAAGCAGATCCACCTTTTAAATCAATTAAGTGCAGATGAACATTTTCAGGCTGCTGGCAGATTAGAGTTGTAACTATAAGTTTTAATAGCACGCTCTTGCCAAAACCGGTTGATCCAGCAACAATTAAATGTTTGTGCTCATCAAAATCATGCCGCACAATAGAAGATCTTGTTTTTCCGACTGGAACGGACCAGGTATTCTTTTTAAGGTAAGATTCATTCCATTCATATTTGCTCTGTAACCCCTCGCTAAATATACGAATTCGCAGCATGCCGTCAAATTCAATGTCAATTTCCTTCTGAGATTTTGTACTGGTTAATAACTCCTTTAATTGTTTGAGTAATGTTTTATCAAGCTTGAGGTTCAGAATGTCGGAAAACTGGAGTTGAAAGGTTTTTTCCTTAATGTTCAAGCCATCCTCCAATACATTTTTCTTCGCAATTACTTCTTCTGATGACATTCCTAACGGTAGCTGATAAACATACTCCATTCCTCCATCAATTCTCCTTTTGCGCTGAAGCCGAATAGTTTTTACTTTGCCATCCTCTCTGATCGTCATGCCAGCGTTGTTAAAAATTCTTTGGATTTTATCTGCATCATTGGATATGCCAGTCTTTTTTAAATATGAATAACCAGCTAAACCACCCATTAAAGTTGAAGTAAGAATTTCAAAAATCAACGCCACCCCTCCTTTTAGTATTACGTAGTAATAGTTGCAAGGTAAACGAATAACAAAATACTGAAGAAATCCTTGGTAATACTAGCATTTTTGATGTCGGGTTACTGTGCACATAGAGAATTTTAAAACGACTGCAATTAGCGAATGTAAAACCGTATATCTTGCTGAATGGTAATAGATATGTGATTAAATGTTTGTCCTAACACACAAAAATTTAGAGGACAAGCATATTTTTTGAAGAATTTATAAAGCGAGGTGATTTTTCATGGAAACTAAGCTGCAGAAATATCATAAAGAGACGGGGATTAAGCAAGCCTTTATCGCTCAAAAAGTGAACCTAACACCAGGCGCATACAGTAAAATTGTTCGTGGAGAATCAATGCCTACGCTGCCAGTTGCTATCAAAATAGCCAGATTGCTTAATAAAACAGTGGAAAGTTTATGGGGAGATTTAGTGGAATAAAAAAGCTCTTCTCAAATGAGAGGAGCTTTACTTGTTTATAGTATAGAAACCTTCATTATGTCCATAAACGGGACTTTAGTAATCTCGGTGTTTTTTTCAATGTGAATTAACTTTGTGCGACTATCCATCTTTACTATATTCCCTTGAACAGGTTCTTTTTCCCAAACAATCAAGTGTACTTCTGATTTCTCAGTATGTGCCTCTGTAAGTGAATTACCAATCTCCTCTAGTTCAAATTCGTCTCTAGTTGGTCTTTTTTTCTTTACTTTAGCCATTTTTAAGCTCCTCTCCTCATTTTACGTGTTGGTGCGATCGATAAAGTGTTATTCAATTTAAATGTACGCTGCTGCCGTCGAATGAAACAATAAGCACGAAAAGAATCTTCATTAACAGTTAAAACCTTGATTTTTCGCTGACTGATATTCCCTTTGTTGTCCTGGTAAATCATTTCTAATTCTTCACCAGTTTCTGCAGCTCTCTTCAATAACCCTTTCATCGATCATACCTCCTTTGTTGTTACCATTAATTATATACGAACTTTTGTTCGTTTTCAATTGAATGAAGAACTAACGTTCGCATATAATATTGGTTAAAGGAGATGGGAATATGTTGCGTGATCGTGGTCTTAAAAAGTGGCAGGGATTTTTCATGCATGAGCACACTGGCTTACTAAAAACCACTGCCAAGGAAGAAGAAAAGCAGGATAAGCCGCAACTGGACGAACAAGAACTTGAGGAAATAGGCATTATTGTTATGGAATCGCTGAATTACACACTAGAAATAAAGATTACTGTATGGCAAGAAGGATATTTTAATGATCACATTGGAATCGTTGGCAAGGTTGATTATTTAATGAAGTATATAATTTTGGAGAAAGACGATGATAATATCCGCATAATGATTGTTGATATTACAGCTGTTGAGAGGTTATAGGCATGACAAGGATTCCAGAGGAAGATCGAGATTTAATTGAGAAGGCAATGTATCTGCCAATGGTTGTTGTAATTCTCGAAAAAGATTTTAAGGTGATTGAAAAAGCTCCTTTTAAGCTTCGACAACCATATCTAGATCTGGTGGATGAAACACTTAGGGCGGTGCAACGGGATTTAAAAGGAGTTAAGGATCAAATGAGGAAAAAACAAATGAAGGTGCAGCAGACTTCCCATGATGAGTCTTTTACGCAATTTAGCTTCATCTGGAAGGGTTATGAGGAAAAACACAACTATTTCAATCCAGCTATACGTAACAGAGTTGAAGCATTATTGAACTATTATTTGAAAAAAATAAAAACCCCTCTCACTTGAGAAGGGTTTTTTAAGCTGGACAAACAGAGTGTGTGGGGTCAAACCAAATCACATAAAAGGTGGCACGATTTTGGAATCCCCATAACCTATGGCCATCAGAAACTCTCATTTCAAATATTTCCTCTTCCTCTGAAACACTTGCAGGTAAAGAATATGCAAGACTATAGGTAGGAATCTTTTTCATTTTTATTCCATCGCTATTTCTAATTTGAGACCAAGTCATACAAGAAATTCTTTTTAGGAACTTAGAAAGTTGCTTTAAGTCTTGTTTGCCAAGATCTTGTAATTGACAGTTTTTTTCACATAGATGCAAAAAAGAAATAGTCGGGTTCTCATTAATTGTAGATACCAGCACTTCGGGTTCAGGTATTCTAGTACTGCCTTTTCTGCTTTTTGTTGTGGGTTCTTTAATTCGTTTTCTTTTATCCTTTTTCCCAGCCATTATTAATCCTCTAATTGATCCCTGTAATAAATCTTCATATGGTTGACATCTATAATATTATTACATCGTTCAGTAGGATCGTAGCCATCCCTTGCATCTATCCATGGATCTTCTTGGTGCGTGAGCTCTTCTAAGAATTTCCCATCATACTTTCCGTAGATTTCCCAGATCTCTTCTAAATGATCGAGTTGTTCTTGGGTAAAGATAGAATCTTCGAATTCTGTTACTGGTCGTAAACTTTGCCATTGATGATCTCTATATTTCTGAAAAAGGTCAGGACACACCGGTCCGTGTACCCAGGCTTCAAAGCGCTCATTAAATAATTTATTGTCCTCCAAAGCAAGATACCACGCTTGTGCATAGTAACATAACTTTTGTAACTTTAAATGAGTAATTGAGCTACCCAGTTCGGTTTTAACTCGATTTAGGAAGAAGTCAGCAACATTAAATACAGTAATTGCCATGTTATCACTCCCTTGTATTACCGTGTATTTAATTGCACTATATCATAAAAAATGATTATTGTTGCAACATTATTTATTGAAAATATAATATTATTTTTTCCAATTCTATATATTGATTCCAATTTTGTTTTTATAACTAAATGTTGATTTATTATATTTATTTTAATAATTCTATTCATAATTTTGTCACAAGGGATATTCTCCTATTTGTCTAATTAATTGGTAAAAGGAGGGATTAAATTGAAAACACCAGTTACTTTTGAAGCGAATGGATTTAAGTATGTAATAATTGCTACTAATAATCGTGTGGAAGTATCAGCGCACAGACACAACAGTGGATTTATTGGCAGAGGGAAGACTTTTCATGAGGCACTATCGAATTTAAACGAAGCAATGGAAAAAGCAGCCCCTCTCAGCGATTGAGAAGGGCTTCTTGGTGTGGAGTCATGATGTAAGAGTACTATTCCTTTTTTCCTTCAATATATCCGCAATCTAGGGAAACAAACGCAGGTCTTAAACCACCTCTAATTAACAATTACTTATTGAAATATTCCTCTCCCCAGATATGGTCAAATAAATATACCCAGATAATAATATATATAATAATAATTATTAAAATAAGATAAAATAACTGTGAAAAATTCCTCATTTTGTAAAAACATTTCCACCTAAGCATTTATAATTCTATACTATGTTATAATTATTAAAAATGAGAAAAGGAGTTTTCGATTTGTTTAAACGCCCTCTTTTACTCTTCGTCCTGCTTTTTCCAGCATTTTCTTTATTGGATTACTTTAAAAGTAACGATCCTCAACTTACGGAAAATTTAATTCGAACAGTGATTTTTGTTATCTTATATGAATTAGTTATGTGGATTATTAAAATTACTAAACCAAACAAAAAAAAGACTTCTACTGATCAGTAGAAGTCTTTTTTTGTTAACCATGCTCTATCATACAACCTATAAACATTGTAGCTAGGGTAACCCCTGTTCCTACTACACTGCCTCTAAAACCAGCACTAATAATTTTTTTTGCTGCTGTTGTATACTGCTTATCTAAAATTGCATCTACAATACCAGCTAAAGCGGCCCCAGTAACAAGAGGTCCAAAGTTATCAACAATTCCTTCATTTACACACTTGTTCATATTGTCATGATACTCAGTATGATGCATAGGTTGAATAATATTACTATCTTTAGTTTGACAAGACGCAATAATCTCATCTTCTAATCCAGCAAATTCTTCTATATCCCCAAATTCTTCTCTTAGTTTTTCTACATCAATACCTACAGTGTTTCCATACTCATCCTTAATTACTGCTTCTTCATAAACAACTTTTAAAACATTTGCTAATTCTTCTACATCTTCTTCATTAACTTGTTGTTCATTAGCTAAAGACACGGAGGGAAAGATAGTTGCCAATCCAAAAAACATTACCAATGCCAAAATCATCTGCCTGCCCATAAACTTGTTTCTAATCATAATATCACTCCTAAAAAAAATTAAGGATTTATTACCCTTATTTGTAAGTAATTTGACAAAAATACTAAAACTCCTCCAAATTTTTGGAAAAAATTTTATATTTTTTAAAACTATACTTTTGTACTACTAATTTATCACCCTATTTACCTTGAATAAATCCACGATCCACGGCTACATATAATAAACCTACTGCATCAGAGATTGTTAGTTCACCATCTCTTTGTTTATCTCTCCATTCCTTAGAGAGCGCTGGATCCTTCTGCTCGAACCTGCTTAAGACTGTGGAAACTGAATTTTTTATTGTTTGACTCGTAGGATTAAACGGCTGTGACATGATATCATCCTCCTGTTTTTGAGAGTTAGATTTTTCACTTTGCTTGAGCTTCAAACCAAAAGCAGTAACTAATCCATTTACATGGCCGCGAGCAATTGCATCTAAGAATTTATCATTTTTAAGCAATTTTGCATCTGCAGCACGGTCAATGAATAAGTTTTCAGTTAAAACTCCCGGCATATTGGACTCCCTTAACATGTGGAAATTTGCTGACTTTGCCCCACGGTCGAATACGTTATAATCTTTAATCTCAACCATTACACTACCGTGGATAGCTCTTTGAACCTTTGCTGTTCTACTGGAAACAGAAACTTTGTTGAATCTAAAATCTTCATAACCTGTACCACCGCCTGCATTGATGTGGATGGAAAATAAAAAGTCAGCTCCCCATGCGTTGGCCATGTCTGTACGTTGCTTTAAGCTTAGTGTTTTATCTGTCTCACGTGTTAAACTGACTTGCACGTCTTGGTATTGCAGCAGCATATCTCTAATCTTCTTAGAAATTGTGAGTGTTAGATCTTTTTCTCGCAAACCGTTTCCTACAGCTCCCGGATCTGTTCCGCCGTGCCCAGGATCCACCTTAATCTTAACCATTAGAAGTCAACTCCTTAATAAAATTTAAAGCCGCCCTCAGGCAGCTCATTTAGTGAGATTTTCTCTTGTTAATACTTCTTTTTGCGCTTTTCCACGTGCAGTTACATAGTTGTTTTTAAACCATGCCCATACTGCTGCAGCGCCAGTAAAGACTGTGCTGATTATTTGTCCCCAAACATCTTCACTACCTGGTATAGGATTTAGATCAGCTGCTACTAACAACTGATTGATTAAAGCTAAAATTAACACCAATGTGCGAATTAATGTACCTTTGTCCATCTCATGCTCCTCCTTTTAATACGTTATAAAAAATAGCGATTGCTCCGCCTAATACTCCGGTGCAAGTCGCTGTAATAATGGCTGCTGTTATTGTCCTTTTGAGCCACTTAGTGTCATCCTTAATTTCTTTTAGTGTGATTTGTATATTTGTAATCTGATGATCTTGTAGTAGTGTTTTTTCTTGAAGATTACGAATGTCCTGTTTCATTTCAATAATGTCCTTGTTGACCGTTTCTTTCCATAAATCCATCTGTGATCCCTCCAAGGCACTTTCCCCCTTCAAAACATTTCTATCTATCTATCTATCTATTAAAGAAAGTTGATAATAAAACTTTCATATCAAAGGCAATCACCGCCTTTAAGCGTGAAATCTTTTATGTGCTTGTTTTTTTCTTTCTTCAGACACATGTGCATAGATCATTGTTGTTGCTGGATCCTCGTGTCCCAATAGATGTTGAACGTCAGCCAGGTCTGCTCCTCTCTCCATTGCTAAAGTTGCAAAGGTATGCCGGAAGACATGAGGAGTTATTTTTTTGTTTAAGTTAGCTCTCTTTTCGATATTGTCGATTATTTCTTGAATATACCTGGTGCTAATTTTCCGGATCGGTCTGCGCTCTGTCGCAAATAAAGAACCACAGTCATCAGTCCGAGAATTCAAATACTTTTTCAGATGGTGAAGGCTAATAAAGGATAGGTAAACAGTCCTCTCCTTGTCTCCTTTTCCAATAACTTTCAAGCTCATGTTTTGGATACTTATGTCTGATCTTCTCATATTTGCAATTTCAGATAATCTGCATGCAGTAGAGTACATTACCTCAATTAAGGCTCTTTCTCTAAGAGACCTGCATGAATCCCTAACAATCTCTAATTCTTCTAGACTTAATGCTTTAGGCAGCCTTTTAGGTTTCTTGGGTGGATTGATTTTCAAAGTAGGATCTTTTAGCAGAATCTCTTCTTTAACAAGCCAACCGAAAAAACTTTTCAATACAGACAATTTACGATCAGTAGTACTAAGCATTAAAGAAGAGTCATAAGCAAGATACTTTCTAATATCCACTGTAGTTACATGCGATACTGCTTTGTCAGTAAAATTAGCAAATAAATTTAATTCTGTTTTATAACCTTCGAGTGTTAATTGTGATAAACCCTCAATTTTACGTGCATCCAAATACAGTTCTATCTTTTCTCTTAAGTCATTTTCAAGTTCCTTCTGCGATCTTCTCTCAATGTGAAAGTTTGCTAAAACTTCTTCAATCCTTAATGATAAACGTGTTAAATCTATATCTGGTTCAATCGTACAAATCGTGCTAATAAGATCGTTTGATAAGCGAGCTCCATCATTAACCATATGATCCTCTCCTTATTGATACGTTAAACGTATTGATATTTACATTGTAATGTAATACGCTATTCGTATCAATGTTAAAAAGGAGGTAAAATATGCCATATATAATCATTCGTTTAGATAAAATACTTAAAGAACGTAATATATCGCAACAGGAGTTTGCTCGAATGACCGACATAAGACAACCATCAATTAACGATATGTGCAGAAATAAAACAGTTCGATTGCCATTAGATAATTTAGCAAAGATATGCGATGTATTAAATCTAGATATCACCGATATTTTAGAATTAAAAAAAGAGTCTAAGGAATAATTCCTCAGGCTCTTCTTTATGACATTTCACAATCTTTTCTTACCGCGCAATTTCCTCCTAAGTGCTTGCATTGATACAAATACTGATAAATCACCGTTTGTAACCACTTCTTAACACTCATGCTTACAATTGCGCACTAATTACACATATAAAAAAGCACTCATTTTTCTGAGCGCTTTTTCATTCGGTATTCTTCAATCATTTGTTCCTCTTCAATAAATTCATCCAGCTTCGCATTCACCCAAGTTGAAAACTTAATTCCCTTCTTTGCTGCTAAACGATAAAACTCTTCTAGTTTGTCGGGATCAACTGTGATGTTTACTCTTTTGACTGCCATTAGACATCACCCCTTAGGGTAATTGTCTGACATTTACAAATAAATAGCAATACACACAAATGTAAACTTTAAGTCAAATGCCCAAGTCATTATGCATACACTACTCTTATAAAAGGAGCTGATGTTAATGAAATGGGATGGAGTAATCCTAGAATTTAAAGGTCTTAAATTAGAATTATTGGGAGAACCAATACTGGATTTTATCCACAATGATTTTTACCATTGTACAGCAAAAGCCATTGATGGCTATTATTACGATTTATCAGTTAGTCTCGATGAAAAAACCGTATATGACATTGCTCTAATTTAGTAACCTATTTATTCTAGGTTACTTTTTTGTTTGCCGATGCAATTATACACACTAATATACATTAATGCGCAATTTCCTCCGATAGTTGATTAACTTCTAAATTTGAAATGTGCTTTCATGCCCCAAATTTCATTTGCGTTTACAACCTTTCCATCTCCATAACTGAAATATAACTTATTGTAAGAAACGGAATTTGAAACGTTAAACTTTTTACTGATTGCATCGTCATCATATTCAACCTTCACATCAGCATAGTATCCAGAAATTTTGCCCCACAATTTAGCGTAATGTACATTGTTGACAAGTTTTCCACTTATAGGTGTATTGTGACCGTCTTGACTAACATCATAGGTATTATAATCAAAGTCCGTAATTATGCGATCAGTTATCTGCTTTGATGTATTATTGCCCTGTACAGCAAACCTTTTCGCTGAAAGCATTGCAACATTTCCAGAAGCTATTGTTAATGTTTGTAGCCATTTAAACTGCTGTCTAAGAGTAACACCATCTTTATTGAATCTGTAGTGTCTCGCTACATTCGCAATCGCTTCACTCGTTGTTCCCTGTTTGATTAATCTTGATTTATAGATTATCTCAAATTCTACACAATCGAAAAGTTTATCCACTGAGAAAGTTGTTTCGATTCCATTCACAAAATAAGTGATACTATCCATCAACTCATATCCGTGATATGTTCCTGAAAAATCAGGATAGCCGTCTACTTTAATAGCGGTTTCCCACGCTCCGCCATTTAGGAACTCATCTATTTGCGTAAAGGTTGTGCCATTAAATGTACCGAAATACCCTTTTACCAACCGCCATAAATCGAAGTTCTGATAAGTTCCTCCGTCTGTAAAAACAGGGGAATTGTAATACTTAAATTCCGTTTTGAAAAATTTATTATCTTCTCCACTTTTCAAGAAAACATCAAATTGTTTACCTGTCTCGGAATAGTTAACATACACGCTTTTTAAACCAATCCCAAGGTCTGATATATCATTTTGAATCTGTGTCACAGAGGCGTTTGTTGCTTCTATTTTATCAATAGTCTCTTTGAGTGTATAAAGAGGTTTAGTGCCATCAAACCAACCGTTAGGGTATTTAAAAAGAAGTTTTTCTAATTCTGCTTTCGTTGGCTCATTCCCCGCCCCGAACACTTTAGTTAAATTCAATACAATGAAGTTTTTAACTACAACTGGTGTCCAGTTTGATGTACGATAATCTGATATTCTAGCCCTTACGTAACTAAGGTTCGTGTCTGCAGGAAGTGCAATAATGCCAGATAACTTCTCATAATTTCCACTTCCGCTATGACGGACTTCAAGTGAAGCAACACCACTTTTATGTTGCATATTTAAAAGAACATTTGTTGTATCTGCTTTAATATCCGCTTTAACATAGATCATATCCCCAACGGCAACATCTGTTAACAATTGATATATAAAACCATAACTTCCGACAAATGTAATGTTCAATTCGTTGTTTGCGATTGTTTGCACATTGCTACTTGTGTTTTGTCCCCAACTGGTAAACCCGTTACTGAAATCTCCATTTTTAATTATATTTGTCGCTGGCATACCATCTGATATAGTACCTTGATATACTGCACCTGCAACCCACGCTGTATCATTCCAGTAATACCACTTTCCGTCAGCTGTTACTACATAAATATTGCCGTTCCCGTTTGGGTAAGCAGTTTGTAAAGCAGTTAATGTTGCATATGTTCCTTTAGGAGAACCACTGGCGACTGCTTCAACCTTTGTGTCTATATACTCCTGTGTCGGTCTTTGTGTCAATTGCGCGGTAACTTCATTCAGCCTGGAATCAAATTGTGCAGCATCTACATTCATCAAACGCTCGGTTTCTGTCTTGGCTATATCCCCCTGCGCCTTAGCATAATCAGCTTGTAGAGTAGCATTATTAGCAGCGTTATTTGCGTCTTGTGCTGCATTTTCTGCGTTAAATGCTTGTTGATCAGCTTCTGTTGCTGCATCAAGTGCTGTTTGGGTCGCTGTTTGGGCACTTGTTTTCAAAACAGAAAGATTTTCAGCCTCAGTTGCTGCTATCGTTCCTTGCTCTTGTGCAAATTCCCCCTGTGTTTTCGCAAAAATCGCTTGAGTATTGGCTGCAGTTGCTGCATTATCTGCTGATTCAACCGAAGAGGCAACACCCTCAGTTACTTCAACTGCTGCATCAATGGCTTCGGTTAATTCCTTTTCCTTAGCTTCCATCTTCGCCATAAAGAACTCTAAGGAATAGCTTGTAATACCGTGTGAAAGATCGTTAAGATTTCTATCAATGACAAATTTATAGTATCCACTTGAAGGGATAATAAGTTTATCACCCTCTGAATCTACCACATGAATTTCAAGCCTCATATCACCATAGCCCGTGACATCAGAATCATCAAAATTAAAATAAATAACGCCTTCTTCGTCGGTGTCGAGAACAGGCGCTTTTTCAAGGATTTTACCTATTTGATTTGCGATGATTACTTTCACATCAAGGCCTTCTAGACTAAGAGGATTATCGTTGAAATCAAGTAGTTTGAACTTAAATTCTGTCTTGGTATCTCCCTGTTTTAGGGTGTTGAATTGATTGAGAATCTCTATTCTCATAAACGGATCACCTCTTTAGTTAGGCTGACTGTACTGGAGCAATCATCTTCAATAGATTTTTGTTTATAATTACGTCACCTACCGCGACAAACAAGTTCTTCTGGTCATTAAGTTTATTGCCAAGATCAGTTGAGTTAAAGTTTTCATCGTATGCCTCAACAACCAATCCGTTTTGATAGGAAATGTATAAATTACTATCAGTTTCTCTGCTTTCAGGAGAAATGGACTGTATAACGTTTTTATTAACCAATACATTCCCGATGGTCATAATCTGAATTCTTTGGTTGTTTAGAGTTGCTTCTATGTCGGCAGGATTGTAAGCTTTGTCATCTGCGGTGAGACTCGTACCATCATGCAACATTACTTTCATTCTAATCATTATGGTTTCCTCCTCTATGTTTCAGTGCTACCAGATCAATTTGTTTTGCTTCAATTTTAATTTCTTCTGGAGTAATGACTACTCTTGTCATATTTCCACTCTCATCTGAAATAGTTGTTGAAATCATAATTATCGGCCTCCTAAAAATTTGTTTAATTCCATGCTAGCGCTCCTATAGGTGAGCCATTTATGGTGATTACCATACGTCCGGTACTATTATCTCTATACAGTCCAACGTTTTGACTGAATCGATCTTGGACATATGTCCCATAGTGGCTGTGACCGCTTCTACTAAAGTCGCTTGCAGTATAGCCGTTTAATGTTTGTGCGTTACCTGCATTTGTAGCATAAGCCGCATTTGTTGGCCCATGGGTTCCCCAAGTAATTCCGGAAGCTCTTGAAAAGTCCACCTGTCCACTCTGAAATTGAAACGAATCACCTTGGAATTGGAGGTTTACTAAGGCTCCACCCATGTATAAGTTACCAGCTTGTCCTCCAACATGTTTAATCTCTGAGTATCCATAGCCAGAAGCATATTCGCCAAACATAATACCGCCCTCATACATACCACCTTCTGCAACATCTAAAGCTAGCCAACGTCCTATTTTAATATCCTCAGAAGTGACTTTTCCTCTTAAGGCGATTTTCTCCGCTTCAATTTCAATGGCTGTTGCCGTTTGGTTAATCAAAGAATTAATCGTATTGCCGTTATAATCCTCATACGAAACCTTAGAACTGATTTGTCCCGCTTGGATAGAAACAAGAGATTCTACTGAACCAATGCGCGAATCCATATTAGAAGCCGAAAGCTCGATTCCATCAATATCAAGGTTAATCTGATTGATTAATGTTGCTTGCTCCTCAGCTGTTTCTTGTATAGATATTACCTGCGCATTCCACGACTCTTCAGTTTGTTCAATGATCAGCTGCGCACGTTGTACAGCATTTTTTTCTGCGTTGTTCCAGCTTTCTTTGTTTTTGTTGATCAGCTTTTGAAGATCTCTAATGTATTTATAGGTTTTAATATCCACTTCAACATAATCACCAAGAGTGTACTGATTTCTCGATGGGTCCGTGTAGCTTCGATCAATCCTTATTACTCTTGCTTCTAAATAAAGTGCTGGTGTAAAGCCCTGATCTTTTATTCTGACGGTGTCACCTAGATTGACCGCTTCATGCTCCATTCCAAAGACATCGTAAAAATCAACCCCATCAACCTTGTACTGTACAACTGAGTTGATCCGTCTGAAGAGTTCAGCTTGAGTTAGCGCAAACAGTTCTTGAGGTGTTATATTTTCTCTGTCGACAGAAGGCATGAATATATCATAACGGTGCTCCCCATCTTTTCCCCACCGCTCCAAAGCAGCTCGGTTTTCAATGTAAGGCTTCCCTCCATTAGCCGCTGCAACAGTCATATAATTTCCGTTATCGTCAGCTGGTCCAATTCCATAGAGTGCAGTGACAATTCCGCTTGAATCTTCAAGTCTTTCTATGTTCTGAAGGTCTTTACCGAAAAGAATCTCTTTCCCCGCATCCAGTCCGCTTTTTTCAACAAAATCAACATAACGCCTGGAGACTCTGCTGTTTAGAAACTCAACGCGAAAGCGTAACTCCAACTCAAACTCGTTCGCTATCAATCTCAAATACTTTAAGACATTCATGTACTCATCGATTGGAATGCTTTTAACTTTTAGATTGCCGACTTCACCAACCTGCCAACGTGTTCCCTGTAGACCAAAAGAGAGAGCCGTCTCTGGCGTCTGTCCTTCCAGTATTTGAGGTTCTAACACTTTGGTATACCTAAGTTCTAAAAACTCTGCATCACACTCATATCGGATAGTACGGCTGTAATTCGCCACCTTATTTGCCCTCTGAACGATGAAGGGAACAAGTTCTTTACTTGGTGTCCTTAGAACGATGGTTGAATTTATAGGAATTTCAACATCGGTGGTGAATTCAAATGTCTCGATTCCTTCCTTTAGGTCTTGGATATGCTGATCATCCCAATAGGCTTTTTCCTTATTCATTTCAAGTGTATTAGCAATAGAACTAACGCTATTTAATACATAGATCATAAATATCGCTCCCTAAAAGAGACCGTTACAATGCCTGCATCACTCGGCAGAAAGGAAACGGGATTCTTACCTGGTTTCAACGCAAAAAAATTGCTGGCAAAGTCTTTCAACCCGAGCAGCAATTCTCCGTTTTTCTTTATGGTGTTTTTGTAATGATCAAACTCCAATACATCACCAGCATTGGCCACATATATGATGTAATTGACCGGCTGCTTGTTTAACTCCCAAATTTTTAGGTCGTTTACTTTCATGCCGGCTCTTTCTGTTTCAGGGTAAATCCGGAAAGCAACCTGTACCTGAGTAATTGGTTCATCAAACTCCCCAGCTACATCAAAGTATGTTAGGGATCCGTCCGATCCTCTTGGATAGGTGTGCTCTCCTTTGGCATCGATCGGACTAAAATAAACAGTCCAGCGCTTATCCTTTCGCTGGATCCGCAGCATTCCTTTAAAGTTTGTCCACCATTCCGGCTGTCGCGCTTCCTCTGTTGCAATCCACCTGCCAGAATCTGAATCTCCTATTCTAGCTTTAGCAATCACATTCTCTTTAACAGCCTGCCTGTCCTCAATACCGATCTTAGCGATGGTTTGGTTTGAGCTACCTAAGAAATAAATCTCCAGCATACCAGTCCTGCTGCCTCGATTTTCAATCTCAACCAATGCCTCCGCTCGAAAATCCTCAAGAGCCTTGCTGATTGATTTTTTTACTGATGGACCCTGCCATTGAGGAGGCTTAATTACAGTCCCATAGGTTTCTGGAATGAAAGAAGATCCGTTGCTGATAATGTTTCCAGCTATATAACCATTATCAACGTATGTCGCCTGCCCCCAGCCGGTTGTGGTTGCCATGTTGTCGCTGAAAACAAGTGTTTCTGGGTCAACTATGGTTTGATCAACCTCAGCATCTTCGCCAATTTGCAGATAATCATCACCGGTAACCAGCGCAAAAAAGTTCAATTTCTTTTGCACTTCAACCCTCGTGACAGGGTACGTTTCAATATTGCCCATGACTTCAACATTTTGAATGATTGCAGAAGGATTTGGAAATAACCTAATTGATTTAATATCCGAATACTTGTAAGGATCCGGGCAGATAAATCGAATCGTACCATATCCTCGCATCACCAACTCTGTGGGGTCAAATTCTCCCTCCACTAAAGCGAAGTACGTTCTATCCCTCTCATCATCAAAAACTAAAGGAGCAGGCTCATCTGTGATTAGCCATCTTGCTAATTCTTCTGCCCTTTTCCTTAAATCTTCTTGACTAACACCCTCAACCTCTATGTCAATGGATAGCTCCCTAACTCCAATCTTTGAATGCATTAACCTTGAACCAGGTACCTTTGGGATATCCAATAGAGAACGCTGTATAGGCGGCCAATAGGTTCTCTTTTTTGATATAGTCATGACAAAATCTTTTCTTTCGCCATTAAACGAAAATCCATTTGAAAGCATTACAAATTCTCCCCTCTAAACTTAAGTTGAGAATAATTTCTATTCCGCTGCAATTCCGTCAAGTGGGGATCAACCGCTTTAGCTGCCTCTCGTCCGTCCATCATGATTGTTGCATTCAATCCATTCGCAAGGCCTCTTTCGATTTCTCTAAGCAGCTCAACGACCTCTGGATCAAATCCTGGCTGACCTCCAGCTCCTGCGAAGCCAGCATCGATCATACGGAACAGATTAGCTTGCTGTGACTCGGTTAAGATCATTTCATTCGGTAAAGCACGAATATCCACCTCATTATGCATGGGTGGGTCGATAATCCATGACGGTAAGCCGCCGGTATGAAACTTTGGTGGTTCGACTATTCCTCCGGTGTGGTGTTCAGGGATTCGGCCAGAACCACCTCTTGCAGAGAACACACGCTCATACCTTTGTTGATTTATAATAATCTCTTTATTAATTGTTCTACCTAATTCAGAATTAAGCACAGCAGATGATTGGATTAATTCACTTATTTTGCTTTTAACATTTTCTAATTCTGTGATCTGACTTTCAATTGCATCTACCGATCGTCTGTATTCCTCAGTATTCCGCTGATTAACAGGTGTGGTTTTCTCTAGTTCGGCTCTTTTCGATATTAGCTTTTGAATTTCGGTCTCAACGATTTGGATTTCTTCACCACGTTTAGCATTGATTCCGACTTGCTGCAATTCAAGTTCCACCATTTGACGTTTAACTTCATCAAGAGCACCAATTTGCTTTTGAATCTCATCTAATTCAAGTGATTTATCATAAACTAATTGATGTGATTCAGCTCTATTTTTCTTAATACTTTCTAGTTTACCTTCTTCCAGCAATAACATATTATTAAGATTTTCAATTTCGAGAGTGTCTTGATTTTGTTTTGCTTTTGCTAAATCTGATTCTAATGTCCCTATCCTTCTTAGGTGTTCCTCTTCTTCTTTATCATAACTAAGCAGCAATGCTTTTTCCTCATTAATAGATTTCATTAGACGTTCTTCGTCTTGTAAATATTCAGTCATATTCGCTTCTGCTTGAGCCTTTTTCGCTTCCAACTCCAAACGAATCATTTCAATTTGTTCAGCATTAAATGATTTAGCTTTGTCTGTATTTTCAAGAAGAATATTCCCTTGCTCAGATAGGACAGTATTGGATTCAGGGACAGTTTCGATGATCTGGCCATTAAGGTCGATCAGTCGACTCAATTCGTCATTTGATAATCCAGATTTTTCTCGGATGCCATCTTGCTCCTCTTTTAAACGGGCAAGAATTTCGGGATCGACCGTCTGCTGCATAAGAGAATTTATATCTACAAATCTAGCTAGTTCATCGGCAGATAGCTTTGTTTTTTCTCTTAAACTATCGTATTCGTTAATATTAGCTTCCAATGCCTTTTGTGATTCTTGCATGGCTATAACGTTATCAAGAGTTATTTCTTCAAGTTCATTGTGATAAACTAGCGAGCTAGCGATCGCTCCACCAAGGAGAGAAACACCAGTAATTATCCAACCCATAGGACCCATTGCAGCTATAGCTAGTCCTAATCTTCCGATTGTTGAAATAAACAAACCTAGAGCTCCTGTCACTCCGGCAAATGCTAAAGTAGAATTTATGGTAGCAGAATCTATTTCATTAAATATATTAACAACTTCTGCACCTTTTCTAGCTATATCAGTTAAATAAGGCAAGAAACCACTTCCTACACTAATGCCGAAAGACTCTAATGCACCCATTAATTCCTCGAATGCACCTTTAAAATTATTCATCATGATATCTGCTGCTTCTTCGGCTGCACCAGCTGAATTTTCCAGTGCTTCGGTGTATTCATCAAGCTGTGCAACACCGCCCTCCATGAGTGAGATCATACCAGATGATGCTTCGGTACCCACAAGCTTAGCGACAGTAGCGACCTTCTCAGCATCAGTCATTTCATTAGTAGCTTTGATGAGATCGCCGATTACATCAGAGAGACTTTTTGCTTCTCCGCTACTATCACGCATGGAAAAGCCTAATTCTGCCATCATTTCCGCTTGTGCTTCAGCTGGATTATTTAGAGCAAGCAACGCCGCACGTAACGCAGTACCAGCACTACTACCATCTAGACCGGCATTTGTCATAATACCGACTGCTGCTGAAACTTCTTCTAAACTCATTCCTAGTGTGTTTGCAACTGGTCCAACATACTTTAAGGCATATCCCATATCGTTAACGCTTGCCGCCGATACGTTTGCAGTCATAGCCAGAACATCTGCCACTTTAGTTGCCTCTGCCGCCTCAAGTTGAAAAGAATTTAATGCGGCGGCCACAACACCAGATGTTAAAGCTAAGTCACTTCCAGAGGCTTCAGCCGCCGCAATAACGCCGGGCATTGCTGCCAAAATATCATTTGCATTAAAGCCCATTGCTGCCATGTCTTCAAAAGCAACGGCTACTTCACTAGCTGATTTAGAAGTATTGGCACCTAGATCAAGCGCTGTTTTATTCAAGTCTTCGAATTCCTCATCAGTGGCGCCGCTTATCGCTCTAACTCTAGACATTTGATATTCGAAATCTGCTGCCGTTTTAATACTAAAACCGGTTGCCGCAGTAAATGCTGCCATAAATGCAAGGGCAGCTGTTTGCAAACGGTCTAAGTCTTCGCTTAATTGTTGGGTAGAAGAAGAAGTGTTTCCGAGTTGTTGTTGACTCTGCTGCAAGTTTTGGTTCATCTGCTGAGTTGCATTTCCCGTTTGCCCTGCTTGCGTTTGGGTTTGCTGCAGATTTGTATTTAATTGCTGAGCAGAGTTACTTGCCTGGTTAGCTTGAGACTGTGTTTGTTGCAAATTCTGATTCAGCTGTTGAGTAGAGTTGGCAGTCTGATTGGCTTGAGTTTGCGTCTGTTGTAAGTTTTGATTAAGCTGTTGTGTTGTGGTACCAGTTTGGTTTATTTGTGTTTGAGCCTGTTGCATGCTCTGATTTAATTGTTGAGTTGAATCGTCAGTTTGGCTGATCTGCGATTGAGTCTGCTGTAATGTTTCCCCAGCTTGTTCTGCGGAAGCAGCCAGGTTACTCAACTGTTCATTTGATTGCTGTAAATTTTCGCTTAATTGCTGAGTTGTGTCACTGGCTGCGCCTATTGAAGATTCGGTTGCCTCTATACTTTCACCAGTTTGCTGTGCGGAAGTAGACGTATTATCTAATTGCTGCTGGGTCTGTTGCAAATCTTGGTTTAAAGATTGTGCAGAACTACCAGCCGTATTGATCTGCGCCTGCGTTTCTTCTAAGCTTTGCGCAACTTGTTCGACAGAATCACTTGTTTGAGCCATTTGGTTTTGTGACTGCTGCATACCTTGGTTCAACTGTTGCAAGTTCGAGTTTAACTGTTGCGTAGAATCGCCTGTTTGATTGAATTGATTTTGTGTTTGTTGCATGCTTTGATTGACTTGCTGAGCTGTACCTTCAATTGAGCCTAACTGTTGTCGAGCTTCATCCATACTTTGGCTAAATTGTTGTGCTTCCAGTAAAAGGCGGGCACGTAAATCCCCTAAGTCTGTTGCCATTTATGTGCTACCTCCTTTCTAGCGAAACCGATTGGCGCCCATATTGGTGATATGACGTAACTTCTCGAATTTCTCGCGGTCAAACCTCTCTTCTTTCTGCTCTTTTGGCGTGATATTCCGCATGAAGTTCTTGTATTCTTCGTCAGGCATATATCTTTCGTTTGTCGCTAAACGGATCATGATTTGCTGCAGTAATTTATTTTGATGCTCCTTAGCTTTTTCTTCTAAGAGAGATGGGATATCTATCATGTAAAACTCATCTTCAATAGATTTTTGGGAGACGCCTAATGCAAAGGCAGCCTTAGTCAAAAACTCTTCAGTCGAAATAAAAGAGCCCTCTACTCCGTCTTTTTCTTGGGTAGAAGGCTTTTTACGTTTTTTACAATTTCATTGAGGTTGTTTTTCTGCGCAGTTTTCATAAGATACGCAATGATTTCGTCTACGCCTGCCTTATCCGATATGTATTGCTTATCAATACCGGATAACACAGCTGTAATTTCTACAACCTCATCTAACGCTACATCACAGGCCATAAGTACATAACTATAAAAATCTTTTTTCGGCGCAAGCATTACTTGCATGATTAATCCTGGTAGCTTATCTATGGTGCCAAATAATTGTTTCCACAGGGTAGGGGTTAGTTTTTTCACTTCGGCTTTTTTATCACCCAAATAAATTTCATTGTCCCCCAGCATGCTTTTCTTCAAGGTCATTTTTTGTTTCAGTGATTTTAGCATTCTATAAACCTCCAAAAAAGGAGAGCATTTAGCTCCCCTCTGTTTTAAACTGCCCCGGTGATCGTTACAGCTTCATCACCCAGGAAGTAAAGAAGACCGTCTTTATCCGGATAACCAGCAATGATGATATTTGCAACACGTTCATTATCTGAGTTATATGTCCATTGGATTTCCGGCATCGGGCTACCTAATGGGATTGTGATGTAATCGTTCGGTGTAGTGCCAGGTGTTGTAGGTTTGACAACTACTTTTTCAGCTGCCTTTAGTAGATCAAACCCCGCTTTAGCATATACATTTAAACGTTTCTTAACTTCATCAGGATTTGTTGCATCCTCGGCATATACGCTTCCCGGTGTAACTCTGTTGAGCTTTTCAAGATCATGCAAAGCAAACGGAACCGCCAGCTGACAAGTACCGCCTTTAAGAATAGATTTAACTGGAGTATCACCAAATTGGTCTACAGTGATATCCTGCTTGGAAAAGTTTGCTGTAAAAACAATTCCGCCCTTAGTAATATCAAATGTAATAGGTGAAGTATCACCAAATTCAACAACTGCTGGGCCGATTGGAACGTCAATAATCTGTGTGTTATCTGCCATGTTTCTTATGCCTCCTTATAGGGCTGTATTTTAAAAGTAAAATTGGTTGAAAAGACAGGTCTTCCCATAGTGTCAACTCCTATAGGGATAGGGTTGGATTGCATGGACTTGCTAAGGTAAACATGATTTCTACCGATCTCATATCCAATCTTGTTATCTAAGAATCTAATAAGATTTTTTGCAATGACTTCTGTTTTATCCATCTGTGTTAAATCAGATTTGTAGTTTTCACCCTTTACAATTACTTGAAATGAAGGAAATTGAATTGGTAAATCCGGATCTGATTGACTGCCTCCGTTGCCAAAAACAAAAAGAGCCGGCAATTGGCTCTCTTCTAAATCCGGCATGTAGTTAGCATCGGGATAAACATTAAAACCATTGGCTGTGAGATAATCAATAAACTCTTTCGATCTCATAAAAACACCTCAAAAACTTAGAGCATTTCGTAATTCTGTAATAATCAGCTGTTCATTAATGGCTATAGCATTTTCAAGATATTTTCTGCCCGGCATGTACCCTTTATGTGGTGCTTTACTTTGAGTTTTTGGACCAGGAGTCAATTGGACTACTTCGCCGCTGCTGGTTCTACGGAACCCCTCATGCTGGACGACAGCATAATCATTAACTTCTGGACTGGTACCAAACTCAATATACTTGGTCCTCAATAGGTTTTTCACTTCTCCAACAACTAACGCCGCTTCTAAATCCCCTGAATCAATCGGAGCTAACTTCTTAGCATCTAAAATGATCTTTTCTGCTAATCTAGTTAACACTTGATCAATCCTTTGCTCCATTTCGCGTTCGATTTGATCTAGCTGATTAATCATCAATTGGATTCCTTGGAGTGAAAAATTCGATTGATTAGCCATATACAATCACCTTTTTCACATCATCTGTACCAATGTTCTTTTTCACCTCGATATGCTTGATATCATAACGATTTTCTTTCCCTAGAGCATTTGTATACAAAATGTAATCATTGAATTTAATGTCCTGTGGGCCTTCCAGATGGATTTCCGAAATGCTAAGGACATCTTCACCTTTATCGTTCTTGATAAGCTTTTGTTCTTCGACTACTTTTGCCTTTTTACTAATAGACTCGTAGCCAATAACACGATTCCAATTGTCTAATTTAGCTGATTTATGAATGACATCTGCTGGATAACCAAATAGACTCATAACAATGTCCCACCAAACAACGGAGGACTTGATTCTTCTTCCTCTTCAATTTCATAAAGTGGAGTGCCCAAAATCATCCTCACATCTGGAGCAATTACATCTCTAGGATTATAATCAATACGATCAGATCCATCTGAAACCGACTTAACTCCTTGCTTCTGATACTTAAGGGCAGGATCAAGACCTTGCAGCTCCCAAATCGCTTGATACGCAATCAGTTCATCCGTTAGTGCTGCCTCAGAATATGAACGGCTAAGCGTTCGGTTAGCTTGAACGAATGCAACATACTTACGCTCTGAACTTGTCCACGCTTGCGAATCTAAGACATTAAATCGAATCCAGGCATCTACTGATTCTACTGTAGGCATTTAGATCACCTACTTCTTTTCAGAATCTTTATTTTGTTCAGCCTCAGCCTTTTTACGATTAGCTTCTTCAGCTTTTTTCTTCGCTTCCTCTTCTTCTTTCATGCGCTGGGCCACTTCATCGATCTTGGCAACACCTTGCTCAATAAGGCGCTCGCCATCTTCTTTCTTTAACTTTTTGATTTGATCACCAGTATTAAACCATTTGCCGTTGTGTTTTACCGTTCCAGTGGCAACTAAGTCCATTGAGATCACCCTTTCAGAAAATAATAAAAGGCGCCAGCAACAATGCTGACACCCCTAGTTAAATAACTGTTGCAGTAACAACAGAATCGTTGTAGCCAAACGCAGGGAACGCTAGATTTACACCGATAGTTTCCACGCGGATTGGATGCTCGTTAACCTTACGGAAAACAAAGATACCGTTAGAATCTGTTTCAACTGCTTCAATTTCATTCATCATTTCTTCTGTTGTCTGCGCCCATAGATAGTTACCTAATGGACCATCAGGAAGAAGAACAAAACGATCTTGCGGCATCATACGAACAGAACTGAATGAAGGTCGACCGTTTGTTAAAGCTCTATTTTCAACTCTAGCTTGTGTATCGTATTCCACGATTGCTGGCAATCCTTGAGTCTCCATTAACGAGTTTAATTGCCCTGTATTCAACATAGGAGGAATAGCAGTACCTGATGGATCACCATGGTAAGCTTTACGTAAAGATAAATTCTGCTTTAAAAGGGAAACGATTTGTCTTGATGCCATGGCTCTCGATAGAACGATTCCCTTATCTTGCGCTTCTCCTACCCACTTTTGAATGTCATCAAGTGGTGTTGAATTTTGTGTATCGCTCCATAGATCAGTGCCGCTTAATACTGGTTTTTGATCATTTGTATAACCAAAATCAGTTGTAAACTGAACTCCACCTTCTGAATACGTCACTCGGCCAGTACCAATCGCCTGCATCGCAACCCATTCTTTACGTGCTCTAATCGCATCAACAGCATATGCAGCATCATTTAATTGAGTACGGCGGATTTCAGCGAATTCATTGGAACGTAATCCGTTCTGCAGCAGTAAACGAACAAGCTTTTCATCCATTGCACGACCACGCTGGATTTTAGGGATTTGGATGCGATCTCCTGTCATCCCTTCACGGCTGCCATACTCCACTTGCGTGCCAAGATCAGCAATTTGTGCCATTACTGGTAATCGAGATCCTTCACGGATAACATCAACCGTTAACTCAGATGTTTCTTGTGGTGGAAAAAACAAATCAGCCAAATAGTTTTGCGGTGTTGCTAGATTACGAGAGTAAGTTAATAGCTCTTGTCCTGTAAGAGCTTGTTCAAGATTTAATAATTCTTGAGGCATTTATATCATCCTTTCAAATATAGGGTTAGATTAAGAGAATTGAATAAAAGGCATTTTTGCTTTTAAATCAGCAGTTACTTCAACAGGTAAACGTTCTGAAATCACTTTCGCCATTTCATATCCGCCAACAATATGATCACCTTCTGTGACATCCACATTGTGCTTAAGGATAACTGTTGGGTTCTCGCTACCGTCCGTTCCTGCGGCGTCATAAGGAACGTATTTACCATTCGCAAGCTTTGCCATTGGCATGCCTTTTTGAATGGTTTTACGCCCATCTGTGGCTGTTACAACACTTGAATCGATTGTGATTCCATTAACCACTTCACGGATTGCTTCGTAAGACGCTAAAATTTCAGCTTCTTCAGTTACTTCAAATTTTTTAGTCGGTTGTAAATTCAATGTGATTTCCTCCTCTTATCGCTTCCATGGATCGTTGGCAGCTGTTGCCTGGACACCACGGGTTTGAGCGAGCTTTTTAATGTTTTCTAAATTCTCTTTTTGTTGCTTTTGAACATTAGGGATGTTTGCACCGAATTGATTACCGCTAGATTGCTTTAGCAAATGCGGTTTCTTTTCAGCTAATGATTTCAAAGCTTCAGCAACACCAGTGATATTGCCTTTGTCATCCTCTTTGACTTCCGCTAGATCAGCTAGGGCAAGAGCATCTTCCCAATCGGCAAACCCGAGTTCGTTCGCCACAACTTTTACCTCTGAATTAACAAGGCGCTTAAATGTTTTCGCCTGTTCTTCTTTTAGCTTCGCTGATACCAGAGCATCTACATCAACATGTTCTCCTTCTTTACCTGGTTCTTGCTTCTTAGCAGGTGGTTTCTTAATAGCCTCCTGCATTTCTTCAACAGTTTCATAGCCAAGTGAAAGTGCGAGCGCCTTTTGACCTTTCTTTTCTGCTCTAGATAATCGTTTATTAAGATCATCTTGAGTTTTAAACGTAGCAAACGGTCCATCTTCACCTGCGCCAGCACCGCCATCGCCGCCTGAACCATCACCGCCGTCTCCGCCACCATCTCCACCCTCACCAGCGAATAATTGCAGATCCAAAGGAATCAACGGTTTAAATGCCTTTTCTGTCTTCTCAACCTCTTTTTCTTTGGCAAAGAGTAGCCAAAATGAAGCCAATAATGAAACGATGTATGTTTTTAATCTGATCATGTTTTCCTCCTATTTTTAAGCCTTAGTTGGCTGATTCCGTGTTGTTCTTTATAGCGCCTACAGCACGTAAAAAGGCAAAATAAAAACACTCAAGCGAGTGCTAATTTGATCTGCTCTTGATTTCATAACCGAAACGGCGGAAATCTTCCATCCATCCTTGATATTTCTTAGTGTTTCTAGCCTTATGACTAGCGAAGGTTCTCAAATCTGGCATACCTGGCATTCTGGCCTTATAACGGATCCATTGTTTCCTTGTTTCGTTCTTCTGAGAGGTTTCTCTCTGCATTTCCTCATACTTCTTCTTGTTAGCAGCTGTCCTGTTGTCTTCAAAAGGACGGTTAGAATCAGCAATAGCTTTTCCGATCTCCTCTTCATCCATATATTCCTCAGTCCACACGGAAACATTATGGACACAATGACCATGATATGGTGGTCTTTGTTCAAGTGGAGGAAAACGACTGTCATTACCACTTACGCTGTAAACTCTTCCTTGAAAAATCGCGCAAACAGGGCAAGTAATACCAACATGATTTACATAAACAAGATCACGTTTGTTATCAACCAGGCGATTAACCACTCCATCAACATGTGCTTTGCGCTGGTGATATTGGATAACGTTAGCCATGTACTTTTCAGCAGGAATTTCAGCACCATTCTTTGCGATCATGCCTGTAATACCCTTCTGATTCATTTCAGCAACAGCATCTTTTGTAGCTTGTCTTCGGGATACACCCTCAATTAAGGACCTTCTGTTTGCCTCTTGAACAACGTTTTTAATCCGCTTTTTAGCATCCCCTGTCATGTGATCGCTGTTCTCAAGTATCCTGTAAAACGTCTCATCAACTATCTCTTGCACTGCCCTGACATGGATTACTGTGGTTACAGTAGTTGCTACCGCCGACCTTTGCACTCCTTGCGAGAGTAATGTGTTTATAGCTTCTTCTGAGCCGTTCATATAGGCTTGCGTAATGATGCTGTTTGCAGATTCACCAGCTGTTTCTGTTAATTGATTAATGATTGCCTGGATTTCCCTAAGCAGCTTCTCTTGCGCTTTCCTCGATAACCCTCTATCAACTAAAACATTAATAAGCTCTTGAATGTTTTCAGATGCCACTGTGTACATTTCTATAAGCCTTTGAATCTCTTTATCCATGATTATTCATCCTCGGTGCTGATAGCTGTTCTGGGCGGTTGTAAAAGAGTAGGGGATAAACTATCTGCTTGTATTTTTCCAACCTCGGCTTGAATAGCGTCCTCTGACCAATCCGGATGAAGATTACGAACAGTTGTCTCAAGCGACTGCACACCGCCTTCGTATTTTTTGATTTCCTCATCATCAACTTCCCCGTCTGCCTTTGGTAGCATATCAGCCCACTCAACGACTGGATCATTAATAGAAAAATTCGTACCTCCCAAGGTGTTTTCGAGGATTACACATTTACGAATAGCATCTTTGATTGTTGCGTCAAACTTCTCTCTAATAGCCTCTGCCTTGATAACCGACTGGACCCACTCATACAAAATAGCTTTTGCAGACATATTTCCACTGGCAGTATCTGCCCCTACTGCTTGGGCAGATGTTTTAGAAATAGCCATCATATTTTGAATTAATCTCTCTACGTGTTTAAAGGCTTGCTCCGTTTGTGCATTCCATGTGATATACATTGGCACCGCACCATTCTTTTCGTCATAACTGACAACTTCCAGATCAGCATTGCGAACAAAGCGATCACCGTAGTAAGTTTGGTTTTTATTGGCTACTGAATCCCACAGCATACGAGGAATAGCAAGTTTAGGCTTCCCATGCTTTTCAAATACGATGGAATCCCGGGTAACTGTCCAGTTGATTTCCTCTTGAATGACATCAATATTCCGTAGAGCTGACCGCCCACGAGGATTCAGCAGCGTTTCATCATTGGCGATATAGCCACACATCAATTCAGTGACACCAGGCAGTACTTGATTATCGGGAATATTTAAGCCAAATTGATTAGCATACTCTTTTATATTCCATTCCTCTTTCACACTATCTTCCGCTAATAAAAAGACCAACTGCTCGATTTGCAATTGATCATTCTCAAGGCGCTGGCGTTCAACGCGCAAATATTTTTCATCTTCATGGGTTTCAATCCACGAAACGTCTGCTCCTAATCCATCTTCATGCTCAAAATAAAGATCCGCAGGCTTCCATTCAAACCAGGTGCCCTTTGCGTCTTTCCTAATTCGATAAGCCACACCACAGTCCACCTGATGTTGCACAATGGCTGCCCAGATGTTTTGCTTAAGCTTTGAAGTCTTTACGACACCTTCAATAAATTCCAAAAGGTCCTTTTCATTCTCAGTATCTGCAGAGATATTGCCAAGTGATCGATTAATCAAGTCAGCTGGTAACTCTGCGATAACGGATGAAAAGTTAACAATCACATAATGATGTAAGGAAGTTTTCTCGATTGGTTGCTTCTTTCTAAGATAAGCTTTACGTGGCCGCCTTAATACCTCAGTAACGTTTGATTCCTTTGCCAGCTCTTGAGCCCGAGGAAAGATGTTTTCATGATTACCTTCGTACAAATCACGATAGTATCTTATCTGCTCCACTTCTTCATCAAACGGAGCTGGGGGGAATTTCTGTTTAAGATAAACGATTGTCATAATTTCACCTGCCTTTTTGTGCAATATAAAAAAACACTGCAATGAGTGTTTTAATTGGAGTTATTATCATAGTTAAAGAGCATCTTATATTCAGCAGAAAGAGATTTTATTTTAGCTGCGTTATCATCCATTTCTTTGTAGATAGCTTCCAGTGGTACTAAATCCACGGTGTTAGGTATCTTCTTCTTTAGCACCTTCTGTCTTTTCACCAGCTCATTGATTTCGTCGCTTTCCACATTCGTAGGATACTTTTTATGACAGTGAGGGCAGCTAAAGTAATGGACAAAAACCTTACCTTTGTCACCGTCTTCGTACATCTTTTTCTTAGTGGATTTCAACTTGAAATCCTGTTTGCATTTGTCGCAGTTTACGCTTGCACTGGTCAATTTACTCACCCTTTACTAAACAGATACTTTTAATTATTGTATCACCATCCAGCAGGACGTTGGTTACTGTATTCCATTTCCGGTCTTCTCAACGGCTCAGCAGAATATCTAAGTGCAGCCATAGCATCATCAAAAACTTCAACTGGTTCATCTAAATATAATCCTGTCTTTTTATCCTTTTTCCATGACCATTGCTGAATCTCTTTTGCTGTATTTACGCATTTAGGATGAATATAAATTCTACGCTGCTTTAAATAATCAATCTGCGCCTGCACGCTGCCTGGCTCTTTTACAACGGCTGTCGCTCTGTATCCTGCATTATTCCACATCTGAATTCGATCTGGCTCAGCAGAATCGCAGTACATGGTCAAATATTTATTTAATCCATGACGATTAGCAAGCTCGATGATTTCGCTTGTGTCTTTCTCATGCACATAAATTTCATCACAGACATAAAAGTCTCCATCCTTAACACCAACAGTTAAAATTGCATTGGCATGGTTAAAACCAAAGTCCTGAGCATGATGCATGGAGTCGAACATATTAAAGGCTGTATCAAATTCCACAACTTTAAAGTTTTTAAGAATGAGACCGCCTGTTTCTCCCCAATTGCCAAGTCCGTATATTTCATAACCTTCCGGATCTTGCTCTTTTCTCAGCATCATCCTGCGATGATAGGCATCATCTATGAATCTATTTTGCAGATAGGTAGAATGATGGGCCATAACATCTGGATTGACGAAATCAAAGTATTTACGTTTAATCCAGTGGGTTGCTGATACAGGGTTAAATGTGAAAGTGATCTGGTAATAGAGATTAGGATTGACTAAAATACCACGCAAACGGTCATCTAGAATATCAACATCAGATTCCTGCAGCTCCGTTGCTTCCTCTATCCAAATCCAAACCAATTTACCGTGGGCAAAGTTAATGGATTTTAATTTTTCTCGGTCCCGGGCATCATTTACACCACGGAAAATAACCTCGTTTCCAGTAACGCGGCTTTTTAAAGATAAAGGAGATTGGCGCATTTCCCAAAATTCTTCGGCCCTATCCCCATATATTCGATTGATGGCACCAGTTAATTCTGCATAGGTACTATTACGGTTGGTCTCATTTACTTTACGGACACACAAAAGATTGGCGCCTTTATATTTAGGATCGCTGAGTTTTAAAATAAAGTCCTGAGCGATATTGACTGACTTCCCCGATCCAGCACTTCCTCTAAGGGCACGATAACGACAGTGAGTTTGATTAACAGCTTTAAAGTGCCTGTTAAATTGAACTGTTACTGCGCTCATTCTTCATCACCATAATCAACGATGATTTTGAGTGGGCCTTTATCGGAATCCTTCGTTAAGCTTTTTACTTCTACCTTAGACTTCTCAATATCCATTTTGAGCTTTTCTTCCTGCAACCTTTTCTTATCATTGTCAGAAAGAAGGTCAAAGTATTTAGACAGCATTTCGAGAGCTTTCATCTTGTCAGCAAGCTTGACTGATACACCGTCTTTGCCCTTTTTCACTTCAGTTACAATCGATCCATCAATTTCAGTAGAGTTTTTGAAATCAACATAATTAATTTCAACCATTACTGGATTTCCTTCTTCATCCATCATTGGCCCAAAAGGGCCCATTGCTTCAACTTCCTTTTTGCCAAAGGTAGCGAAATCTGTAATATCAGCAAAAGCGATATCAATGTACTTCTGGAGTATGTCTTTTGCATCTAAGAATATACCCTGCTGCCTTTCACGCTTCAATCTTTCAATCTCAGTGACTATCTTAGGATTTCTTAGATGTCTATGCCCTTCTACCATTGCAGTGGAATAAGCACACTCATAAGCTTTCTGATAAGCCTTGGTTGCATTGAAATACTTAATATAATAAAGGCAAAACAACTCCTGCTTATCCGTTAAATCAGTTGATTCAATAACAGGTTCCAGGGTTGCAACCTTTTTCTTTTTGGTTGCATCCTTTTTAGGGGATCCTCTTGACCAACCTTCACGGCTTTTTCTGCTCTTTAACGTCCCTATTTTAATACCATGTTTTTCAGCAAGCGCCTTTAATGTGATTTTTGATGTTTCAAATTCTTTTCTGATTTCATCCCAATTAGCCATCTACATCACCTGCCACCCCCGGCTATTTGTATTTGTTTGGACAAAAGAAAAAGCACCCCTAAGGATGCCCATTATGTCAATGTTTTATAAATCTCATTTAGCGAATTGATATAAGTATCATTCCACATTGGATTAGAATCTTCTAAACTGTTAAAAATAATGTCCTCTCTATTATTGAAACTTAACTTTAATACTGCACTTGCTGTTCCATTTTGAGCAGGAATAAAAGTAATTTCAAAAATAGGTTGGTTTATGTTTTTAAATTGCATTTGTTTATTTACTATACTTAACTCAATCAGTTTATCTCTTAAAAAGAAGTAGAATTGCTTATCCTCATCAAAATCTTTGACCATATTTTTAGCATAGAACGCAATTACTTTTTCAGTATCTATGCTCTTCTCAATCTGAATAGGTAACATTTTTGTTAATGACAACGGTAGTGGAACATCTCTTTTTCTTAAATCATCCAAGAAGTCCTCAACAGTATAACTTTCATTCATTAAAAGATACCACCTTTATAATCTTCATGCACTTAGCCAACCTTGTGTCCTCCGATAGGTGGGTCAAAGTAATTTCCTCCACCGCCTGGATCGCTATGCCAACCACCTAAAGGTGGATTCATTCGAAATCCACCGCCACCAGGATCTTTCATAACTCCGCCACCGCCAGGATCAAGTCTCACATTCAATTCCTCCCTAAATTTTATTAAGGAGTAATTTCTACAAATAATTACAAATTCCTGCACATTAAAATAAAATATCAAACATCATATACATTCCATATAACATTGCTGCTATTGCTACAAAGTTTGAAAGTCCTTGCGGTAATCTTATTTTAACCAACACAAAATTAATAACTAGTCCTCCAATTAGGGGTATGAATAGTATCAGTGCTAACTGTAAAACCATTTCGTTCATTTGTCCTTGAAACGGACTAAAATCTAACTTTTCCATTATTTCACCTCATAAATCTTATCGGTTAATAATGAATATATTAAAGAAAAAGCACCCTAATGGATGCTTAGTTACATTATCTAGAATTTTGGCTAGGAGGCTTAGGTGGTCTAGGTGATTTTGGTGGCGGCTTTAGTCCATGGTTAATCTTGGTTCCCGGAGTGATTTTAGGTCCTTTATTTGACATATACATTTCCTCCTTAATCAATTTCAACGATTATTTTTGAACAAACATCAAAACTTAAATATATAAAGTCTTTCTCATATAACTCTTTTAAATCATCATCGTCTTTGTCCTTATATACCTTGACCTGAGATAAAATCAATTCTCTTTTATCATCCTTTTGTGAGTAAGATGATACAGCTCCTTGATAAACCAATTTAGACTCAGGATCTCTTACAGTGACCCACTCAACATCATTAGATCCAAATAAGAAGTCCCAAACATCGTCTTCTCCATGTTTATTAGAAATATTTAAGTGATTTGCTAGTTTATAGATGTATTTCTTGTTTATAATAACTACTAAAATTATCGCTAACACTATGCCTATCATTGTTGCAAAAAAGACTTCACTTACTTTAATATTTTCTTTGCTATTTAACAAAGATTTTAGAAACGTTACTTCCCAAGTGGGAGTTTTATCATTAATTTCAAGAATTTTATTGTTTAAAAACACAATAAATAGCAATAACCCATAAGAAGATACACCAATTAAATACGAATGCAAAAGAAACTGATATGCCTGTCTTTTTCTGTGAGTTGTTAATAAGTCCATTATTACTGTTGCTGTTATACCAGGCAAAAATAAAAATATTATTCTAACTGCTAAGTCTGAAATATCTATAACAATTCCCCCTTTATATAATTATAAATGAATCTCTGAAAATAAATAATATATTTTCAGAGATTTCTAAAGAATGACACCGAAAGGTTACATCAAAAGGAGGAATTATGGCTTACCAACCAAATAGAGCTTTTCCGCTCCGTCCTGCCTCCCATTTTACACTGCCAATTTTTCTCCATGCAAAAGTTTGGAAAAAGTCGTATTTGTGCCGATTTGCGCCTTTATGTCGGAACGCAGCTTATCCACTGAATCACGTGAGATTTCTAAATGAACAGCAATTGCTTGCCTTGTCATTCCTTCTAGCATGCAGTCGTAAACGATCTTAAGAATTTCCTTATCTAAATAATCTCCAGCACTTTCAATGGCATATACACGGCGTTGGTACTCTTCAAGACGGGCGATCTGTTTTTGTTCTCTGATATCCATATCCCTTAACTCAGCTTGACTCTTTCCAGCAGATCCATGAGGTAAAGTAGCCTCTATTCCATATTGTGCAACACCCCATGAACGCATAGGCATTGTTTGTCCAAATAATATTTTCTGGAGGCGATCGATCTCCCGTTTCATCATTCTATAATCTCGAATTAATTCTGAGATATTTACTGTAAGCCTGGCAGCTTCTTTCAAGTGGACCCCTCCCATGGTAAAATATAATTGGGTGGCCGGGAGAGATCCTGGCTTTTACTTTGTTTAAAGGGTGATACCGTGGAAAAAGAAATCGATCTAGACATTATTTACGAATATAAAGATTATCCTGATGAGAATAGTGGCCGCTGCGACAACTGTGATTCAGCCACTTTTAAGAGTACTGTTGGTGGCGGTAAGTACATCCGTGAATGCCAAAAATGCGGCATGAAGAAAAATATATAGGTTAGCATTTACCCTTGGCCATGTTCAAGGGTTTTTAATTTACTGGCTCTATCTTGTGTTTCCTAACTTTGCGTAATCCCTGCTGTTTATTGCAACATCTCCTATTGTTCCGCATTGTGGGCAATGAACTTTGTTTGGATCTCTAACTTCTTCGATATGAAATCGTTCATCACAATAGGTGCACCAATATGTTATAAGACTTTCAATAAAATCACTTTTAGTTTTCATTTCTCTTTTTTCCTGCTGCTGGTGCACGGCATATTCGATTAACAGTTTTTCTCCTTCTGCTTGGTCAATTACAATCGGAATTGATCCTGGTAAGCTTTGAGCATAAATTCTCTCTTCAGCATCTATATGCAGGATTGATCCATCCTTTAATATTGCTTCCAAATTAACTCCTCCTACCTTGTGTTTACTAAAAACAAATTTGAAACCTCTTAACAAATTAAACGTAAATAAATTGAGGTGATAAAATGACAACCAAACAAATTTGTAAGATATGTGGTAATGATAAATTTGTTCAAGGTCAATTAGGTAACGGCCATACTAGTCTTGTCCCTATTGATAAAATTCTAGGTAGTTCTCTCCTCATATTTACTTTTTGCAAAAAATGTGGAGAAGTGGCTTCAATCAAAGTTAAGAATCCTTCAAAATTTTAGATACAAACTAGTCAATTGATTTCGACCGAATAATCGGTCTTTTTTGTTTGGAGAAACACTCCTATCATTTTGTTTCTTTATTAGACTTCTTGGAAATACCCTATTTCTTTGTAAATCTCATAAACCTCTGAAAAATTCTTCGCTTCGTTTAGCGATTCGATCTCATCTTTTCCAACTAGAAATTTTACAGTTTTTATTTCTTTATAGTCTCGTTTATATCCGTGCAGAACCACACTGCCGTCTATGCGACCTTCGGTATTTGTCATTACTAAATTTCCTTCGATTCCTATTAACGCTCTGACAACATTAACCCTCATAGACTGTTGCTCAAATTCTATTTGCTTTTCTAAATCTTCAAACATGCCGATTCCTCCTTAATTAACTCTTTGCTTACTTTGTTTCCTATTTAATGTTTAATTTTACTAATACTGAGCAGACTATAATCAGCATTACTTGAAAGGCTGATTATATGATATTTATTTACAATGACTATGGCGGCACTCATACTACTTCTTTAGCTGCAGCTATTCATTTACAAATAATTAAACCCTCATCTTTCCCATTGACTAAAGAAGAGATACTTTCTGTTCCTTATTTCAATAAGTTGACCAAAAAGGATTTTGGAAAATTGATTTTCCATGGTAAAGATCATGAAGGCAATCCTGTGTATTCTATAGGAAGAAAATCTCAAAAGCTTGTTATTCCCTCACTTGAAAGCTTAGGAACAATGTTATTTGAACATTTTCAAATTGATGAGCGTTTGGTTTTTTCAAACACTTCACCTACAGTTCCAATGCTTCTGTCCATGGGCGGATTTTTCTCAAGAGGGCTGCATTTAGATAGCATAGGCGTGCCATTATTAGTTAAAGGTGCAAAACAATGTGTAGGTAACATTTATGACCTAGTTGAAAGTACCAAACAAGTTGCTCATACAACCACTACGGATAAAATTATTGTGTTGGATAATAGTCAATTTCAAACTTAAGAAACCTTCACCTTTCTAGAACTAAAACATAATATAAATTACCGTAAAAAAAATATTGTCCATTATCAGATAACACTCCTTTAGCGAGTGTTATTTTGTTTTTAGTCAACTTACACTTCTGTTTTTTAGTCCTTAATAACTTCTCTACAAAAAACTTCCTCCACCAATCACAATTTTTCACCCATTTTAATATCCTAATAAAAAAGGTGATATTGATGATTTCGGAGTCAAATATTATAGATGAAGTTCTTCCACTCTTGGATATTATTACAATACTAATCATTGAAGATGATCCAATTATCGGCATTGTTCTAGTTACACTGCTTAAACTTGTTACCGAGGACAGAATTGCAAGAATTTCTTTAATTCTATTAGTAATAGTCCTAGGTATAATTAATTTTGAGTATTAAGAAATTTTTCAATCGCTTGCCCAATATCCTTCTGCATATAAAATCCACCACTGGGTATTATAACCAATTTATTTGATACAGGCTCCATTCCCATTTAGTTGAATAAATTATCCATAGATAAAGGAGGGATAATATGCCAACAATAACAACTGGATTAAATGGACCAATATACGAAGGTTATCCAGGCATTCCAAATGCATTTTACGGTCCATGGCATCAAATTGTTCATACGAATACTAGCCCATATCATATACATGTCGGGCATCAAATGTATTACTTAATACCGTATGCAGGTGGATTTTATCAATCAGATGGTGCACCATCAGTTCCCTTTTCAATAAGGAACAATTTAAATACAACATTAAAAACTGATATTGAAAAAGCACTAGATGGTGAGTATTCCGCAATTTACTGTTATGAAATTCTTGAAAAGCTTGCTACATCTTCATATGATAAGTCTGTTATTAGAGAAATCAGAAAAGATGAAGAAAGTCATTACAATGTATTTTCAAGCATATATTTCAATTTGACCAAGCAACATTATCAACCAAAAATCACTGAGAGTTGTCCAAATACCTATCATGAAGGTCTAGTGAGCGCCTTTAAGGATGAACAAAATACGGTTGATTTTTATTTAAAGATTTCTGATAAAACATCTGATCAAATTATAAAGAATCAATTTAATAGGATTGCCAAAGATGAACAAAACCATGCTGTTTGGTTTTTGTACCTAATGAATAGAGGAAATTAATTCTCTATTTTTTTTACATATTTACTCTTGTGTTAATTACAACTGGATCCACCGATTATTGGGCAGTTCATCTGCTGTATCAAGAACTCTGTCTCTAAACGGATGTACTCGCCCTCGGCAGATTTCATAAAACCTTAATTTTGTTCCATGCTTTATTGCAAATGAAGGTTCTTCTAAGCAAGCTATTTTATCCGGCAAATATACTGCAGCAATTTCAAAATTAGGATCATATCCTTTAGCCAGGCTGATCACATCATCGATTTTTGCATCTCTTTCGAATGAAAATAGATCAAGCTGCTTCATAGCTTCCTCCTACTGAAGTTAAATTTCTAATTTAAGCTGACCTGTTATTTCTTCCACATGATCACTCCAAGCGATATGACCATGAATATTGCTAGACTCAGCTGGAATAAAATATGCTTGTTTTATAGATCTGCTTAAACCATTGCTTCCGTACCATTTCGAAATTCGTTTCAATTTAGTACCAGGCTTCCAGCCATACCACTTCTCATAATGTGGGGATGTGTTGTCCAACAATACATATTCCGTTTGTTCTTCTGGAGGAATTCTATCTTTTGCGTCCATTACATCACCGCCTAATAAACTTAATAATTCTTTTGTTAATTTTTATTGAAACTCACGTTGCGTCATATTTTATACTCATAATTAGGAGGTGATAATTTTGAAAAAATATTTTCAAAAGAAAAATATAATTATTGGTAAGATCGATCAAGAACATCCTCATTCATTAGAAATAAGCAAAGAAATAGATAAAACCTTATCATCTGTTACTAATATGGTTAATGACTTAGCATCATTCTCTGACAGTAAACACAAATAACTGTACCTTTTTGAATGGCACTAACGGTGCCTTTTTTTATGCAACATATTACAAAATCTATAAACTAAACCCATCGACCTTTTCATCGATAATGTCCTGAGTGATCCCGATGTACCGCATTGTCACCGCTGGACTACTGTGGTTAAATATCTGCTGCAGGACTGCCACGTCTTTATATCGCTGGTAAAAGTGATACCCGAATGTCTTACGAAGTGTATGCGTTCCGATCTCTTCTAAACCAACCTCACGGGCAGCTGCGTTTAATATCTTCCATGCCTGCACCCGATGTATCCGATCACGGCCGCGCCTGGATTGAAACAGGTATGCAGCCACTTCCTTATCAATTGTAAAATTGCTTATATGATCCTGGAGCTCGCTATTGATCTTAAACCGTTTCAATTTCCCAGTTTTCTGTTCTGTGATTATGATGTGGCTTTTGTTCCTAACATCACCGACTCTAAGTGCCAGCAAATCACTGATCCTCAAACCTGTATTGATTCCCAAAACGAATAGAAAGTAATTTCTGTAATGCTGTTGCATCAAGACCTCTTTCATTGCCGCGATTTTTGCCACGTCCCGTATGGGTTGTACGGTTTTCAATTTTGACATCTCCCTTATTTATTTGGTTTTGTTAAAAAGTGTTGTCTGACCTTTTCTGCAGTCTGAGGACCAATGCCAGGTATTTGTTCTAAACTCTGTAGTAGATTCCATACATGCTCAACATCAGCCTTTTTCTGCTCCCCGGCACCAGCCATATATCCCTTATCGTATGCTGCTTCAAACTTTTGCATCGGTGACTTATTCTTTTTTAACTGCCTAAGCGCGCTTCCCATATGGGTACCTCACTTTTGGAATCTCGGATCCACCTAAGTGATTACATGCCGTGCCCATTCTAGAAGAGCATCTTTTATAAAGACTGCAGCGTAAGAAGCAAGACATCATCTTATCTTCCTTTCTCATCCATGCTGGCCGATCATCAGCGATCAACACATTTTGCATGACTACACCTCCACAAATTGACCATTCACGTATTTTAAGAGTGTGATAGATTCTGTATATTGCATTTCAAACAATTTTCTTTTAATCTGGAAGTCTTTTGTGAGAGCACCTTTTATATCAATGATCTGGACTTTGCCGTCTAGATCAACAACCTTAAAGTCAGCCTTATATGTGATGGACCGAAAGCTTACACCGTTCTTTACAAACCCTTCTTGCAAAACAAATTTCGGCTGCAGTTCGAAGCTTTTAATCTGCTTTGCCTGCTTAAGCCATTTAAGCTGACCATAGTAGATGGCCTCAGCTTTTGAATCGAAAGTGATGCCATCTACAACAGTCTTCTGGTTGCCGTACTTAGAGCGCTTTTTAGGCTTTCTGTATTCTTGGTAAGACATTCTTTGCATTTGTATCTAACTCCATTTTTAGTTGATCTTCATCAGCAGTATCTTGTAATTCAGATAACTTACGAGCACATACAGGTCCAATTCCTGCCGAAATGCTTTTGGCACTTTTCAAAGGACGGTTGCACATTGGGCAATTCATCAATAGCCATCCTCCTGCCGTTGGTGATTGACAGCATTCTTAGCTAGATACGCTTCTTCAATCTGAGTCTGTGTAAAGCCAAGCATTTTTCCAAGTCCCAGGAAGGTTTCAATCAATTCAACAAAATTACTTTCAGTAGGTCTCTTGTATAAAATGGTTACACACTCATAAAGCGCAAGAAATTGCTCAGTAACCGTGTGATATTCTTGGGAAGAGATTTGCCAAGCGTCGTGATCAAATTCGATTTCTAGACCACATTCAAGCACTAAATGTAGACCATCCACATATTCAACAAGTGCATTTTCAAAGTTGTTATCCTTTTGACTCCAAAATTTAAAAATCTCAGGAAGTTCATTAGCACATTCACCAATTTCTACTTTCAAAGCAAGAATCAGTTTTTCAAATCGGTCAGCATTGTTATACGCAATGCGCTCTCGCAACACTTTTTGAATTGCGAACACCTTTTTCAGATTCATAGTTAGCATCCCTCCTCAATACTGCAATCCAGCAACTGTTAAAATTGTTCTGAACAAAGATTTTGCGATTGTAACTGTCGGTCTTAAATACTTTCCCTTCACTTCCGTATTCTTTTAAAGGGGTAACAATCTCAAACCCTCTCTTTAACAAATCCTGTATTGCCTGCTCTGCTTCGTGTTTGCGCCTTCTGGTGATCTTTGTTTGTTGGAAAGCCATCGACAATCCTCCTAATCAATTCATCCTGAGCCTCGGATGTCTTTTCTGTGAATCTTGCTATGTAGAGCAGCTGGCTCAGGGTTGCATTGCTTAAATTCATTTGCCAGTGCCCTCCAAGGTCAACAAATCTAGGGCGATTTGAATGTAATCTTTAGATTCAGTTTCATCTGCTCGCAAACCAGCTTTTAGAATTTCCACAATATAAGCTTTTCGCTCTCTAGCACATTGGCGATATTTTAAAAAATCAGCTATTTCTTCATCAGCCATAGCGTCCCAATCATAATTAAGATAAGACTGCAAGGCTTCTCCGTACTTTTTGACTCCAACATCATCTTGCTTATACATGACAACCTGCAAATGACTTAAAGCCTTTTCTGATACCTCATGTTTGGGCATATCTTCAAAATTAATATTTCTTGTCATAAAGCAACTTCCCCTCATGATGACCTGTATTTAAGTTGATAACACTCCATGCATGGACCTGGTACCACATAACCATTTGGCTTACCGCATTCTTTGCAATTAAGAGAGTGTGTAGTCCATTCAAATTTGCATTCATCATCTTGGCAGCGCATTTCAAGCAAACCTTTATTCGTTCTCAGAACTTGACCTATACATTGGCATTTAGGACAACGTTTTGCTGGTTTTACATTTTTGATTGACATTTAAACTGCTCCTTTCAAAACCATGTATTTTCTGTTCTTTCGGTGTCTATGTCACGAAACGAAGCAAGAACATATTCGTATTTCAATTCTTCATAACTTAGCTGATCAAGGGGTATGCCTTGCTGACTGAGCTGGATCCCTAAAGCTTGCAATCTCTCAAGAATGAAATTCTTTTTTAAGCGTTTTTCGGCAACAGCAGCCTTATAAAGGACACCCATTCTTACCCACTCCCACGTAATCTTTCTAAAGCATCGTTCATTTTGGCTCTTTTAGCTTCTTCATCATTGACCGGTTTAGGGTTGCTGTTATTCTCCTGTTTATCATCAAACCATCCTGGTACCATTTCTGTTCTAATGCCTTTTCTGGGAGAAAAGTTGCTTTGCTGTTTACGTTGATTGTGTTGTTCTTGCTCTCTCTCAACGTCGGACATGCTCTTAACTCCTTGCTTTGCCCACCTGTTCAAAATGCTCCTAGCATACGCATATTTAGCTCCGGCTTCGGCAGCCTTTCTGAATGCAGTGCATACAACGTCAACCTCTAACTCATCTTGATCAATAAAACTATTAATCTCTTGAATCTGAATTGGATTAGGTTGTCCAGAAAAGCAAATCATGTATTCGTCAAAATAATTCGCGTGCGTAGCAGTAGCTGTTTTTATTGTTTCGTTTTGTTTAGTTTCTTTTAGTTTATTTAATGCGGAACTATCTCCGGCACTACCTACGGAACGACCCTCGGCACTATCCGTGACACTAACTGCGGAATTTATTTCCGTAGGTATGAAAGGCGCGGAATTATTTTCCGTAGAGAAGAAAGATATCAACTTATAAATAGGAGCTCTTCCGCCCTTTCTAGAGATAAAATCTATTCTGTTTTTCTGCTTAAGTTCATTTCTAACTTTTCGAAGGGTTCGATCGGTTAAACCTGTCTTAACGCAAAGCACCGATTCAGCTACCGTAAATGTTTCTGCCCATGCAGCCTTATTATTTATGTGCATTAATGCGTACCATAAATTAATTGCTGATGGAGACAGTTCATTTAGTTCGAGCCAATCATAGAAAGCGTTAAGCTCCTTAATGTAATTCATGTTGACCTATCCCCCTCCTTTACAGTTTCTTGTTATATACAAAGCTGGTGTTTATGGAATAAAAACTAACTTTCCAGTTAATGATTGTATTTCTCGTTTAAATAGTTCCTCATTGCTATTTGTGTCACTAAGATGCAGCAACCAAATTTCCTGCACCTGGCTAAGATCATTCGCTTTAAAAAACTCTTTGACGTTTTCTAAGCTGAAATGAGACTGTTCTAATCGTTTTTTCATTACTTTAGGGACTCGGCCGTCAATAATGTTTTGGACTAAAATATCCCTTGAGTAATTGCACTCCACCATGATGTGTGTAAGACCTTCAAACTTGTATTTGATGTAGTAAGTATCAGTGGCGAATAAAAGCTTTTCTCCCTCTTCGTTCGCCAACAGGAAACCAAATGGTTCACTCACATCATGCTGGACATCAAAGGGCAGGATCGTCCAAGTACCAATTTGAAATTGCTTCAAAGGATTCACTTTATTTATGCGATGGTGATCAATTTTAAGCCCTTCTGCAGTACCGCTGGACATGTAACAATTCATACCGCCTTTTAATACTTCTCTAATGCTCTTCGAGTGATCTCCATGTTCATGGGTTATTAGGCATCCAGCAACCTCTGACAGTCGGAAATTAAACGCTCTTTGGATTTCTTTGTAGTTGATACCGCATTCCAGCAGAAGGGGAGTATGACCGTCTGTAACACGGTAGCAGTTCCCCTTACTTCCAGATGCGATTGAAGTGATCTCAATCATTACCAGCTCGGACCATCAGAGGTAGCATGCTCCTGTTGTCTTTCATCAGTGTACTGATCTTGTTTCTTTTCTTCTGAAGCATCAATAATCACAGGCTGCTTTTTTAAAGGTTCATTTCTCTTAATATCAATAACTTCTTGATTTGCATTTTGCTCTATTTCCTTTTGAGTAGCATATTCAGGGTTAATTTCTTTACGATCATCTTCATACTCATGTTCTGTTGACCTATTAATGGCATCTACAAGTAAATCACTATCATCAGATGTGTTAATAAAGGATTTAGCAGCACGATTAATTACTGTACGTTTAGCCATTTCTTGAGGGAATTTGTTTTGCACGTTCTTTGTTTTTGCTTGGCTCCAGGAAGTATCGATTTCTTTTCTAGTCATTACAGTTAGTATTTCTTCATCGTCATTTGTTTTTACAACCGCATAGGCACCCAAGATATCGTTATCCCTATTTAGGAAATTCGTTTCATGCTTTATGAGTTTTTCTCGACCGCCTTCGATTGCATAGTCAAATACATCGCCTTCAAAGATCACGTTTGCCCAGATATCTTTGACGTTTGTTAATCGCTTAAGAACTGCCTGTGTACCGAAATAGGAGCGATTCAATTGCAATTGGCTGCCGTAAACAATGAAATAGCATTGTGTCTTTGCTGGACTTAGCCCCTGTGTAACCATGTCCAAGAGAGTATTTGCAATTGATTCCCTTGTACAAACATCTAACGCTGGCTTCCCGTTTTTATCTCTTACTTCTCGTAATTTGAAAAATGCACTCTTTAAAGCATTGCTTGCATTGTAACTAGGAGGCAGGACTAAACCTTCATCCTGCAACCTTGTTAAGCTTTTATTCACATCATCTGTAATATCTTTCTGAATAATTGTGACTTGATTGTTACTCAATTAAATTGCCTCCTTCATATCTTCAGGATCCACTTCTACCCTCAGCTGCTTATCTTGCTCAGAGACCACAAGGCTAACTGTTTGTGACTTTGTATCAATTAATTTGGTTACTGCCTCGCTGTTATCGATAAAGATTGGAGCGAAGAAACCGTAATGTTCAGAAAGGGTATTGATAATGTCTAAGCCAACATTTATCTTTGCAGCATTATTAAGACCGCTGGAGTAAGGAACCCCTTTATATGTGGTTTCACAAACTTCTGTTAGACCGCCATTTATTTGAGTTTCAAATAATTTAAAGCGTGCATATTTGAAACGGCTGTTAATCTTCTCTTCCAGAAGATCAACCTTAGTGCGAATAAATTGATCAGCTAGATAAAGTTCATGCTCAATGCTCTCAAATTCAGCCGCCAATTCCCGTTCCTGTTCTGACAGCTCAGTAATTCGAGCCTTCGCTTGTTCAACAACGGAAAATTCACCGATCTGCCCTTGAACTTCGTCACGCTTATCGCGCAATTTCATAATTTCAATCTGGATATCTTTTACTGATTCCTCAGCTAGTTCCTGCACCTGTTTAATCCCTTCTTCTAATGTCTGCTTTTCTTTGAGTTTTTCAACATATGCAGGGTTATCAAGGACGTCAGTTACAAGGCTTTCTTGTTGTTCTAATTGAGTCTCTAGCTTCCCTAGCACTTCTTCCTTCTCGGTAACTTGGGAGCCGAGTTTTTCATAGTCTTTTTTCAATTTTTCATTATCACTATTTAGAGATTCCTTACGAGCCTTCGCTTGTTTTCCTCTCGCGTCGATCCCTTCTAACTTTCGTGCCTTTTCAAGGTTAAATTGTTCCAGTGCTTTCTCTCGTGCAGCACTTACTTGTTCTTCTGGCAGTGCTTGTCCACATGAAGGGCATTCACATTCCGAATTATGAGTAAACACCTGGTTATTAATCTCATGCCATTCATCACGCAGTAATGAAAGCTGAGTATCAATGGATTTAATGTTTTCATCATTATGACGCTTACTTGAAGTGATATTACTGACTTTAGATTGCAGTATAGATAGGTTGGATTTCTCTTCTTGAATGCGGGCTCTCAATTGGTAGATCGTATCTTTTGCTCCAGCATCATGATCACGCTTGATTTCTAAGAGCGCTATTTCAATTTGTTGAATTTCCTTCTGTTTATCAGAAATGGCTTTTCCGTTCTTAATGCTGCTAATCTGCGTCATGAGATCATCTATCTCTGCATTCAGTTTCTTAACCTCTGCTTCAAGTGAAATTTTATCTACATCACTTAGATCTGGTATCCCGCGTTGAACCTCGCTGATGCGGACCGGAATTCGATCCAGTTCCTTATTAATCTCAGCTCTCCTTGCTGCGATGATCTTTCTGTGATCTTCAAGTTTTCGAGCTTGCAAGATTGTTGGAAGTGCAGCTAATTCAGGATTGCTGTCAATTACGTCTTCATCTGAAATATCACCGCATATTTCAAGCAATGTTTTACGTCGATCCTGCCATTTAAGCTGATCATTAAAGAAAGAAGGACTGGTAAGGAGTTTGAATACATCTTCTTGAACGATTGAATCAACAAGCGCCTTATACTCCTTCAACTTCGACGGAACACCATCGATGAAGTAATCTGTAGTGTGGCCCGAAAACTCTGCAGTTGCAGAACCGCGCTTCTTTGTCCACTTCTCGGAATAGACCTTTTTAAGTGAGAGCTGCTTCCCATCCAGAAAAAACTGACCTTCCACTTCATGATCAAGGCCATGCAATTCTTTGCCGTCGGCTAAAGTTTTTAATGAAAAGTCCTTTTTGTTTTGGCTATCTTTATCGAATAGCAACCAAACAAAGGCATCGAATAAAGTAGTCTTTCCAGTGGCATTATCACCAAAAACTTTTACATTTCCACCTGCAGCCATTAACGAAAATTCCTTAACTCCTTTAAAATTTCTAAGCGTGAGGGTAAGTAAAGTTAAGCGCTTTGACATTTCATTTCCTCCTTTAAGTCCTGATCGAGAGTTTCATATGCTTCAACCAAATCTTCAAAAACTCGACTGCCGTCTAAAACAGGGGCATTTTTCTTCAACGTATTGAATAGACTAGTTAATATAGGATTTACAGGCTCGTACACCGTTCCATTTTTAGTTTCAAAAGACACAGTTTTATCCTCCCTTTACCGCCAAAAGGCAGTATGATAAAATGACGATAATAATATTTTTTCAAGCCGACTCCTGTTGCAGCAGGGGTCTTTTTTGTGTAGCAACATATGCACGTCGAATGGACATGTAGCGATCAACTTGACTTAAACTAAGCCAATCCTTTACTTTTACTCGCATGACCTGCCTCCTCTCTATCTAGTTTTCATGGATCAATTGGCGCTTCGTTCCGCACCGTTCAGACTAGGAAGGTAAAAGGGGGATATGGGAGAAAACCCTTCCTAGCCTCAACGACGAGAACAAAGGTTCTTGTCGTGCCATCTTATTTATGTTAAAATGACATTAATTCGATTATTCTGCGTCGTTGACGCTGATTGGGCAGTGAGCTGGGCAAAGCTTACTGCTTTTTCTTTTCTTCTGCTTTGAAATCTCCGTAAACCACTCCAACAAAAAATGTGAACATCGGGATTAACAACATTGCTGCTATGTACCCTGCCTCCATCTACGTTCCTCCTTTAAAAAAACCTTAATTTGATAGCTTCCATTGCTAACTTCTTGTTATGATCATCCAATAAATCCATATCTGATAGATTTAATTTGTTGTTTTGATTGAATAAGTGAAGAGCTAAATTAAGCATGAACTTTTCCGAACTTGACCAAGGCGCTGCGTTTCTTTTTAATGCAGTTATCTTGATTGTGCCTGCTTCTAAATCAAAATATTTTGTGGTAAAAACACTTTGTAGTTTTGCGTTATTCTTAAATAGATAAATAACAGCTCTCCAATAACGATCGTTACTCATATACGAAGGAATCACTTCCCCAATTTTGTTCACTTCCTTATAAAAATTTGATAACCCCACCAACTAACGGCATCATCTGTTGCATCATCATGACTGGATCAACTCCAGAGACAATTGCACAAGCAATGTCTGTTGCAGATGTTTCATTCATCCATCTGATAAATGTTCCTAAATCTAATGTTTTCTTATCGCTCTCTATTTTTGATATGCAGCTCCGGGACCTATGTAATTTTTCTGCTAGTTGTTCTTGTGAGAATCCGGCTTTTTCTCTGCAAATCTTCAAAATTCCACCGACTTGCATCTTTCTATCTCCCCTCCTCTTGTGTTCCAGTTTGGAACAGTGCCAGCGCGGAACAGATTTTTAACTAGATTGCTAATAAAATATATATATGAAGGAAAGCGCACCGTTTCTTTAGCCTGGCAGCTTCACGGTGCTGCTTTGCTCATGCTGTTTTCCTTGGCACCCAGCTTTCTATGTAGCGCAGGGCCGTCTGCAGCTCCTTCTTCTTGAGATCTTTATAGCTTGCAACACCGAAACGATCTTTGATTTCTCGATGCAATTCTCTGAAAAGGGTTGGACGAACTTTGGGATCATTACTGATCTCATAAACTTTTATTGCAATTTCTCTTTGCAGTCTGCGTTGTTCACCAGATGTAAGAGTGATCTGTTCATCTACTTTCTGTTCAAGAGATATTATTTTGTTTTCGATCTGATCTACTTTTTCAGAAGTTTCTAGCGTAATTTTCATTGAAGCTAGCAATTGCTCCCTTTCAGATAAAACTCTTGGTCCTTTAAGATGCTGCTCCATTTTTTCGAATTGGGTTACATATGCTGCAGTAAACAAAATTCCTTTTTCGCCAGTCATTTTATTTGCTACCATGTCACAACCTTTGCGAGTGAGAAGGTAACAGCTTCTTTGTTCTCCCTTCGAGTCTCTATAAGCACTTGGTATATAGAAATCTAACGAACGCAATTTTGCGTTGGTTAAAATGTCGACATATAAATCAATACTTCTTAATAAATCAGAGTGTCTTTTTTCAACCAATTCTGCAACGTCTCTACTATCAACCAGCAATCGACCGTTTTGATTAAGTATTGTTAGTTCATTCATTACATGGCCTCCAAACTTTTAGATTCTTGATCGCGCATCCAAGCGTCAATGGTTTCCCTATTAAAAAGGATGCGCCGCCTAACTTTTAAATGAGGGATCTGCTTTTGCCTAACCATGGTGTAAATGGTGTCAACATGGACTCCAATATAATTAGCAATTTCTTTCGCCGTCTGAGTTTTCCGTTGTACTGATTCTACTTCTGGCAACTTGATTCACCCCTTTCGGTTCAGTGTTATCTAACAAGTCAACAATCTCCATGAGTTTTTCTGTGACGTCAGCATTTGAGTAATCATAGTTAAGCATCATGGCTGATTCTAGGACTTTGAGTTTGATTTCAGCCCAGATGACTTTCTGGGTGATATCCATTTGCTTCCTCCCTTTAAGGAATACGAATAAACTGTTGCTGGCTGAGTTCTTTCAGCTCCTTGGATAAGCTCTCTAGTATTTCTGGTACATCAGCGTAAGTAACAGGATGGTTGCTTAACACCTGGATCAACTCTTGCTGGATTCTTTCCTTTTGTTTTTGTGTCATAAGTCTTCTCCTTAAGCTGAGTTTATATCTTGATCCATTTTGTCGCATTTATCTACAAAAAAATTTGCGTTTGGTGCTACATTTAAAGCTTTTGCTATTGAAACCATTTGAGATAAATTAGGTTCACTTCTACCTCTTTCGATATGTGAATAATTTGCTCGCGTTAACCCAGATTTAGCTGCTACTTCAAGTTGTGATAAGCCTAATTCAATTCTTCGGTTACGCATTTTTATTCTCATTTATATAATCACCTTCCTTTTTTGCGACATCTTGTATCAATCTTTAAGTAGATTATATGATACATAAAGTCGCAAGTCAACAATAAAATGCGACTTTTTGTAACTTATATTTTTTTGATACATTTTGTATAGTATATTGGAGGAAACAGAGTAAATGGTGGTAACTAAAATGAGTATAGGAACAAGAATTACTAAGCTTAGAAAACAAGCTAACTTAACTCAACAAGGACTCGCTGATAAATTAGGTATTACTAGAGCTGCGCTTTCGCATTATGAGAAAGATCGAAGAGATATGGATTCCTCCTTATTAATAAAATTGTCTGATTTCTTTGAGGTATCAACAGATTTTCTACTTAAAGGTGAAGATTTTCATCAGCAAGCAAAAAAGGCACTTGAAGATCCAGATACACAAATCGCAGCTAGAGATGGAGATATTAGTGACGAAGATGCAGTTGAATTATTAGAATGGTTATTAAAGAGAGAAAAAGGTCGTAAGCCAGGAGATAAACAAAATTAATCATGATTTAAATCTTCTTACGTGGGGGCGAAGTTGTTGAAGATTTTGGATAAGGAAAAGTTAACACTGAAGTTTAAAGAAAACAAACGGCTAATTATTTATTCTCTAATCGCTGGAATCGTTATCTTCATTGCAGGTTTTGGTTTTGGAGAGAATTCAGCTAGCGTGAAAGTTAACGAGCAAAAGTTAAATTACGATGAACTGAGTGATGAGATCACTTCCGGGCAAATTACATTAAAGAAAACAGAAGATAAAATTGTAGAATTAGAAAAAGAATTAATAGAAGTAACTGGTGAGGTAACTAAGAAAGAAACACTAATTAAAGAAGCATCAGATTACGAGAGTAATAGAACAGTATTACAAGATGAAGCCAATAAATTAGGAGAAGATATCACCAGTAAAAAGGCAGAGGTAAAGACTCTCGAAACACAATTAGCAAGTATCTCAGGGCAAATTAAAGAAAAAGAAGCTGCCCCTATAGATTTACCTGCTGGAACATTAATTGTAGGTCAAGATATTCCTGCTGATCGGTACAAAGTAACACCTATTGGAAGAGGAAGTAATTTTAAAGTTTACGATTCCGCTGGAAATATAGTCGACAATACTATTATTAGTTCAATTGAGGGACATGGAGTTACGGAATATTTGGTATATCTTATTGATGGTTATATTCTAGAAAATAGTTCACCATTTAAATTTACTCCAATTGAGTAAAAAAATATTAAGTCCAATTTTGGGCTTTTCTTTTACAACTAAAACAGAACATACGTTTGTTGGAGGTCTTATAATGTTTTATCAATTGACACCTTTAGAAAGTAGAATAAAAGGTTTATACGAACAGTTTGATATTAAATATCCAGAGCAAATCGATATGAACTTAATCGCAAATAAACTCGACATCTGGATCCACTACTGGGATAAAGAAAGCCGAATGAATTGCATAAACGGTTTGTATAGCATCATTTTAAGCAATAGGAAACCCAATGTGGAACAATGGGAGGATTTTTGCCATGAATTGGGCCATGTAATAAGACATCATGGCAATCAAAGCAAAATGTTTCATTCATTTAAGAACCTACAAGAAACACAAGCGAGTAATTTCATGTATCACTTTGCTGTACCCACATTCATGCTGCTAGATCTCAAACTTCATGAATCCATGCATTTAAAGGATTGTGTGAAATTTGTTAGTGAGACCTTTAATGTAACTTATGAGTTTGCTAGAGTCCGTCTAAATCACTTTAAAAATCAATGGCTACTGGCAAAGTCGGATGCTGAGCACCGAGCAATAATGGCAGCTCGATATCCAAAGGCCGGTCCGTATATGCCAGAAACAATTGACACACTTAAACAGCTTGAATTAATACTCAATAAGAAAAAAGGAGCCGCAAATAATGCCTAACCAACAGATTTACTATGAATATATTAATGGGGATTTAATGCCTTACATCTATGTTCTTACCTTTGAATCCAATGAAATTAATTGGGACAAGCCTGTTCTTGAGTACGAAGTAATTAAGCCGTTCAGATATGACGATCTATACGAGTACGATGAATCCATTTTAACAGCTCAGATTTTTATTGATGACTTCATTTTCAATGTAAATCGCATGGGATTTTTCAAGTTAAATCTAAGCCGTATTAGTAAACGTATCGAACGCGTAGGTGTAGATCCTGCTGTTATTACTCGTTTTGTTATAGGTACCTATGATTTACAAGAATTGATTACGCTGCTGCCAGAGGAAAGAAAAATGACACTGTTAATTAGGTAGGAGGAGAACGATGGCTAGTTTCCAAAAAAGAGGAGAAAATTCTTTTTTACTTGTAGTTGAGGCTGGGTATGATGCAAAGGGAAAAAGAAAAAAACGTACCAGAACTATACGAATTGAAGATACAGCTTTATTAAAAACAAAGAAGAAGCTTAATGATTATTTGCAATCAGAACTTATAAAGTTTAAAACAGAAGTTGAATCTGGGGAGTATATTTCACCAGAGAAAACCGTATTAGCTAATTTCATTGATGATTGGCAACTAAAATATGCTGAAAAAGGTGGTCTAAGTGATCAAACACTGGACGTATACCTTACCCACATAAAAAATCATATTATTCCTGCTCTAGGTCATATGCGACTAGATCAAATAAAACCTATCCATGTTGTAAATTTTTTGGCTCAATTAAAAAAAGTTGATGGCAGTGAAATGTCGGTTAACACCGCTCAATATGTTTATCGTGTTCTAAGAAATATTCTACAACGTGCTGTCGATTGGAAAATCATTAAAAGTAACCCTGCTGCTAGTGTAAGTAAACCAAGTGAACGAGGCATATTAGAAAAGGAAATCAATGTCTATGATGAAAATGAAATTGCTGTTTTATTTGATGCCGTACAAGCCGAGCTTCATCATTGGCGTATATTTACTTCATTAGCATTAGCAGCAGGTTTACGGCGAGGGGAATTACTTGGCTTAGAATGGTCCCATATTGACTTGGAAAAAGGAATCATTCAAATAAAGCAAATAATCACCAGAGGCATTGGAGGAAAAGCAAATTTAAAAGGACCTAAATCTAAAAAATCAAAAAGAGTTATATCCCTCCCCCCTTTGATGACTGAAGAGTTAAAAAAATTCTATATACATTGGAAAAAGGAAAAAATGAAGATGAGAGATCTTTGGATTGAAAGTGAACATGAATTTGTTTTTTGCAACGAAAACGGCCAGCACTTCTACCCCACTACTCCAACTACCTGGTGGAGAAGGTTCACTCATCGGGCAGGAGTTCGATTTATAAGATTACACGATCTACGACATACCTCAGCAACTCTTTTAATCAATCAAGGTGTTCACGCTAAAATCATTTCTGAAAGGTTAGGCCACTCAAATATTCGTATCACAATGGACACATATGGTCACGCTCTACAAAGTGCTGATCAGGAAGCAGCCAACAAATTAGATTCCATCTTTACACGCAAGAAAAATAGTGGATAATAAATTTCGTCAACAATTCGTCAACAACTAGGTAATACCCTAAAAATCACGCAATATAGAAAAAGCCTAGAACCGTTGTGGCTCTTGGCTTTTTTATGATGATTCCGACTGGGTTCGAACCAGCGACCTCTACCCTGTCAAGGTAGCGCTCTCCCAGCTGAGCTACGGAATCGAATATGTAAGGACAATAATTAATATAGTATTTTTATGCATAAAAGTCAATAGTTTCTGCCTATTTTAACGGTAAAAATAAGTGTCCGCCACTGAAAATAAAATTTGTAAAAAAGATACCAAAACACTTGAAACAAGAACAAGTGTTCTGTATACTATAATTAAAAGTATAAGGCGGGATGAAAAGTGAAAGGAATTTTGTTTCGTTCTATGGAAGAAAGAAAACCAGTTGAGATCATTTATATGTCTAAAAACAATACATTTTCACAAAGAACAATATTTATCAAGGAATTAAGGGGCAGCAGTATTCTTGCTTATTGCTTAACCAGAAAACAGCTCCGCATTTTCAATCTCAATAATATTATGTCTATTTTACCTGAAAAGCCGTCACGTCAGATTAGCTGAAAGACTCATATTCTTCAGCATGAGTCTTTCAGCTTTATAATATTAAAAGAATTTCCCCGTTCACCCCTCTTTTTTCCTAACTGCTCCAAAAGATTATTACCTCTAAACAAGATTATCCCTCTACTGTTCGGGTATAGTTTGTATAATTACATCGAACTAGAGAGAGAGGGAACCATATGAAAAAACCATTGTTACTTTTATTTTCGGCATCCTTATTATTTATAGCTGGCTGTGGTGGCGACGACGGTGACGAAGTTATAAACTCAGCAGAAGAACATGAAAATACTCCTTCATTGGAGGAGCAAAAAGCAGAGTCTGATCTTGGTGAAGAACCAGGAGAACAAATCACAGAAAATGTTGGTTTGGGAGATCCACGAGAGTCTTTTAATGAAGCATACGGTGAAAATGAAAATAATGAAGAAATTGCCCGCTATCAAGGTGACTTTATGATCGTCAACTTCGAAAATGAGAGAGCGATAAGCCTTGAACTGCAGTTTTCTGATTTTGACGAGGAAATGAGCGACGATGAAAAGATGACATTTATCGAAGGCAGAATTCCCATTGATGCAAAGGAAATGTCTCGCAATACAAATGATCAAAACATTAATGAAGAAATCATTGAATATCAAAGCGACTTGCTTGTTGAGCATATAAGTGAGGAATCATTTGAAGGAAATGATCCTGGCACATTTACTGTGGTACTCACCTCAGATGAACACGAAATCATTAATGCGACCATGACGATTGGCACTGATGATTAATGTGAACTCCAATATGCTTTAACTAATCAAAAAAGGAAAGCCATCACGGCCTTCCTTTTTTATTTTATGCAGGTTCTGCTTTCGTTTTATTTCCTTTTTTGAAAACTAGCTGAAGTACAATCAGAACAATAAAGATACCCAATCCAATAATATCTGAAATACCTTCAGGATAGATCAGCAAGAGACCGCCAGCAATTCCTAAAATTCTCTCCATCCAATTTAATTTACGGATCCAATAGCCAATAACTCCAGCGCCAATGGCCATCATTCCTGCTAAGGCTGTGAATACTACCCAAATTAGGTAATACCAAGTTGTATCAATCATTAAGAGTTCCGGTGAGAGAACAAACATATATGGGATAATAAATGCACCGATCGCTAGTTTGGAAGCAGTGACACCCGTTTTTATTGGATCTCCTCCAGAAACACCGGCTGCTGCAAAGGCTGCTAAGGCAACTGGCGGTGTTATATCTGCAACTATACCAAAATAAAATACAAATAAATGTGCAGCTAAATCAGGAACACCCAAAAGGATTATCGCCGGTGCAGCAATAGTCGATGTGATTACATAGTTTGCTGTTGTCGGTGAACCCATTCCAAGAATAATCGCTGCTACCATTGTCAGTATTAAAGTCGGGATTAATAATCCGCCAGCGAAATCCAGAATTCCATTTGCCATTTTAAGTCCAAGTCCTGTTTTTACAACTACACCTACAATGATACCAGCCGAGGCGGTTGCAGCTGCTACTCCCAATGCTGTACGGGCACCATCCACAAGTGCATCAATAAATCCTCTAAACGTAATGCGTGTATCTTTCCTAATGGCACTTACAGCGATTGTGATGACAATTGACCACAAAGCCGCTCGGATCACACTCATACCTGACATTAATAAAACAATAACCGCTAAGATTGGAAGAAGTAAATAAATCTTCTTGAAAACTTCCTTGCGATTAGGCATTTCTTCATCTTTTAAACCACGCAGACCCAGTCGTTTTGCTTCGAAATGAGTCATGATCCATACACCGGCAAAATAGAGCAATGCAGGTATTGCCGCCGCTTTTGCGATATCCCAGTATGTAATTCCGCCACCGATAAATTCAACCATCAAAAAGGCAGCAGCGCCCATAATAGGAGGCATAATTTGTCCGCCTGTAGAAGCTGTTGCTTCTACTGCTCCAGCAAATTCTTTTTTATAACCCAGCTTTTTCATCATCGGGATTGTAAAAGATCCAGACGTTACAACATTTGCAACAGAACTTCCGCTGATGGTTCCTTGGAGGGCACTTGAGAAAATTGCTACCTTCGCTGGACCACCAGTGCTTTTTCCTGCGATGGATACAGCTAAATCATTGAAATATTGACCAACTCCTGTTTTAACCAGAAAAGAACCAAAAAGTAAAAACAGGAATATGAAGGTGGCCGATACGCCAAGAGGTGTACCAAGAATCCCTTCAGTTGTAAAAAACATTGTCTGTACCAGTCTGTCTAAATCCAAACCGCGGTGCGCGAGGAAGCCAGGCATATAAGGCCCATATATTGCATATCCGATAAATACAATGGCAATAATCATAATTGGCAGCCCAACTGCACGTCTAGTCGCTTCTAAAACTAGTACAATGGCCAACAAACCAATATAGAAATCAGTATCTGTTAACCGTCCAGCTCTGCCTACAATTTCTTCAATATTTAACGGCCAATATGCACAAACAACTACCGCCAAAATTGATAAAATAATATCATACCAAGCTACCTTATTTTTCTTTAAGTTTTTTTTCCTAGCTGGGAAAAGCAGAAAAATAAGTGCTAATGCAAAACCAAGGTGAATCGATCGCTGCAGCTGTGCTGTCAGCATGCCAAATACTCCAGTATACAAATGGAATAATGAGAAAGCTAAGAGTCCAAAGAAGACGATCCAGCCAATCACACCGCCAAGATTTCTTGTACCGGCTTCCGGATCATATTTCTCAAGTAATTGCTGCTGTTCTTCCTGTGATAATGTTTCTACCTTATCCGCCAAGCATATTCACTCCTTTCAGTACTTGAAACAGATTTAATTTTTCTGCTCCAATGCGTATCCACGTGCCTGGTTCAACAAACTGAGACAACGGATACTCGTTATTTTTAAAAATAATCGTATGATTCGCCCGAACCTTTCCTACTCTCAGATCAAAATAGGGAAAAACTCTATTCATATTTTTAATATAATATTTCCCATTTTTTTGTTCAAATACTTCTCCATCAGCTGCATTCTCAGGCATACCAATCGCAAAATCTTCATACATAAGTTCATATTGTTTAATTTCATGATTCTCATTGATTGTATAGCTTTCAACTACTTCTGACAAATGAATGGAATGGGTGTACTTCATCTTAAATTTGCCTTGCTCCGGTAATGGAATAAAGGCCAGAACATCTCCAGTATTCTGGTATTCGAATACGAGTGCCTGCCTATAGGGAATGAATAAAATGATCATGATGGATGTAATGACGAGGAATACCAGGAGAATACTCCATATGCCTGGTTTTTTTACTTTCATAACAGCCCCACCTAATCAAAGGTTTATTTGGGCTTTCACCAAGCTGTGAAAACCTCTTCTTTAAACGGGTTTGACCGCCAGTTTGCCTGCCTGCGGGCAATCCTGACGGCCAAAAGACCTGATAACGTTATTTATTATTCTGCTTCAATACCTTGTTCGTCATAATATTTCTGTGCACCAGGGTGAATATCAATTCCAACACCATTGACTGCATTTTCAGCGCTAATTAACTTTCCTTTGTCGTGAGCTACTTTATCAAGATTCTCAAAAATAGCCTTTGTTACATCATAAACAACATCTTCAGAAAGATCATTAGATACAACAAGCATCGCTTGTACGGCTACAGTTGGAACAGCCTCAGTCAATTTATAAGTGCCTGATGGAACTTCATCCTGAATATAGAATGGATAAGCCTCAATTAATGCATCAATTTTGTCTTGTTCGATTGGAACAATGACAATATCTTCAGTTGCAGATAAACCTTCAACAGCTCCTGTAGGACTTCCAGCTGTTACGAATGCTGCATCAATTGTACCATCTTGGATACCTGCAGTTGATTCATCAAAGGATAAATCCTGCTTTTCAATATCCTCTAGTGTCATGTCATGAACTTCTAGAATTTGCTCCGCATTTAGAGCCGTACCAGAACCAGGTGCTCCAATTGAAACTTTTTTGCCTGCAAGGTCTTCAACTGATTCAATGCCTGAACCAGCAGTTGTTACGATTTGAATCGTTTCTGGATATAAAGTTCCAATAGCACTTACATTTTCAACTGCTTCTCCTTCAAACATTTGCTCGCCATTTTTTGCGTAAGAAGCAATATCTGTTTGTGAGAAAGCAATTTCAGCATTGCCATCACGAATCGTGTTCATGTTTTCAGCAGATGCACCAGATACCTCTGCATTTGTTTGAATGTCTGTAGCATCTGTAATGATCTCAGCAAATGCTCCGCCAAGCGGATAATATGTACCGCCCGTTCCACCTGTAACTAGGCTCATGAAATCTGGAGTGTCTCCGCCATCTCCGCCATTTCCTTCATCACTTCCGCCGCCGCATGCAGCAAGGAGCATTGAAAGAGCGATTAGCAATACAAAAGGAAACATAATCTTTTTCTTTTTCATATACAAACCCCCTCAATTTTAGATTATATCCTAAATAATAGTACAATTAAATTTATTGAATTGTCAAATAATACTTTATTTCAAAACAGTTAAACAAAACTGCTTTCTCTTGTAAAAAAATGAAGCTATCACAGCAAGTGACGTTCTAAGCGTTTTGGCTGTATATATGATAAAATACCGTGAAAGGCTTTACATATTATAACGGAGGGGAAAGTTATCATGGAATACCCAAAAGGAACAATCAAAGACCTTACTTTTTCCAGTAAAGAATTAAACGAGGATATGGAGCTGCTCGTTTATCTGCCCAGCTCCTACTCGCCTCTTTATAAGTATTCGGTGTTAATCGCTTCAGATGGAAAAGATTTCTTTCAATTTGGCAGAATCGGGCGAATTGCTGACGAACTCATAAGCAAATCTGAAATTGAAAATGTCATCATTGTTGGCATCCCATATAAAAGCGTTGAGGATCGGCGCAGAAAATATCATCCAGAGGGCGATCAGCACGAAGCTTATATTCGTTTCCTGGCTCATGAGCTTGTTCCATTTATTGATAAAGAGTTTTCCACTTTTCAAATGGGAGCAGGACGCGCACTTGCTGGAGATTCTCTAGCAGCAACTGTGTCACTTCTGGCGGCATTACAGTATCCAAATACGTTCGGAAAGCTGATTCTCCAATCACCTTTAGTCAATAAAACAGTTTTAGATGCAGTTGAATCCTTTGATCAGCCTCATTTGCTGGAAATTTACCATGTAATTGGCACAGAAGAAACGGAGGTGAAAACAACATCCGGAAAAGTAGAAGATTTCATTACACCTAACAGGGAATTAGAAAAAGTGATTAAAGCAAAAGGCTTTCCTTATTTTTATGAGGAATTCAATGGAAATCATACATGGAAGTATTGGCAGCCTGATCTCAAAAGAGCACTTATTCACATGTTCTCCTGATTTACGTTAGTCTGTTAGTCCTGTATTAAACCGTTTTATAACGGCTTGTTGTTTCTGGTCAGTTTCTTAATTATAATGAATTTAGAAAATTTGTTATAATAGTGAAAACACTATTTACATTCTAAGTATAATGGAGGTTACATTATGACTACTAAATTCGGAATCGTAATCTTTCCGTCAAAAAAACTGCAAGATCTTGCTAACTCATATCGTAAGCGGTATGATCCGCATTATGCATTAATTCCTCCACATTTAACATTAAAAGCCTTTTCAGCAGAAGACGAGCAAATGAAGGCTGTATCTGAGACACTGCATAATATAGCAGCGGAAACAAATCCATTTCAGCTTTCCATTAGAAAAGTCAGCTCATTTCAGCCTGTAAATAATGTTATATACTTAAAAGTAAATCCTACTGAAGAATTGAATCTTCTTCATGAAAAAGTGAATGATAACATCTTAGGGGACAAGCCTGAATATGCCTTTGTCCCACATATCACAATTGGCCAAAAGCTTTCAAATGATGAACATTCAGACGTGTTCGGCTCCTTAAAAATGGACCGGGTTGAACACGAAGAGATTGTTGACCGTTTCCATCTGTTATATCAGCTTGAAAATGGATCCTGGAGTGTTTATGAAACTTTTCGTCTCAGAAAGGAATAATAGTAATGGAAGTCAAAATCGCTCAATCTGAGGAGCAGTTTCAAGATGCTCTTTATGTACGGAAAAAAGTGTTCGTAGAAGAACAGAATGTATCTGTAGAAGAAGAAATTGATCAGTATGAAAACGAAAGTACACACTTTGTCCTTTACGACAATAATCAGCCTGTTGGTGCTGGAAGATTTCGAACCCTCGATGGCTATGGGAAAGTTGAAAGAATATGCGTGATGAAAGAAGCACGCAAAGGCGGATCAGGGAAACAAATCATGATGAGCATTGAACAATATGCTGCTGATCAAGGTGTAACCAAATTAAAGCTGAACGCCCAGACACATGCGATCCCATTTTACGAGAAATTGGGATATGAGGCAGTTTCAGAGGAATTTCTTGATGCAGGCATTCCCCACCGTACAATGGTGAAGCCCATTTAACAGAAGAGCCTTCAGTCTTTTAGATTGAAGGCTTTTATTTATTACTGTCCATTTTCACAATGTGCAGCAGATTATTTTATAATATACATTGCTTATTTTAGATTTACAAGGAGTTCACAATGAATAATAAAAAGCCCCTCACCCTTCTTAAACGAGATTTTTTACATTAAATTCCTCATTTTATCCAAGGCTTACTTCTGCATCAATATTATGTAATTCTCCTGTTCCCTCTTCCTTCCTCCTGTGCCTTTTTCGAAATCTATTTGGCGGCAGACCAGCATACTCTTTAAAGGTCTTTGAATAATAGTTTGGATCTTCAAATCCATTTGCATGAGCTACTTCACTTATTGATAGTTCTGTGTGAATTAACGTTTTTTTCGATTGCTCAAGACGATAGTGCTGCAAATAACGTTTAAATGGAATTTCATGATACTTGCTAAAAACGCTGCTTAAATAATTGGGTGTTATTCCTAATTGATCAGCTGCACTGCTTAAAGAAAAAGCCGTGTTCGTATACTGATCATTGATTAAATCAGCTGTCAGCTTTCCGTAATTTGCTTTTTCTTTTTCATTCTTTGCATGCTTCATGAGCAATTGGGTGAAAAGGATCATTTCTTGAATAATCGTATATAAAATCGGATGCTCCAAAATAATGCGAAATAATTTAAGATATTTTTCTTCAAGATCTTGTTTCAGCTGAAAATCATACTTCTTCATAAATCGGCGTATTTGCGCTAAAACACTCGTCAAGTAGATCCGTATTAAATCCTCCTCATAATAGCTGGCTTGAGCAGATAATGTATAAAGAAAGTTTTTAATACTTGAGATATCATGGTTTTCAAGGCTGGTGATCCATAGCTGTTGATCTTCTGGAGTTAATAAAGGGTCTAAATGCTTAACAACAAGGTGCTTGCTTACGTAAAATATGTGCTCAAATCCTTTATAAAATCGCTGGTTCAACGATTTCTTCATTTTTGAATAGAGTTGATTTAAGGTTACAGGCACACCATCATAGACAGCTATATTGATATAAGTCCCATTGATAAAGCTCCATTCCCTCATAATGGTTCTTGCTCTGTGTTCAAACTCTGCTATTTCCACAAAATCTGATACACATATAATTCGTTTTGATAACGGATACATTTTTAAGTTCTCAAAACCGGCAATTTCATTTAACCATTTATATAAAGAAATGTTATCTTTTCTATTGTCTGACTCAATCAAAAAAAATAACTGATTCTTTTTCGGAAAAAGGTCTTTACTGCTAGAAAATAGCTGCATGTAAAAATGATCTGAATTCTCAATTTCGCTGATACCCAGCTCATCCGAAACACGTTCCGATCTTGAAGTATTTATTATTTCTTTTAAAAGTTCTAAATCAACCGGTTTTACAAATAATTGATTCACTTGCATTTGGATTGCTTTTAATCCGTGTTTAAATAGGGGTTCAGCTGTTAAAGCATATAAATCTGCTCCCTTTTCCCTCAAATATCCTAAAAGAGAAAAATCATTGGGCTGCTGAATTAATTCCATCTCAAATATGATGATGTCTGGTATCATTTCTTCTTTCTTCTTATTTAATTGAAGCATTGATTCTAATATAATCACTTCTACCCTATTCAATAAGTAAGATTTCAAATACCACTGCAGACCTCTCGCTTCATTCTCATCCCGATCAATAATGAAGATCTTCATTATTAATCACCCACCTTATAAAATTTATAAAACACATATTATTCCAGTTATACATATTCATTTTAATAAAAAACCGGAACAACTACCAATTGTTTTTATTAAATTCTATATTTTCATAAAATTTTCATCACTAAAATAAATAATAAGAGCATTTACTTAATAAAGATTCTTTCACGATATATTTATAAATTCAAAGGAGAGATGATGAAATGATCATTAATAAAAACATACACGCTCCAAGAGGAAATCAATTAACATGTAAGGGCTGGGAGCAAGAGGCTGCTATAAGGATGCTTATGAATAATCTGGACCCTGAAGTAGCCGAGAATCCAGATGAACTGGTGGTATATGGAGGAATCGGAAAAGCTGCCCGCAACTGGGAGTGCTATGAGCAGATTATTGCATCTTTAAAGGCATTAGAAAATGATGAAACGCTGCTTGTACAATCAGGAAAGCCTGTTGGTGTTTTCCGCACACATGAAAATGCCCCCCGCGTATTAATCGCAAACTCAAATTTAGTTCCAGGATGGGCCAATTGGGAGCATTTCTATCAGTTAGAAGAGAGAAATTTGATGATGTATGGTCAAATGACTGCCGGAAGCTGGATTTATATTGGAGCACAAGGGATTTTACAAGGCACTTATTTAAGCTTTGTGGAAGCTGGAAAAAAGGTGTTTGGAACATCTGACTTAAGAGGAAAATTTATTTTAACTGGCGGTATGGGCGGCATGAGCGGAGCACAGCCCCTGGCAGGAAAAATGGCTGGTGCTGTTATTTTAGTAGTTGAAGTCGATCGCAAACGGATTGAACGAAAAATAGCAGAAGGATATTGTGATTATTTAACAGATTCTGTGGACGAGGCTCTTACATTAGTAAAAGAACATTGTGAAAGACAACAGCCTGTTTCCATTGGATTAGTTGGCAACTGTGTAGATGTGCATAGAGAATTGCTCAACCGCAAGTTCATTCCCGATATTGTGACTGACCAAACCTCGGCACATGACCCGCTCAATGGATATGTCCCTAATGGAATGAGCTTAGAAGAAGCATTCGATCTGCGCCAAAAGCATCCAAAAGTATATGAACTGAAGGCAAAACAAGCAATGGCTGAGCATGTTCAAGCGATGCTTGAGTTTCAAGAAGCAGGTGCCGAAGTCTTTGACTATGGAAATAATATCCGAGCCTATGCTAAAGAGATGGGTGTTAAAAATGCATTTGATTTTCCTGGATTCGTCCCTGCCTATATTCGTCCGTTATTTTGTGAAGGAAAAGGACCTTTTCGCTGGGCTGCATTGTCTGGTGATCCAGAGGATATTTATAAAACAGATGCATTAGCCAAAAAAATGTTTGCCGATGATGAAGGCTTAACAAACTGGATTGATATGGCTCAAAAAATGGTGAAATGGCAAGGACTTCCTGCCCGGATTTGCTGGCTTGGTTATGGCGATCGCCATCGCTTTGCCTTAAAGGTGAATGAAATGGTGGCAAATGGCGAACTCAGTGCACCAATTGTATTTGGTCGCGATCACTTGGATTCAGGTTCTGTTGCATCTCCTAACCGAGAAACAGAAGGAATGAAAGATGGATCAGATGCTGTCTCTGACTGGCCCATTCTTAATGCTCTTATTAATACGGCCGGTGGAGCAAGCTGGGTCAGTGTACACCATGGCGGCGGAGTTGGCATGGGTTATTCGCAGCATGCAGGTCAGGTTTTAGTTGCAGATGGAACCCAATTAGCTTCCGATAAAATAAACCGTGTTCTTGTATCTGATCCGGGTATTGGCGTCATTCGCCACGCCGATGCAGGTTATGATCTTGCTATTCAAACGGCCAAAGAGAAAAATATTCAAATACCAATGCTGAACAAAAAGGATGATCACAATGGCTAAACTCATTATAAATGCGAACGAGATTATTACTCTAAGAGGATCTGACAAGGGCCCGCGTACAAAGGAAGCTATGAGCGAACTTGCCATTCTTGAAAACAGCTGTGTTCTAATTGATCAAGATCATATAGCAGCAGTTGGAACTTTAGAAGAGTTACAACAAGACTATTCACACCTTTTAGAACAGGCAGAAGTAATTGATGCAGCAGGAAAGATTGTCATGCCAGGCCTTGTTGACTGCCACACTCATTTAGTGCATGGAGGCACCCGTGAAAATGAATTTAACATGAGATTAAATGGTGCATCTTATATGGAAATTATGAATGCTGGCGGCGGTATTCACTCAACAGCAAAAAGCACCCGTAATGCTAGTTTTGAAGAATTATACGATAAAGCCTATCGTCATCTGAACGAATTCCTAAAGTATGGTGTAACTACCGTTGAAGCCAAAAGCGGCTATGGCTTAGATTGGGAACATGAAAAAAAGCAGCTTGAAGTCGCAAAAAAACTTCAGGATACCCATGCTGTTGATGTGATCAGTACGTTTATGGGTGCCCATGCTGTTCCAAGAGAATTTAAAGGGCGTGAAGATGAGTTCGTAGATATTATTATTCATGAAATGCTTCCTAAAGTAGCAGAAGAAAAACTGGCCGAATTCAATGATGTTTTCTGTGAAAAAGGAGTGTTTACGCCAGAACAATCGCGCAAAATTTTAGAAGCTGGAAAGCAATATGGATTAACACCGAAGATTCATGCTGATGAAATTGAGCCTTATGAAGGTTCTGAGCTTGCTGCAGAAGTTGGTGCCATCTCGGCTGAGCATCTTCTCGTTGCATCGGATGAAGGCATTAGGAGAATGGCAGAAGCAGGTACAATTGGCGTTTTGCTTCCTGGTACCGCCTTCTTCCTCCGTGCTCCTTTCGCACGCGGGCGGCTGATGATTGATTGTGGTGTACCAATTGCCATTTCGACTGACTTTAATCCTGGCTCCTCCCCTACCATCAGTTTGCCATTTATTATGAATCTGGCTTGTATGAACATGGGTTTAACACTGGAAGAAGTACTGACAGCTTCGACGATCAATGCTGCTTATGCAATTAATAGAGGGCATCTCATCGGATCTCTGGAGCCTGGAAAAAAAGCAGATATTTTAATCTTAAATGTTTCCAACTACAAGCAGCTGCAATACTATTACGGCATGAATCATACTCATATGGTTTTAAAAAATGGTGAAATTGTTGTAAAGGATGCTGTATTGCAATGACAAATCTATATGAACATATTCAAAAGTCTTCAATCGTTTGGATGCGAGAGCAAGGCAAAGACATCAAAGTTAAGGATTGGATCATACCAGCCTGGGAGGAAGATCGGCAAGACTGGGATGCCGTTATACTTGGTGTCCCCCTCTCCCGCTCCTCGATCAGCGCTTCGGCAGCTTCTGAATTTCCTAAAGCATTCCGAAGTGCTTGGGAGCTTTTTACTACCTATTATTTTGACGAGCATGTTGATTTTCGCGGGCTTAAGGTTGCCGACATCGGGGATGCCAGAATGCACTATACAGATATTTTGCAGTGCCACAAGAACATAGAAGCTGCAATGGATAGTATTCAGCACCATTTCCCTAATTCTTTTTATACATCAATCGGTGGTGATCATTCTATTACAGCGCCTATTGTGCGTTCATTGAAACATAAGAATCCTGATAAATCCATTGGCATTGTTCAACTGGATACGCATCTGGATTTAAGAGATTTAAGCCAGGGACCAACAAATGGAACGCCTATTCGGCAGCTTGTTGAAGACAATATCGTAAAAGGTGAAAATATTTATAATATTGGTCTTCATGGTTTTTACAATGCTCCTTCTTTAATAGAAGCAGCACAGAAACATAAAATTAATATAATTTCGCTTAAACAGCTGCGCAAACAGGGAATTCCAGCACTTATACAGGTTGTCATGGAACAGCTGCAGAAAAAAGTGGATTTCGTTTACCTTACAGTTGATATGGATGTTTTAGACATTTCTTATGCACCAGGAGTGCCCGCTTCAACACCAGGCGGAATGCGTACAGATGAACTTTTTGACCTTCTTTTTGAACTGGGCAAATATCCAAGCATCACAGCAATGGATTTTGTATGCATCGACCCTCACCGAGATAATAAGGTCCTCTCCACCGTAAAGGCAACAACTTATGCCGTATTAACAGCACTCGTATCCAGGTATATACATATTAAAACAAACTAGTTATATAAATCATAAGAGCATGTGCACCAAGTGTCCATGCTTCTTTCCATTTCCAATTTAATAAAAGAATGCTAGAATTATTTAAATTATCTATTTTCTCAGAAAGGAAAAGAACATGACTCTACAGCAGCTTAAATATGTAATAGAAGTAGCAAGAAGCCGTTCGATCAACAAGGCAGCACAGCGACTCTTTATTAGCCAGCCTAGTCTTTCAAATGCATTAAAAGAGCTTGAGGAAGAATTAGGGATTACCATTTTTCACAGATCAAATAAGGGCATTTTGCCAACCCCTGAAGGATCCGAATTTTTAGGATATGCAAGGCAGGTTGTTGAACAGACAGAACTCCTTGAAAATCGATATACGAATACTCGCTCTCCGCAGCAGCATTTCTCTGTATCTGCTCAGCATTATGCTTTCGCTGTAAGTGCTTTTGTTCGACTGCTGACAGATTATGAACGGGAAGAATATGAGTTTAGCTTCCGTGAAACGAAAACATATGAAATTATTGATGATGTCAAAAATCTGCAAAGTGAAATTGGTATTTTATATTTAAATGATTTTAATAAAAAAGTCATCCAGAAGTTTTTAAGAGAAGGTAATTTGATTTTTCAGGAACTATTTGAAGCAAAGCCGCATATCTTCATCAGTTCCAAAAATCCGCTTGCGCAAAAAGAATATGTGACCTTAACTGACTTGCCTCCCTATCCATATCTCTCCTATGAACAGGGCGATTTTAACTCTTTCTATTTTTCCGAAGAAATTCTGAGCACCCTATCAAGACCAAAAAACATTCGAGTTACAGACCGGGCCACATTATTTAATCTCCTGATCGGTTTGAACGGCTATACGATTTCAACTGGAGTCATCAGCCATAAATTAAATAGCAAAGACATTGTTGCAGTTCCATTACTAGTAGATGAAGTCATCAATGTTGGCTATATTACCCGAAAAGATGTGACCAAAAGTACTTTAGCCAATATTTATATTCAGTATTTAAAAGAAACCATCGAAGAAGAACTAAAACCGTTATAGTTTAAGACTATAGCAAGAAATAGATTTATTGTGTTACTTTATAATAATTTCTCCTGCTATACTTACTTCAATACCAAAATATTGAAAGAAAGAGGGAGATCACAAATGTTGAAAACACGCGTCCAAGCTCCATTCAGAGCAGATCATGTAGGAAGTTTATTGCGTCCGGAAAAAATCCATATTGCAAGAAAGGATTATCAAAATGGAAGCATTTCAGCGCAGGAATTGCATGCAATCGAAACAGAAGAAATTAAAAAAGTCGTAGATAAACAAATCGAAGTCGGACTGCAGGCTGTTACTGATGGAGAATTTCGCCGCCGGTTTTGGCATACTGATTTTCTCGAGCATTTAAATGGAGTCGAAGGCTATGTTCCAGATAGCGGGTTTGCATTTAAAGGAGAAGAAACGGAAAGATATGATGTTCGTGTCATTGGAAAAATCTCTTTTAACGAGAATCACCCTCACCTTAAAGATTTTGTTGAATTTAAAGAAATCGTTGGGGATCGTGCTGTTGCAAAGCAAACAATTCCTAGCCCCAATCAGTTATTTAACGCTGGTATTCGCAACCTTGAAATCTATCCGGACGTTGAAGAATATGCAAATGACATCATCATTACCTACCGTGATGCCATTAAAGCCTTTTATGATGCAGGCTGCCGTTATTTGCAGCTGGATGATGTCTATATTGCAGGCTTAAATGCAGAGAATATTCCATTCAATGATAGCGGTTATTCTCGTGAAGAATTAATCAGCCTAGCATTGCGTGTTGTAAATGGAGTATTAGAGGATAAACCAGAGGACCTTATTGTAACTACTCACCTTTGCCGCGGTAATTATCGCTCGAAATGGGCTTTTGAAGGCAGTTATGCTAAAATTGCTCCAACCCTTTTTGCAAAAGAAAAAGTAAACGGATTTTTCTTAGAGTATGACGATGATCGTTCTGGCGACTTTGCTCCTTTAGACTATATTCCGAATGATGGGCCAAAAGTGGTTTTAGGTGTTTTCACTTCAAAGCATGGAACTTTAGAAGATAAAGAAAACATTAAAGCTCGAATTGAAGAGGCAACAAACTATGTGCCTCTGGAGCAGTTGTGCATTAGCCCTCAATGCGGATTTGCTTCCACACATCACGGCAATATTTTAACTGAAGAAGAACAATGGGCAAAACTAAAATATATAGTTGACATTTCTAAAGAAATTTGGGGATAAATAATAAAAAAGCGGACAACATTTATGGTTGTTCGCTTTTTTATTTTAGTTCATTCTCTGCCTGCCTTCTAATGAGCCGTGATGATACTACACTTGTATCCCTCATAAAACTTCTAAACATTTCACATAATAACTGTAAACGGAATAAGGCGGTTATCATCAATGGAATATGTACATATATTGTTTGTTCTCTTAGTTGGATTTATTGCCCTTTTCGGCATGGCCAAAATACTCGGAAAGACACAAATTACGCAAATAACCCCCTTTGATTTTATTTCTGCGATTGTTTTAGGGGAACTTGTTGGAAATGCGCTATATGACGAAAATACAAGTATATGGCAAATGCTCTATTCTGTAGTCATATGGACCGTTCTCATTTTTACAACAGAATTAATAACACAGAAATATAAAAGCACTCGAAAATTGCTTGAAGGTGAACCATCTATTGTTATTAAAAAAGGAAAAATAAATTTCGACGTATTAAAGAAAAATCATCTTGATTTAAATCAATTGCAGCATTTGCTGCGTACAAAAGATATTTTTTCTGTTAGAGAATGTGAATATGCCATTTTAGAAACAGATGGCACTGTGAGTGTTTTGAAAAAACCCGCGTTTACCGTGCCGACGATTAGCGATTTTAATATGCCTCTGCCTTCCGTGGAAATACCGATTACCTTAATCATAGACGGGGAAGTGGTATTTGATAATCTAGAGAATATGGAATGGGATTTAGAGAAGTTGAAAATGGAGATTAAAAATGCTGGTGCATCATCTGTAAAGGATATTTTGATTGCCGAATGGAAAAAAGGAGAAGGACTATATGTACAGTTGTACTAGTCTTCTCCTATACTACTTCATTAAAAAATCTGCCTTTTCCTGTTAACTCACTATATAGTCTTTCAGCTTTTTCGTGCGGAACAGGGATTTTACTTTTCTCACTATTTGAAGTCAGAAATACTTCCTGCCGGCCTACATTATCATTATCGCCAAAGGTTTCTAAATGGTTATGAATCTTTTCCACTCGCTGAAAACGGAATGGATCAGGTTTCACTTTCAAATCCCGTTCAGCATATTGCTGATATTGGGTATGATTTATTGGTAAGATATAGCCCATGACACCTGCTCCTTTGCCTTTTTTATATCAGTACCCTTGTCAGCGGATATATAAACTATAGAAAGCCCCTTTGCATCTTGCCTATAATTCCTATAGTATATTTTATGAATCTATTATTCATAGAATGAAAGAAAAGTTGGGTCATAAATGAAAACTGCGCTATTTAATGAAAGAATCATACAAATTGATCAAGTTGCCCGCGAAGAGCTCGTGTCAATCTCTAACCAAGCTAAGCAAGGTCAAATGACATGTCCAGTATGCGGAGAAAAGGTCAGATTATATTTAGGTATTTATAAACAGCCTCATTTTTATCATTACAGTAATACAGCTAAAGAATGCGAAGATCAGCTCCAAGCAGCCTCATCTATCGATGAGTCTGCTGCCTCTGTAGAGATAAATGGATTTACGCTACCTCAATCACGCTCCATTACAGCTGATCGTTCTGCTCAGACAGGGTTTAAAGAAGCCTATGAAATTAAAACAGGAAAAGAAATGCTTGATCAGCCAAAGTCTGCAGTCTACTCTAATACCTTTCTTGATCAGCTGTCGAAAAACGGGACTGCTCTTGATCCAAAGCAAGCGGAAGCCGTCTGCTTTGATGAAGGGCCTCTTCTCGTTCTGGCTGGTGCTGGAAGCGGTAAGACAAGAGTTTTAACCGCAAGAGCTGCCTACTTAATACAGGAAAAGCAGGTTAGGCCAAATCAACTGATGCTTGTCACATTTACAAGTAAAGCAGCTGCTGAAATGAAAACAAGATTGCTGACATTTCCAAGTATGAACAAAAGTTCAATTGGGCAGATGGTTACCGGCACCTTTCACAGTATCTTTTTCCGGATTTTAAGCTTTCATGAACGTGACATTTGGTCAGGCGATTCCCTGCTTGCAAAGGAATGGCAAAAAGAACAAATCTTGAAGATGGCTGGCCGGGAAATGAATCTGGATGAAAAAGATTTTTCTTATGATTTAGCTCTTCAGCAAATAAGCTACTGGAAAAATTCTCTGCAGACACCTCAATCCGCTTCTGCAGAAAACGATTGGGAAAAAACAGTGAAGGAACTTTTTAGAAAATATGAGCAGTACAAGGCAGAAAAACAGTTGTTTGATTTTGATGATATGCTGACAGGCTGTTACCGGCTTTTCACTGAAAATCCTGATTTAACCCAGCGGTACCAAGAACGGTTTCACCATATACTCATTGACGAATTTCAAGACATTAATACAGTTCAATATGAACTTATCAAAATCCTATCCGCCAAACATAAAAATGTATTTGCAGTTGGAGATGATGATCAGTCAATTTATGCGTTTAGAGGCAGCAGTCCGCATTTCCTGCTTCACTTTGAAAAAGACTATCCACAGGCAAATGTCATCTCATTAAGTCAAAATTATCGCTCCAGTCATGAGGTTGTCAGTGCAGCAAATGAAGTCATTAAGCTAAATAAAGAACGCCGTCTCAAAAAAATGAATGCCCAGTATAAAAGTCTCGTCTCTCCTATTGCGTTTTTTCCTTATGATGAGGAAGAAGAAGCAGCCATGATTTTAACTGACATAAGTGAGAAGCTTGAAGGTTCTTTTAAGCCAGAGGATATTGCCATTCTGTACCGGACACATGCGGGCAGCAGGGCGATCTTTGAAAAGCTGGCATATTCAAGCTTTCCGTTTAAAATTGATCAGGATGCAGAATCCTTTTACGATAAATTTATCATTAAAAGCATGCTTGGTTTTTTAAAATTATCGATTGATGAAGAAGACCAGGAAGCAGTAAAACTGATATTGCCAGCATTATTTATGAAAAACCAGATCCTTCAAGACATGAAAGCTAATAGCATATTAAATGATATGACTTTACTTGAATGTTTTGCTCATGTGAAAACAGGCTATTCCTTTCAGGAAGCAAAGCTAAAAAAGGCAGTTCCCGTGATTCGATCCTTAAAAGGGCTCTCACCATTGCGAGCTATTGAAATAGTAGAAAAAAAATTAGGATATAGTGATTTTATTAAAAAACGGGGCAATGAAGGCAATAAGCTTGAAAAAGGATCTGATGAGATAAAGGATTTAAAAGTTGCAGCTAAACGGTTCAAGCATATATCAGACTTCTTGGAGCATGCCGACCATATGCGGGCAATGAATAAAGAAATTAAAAAGCAAAATCGTACGCTCGAAAACGCAATTACGCTCAGCACCATTCACCGTTCCAAAGGTTTAGAATATAAAGCTGTCTATATTTTAGGAGCTGTCGATGGCTCTTTGCCTCATGATCATGCATTAGAAGCATATCGAAACGGAGATTCCCTGCCGCTCGAAGAAGAACGGCGGCTCATGTATGTCGCCATGACAAGGGCGCAAAACAGCTTAGCCATATCGGTTCCCCAAAATCGGCGAGGAAAACGAGCTAATAATTCACGTTTCTTGACTTCATTACTTAAGAGGTCCCGCTAATCAATGGTCATCATAAAAAAACAGCTAGGATGCCATTCAACTGGCCCTAGCTGTTTTGCTATGGATTATTTTTTATTCATCATTTTGCTGATTGTATTAAAATCAAGCTGCTTGCCGTCTGCCACAATTGATTTCACAATTTTGTCTTCTGTTTCTTTAGATACAGGCTTATTTGCGATTTGAGAAACTCTTCTAATCACACTTCTTACTGTATTTTCGTCTTTAAAATTTGCATTTTGCAATGAACCCGCAAGGTCAAGAACATCCTTCATATTGACGCCAGTTTTCTTTTCAATATTTTTAAAGAACTGATTATCCATTCTTAATATTCACGCTCCTTCTTAAACTACTTTATATAGTATGAAGAAAGAGCAAAAAGGTGTATGACGCTGAAAAATTATAAGGCAAATGCCTGTAACAGCATTTGCCTTACCTTTTTTATTCCATTAGAAGCTAGCACCAACAATAATTAGAAGGATAAACAACACAACGATTAGAACAAAAGTGCTGCCGTAGCCGCCGCCATAGCCGCCACCGTATCCTCCGCCGTAGCCATAGCCGCCACCGCAAAATCCGTAACCCATCAATATCACCTCACATTGTTTGTTCTCTACAACGTATGTAAAACAACTATGAAGTGTATAGGCAAGCTACTAATTAATCAGGAAGTTTTTTTATTATTGCATGGAAATTAGGCGAGTTACCCCTTGGGTTTAAAGAGCAAAGCTCCGATAAATCCAAAGACAATCGCAGCCGAAATACCAGAGCTTGTAACCTCGAACATGCCCGTTAAGACACCAACTAATCCATGCTGCTCTGCTTCCTGCATAGCTCCATGAACAAGGGAATTCCCAAAGCTTGTTATCGGAATCGTTGCACCAGCTCCAGCAAAGTCTGCCAGTGGTTCGTATAATCCCAGACCGTCAAGTACCGCTCCAAATACAACAAATAAGCTTAATGTATGGCCAGGTGTCAACTTAAATATATCAAAGCAAATTTGACCAGCGACACAAATGAGCCCTCCAACTACAAAAGCCCAAAAAAACATTGGCAGCATACTCATATCTCCTTTCTAATTCATCTCAATTGATACTGCATGTGCAATACACGGAATACTTTCATTCTGCTGAAACGTCAGTGGTGACAGTAAAGCACCCGTTGCAACAACTAATATTTTTTTATACGTGCCTTTTTTCATTTCATTCAGAAGATGGCCGTAGAGCACGGTCGCAGAACAGCCCGCACCGCTTCCTCCTGATTGAACTGGCTGACCCTCTTTATAGATAAGCAGCCCGCAATCCTGAAACTTTTCCCTGTCGAACGTAATTCCTTTTTTAGAAAGAAGGTCATATGTTGTTTCTTGCCCTATTTTTCCTAAATCACCTGTAACAATAAGGTCGTAGTAGGAAGGATCAATCTGTAAGTCTTCAAAATGAGCAGAGATGGTATCAGCTGCAGCTGGAGCCATAGCACCACCCATATTAAAAGGATCTGTTAACCCAAGATCAACGACCTTACCAATTGTGGCAGATGTAGTGACCGGCACACCTGTTTCACCTTGATTTGCTTTCAGAATCGCTACTCCAGCTCCAGTTATTGTCCATTGCGCAGTAGGAGGTTTTTGCCCGCCATACTCTGTAGGGTAACGAAATTGCTTTTCAACTGCTGCATTATGACTGGAAGCTCCTGTTAGGATATGATTTGCACCTTTATAATTAATAATAAAGGACGAAAGAGCTAACCCTTCCATTGATGTTGAGCAGGCTCCAAAGATGCCCATATAGGGAATGCTTAATGTTCTTGCCCCCAAGCTTGTGGGTGTAATTTGATTAATTAAATCCCCTGCAATCATAAATTGAATATCACTTGTCTGCAGATTTACTTTTTGGATAGCGGTTTGACTTGCTTCCTCAAGCAGAATCCGATGTGCTTTTTCATATGAATCCTGTCCCATCCAGAGATCATCATGGAGAATATCAAAATCCTCTGCTAACTTGCCATTTGCTTCAAAAGGACCGCCTGAAACCCCAGTTGCAGCAATAACTGGGCGATTCTCAAATACCCAAGATTGTTTACCCTTCAGCATCAGATCACACCCCATCGAATTAAAATAGTCTTAATTAGAGCAATCACAAATGCTGAAAATACTCCAAATAATAATACCGAGCCCGCTAATTTAAACATATTGCCGCCTACTCCCAGTACAAAGCCTTCTGTACGATGTTCTATTGAAGCTGAAATGACGGCATTACCAAACCCGGTTACAGGCACTGCACTCCCTGCTCCCGCATATTGACCGATTCGGTCATAGACCCCAAACCCTGTCAGAAGCATGGCGATAAAGACCATTGTGGCAACTGTAGGATTGCCGGAAGTTTGTTCTGTAAAATTGAAAAAGTATATATAGAATAAAGAGATCGCTTGACCAACAATGCAAAATAAGCCGCCTACCCAAAAAGCCCGCAGACAGTTTTTTAAAACCGGCCGCTTTGTTTCATGCTGCTGCTCTAGCTGCTGATAGCTCTTTTGCTCTGGTGTCTTTTGCGCCTTCTTTCCCATGAAATCAGCTCCCTTTTATTAAGTCATTTCTTTCTTCAGTTTAATAATCTTGTCAAACTTCTTTTGTGCCTTTTCTTCACTGTAGTTCTTGTCTTCCTCCATCTTGTCATGCAGCTCGACAGCTTCAAGAAAAATCTTGTAATCACTTGAGACGATAAAATCTTCATCCGGGTAATCTTCCTCAAGCATCTTATTTAATTTCTCTTCTATCTTCACCATATGAAATCGCTGCAGATGCTTGACTTTATAAGCTACAAGAATTTCCTTTTCCCCCTTAATAACGGCTACATCAAATAATTCCTCCATACTTTCAACATCTTCCTTCACTTTGTTGAGCATGCCGATGTCATCGCTCTCGTTGCTGCCGATGATAGCTGGAGTAGGGTGTATTTCTTTTATTAAAGACATTGGTGAATTTTTTGAATCATGATGGCTGCATCCGCTCATGATGAATACAAAGAAACAAACAAAGATTATTTTTTTCATAAGGGATCCCTTTCCTAAGTAATTATCATATCTATATTGTTTCGGATAAGAATATAAATTATGACAAAAAATGTTCATCCTATTATTGGCATTCTCAGCTATCTCTAGAAAATAACAGCCAAGCCTGCTTGCCATTAGGAGCCATCAAACCTTGGCAGAAAAAGCCCATGAAAAAAGCCAGCTTTTCAGCCGGCCTTTAATCATTAATATTTCTTTGTCTTTTTCCCGCATCCGCAGCCTTTTTTCTTCTTGGGCTGCTGCTGTACTGGTGCCGCTTTAACAGGTTGTGCTGTTTTTTTGAACATTTAAATGCCCCCTAAAGATAAAATTGTTCCTGCTGTTAGTTTATGTGCACATGCTTTTTCTTGTGTGAAGTAAATGCCTACCCTGCTCTTAGTCTTCCAGCCATTTTTGCACAATCACTTCAATTATGGATGCCAATCCTGCAACAGCGAGCACTAAAAGCAAGGGAAATGCAATACTGTAATAAACAAAAAATAAGGCACATATAAAAATGGCGCACCACACCCCTGTACACCAATGGCAGCTTAAAAGCTGACCAAAAAAACCTCTAATTCCCCTATTCTTTGGGACTAAATAGGTTTCTTTCTGACCAAACTCATCTTCTTCCTCGACTTCATCGAAGAATGGCGACCGGATAAACTGCGTGATTTGATCGTAGACCAATAACCGTGTAAGACGAAAGCTAGCCAGGACAATGATGAATAATTCCAACCATGTCAATTCCATCATAACTCCCCTTTCCAAACTTATAAAAAACCGCCTATTTTTCCTATAACAAGGCTTTTGCCCGTGTCCTAAAGGGCTGCCCTGCAATATGTTATTAATGTAGATCACAAGAAATATAAAGGAGGAAACAAATATGGGTTGTGGAAAGAAAGATGACTTCAAAGGCCAAAGCTGTGTATGTGAAGTAGTTCGTGCTATTAAAGATATTCAAGATAATGCTGCAGAAGATGCGTGCGAATGCCCTTCCAACTGTTTCTTAGAGCCTCTTGGAGCAATTTCACCAAGTAAACATAAAAAGAGAAAAAGTCCTGATACTCGCGTATTCGTACTAAAAACTGCTGATGGGTCACCATTCCATGCGTTCTTTACTAACAGAAGTGATTGTGCATGCGTTTCAATCTTCTTCCGTGTAGAGGATGTGTTCGATAACTGCTGTGCTGTGCTTCGAGTACTTGAGCCTGTTTCAGAATGTGAAGGTCAAGGCGGCAGATCAAAATTCGAAACAGTAGACATCGTTGATGATTGCTGCATCGATTTGAAGAAAGTATGCAAAGTTGATGACTTCCGCAGTACAGACGATTGCATTACAGTTGACCTTAGCTGCTTCTGTGCAGTTCAATGTATCACAGACGTAGATCTTAATGTTTGCGAAGACTAATTAATATGCATTAGAGCCAGCCGAATGAATCGGCTGGCTTTTTTACATCTACAGGAACGTATTTTAATTAGAAAAGCATTTGCAGAATTGTGCTGATGTTAGCCTGCAATTCATTCGTAAATGCTTTTTGAACTTTTGCCATGAAATAGTGCCAGCGATTACCTCAAGCCGATCATTTTAACTGAAATCAAATCAGCTATATACATTTTTTCTACACTGTTATCGAATGTTTTTACTTCAATTTCGAAGTCTGTCTTATTGATAAGAATTCCTTTTACTGAAACATCAGTACGTTCGAAAATACAAGCTACAGGCGGCAGCTGATGTGGAAAGTGATCTAAATAGTGCAATCTTTCCATTACATTCATTTCTTTAAAGCTTTTTACTCTCTTAAAAGAGGACCGTCTCTCTTTTGAAAACGGATTAGAATGTACTCTTTGCTGTTCTTCATACTCTTCTATTACTTCTTGTTTATTTTCAACTGGAGCCACTTTATCATCTGCCAGCTTTGTTTCCTTAAACATATTGACTTTTGCCCTTGATTCTTGATCTTCAAATTGCGGCTGCACTTCTTCCACTGCAGGCTTTGATTTCTTTGATGAGAAAACACTTTGCATATTCACTTCTGGATAGTGGATATTCGGCTGATTGATATATAGAAGCGGTTCCTTTTTATCCTTAGCAAGCATAAACTTCCCTCCTTCTTTCACTCATTCATCGTATTATATGTATGCCGAAACTAGGCGTTCTTTTCCAATTAAAAATTTCTTCAAGTAATAAAGTGTTATTTATCGGTTAAATGCAAAAAAACCTATGCAGTTATCTGCATAGGTTAAAATGCTCTTATAAAATGTGGAAACCAGAATCAACGTGAATGTTTTCTCCTGTAATCCCTCTTGCTAAATCACTGAATAAAAACAAGGCTGTATCGCCAACTTCTTCTGGAGTAGTTGTTCTGCGCAATGGTGCCTTCTCTTCAATTTCTTTTAATATAGAATTGAAATCACTTACTCCTTTTGCAGAAAGAGTACGAATAGGACCAGCTGAAATGGAGTTTACACGGATACCATCAACACCAAGATCGGATGCTAAATATTTTACACTTGCATCAAGAGATGCTTTTGCAACACCCATAACATTGTAATTTTTAATAGCACGCTCTCCGCCTAAGTATGTTAGCGTTACAATGCTGCCGCCTTCTGTCATAAGCCCTCTCGCTTCTTTTGCAACAGCCGTTAAAGAATATGAGCTGATATTATGAGCAAGCAGGAAGCCATCACGAGTTGTATTCATGTATTCACCCTGCAATTCTTCTTTATTAGCAAAAGCGATACAATGAGCAACTCCGTGAATGCTGCCAGCAGCTTCTTTGATCTGTGTAAAGCATTTTTTAATATCGTCATCACTTGTCACATCACAAGGTAAAACAAGGGAATCTGCTCCCTCTAAGGATTCTGCCAATTCACGCACACTCTTTTCCAGACGTTCGCCTGCATACGTGAAAATTAATTTTGCCCCAGCTTCATGCAGAGATTTTGCTATTCCCCATGCAATACTTCGCTTATTAGCTACACCCATAACAACATATGTTTTATCTTTTAAAGAAATTGTCAAATTAAACAGCCTCCATTACTAATACATGATATTAATACCTAGTCCTAATTTTACATGAATTGACGTAAAAAGAAAAGGGCAAAAGGATGATTCGTTTTATCATAGTATGAATTTAATAAAAAAACCCGAATGGTTAGAAATTATTCTTCTAATCATTCGGGTATCATTGAGTTGATTCATTGCGTTCGGGTTATCATTTGTTTAAATACTTATGTCTACACAAGCTCCAGTTCACGTTTTAGTTCATCTACATATTCTTTAGAGCCTGTAATAATCAGCCTGTCATTCAGATGAAGCTCTGTATCTCCATGTGGGACGATGGCATCTTTTCCTCTTAGGATTCTAACGAAGATAACATCACCCGTAAACGGAAACGTACGAAGCAGCATGCCGTCAAATTGGGGGTTCAGCAACTTGACCTCATATAATGCTGTTTCCTGGTTCGTTAGGATGTTGATTACACCAGGTGATTCAATCAGAGAACGCAATAATGTTTTGGTTGAAAGAATGGTCGAGAATACCTCAACCTCCTTATAACGCAGTAAATCTTCCATTTGCGGACTCTCAGTTCTCGCAATGACACGATTAACGCCTTTTTCCTTAAATCCTGTTGCTAACTCAGCATTAATCTTTTCATCCCCAGTCGATATAACAATAATGTCCGATTCTAAAATATCAGTATTTGCTAATGAATCCATTGTAAAATCAGGGATTTCATTGATATTAAAGACTGAATCAGCAATTTGCTTATCAGCTTTCTCTTGTCTCTTATGATACAAGCTTGTTTGATATAAACCTGATGCCAGTTCCCTTGAAACAGGCATAGTCAGCTGATTTGCTCCAACAAAGGCTACCCTTAATTTCTTTTCTTTTTGTGTATCTACCGGGAAAACCTTTTTAAACACAATAGGAGTAAATATGCTTGTGATTACCGCAACTAAAATAAGTGTGCCTGACATTTCAGCGGTGATTACACCCATGCGCTCTCCAATTGTAGCTGCTGCAATAACCAGCGAAAGCGTAGACGTTAATAAAAAACCAGATGCAATCACTGTTTTCATGTCATACCATTTGCGCAAGTATAAAATCGGAATCAATTTTGACAGCAGCAAGGCGATTAGCAGCAGCGGGATAAGCAGCAGCATTTTCTTGTCACTGAACAATGCCCAAATATCGAGATCTACCCCAACCATTACAAAGAAAATCGGAATCAGAAAACCATAACCAAATGAATCGAGCTTATGTACCAATTCTTGATTTGGAGATAATAGCGACACAAGCACTCCTGCTAAAAACGCCCCTAAGATATTCTCTGCACCAACTGTTTCAGAGAGGGCGACAAGGAAAATGATTAAAGCGAAAACTGCTCTTGTGCCAATTTGTACAGTCCCTGTTGACAAAGATTCAATAAAACTGCGATTTTTAAAGCGGCTTCCAATGAAGTATAAAACGACTCCTGCTGCGAATAAGACAAGAAGCAGCCATGTATTACCTTCCCCGCCATCATTAACGGAAACAAATACTGCTAATAAAATCATTGTCACTAAATCGGCAATAACAGCGACTAGTAAGATGATCTGGCCTATCCCTGATTTCATAATATGTGCTTCCTTCAGAGTCGGCACAACTACACCTAATGAAATCGTTGAAATGATTAAGGTCATCAAGAAGGCATTATCAATAAATCCAGCAAGTACGAATAAATACGATAGCCCTAGTGATACAACAAAAATCCCAATAAATACGATAGTGGCTACTGAAAAAGCATTTGGTTCGAGCTTGCCGCTAGGCAGCTTTTCCCGCTTTTTCTTAGTGGAAAACGCACTGAAATCTATTTCAAGTCCGCTCAGAAACATTAAAAATATGAAACCGAGTGTTGATAATGTTTCTAGCCACATATCCTCCTGTACAATATTAAATCCGCTTTTCCCGATAATGAGTCCCATTAAAATTTCTGCAACTACTACCGGAAGAACATTAAATTTTAAACGATGCAAAATAATAGGTGTTAAAAATGCAACGATAATAACAATTACTAATGATGCAACAGATGCACCGTGTTCCATCAAATCCCTCCCTTTATTCAAATAGCCTTTTAGCCATGAATTCTTTGTAAGCAAAATGTACACGCCAATCTTAACAATGATAGCGCATACAGTGCCAGCGAAAAGTTTCATAAACTTAAATAAACATGACAATGACCTTATATAATTGATTTTGTTTGTTTGAAAACCAGAGCATCTACGCATCTATTCAAATATAAGCTTATGTTACCCCTATAATGGATAAATGATCATTTAGCAAAAGAAAAAGCCGGGAAAATTACATCCCGGCTGTATCGTCCGTATATAGTAAGCTGGTTGCAGAGATAAACCTTTTCTAATGGTCATCTGCATTATGCAGCAGTCTCTTTATATCATCAGGCAACGGTGATGAAAATGAAAAGACTTGGTTCAAAAAGGGATGGTAAAAGGTTAGATGACAGCAATGCAATGCCTGTCTGTTGATCTTTGCTAAACTTCCCCCGTATAAATCATCACCAAGAAGCGGATGGCCCAGAAAAGATAAATGAACACGAATCTGATGAGTTCTTCCAGTATCTAACATAATCTGTACATGAGTAAAATGATCATACCTTCTTTTTACTTCATACCGAGTACGTGCAAAAGCACCATCACTTCGAACTTCTCTTTCAATGATACTTTCCTTCTTTCTCCCAATTGGCTCCTCAATGATGCCATAATCGTCTAAAGAGCCCTCTGCCAATGCTTCATATGTTCGTTTAATCTCATGAATCTTTTGCTGTTTGCTCAAAAGATGGTGAACATGTCTGTGCTTTGCGATAAGCACCAGACCTGAAGTGTCCCGGTCAAGCCTTGTGAGAATATGGACGGTGGATTGTAAACCAATTTCCTCATAGTAGCCAATAATGGCATTAGCCAAGCTTCCGGCAGGATGCTCACGTGAAGGGATCGTACTCATACCTGCCTTTTTGTCAACGACCATAACATAAGAGTCCTCATAAACAATAGAAATGGGCAGCCTTTCTCCAATTAACCCCTCACTAGTGGTTTCATGTGGGAATACAACTCTCACAAGGTCTTGTTCTTGTAAAACATAGCGGACATTCTCTTTTTCTTCGTTTACATAGATAGAACCACCGCTGAATTTTATATCCGTTAAAGCTGATTTGGAAATCCCTTTTTCGAAAAGAAATTGTTTCAGCATTACTCCGCTGCTATCCTTTCCAATTTTCCATTCTAATTCAAAAGATGCCACAACATCTTGCCTCTATTCATCTGTTTTTTCAATCTGCTACAAAAGAATCATGCACTCGTTTCCAGAATGGAAACGGTCTAAACCTTGCAAACCGAACTCTTTCTTCCGCCACTCTGAATTGTATTGATTTTACATCTTTATGCAGTAAGGAAAGATGATCAATGGTTATTTTAAAATCTTGTTCATTCACAGGCTTTAACATGCAAGTATGGTGTGCTGGCAAAACCAGTGGTGAACCAACCGTCCGGAAAACCTTGTTATTAATAGAAGCCATTTCCGCCAGCTGAATGGCAGGCAGCGACGGATGCAAAATCGCTCCGCCGAGCGCTTTATTATAAGCAGTACTTCCAGATGGTGTTGAAAGACACAGACCATCTCCCCTAAATCTTTCGAAATGCTGCCCGCGTATTTCTACATCCATAACAAGAGTTGCGTCATCTGCTTTAACTGTAGATTCATTTAGTGCCAGATATCTTGTTTCCTTACCGCCATTCTGATACCTTACAACCGTTTCAAGTAATGGATATTCTACTATCTCATAAGGAGTTTTTGCTATGGCAATAACGAGCTTTTCAATTTCTTCTGGAACCCAATCTGCATAAAAGCCCAGATGACCAGTATGTACACCAATAAAAGCTGTTCGGTCAAGCCTGCTGCTATATCTGTGGAAGGCATACAATAAAGTGCCATCTCCGCCAACTGAAATAACAAGATCTGGCTCTTCTTCATCATAGATTAATTCGAAATCCAATAGATAGGATTTCATTTTGTGCATAAGGGTATTGGATTCGGAATTCCCTTTAGAAGTTATGGCAAATTTCATCGTCTTAAGCACCTCTTTTACATTCATTTGAGGAACATGCTATATATTTACTACTGCTTTTTCTTATTGCGAGTAAAGAATGCCTGCGCTTCCTGTATCTCGCCTTTAATGGCTGACATCTCTTCATCTAAGCGGAAAGCAGCCTCTGCTGCTCGCTGGAGCCTCATTTTTAAATCGTCCGGGAAAAGTCCTTTATATTTATAATTCAATGAATGCTCAACCGTTGCCCAAAAGTTCATGGCTAGGGTCCTTATTTGAATTTCAGCTAAAATTTTCTTTTCGCCTTTAATTGTTTGCACTGGATAAGCAATGACGACATGGTAGGAACGGTACCCGCTTGCTTTTTTGTGCGAAATATAATCACGTTCTTCAACAATTTCAAAATCATTCCGCAGCCGCAAAAGTTCTACTACTTTTCTTATATCATCTACAAACTGGCACATCATCCTTAAGCCGGCAATATCCTGCATGTCTGATTCAAGCCGATCCAATGGGATGCCCTTTTGATTTGCTTTATCTAATATACTTGCAATGGGCTTTACCCTTCCAGTTACAAATTCAATCGGAGAATGATCAGAATTCATCTCGAATTGACTTCTCATCCCTTTAAGCTTTACTTTTAACTCATCAACGGCCTGTTTATATGGAGCCAAAAAAAGATCCCAATGCATAAATACCACCCTTTTAGAAAAGCGTAAGCGCCTTGATCAGCCCCGAAAAGCATAAGACGAGATGGCTAGAAGGTCGTTCTTTGACCTTCTGGACAGATTGGCTTATGACCTCGAGGGGCTAGGCGCTGAAGCTAGACATTAGAAAAGCGTAAGCGCCTTGATCAGCCCCGACAAGCATAAGACAGGTTGGCATAAAGGTTGTTCTTTAACCTTTAGGGCAACATGGCTTATGACCTCGAGGGGCTAGGCGCTGAAGCTAGACATTAGAAAAGCGTAAGCGCCTTGATCAGCACGATTCAGGCTTTCGACGCTTACCTCTAGACATCAAGAAAATAATGAATTCTATATTTTTTATTCTTTATTCTTGAACTATCCCCTGAAATATACATTCAACTTTTTCTACCATAATTTCACCATAATTGCTGTTGCCCGTAATATTTTCGATAAGGTAGGAAAGTTCTTCTTGGAATGCACTTAATAATAACTCCGCTTTACCGTTTGTCAATTTTACTGCAGCTTCAGTTTGATGAGCTTTCTTTAATTCACTCCACGAATGCTCTGGGAGTACTAAATATGTATAATCGTTATCCACTTCCAATATGTAAACAAAAGCCAAGTGATCAGAGTCCACTAACATTTGTTCCATTGCCTTTATGTTAGAAAGGTCAATCTCACGATCAATGGATAAAACAAGTTCGTTAACTTTTTCTTGATAATGTACAGCTGAAACAGTCAATTTATTTTTCATTATTATACCTCCATACTCCCACCTATTTTACCATACCACTCACAAAAAACTAAAGAAAACTTGCCCATTAGCGGCTAAGGTGAACCTTAAATACAAGGACAAGCTGGAGTGTTTAGGTGCTGCAGTCATTGCAGTTTTAGCTTTAGATTGCCATAATAATGATTATTAGCTTTGAAAGGAAATGAAATATGGATAAACATATTGAGATTGAATTTAAAAACCTGCTGACAAAAAGTGAGTTTGAATTGTTGAGATCATCATTGAACTTTACTGAAGGAGATTTTCAAACACAAACAAATTATTATTTTGACACAGCAAATTTTCAATTAAAACAACAGAAAAGCGCCTTAAGGATCCGAGAAAAGAATGGACAATATGAACTTACATTAAAACAGCCGCATGAAAATGATTTATTAGAAACGAATGATATATTAACTAAAGAAGCTGCTGAAATAGCAATTAATGCCAAAAACTTAAACCAACCTGAATTTTTACACCATGAACTATTCTTTATCTTGAAGGAAAATGGCATTTCCTTAGAAGATATAACCCTTTTTGGCTCATTAAAAACGCTCAGAGCTGAAAAAGAATATAAAGGCGGACTGCTAGTACTGGACAATAGTTACTATTTAAATGAAGAGGATTTTGAGTTAGAATATGAGGTAAGTGATCGAGCAAATGGCGAAGTTATTTTTAAGAAGTTACTTGCTCAATATCGCATTCCAATAAGGGAAACGGAAAATAAGGTTAAACGTTTATATAACCGAAAGACTTCTTTATAATTTTTAAAAAAACAATTCTTATATTTTACTTCTATTGAAGGAGACCGCATACAGATGAATGTCAATCAATTAAAAGTCATGCTTGAATTGCAGGCATTGCAGAATTTTAATGCCTCCGGCTCGGCTAAGGGTGAGGATTCATTATTCAATGACCTTTTAACCAACTTCTTATCAAGCGGCAGTACATCTGCACTGCAATCGCAAATACCAAATTCTCTTGGTGCAGTCGCTTCTCTGGAGCCGCTCGCAAACAAGAATTCCTTGATGAGTACTTCTTATAACCTCATGCCTCTTAGCTTGTCTAAGCTTTCTGGCACAAAGACGAATGGAAGCTACAATGATCTGATTGAAAAAGCCTCAGAATTATATAATGTACCCGTTAAGCTAATTCAATCTGTGATAAAACAAGAGTCAAATTTTAATGCTAACGCAGTTAGCCATGCTGGTGCTTCCGGTTTAATGCAGCTTATGCCCGGCACAGCTAGGGGGCTGGGTGTGACAAACATCTTTGATCCTCAGGAAAATATTTTTGCAGGCACTAAATACTTGCGGCAAATGCTCGATAAATATGATGACAATGTTGAACTTGCATTGGCAGCCTATAATGCAGGACCAGGCAATGTTGATAAATACAATGGCATCCCTCCTTTTAATGAAACAAGAAGTTATGTTAAAAAGGTTACAAACTCGTACTTTGCTTAAATAGATAACTAAACAAAAATTTTTGTAAAATAAGCCTGCTGACTTTAATTGCAGGCTTATTCTTATATTTATCCACAATTATCCTTCAACCTATAATTCCTTTGATTCTCCAGTCTATATATACACGAATTTAACATTATCCAAATATTGCATACTAGTCTAATTGATTCTTAAAATGCGGTTTGTTTGAGATATCTTGATTACATTGATAAAATATAAACAGATATCTCGATAAACATGTATACCTATTTGTAATCATATTTACATCTATACACCACTTTTAATATATTCCATGAAATATACTGCTAGACAATAATGTGGCTCATGCTGTGTCTATCATTTAGGCATCGAGCTAATTTTATAAGGGGAGTAATAAATATGACAGGAAAAATGCAGACACCATTTGACATAATCGGTGAAGATAAGCTTCATCAGCTTGTCGACGCTTTTTACACAAGAGTTGCAGAGCATCCTGATCTCGCTCCTATTTTTCCAAAAGACTTTGAAGAAACAGCCAGGAAACAAAAGCAATTTTTAACTCAGTATTTAGGCGGACCACAAATTTATACAGCAGAGCATGGGCACCCTATGCTAAGAGCCAGACATTTGCCTTTTGAAATAACGCCATTGCGTGCTCGTGCTTGGGTTTCTTGTATGCATAATGCAATGGATGAAGTAGAGCTGACCGGCCCAATAAGAGAGGATTTTTTTGCCAGGCTTAACCTGACTGCCCAGCATATGATTAATACTCCAGATAAAGATGAAATGAAAGGTGAGAGCTCTTGAACAATCATGAACGATTTGAAACAAAGATGGCGTCTCCCCATTGCCATGGCAATGAAAAGAAACCATTGGAATTGTACATGTTCCTTGATCCTTTATGTCCTGAATGCTGGGCTTTGGAGCCGATTATAAAAAAGCTGACGATTGAGTATGGACGCTATTTTTCCATTAAACATGTATTAAGCGGCAAGCTGGCTGCTTTGAATATGGGCCGCAAAAAAAATTATGAAAACATCGCAGAGCTTTGGGAAAAAACAGCGAGTCGATCTGGTATGTCCTGCGATGGGAATTTATGGTTTGAAAATCCAATCTCCTCTCCATATTTGGCCTCTATTGCAATAAAGGCGGCAGAGCTGCAAGGAAGGAAATCTGGCATTCGCTTTTTACGGAAGCTGCAAGAAGCACTGTTTTTAGAAAAACAAAATGTTTCGAGCTTTGAAGTGCTAAAAGAATGCGCAAGGGAAACTGGACTAGATGTAGTGGAATTTGTCGCTGATATGCATTCTGAAAGTGCGGCAAAAGCCTTTCAATGTGATTTAAAGATCACTGCTGAAATGGAAGTCGAAGAAATTCCAACGCTTGTCTTTTTCAATGAAAATATTGAAGAGGAAGGCATAAAGGTAACAGGTTATTACCCATATGATATTTACGAACAGATTTTAGAAGAAATGCTACCAGAGCAGCCGGTGAAGTCTCCATTACCTGATATTGAAGAATTTCTGGCTTACTTTAAACTTGTCGCTTCAAAAGAAATTGCCGTTGTTTATGATATGACTGAAACGGAAGTAAATAAAATAATGAAAAAGCTGCAGCTTAAACAAGTAGCTGAGCCTGTGCCGGCAAAATACGGGCATTTTTGGAAATATTGTGTAAAAAACTAAGTTATGTCTTATTGACATAGCTTTTTTTTGTAAATAAATCTTAAGTAAGAAAAATACTTGGTGGGGATTTACTAGACTCGCGACATCGTTAAAACGAAGAGATTAAAATGAAAAAGCCATGCTTTTTTGCACGGCTCTTCATATACATAAACGAACAAAGGGGATGGGAGAAATTTTTCACGATCAAACAAAGGGGTATATGTTTGCTTGTGATTAACTTCACAACCATAATATATCATGTGGAACACTTAACATCAACTATTTTGTGCTTCTTTTCACATTATTGTCAAAAATTCAAAACACATATCTAATTCATTTTTTCTTGGACAAATTCATAAATTAGAATAAATCATTTTTTCCGTTTAGGTTATCTCTTAATAGGAGGTGTAAAGATGAAAAAATTTCAACTTTTTTCAATCCTGGCAGTATTGATTTTCTGCTTTTTTCTAAATGTATTAGGTTTATTAAAGCTTGTTCCCCTTTTTATTACTGCACCTCTATTGTTTGCTGCATTAATTACATTCATATCTTTCTTAAATAACAGAAATCGATTTAAAGGATTCTAAAGTATCGTGATAGCTATATGATGGTTTTCTCTAGGCTTCATTGCTCACATTAATATTGAAGCTAAAAATAAAAGGCAGGCTAAGCTGAACGTAGCTTAGCTGCCTTTTTAAATTAAAGTTCTAAGATAGAAGTTCTTCCATCTCATTTAGTTTTTCTTCAAAAACTTTACATGCATCTTCAATAGCCTGCTTGCTGGTCATATCGACGCCTGCTTTTTTCAGAACCTCAATAGGATAATCAGAGCTTCCAGCTTTTAAGAATTCGACATAGCGATCGACTGCCGGCTGTCCCTCTTCTAAAATTTGCTTGCTTAGTGCTGTAGCTGCACTATACCCTGTAGCATATTGATAAACATAATAGTTGTAATAGAAATGCGGAATTCTTGACCATTCTAGACCAATTTCTTCGTCAATAATGATATCTTCTTCCCCGAAATATTTTTTATTTAATTCATAATAAGCTTCAGTCAATGATTCAGCTGTTAATGCTTCATTGTTTTGAGCCTTCTCATGAATTAAATGTTCAAATTCGGCAAACATCGTTTGACGGAAAACAGTACCTCTGAATCCTTCAAGGAAATGATTTAGGAGATATAAACGCTTCTTGTCATCATCAATTGTCTTAAGCAAGTAATCATTCAAAAGAGCTTCATTGCAAGTGGATGCAACCTCAGCAACAAAAATTGAATAATTTCCGTAAGGATATGGCTGGTTTTTCCTAGTGTAATAACTGTGTACAGAATGACCAAATTCATGAGCAAGTGTAAACAAATTATTTACATTATCTTGCCAGTTCATTAATATATATGGATTTGTTCCATAAGTTCCTGACGAATAAGCACCGCTTCTTTTCCCTTTATTCTCGTGTACATCCACCCAGCGGTTTTCAAAGCCCTCTTTGAGCACATTTAAATAATCTTCTCCTAATGGTGCAAGGCCCTTTAAGATGTGCTCCTTCGCCTCATCATATGAAACCTCCATCTTTACATCCTTTACTAAAGGTGTGTAGAGATCATACATATGCAATTCCTCTAGGCCAAGGACTTTCTTACGCAGTTTAACATAGCGATGCAGCAGGTGAAGGTTATCATTTATTGTACTGACTAAGTTATCATATACACTCTCTGGAATATTATTATTGGCAAGTGCTGCTTGTCTTGCTGATTCATATTTCCTAATTTGAGCATTAAAATTATGGTTTTTCACATTTCCGCTTAAAGTACTGGCAAAGGTATTTTTAAACTGTCCATATGTGCCATATACTGCCTTAAAGGCATCATGGCGCACTCTTTGGTCATCACTCTCTAAGAAGCGCACGTAACGGCCATGTGTGACCTCCACCTCATTGCCGTTTTCATCTTTAATAGTTGGAAATTCAAGATCGGCATTATTCAGTGCCCCAAATGTATTGCTGGATGCCCCAAGCACTTCCGACGCTTGTGCAAGCAAAGCCTCCTGCTCGGCTGATAACACGTGTGGACGCTGCAAATTAATTTCATCAAGAGCTTGTTTATAAAGCTTGAGCTCTTCTTTTTCCTCTAATAAGCCCTCTACCTTTTCTTCTTCAATTGCAAGAAGTTCTGGCACAACATAAGCCAGTGCTGCGCCTGCTTTCGAATATACATTTTTTATTCTGTCTTCCATTCCCTGATACTTTGAATTGGTTGTATCCTGATCATATTTCATATGAGCATATGTATAGAGCTTGCTTAATCTTGAAAGCAAATGATCTTGATACTGAAGTGCTTCATACAATACGTCTGCACTTTCACCAAGCTTACCTTCATACTTGGCTGCGTCAGGTATTAAAGCTTCAACTGCTTTAAATTCCTTTTCCCAAACCTCATCTGTTTCAAAAATATCTTCTAGCCTCCAAGTATCTTCAACTGCAATTTCACTTCTGGCCGGCAATTTTTGCACAGCGGCAGTTTCATTTGTCATTGTATTGTCCCCTCCAGTAAATAATGCAATAAATAGTAGTGGTAATTTTAACAATAGCACTATAGGTTACTTCTCCTTTACTGCGAAAATTCCTGCTATTTTCCGATATTTTTATCAGCGTCTCATCCTATTCTGTGCTAAATGTCTGTATTTCATTTATCAAATTGGTTTTGACTGGCTTGTTTCATTATATATTTTCCAAATCGCTTGTTTAAAGATTGATCATATTGCACTTGTTCATTCTGGCTATAAGGAAATTTAAGTTTATTAGAAACAAAATATCCTCCCTCGTCTGTTTTGGAGATTATATATAAATGTTCTAATAAGTTGAAATACTCCTCAACAGCTCGAAACTCCTCAGATTCATCTAATAGAGGGAATCTTCTCAATGAAACACTTTTACTCCGTACCCTCTTATAAAAGGAGGTTTTAGCGTCGCTTATTGTAAATGTCTTTTTCTTCAATATGACATCCATCATTAGAAACGTTTGCCATTGCACAGGTGGTGTGGAAATATAGGGTGAATGAAAAACAGGAAGGCCAATTTCTGAAGGCAGTTGTGATGGAGAGATACGATGATCATATAATTCATATAAAATTGATTTGCTGAAAGAGCTATTTCTAACTGCTGCAAAGTCTTTTTGCTTTCTGATGACAGTTTGCCATTGCTGAAAAGATATAGGTGATGAATCAATTGGAAGATGGAGTAATGTAGAAAGATCAAGGTTTTTGAGCGGTTTAATTTGCAGGTTGGCGAATGTGTTTTTCGCGGAATATGGAAGCGGGTTTTTAAGTAAAATAAAATGCATTGTGTTTGGACAAAAGGCTAATATTTCCCAGGACTTTCTTTCATATAGTGAGAGAAATAGATAATTAAATGAGGTAAGTGCCATTCTGTTGTAATCAATCCGTTTGATTTTGTTAGCTCCTATGATCCAGATTGGAATGATGCCAGCATGAAGATAGGATTGGGTTCGCTTATAAAATAAATCCTCTGAAATCGGCGAGCACTGAAACTCAATAGCAAATGATTGTTCTTTATATATAAATCCTATATCTGCCCTCTGCTGAATTTCATGATAATAATATTCCATTACTGGTGAGACACCTTTTTGATGCAGCCAATTGTATAGCTTAATTTTTCCATTCAAATGATATTGTGACTCATTTTCATAGCTTTCTGGACACCTCGAATGCATGTGATGGGCAAAGTGCGGAATGCGTTTTATGCCAGCTTTTAATATCAATGATTCCGAACATTCACGGCAAAAGTAAGGTCCCTTCTCCTTGAGAGATATAGCTTCGGCTCTAGTGTATGACCTAAAAAGTGAAACAACTTCCCCGGAGCTGTTTACTGCAGTTAACATCGTTCGTCCTCCTTTCTTTTTAGTAGGTATTCGGGAATCACACATCTAACTCCTTTATGTTTGAAAAATTTAATGATAAATATGCTTCTGTCAAAGGATATACAATTTTTATAATGCAAAAAAAAACGATTTCAATATTGAAATCGTTTTGGTTATTTGAAGTATTTACGAAGTTCTGCAAAAACGTCATTTTCAATAATCGTTTTTCCGTATTCAGTAATACGGTGGATTGTTACTTGCGTTTCATAACCATATTCAAGCATAATGCTGAGGAGATTGTCGATATCCTCTTCATCAAACAATTCGTCGTCAAAATCAAGAAATAAATAGTAGCTGCCTTCAAAAGAATATAATGTTGTTTTAATGGAATCAAGATCAGATTTTTTTGACAGAGAAATAATGTCTTCAAAGTCTTTAAAGGTAATTAGAAATTCCAAATTGCCTTCATACTGTTCGTTTTCCTCAGTTGCATCTTCAGAATTAAAATGATGATCCAGCATCTCTTCAATTCTTTCATCAACCGGGAGATCCTGCGCTTTTTCATCTGGAACTGGAAGCTCTAATTTTTGGCCATCCTTTGAGAGCTGCGCTCTTGTTACAAGTACTTCTAAGCCTTTATCCAGCGCCTGAACTTGTATCCAAAGTGGACCTTCTGCAAAGAAATCTTCTTCGCGATGAACCTCATCCATCATTTCCCAAAATAATTCTTCACTTCTTTCGCGATTATACCAAATTTCCTCGCGATCAAAGCCTCTTTCCTCTATATCAATGTAAGAAATGTAAAACTTAACTGTATTATCATTAATACGTTCAATTTCCATACAACAACTCTCCCTTCTGGCTATGGTTGAAGGGACTAAAGACCCTTAAATAGTTACTTTTTCTCCATATACCCAGTATAGAACAGGTTAATCTGTTTTAACCATTCTTTTAGAGCAAAGGCCTACGATTAAGTCCAAATTATGTGCCTTGTACTTATATTTTATGATAAAAACAGAATAAAGGGAATTAAAAAAGCATGATTCCTTAAAAACCGTTATATGCCTAATTCCTCTTTTTAAAAGTAGTTAATGTATTTTAACAGAAATATAGCGCATCTACAAGAAAAGAGAATTGTGCCTATAAAACGGGTGATCTAGTGTGTTTCTCCGTATATAAAAGCACAAATAAAAACCTTCTTTCATCAGTTGAAAGAAGGCTTAGAAATTTTAATTAACAAGTCGCTGTGCTTCACGAAGCTGATACGTACGTACCTTTCTTGGAAGGAATCGTCTAATTTCATCTTCATTATAACCAACCTGTAAACGTTTCTCATCAATAATAATTGGGCGTCTAAGCAGACCGGGATTATCTTTAATCAATTCAAATAAATTTTGAAGAGGCATTGTCTCAAGATTAACATCTAATTTTTGGAACGTTTTTGAACGAGTTGAAATAATTTCATCTGTACCGTCCTCTGTCATTCGAAGAATTTCTTTAATTTCTTCAATTGATAATGGCTCAGAAAAAATATTTCTTTCTTTATATGGAATTTCATGCTCCTCTAACCATTGTTTCGCTTTCCTGCAAGATGTGCAACTTGGTGAAGTGTATAATGTGACCATTTTACAAATTCACACTCCCTTAATTTAGACATATTATTAGATCTATTGTTAGATTTTTTTTCTTGTTTATAAAACTTGGAGCTTTGTAAATTAAAATCACTTTAAAAAAGTAATTTGTATTATCTATTATACACTAATAGAAGCCCATTGGATATAAGTTTTTATAAACACCCTAAAAGTATGAGATGATCTTTTAGGTTAAACAGTAAATTTTCTTTTACACTATATAAGACGATTGAAGCGTGAAAAAGTTTCATTTTTCATTTAAAACAATAAAACGTTCACAAACTATTCACATTTTCGCTTTTAATTAGGGTCTTTTATATTAAATAAGTACCCCTTTTTACAAGTTTTAAACTTAATTTCATTAATATTTTCTCAATTAAAGATATTAAATTGAAAAAAGGTTTTAATGTCACTGAATAGTTCTCCTGTTAGAAAGGGCTTACCGTGGAGAATAATGCTAACTTTCACTGCAAGCATGCTGCTATCCGCAGTGATTCAATCTTTACTCATAAGATGAGTATCTTTTGCTATAAGTTCAGGAAATTAAAATAAAAACCGAACGATTTAACAGATAATGAAAGGAAATCTGTTAAATCGTTCGGTTTTGCCATGAGCTGAATCATTTATTTGAATAAAACTTTATGTCCATCTGTTATTTTATAGGCGATCAAGAACGTTTTTTCCGCTCTCTTTTTCATCAAAGGTCAGGACTTCATTTACCTTCTGGTAAGACTCTCCATAAAATTGCTTATCCTTATAAGTGTGCACAAGTTCATAGGTTGTCTTCATTGCTTCGAAAATAGTATCTTCTGATTCATTATGCGGTGCCCAATAGAGGATTTCCATTGCATTGATTTCTTTCGTAGCCAGTGATCTTCTGCGATATCCAATAGACTGTGCATGTTTAAATCCTTCACGCTTATAGAAACGCAGGCGCTTCTCTGTATCAGTATCGTCATAATTAACTGGTTCAACCTCTAAAATGATCGGCTTCCCTTTATCCTTCATCTTGGCAAGCAGCTTTTTGCCAAGGCCCATCCCACGGGCATCTTTAGATACAAATAAATAATCAATAAAAACAAAATGGTCAAGTTCCACATACATTAAGACATGATGTGCTCCTTCATCTTTATAATAAATTTCTGACTGTTCATCAAGCAATGTTTCCATATGCTCTTTTGATTTCATTTCTTCAATCGGAAAATATTGATTTAATTTTTCATACCAATGCATGGATCTTCTCCTTTTTTTACCTAGTAGAAACTAGGCGAAGTATTCTTTCCAGCATGATAAGCTCCCAGCTTTCCGCTCATATATTGTATATACTGCTTGCGTTCAATCGTTATGAAGTAACGCATCAAATGAAGTATTCGTAAATAACAGTCAGTTCATGCATGTTTTTATGAAAAAAACATGCTTTTTAATCGTATGAGATAACGATATTAAATGAAAACCTGTTCAATTATGGATACATTTGAGAAGAAAGGTGGAGGTTTATCTTATAAGGTCTCTGCATGCTGCTTTATCTTCCTTTTGTATACTAATTATCTGCAGCAAAGAAATTAAAATACTGGAAGTTAGTATGATGCAAGCCTTTATCGCTTGGCCCTTCCATCATAACGTATTAGAATGGTTTGTCAAATGACACAATAGAATAAAGAAAAAGCAGCCCGATTGCCAGTTAATTAACTAACATTTGGCACTGCTTTCTTATATGTCTTCCCTTATAAATCATTATATTGAAAACTTTTTAGTCTAAAGGTGTATAATCCACATCTTCAGTATAGGAATTTCCTGCATTCCATAATAGAAATTCATCTATGCCGTTTTCATTCAGAGCTTTAATTTGCGCTTCAACCTCTTCTTTTCCGTATTCCAGATAATTTCCACTTCCTAAATAAGAAGCAGTAAAATCTTGAAGCCATGGCCTTGAGACTGGGGATGATTCAAGTTCACCAAGCTTTTTATTCTCAAGCTTTGCATATTCGCTTACCAGTTTATATGGCTCTAAATCAGGCTTTGCGATCCCAAAATAAGATGTCCAATGGCTTGGATAAATCATAGAGGATATGACATCGACATTTTCAGAAATCTTTGAGAAATTTTGCCCAATCCCTGGTGCTTCCGGCAATGTTGCTGAATAGCCAAAAATATCAACAGACACCTTCACACCATATGGTTTTAATTTATCTTTCGCATAAGCTACGAAATCAGTTACAGCACTAACCCTTTTTTGCACGTTTTCAGAGGACTCATCCGTATAATCCCCATGATTGTAGCTTAATTCATTATCTCGAGTCTCAAACCCTTCTGGAAAACGCACATAATCAAATTGGATTTCCTGAAAGCCCATCTTTGCCGCTTCAATCGCCAAATCTACATTATAATCCCAGACTTCCTTTAAAAATGGATTCACAAAAGACTCCCCGCGGCCGTTCTTCCATACTTTATCTCCATCTTTAAAAGACCATTCAGGTTTTTTATTAGCAAGCTCCGTATCCTTAAACACAACTACCCTTGCGATCGGATAAATTTGATTTTCCTGAAGAGTGTCCATCATAGTTTTAGGATTCTTAATATATGGCTTTCCAATCGAAGAATAAGGGGAATTTTCCTCTGGTATGTAAGTTAGATTACCCCAATCATCCTTAATATCAATGACCATTGCATTCAAATCACTTCCATTAATTAGATTGATTAATGAGTCAAATCTCTCCCCTCCTGCAGAATGCCCTGTAACGTATACGCCTCTAACTGCATCTGGATAAGTGAACGTATAACCTGAATCAAATGTAAACCTATTGATAACCTCTGGCAGCTCCCTTTTCAAGTCAAAGAATTTTTTTTGCGGCATCGTTCCGTTCATTTTGACAGACTCCTCATCCTCTGCAAAAGAATGCTGTGGTGATAGATTTAAGACTAATAGAAATACGATTAAACTGATAACGCTGAATATACTTTTATTGTTCATAGCTGTCCTCCTCCCCTCCTTCTCTCCGTACCCTTTCGTACAGTTTATCAATCTTTCGACAAGAAATTAATACATTTATAGACAAAATTTTTTATTAACTGGCATTTTCCTTCATAATGAGGGAAATGTTAAAAGTAATACAATTAATTGAAAATTTATAATAGTAATTACATTATTTTTAGTGTATGATAGTAAAAAGTAAGTTAGTGGATAAAAGGACTAAAGAATAACTGAATATTTTATTTATACTGTTAATTAAATGACTCTATAATTAACATACGTTGCATCGTCCTTTTATAAAAAAAACGATCCCTTATAAAGAGATCGTTTCGTGTTTAGTGCTTATATTGTGCCTGATACTGTTTTAATTCCTTTTCAGAGCAATACACATAGTGGCCAGGGGCTACTTCACGCATTTCAACCTTCTCATCTGAAGCATAGTTATGAATAGCAGGATCGTATGATTTACGCTTACGTGTACGTTCAGACTCAGGATCCGGAAGAGGAATAGCAGACAGAAGCGACTGCGTATATGGATGAATTGGATTATTGTATAGGTCCTCTGCAGAAGCAAGTTCAACAAGCTTCCCGAAATACATTACTCCAATTCGGTCACTTATATATTTAACCATGGAAAGATCATGGGCGATAAATAAGTACGTAAGTCCTTTTTCACGCTGCAGCTTTTTCATAAGGTTAACAACTTGAGCTTGGATCGAAACGTCCAATGCAGAAATCGGCTCATCAGCAATGATGAATTCAGGATCTACTGCAAGTGCACGGGCAATTCCGATACGCTGTCTTTGACCGCCGGAAAACTCATGCGGATAACGGTTGGCGTGTTCTTTATTTAAACCAACTGTTTCTAAGAGCTCATAAACCTTTTCCATACGCTCTTTCTTTGATTTTGCAAGACCGTGTATATCAATGCCTTCAGCAATAATATCAGCTACAGTCATACGAGGGTTTAAAGAAGCATAAGGATCCTGGAAAATCATTTGCATTTTACGATTGAACTTTTTCAGTTCTTTTGCAGATTTTTTTCCATGAACATTTTCGTTTTCAAACAGCACTTCACCGTCTGTTGCATCATATAGACGAATAATGGTACGGCCAGTTGTTGATTTTCCGCATCCAGATTCACCAACAAGCCCTAAAGTTTCACCTTTGTAAATATCAAATGTGATTCCATCAACAGCTTTAACCATATTGGGTCTGCCCACATTAAAGTGCTGCTTTAAGTTTTTAATTTGTAAAAGCTTCTCAGCCATTGTTATTTACCCTCCTTAACAAGTACAGGCTTCTCAAAGTTAGAGGATAATTTGCGTATACGCTTCATTACAGATTCAGGCGGATTTACTTGCGGTGCATCCGGATGAAGCAGCCATGTTTTTGCAAAATGAGTTTCAGAAATTTGGAACATTGGCGGTTCTTCTTCAAAATCAATTGCCAATGCATATTGATTACGAGCAGCAAACGCATCCCCCTTAGGCGGATTTGTTAAATCCGGAGGTGTTCCTGGGATCGCAGCCAGCTCTGCATCGTTGTCATTATCAAGACTTGGCATTGAGGCAAGCAAACCCCATGTATATGGATGACGTGGATCATAGAAAATTTCATCAACCGTTCCCATCTCTACGATTTGTCCAGCATACATGACAGCAACACGATCAGCAACATTTGCTACCACACCAAGGTCATGCGTGATAAAGATGATTGAAGTGTCCATCTTATTTTGCAGTTCTTTCATTAAATCAAGAATTTGCGCTTGAATTGTTACATCCAATGCTGTTGTTGGCTCATCGGCAATTAAAAGCTTAGGACTAGCTGCCAAAGCAATTGCAATCATTGCACGCTGTCTCATACCGCCAGAAAACTCATGAGGGTACTGAACAACACGTTTTTCCGGCATTGGAATACCAACTAGACGAAGCAATTCAGTTGCACGGTTTTTTGCTTCTGGCTTGGACATGTTTTGGTGCTTAATAAGAACTTCCATAATCTGAGTTCCAACACGCATTGTTGGGTTTAAAGAAGTCATTGGATCTTGGAAGATCATACTGATTTCTTTTCCACGGATATTTTCCATTTCTTTTTCTGACTTTGGAACAATGTCATCGCCATTAAAAAGAATTTGTCCGCCGGTAATTTGTCCAGGAGGCATAGGAATTAATTTCATAATCGTCTGGGAAGTTACACTTTTACCAGAACCAGATTCACCAACTATAGCAAGCGTCTCACCTTTATGAAGATCAAAGCTCACACCACGAACTGCTTGAACTTGTCCTCCATAAGTTTGGAATGAGACTTTTAAATCTTTGACTTCAAGTATTTTTTCCATATTCTCACTCCTATTTACGTAATCTTGGATCAAGAGCGTCGCGCAAGCCATCGCCAACTACATTAAATGCAAAGATAGTTAAACAGATAAAGATAGCAGGGAAGAATAAACGCCATGGGTAGTAACGCAATGCAGGCAATCCATCATTAGCCATTGTTCCCCAGCTCGCAAGCGGCGGTGTTAAACCAAGTCCAAGGAAGCTTAAAAATGCTTCAGTAAAGATAGCAGATGGTACAGTTAACGTCATGGTAACCAGGATTGGTCCCATGGCATTTGGAATTAAGTGTTTACCCATAATTCTTGTTGTATTTGCCCCTAGTGTCTTAGCAGCAAGCACGTACTCTTGATTTTTCAGCGAGAGAACTTGTCCACGTACAATACGTGACATGTTAATCCAGCCGGTAATCGTCATGGCCAGAATCATTGTTCCTAAACCTTGACCTAGCACAACCATCAATAGAATAACTAATAGCAGATATGGAATTCCATAAAGAATGTCGGCAAAGCGCATCATAAACTCATCTGTACGACCGCCTTTGTAGCCGGCAATTCCACCCCAGATTACACCAATACATAGGTCAATTAGAGCTGCTGCAACACCGATAAAGATCGAGATGCGGGCACCTTCCCATGTACGAGTAAAAACGTCACGGCCTAAATCATCTGTTCCAAACCAATGCTCTGAAGATGGTGCCTGGTTTTTGTTAGCCAGATCATTTTGCTTATAATCATATTCTGTCATCATTGGACCAAAGATCGCCATAAAGATGAGAATTGCTAATAAAACTAAACCGAATAATGCCAGTTTATTTTTACGGAAACGAACGAAAACATCTTTCCAAAAGGAGAGGCTCGGTTTCGATATCTTTTCAGCATCTTCCAGCTGGGTTCCAACTACTTTAAATTTATCTTTTGATATTTCCATGGTTTACTCTCCCTTCTTCCCGCCGGCAAGCTTAATGCGTGGGTCGATGATTCCGTATGCAATGTCTACAAGGAGAATAGATACGAGTAATAGAATACTATAGAATACCGTTACACCCATAATAACTGTGTAATCCCGGTTAGAGATACTTGTTACAAAGTGTGCACCTAGTCCTGGTAAACCAAAGATTCTTTCAATAACAAAGCTACCTGTTAAAATACTGGCCGTAAGCGGACCCATGTATGTAACAACAGGAAGCATAGCGTTACGAATCGCATGCTTGACCGTAATTGCACCACTACTTAAACCTTTAGATTTGGCTGTTTTAATATAATCATTTGCAAGTACCTCTAGCATACTCGAACGAGTTAAACGAGCGATAAATGCCATTGGCGTTGAAGCAAGTGCAAGTGCTGGGAGAATGGTGTACATAAATCCTTCCCATCTGGCAACAGGGAAGATCCCCCATTTGATTGCAAGAAAATATTGCAGGAATGATGCCATAATAAAGGATGGAACAGATATACCTAGTACCGCGACAATCATTGCCGTGTAATCCTGCCACTTATTGTGTTTCAGGGCAGCGATAATTCCTAACAATACACCAATTGCAACTGCTAAAAAGATTGCTTCTAATCCTAGTAGAAATGAAACCGGGAAACCTTCGCTGATTAAGTCATTAACTGTTTGACTCTTATACTTAAATGACGGGCCAAAATCCCATTTTAAGATTCTTAGTAAATATTCCCCGTATTGAACGTACCATGGCTGATCTAATCCATAGTGTGCATTTAAGTTCGCTTCAATTTCGGGAGGTAACTGCTTCTCAGATGTAAACGGGTTTCCAGGTGCCATGCGCATAAAAAAGAACGTTGCTGTAACAATAAGCCATAATGAAATAAGCATGTACAACAAACGTTTCCCTATATATTTAGCCATTGACAACACCTCCATATTAATACTTTTTATAAGAAGACCATCCTTGCAAAAACATATACATTTTTGTTATTAATTGGTCGAATTTGCGGCTTCAACTTACAGAAACGAAGGTATATGGGAAACTTGGTCCCATATACCTTTCGTCAAATTACTATTGATTATTCAAAATATGCCCATTTGAATTGAGCATCTCCAAGACCAGAAATTGCAACATCTTTTAAGTTTTCGTTTTGAACCCAGTTATTTGTGTAGAAATAGATTGGTGCTACAGGCATTGCATCCATAAAGATCGCTTCAGCATCTTTTAACAGCTGCTGACGAGCATCTGGATCTGTTTCTGTCGCAGATTGAGCAAGTAATTCTTGGAATTCAGGATCTTCCCAGCCAGTATCATTGTTACCGCCATCAGCATCACGATAAGCTTCAAGGAAGTTGATTCCGTCGTTAAAGTCACCTAACCAGCCCATACGAGCAACTTGGTAATCTAAAGCATGTACGCTGTCTAAGTATACAGCCCACTCTTGGTTGTTAAGTGTTACTTCAACACCAAGATTTTGAGTCCACATATCTTGGATTGCTTGTGCAATCTTTTGGTGGCCTTCAGATGTGTTGTAAGAAAGAGTGATTGCAGGAAGTTCAGAAGCATCACTTAGTCCTAGTTCTTCAAGACCAGCAGCTAAGAATTCTTTTGCTGCTTCCATGTCATTATCAGGGAAATAGCCTTCTTCGTTCTCTGAGAACATTGTTGGTGGTACAAGCGCCATTGCTGGAAGCTGCTCACCTTGTGTAACATTATCAATTAACTCTTGACGGTTAATTGCATGTGCAAACGCTTTACGGATATTTGCATTGTTGAATGGTTCAACAGTTGTATTAAATTTGTACAGGTAAGTTCCTGCAATTGGTTCAGTAATTAAACGGCCTTCATCTTTTAATGCAGGAAGTGCATCTAATGGAAGTGCACCAGTTGGAGCTCCTGCCCAATCAAGTTCACCGTTATCAAACATAGATAGTTCTGTATTTGGATCGTTTACCATGATCATTTCAATTGTGTCTAATTTTACAGCCTCTTTATCCCAGTAAGTATCGCTCTTTTCAAGGACAATCTTATCACTGTGAGCCCATTCAGTCATATGGAAAGGCCCGTTAGTTGTATAATCATCACCAGCATCGTTAGCCCATTCTGCGTTAGCTTCAGCTACCTTGCTGTTAAATGGTAAGTAAGTATAGAATGCAGTCAACTCTAAGAAAAACGGAGTTGGATTTGCAAGAGTTACTTCTAAAGTTTTTTCATCAATTGCTTTAACACCTACATCATCAAGTGAACCTTCGCCAGTATTAGCTGCTTCAGCACCAGCGATATAGTTTAATTGGTATGCATACTCAGATTGGTTAGCTGGGTCAATAGCCCATTTCCATGCTGCTTCAAAATCGTTAGCAGTTACAGGATCACCATTTGACCATTGAGCTTCACGAATTTTAAAAGTGTAAACTTTTTGGTCATCTGAAACTTCCCAGCTTTCAGCCATTGCTTCTTCAGGTGTACCCTCTTTGCCAATACGAGTTAATCCTTCCATTGTTTGGCGAAGTACAGTACCAGAAGTTGAATCCTTAGCTAAACCTGGGTGTAAGGAAGGTGGTTCAGTATTGATATTAACACTTAAATTTTGTTCTACATCAGATCCGCCGTCGCCGCCATCGCCGCCATCAGCGTTGTCATCGCCGCCGCTACATGCTGCAAGGAACATGCTGAGTACAAGCAAGATGCTGAAGAGAAATGAAAATCTCTTTTTGTTCACGGTAAAACCCCCTATTATTTTTCCCCAAACTGAGCTTGTACAAAAAATCTCCTAAAACACAATTGTCCTCCTGACATATATTGCTGAAATAGTCTGTCTTTTTACATTAAAGAAAAAAGTGCAAACCACTTCTATCGTCGTAATATAAGTTAACCTATGCTCAAAGATTGATTATCCTCTATATTCTGATAATTAAATCTAAATATAAAGGTTAATGCTAGTTTTGGAGTAATAAGTATGAAAACTTACATCAGAGTTTGAGTTTTGCATAAAATATGCTGATAGACAATTAAATTTTATTGAGAATGTAACATTTTTGTAAAGAAATTGTTTGGTGATTTTTATTATAAGTATTTTATTTCTTGATTGCAAGTAAGTTTTTAGTAGGAAAGTTCTACCATAGGGACTAATTTGCTGAAAAATATTAATATACTAACACTTTAAAGATTAAATTTTTTTTACGAAAAGGGTCAATTTTCGACAAATCTCTCCTTCTCCTCTATTCAATAAATTGAAATGGATTTTTTAAATGGGCAAAATATCAGTCAATGCATTTGAATTCAAATTAAGTTTCTTATATAATAATCTTACTAACTAATAAAAGAATGGCTATGATGAAGAGTAGTACATTTACTGTCTGGTTTTTAGAGATCCTGTGGCTGGTGGGAACAGGAATCCGGGTAAATAGAATGGACTTTGGAGCTTAAATTATAAAGAATCATTTTCTTTATTTTACGTCTTGTCTGCGTTATTAGGCAGCCTGCAGTTTTGCGGGTACAGAGTGACTCATTTTGAGTAATTAGGGTGGCAACGCGGACCATTCGTCCCTAAATATTAGGGACGAATGGTCTTTTTGCTGCCTTTTTTTCTCTTCTCATCCATAATCCAAGGAGGAATAAAACATGAAAACCATCTTTTCAGGTATCCAGCCAAGCGGTACCATCACGCTTGGCAACTATATTGGTGCACTCAAACAATTTATTGAGTTGCAAAATGAATACAACTGTTATTTTTGCATTGTTGACCAGCATGCTATAACAGTTCCTCAAGATCGTCTGGAACTGAGAAAAAACATCCGCAGCCTTGCTGCACTTTATATTGCTGTAGGTATTGATCCCGAAAAGGCAACTTTGTTTGTCCAATCCGAAGTGCCAGCACATGCCCAAGCGGGATGGATGATGCAGTGCGTATCATACATTGGTGAATTAGAAAGAATGACCCAATTTAAGGATAAATCAGAAGGCAAAGATGCAGTATCTGCTGGATTATTAACATATCCCCCATTAATGGCTGCTGACATTCTACTTTATAGCACTGATTTAGTTCCAGTTGGAGAAGATCAAAAGCAGCATTTGGAATTAACAAGAGATTTAGCAGAAAGATTTAATAAAAAGTATAACGATATCTTTACTATTCCTGAAGTTCGTATCCCTAAAGTTGGTGCAAGAATTATGTCCCTCCAAGAACCAACGAAGAAAATGAGCAAATCAGACCCAAATACAAAATCGTTTATTTCGATCTTAGATGAACCAAAAGTGATTGAAAAGAAAATTAAAAGCGCAGTCACAGACTCTGATGGCATTGTGAAATATGACAAAGAACTTAAACCTGGTGTATCAAATCTATTAACGATATATTCCATCTTTACTGGAAAAAAAATTAGCGATATTGAAGCGATGTATGAAGGTAAAGGGTATGGAGATTTTAAGGGTGATTTAGCACACATTGTTGTAAATGCCTTAAAACCAATCCAAGATAAATACCATGAATTAATGTCTTCAGAAGAACTGGATATCATCTTGGATAATGGAGCAGATAAGGCAAATAAAGCAGCTCAAAAGATGATTAAAAAAATGGAAAATGCGATGGGACTTGGAAGAAAACGCAGATAAATATTTCTTCTTATAACGAACACTCCTATTCCTATTATAAGATTATAAACACGAAAAAAACCTTCGAAATGAACTGCACCCCAATTGTTAGACACCATCTAACAATTGGAGGTGCAGTTTTTCTATGGCTAAATTTACTGCTGAAGATAAATTAGAGGCTGTTCAACGATATTTAAATGAAAATGAGAGT
>NZ_WBOT01000019.1:0-1956 GCF_008923265.1 Bacillus mesophilum | reverse complement strand
CCTTTTTTATAAGTTTCAGTAGGTATTACTTCTAACTTTTCAGTTACGTCATTTATTGGAAAGTCATCTCCAAACAAGCTGAAATAAACCTTTACTTGAGTCTTATTCAAGAGTAAAACACCTCAAACTAAGTCTTATATTTTTACGTTTATATACATTTATGATATCATTCCCTATTCATCTAAACTGCCCCTATAACTCCATAAGAAAAGGCTTCCCATTTATTTAAGGAAAGCCCCCGTTTGTTTAAGTAAACTATTCCACAAACTAATATTTCATAAAGAAAAACAGGTAAATATCTACCTGTTTTTCTTTATTTTAATCTTCTTTAGAAAAATCAATTATACGAAATGGGTTTCCTGAATCGTCTAAATAGATAGCATATCTACCTGGAGGAATATCAATAGGGTTCTTCACAAATTTTACTTTCGTTTGATTCTCTTCATAAAAATCATCAACACTATCAACTAAGAATACTCCGCCAGCTCCTAAATCGTGTTCGTCTGCCTCCAGCATAATTCGCTGCTCCGAATTAGGTATGCTCAAAGCAATCGTATGACTCCCTTCACGCCAAGCTTCTTCAAACCCAAGTACATCTCGATAAAATGTTAAGGATTCCTTTAGATCATTAACAGGATGATACAAAAAGCTCAACTTCATAATTATTTACCTCCAATACACATAATTTAATTATGTAAAACATAAGATGATTATGTATATCGTAATATATTTACTTGATAATTGTCAATATGGTAAACTATTTTTATGATGAAAGAATGGATACCTATACCAGGAACTAATAAAGATAGACTAATTACAGTTGCCTTAGAGGAGTTTAGTAAAAAGGGATTTGAAGGAGTCAATATCACAGAATTAGCAGAAAAAGCACAAATGACAACTGGGGCCGTATATCATCACTTTGGATCTAAAGCGAAATTGTATGAGGTTATTAGAACAGAAATAGAGCAAAGAATTTTGGATAGAATGGAGGGTGCTGCCTCATTATTTGATAATCCAAATGAGGCTATTAAAGCTTCTATGATTACTGGAATGGATTTCGTCACAAAAAATGAATTCTCACGCTTGATTAGTGAACCCAATCCAACTAATAAAACAGATAGGATTGAACGATTCCTTTCTGACTTAAATAATAACAACGATTTACCCCTAGAATTAGTGTTAATTGCTTCTTGGCGTTCTATACTTAAAGGTATTTCCAAAGAAGAAATTACTAGTAAACAGGGAAAAGAATTAATTAACTGGCTATTTAAAAAGGAGAGTTAATAAACTCTCCTTTTGTTCTTTATATAAGCACTAACAGTCCTGAATAATAAAGAAAAGAAGGCTGCCATGAATCATTTTATATACTATACTCAAATTCGTATTATAGCTTTGATTCTTTCATCTTCTTCATTTTTATTTATATACTCAAACAGACCAATGTGGTTACCCCAAGGATCTGTTAATGTTCCCCATTTTACAGGAACTTCTTCACGAGAGTAAATCTCAAAGTCGGCAACATCTAACTGTTCTTTTAATCTTATCTTTTCTGCATAAATCTTTTTAACTCCTAAACGAAGTGGGCCACTACCTTCTGAAGGTATACCCTCCGCTATTTGTAGCCAACAACCAGGTATTACTTCCCACTCTGCAAAACCTTCATGAGGAACAAAATCTGCTTCCTTATTTAAGAATGTTTTATACCACTTATAGCCTTCTTGAAAGTTAGTAACACGAAACTGGATTGTTATCTCAAAGAACAATAATAATCACCTCTCTAACTTGTTGATAATTTATTATTCTGCAAATTGTGTTTTTTTCTTCTTACACTAACCTGCCCCTTTAGTGGAATAGAAAATGCAATTTCCCTCTATGTAAAAATCGCCCTCGTGACTTTTAATAAGATAAGAATTCTTCTTCAACTTTACTAAAATCACCCCATAATTCTGTACCGTT
>NZ_WBOT01000018.1:0-2571 GCF_008923265.1 Bacillus mesophilum | reverse complement strand
TGTGGTTAAGTCCTCGAACGATTAGTATCAGTCAGCTGCACGTGTCGCCACGCTTCCACCTCTGACCTATCAACCTGATCATCTTTCAGGGTTCTTACTAGCTTGACGCTATGGGAAATCTCATCTCGAGGGGGGCTTCATGCTTAGATGCTTTCAGCACTTATCCCTTCCGCACATAGCTACCCAGCGATGCCTTTGGCAAGACAACTGGTACACCAGCGGTGCGTCCATCCCGGTCCTCTCGTACTAAGGACAGCTCCTCTCAAATTTCCTGCGCCCACGACGGATAGGGACCGAACTGTCTCACGACGTTCTGAACCCAGCTCGCGTACCGCTTTAATGGGCGAACAGCCCAACCCTTGGGACCGACTACAGCCCCAGGATGCGATGAGCCGACATCGAGGTGCCAAACCTCCCCGTCGATGTGGACTCTTGGGGGAGATAAGCCTGTTATCCCCGGGGTAGCTTTTATCCGTTGAGCGATGGCCCTTCCATGCGGAACCACCGGATCACTAAGCCCGACTTTCGTCCCTGCTCGACTTGTAGGTCTCGCAGTCAAGCTCCCTTGTGCCTTTACACTCTACGAATGATTTCCAACCATTCTGAGGGAACCTTTGGGCGCCTCCGTTACATTTTAGGAGGCGACCGCCCCAGTCAAACTGCCCACCTGACACTGTCTCCCGCCCCGATCAGGGGCGCGGGTTAGAATTTCAATACAGCCAGGGTAGTATCCCACCGACGCCTCCACCGAAGCTGGCGCTCCGGTTTCTCAGGCTCCTACCTATCCTGTACAAGCTGTACCAAAATTCAATATCAGGCTACAGTAAAGCTCCACGGGGTCTTTCCGTCCTGTCGCGGGTAACCTGCATCTTCACAGGTACTATAATTTCACCGAGTCTCTCGTTGAGACAGTGCCCAGATCGTTACGCCTTTCGTGCGGGTCGGAACTTACCCGACAAGGAATTTCGCTACCTTAGGACCGTTATAGTTACGGCCGCCGTTTACTGGGGCTTCGATTCAGAGCTTCGCTTGCGCTAACCCCTCCTCTTAACCTTCCAGCACCGGGCAGGCGTCAGCCCCTATACTTCGCCTTGCGGCTTCGCAGAGACCTGTGTTTTTGCTAAACAGTCGCCTGGGCCTATTCACTGCGGCTCATCAAGGCTTTAACACCCTAATGAGCACCCCTTCTCCCGAAGTTACGGGGTCATTTTGCCGAGTTCCTTAACGAGAGTTCTCTCGCTCACCTTAGGATTCTCTCCTCGCCTACCTGTGTCGGTTTGCGGTACGGGCACCTAATCCTCGCTAGAGGCTTTTCTTGGCAGTGTGGAATCAAGAACTTCGGTACTATATTTCCCTCGCCGTCACAGCTCAGCCGTATGCAAGCGGGATTTGCCTCACTTGCAGCCTAACTGCTTGGACGCGCTAATCCAACAGCGCGCTTACCCTATCCTCCTGCGTCCCCCCATCACTCAAACGGATTTTGGTGGTACAGGAATATCAACCTGTTGTCCATCGCCTACGCTTTTCAGCCTCGGCTTAGGTCCCGACTAACCCTGAGCGGACGAGCCTTCCTCAGGAAACCTTAGGCATTCGGTGGATGGGATTCTCACCCATCTTTCGCTACTCATACCGGCATTCTCACTTCTAAGCGCTCCACCAGTCCTTACGGTCTAGCTTCAACGCCCTTAGAACGCTCTCCTACCACGGACACCTGATGGTGTCCATCCACAGCTTCGGTGATACGTTTAGCCCCGGTACATTTTCGGCGCGGAGTCACTCGACCAGTGAGCTATTACGCACTCTTTAAATGGTGGCTGCTTCTAAGCCAACATCCTGGTTGTCTAAGCAACTCCACATCCTTTTCCACTTAACGTATACTTTGGGACCTTAGCTGGTGGTCTGGGCTGTTTCCCTCTTGACTACGGATCTTATCACTCGCAGTCTGACTCCCATGGATAAGTCTTTGGCATTCGGAGTTTGTCTGAATTCGGTAACCCGATGAGGGCCCCTAGTCCAAACAGTGCTCTACCTCCAAGACTCTTACTACATGAGGCTAGCCCTAAAGCTATTTCGGAGAGAACCAGCTATCTCCAAGTTCGATTGGAATTTCTCCGCTACCCACACCTCATCCCCGCACTTTTCAACGTGCGTGGGTTCGGTCCTCCATTCAGTGTTACCTGAACTTCAACCTGGACATGGGTAGATCACCTGGTTTCGGGTCTACGACCACATACTCATTCGCCCTATTCAGACTCGCTTTCGCTGCGGCTCCGTCTTATCAACTTAACCTTGCATGTAATCGTAACTCGCCGGTTCATTCTACAAAAGGCACGCCATCACCCGTAAATGGGCTCTGACTACTTGTAGGCACACGGTTTCAGGAACTATTTCACTCCCCTTCCGGGGTGCTTTTCACCTTTCCCTCACGGTACTGGTTCACTATCGGTCACTAGGGAGTATTTAGCCTTGGGAGATGGTCCTCCCTGCTTCCGACGGGATTTCTCGTGTCCCGCCGTACTCAGGATCCACTCTGGAGGGAACGAAGTTTCAACTACAGGGCTTTTACCTTCT
>NZ_WBOT01000017.1:0-16903 GCF_008923265.1 Bacillus mesophilum | reverse complement strand
AAGCTCCCATCCGTCCGCTCGACTTGCATGTATTAGGCACGCCGCCAGCGTTCGTCCTGAGCCAGGATCAAACTCTCCAAGAAAGAGTTGATTAGCTCTTGTGTACATAATGTACATTGTTAATTCCGAAGAATCTTTTTTTAAACGTTGACGTTTTATTGTTCGTTCAGTTTTCAAAGAGCAATTTTATTAACTCCGCCGCTCAGAGGCGACTTTATTAATATATCATTTATTAACCCGTTTTGTCAACATCTTTTTTTAATGTTTTTTCAAAACCGAGTATGTGTCGTTGTGACGACTCTTAATATAATATCAGCGTGTATAGGCAAAGTCAACACTATTTTTATCTTTTTTTCAAAATCAAAAATACTAAAGTTAAATACTTATTATTTTACATGTTGAAGTTTGAGATAGCTCCTGTATATATACCGGAAGGTTAGAATCAACCTTTGCCGCTAAAAGATGAAATATAATTCTATCTTTGCATAAAAAAAGCCGAAGAGGACAAAAACTCTTCAGCTCTTCAATATTAAAGCACCCACGTTTGGATCGCTACTAAAGAAAATAAACCTGGAATACCTAAAAATCCAGATATTGCAGAGGTAACCAGGTTAATTGGTACATGGATGCCAAACTGATTTCCAAAAGCATTTAAAAAAAATAAAAAGAGTGCTCCTATTAATAGCTTAACAAAGCTTTGTCCAATAAACCGGACTGGCTTCATAGGAGCTCCCATTAAGAGAACTAATAAAATCAGTCCTCCCAGGACCGAGATAACAATAATCGGATCCATAATTCTAATCTCTCCTCTCAGACAACTTGTACTATTAAATTTATGTTTAATTTATACAAATAGACCTAAGAGCAGTGTTCAATTACAGATTTAATATCTCACTGTTACGTTTCTTTTTTTTGCTTCTTTAAATAGAAAAAAATATTTAGCTTCTGCCAGCTTAGCATCACTAATTGCTTCTTCGGTGATATCAAAGCTTTTCTCAACAAGGGTACTTTGATTTTTCCAATTGGCCTTTAATTCTTCTATTTGCAGCAGCAGCTTTTCATCATATTCCTTCCGAAGCCAGCCCTTTTTACGAAAAAACATGTTCATTCCTCCAGATTTAAACTTCTCTTCTTCCTTCAAGCGCTTTTGAAAGCGTTACTTCGTCGGCATATTCCAAATCGCCGCCGACTGGCAAGCCGTGAGCAATTCGTGTTGCCTTAATGCCCGATGGTTTTAAAAGTCTGGAGATATACATGGCCGTTGCTTCTCCTTCAATATTTGGGTTTGTAGCCAGTATAACCTCTTGGACAGTGTCATCCTGAAGCCTTTTTAGTAAATCAGGAATATTTATATCCTCTGGCCCAATTCCATCCATTGGAGAAATCGCTCCATGGAGTACATGGTAGAGACCATTAAATTCTTTCATCTTTTCCATAGCAATCACATCTTTAGGATCTTGAACAACACAAATCAATGTTCGATCCCGACGCTGATCCTCACAAATATAACACGGATCCTGATCCGTAATATGGCCGCAAACAGAACAATAGCTCAAGTTTCGTTTTGCATTAACAAGCGCTTTAGCAAAATCTAGTACGACATCCTCCTTCATATTCAATACGTAAAAGGCAAGACGAGCTGCTGTTTTTGGCCCAATTCCCGGTAATTTCATAAAACTATCTATGAGCTTTGATATTGGTTCAGGATAATGCATAATATCCTCCTATATAGAAAAGCACAAGCGCCTGCCTCTACCCGACAAGTATAAGACGAACCAGACAGCAGGCGCACTTTGACCTTTTTCTGGACTCGCTTAGACCCAAGAGAGGCTAGTCACTGGAGCTAGACACTATTCTTATCTTTTTTTATCATTATAATAAGAAACTGCACTGATTTTTCAAATGTAATAAAACAGCGCCGCACGAATCGAGGTAAGTTGCTTAATAAACCTCTGGCTGCGGCGCCTGTTATATCATTAGAACATTCCTGGCAAGTTCATTCCTTTTGTGAATTGGCCCATTGTTGAATTTGTCAGCTCATCCGCTTTCTTTAAAGCATCATTTGTTGCTGCCAATACTAAATCCTGAAGCATTTCGATATCTTCTGGATCAACAACCTCTTCCTTAATATTCACTTCAAGCACTTCTTTGTGACCTGAAACAATGACAGTTACCATGCCGCCGCCAGCAGTACCTTCAATTCTTTTTTCTCCCAGCTCTTCTTGAGCCTCAGCCATTTTCTTTTGCATCTTTTGCATTTGCTTCATCATATTTTGCATATTACCCATACCACGCATAGTTATAAAACCTCCATTATTTTAGTCTTTAATTTCAAGCAGTTCATCACCAAATAGTTTCTTTGCCTCAGCAATAAATGGCTCCTCTTCCCTAGCTTCAAAACCATCATCGCCATCTGAATCATCACGCTGGTTTTGAATAAAACTTTCTCTGATATCCATCCACTGTTCATCCGGGACACCAATCATCTGCATTCTCTTTCCGATCAGTTCGTAAAGAGAATTTGTCAGTGTTTCAAGGAATCGGCTGTTATCCATAGCCATTTGACAGTGTATTTCATATTTAAATTTTATAATAAAAGCCTGATCTGAGGCTGCTACAGGCTCAGCTTCATTAAGAAGCGCTGCCTGTGATCTCATTTGATTATGAACGAGTTTGTCCAGCATTTCTCCCCAGCGGCTTTTAATACTAATAAGATCCTGCTTTGTTGCATTCTTTAAGATTTCATTTACTTTCCCGCTTGGTGCCTGGTAGCCCTTACGTGAATTCCTCGTCTGCTTCTTTGCCACAGGCTGCTCAGCAGGTTCTTTTGCCGAAACACCATTTTTCCTTAACTCAAGCACTTCCTGCTCTAGCTGGTTGATTTTATCTAAAAGAGGCTTCATATCCGCACTAGAAGCAGACGACCCACTGCGCTCCAACTGGCAGAGCTTCATAATGGCTACCTCAAGGAAAATCCTCGGATGGTTTGTCCATCTCATTTCCTGCTGTGATTTGCTCAGCACTTCTATAAGTTCATAGATTTCTGCCGCATTGATCTCATCAGAAAGAGATCTGAAGTCATCATCCAGCATAACTCTCTCCATCGACTCTTCAAGAGTTGGTGCCGCTTTATATAAGAGCATATCCCGATAATATAAGATGAAGTCTTCAATAAAACGCGATGGATCTTTCCCTTGAAACAGCAGCTCCTCCAATGCCTCTAAGCCGGCAGCAGCATCCTTTTGCTGAACAGCCGATGCTAGCCTGTTAAGAAAATTCTGTGAAACTGCGCCAGTTACCATTAGTGCGTCCTCTTCAGAAACCTTCCCGTCACTGAATGATATAGCCTGATCGAGCAAGCTTAGAGCATCACGCATACCGCCCTCTGCTGCTCTGGCGACAATTTGCAATGCCTTTTCATCATATTGTATGCCAGTTTCATCTACAATCAGCTTCATTCTGCCCACAATAGACTGTGCAGTAATTCGCTTAAAATCAAATCTTTGACATCTGGAAATGATGGTAAGAGGAATTTTATGAGGCTCTGTTGTTGCCAGTATAAAAATAACATGCTTCGGCGGTTCTTCCAATGTTTTTAATAAAGCATTAAAAGCTCCAATGGAAAGCATATGAACTTCATCGACAATATAGACCTTATACTTTACTGAGCTTGGTGCATACTTCACTTTATCACGAATATCCCGAATCTCTTCGACGCCGTTATTGGATGCGGCATCAATTTCAATCACATCCGGAATAGATCCATCTGTAATGCCCCTGCATGCCGAACATTCATTGCAAGGTTCATTAATAGGTGCACGTTCACAGTTAACGGCTTTGGCTAAAATTTTCGCCGCACTTGTTTTTCCTGTTCCGCGCGGCCCAGAGAATAGGTATGCATGTGAAATTTTATTGTGAAGCAGGGCGTTCTGCAATGTCTTTGTCACATGTTCCTGTCCGACTACATCAATAAATTGCTGCGGACGCCAAACACGATATAAAGCCTGATAGCTCATTGACACGCCCCCTTCCTAATGTATTGTCTTGTCTATTATAACTTATAAAAAAGTGTTTTTCCAAAACCAAATGTAAAAAACTCACCCTAAATATAGAGTGAGTTTGTACTTATTCATATAACTGCCGTGCACCTTCCGTCGACTGATGCCCATAAGCGTTACTTAAGCAGTTAGCTCAGCCCAGGCAACCCTGCGGCACATGGGAGCGTCCACTTAATGCTGCTTCCTTCCGGACCTGACATGGTTCATGGATTCCCATTGCGCAGGACCCGGGCGTCAACACCACTTACTTAAGGCAGACCCTACAGGATACCAGCCTCAGGAAGGGATTCAGCCTCGCTAGAGCGGATTGCGAGTACAGGGCACCGCTACCTCCCCGCCTAGCACGGCAAAGTTGATACCAATATTAGGCGTCTTATCGACGCATAATTAGTATACTAATATTCAATATAAAAAGCAATGCTTATCCATTGTCAATTTCTGTAACACTATTTAATCCTTGTCTGCTCAGCTTTTTGGCTTCCTTCTTACGACTTCTCAGCGCTCTGAAGAAGCTTGAGAGCAATTCACCGCATTCTTCCTCAAGAACCCCAGAAGCAACCTCGCTTTGATGATTAAATCGGCTTTCCTGCAGCAGATTCATCAGTGTCCCGGCACAGCCGCCCTTCGGATCTTTTGCTCCATATACCGTCCGCTTCACTCTAGATAAGACAATTGCACCAGAACACATCGGGCACGGCTCTAATGTAACATACAGAACTGCATCCTCCAGTCTCCATGTCCCAAGCCGCTGACAGGCTGCATCAATAGCAAGAAGTTCCGCATGTGCAAGTGCGTTTTGATCGGTTTCCCGCAGATTATGAGCCCTTGCTATGATTTCACCATTATAAACAATCACTGCTCCAATCGGAACTTCGTCTAGCAACTCTGCCTTTTTGGCTTCCTTTATCGCTTCCTTCATATAATACTCATCTTCATGGTATTCCACTTGCATTCACTCCTGCACCACCCTCTTAAAAGCACGGTATGATTAAAAACAGAATTTTAAACAACACTAAACGCTAAAGGCGGTGATTAAATTTTGACCAAACCTATAACTCCTGCTCTCATTATTATAGATATGATTAATGACTTTCAATTTAAAGAAGGTGCTTTATTAGCAGAAAAAGCAGATCACCTTACAGTACCCATTAATGCCTTAAGGGCTTATTTTCACCATCATCAACACCCGGTCATTTATGTGAATGATCACTATAATTTATGGCAGGCAAACCTTTATAAAATTATTGATTATTGCAGTAATGCTATTAGTGATAAAGTCATTCAAAAAATCCAACCTCGTGATGACGAGTATTTTTTAATTAAACCAAAGCATTCTGGATTTTTTGGAACAGCATTAAATACTCTGCTGAATCAGCTTAACATTGATACGTTATATTTAGCAGGAATCGCTGGGAATATTTGCGTCCTTTTTACTGCTAATGATGCTTATATGCGCGAATATCAATTGGTTGTGCCCAAAAATTGTATTGCATCCAATTGTGATGAAGATAATCAATATGCTCTTCTTATGATGAATCAGGTGCTAAAAGCAAATATTGATCCTATTTCTGAAGATAATTATAACATTACTGGCAAGTTCCCCTCATAAAATGGTAGCAGTGTGTGTAATAAGGAGGGAATTGCTATGCAAATTCATGTTGTTCGTCCTGGTCAGTCATTAACAAGTATTGCACAGGCATTTGGCACAACCACTGCAGACCTAGTAGAAGCAAATGAACTACCCAACCCTAATAATCTGGTCGTCGGCCAAACACTTGTTATTCCGATTGTCGGCAGCTTTTACTGGGTTCAGCCCGGTGATAGTCTTTATTCCATTTCCCAGCGTTTTGGTTTAACTTATCAAGAATTGGCTAGGATTAATGGCCTGTCTGTTAACCAGCCGCTGCAAGTTGGCTTCCGTCTTTATATTCCACAGCAGCCCAAAGCGGCTGCAGAATTTAATGCCTATGTAGAGCCCCGGGGAACAACAGTTGCGCCCGCCCTTGAAGAAGCGGCCCGTGAAGCCGCTCCTTATTTAACCTATCTGGCTCCATTTAATTTTCAGGCTCTTCGGGATGGTTCTCTGCGTGAGCCGCTCTTAAATGACTTTCCTGCCATTGCCGCAGCGAATAACAATGTATTAATGATGGTCATCTCCAATCAAGAAAATGACCAGTTCAGCGACGAGCTTGGCCGTATTCTCTTAAATGATATGGAAGTGCAAAATCGATTCTTAAATAATATTGTGGCAACAGCACGAAAATATGGCTTTCGCGATATTCATTTTGACTTTGAATACTTGCGTCCAGCAGATCGCGAAGCATATAACCAATTTCTCCGTCGCGCAAAACAGCGATTCCAAGCGGAAGGCTGGCTGCTCTCCACAGCTCTCGCTCCAAAAACAAGTGCTGAACAGCAGGGTGCCTGGTATGAGGCTCATGATTACCGGGCACATGGTGAGATTGCAGACTTTGTGGTCATTATGACGTACGAATGGGGATATAGCGGCGGGCCTGCCATGGCAGTATCTCCAATTGGCCCGGTTCGAGACGTATTAGAATATGCGATTAGTGAAATGCCTTCAACCAAAATTTTAATGGGGCAAAACTTATATGGATACGATTGGACTTTGCCCTTTGTGCAAGGATCAGTCGCAAGAGCAGTCAGTCCGCAGCAGGCGATCCAAATTGCAGCTGATAATAATGTAGCGATTCAGTATGATACACGTGCACAAGCACCTTTCTTCCGCTACAGGGATAATGAAGGAAGAGATCATGAAGTATGGTTCGAGGACGGCCGTTCCATTCAGGCTAAATTCGACCTGGTAAAGGAGCTTAACTTAAGGGGAGTGAGCTACTGGAAGCTCGGTTTAGCCTTTCCGCAAAACTGGCTCCTCATCTCTGATAATTTTAACGTGACAAAAAGAGCTTAAAGGCAGATATTCGCAAGTTGAACAGCTTTCCTTCAGAGGAAGCTGTTTTTCTTTTCTCCTATATTTTCCCCCATATCACAGCATATTAAAATGTGGTAAAATAGTTAGACGTGCTTAAAATTGATTATTAAATAATCCCATAATCGTATGTGGCGGTGAGTAGGAGGATATCATGGGGGAAATACCTTTTTTAACTGTAGAAGGACCAATTGGTGTGGGCAAGACATCACTTGCGAAAGCAATCTCTGAACACTATCAATTCACACTCTTAAAAGAGATTGTTGACGAAAACCCTTTTTTAGGGAAATTCTACGATAATATTGAAGAATGGAGCTTTCAGACGGAAATGTTTTTTCTTTGCAACCGTTATAAGCAGCTTAGCGACATTCATCATCATTATTTAAATAAAAACAAGCCTGTTGTGGCAGATTATCATATATTCAAAAACCTTATTTTTGCGCAAAGATCTCTGAATGAAAGCGAATATAATAAATACTTAAAGATCTATGATATTTTAACAGCAGATATGCCCAAACCAAATGTCATCATCTATTTGGATGCGAGCCTTGAAACGCTCTTAGATCGAATTAAAATGCGCGGCAGAGAAATTGAGAAAAATATTAGCCCATTATATTTAGAGCAATTATCGATTGATTATCAAAATGCTATGAATGATTTTGAAGCTAAGCATCCAGATATTCCTGTCCTTCGCTTTAACGGTGATAATCTTGACTTTGTAAAAAATAAAGAAGACTTACTCCATATTTATAATGAGCTATCGAATGCATTAGAAAAGAAAAAATGCATTGACCATAAGAATTAAAAGGGGCCTAATGGATATGAACTTAAGAGAAAAGTACAATATACCTGCAAATTCGGTTATTACGATTGCCGGCACAGTGGGTGTCGGAAAATCCACGATGACTAACGCATTAGCAAATGCACTTAATTTCCGCACTTCCTTTGAAAAGGTTGATACGAATCCTTATTTGGACAAGTTTTATGCTGATTTTGAACGCTGGAGCTTCCACTTGCAAATTTACTTTCTTGCTGAACGCTTTAAGGAACAAAAAAGAATTTTTGAGTATGGCGGAGGCTTTATTCAAGATCGTTCTATTTATGAGGATACTGGCATTTTTGCAAAAATGCACTTTGAAAAAGGGACGATGTCTCCTGTTGACTATGAAACGTACACAAGTCTCTTTGATGCTATGGTCATGACTCCTTACTTCCCTCATCCAGACTTGCTGATTTATTTAGAAGGTTCTATTGAAGACATTTTAGAACGTATTCATGAACGCGGCCGTCCAATGGAGCAGCAGACCCCTGTTGAATACTGGCAGGAAATGCATCAGCGTTACGAATCATGGATTGATGGCTTTAATGCTTGTCCGGTCCTTCGCTTGAATATTAATGAATATGATATTATTGCGCAGGAAGGATCCATTGAACCGATTATCGAACGCATCTCTCACTTTATGAAACAAACGCAATTATTAAAAAAATAAACCGCTGATTATCAGCGGTTTATTTTTTTCATTTAAAAGGAAAGAGATTCTGGACAAAAGGAAAACCGCTACTGAAACAGCAGCGGTTAGATAATCTCCATATATTTATGCGCGTGTAATGTCAAATATAATGGCGGAGGAAGAGGGATTCGAACCCCCGCGCGGTTTAACCCGCCTGTCGGTTTTCAAGACCGATCCCTTCAGCCGGACTTGGGTATTCCTCCGTATCGACAAGAATTAATATAACATGTACAAAAATGAAAGTCAACATTATTTTAATATTTTTTTGAGCGGGCAAAACACCCGCTCAAAATGGCTTTATTTATACTGGAGAAATAACGTTTCTGTTCCCCATATATGGACGTAATACTTCTGGAATGACCACACTGCCATCAGCCTGCTGATAATTTTCTAAAATAGCGGCAACCGTACGGCCGAGCGCAAGACCAGAACCGTTTAATGTATGAACATGCTCTGGTTTGCCCTTTGGATCACGGCGGAAGCGGATGTTTGCTCTGCGTGCCTGGAAGGCCTCAAAATTACTGCAAGAAGAAATCTCACGGTATGTGTTATAGCTTGGTATCCAAACCTCGATATCATACTTCTTCGCTGCTGTAAAACCTAAATCTCCTGTACACATGCTCATTACACGGTATGGCAGACCAAGCAGCTGCAGAACCTTCTCAGCATCCTTTGTTAAGCTTTCTAACGCAGCATATGAATCTTCTGGTTTAACAAATTTCACAAGTTCTACTTTATTAAATTGGTGCTGACGGATGAGACCTCTTGTGTCACGTCCTGCTGAACCTGCCTCAGAACGGAAACAAGCACTGAAAGCAGCATATTGAACAGGTAGCTGTTCTCCATCCATAATCTCGTCACGGTGCATATTTGTAACGGGTACCTCAGCTGTTGGGATAAGGAAATAGTCTTCACTTTCAATTAAGAAAGCATCCTCCTCGAATTTCGGAAGCTGACCTGTTCCTGTCATGCTTGCACGGTTTACCATGTATGGCGGCAAGACTTCCTGATATCCATTTTCCTCTGTATGAAGATCAAGCATAAAGTTAAACAATGCGCGCTCAAGACGAGCTCCCAGCCCTTTATAAAAAACAAAACGGCTGCCTGTTACTTTACTGGCTCTTTCAAAATCTAAAATACCAAGAGCATCTGCTACATCCCAGTGCGGCTTTGGTTCAAAGTCAAATTCCTTTACTTCTCCCCAGTTCCAAGCCTCTACGTTATCATCTTCTGTTTCACCGACAGGAACACTTTCGTGCGGGATGTTTGGGATGCTTAAGAGCAATAGATTTAGTTCTTCTTCAACAGCACGCTGCTCTTCATCAAGAGTTTTAATACGGTCTCCTACCTCACGCATTTCAGCAATTAATTGGTCCGCATCCTTTTTTTCACGCTTTAAAAGAGCGACCTGCTGAGAAACTTCATTTCTTCTGCTCTTCAGCTGCTCTGCCTCAACAATAATTTCACGTCTTCTTACATCCAGATCTTCAAACTTATTTAAATCTGTTAAATCCTCTCCGCGATGCTGCAGCTTTTCTTTAACACCTTCAAAATCTGCTCTTAATACTTTAATATCCAGCATGTTTTCTGCCTCCTAATGTTTTATAGAACACAAAAAACTCCCGTCCCCAAAAAAGGGACGAGAGTTACCCGCGTTGCCACCCTAGTTGAAAGCATGAGCTTTCCACCTTAATTCTGTAACGGTATTAACCGGGAGCTATTACTCACAAATGCTTTCCAAGCTCCGCTCAAGGATGGATTCACAAGCCACATTCGCCGATTTCCACCAACCATCGGCTCTCTAAAGAATGACATACCTGCTACTGCTTCCTCTCAATGCTTTCACTATACGTTTTAGTAATTCATAATTTACTACAATTATGCCTCATTTGCAACTCTATTATGCTTAGAATTGAAAGTCATTTTTTTGCTAATGGCTTTTTCGCTTCTTTTACCATATTAATAAAATACTGAGTTAATCGATGATCATCAGTTAATTCAGGATGAAATGAACAGCCGAGAAACTGCCCTTCTCTTGCGGCCACAATTCGTCCTTCATGTTTAGCTAATACCTCAACATTTTCACCAGCCTGGACAATATGCGGAGCTCGAATAAAGACAGCTGTAAAATCTTCAGCTACATCGGCAATATCTAAGTCTGCTTCAAAACTCTCTTTTTGCCTGCCAAAAGAATTTCTCTCCACCTTCACATTTAAAGCTCCGATATGCGGCTCTTCATAACCAACAATTTGCTTTGCCAATAATATTAAACCTGCACATGTGCCAAACATGGGTTTACCTGAATCCGCAAACTCTTTAAGTTTTGGCATGAAGTCGTACTTATCAATCAGCCGGCGCATCGTTGTACTTTCTCCGCCAGGAATGATTAGACCATCAGCCTCTTCCAGCTGCTCTATCTTTTTAATAACAATTGCTTCTGCTCCACAGTTTTCAATTGAACGGACATGCTCTCTTACTGCACCCTGCAGTCCTAAAACCCCGATTTTTATCATTGTATCTGCTCCTTACCAGCCGCGCTCCTGCATTCTTGCTTCTGGAGCCAGGGAAGAAATTTCAATTCCTTTCATCGGCGTGCCAAGTTCTTTAGATAATTCAGCAATCAGCTTATAATCCTGATAATGTGTTGTTGCTTCTACAATCGCACGAGCAAACTTAGCTGGATTCTCTGATTTAAAAATACCAGAACCAACAAATACACCATCAGCACCTAACTCCATCATAAGTGCTGCATCTGCTGGCGTTGCAACTCCTCCTGCTGCAAAGTTTACAACTGGCAGACGGCCTAAGCTGCGGATTTCAAGAAGCAATTCATAAGGAGCACCTAAAAGCTTTGCTTCTGTCATGAGTTCATCTTCGCTCATGTTTGATACTTTGCGCACTTGTGCATTAACCTTTCTCATATGGCGGACTGCTTCAACGATATTTCCTGTTCCAGGTTCACCTTTTGTACGAAGCATTGAAGCTCCTTCACCAATTCTGCGAAGTGCCTCTCCAAGATCCCGGCATCCGCAGACAAATGGAACTGTATAATCTCTTTTATTTAAATGATATTCTTCATCTGCTGGAGTTAAAACTTCACTTTCATCTATGTAATCCACACCCATTGCCTCAAGCACACGCGCTTCGACAATATGACCAATTCTTGCTTTAGCCATAACCGGTATTGAAACAGCGTTCATAACTTCTTCCATTATACGAGGATCTGCCATTCTAGCGACACCGCCAGCAGCACGGATATCAGATGGTACTCGTTCTAACGCCATTACAGCAACAGCACCAGCCTCTTCTGCAATTTTCGCCTGTTCTGCATTCACAACGTCCATAATAACGCCGCCTTTTTGCATTTCTGCCATTCCGCGCTTAACTCGATCTGTACCTGTTTTCATGTTAATCCCCCTTATCCTTGCCATCATTTTAATTGATGGATCTCTTTCATTATAAATTGAATCTTCTAAAAGGAAAATACAATTTATCTGATTGGAAAAATCAGTTTAGAAAAAGATATCCTCTTAACCAAAACATTTTCATAAAAAAGAACCCTGTCAGTGACAGGATTCCTTATACTTACACAATTATTCAGCTGAAATTAAAACCAGCCCTTTACTGTGGAAGATACACTACCCCAGATGTCGCTAAAGAAGCCTCCCACACCTCTCATGGAGAGCACAAACCAATTTGCCTTCTCTACGTCCTCTGCAGCTATAACATCAACTGTAATGGTGCTCTGTCCTGCTTCAGATAGGAAGTCCATATCCCCATCTGCTCCTTCAAGGGTTAATTCACCAATCTTATCACCTTTTTTTACTGGAGCAGTCAGCTGACCATCTTCATTTAATTTATCTTCATCAATCACAAGTACGGGTTTATAATTTTCTGCTTCCCCGTTCTTTACGATTAAAGATATCGCTTCAGCTGTTTCAATGTTCACTTGATCCTCTTTACCCTTTACAACTGGCAATGATTCAGTTCCTTTTACCGTATAACCTGCAGGGAGAATTTCTTCCTCACTAAAATTAGCAAAGCCATAATCAAGCATTTTCTTCGTTTCATCAAATCTGGATTTATACGATGCTGAACCATCATCATCCTTCGCATTCATGACAACAGTAATATAGCGGGTACCATCACGCAAAGCGGTACCTGTAAAGCAATAGCCGGCAAAATCCGTTGTACCTGTTTTAAGGCCATCTACGCCTTCATAACCATATACGAGATCAGGAAGCATCCAGTTCCAGTTTTCCATTTCAATTCTATCATCTGTGCCTTCTCTAAAGACTTTCTCAGGAATACTAGTCGTTTCAAGTATTTCTGGGTACTCATTAATTAGAGCAGAAGCTAGCTTGGCAGTAGCTCTTGCAGACATAACATTTTCCTCATCCGGATTGCCAGCAGGAATTGTCCCTTTTAAGTCTCTGTTATTTAAACCAGAAGAGTTGACGAATTTATAATCTTTTAAGCCAAGCTCCTCTGCCTTTTCATTCATCATTTTTACAAAATTAGTTTCTGAACCAGCAATGGTTTCAGCAATAGCTATAGTAGCACCATTTGCTGAGTAAATAGACATTGCCTCATATAGTTCTTTAATATTATAAGTACCGTCTCTTCTTAACGGTACATTTGATAATGCTGTATCTTGTGAAACTTTCCATACATATTCACTTACCGCATATTCTTGATCCCATGTAACTTTGCCTTCTTCAATAGCTTCAAGCAGCAGGTATTCTGTCATAATTTTAGTCATGCTTGCAATTCCAAGCACTTTGTCTGCATCTTTAGAGTAAAGAACCTTTCCCGTTTCTGCCTCTACTAATATAGCGGCATCTCCATTGATGCTAAGTACATCCTCTGCTTTTACTGCCCCTATACCAGGGAGAAGACTAAATGCCATAACAAGTGTTAGTAATCCTACAACAAACTGACGATAAAAAGTTCTTTTCAACCTAAAGACCTCCAACTATTTTTTGCAGCTTTTGTTATTTTATCATAACTCTATTACAAAAAGTAGCTTGAGTATTTACCTATTCTTGTCTGCAACTATTAAAAACTCTATTGCTTTTGTATGAGTTTATAAGGAACATTTGGTAAAGGCTCTGTCATAACTAAAATTAAAAAAGGCAGAGAACGTGATGTCTCTGCCCGGCATACAATTATTGAATAGAATAGTTTGGTGATTCTTTCGTAATCTGCACATCATGCGGGTGGCTTTCTCTTAATCCAGCACCTGTCATGCGGATGAATTGTGCATTTTCCCGTAATTCTGTTAGATCTTTTGTTCCACAGTAACCCATGCCAGAACGAAGTCCGCCAATCAGCTGATAAATTGTATCTGATAATGGCCCTTTGTAAGGAAGTCGGCCTTCAATACCTTCTGGCACAAACTTTTTATTATCCTCTTGGAAATAACGATCCTTTGATCCTTTTTCCATTGCCCCTACTGATCCCATTCCACGATATACTTTAAAGCGGCGGCCTTGGAAGATTTCTGTTTCTCCAGGACTTTCTGATACTCCAGCAAGCAAGCTGCCAAGCATTACAGCATGTCCGCCTGCAGCGAGTGCTTTAACGATATCTCCAGAATATTTAATGCCGCCATCAGCAATAATCGTTTTTCCATGTTTTCTTGCCTCTGTAGCGCAATCATAAACAGCTGTAATCTGTGGTACACCGACACCTGCTACAACTCTTGTTGTACAGATGGATCCTGGACCAATGCCTACTTTAACTACATCTACACCCGCTTCAATTAACTCTCGGGTAGCATCTGCAGTAGCAACATTACCTGCAATAATAGCCAGTTCAGGATAAGCATTGCGAATTTCTTTAACTGTATCAATAACACCTTTTGAATGCCCATGTGCTGTATCCACAACAATGACATCGACCTGTGCTTTTGCAAGCATTTCAATACGCTTCATGGTATCCTTCGTTACGCCTACTGCTGCACCTGCCAGCAATCTTCCCTTCTCATCTTTAGCTGAATGAGGGAACTCAATCACTTTTTCGATATCCTTGATTGTGATTAATCCTTGCAGTGTTCCTTCTTCATCAACAAGTGGGAGTTTTTCAATTTTGTATTTTTGCAGAATTTTTTCTGCCTCATCTAATGTCGTACCTACTGGTGCGGTAACAAGGTTTTCTTTTGTCATCACATCAGATATTTTAATAGAAAAATCTTGAATGAAACGAAGATCACGATTTGTTAAAATTCCCACAAGCTTTCGTTCATCTTGATTATTAACAATCGGAACGCCGGAAATTCTGTATTTTCCCATTAAATGCTCAGCATCAAATACTTGCTGTTCAGGAGTAAGGAAAAATGGGTCTGTAATAACACCGCTTTCGGAGCGCTTTACTTTATCAACCAAGTCCGCCTGCTGCTCAATTGACATATTCTTATGAATAATGCCAAGTCCGCCTTGACGAGCCATTGCAATGGCCATTTCAGCCTCAGTTACTGTGTCCATTCCTGCACTAATAATTGGAATATTAAGCTTGATCTTTTCAGTCAATTGAACACTTAAGTTTACATCCTTCGGCAATACCTCAGATTTTGCTGGTACAAGTAAAACATCATCAAACGTTAAACCTTCTTTAACGAACTTATTTTCCCACATATTTTTCCCTCCTAGACGAAAATATTATTAGTAGGTTATCAATTGGACAAAATACTGTCAAGAACCCTAGTATATGTTAGATTTTTCAGATTATTAAGAGGTGTTATTATGTCCAATATTTTTGAAGGATGGGAGTCCTTTGTTTCATATTATTCTGCAAGCCATGTTCAAGCTTTTCTAAGAAAGTGTTATCAAAAACAAGGATTTGATCAACCGGAGCAAAAGAGCTTCGAAAACTGCTATCCCTTTATCTATTACATAGAACATGGCCAAATTTATTACGAGCAATCTGAAGCTGCTCCACTGTTAATTAAGCCCATTCTGTCCTTTTATGGATTAGTTCACTTGATTAAAGCTGCGATTTTAACAGTTGATCCCAACTATCCAGAAACGACTTCAGTGCTTGCTCATGGAGTCTCTGCCAGAAAACGAAAAAAACAGCAGTACAGTTTTTTTAACGATGAAGTAAAACTGCAAAAAAGTGGATTGTTTCCATTTATGGCTGAGAAAATGTTTCACATGAAACATTTGGAGGGAGAAAAAACAATAATGGAAGATTTACTAAAACAAGTGCCTGAAATGGAAGGCCTTTTTCGTAAAATGGAAGGTGGGTCACACTTTGTACAAATTCCAAAGCAGGAGAAACATTTTATCATCCCTCCTTCCATCATCAAACACTATCATATGTCTGATACTCGGTTTATTGAATTTCTCTCAACCAAATCATTTTCTCCTTTAATTAAGGCGGAAGAACCAAACATTTCAGGCTTTCATTATAGTCATGAGCATATCCCAGATTATAAACCAATTCGCTTTGATCTTGTTCGAAAAACTTATCATTTTCCTATTTCCAAAAACACTCTAAGTTCCTTTCCTGAGCTATTGATCCACTACTTGCTGTTATACAACTTAAGTATGATTGCCCGTTATGAAACAGAGTGGTGGAGTGAACTCATTAAAATGATGCCAAATAATGATTATCCATTTATCAAAACATTTTTGCACATCACTTCAACGAAAGGACCATATTTAGTGCAGCAATATTTACAGAGCTGGACGTAAGGAACTTATCTCCCTTCCTAATTGATTAAATATACAAAGGACTCCTATATGTCGTCTTTTACTAATTGGAGTCCTTTCTGTATTTATCTAAAGCATTTAACTCTACTGAATCTTGCATAATCTTTCTCTTCTTTAGTCTTCTTCATCCTCCAAAGCTTCTCGAAGTTAAACAGTCGTCTTCAAATTAGAATTGTAAATACAAAAAAAGCACATCTATAATGATGTACTTTTCCATGTTGCCCGGCAACGTCCTACTCTCACAAGGGGACAGCCCCTAACTACCATTGGCGCTGAGAAGCTTAACTTCCGTGTTCGGGAGGGACGGGTATGACCTTCTCGCTATCGCGTTCGGCTTCCAATAAGCGGCGCATCTCTTCGTCAGCTCAAGTCGTCAACATCCTCACGTGCCAACTACGCACGCTCCGGTGTTTCCTCATTCGCTTCCTTGATCTGCTTGCTTCTTGAAACCCTCACAGTTTGGTAAAGAGATTAGTTGAGCAAACTTACATTTTTTAGACTATACCTTGCGGCATTTTATGCCCTTTCTCCAATTCCAACTACAAGCACTGCCCCTCCCATGTTTCTCGAAGTTAAACAGTCGTCTTCAATTTAGAATTTTAACGACAAAAAAAAGCACATCCATAAAGATGTGCTTTTTCATGTTGCCCGGCAGCGTCCTACTCTCAC
>NZ_WBOT01000016.1:0-21911 GCF_008923265.1 Bacillus mesophilum | reverse complement strand
CATTTCACTCATGTAAATAAAATATATTTTATAATTATAAATAAAAAACCGAATGATTAGAAAGATGACCTTCCTTACCATTCGGTTCAATAGGTGTGTTAGTTACTTATGTCCCAGCCTCATTCTGCAAAAACCTGATCAATTTTCTCCCGATCATAATCTAAAATCCATTCATTATAGCTTTCAAAGATGCCCCGAATGGTTTCTGGACTTGCTGCAAGCAGATCACAGCCGCGATCATCATAAACGTGAAAGATTGTTTTTTTCGTAATATTAATAAAATAAACATAATGAAATATTTTTGGCTGTAATGCCATATCCTGATTGCAGATCGCCTTTAACAAAGGAATGTAAGCTATATCTGCAGCTTTACATTTTAACGTAAAACGATGGGTCTTATATTCCCCATCTTCATCATCTTCCGGGTAAACAAAAGGAATTGTATTCTCCTGTAACTTATACAAAACAGATTTCTTTTTTATATATTTAGAAAAAGTATTTAATTTCCGCTTAAACACTTCGCCGTCAGCATAATCATGTACGTCCACTACCATAAATAAATCATCTGCCGGAGAATGTACTTTCTTAAACAAAGTGATTGCTCTGTCATACACACCTCTTATATATGGACAATTTTCATAAATGTTGTCAAAATCATAATCCACCCCTAATTCAAATCGGATGCCAACATCCCAATTGTAAAAAAGCGGCGGTCTCAGTGATAAACCAGAAAAATTTGATTCCATGAATTGGTCAACTTGCATCTAATAGCCTCATTTCTAATTTTCTTCTTTTTTTACATCTATTATCGTATCATTTTCCATCCAATCTTCTAAAAGTCTATTAAAAAGATCAGGAACAGACAAAGGAGCTGAATGGCCAACCTTAGGAAAAATAATTCCCTGAACATTCGGATTGCTGTGTGTCATCTCTTTCATTGAATCCTTCATTATTTTTTTCTCTTTTTCACCAACCGTAGCTAATATTTTGTGCGGATATGTATGGAACGATGAAGGGATCGTAAATGTGGCGTTATCATTCATGACTCGCAAAAAAGCATGTTTATTAATCTGAAGTGTTTCCTGGTAATACTCATTAAAATACTTATCACTTATATCAAGCGCTTTAGCTTGTGCTTTAGCAAATGTTCGATTCTTTACCAGTGGCAAAGCCATGATCATGCTTTTATTCAGCATGGTGGCAAAAGGAATTTGCTTGACCAAAGCACTATTAATCATTGCATATTGAATTAGACCTTCCTTTTTCCCCAGCATAGATATCAACACTTGTGATCCTAGAGAAAACCCAACAGCTGCCACCGTTCTTCCTTTTCTTTTTTCTTCAATCAATTCAATCAGCTGATCTGCTGCAGTATCAATAGAAAATTTCAACCCATCTCCTCTGCTCTTTCCATGCTCGGGTAGATCTGGAACCAAACAGTGATAACGCTGGGAAAAATAAGCTACCTGCTGATCCCACATCCAGCCGCTGACTCCGCCACCGTGAATAAAAACAATCATTTTCGAATGTGCTGCACCGTATTCTTTATAGTACAATTTATTTCTCCCCCCGGGATAAATTGGTTTTCCCTACTATTTCACCAGGTTTTTCAACTTAATATGTATACCAAAAAGTCTTATCTGCAATATCTTGGAATTGATCTGCTTTACGAAAATGCAGCAGTATATCCTTTTGATTGGTGCCAGTATATTCATCATCATCAACATTATAATATTGAAAAACTTCAACCTGATAATCTCCATTAGGAATTTCAATCCTATATTGAGAGCAATTTCGGTCTGGCACTTTATGCTGTTCAAATTGTGCTGCCATCGTAATGCAATCATAATCAACTAAGAACAGCCGCTCGTGTGTCACTTTGATAAAACCCGATGCTTTACGGAAACAAGATTGTTCAATATTCTCTTCTTCTGAATCAATTAATACCTCAACATTCCAAGAGTGCTCAATTCCCTCTGCTGTCATTTGAAAAAAGAGGATATGTCCATTTCTCATTTCTTTGGCAATATGCTTAAAGAGTAAATCATCAACATGCCAATCTTCACTGACAAACGACTTATATTCTTCTGTATCTGCCACTCCTATAAAATTCGTATCGCCAAATTTCATGACAAAATTCATAGTCCGCCCTCCTTTAACATAAATTTACAATATTATGATAACAAAAGGAAAATAATTTGTAATTTATTTAGGATTCAGATTCCACCAAAATGTTTTCTCACAGGGTAAATACATATCTTCACTTTGACTTTAAAAAATCATTCAGCCAAGATGCTTCCGTTAAAGCACGGGAATCTTTCAAAATCTCACCTGGTTTATTCGCTTCTCCAATAATATAAGCTGGAAAAGGCATGTTTAAGAATTCAAATGTATATTGAAACTGCTGAATAAGAGGTATCCCCTTAATCCGCGGATCGTCACCGCCTACTATTACTGCGATTGCTTGAAGTTTTTTTAAATGCTCCTTTAAGTGAGGATATCGCTTATCGCGAATTGCATGACTTAGCCGATCAAATATATTTTTCATAGTACCTGTCATGCTGTACCAGTAGATTGGTGTTCCAAAGATGACAATATCACTTGTCAATAATGCATTGATCACTTTATGATAATCATCATTAACTGTCTGAAAACCGCACTCTGAATGACGCAAATCTTCAATTGGTTTAATATGTAAGTCACTAGCATATATTTTTTGATGTTCGATTCCTTTAAGAATAAGATCTGTTAATTGTTCCGTGTTGCCGCCTTTCCTTGTACTGCCAACAATTGATACAATCTTCATTTTTTTACTCCTCCTATGTTATATTTTATAAAAAGTATATAATTTCCTTATTAATCAATAAAGATGAATAAATCGATTACATCAATAGATTTTTCCGATTTAGAGGTGAGTAAATGGATACAAAGCATTTACAAACATTTTTGACCGCAGCAAGAACATTAAATTTTACACAAACAGCCAAGATATTAGATTATGCCCAATCAAGTATTACAGCACAAATTAAATCCTTAGAAGAAGAACTGGACACCACTTTATTTGAACGGCTGGGCAAACGAATTTATCTGACAGAAGCAGGAATTCAGTTATATCAATACGCTGAAAAAATGATCAAACTCGGTGAAGAAATGCGCTTTGCAGTTTCATTGGAAAATGAGAGTAACATTGTCTTAACCATTGGAGCACAAGAAAGCCAATGTACATATCGTTTGCCTGGTGTTCTGCAGAGATTTAAACAGCTGCATCCTCATGTAAAATTAATATTTAAGCCTGTTCATACAAGCGAGATCGCAAAAAACTTATTAGAAACCGGCAGTCTGGATATGGCAATTGTAACGGATGCCCCAAAGAAGCTTCCTTCTATTCATAAGGAAACATTATTACAAGAAACATTGGTGATTATTGCCTCTCCAGCACATAAATTAAGCAATCATCCTGCATTATCACTAGAGGATATCTCAAAAGAGACCATTCTGCTGAATGAAACTGGCTGTTCTTACCGGGCACTAATTGAAAAAAAAATGCATGATGAAGGCATTTATCCTAAACACTTAATTGAATTTGTCAGCATCGAGACAATTAAACAGTGTGTTATTGCTGGACTCGGTGTTTCTTTCTTGCCAAAGATGGCTGTCGAAAAAGAACTTAAAAACGGCCAGCTATTGCAGTTGCCAATTCCCCTAGGTTTAAGTCCACTATATACTGAAATTGCTTTGCATAAAGACAAAGTAATCCCTGCTTATTTAGAGGATTTTATAGATATTGTTCGCAAGAAATATAAAGGTTCGATCTAAGCTGGCTATTATCCAACCAATAAGGAGGAGCAGATATATGATGTATTCCATTAAGGAACTAACCACTCAAAAAGAATGGCAGGAAGCTTATCCCGTCATGAAGCAATTAAGAACTCATTTAACAGAGGAGCAATACCTTGAGTTAGTAGAGGAAGCAGCAGAAAAGGAACAGTATACACTAGCTGCCTTATATGTAAATAACAAAATCGCAGCTCTTGCTGGATTTATGCCGATGATCACTTTATACAACGGAAAATCCATATGGGTTTGTGATCTCGTTACAGATTCCGCTCATCGTTCAAAGGGGTATGGTGAAAAACTATTAAACTATGTACATGATTGGGCAAATGAAAAAGGATATAATATCGTCTCCCTCTCTTCTGGTCTGCAAAGAGAGGATGCACATCGGTTTTATGAAAATAAGATGGAATATGATAAGGTTAGCTATGTATTTTTAAAGAGGCTTTAATGTAAATTGCATAAAAAAGGCTGCGGAAATGAAATTTATCCGCCGCCTTTTTTATTTTTTGAAGGGTACTTATTTATGAACAATATCCTCTCTTAATGCCGCTACTTTCTTAAGCGCCTCATTGATATCTTCTTTCTCGACGCCAAAGTGTGCAAGTGCATCATGAAGATGTCTCACAATCGCTTCAAAATGGGCTGGCTGTATATCCATATCTTCATGCGCTTTTGCCATGGATCTTCCGGAATACTGATTCGGCCCTCCTAAGGCAAAACTGATAAACTTTGACTGATGCTGGCGCTGCTTTTCCATATCAGTATGTTTGAAATAGTGATTGACTGACTCATCTTTAAGTACCAGCTCGTTATAAAAATAATCTACTACCTTTGAAATAGCTTCTTCTCCGCCAACTTTTTCGTATAAAGTCTGCTCCATGGTAACACCCCTATCAAAATTCTTATACTATCATTTTCCACAATGTTAAAGGTGTTATTCCTTTTTTAGAGCAATTAAATGAAAAGAGTGGAAAAACAGCGGAGAATTTTAAAAAAGAGAGCGAATAGCATATATAAACGATAGAAACCAGCATGAATTATATGGACCATAGTAAATGAAATAGCAGATATCCGCCGTTAAAAGTCTCCATCTCCCCAAAATGCCCATTTATCCGCCAAAGTCATTTCCGCCACCACTATCACACCAAAAAAGCCAAGCACGGAATATCCGTACTTGGCTTTCAAAACAAACTGCTATTAGATCACCTGCAGCCCTGCTTGATTCAAGAAATTCCAAGGTTTGTTGTAATGAGGCTGGAAGAAGAAATCCACAAATCCAAGCTCATCCATTGTCATCTTATTCTGGATACAAACAGATAATGTGTTAATTGATTGAGTCACGTCGATTTTAGACATAACCTGTGCTCCTACAATACGCTTTGAATCTTCTTCGTACACAACCTTCAGCTGCACCTCTTCATAGGTTGGCATAAATTCAGGACGGTCATGCTCTACGATTGTGACGCTTTTCACATTTAATCCCATACGTTGAGCTGATGCTTCTGTTAAGCCTGTAGTTGCAATGTTTTGATCATATATTTTAATGCCTGATGTCCCTTGAGTTCCCATGTAGCGAACAGTTGGCTTTACTAAGTTTTTAGCTACCAGGGTTCCCATTCTCACCGCGTTTGTTGCAAGCGGGATATAAGCATATTCACCTGTTGGGTTATAGCGGATCGCACAGCTGTCCCCAGCTGCAAATACGTCTTCATTGCTCGTACGCATATACTCATCGACTTTAATCGCGCCGTTTGCAAGCATATCAATCTGCCCTTTTAACAAGCCAGTGTTCGGCTGAAATCCGATACAAAGAATTACAAGATCTGCTTCATACTGACCATTCGCTGTTTGAACGGCAGATACTTTACCATTTTCCCCGATAAAACGATTAACGGTTTCACCCAGCGCTAACTGAACACCGCGGTCAGTAAAGTCCTTTTCAACAATTTCAGTAAAAGATTCATCTAAATATTTGCTTAAGATTCTTGTTTCACCGTCAATAAGCGTTACGTTTTTCCCACTCATTTCGAATGCTTCTACAAGCTCAATCCCAATATAACCTGCCCCTACAACTACAATATTTTGTGCGTCCTTCGCCTTTTCAATGATTGTGTTCGCATGATGGAAGTTTTTGCAGAGCAATACATTCTCCATATTTATGCCTTCAATCTTCGGAATGACAGGCCAAGATCCAGTCGTCATGACAAGCTTATCAAATGTGTCTGTCACGTCTTTGTCTTCTGTCAGATTTCTTGCTGTGATTTTTTTCTCTTCTACATTAATATCTACTACTTCATGCTCCATTAGCATCTTAACGCCTAACTCCGTCAATTCTTCTGGAGAACTGTAAAATAAACCGTTTGGATCTTTCACAACGCCGCTAACATGCAGGGCAATTCCGCAAGATAAAAAGGAAATATTATCGTTTCTTTCATAAACTGTAATCTCAGCTTCTGGGTAAAGCTTCACCATATTTGATACCGCAGCAGTTCCAGCATGTGTACATCCAATAACAGCAATTTTCATTTATGTGTTCCTCCTAGAGTTTATGTTTGTTAAATACTTCACATATAATTTGTGATTTATTTCACAATCAACCTTATGAACTCATTATAAGACATCTTTGTGAAATAATCAACATATTTTGTGATTTTTATCACATACTATTCAAAAGCTTGTCACATAAGGCTTTTGAAGCATTACACTACATAATAGTAGTCCCCATTTAAATAAAAAAAACTAAAATTCTTATCTGGAACATAATGACTAGATAAGACACCTTCACTCTGCTGGTTAGCACTCAACAGATTGGAAATGCTAATCAAGCAGATTCTTTTACAGTTTTAATGATTTTACATATGATTACCTCTATACAGTCTTAAAAAACCAACTAAGGAGCTTAAAAAAGTATGACTAATGAAAACAACTCACTGTTATCTTCTTTTACGCTGCCAAATGGCATAACACTGAAAAACCGTGTAGTAATGGCACCAATGACCAATTTTTCTTCCAACCAGGATGGAACTGTTACGGATGCTGAAGTAGAATATTATGCACGCCGCTCATCTGGCGTATCCATGGTTATTACGGCTTGTACAAATGTAACGCCAAATGGCCAAGGGTTTCCTGGGGAATTTGCTGGCTATAGTGATGATTTTATCCCAAGCTTAAAGCAATTAGCTTCAGGCATTAAAGAACAAGGCGCAAAAGCCATTCTGCAAATCTTCCATGGCGGCAGACAATGCCCTCCTGATTTAGTAAATGGAGATGTGGTAAGTGCGAGTAATATTCCATCTGAAGGCGAAGGAAATCCAGTTCCTCGCGGTCTATCTGAGGCTGAAGTGGAAGAAATGATTGAGGCTTTTGGTGAAACAACTCGCCGCGCAATTGAAGCTGGCTATGATGGAGTAGAGATTCACGGAGCAAACGGCTACCTGATTCAGCAATTCTTCTCCCCGCATTCAAACCGCAGAGAAGATCGCTTTGGCGGCAGCCTGGAAAAACGAATGACGTTCCCGTTAGCTATCGTAGAAAAGGTAAAAAGTGTGGTAAAAGAACATGCTAAATCACCATTTATTGTAGGCTACCGCTTCTCGCCAGAAGAGCCGGAAACACCTGGTATTACAATGGATGATACACTTGCTCTTGTCGATAAATTATCGGATCAGGGTTTAGATTACTTGCATGTTTCTCTACAGGACTTCCACTCAACACCAAGACGCGGTGTGGAAGATCTATCGAAGACACGCATTGATTACTTATTAGAAAAAATCGATAACCGTGTACCTTTAATTGGTGTTGGTTCTATTTATAGCGCAGAGGATGCAAAGAAAGCATTCGCAACAGGCGTTTCGCTTTTAGCATTGGGCAGAGAACTGATTATCGATCCTGATTGGGTACAAAAGGTAGAAGCTGGAAAAGAAGATGAAATTGTGACGGAGATCGATAAAGATCGCCAGAAAGAACTTGTTGTTCCAGATCCATTATGGAATGCAATTATTCATACACCAGGCTGGTTCCCTGGAGTATAAATGTTCCTTTTGGATTGAAGAGACAGAAGGAATTAAAGAGTAAAAAACGAGGGACTCACATCCCTCGTTTTTATTTTTTCAGCTTAACCTTCACCATTTTCCGCTTTCCGACCTGTACAATGAGGCCCTCTATGATCTCCAGTTGCATTCCAGAATCTTCAACTGTCTCCCCATTCACTTTCACCCCACGATTGCCGATCATTCGGCGGGCTTCACTTTTAGACGGGAAAAACTGCAGCTCTAATAGCAAGTCAACAATTGAAAGCTTCCGATCGCCGCTCCACTCTTTTTCAGGAATTTCATCAGGCAAAATTCCTTTCTGGAATACAGAAACAAAGTGATTTTCTGCTTTTTCAGCTTCCTCCTCACCATGGTACATTCTTACGATGGTTTTACTCAGCAGCATTTTCGCATCCCTTGGATGCAGGGAACCTGATGTGATGTCCGTTTTTATGCTCGCAATTTCTTCTGGAGAGAAGTCTGTAATAAGCTCAAAGTATTTGATCATCAATTCATCTGGTATTGACATGGCTTTACCGTACATCTCTTGTGGCATTTCATCAATGCCAATGTAATTTTTCTTTGACTTTGACATTTTCTCAGCTCCATCAAGTCCTTCTAATAATGGCATTAACATCGCCACTTGCTTTTCCAATCCAAACTTCTCTTGAAAATGTCTGCCCATCAGAATATTAAAATGCTGATCTGTCCCGCCAAGCTCGATATCACACTGTAATTCAACAGAGTCGTAGCCTTGCATTAACGGGTAAAAGAATTCATGGAGGGAAATCGGTTTTCCTAAAGCAATCCGTTCTTCAAAGTCATCTCTTTCCATCAGCCTTGCGACAGTGATTTTTCCGGCAAGATTGATGACATCTTCAAAGTTCAGCTTAGAAAGCCATTTTGAATTAAAATGCAGTTCTACTTTTTCCATATCCATGATTTTGCCGAATTGTTCAAAGTAGGTCTTTGCATTATGCTTCACTTCTTCATCAGTCAATTGTTTTCTGGCAGCCGACTTGCCGGTTGGGTCGCCGATTTTACCTGTGAAATCTCCAATCAGCAGCTGAATGATATGCCCGTTATCCTGAAACTGCTTTAATTTGTTTAAAACAACCGTATGACCTAAATGCACATCTGGCGCAGAAGGATCTAAACCTAGTTTGATTTTTAGCGGCTGATTTTCCAGAATTGACTTTGCCACCTTCATTTCGAGCTCTTCTGTTGGAATAATATCTGCTGCACCTTGTGTGTAGATGTTCATTTGTCTTTTTACTTCAGCTAATTGTTCTTGCGTTAATTTGCTCACCATTGCTTTTAACCTCCTAAAAAATAATAAAGACCGCAACATTCATAAAGGGACGTATGGTTTACGCGGTACCACCCTTTTTGAAGATTACAGTCTTCCACTCTGCGATACAACGGCTCGTCCGTCCTTTTGCATAAAAATATACAAAAGAAAGCTCAAGGAATGTAATTCGGATTTATCACTGTATCGATTCTCAGCACCATCGACTCTCTGAAACAGGACGATAAATCCTACTGCTTTTCCTATCATCACATTTAATATTGATTATCTCGTATCATTCGTCTTAATAATTCTGCGGCTGTTTTTTGCTCATTTTCGCTCAGACTGGAGGCAATTTTCACTTCACCCTGATGAAATTGCGGATAAAGTTCTTCAATCACTTTTTTCCCTGAATCCGTAATAGCCAAATAGGTTATTCTCCGATCTCTTTGGTCCGTTTTACGGTAACAGTATTCTTTCTTCTCTAAGGTTTTCGTAATATTGCTAATCGTTGCTTTAGAGACCGCATTTAATTCTGCTAATTTTTTCGTTTCAACTGACTTCCAGATCCATAAATCATACAGGATAGAAAAAGAAGTCCAGGAAAGGCCATGCTTAGAAAGCACTTCTCGTTCCATTTCATTCTTTAAGCCCTGTGCAACGCGGTAGATGTTTGTCACAACTGAAACAGCGTTTAAATTAAGGGAATCCAGAGGAATTTTAGACAATCGGCTGATTGTATCTTTCTCTTCCTGCAGCAAATGACCATCCTCATTAAATGTATAAATACACATCACTCCCTTCAAATTTTCTTAATCGTTAGCTATGAAACGATAATACTAAAAGTTGGGTGTGAATGCAAGGAGTTTTTATTTCTTCGGTCATTTCCCAAGATTTTTCGATCTATTTCCCGGATTTTTCGATCAATCTTTGGATATTTTCGGTCAATCATGGAGGTGTTTCGATCATTTCCAAAGATTTTTCGATCATTCCCCTTTTCAAGTAAAAAACTGCATGATCTCCCCTCATCTGGGTGGTACCAACTCGATTATGCCGGATACCAAGTAGAGATTTCTCCCTTTCGGTCATTTCCCAAGATGTTTCGATCTATTTCCCGGATTTTTCGATCAATCTCCTGATACTTTCGGTCAATCATGGAGGTTTACCGATCATTTCAATAGACTTTTCGATTATTTCCTCTTTTCGGGCATAAAAAAAGACAGCCGAAGCTGCCTTTTTTGTTACACTCGATTCATTTCGTCTGGATCGGATCCAACACGTTCACTTTTGTTTAGTCCGTTAAGAATTTCCACATCTTCTTGAGATAATTCAAAGTCAAATACATCTGCGTTTGAGATGATGCGGTTTTCTTTAATGGATTTTGGAATGGTTACGACTTCGTTTTGCAGGTTCCAGCGGATAATAACCTGTGCTGTTGTTTTGCCGTATTTTTCGGCAATTTTCATGATTGTAGGCTCATCTAAAAGCTGGCCTTGTTTTAGTGGTGACCATGACTCCAGCTGGATGTTATGCTTTTTGCAGAAATCGCGCAATTCTACTTGAGTTAAATGCGGATGGAACTCAACCTGGTTCACCATTGGTGTAATTTCAGCATCCTTAAGCAAGTCCTCTAAATGATGCTCTTTGAAGTTACTTACACCGATTGCACGAACTCGTCCATCTTTATATAGTTTTTCTAATGCTTTCCATGTTTCTTTGTATTTGTTCTGAGCAGGAACTGGCCAGTGGATTAAGTATAAATCCAGGTATTCCAAACCTAATTTTTCTAAGCTTGTATCAAAGGCTTTTAATGTTTCTTCATAGCCTTGATCACCGTTCCAGACCTTTGATGTAATAAATAGTTCTTCACGTGGAACACCAGCTTCTTTAATCGCTTGGCCGACACCTTCTTCATTTTGATAAATGGCTGCTGTGTCGATGCTTTTGTATCCATTTTTGATGGCAGCTTTAACGGCTTGAATAACTTCATCTCCGTCTTGAACTTTAAATACCCCTAGACCTAACCAAGGCATTTTGACACCATTATGTAATGTGGTTGTATCTTGCAGATTTGCTGGCATTTGCATCCCCCTAACGTATAGTTCGTGTTTCTAAATATTACTTACTGATTAATATTATCAAGAATTGGTAATGAGATGCAATTTTTAAAGCTTAAACTTCGCATCATTTTTACTTAAAATATAAAGACTGGACCTCCTCCAGCAGCAGAATCCCTGCTCCCTCCCTTTTCAATCAACAAGCAAAGTTACCAGTATATAAAAAAACATGGAACTTGCCTAAACAGGTTCCATGTTTCTTCAATTACTGCATATATTCATTCACAAGCTCATAGCATCTTTCTCTCGTTACATCTGCCATGACAGCGGTATATTCCACATTTTCCTGAGTGCCTCCTTCATATTTTAAGGAAGCTTCCTTCGCCGTTGTATCTCTGTGCTCAATCCAGCTTCTCTGTTCTATCCTTAATGCATCCATTTCTTCTTGTGAGAGCTGCTCTTCAAGGACAGCATATATTTCGTTCAGTGCTTCATCCCAGGCTTCCCATCGATCTGAAGCTTCTTTTTTCATTTCAACCGTATTGGAAGCCGTCGAGTTTTCCATCATTTCTGTCATCTCTTGATCAATCTCATCTAACTTCGCAAGGTATTCTTCTTTTTTACTCTCTGGTTCTTCGCTATCACTATTGTCAGCAGAATCTGATGGATCTTCAGCAGGAGCTTCGTCCGATGCCTCATTAGAAGATTCATCTTGTTCATCAGGTGCAGCCGGATCGGAATTTTCAGGAGATTGTTCTGATCCGCTGTTTTCTTCCGATTGTGTGTCTAAATTAGAACCTGTCTCTTCCGATGACTCCTGGCAGGCTGCTAATAGCATCACTAAGGATGCAAATAAAACAAGTAATATTCTTTTGCTCTTCATTTTAAAACCTCTTTTGTAAAAAATATCGTCGTGACTGAATTCATCCTTCATTTTATATTCCATCTGTCTGTTATTATATTTCAATAAGATGGCAAATTCAAAGAATTCGAAATGCCCCAAATACTTTCTATCATTGTGTCAGAACGCTTTGGCACAGCGTAAATTTTTAGCTTCTCGAACTTTCACCCATTTTCCAAAAGGTAATTCTTGAATTCATGCCAAATTTTTGTATAATATGAGGTAACTGCATATCAAAAATGTTTTCTAGGGTTCCGCAGCTTAGAGCTGGTCTGGTCCGAGAGAAAACTCACAGCTCTTGCTGTGCCACGGAAGGATAAAAGCCTGGGAGAAACTGAGTAACAGTTATCTCCTGGGCTTTTTTGTTTTTTGGAGATATTAACATTGGAGGTGTCTTTTGCATGAATAAAGACTGGATTAAAGTATTTATTGCAGCTTTTTTTGAAGTATTTTGGGTGATCGGCTTAAAGCATGCACATGACTTTTGGGCATGGGCTGGAACTCTCGTTGCGATTGGAATCAGCTTTTATTTAATGATTATGGCTGGGCGAAAGCTTCCCGTGGGAACGGTATATGCAGTGTTTGTCGGTTTGGGAACAGCTGGAACTACATTATCTGAAATTCTCTTTTTTGGAGAGCCATTTAGGATTGAGAAAGTACTCTTAATTTTACTTTTATTAGCTGGTGTTATTGGTCTGAAATTAGTGACAACAAACAAAGTACAGGAAGAGGGTGACTCTTAATGGCTTGGATTTTTTTAATCTTAGCGGGGTTATGTGAAATGTGGGGTGTTGCGATGATCAACAAACTGCATAAGGATCGTAATTGGCAATCGCTCTTCTTATTATTTCTGGGGTTTGGATTAAGCTTTATTTTTCTTGCTTTGGCTATGGAAACTCTTCCCATGGGTACGGCATATGCCATATGGACAGGGATCGGGGCATCCGGAGGAGCTATTTTAGGCATGATTTTCTATGGTGAATCAAAGGACTGGAGGAGACTTATTTTTATAGGCATGGTTTTAGGTGCCGCAATTGGATTAAAACTTGTCTCATAGAAGGTAATGAATTTATGACTTAACCATTAATCTTATCTGATTCAATTTACAGAGCTCTTACAAAGAGCATTAGAAAGAGCCTGCCATCAAAAGTATGTCTTGGATGACAGGCTCTTTTTATTTACATAACGACAAAACATTCAAGATCCGTTTATAAAAGAAACACAAATTAAGGATAAACAAATTTAGATTATATCATTTTATCCCTTACTTTCGTCTAGCCTCAGTGGTGATTTTCCTTTGATAAATCAAAGGATTTAGGTATTAGCAAAAATACCATAATAGCAGAAGAAATTAAAATAATTCCTCCTATTATTCCGGTTGCAACGAGAGATTCGCTATACGCGGTTTGAGCTTTTGCAGCTAACTCAATTATTCCGGTTTGAGCTGATACTTCAATTGCACCAATAACTGATTCATTCGCATAGGAGGCCAAGGATTCTGTTACTGACTGACCAGTAAACCTTTCTATTTCCAGATAACTTCTATAAAACAAGGCAGAAATACTTCCCAAAACAGCGATCCCAAGGACATTCCCAAAATCATACATGGTCTCTTCAATTGCCGCAGCATTACCGGCTTTAGCTTGTGAGGTGCTAGACATGATAACTGCCGAAGCGATAGCTAAAGAGCCTATTCCCGCACCAAGCATAATCAAAGTCGGTACTAGCTTTATATATGTTACTGGTTCTCCCAAAAAGTACATACATAAGAATCCAGAACCTGCTATTGCAAGTCCTCCCGCGATAACCATTCTTGCACCAATCCGAACAGCCAGTCCTGGGGCAATAATTGAAATGATTAATGATCCAGCAGCCATTGGAAGTATATAAATGCCCGCTATTAATGGAGAAAGCCCCTCTACTACTTGAAGCCATTGTGTTATTAATAGTATGATCGCTGCCATCCCAAACATGGACATTAGTGCAGCAATTGTGCCTGCCGTAAATGCTCTATTCTTAAACAGTCTTACATCCAGCAACGGTTCAGTGCTTTTAAGACAGCGAATCACAAACCAGAGCAGCAAAATGAGACCTACTGTTAACGATAGCCAAGACACTCCATCTGTTAAACCTTCTTTTGCAAAATGTTTAATACTCCATACTAGAGAAACCATACCTGATAATGATAACAGTGTTGCAAGTTTATCTAAACGTGGCGGATGAGCTTCCTTAAACTCTGGCAGTAAAAATAGACCTGCAGCAACAGCAAGCGCCGCAAAAGGTACATTTACTAAAAACGTTGCCTGCCATGGAAAATATTCTAATAATGCTCCACCAATTATTGGGCCTAAAATACCGCCTACTGCAGAAACGGCTGCCCATATAGCAAGTGCTGTTGTCCGTTCTTTTGGGTCAAGAAAGATGGTGCGGATCATAGATAATGTTGTAGGCATAATCATTGCTGCTGCAGCACCAAGCAAGGCACGCAGAGCAATAACTGTTAACGGGCTATCAGCAAATACAACAAGCAGCGAAACGATGCCAAATATGAAAAAGCCAGTTAACAATGTTCTTTTCCTTCCCCACCTGTCAGCCAAGGCACTCATGGTAATAATTAATCCTGCTAAGACTAGTGAATAAATATCGACAATCCATAGCTGCTCTGCAGAAGTAGCATTAAGATCCTTCACAAGATTAGGCAAAGCCATCATAAGAATGGTCATATCCATCATGACAACAAATAAACTTACCGATAGTACTATTAAAGCCGTCCACCTCTGTTTAGCAGACATTGATTCTACAGACATAGAGAATATTGACTTAGACATTTTTCCCTCCGTGAGCTTTTCATTTAGTGATATTACACAGTAAAATATAAAGTATATGGTTACCATATAGTCAAGGAGAGTGTGAAGAGAATGGATCATTTATTTTCAACAGGCGTATTTGCACGAATGTGCAATGTGACAAAACAAACCCTTTTCCACTACGATGATATCGGTTTGCTAAAGCCGCATCATAAGGATAATAAAGGATATAGGTATTATTCCTATAAGCAATTTGATACGATGTACGTTATTGAATCATTAAAGGAGATTGAAATGTCTCTGAGTGAGATAAAAGTTTTTATGGAAAATACTACTCCAGAGTTAATGGTGAAAATGTTCAGTGCAAAATCTGTGACCTTACAGAAAAAAATCGATAACCTTATCCGAATTCAAAAGGTAATTGAACAGAAAATCTCTATTACGGAATCCGCGAATGAAACTGATTTCTCCAGTATCACTTTAGAGGAAGTAAATGAAGAGTATTTGTACTTAAGTGAGCCAATTTTAGACTCCTCGAGTAAACATTTAGCTGAAATTATTGCTGATTTTTATCACGTATGCAGCAATAAATTTAATGAGGGTTTTTCAATTGGAATGATGATTGGCAAAGAACAGCTGTTACAAGGGGATTTTGATATTTACAAGTATTTGTACACTAAAATAAGCTCAGAATCAATCGAATCTAAAGTTTATAGAAAGATAGAAAACAAACAAGTTATAGGGTATCATGTGGGAAGTTATGAAAGCCTTGGGGAAACCTACTCAAATTTGTTAGCCTATATTGATAAAAATCAATACAGCATATCAAATTATGGTTATGAAGAATACATCCTGGACGCCATCTCTGTTAACGACAGCAATCAATATGTTACAAAGATCATTATACCAGTTGAAATCTAAGATATATCATATAATCTAGTCCAGTTATAGATCACCTTTGTCGATAATACAATAAAACTAATAGAGGCTTCCCCCTATTTAGGATAGCCTCTTTCTGATATGTAATTGATACATTTATGCAAACTAAGACAGCTAGTTTCTCGAGGTTGATCTTAAGCCAATATCATAAACTTACTTTCGTATCCCTATCAGAACATTCTTGCAGAAAATCGTGATCCTGATGTCTTCTGCGATGGAGTCAAATATCCATTTTTGTCTCATCTTACCAGTAAACTTCGAAGATTCAGATTCAAAGATAAATACTTGTATAATTTATTTGTTTAAAAAAAGTTCTATAAATTCCATTGGTATACATCTGTGTTTTTAAACGTTTTCCCAGATAATAGCTGCTTCTCTTCTTTATAAGTGAGGCTCATTTTATAGGTTCTCCCTTCACGTGGATCAAAATCTGCGATATGACACTGACATACCTTTAGGAGCGGGAGCATTTGACTAGCGAATTCGGATTTAGAAATACCTGATAGATTACTTGTGGTTTTGCCTTGACGACTCTTGAAGCTGTATCGGTTTCTTTCGTTCAATACATTTTTCAAAGGAAAGTTTCCTTATTTTGAACCTGTATTTGCTAGCTCAGCAAAAGATTTTATTTTTACAACTAATAATACTCTGCTGCTGTAAAAAAGGTATGCTTCTATTAATCCTCAATTACTTATTCGTTTCCCAGCTTTTCTGCAGCTTTCGAATATAAACAATCTGCCCAATATGAGAAGCATTATGTGTGGTCAAGTTTCCTAGAATACCCCACCACTTTGCATTAACAGGGAAGCCATTTACCTCTTGATCTATTATCTCCTCTGTCAGCAGCTCCTGCCAGTGCAGCAAAACCGCTAGAAGGCACTCTTTTAAGTCAGCAAATGATCGATCTTCTTTAATCACAAAGCTTTCATTATTGTCACGCAGCGGCGGAACTGCATCCATATGTGATTTTTTATATCTCTTTTGCCATGTTTCATTCCAATAAAGAAGGTGCTGGGCAATTTCAGCAATACTGTTGCTTTCTTCATTTGGTTTCCAAAACGCGTCTTCTTCTGTTAAGTTGGCAGTGGATTCTATAAATGAAACATACCAGCTGGGATCATTTGCATTTGCTGATAATTGATCTGCCAGAACATCCTTAGCATGAGACATCCTAATCATACTCCTTTAAATGAAGTTACTTTTTTGTGTGATAAACTGATCTAAATTGTCATCATATTTTGCTTATGATTTATTCTTTTGGTTCTTATAATCTTAAGGATACTACCATTGACAATGTCAGGAGCTTCCAGATGAACTGAATGACCCGTATCCAGCTCAATATGTTCGGTGTCAGCAGTCAAATTGATTAAAAGCTGCTGATTTACCCTCCAGTTTTCAGGCTGTTTTTTTGCACTGATTACAATAACCGGAAGATCTGACTTCAGAGGCTGGCTATTCAAAAGCTGCTGTGCTGATATTGAACTATCCCTGAATTCACGGTAGACAGATTGGTATGCCCCCACCGTGTAGCCGGTATATTTTAGTGCAGCATCAAACTCATTCGAAAGAAATTTCCGCCCAATCTTCTGTTTCAGTAATCGCGGAATTCCAATCAATGAAGTGATATGCGCAAATGTGACAAGTCTGCTAAATTGCTTGATGCGCTTTTCATTCTCTTGATTTAAGACATAATGATTTTCATGTGCGGCATCCACTAGTACTAACCCTGCAACTTCATCCTGGTACATGCTTGCAAATAGGCGCATTGCAAGACCTCCAAAAGAGTGGCCAACCAGGATAAACGGCGGATCGATTTTTAGTTCACGAAGAATATCTTTTATCTCTTCTACGCTATCTAAAGAGGTCATTGTTTTCCTATTTGTCCTGCTCCAGCCATAGCTGCCTCGGTCATAGGATATAACACGTGCATACTTAGAAATTTCCGGCTGAATGTAACACCAGTCAATGGAGATTGAACTAAGTCCTGCTTCTAAAATGACAGTAACAGGTCCTTCGCCGCTCACTATGGCATGTACTTCTGAAAATTTAGTTTTAATGATCTGTCCAGGCGGCTTCACTTTATTTTTCCGATCTGCAGCCAGATTCCAAATCGTTAATGGGAACCCAACTGCACCTAAAGCATTTCTTAAAATGGTTGCTAAAGTCATTTTTCTCCTCCATATTGTTCCAAATAATATATATGGTAGATATTATTCAATACAGAGGGAATAATTCCCTTCTAGCTCAGTTCGATTGCTTCTTTTCATGGGAAAATCTATATCATTACATCTGTCTTGAATCAACTGCCTTGATGAAAATATACAGCTTCCCAAATATGTCCATCAGGATCTTTAAAATAGCCAGAGTAACCCCAATCATAATCCTTTGGCTGATCAGGCATTAGGGTTCCGCCATATTTAATCGCTGTTTTTAATATAGAATCCACTTCTTCTTTCTTCTCCACAGCACAACTCAAAATGACATCATTCGTTCTTGCGGCTGTACCAGCTGCAGTAAAGTCTTCCAGCGCTGAGCGCAGGTACAGAACCAATGAAGAGTCATCTTCCATACTAAAAACGACATGATCGGCATCTTGTACCAAACCTTCCTTCGGAAAACCTAACCCATCTTTATAAAAAGAGATAGACACTTCTAAGTTTTGAACAGCAAGTGTAATAATATTTATTTTTGCTTTCATCCTAATTCCTCCTAGATTTTAGTTCCACTAAAAATTCCAGCCTGATTTCACACGAAAACTTGTCAGTGTTAACCTTTATTCCACTCTTCAGCTAAAACAGCGTAATAATACTCATCCCACCACTCTGAACCGTTTGGTATACACTTTTTAAAATGGCCTTCCCTTCTCATGCCAATCTTCTCCATAACGCGATAAGAAGCAATGTTTTCTGGCTGGCATGTTGCAATTATTCGATGCAGTTTCATATTTTCAAAGCCATATTCTAATATGGCTTTAGCTGCTTCAGAAGCATAGCCGTTGCTGTAATACTTCGGATTAAAGACCCAGCCTATTTCATACGTATGTTCACCAAAGTATTGATGAAAAACCATATGTCCGATCAGAAGATCCTCCTCCATTAATACAACAGGAAAATATTTAGCTTCACCATCACGGTTCTTATTTATAAACGCTTTCACATCTTCTTCTGTAAATACACCTTCTGGTATGTATTTCATCACTTGCCGGTCTGATGTATATTCATATACTGCTTGCCAGTCTTTTGAATGAAAATGACGGATTAATAATCTGCTTGTTTTTATATTCATAACTTTATCCCTGCTTACTAAATTCTTTTATTTCTGTTTTATGATCAAAACACAAAACAGCATCTCAGCAAGTACATTCGATTTTTTATTCCTAAATCCCTTTATATGCATAACACAAAAAAGACAACCCCTAATTTAATAGGATTGTCTCTATTAATCAATCAGTATGTATTAAACTTTGCTGATCTACCAGCCTGCCTATCAAACCACAAGGACAGTCAGGGGACCTCGAAGTTGCCTTCAAAGTTGTATGGCAGGATTTCATTAACACTAATCACTTACGACTAAACACTAAACAGTTAAACACTGATTACTAAGCACTCAATACTGAACACTTATCTTGGCGTTTCCTCTTTGGGAAACAATCAGATTTGATTGACTGGATTTAGTGGTTTACAGCGATAGACCAGCAAAGTTAATCAATCTTAGTCGATATCTACTTCAACGAATGTTCTTGCATTCACTTCATTCAGTGTACCATCAATTTCAGTCATAAACTCAACCAAAAAAGCATCAAGTTCATCCATTTTTTCGATTGGCACTAAATAGAGGACATCTGCCAGAACCTCTTTTTTCACTTGTTCTGATAGTCCTTCTGTTTTCATGTTTTTATTAAATTGATCGACTTCAGCAGTAGCCTTTGATACAGCTTTTTGATAAGCAAATTTCAGATTTTCAAAGTATGCTTGAATATCATTTTTATAGACGAGAGCTTCAGCAATTTTCATTGTCTTCCCTGTAATGACGATATCGGTTTCCAGATTCGCCTTATTAATCGCTACCGTTAACTTTATGTAATTATCTTTTAAATCATAGAACTGCTGAAATAATGCTTTTACTTTATCGATCGATTCTTGATGATTCTTTTTGATATCCTTCTTTTCATCAGATAATATGTGAAGCCTTTTATTATTAATGGCACCATGCTGGGAAATGTCTTTTGTAATTTTATCTAATTGGGCTTTAATCGTTTTTTTGCGCGTCATCGCACGGGCAATCGTTATTTGCATTAACGGGTTCCTCCCCTTTTAGCTTGCTTCTTGCACTGCTAATCATAGAATAACAAAATTTAAAAATCAACAAATAAGTTATAAATTTCCTGCTTGAATTCCCAGTGTATTTCCTTTTGCATGCAGAACATTTTTTTACTGCATTTCGATTAGCTAAAACTTGTTTATATACTGAAAAAATACTACCATTAACCTACAATAACCATTTGTTGAAAAACAACAATATGAAAAGGAGTTCTAATACTGCATATGTTCATTCTTATTATGCTTCTCTCTCTGCTGATTTACGGCGGGCTTGTTTATTATATCGGCTGGAGAGGATATCGATTGCTGCGTCCGGAAACTTCCACGCGGCGTTTTAAAATGATTTATATTTTGGTCATCACGCTGGCAGCCACTTCATTTGTTTTGGGCCGCGTGTCCGGAATCACTTTCTTAAATATTGCCGGCGCCTACTGGATGGCTTGCTTTTACCTGCTGATCTTACTGGTTCCTCTTGCCCATTTGACCGTCATTGTCTTGCGGTTAACTAAGCTGCCGAGACGAAAGACGCAAGTATGGGCTGGAGCTCTAACGCTTGGATTGGTATTATCTCTTTTAGCATATGGCGTTTTTAATACATACAGTCCTGTTGTTCGCACATATGATATGACAATGGAAAAACGCTCATCTACGCTTGATTCTCTGCATATCGCAATGGCAGCAGACATGCATTTTGGTCTATTATCAGGCAAAAATCATGCAGAGCGTCTTGTAAAACAGATGAATGAATTAAAACCAGATATTATCTTAATGCCTGGTGACCTTTTTGATGATGATGTTCAGCCATTTCTTGATCAGGAAATCAATCAAATCTTATCTGAGCTTGAAGCACCATATGGCGTGTATGCCTCCCTTGGCAATCATGATAAGCATGAAGGAACAATGGATGAGCTGATACGAGCATTAGAGGATAGCGGCATCACAGTTCTATATGATGAGACAGAAAGCATCCAGGAAGAATTTTCGCTGATTGGACGCAAAGATTATTCAGATCCAGACAGACTGTCTCTTGACACACTTATGAAAGAAGTCGATTCTTCTAAACCCGTAATCTTGCTGGAGCATCAGCCATATGATCTGGACATCGCACAGCAGGAAGGTGTAGACCTAATGCTTTCAGGGCACACCCATCGCGGACAAGTATTCCCGGGCAGCCTTATTACGGCTTCCATTTTCGAGAATGATTGGGGACATTTGCAAAAGGAACAAATGCATTCTGTCGTTACATCAGGGTTTGGCTTCTGGGGACCGCCAATAAGGATTGGCACGAGAGCTGAAATTGTCAGTATTCAGGTTCAGTTTCAATAATATAAACCGTTTAAAAGAGGCTAGAACATAAGTATTTAACACACGCATAGAACCGAATGCTTAGGAAATGAACTGACCCAATAAAGTTAGACATAAAATTATGCTACTTTCAAGACCTGAGTCCGGTATTCAACTGGACTTAGGTCTCTTAATTTTACCTTCATACGTTTGTGATTGTAGTAATAAATATATTCATCTAATTCACGCTCAAAATGCTCCATACTTTCAAACTCTTGTAAGTAGAGTAGCTCAGACTTTAATAAGCCAAAGAAATTTTCGATCACCGCATTATCTAAACAATTACCTTTACGAGACATACTTTGTCGTATCCCATGTTCTCTTAATTTTCTCTGGTACTGACTCGTCCGATAATGCCACCCTTGATCTGAATGGAGAATGACTTCAT
>NZ_WBOT01000015.1:0-30640 GCF_008923265.1 Bacillus mesophilum | reverse complement strand
TACCTTTTGACTGGGTCGGCTTAAGACCTCGAGTTCCTAGCCGCCGGAGCTAGACAATAGAAAAGCACAGGCGGCTTGCCCAGCCGCGACAAGCATAAGGCGAGCTGGCCAGAAGGTTGCTCTTTAACCTTTTGGACGGATTGACTTATGACCTCGAGCGGTTAGCCGCCGGAGCTAGACAATAGAAAAGCGCAGGCGGCTTGCCCAGCCGCGACAAGCTAAAAACAATTGAAGAGAATGCTATAACATTTAGAAAAAGAGGAGGCCGATGATGAATTTCTTAAAAATTGATCGAATACATCACACCTATTTTACAAAGACCAGTGCAGTTACGGCCCTCTCCGATGTTTCGCTCACGGTCGAAGAAGGGGAATTTGTTTCCTTTCTTGGCCCAAGCGGATGCGGGAAAACGACGTTGCTATCAATCATCGCCGGACTGCTATCTCCAACAGAAGGAGATGTAACACTTAAGAATCAGCCTGTTCAATCGCTTCAGCATGATATTGGCTATATGCTGCAGCAGGATTATCTTTTTCCCTGGAAAACAATTGAAGAGAATATTTTACTTGGTTTGAAGGTTGCGGGCCGTTTAAATGAAGAAAAGAGAGAAACGACCATTCGTTTATTGGAAGAAATGGGCCTTGTAGGGGTTCAGTCACAATTTCCGAAACAATTATCAGGAGGCATGCGTCAAAGAGCAGCTTTAGTAAGAACGCTCGCAACAGAACCGAAGCTGCTTATGCTGGATGAACCTTTTTCTGCGCTCGATTATCAGACAAAACTCAAGCTCGAGGATCTCGTATCAAATACTCTTAAATCATTTAAGAAAACGGCTATTCTAGTCACACATGATATAGGAGAAGCAATTGCAATGAGTGACCGGGTATTTCTTTTTTCAGCAGGACCAGGGCAAATTCATAAAACGTTTATCATTCCAAAGGAATTAAGAGACAGCACCCCATTTGATGCACGAAATCATCCTGCCTATTCAGATATTTTCCAAACGATATGGAAGGAGCTGGAATCCCTTGGAACAAAAGACGAATACTAAAATTTTGCATAACCAATACATCCAATCATTAAAAAAAGAGAAGAGATGGATTCGTTTCTATCAAATCGTTATTTTTATCGTCTTCTTTGCTATTTGGGAGATTGCCAGTCAACTGCAGTGGATCGATCCGCTCATTTTCAGTTCACCTTCTAAAGTATGGGTATTATTTCTTGATAAAATGGCAGATGGAAGTCTTTTGGGTGATTTAAGCTATACATTAGGTGAAACGGTTCTTGGGTTCATATTAGGAACACTTTTAGGAACTTTGCTGGCTGCTGTCCTCTGGTGGTCGCCTATGCTCTCAAAAATACTCGATCCTTATTTAGTAATCTTAAATTCCATGCCTAAGGTAGCTCTGGGACCTATTTTAATCGTTGCTCTCGGACCAAGCTTTACATCTATTGTAGCAATGGGTGCCATCATTTCAGTCATCATCACAACCATTGTTGTATATACCGCCTTTAGAGAAGTTGATCCAAACTATGTGAAGGTTATGCAAACCTTTGGAGGTACAAGAAAACAGATTTTTAAAGAGGCCATTCTTCCATCCTCATTTCCTGTCATTATTTCAACTTTGAAAGTGAATGTTGGTTTATCGTGGGTTGGGGTCATTGTCGGAGAATTTCTCGTTGCTTCCAAGGGATTAGGGTATATGATTATTTACGGATTTCAAGTATTCAATTTTACATTAGTGATGCTTGCACTGCTTGTCATTGCTGTTCTAGCAACCGTTATGTATCAGCTTGTCGAATTGCTTGAAAAAAAGCTGATTCGAAATAACTGATGATCCTTTTCATTACGCTTAGGAGGCGGCCACTCTCTTATGCACCGATTCCGGCTGCTGGAGATGACCGCCTCTTCATATAATGAGGATCTTAAGATAGAACGATCTTTGTCTACTGCAGGGATTGCCATCTTTTTATAAATATTTCTACAATTTTATCCTGCATAATAAAACTGAATTGAGGTTCCCATCTTTTATGCAGAATGTCTCCCTCAATTAATGCAGGGCCGTTTGTTTCCAAGTAAGATTCCATTACGGACAAGGTCTCTATTTCTGCGAAAAAAACAGCTTTCACATAAGAAGTACCCTTTATATTTAGTTCGTATTCTCCCAGATACGTCAGGGCTGCAATCCTTCCTCCCGTTTCCTCCCATACTTCCCTAATGGCTGCTTCTTCAATGGTTTCACCCTTTTCTGCTTTACCTCCGGGAAACTCCAGACCTCTTTCTTTATGTTTGGTCAGCAGCCAATGATTATTATAGGATGTTAACACTAACACATGGGATGCAGGCTGTTGAAAACTGTCTTGTGAAAAAGACCAGCTCAGCACTTCTCCTTTTCCTTTATGAAAACCTACCATCAAAATCACTACTTTACTTGAAATATTTTCATTATTTTATCATGATTTTCAATTTGGTGCTTAATACACATGTTTCTTGGGTAATAGAAAAATAAGTTCATATTTACATAGGAAATATGGAACATTTTTAACAGTTTTGAAACTTTTCTGGAAAAAACAGCGTATAGTTTAAGTGAAAACACAAAAGGAGATGTATAACTTGAAAAAAAAGCCGTTTATACTTATTAGCTTCCTCACAGCCTTTATGCTGTTTTTAGCAGGCTGCGGGCAAACAGCCGACCCTGTCGGAAGTGAAGACGAAGAGCAGAATCCAGAAGAAGTGTCTGAATTAACGCTCGAAGAGGTATTCGAGAAATCAGCAGCTGCTTCTGAAGAATTGAAAAGCTTTAGTGTTGATATGAATTTAGTCCAGGATATTAGCCTAGGTGAGGAAAGCATGGAAACAAACTCTGATATCAGCATGGATGTAACAGCTGAGCCTTTAGCTTTCTATCAGAAAATGACGATGAGCCTTGCAGGCGAATCAATGGAAACAGAGAGCTATTTTACTGAAGATGGAATTTTTATTTATGATACAGCAAGTGCACAGTGGATGAAATTCCCGCAGGAAATGTCAGATCAGCTTCTGCAATTATCCGATCAGCAAACAAACCCTGGAGCAGAATTAAATAATCTGCAGGAGTTTGCGGATGATTTCACATTTGAACAGGACGATCAAAATTATATCTTAACTTTAGATGCCAGCGGTGATAAGTTTAACGATTTCATTAAAGAAACAGCTATGGAAAACCTACCGCCTGAGTTAGCGGCTGGTGCTGGAGAAGATGCATTTGAAGGCCTAAACATCAACAGTGTGCAGTATGAGATTTTAGTTGATAAAGAAACTTTTTATCCAAATGTTCTTAATATGACAATGGATATGGAAATGGGTGTTGAAGGCGATACCGTTAACGTTATTCAAACGGTGAACGGTGAATACACGGACTTTAATAATATTGAAAGCATTACAGTACCGCAGGAAGTTCTTGATTCAGCGGTTGATATGGAAATGTAATATGGGCTCCAGCATTTCTAGGAAATGCTGGAGCTTTTTAATCGCTCTGCACTTTATTTTTCTTCAGGAAGAATGCCCATGCTCTCAATATGCCGTTTAGCCGTATCATCTCCATGCTTGTAGATAAAACCATAGATCTTCTGTAATGTTGAGTCATAAGCATCATTTTCCCGATCGTAATGATATTGTACATAAGGAACATGTGCCCGGTAGAAATTTTGCCATTCGGTAGAATAGTTCTGATCGAAATACTCACGAAGAGTAATAATCTCTTCATCATTTGCCTCGATTTTAAAATCCCATGGTGAGCTTGTAGAGCTTTGCGAAATTTCACCGTTGGCTAACCCAATGAAATAGGTTTTTCTTTCATTCATCATTTTTACCGCTCCATTCCAAACGTTTTCTCTTAGTATGAAACGGAATCGAACATTTCATGAAAATAATTTGAAATATACGATCAAATGAAAAGTTTATACATATACTAACGTAAGACTTGCGCTTCAAAGGGCATATATTATCCAACTTAAGGGTAAAAACATATTAAAGAAAACGGAGGTGAATAGACATGAAGCTAATTGACGAACTGTATGAGCTATACCGCGATAAGCTCACAGGAGATGAAGAAGACATTGACATGCTCGCCTTTGCTTTCCTGGAAGAGATGAATCGGGACGATCTGCTTGCCATCATTCATGATCTAGACAACCAAGAGCTAAATAATTTGATGGGCATCTACTTAATTGAGAGCTTAAAAGGTAAATTCGCAAGTGAAGACTATGGGCAAAAAAGAGTACTTCCTGTACATCAGCGAAATATACATTGATTTACATAAAGCTGAAAAGAAAGTGGCTTAAAATAATATTGGAGGAGGCTCAGCTTCCTCCCCACTTAAAACGAGGTCTGCAGCGCAAGTGGAACGGGCTTGTTTAAGTTTAACTTTCTTAATGTATACCTTTTTGAGGTATAAAAAAGGCTGATTCAACTAATTGTTGAATCAGCCTTTTATACTAATTATCCTAAGTATGCTTTCAGCATCCAAATATGTTTTTTCAAGCTTTGTTTGACGGCAATAAGCATATCGCCAGTGCCCTCATCATTCGCTTCATCTGCCAGTTCAATGGCTTCTTGAAGCTCGTCCACCATTTTTTCAAAATCTTCACAGATGCTTTTCACCATTTCATCATCTGATTCATTGCCAGTAGCTTCTTTTATTGAAGACGTTTCTAGGCAATCTTTCATTGTGGCAACTGGTTTTCCTTCTAGTGCCAGTATTCTTTCTGCCAATTCATCAATATGAATATTTGCTTCATTATAAAGTTCTTCAAATTTTTCATGTAATGTAAAGAAATGACGTCCTTTAATATACCAGTGATAATTATGCAATTTTACATATAGAATGGTCCAGTTTGCAACTTGCTGATTAACTGCTTTTATTAAGTTATCGTTCATTTTTATCATCCTCCCTTTTTATAATACCCATTTCCCAAAAAGTAAAACGGAAAATTAGCAGCCAGAAGGGTATTTGATTTTATCATGAATGATTCATTTCATGGTAGAATAGCATGTGTAAAGGGGGACGATCAGATGTATATAGCTATTGTGGTTATTGCCATACTAATTGTATTTACAATATTGATTTTAAGTGTAGTGACAACGTCTAAAGCATACACGATTAAACATACGGTTGATCCGCTTCAGGAGGAAAACATTTCTGATCCTTCTTCAGATCATCAGCCAAGACAAAAGGAACAATAAAATAGAAGGGACTTATAATAAATGGATATATATTCCATCCTTCTTGGGGTGCTATTCTTTTTAAATATTGTGCTTGCGATTATTGTTATTTTTCTTGAACGCAAAGATGCAGCATCAACTTGGGCATGGCTAATGGTTTTATTCTTTATCCCATTTCTCGGATTTATTATGTACCTTCTATTTGGGCAAAATTTGACGAGAAGAAAAATGTTCCAGTGGGAAGATCGTAAAAAAATTGGGATAGATAAAATGCTTTCTGATCAAATCATTGGAATCAGTACTCGTAATTTCGAATTCCATAATGAAGTCATTGAAGATAGCCGTGACATTATTTACATGCATTTAGTCAACAACGATGCAGTCTTAACACAAGATAATGCTGTAAAGCTTTACACAGATGGCGATGACAAATTTGCCGCACTATTCAATGATATCGGGGCAGCTAAGGATCATGTTCATTTGCAGTATTATATCCTAAAAAGGGACAATCTCGGAAAAAGACTGCTAAAGCTTCTAACCGAAAAAGCAAAGCAAGGGGTTAAGGTGCGTGTTCTTTATGACGATCTTGGATCCAGGAGTCTAACGAAGGGCTTTTTTAAAGAGTTACGGGCAGCCGGCGGAGAAGTCGAAGCGTTTTTTCCGTCACGATTCCACTTTATTAATTTGCGGTTAAATTACCGTAACCATCGTAAATTAGCCATTATTGATGGAAAAATTGGTTATGTCGGCGGTTTTAATGTTGGGGATGAATATTTAGGTTTAAATCCAAAATTCGGCTATTGGCGAGATACCCATTTGCGTATTGAAGGCAGTGCTGTGTATCCGATTCAGACAAGGTTTATTCTAGATTGGAACCAAGCGTCACACCGGCATGATATTCATTATGCTCCTTCTTATTTCCCATTGCTCGATAATACTGGATCTGTTGGCATGCAAATTGTCACTAGCGGTCCAGATTCAGAATGGGAACAAATAAAAAATGGATATTTAAAAATGATTTCTTCAGCCAAGGAATCGATCCTTATTCAAACGCCCTATTTTATCCCTGATGCAAGTGTTCTTGATTCCTTAAAAGTAGCAGCTTTATCAGGAGTAGATGTTAGAATCATGATTCCTAATAAGCCTGACCACATGTTTGTGTATTGGGCTACTTATTCTTATATTGGCGAGATGCTCAAAGCCGGTGCTAAGATCTTTATTTATGATAATGGCTTTATTCACGCAAAAACCATTATAGTCGATGAACAGATCTCATCCGTCGGTACAGCAAATATTGATGTACGGAGCTTCCGTCTGAATTTTGAAGTGAATGCTTTTATCTATGATCAGGAAATTTCAACTAAACTCGTTGACAGCTTCCTTGAGGATGTTGCCCTTTCAAAAGAGCTGACACAGGAAGATTATTTACATCGCCCGTTATGGATCCGCTTTAAGGAATCCATCTCAAGGCTGCTTTCTCCGATTTTGTAGGAGAACGAGAGGCTCTAAACTATAATAAACGAAAAAGGACGGAATGCCTTGGGCGCTCCGTCCTTTTTAACACTTATGCAAATACTTGCTTTAAATCTTCTTTTGATTGCTGAAGCCAAAAACGCATAAGACGCTTTGCACCTTCTAGATCATGAAGTTTTGCCTGACCGCACTGCTTCTCATTGGCAGCAGGAATCTCGACTGTTTCTAATGCATCAGTTAAAGTTGCTTCAAGCAAATCAATAATTTCCTCGACAGTCGGCTCTCCACTGACTACTAAGTAATAGCCTGTTTGGCAGCCCATTGGCGAGATATCAATGATATCAAAATGATCGTATTTCTCAGAATGTGTACGAATATTGAAGGCAAGCAAATGCTCTAATGTATGAATAACATCTGGCTTCATTGCCTGTTTATTTGGCTGGCAGAAGCGGATATCAAATTTATTAACAACACCGTCTGAACCTACTTTATGCACTCCGCAATGTCTTACGTAAGGTGCTTTAACGGCATTATGGTCTAATTCAAAGCTTTCAACTGAAGGCATTGTATTCACTCCTTAATATTATAGCTAACATTGTCTCTCTGCTGATGTTAACGTACTGAATTCTATTATACATTAAATTCCGAGTAATTTCATCAACTTAATCGTAATTTCTATAATTTAGACGGATACACTAATATATGTTATCGTTTTAGCATACATGATAAGTTGAATATAGAGGATTGATTGAATATGATTTTAAAAAAAATGTTATTAGGAATTTTTCGCTTTTACCAAATCGTTATTTCACCATTAAAGCCTCCTACTTGCCGTTTCTATCCAACCTGCTCTCACTACGGGATTGAATCTGTCAAGCGCTTCGGAGCCATTAAAGGCGGCTGGCTTGCTATTAAGCGTATTTTAAAATGCCATCCATTTCACCCGGGCGGTGTTGATCTGGTACCCGAGGAATGGCCAGTTAAAAAGAAAACAATTAAGACTGATAACCATCAATAACTAAATCAAGCTTGCCTGTATCAGGATGGATTACTAAACCATGTACAGGAACATCATTAGGCATTAACGGATGCTTCTTAACCATATGTACACTGTGGGCAACGCTATCTTCCACTCTTTCGAAGCCGTTTAGCCAATCTTTCACATCAATTCCTGAATAAGTCAGTGAATCTAGCGCATCATCTGATATGCCTCTTTCTTTCATGCTTTCAATGACTGCATCTGCTTTCATCCCGCTCATCCCGCAATCATGATGACCAATGACAAACACCTCATCTGCCTGAAGCTGATACACTGCCACAAGGACACTTCGCATAATACTGCCGAAAGGATGCGTCACTAATGCACCTGCATTTTTAACAATTTTTACATCGCCATTCTTTAAGTTCAGTGCTTTAGGCAATAGCTCAACCAGCCTGGTATCCATGCACGTAATAATCACCATTCGTTTATTGGGGAACTTGGTCGTTGTAAAGTCTTTGAATCGTTCTTCCTTTACAAATTCTCCATTATACTCTAATAATTCATTTAAAAGCTTCATTGTCTTAACCTCCAGAATCAAACTAAATTAAAAATGCTTATACACATCATACAAAATCCTTCCTTTCTAGACAAATTTAACACTTGCAATTAAGTGCGGGATTTTGTAAGATAACATAGTTAAAATCGTAATCATTACGAGTCGCTAATCGGAATAACTACGATAGCTATCAATATGGTGCACGTTTTGTAAAGCGAACTGTTAAATTAAGAGGAAACCTTTTGCAAATGAAAGATTCACAGTTTACGAGAAAATTCGTTTAATCGATTTAAATAAAGGAGAAAAGATATTTTATGAAAAAAATCGTATATACACTTATACTGCTGCTTAGCTTGGTCCTATCAGGCTGCGCTAGTAATAATACAACCGCTGAAAACGAAGACGGAAAGTCCATCATCTATACAACCGTGTACCCTCTTCAATTTTTTGCGCAAGAAATTGGCGGCGACTATGTAGAGACAAAGTCCATTTACCCGCCAGGAACAGATGAGCATACTTTTGAGCCTTCTCAAAAAGATATGATCTCTTTAGCAGATGCTGATCTTTTCGTATACATCGGCCTAGGTCTTGAAGGTTTTGTTGAAAAAGCAAAGGAAACACTTAAAAATGAGGATGTTACACTCATTTCAGCAGGAGAAAACGTTTCTATTCAATCTCAAGAACATGAAGAAGAGGATCATGGGGATCATACCGATCATGAGGAACATGACCATGAACACGAGCACGAAGGTCATGACCATGAAGAACATGATGGCCATAATCATGGTGACATCGATCCGCATGTATGGCTTAATCCTCAATATGCAAAAGAGCTGGCAGATTCTATTAAAAACGCTCTAATTGAAAAAATGCCTGAACATAAAGCAGTGTTTGAAGAAAACTATGAAACTCTTTCGAGAGAACTAGATACATTAGATCAAGAATTCATGACCGCCATTGAAGCTGCACCTAAAAAGGAAATTCTTGTTTCACATGCAGCTTACGGATATTGGGAAGAACGTTATGGTATTGAGCAAATTAGCGTTTCAGGGCTGAGCACATCTAATGAACCCTCCCAAAAACAGCTGCAAAATATCATTGAAGAAGCAAAAGAACATCAGCTTGAATACATCTTCTTTGAACAGAATGTCAGCTCTAAGCTCACTGAAATCATTCGAACAGAAATTGGCGCAGAAGCGTTGACACTTCATAATCTAGCTGTATTAACTGATCAAGATATACAAAATGAGTCAGATTATTTTACTCTTATGAAAGAAAACCTAAAAAATTTAGAGAAAGCTTTACAGTAGAATATCAAACTTTTGAACTGCGCCCTGTTGCTAGACACCTTCTGGCATTGGGGCGCAGTTTTTGCATGCGTCAGAGCTATTATTAATATTCAAAATACAAAGATAAATAGTTTAATTATTCTATCAATATTCAACAATTTGTTTAATCGCTGTTAAATCGGGAATGATAATAGTAACAACAAATAACAGGAGTGAATTAATAATGATTACAACATTTATCACACTTGGAATTGCATTTGCTGCTGCGGCCGGTTTAAGTTCAATTGCTGTAAAAGAAGAACATTTCTTATCAGAATAATCTTTTAAAAGATGCCAAATAAGGCATCTTTTTTGTTTATAGTAAATCTTTCATGACATCCATTGAAAAGCTTTGACATGCAAAGGCTTTGGAACACTTTCAGCGAAGTATGAGGGCAATGCTTATTTTTTGTTATAATAATAGAATCAATTGGAAAGAAGGAATATCATGAAAAAACAAGCCTCCATACAGCCACCGAAAATGCCTGCTGCACTTACTGAATTTAAAGAATTAGAGGATGATGATTATTTCATACATGCTTGCATCTTTTCCCATACAGATTTTCCATTATTCAACACAGACAGACTTACCTGTGAGCAAGTTAAATTCCAGAATGTAAGATTTACGGATAAAGAACTGCCACAGTTAAATCTTACAGATGCCATCTTTGAAAGCTGTGATTTATCGAATGCGGACTTATCGAATGCAGTGATTCATAGAACGGTATTTAAAGATTGCAAGCTGACTGGTGTGAATTTTTCTGATGCCACTTTACGAAATGTTGTCTTTGAAAATTGTCATTGCCATTATATTTCATTTGGGTTTGCAGATCTAAAACAAACAAAGTTTCTTCATTCTGCATTAAGGCAGGGAGATTTCTTTGAAATGAAGCAATCTCAACTCCAATTTCAGCAATGTGATTTAGAAGCTGTAAATTTTACTGGAACCGAATTAGATGGGATTGACCTTACTACCAGCACATTTGATGAATTAGTCATTACGCCGGAAATGCTCAAGGGCTGTATCATTACAAGTACACAGGCAGCCTCATTTGTGAGTGCTTTTGGAATGCTCGTTAAATATGAATAGCACTTGTATCATTTTGATAGCTTCTCTGAGATTAAAAGGAACCTTTTTATGAGCAAATGGAGATGATTGTTTAACCGGAAAAGGGACTCAGGATCTGCGGGGTGTAATTCCTGAGTCCCTTTTTAGTATGCTTTTTCCATTATTCTTTTATAAATCAATTTTAGGCAATTCTCTTTGAGGCTGGGACAAAACGAAATTAATATTTCTAAAACACGAATATTCAATATCTTAGTTTCGGTATTTAATCAAGACCGTTCCATTGCGCTGCAGACCCTCGCTTTCCGCGGGGAGCAAGCTGAGCCTCCTCGTCACTTCGTTCCTGCGGGGTCTCACCCTTTGCTCTGCAGCCCGCAGGAGTCGAGGGCCCTCCGCTCCATTTCACTCATGAAATAAAATATATTTTATAATTATAAATAAAAAACCGAATGATTAGAAAGATGATCTTCCTTACCATTCGGTTCAATAGGTATGTTAGTTACTTATATGTCCCAGCCTCAGTATTCCATTTCCCAATCAATTCACTACGCATCTAATAGTTTTCTAAGTTCTCTCCTCAAAATCTTTTTAGCCGCATTTCGGGGAATCTCCTCAATAAAGTACATATTCTTTGGGATTTTATATTTTGCCAGCCGCTCAAGGCAATAAGTCTTAATATCTTCTTCTGTCAACGTATTGCTGGAGGCTTGGATAAAAGCAATTGGCACCTGACCCCACCGCTTGTCTTCCATGGCAATGACACCTGCATCAGCTATATCGGGATGAGCTGTTAAGACACCTTCTATTTCTGCTGGATACACATTCTCCCCGCCAGAGATGATGAGATCCGAACGACGATCTAAAACAAACAAAAATCCATCATCATCCATATAGCCAAGATCACCAGTCGCAAGCCAGCCATTTTTAATTTTCTCTTTTGTGTCCTTCTCTCTGTTTAAATAACCTATCGTAACGTTGAAGCCTTTAACGATAATTTCCCCTGGTTCACCTGGGCTGACTTCTTCTCCAGCATTATTCATAATTTTCAATTGTGCAGGAAAAAGCGGTTTTCCTGCCGATCCCAGCTTTGTGAGACTATATTCAGGTGATAATGTAGCAACCTGCGATGAAGTCTCCGTCATTCCATATGTTTGATAAACAGGTATTGATTTTTCCTTACAGCTTTCAAGAAGACTTAATGATGCTGGCCCTCCTCCTAGCAGCATGCAGCGAAAATGCTGCGGAAGCCGCTCTTGACCCAATTCCTCCAGTATCTGAGTAAGCATCGTACTCACAACAGACATGACCGTTATATTCCTTTTTTCGATAACTTCAATGACTTCCCGTGCCTGAAACCGCTCTAAGATATGTATGTTAATTCCGTATATAATAGAGCGCATTAAAATAGAATAACCGCTAATATGAAATAGTGGAACTGTACATAACCATGAATCATTTTCAGCCAAACCAAGGTTTAATGCTGATCCTGCAGCACTCCACCAATGATTGCCGTACGTTTGCAGTACACCTTTCGGATTCCCGGTTGTCCCTGATGTATACATGACTGTACAAACATCGTTCAAGTCGATTTCTCTTACTATTGGTGCTTCACTATATGGAAGGGTATGCAATTTTTCTTTCTGCAATACTATGACGGCCGGGCAGCTCTCTTTTACTTCTTCAGCAGCAGAAATGAATGAATCCTCAGTTATTAAATAGGCTGACTCTGAATCTTGAACCTGCCAGGAAAGTTCACTTGCAGTAAGGCGGCTGTTTAAGATCACCGCTTTTACTCCCAGCAGCTGAAGTGCATATAAAATGATTGCACTGTCCGCACTGTTTTTTAATAGAACTGCAGCAAAATCATTCTTTTGTAAACCTTGTCCCGCCATTCTGCCTGCAAAATCTACGGCACGGTCATATACTTCCTTAAATGAAAATTGCATTCCTTCAAACTCAATCGCAGTGCGATCAGGTGTTAAGAAAGCACGCTTAATTAAAAAGTTTTCCATGAGCTGCTCTCCCATTCCAGCACGCTCCTTTCTTCGACAACATTATCATCTATTAAGAGTAGTAAGCAAACTAGTGCATATGACAAAACAAGTGATAATCACTTATATATTTCAAACACACCAGGAAATAGCCAGGATTCTTCATACTCCCAACATGTAAAAACTATATAGAAATTTGCCGGCTGACAAGTCCTGTAAGGACGCTGACAGAGGCTTAGTTAGACTTGTACTTTTTTCCTAAATTGAGGCACGGCGCCGAGCCTTCTTCGGCGATGCTCATTTCTGGTAGTACAAAAAGGCTTGATGGAGTTCACCATCAAGCCTTGTTTATTGACATTAAGGGAAACGCGGAAATTGACCAAAGTCCGGTTTGCGTTTTTCTTTAAACGCATCTCTTCCTTCTTTTGCCTCGTCAGTTGTGTAGTAAAGAAGCGTTGCATCACCAGCGAATTGCTGAATACCAGCAAGACCATCTGTGTCTGCATTAAATGCTGCTTTTAGGAAGCGGATCGCTGTTGGGCTTTTCTCGAGAATTTCCTCACACCACTGAATAGTCTCTTCCTCAACCTTTTCAAGCGGAACGACTGTATTGACAAGTCCCATATCCATTGCTTCCTGTGCATTATATTGACGGCATAAGAACCAAATTTCGCGTGCTTTTTTGTGGCCGACAATTCTTGCAAGGTAACCAGAACCATAACCAGCATCAAAACTGCCGACTTTCGGGCCCGTTTGACCAAATACTGCATTATCTGCTGCAATCGTTAAATCACAAACAATATGCAGAACATGTCCGCCGCCGATTGCATATCCCTTTACCATTGCAATAACTGGTTTCGGAATAACACGAATTAAGCGCTGTAAATCTAGAACATTTAGACGTGGAATTTGGTCGTCACCGACATATCCGCCATGACCGCGAACTTTCTGGTCTCCACCGGAGCAGAATGCTTTATCTCCAGCACCTGTTAAAATAATAACACCAACATTTTCATCATCACGTGCATACGCAAATGCATCAATTAGCTCCATTACCGTTCTTGGAGTGAAAGCATTATGTACTTGGGGGCGATTGATCGTAATCTTTGCAATCCCATTATACGTTTCGTATAGGACTTCCTCATATTGGCGTCCTGCAACCCATTCAACTGCTGACATTTCTATTGCCTCCTTTAATGTAAAGCTATAAAAGGACAAATCATTCTTTATCCTCTGTTATTTTTGCTTTTCGACTATTTATTCATGCGCGAAAAGAGAAACTCCTCTACTATTGTACCAAATTTTTCAGGTTTCTCCACATGAATTGCATGACCGCAATTTTTAACCGTCTGCCACTCGCAATTTGGCAAGGATGCTGTCATTTTATCTGCTATATCGCAGAATTTCTTGTCTAATTCTCCAGTAATGAGGAGAACATTAAATGATAGATTAGCTAAATCCTCCCACCAAGACGGCTGAGAGCCTGTTCCCATCCCCATCAAACTGTTGCTCAATCCTTTAGGATCGTTCTGCAGACGCTGTTCGCGAATACGGTTCCGCTTAGCCACAGGGAGGGCTGTTTGACTGTCAAACATCGGGATATTCTCCCAATAATCCACAAAGTGAGGAACACCGTTCTCCAAAATCTTGTGAGCCAATTTCAGATCATTTGCTCTTCGGATTATTCTTTCATCTTCTGTACGAAGGCCAGGAGTAGCACTCTCCAAAATAAGACGGTCCACTAAATGCTGATGTTTAAGAGCAAAGGTTAAGGCAAGCCGTCCTCCCATTGAATAGCCGAGTACATCTGCCTTTGAAATATTTAAGTGCTGAAATAATTCTTTTAGATGCTCTGCTGCCTTTTCAACCGTATAGGAACTAACGTCATCTGGTGACTCTGTCTGACCATGACCAATGATATCCACGGCAAAAACAGATCTAGTAGATGCCCAAAAAGGATGGAACTCCCGCCACCCAGTACTATTGCCAGTGAAGCCATGCAATAAAACCAGTGGTTTTCCTTTTCCCCAGCAATCGACATGGTAGCGAATGCTGTCTATAACAAAATTCATCGGTATTCGCCTTCCAAAAATCGACTTATTTCCCGGGAAACAGCATTCGTCAAGTCTCGATGCTCTTGTACATTTTCGTCACGCTTTGTCGTAATTTCCAGAACGTTCAAGCCCTTATTCTCCAAACTTCTCGCCAAAGAGGAAGAAAGGTGATTCCAATCTTCAATAAGGTCATAATGCCCGCCAAACATGCGAATACTGTGCTCAAATTGAATGTCCAGCGGAGTTCCAAAGAGCCTCTCAAAGTTTTTTTGATGCTCAGATTGAGGAAGGAAAGAAAAGATTCCGCCGCCATTATTATTAATGAGTAAAACAGTTAAGTTAATATCATATAGCTTAGAAGCAATGAGACCATTAAGATCATGGAAAAAGGTTAGATCTCCGACAATTAAATATGCAGGCTGTGAAATGGAAGCCGCACCTAAAGCTGTTGAAACAACCCCGTCAATTCCATTGGCACCTCTGTTTGCCATAATCTTAAACGACTTCTGATTAAAATGGAAGAACGTATCAAGATCTCTGATTGGCATACTGTTCCCTACAAATAGAAGTGACCCCTCAGGCAGCATCTTTGAAAGCTGTGAAAATAATTTTCCTTCGCTTAAAGTTTCAGTCTGATTAATTTCCTGCAGGCATTCTCTTGTTATTTCATTTAATGATCTCCAAAGAGAAAAGTAAGTATCATTTTTATTTTCCATCAAAAGTGGAAGTAATGCTGAGCAAAAAAGTGTTTCATGACAGTAAATCATATCGGTTGATACGAGTCCCTGATCGCGCCATCCGGCACCTCCATCAATGACAAATTGACGCGCATGGGCATGCTCTTTTAAAAAGATAGACAGAGGTTTTGAAACAGGCATTGCTCCAAAACGGATGACAACTTCAGGTTTCAGCTCCTGCAGTGCCTTTTTATTCTTCAAAATCGTATCATATGTATCGATGATATATGCTCCATCATGATTTCCGCTGCGCAGTTGGGATAACGGATCTGCCAGGATAGGGAACTTCAGCTTTTGAGCAAGTTTCACCACTTCTCCGGCAAACATCTCTTCTTCCAGCGGTCCGCAAATAATGATCCCATTCTCGGTTTTGGAGATTGTTTCAGCGATTTCAGCGAATTCGTCTTGTGACAGAGTATACTCACCTGTTTGAACTTTCACATATCGCTCCTCACGCTCATGGGATAAAAATAAATCCTCTTGATCTAAGAGAGGAATTAATGGCTCTCTAAAAGGAAAATTCAAATGAACAGGTCCGGAAGGCGCTCTTTTCGCAGCTGCAGCAGCACGTGCACAAACGGTCCTTGCATATCGAATCATTTCCTCTGAACTTTCAGGCGGTGCCATTTCCACGAACCATTTGACATGATGACCATATAAGCGGATTTGATCAATCGCCTGTGGCGCCCCAACATCTCTCAATTCATGGGGCCGGTCTGCTGTCAGCACGATCAGAGGAACTCTTGAATAAAAAGCTTCCACAATTGCCGGAAAGTAATTCGCTGCTGCTGTTCCGGAAGTGCATAGTAACACAACAGGCTGTTTTGATGCTTTTGCCAGTCCTAATGCAAAAAAGGCAGCAGACCGTTCATCCACATGAATGTGGATATTTAAGTCTGGATGCTCTGCCATTACCATCGCCATAGGCGTAGAGCGAGAACCAGGACTGACGACTGCATTTTCGACCCCATTTTTGACAAGCTCCGCAACAAATGCAGCAATATAGGAAGTTAAGGCTGCTTGATGATTCATTGTTTCATCCCTCCAAGAGCTGACCGCATTGGCCGGAATTTAATTTTTGTTTCCTCATATTCACTTAGTGGATCGGAATGCTGTACAACTCCACATCCAGCAAAAATAGATGCCTCGTCTCCTTGGATTAATCCTGAACGTAATGCAACAGCAAACTCTCCATCCCCTCTATAATCCATCCATCCAATTGGGGCCGCATAAAAACCGCGGTCCAATTCTTCCCGTTCGCGAATAACTTTAATGGCTGATTCCGTTGGCACACCGCCAAGCGCTGGTGTAGGATGCAATCGTTCAACAAGCGTGAGTAATGATGTATCCTTATTGGCTGTTCCAGTTACAGGTGTATAGAGATGCTGTATATCTTTTAGCTTCATTAATACAGGCTTATCTGGAATGCTCACAGACTCGCATGTTTCCTTCATAGCAGCCGTGATCATTTCAACTACATAGTGGTGCTCAACTGTATTTTTTGGATCTTGAAGCAGTTCTTTGCCCAGCTCTTGATCCTCTTCTTCCGTAACTCCTCTGCGGATGGATCCTGCAAGACATGTAGAGAACAAAGTATTTCCTTCTTTTTTTACTAAGCGTTCAGGTGTCGCTCCTATAAAACAGTCTCCGCTTGCTTCAAATGCAAAAATAAAACTATTCTTTTGCCTGGATAATAAGTTTCCAAGTACAACTTCAATTGAAATCTGCTGTGAGAATGCCAGCCTTTCTTCCCTTGCAAGTACTACTTTCTGATAAAGGCCATTCATCATGTCATTGACAACGCTCTCAACTGTCTCCATCCAAGCTTCCGGATTTATTTCTACATCTTTTAGAAGGATATTTGAAGTTGCAGGAAGACCAGATGGCAGATCAGTTAAAATGGCCTGGCGGTTTGCTTCTATTTTTTTATATAGTGTCAAATCATCATGCTGTGTACAAATTACATTGGTCGTTAAATAGGCTTCACCATCAACGATGCTATACATAAATAAAGGGAGATGGAAAAGGGAATGTGAAAATTTGGACCACAGCTTTGTCTTTTGTTTTTTTGGATCGAAGGAAAAGCCTCCGAATAATAATGGACCTGTCCCTTTATTGGAATATGAATTATAAATAACCATATCTTGCAGTAAAGCTTCCCATTCTTTTTTCACAAGAAAAAAGCGGTCAGCTGCCTGATCCGACTGAATTTGTCCGCATATTCCCATTCCAACAAAAACCTCATTGCCGGAATCTTCTTTCCAAAAAAATCGTTCTCCTTCATATCGAGCCTGTCCCGCATGAAAGAAAAGTAAAGGGTCTATTTCATTTATTTTTTTTACTTCGCTCACTAAAATGGGCTTTGATAAAGCTTTTGCCTTTTCAATCGCTTCATGGATCCCTTCTTTTAGTTCCGTGTCATGAATCGTAACCAAAAAAATCCCTCCAATAGCTGCATTAGCGGCTATTCTTCATTCCTTTAAGATACACCTCAATCGCTTGACATGTCAATGATTCAGGATGTTTCGCCTATCTATCATACCATATATATTGAGGAAAACGAGTTCGTAACTTCTACTATTCCCATTAATAGGACTTTTTTAAAAGCTGTTTTCTATTAATTAATTTGAAAATAAATTGATCACGTTATAGTCAATGATTTTTCTGGGCTGCTGCTGCTGGGAATTACCGCCTCTGCTTCTTGTAAAATTTCATTGACACCCCATCAAACATTTCCTAAACTTATGATTGTAATGTTAATAATATCGTTTTATTTGGCATATTTCATTAACAATTGACACATATATACAACAAAGGGAGAGTGTAATCATGCAACCTGAAGTGCAGACGAGCTTTAAGCCTGCAAATGGGGCAAAAGGGTGGAAAGTATGGTGGCAATTAACAAGACCACATACATTAACTGCAGCGTTTGTCCCAGTCTTAATCGGAACAGCATTAGCGATCAGTGACACTGATATACATTTCGGATTATTTCTTGCCATGCTGCTGGCAAGCTTGCTTATTCAAGCAGCAACAAATATGTTTAATGAATATTACGATTTTAAAAGAGGCCTTGATACAGAAGAATCTGTAGGAATTGGCGGAGCGATTGTACGAGATGGAATCAAACCAAATACCATTATGCAGATTGCCTTAAGCTTATACGGCATTTCCATGCTCCTTGGTGTCTACATTTGTATGCAAACGAGCTGGTGGCTCGCTGCTGTTGGTCTCGTCTGTATGGCTGTCGGTTATTTATATACGGGTGGACCGCTTCCGATTGCCTACACACCTTTCGGAGAACTTTTTGCTGGCTTTTTTATGGGGATGATGATTATCCTGATTTCATTCTACATCCAAACCGGCACTGTTTCTTTAACAAGTGTGCTTGTCTCATTCCCAATCCTGCTGCTTGTTGGCGCCATTCTGTTAGCCAACAATATCCGCGACTTTGATGGAGATAAGGCTTTTGGCCGTAAAACTTTAGCTATTTTGATTGGCAGAGAGGGAGCTGTAAAGCTGCTTGCCGGTATGTTTATTGTTTCTTATGCATGGGTGTTTATCTTAATTTTTACGGGTGTCAGCTCTCCATGGCTTGCTCTTGTTATTTTAAGCACTCCGAAAGCCATTAAAGCAACAAAAGGCTTTATCGGAAAATCAATTCCTATTACAATGATGCCAGCTATGGTTGCAACCGCACAAACTAATACCATTTTTGGTTTTTTACTGTCAATTGGCTTATTTTTAGGTTATTTCTTATAATAATTCAATCCCTTTGCACACATGTGGCAAAGGGATTTTTCCTGTGTAATCAGGCAATAATATATCCTCAATCCTAAAACATGGTTAACTTTTTTGAAATCAGGGTATTTTCAAGATATGACAATAAAAAAGACAAGTACCGTTCATAATAAAAAGAACCAGAAATTTAAGTTCAAAAGAGGATGTGGATTGTTTGCTAACGAATACACAACTAGAGCAATTAAAAAGTACTCTGCTTGAGGAAAAGCAGTCACTCGAAAACCAGCTCCAGGATAATAAAGACGGCAGTTTAGAGGGTGTAAATGCCCGCGAAACAGTTGGTGAGCTCTCACTATATGATAATCATCCTGCTGATATGGGTTCTGAGCTCTACGAAAGAGAAAAAGATTTCGCCTTAGAGGAACATCATGATTCACAGGTAAACAAAATTAATGCAGCATTACAAGCTATTGAAAATGGAACATACGGAAAATGTAAAGAATGCGGTACCGAGATTCCTTTTGAAAGGTTAGAAGTTGTTCCTTATACCCTATACTGTAAAGAACACAGTCCTGAACAAAGTATAAAAGAGGATCGGCCGGTTGAAGAAGAGGTATTGGAGCCCGCTCACGGAAATACTTTTCAGCATAAACAATTCAGAGAAGTTGTTGATAATGAGGACAGTTTCCAAGAAGTGGCACGATATGGAACGTCAGAAACACCTTCTGATTTAAGAGGGGATTACGAGGATTATAACTCTCTATATAATGAAGGACATGATGATGAAGGATTTACTGAGGATTATGAGACCTTTATAGGCAATGATATGGAGGGGAAATCCAGAAAAATTTATCCTTCCAAAAAGCATGAAGAGTATGAAGCAATGCTTGATTCTGAGGATATTGATGCACCCTTTGGCGATGTGCCTTACCATCAATCAGATGGGTATGTTGATGACAAAAAAGATGAGTAAATTATAGGTCGCAATTATTAAAAAAGCGATACCATTCTTCCTAATGGTATCGCTTGTATTTATTGTCTCTATATACTTGATTCAAGATCGCCAATAATTTCGTCAATGGTTTCCGTTACATCGTTTGTCCTTCTAGCAATATTAATACTAAATTCTAATAACTCTTTGTAGCTTTTCACAGGAATGACAGCATTGCTCTTCTCATATTCGTTCAACTGCAGGCCAATATTTTGCAAGTGAAGAAGTATCTCTTCCATTGAGCCTTTTTCCATTTCAAACATGATGCTACCCCCTTTTCTCTTGTATCCATTATTACCATAAAATATAAATTTTTATAGTGGTAATAATTTCATCTTCCTCTTATCATATGGGTATGTCCGCACTCGTCCTTTTATTCTACATTAAAGTTGCCAGTTAAGATGCCGATGATAACATTATTTTCCTAAAAATATAATAGAAAGCGGAAGAAAAAATTGCCTCTCCCGCTTCAGTGATTAATATATTTGACGTTCAGCTTCATTCAATTGCCGTATTTTACAGTTCTATACCTTAATATGAGACGAACGGATTCCCCATATATCGTCTGCATATTCTCTAATTGTCCGATCACTTGAAAAGAAACCAGACGTCCCAATATTTCTTAAACTCATTTTTAGCCAGCGCTGCTGATCAGAATACGCCAGCCCCGCTTTATGCTGAATTTTGGCGTAAGCATCAAAGTCTCTGAGTACATAATATTGATCATTTTCCATCAATAAGGAGCTCGCAATCGCTTCAAATTCTCCAGCAGTATCTGGAAAAAATCCGTTTGTTAACTGAGTCAGTACTTTACTAATTCGATTGTCATGATGATAATATTCCATTGAATTGTAGCCGCCTTGACGTTCGTATTTCAAGACTTCCTCAGCTGTAAGACCAAAAATGAAAATATTTTCATCCCCAGCCTTTTCTTTAATTTCAATATTCGCTCCATCCAGCGTTCCAACAGTAATGGCACCATTCATCATAAATTTCATATTGCCTGTGCCAGAAGCTTCCTTTGTTGCTGTTGAGATCTGCTCACTAATATCTGCAGCAGGAAATACCAGTTCAGCTAATGATACTCGATAATTTTCAAGGAAAACGACCTTCAGCTGATCTCGTGTTTGCGGGTCATTATTCACTTTTGCGGCCACAGAGTTTATTAATTTAATGATTTTTTTAGCATAATAGTAGCCAGGCGATGCTTTTGCTCCAAAAATAAAGGTTCTTGGCGGCATACTGAAACTACTATTTTCTTTTAATTGATTGTATAAGTACAAGACGTGAAGGATATTTAAAAGCTGTCTTTTATAAGCATGAAGCCTTTTTACTTGAACATCAAAAATGGATGAAGGATCAATTTGGAGCCCTGCCTGCTTCCTGATCACTTCCGACAGACGCTCTTTGTTTTTCTTTTTAATCACTGAAAGCTGTTCCAAAAAAGCTGGGTTGTTCTCATAAGCAAGCAGCTTTTGAATTTCCTCTGGCTCTCTAATCCATTCGTTTCCAATGCTGTCATTTATCAGCTTTGTTAACAGCGGATTGGATTTGATCAGCCATCTTCTATGGGTAATTCCATTTGTCTTGTTATTGAATTTATCAGGATAATATTGATAAAACTGATTCATTTCCCTCAGTTTGAGAATCTCCGTATGCAAAGCTGCAACGCCATTAACACTATGACTGCCGCAAATGGCTAAATGAGCCATCTTCACTTGACCATGTGCAATTATGGCCATGTTTTCAATACGTGTCCAGTCTCCTTCGTACTCTTGCCATAGCTCCTGACAAAAGCGTTCATTTATTTCATAAACGATCATGTATATCCTCGGCAACAACGGCTGAAATATACGAATCGGCCACTTTTCTAATGCTTCTGCTAGTGTAGTATGGTTCGTATACGAAATCGTATTCACCGTAATGTTCCAAGCTTCCTCCCAGCTCATCCCCTCTTCATCAAGCAGGATTCTCATCAGCTCAGGGATTGCCAGTACAGGATGAGTATCATTAATATGAATGCTGACGTATTCATGAAATTCTCTTAAACTACTATGCTGTCTGCGATAGGATTGAACAATAGATTTTAAGCTTGCACACACCAAAAAATATTGCTGTTTTAATCTCAATATTTTCCCTTCATCATGCGTATCATCAGGATACAAGAATTCAGACACCTGCTCAGTTTCGCGTTTGTAATTTAATATATCTTTATTCACAGGATAAGGCGCAGGTTCCGCACTCCATAACCGTAACGTATTGATTGTATCGGTCTGATAGCCTGCAACAGGCATATCATAAGGAACAGCAGTAATGAGTTCGGCATTCAGGTGGCGAAAAGCGAGCGAACCATTTTCTTTTTTCCAGCTTTCTACATGCCCCCAAAAGGGCACCTCAATGGCCAAATCTGGCTTTCTTACTTCCCATACATGCCCATTGCGAAGCCATTGCTCCGGCAATTCCACTTGATATCCATCGACAATTTTCTGCTCAAACAGGCCATGCTTATAGCGAATACCAAAGCCATGACCTGCCAAATTTAAGGATGCGAGCGAATCAAGGAAGCAAGCGGCCAGACGCCCAAGACCACCATTGCCTAAACCGGCATCTACCTCTATCTCCTCAAGATTCTTCAAATCGATCCCTAAATCATGTAACCCTTCTTCTACTATGTTCTCAATGCCTAAGTTCATTAAGTTTTGCCGAAGCAGTCGGCCAAGCAGGAACTCAATCGAGAGATAATACACTTGTTTTTCCTTATCAATACGATAGCGTTCATTGGTGTTGATCCATTCTGTACTGATATGTTCTCGAACAAGCTGCCCTAAAGCAAAATACCGGTCTTTTTCAGTGCTTTCTCCAAAACTTTTACCGCAAGTCATCTCAAGCTTTTTTAAAAAAGCTTCCTTAAATGCATCCTTATCAGAAAACATGAGTTTCACTCCTAGTAATAAGACTTGCGTACAATCTATTATATTGAAAAGCAGACTGCGCCCAGCTAAAATCCTTCTTCATCGCATTGGTCATCACTTGGTCCATATCTTTTTCATTCTGAAAAAAGTCCAAAGCTCTTCGAATCGTATAGAGCATATCATGAGCATTAAAATTGGTAAACGTAAAGCCGTTCCCTTTTCCCGTTTCTGGATCATACGAAAGAACCGTATCTTTTAATCCTCCAGTTTCGCGGACAATTGGAACTGCTCCGTATCGCATCGCAATCATTTGGCCAAGACCGCATGGTTCAAATTGAGATGGCATAAGAAATAAATCTGCACCCGCATAAATCCGGTGAGCAATACTCTCATCAAATCCAATATAGGCTTTGCATTTTTGCGGATATTTCTGCTCCATAGCCCTGAAAAATTGCTCAAATGGCTCATCGCCTGTGCCCAGCAATATAAACTGAATATCCTCCTGCATTAATTCATGAAAAATACATGTGATTAAATCAAGACCCTTTTGCTTCGTTAATCTAGTAACCATCGCAATAATAGGGATCTCAATATCTTCTTCCAATCCAAATTTCTGCTGAAGATCCAGCTTATTTTCTTTCTTCCTGCATCTATCACTTACATGAAAAGATTGCTTTAATGCAGGATCTGATGCAGGGTTATAAAATTCATCATCAATGCCATTTAGAATGCCTTCTAAGTGATTTGCTCTTTGCTTTAACAGACCATGCAGCTTTTCTCCATAATATTCAGTTTGAATCTCTTCCTTATAAGCTTCACTTACTGTTGTAATGGAATCTGCAGCCACTAATCCGCCCTTCATAAAATTCATTGCTCCGTAAAACTCTAATTCTTTACTATTAAAATGCTTATAATTCAGTTCAAATAAATCTCCAACAGCCTCTTTAGCGAATATCCCTTGAAATTGCAGATTATGAATAGTGAATACCGACTTAATATGCTGATACCCCTGTCTTTGCTGATACTTTATTCTCAATAAATAGGGAATCATCGCAGTATGCCAATCATGACAATGGATAATATCCGGAAGAAAGTCAATATGCCCCAGACTTTCAAGCACAGCTTGATTGAAGTAAGCAAACCGTTCTCCGTCGTCATCATATCCATATAGATTATCTCTATTAAAATAATATTCGTTATCAACAAAATAATAGGTGATATTCTTTAACACTAACTGTTCAATGCCACAATATTGTTTTCTCCAGCCGACTTTCACTTCGAACTGCTTTAAAGGATTCATCTTCTTTTTATACTGCTGGTGGATTGTTCCATACTTCGGAAGAATCACTCTTACATCTGTTCCTTGCTTTATTAATTCATTAGGCAGTGAGCCAGCAACATCAGCTAGACCTCCAGATTTTACAAAAGGCACACATTCTGACACGACAAATAATACGTTCACGAATTCATCAGCGCTCCTTGTACCGTGCCTTTGCGAACTACGAATGGATTTTCTTCTGTCCCAATTAGGCTGGTATTTGGTTGTACCTTTACATCTTTATCTAAAATTGCGGACTCTAATACACAATTTTCTTCAATCTCACATTTTTGCATAATTATACTGTTTTTCACCACGGTTCCTTTGCCAATGACAACACCGCGGGATATGATGCTATTTTCTACTGTTCCTTCGATCCGGCATCCATTCGCAATGATTGAATTGCGAACAGAGCTTCCTGTTAGGTAACGGGTTGGAGGTTCATCCTTGACCTTTGTATAAATAGGCTGATCTTTTAGAAAGAGGTCCTTCCATGTTTGAGCCTGCAAAAGCTTCATATTTGCCTGGAAATACGTTTCAATTGAATCAATAGCAACATACGAACCTGTATACTCATACGTACAAAGTGTATAGTTATTATGATCTTGATCAGCTACAACGTCACACATGCAGGTGTATCCTGTTTCATCTCTTGTATTAATCAGCTCAATTAAAAGGGATTTTTTCACTAAGAACATTTCTAATGATTGCTCTTCTTTACAAATGACTGTGATGTCACAGCCAGTATTGATATGGCGATCAAGAACTGGTTTAAAATCCATATTAAAGACAGTAAAACAGTTAGAAATAAGTGCATATTCCTGTCTGCTTCTATAAAAATAATCCATATTGGCTGCAAAGTGGCTAAATGAGCCAATGCCTTTATTAGGGCTGTCTAAATTAGGGGAAGGAAAAAAGAAAAGGCCATCCCGTTTACGATTTAAGTCCCAGTTCTTTCCTGATCCCAGATGGTCCATTAAAGAACGATATTGGTATTTGGGGAATATGGCTACACTGACAATTCCTGAGTTCACCATATTGGAAAGAATGAAGTCAATTAACCTGTAACGTCCCGCAAAAGGTATCGCAGCTAAAGAGCGGTGAAGAGACAGCTCCTTAAGCCCATCATGGTAGGTCGTAGCGTCAATAACACCAAGCAACATATTATTCACATGTATCCCTCCTTCTTTTTATCAGCCTCTTTTAATTAGTTTGCAAGCAATTCAAGCATATCCTCTGTTACTAAAACAATTTTGCCGTCTAAGGATCTGATGACAGTTCCATCAGGTATATTAATGTCAGGCGGAACGATTGCTTTTTCTATTAAGACATTCTTGCCTACAACAGCCCCCGGCATCACAACAGATTCCCTAATTACCGTTCCATTGCCTACGGTAACTCCTTGAAAGAGAACCGACTTATGAATATCGCCTTCAATCATACAGCCTTCATTGATTAAAGACTGAGACACGGCAGCATCTGGTGAAATATATTGGGGTGGATGATTTGAATTTACAGAATAAATCCTCCAGTCATAATCAAAAAGACTCAACTCACTATTTTCTTCAAGCAGATCCATATTCGCCTCCCATAGGCTTTCAACAGTTCCAACATCCTTCCAATATCCTTTAAACGGATAAGCAAATAACTTACATTCATCTTTGAGCATTTGCGGAATGATATCTTTGCCAAAGTCATGGCTGGAAGTATGATTTAAATCATCTTCTCTTAATAGCCTTTTTAAAACACTCCAGTTAAAAATATAGATGCCCATGGATGCAAGATTGTTTTTTGGATTTGCCGGCTTCTCATCAAACTCAATAATGTTCAATTCATCATTCGTGTTCATGATGCCAAATCGGGATGCTTCATGCCATGGAACTTCAATAACGGATATAGTGGCGTCTGCGCCTTTGTTCTTATGAAATTCAAGCATAAGATCATAGTCCATTTTATAAATGTGGTCACCAGATAATATGAGGACATATTCTGGATCATATTGTTCTAAGTAGTTTAAATTTTGATAAATGGCACTTGCTGTTCCTGTATACCACTTTACCTCTGAAGACGCGCTGTATGGCGGCAGCACGGTTACACCGCCATCTTTTCTGTCCAGGTCCCATGCACTGCCTATGCCAATGTATGAATTCAGAACAAGAGGCTGATACTGTGTCAAAACACCAACTGTATCAATGCCTGAATTTGTACAATTGCTTAAAGCAAAATCAATGATACGATACTTACCTCCAAAAGGGACAGCTGGCTTAGCTAAGTTTTTTGTTAAAGAATTAAGCCTGCTTCCCTGTCCCCCTGCTAACAGCATGGCTACGCAGTTTTTCTTTCCCATTTCCTTTTCTCCCCTTTCTTTTTTTTACATGCCTTAAAATTGAAGCTCCAAAAGGAGGGATCGTCATTTGTATACACCATTGTTTACCGTGAAAAGAGAATTCCATTGATTTCAGCAATTTCTTATTGATTTGGTTTGTTCCTCCGTACGCCTCCAAATCACTATTAAATATCTCCCGGTATTCACCCTCGTATGGCACACCAATCTGATAGTCAGCATAAGAGCGGTCCGTAAAATTGCAAACAACTACATAAAACTCCTCTGGATCGTCCCCTCTTCTGATAAAAGAAAAAATCGACTGCTCCTTATTATCTGCATCAATCCATTCAAAGCCTTCATGACGCTGTTCAACCTCATAAAGCTGCTTTGATCTCTTGTATAACTTAATAAGCTCTTTAACATATCCATTCATTTTTTTATGCATATCATATTGCAGTAAGTGCCAATCCAGCTGATCCTGATCTTTCCATTCAGAAAACATCGCTAGCTCAAACCCCATAAAAAGAAGCTTTTTTCCAGGATGAGCAAACATAAAAGCTAAAAGAAGCCGCAATTGGGCAAATTTCTGCCAATAGTCTCCCGGCATTTTATCTAACAATGACTTTTTTCCATGCACGACCTCATCATGTGAAAAAGGTAATATGAAATTTTCCGAGAAAGCGTACATAAGCGAAAAGGTCATTTTTCCATGCTCATGTTTTCGATCTGCTGCATGAGTTTCCATGTAAGAAAGAACATCATTCATCCAGCCCATATTCCACTTATAACTGAATCCTAACCCGCCATAATGAACTGGACCGGTTACTTGCGGCCAGTCAGTTGAATCTTCTGCAATCATCAGCACACTCGGGTCATATAGCGTTACCTGTTCATTCACTTTACGCAAAAAAGCTGTTCCAAATGGATTTTCCTCTGTGCTCTGACGATTAGGCCAATAAATAATATTAGACACAGCATCTACGCGGAATCCGTCAATATGATATTTCTCAAGCCAAAAAATAGCATTAGAAATCAAAAAACTTTGAACTTCATTTTTAGCAAGGTTAAAATTTGCTGTTCCCCAAACATGATTCTCACGATCGGCTTCCGTTTCATATTCATATACATTGTCACCATCAAAGGTATATAGTCCATGTGCATCTTTACAAAAATGACCTGGTACCCAATCCAGTATGACTCCGATTTCATGCTGATGACATTGATCAATGAAATACATTAAATCTTTAGGAGATCCATATCTGCTAGTTGCCGAAAAATAACCTGTACCCTGATATCCCCAGGAAATATCGAGCGGATGCTCAACAAGAGGCAACATTTCAATATGAGTAAAACCGTGTTCTTTAATATATGGTATGAGTTCTGCTGCTAATTCCTGATAACTTAAATATTTTCCATTTTTCTTTTTCCAAGTTCCTAAATGGACTTCATAAATGACCATCGGCTTTGCCAAAGAATTGCTCTTATCTCTTTTCTGAAGCCATTTCACATCATTCCATTCAAATGCATCTAACTCGTATACAATGGAAGCAGTCCCTGGCCTCAACTCAGAAAAAAAGGCATACGGATCGGATTTTAATATTACATTTCCTTCCTTTGTGACAATTTCATACTTGTAAAGTTGACCTTCCAGGTTCATTTGAATAATGGTAAACCAGACACCTTCCTGATTTACTTTTTGCAGCGGGTGCGCCTCTCCATTCCAGTTATTAAAATCCCCTGCGATTCTTACTTCTGCGGCATTCGGTGCCCACACACAGAATTTAGTCTGAACTCCCTCCTCACTCTGTAGCAGATGCGAACCAAAAAGCTTATAGGCTTCAAACAATGTACCTTCATGAAACAAATGTAGTTCGTAATCAGTAGGAAATACTGTATCCATGCTTTTTATCACCTCTGCTGGTTCTATTTCACGTACTCCTTATAAAAAAGGTATTCGATAAGAAATGCCAAATCCCTTGCTTTTATCTATCATAATCTTTTGACAATTTCGCGCATATTTCGCCAGCTTTCATCATATTGCATCTAAATCTCTTAAAAAATAGTGAGATCTTTTAGTGATGGGGTTCTTTGAGGATAATTTTTTATGTTCATTGCATAATAAATAGAAGAAATTGAAAGGAGCGTGACCGTTGATGAGCAATAAGGAAGAAGAGTATCTTTTAAACAAAGCAAATAAAAATCAAATCAAAGTTCCTATTTTTGATGCACCAGATGGAAAAATTATGGCGACCGGTGATATGTTTAGGGGGCCTTATACAGGCGTGACGTCTGAAATTGATTTAAATAATCCGGGGCAAAAACTAGTAAAAAAAGATGAGGATATGGATTAGTCCTTATCTGCACTTTCATTCAGCACAAAAAAACTGTCAACTTTAGTTGACAGTTTTTTTGTAGTATATGACCCCTACGGGATTCGAACCCGTGTTACCGCCGTGAAAGGGCGGTGTCTTAACCGCTTGACCAAGGGGCCAATATGGCGGAGAAGGAGGGATTTGAACCCTCGCGCCGCTTACGCGACCTACACCCTTAGCAGGGGCGCCTCTTCAGCCTCTTGAGTACTTCCCCATATGGCTCCGCAGGTAGGACTCGAACCTACGACCGTTCGGTTAACAGCCGAATGCTCTACCACTGAGCTACTGCGGAACAATTGTATGGTGGGCCTAAATGGACTCGAACCATCGACCTCACGCTTATCAGGCGTGCGCTCTAACCAGCTGAGCTATAGGCCCATAAAATTGGAGCGGGTGAAGGGAATCGAACCCTCATCATCAGCTTGGAAGGCTGAGGTTTTACCACTAAACTACACCCGCATATTTTTATATTAAAATGGTGGCTCAGGACGGAATCGAACCGCCGACACAAGGATTTTCAGTCCTTTGCTCTACCGACTGAGCTACTGAGCCATACTATATTTAAAATGGCGGTCCGGACGGGACTCGAACCCGCGACCTCCTGCGTGACAGGCAGGCATTCTAACCAACTGAACTACCGGACCAGATTGCGGGGACAGGATTTGAACCTGTGACCTTCGGGTTATGAGCCCGACGAGCTACCGGACTGCTCCACCCCGCGATAATGTTATTTGCACAAGCATTGCTTATGCTCATTGTTACCAAATGACTGTCCCGATTTCAGGAAGTGATTTCAAGAAGCAACTCAATCGGTACAACTCGCAGTGAATTCAACGATGTTTTGCTCGTTGCTCCACCCCGCGATAATATTATTTATAAAACTTGTTTTGCCATATATAAAATTATGGCGGAGGAAGAGGGATTCGAACCCCCGCGCGGTTTAACCCGCCTGTCGGTTTTCAAGACCGATCCCTTCAGCCGGACTTGGGTATTCCTCCGCATTTCGAAAATGGTGGACCTTGTAGGACTCGAACCTACGACCGGACGGTTATGAGCCGTCTGCTCTAACCAGCTGAGCTAAAGGTCCATTTATATTATTTTGGTAGCGGCGGAGGGGATCGAACCCCCGACCTCACGGGTATGAACCGTACGCTCTAGCCAGCTGAGCTACACCGCCAAAATAAATATAAAGGATAGTTTATGGTGGAGCCTAGCGGGATCGAACCGCTGACCTCCTGCGTGCAAGGCAGGCGCTCTCCCAGCTGAGCTAAGGCCCCATAATAGGTATTTAAATGAATGGTCGGGAAGACAGGATTCGAACCTGCGACCCCTTGGTCCCAAACCAAGTGCTCTACCAAGCTGAGCTACTCCCCGTAAAATATGGCGCGCCCGAAAGGAGTCGAACCCATAACCTTCTGATCCGTAGTCAGACGCTCTATCCAATTGAGCTACGGGCGCATATTAAAATATTACTGGTGCCGAGGACCGGAATCGAACCGGTACGGTAGTCACCTACCGCAGGATTTTAAGTCCTGTGCGTCTGCCAGTTCCGCCACCCCGGCAAAAACTTGGAGCGGAAGACGGGATTCG
>NZ_WBOT01000014.1:0-59634 GCF_008923265.1 Bacillus mesophilum | reverse complement strand
GATCAAACTCTCCAAGAAAGAGTTGATTAGCTCTTGTGTACATAATGTACATTGTTGATTCCGAAGAATCTTTTTAAACGTTGACGTTTTATTGTTCGTTCAGTTTTCAAAGAGCAATTTTTGTTGTTCGTTTGTCACGAGTGCGACTTTTAAATATTATCACAACCAGATGATCAAGTCAACAACTTTTTTAATTTATTTTTTCGTTTGTGCCGCTCTCTCGCAGCAACAGATATTAATATACCACCATACTGACGAGTGTGCAACATGTTTATTAAACTTTTTTTCATAAATGATAATAAAAAAATATTCATATAATTCACTACACCAATTTATAAGATAAGAAGAATCTAAACCAACTCACTTCAATAATAGATGACCTTGACTCACACCTTCTTATATAAAGAAAAAAGACAGAGCATCTGCCCTGTCTTTCCTATACTATAGATTAGCGGTGACGCATTAACGGGAATAAAAGCACGTCTCTAATAGAAGGAGAGTTTGTTAAGAGCATGACTAGACGATCGATGCCGATCCCCAGTCCGCCTGTTGGCGGCATACCATACTCTAATGCTTCAATAAAGTCATCATCCATCATATGTGCTTCATCATTACCCTGCTCACGCTCTTTTAATTGTGCTTCGAATCGTTCACGCTGATCAATTGGATCATTGAGCTCCGTGAAAGCATTAGCATGTTCGCGAGCCACAATGAATAACTCAAAACGATCTGTAAAACGCGGATCTTCATCGTTTTTCTTTGCAAGAGGAGAGATTTCAACCGGGTGACCGTAAATAAAGGTTGGCTGAATTAACTTCTCTTCTACTTTTTGTTCAAAGAATTCATTTACAATATGCCCGTATTGCATATGTTCTGTAATTTCAACACCATGCTCCTTCGCAAGAGCACCCGCTTCTTCCTTGCTCATTTCTTTCCAGAAGTCTACCCCTGTATATTCTTTAATGGCATCTACCATATGAAGTCTTGTCCATTCCGGTGTTAAGTCTACTTCATAGTCACCATACTGAATAACCGTTGTGCCAAGAACCTGTTTTGCAATATGAGCAATCATGTTTTCTGTCAGACTCATGATATCTCTGTAATCCGCATATGCTTCATACAGCTCAATCATCGTAAACTCAGGGTTATGACGAGTAGATACTCCTTCGTTTCGGAAAACACGGCCGATTTCATAAACCTTCTCAAGTCCGCCAACAATCAGTCTTTTAAGATGAAGTTCGATGGCAATACGCATATAAAGCTGCATGTCCAGAGCATTGTGATGTGTAATAAATGGTCTTGCAGAAGCTCCGCCAGCAATTGAATGCATCATTGGTGTTTCCACTTCAAGATAACCATTAGAATCAAGATAGCGTCTCATTTCTTGGATAATGCGGCTTCTGGCTACAAATGTTGCTTTACTTTCCTGGCTCATAATAAGGTCAAGGTAACGCTGACGATAGCGCTGCTCAACATCCTTAAGTCCATGGAACTTTTCAGGAAGCGGACGCAGAGATTTTGTTAAAAGAACAAATTCTTCTACTTTAATTGAAAGCTCCCCTACTTTAGTTTTAAAAAGTGTACCAGTAACCCCTACAATATCCCCAAGATCAGCAGTTTCAAAGATAGCGTAGCTTTCTTCACCAATCGCATCCTTGCGGACATAGATCTGAATTTGGCCAGTCAGATCCTGGATATGAGCAAATCCAGCTTTCCCTTTTCCGCGCTTTGTCATAATTCTGCCCGCTAGTGTGACAGAAACATTCTTCTCTTCAATCTCTTCTTTTTCAAGACCGCCATACTGATCTATTAATACATCGGATTGATGTGAACGGTCAAAGCGTTTGCCGAAAGGATCCATTCCTTTATCACGCAAGTTTTGCATTTTTTCGCGTCTTACTCTTAATTGGTCATTTAATTCTTCATGACTCTGACTCACTTATATCATCTCCATTTTTTCATTCGTGAAATATGTAACGCACTAGGCGAAGTATCACATTTTCAGTACATGTTTATTATTTTACACAATATGATTCAAACAGACAGCATAATTGATTAAAAATTGAATGTTCTAGTACTTTTATTTCCAATAAACTTGAAGTTGAAAAGCATTTTCCAGCCTGGATAATAAAAAACTGCCAGTTCATCCACTGGCAGTTGTCTAATCAAAGCTATTATAGGCAAAGAAATTTTCCATGTCAAACAGCATTAGCCAGCCTGTGACTCCATGCGCTCTTTTTCTTCTGCATCCAAGACAATAGCATTTAAAATGGCAACAAGTTCATCACGAGTATCACTTTCATTAACAGCATTGCGGAATCTTGCATTTCCGCGGATCCCCTTCAGGTACCATGCGGTATGCTTTCTCATCTCTCTTACCGCAATATGCTCGCCCTTCAATGCAGCCAGGCGGTCAAGATGCAGGATACATACATCCATTTTTTCTCGCACTGATGGTTCGTCGATCAATTCGCCTGAATCCAAATATTTTACCGTCTGATAGATCATCCAAGGATTCCCTAAGGCTGCCCGTCCAATCATGACACCGTCACAGCCAGTTTCATCAAGCATCCGCTTTGCATCCTGAGGTGTTTTTACATCACCATTCCCAATGAGCGGAATCCCAATGCTTTGCTTTACTTCACGGATAATGTCCCAGTTTGCTGTTCCTTCATACATCTGCACGCGTGTACGGCCATGAAGGGAAACAGCTTTCCCGCCAGCCCGTTCAATTGCCTGTGCATTACGGACAGCATAAATATGGTTATCATCCCATCCCATTCGCATTTTTACTGTAACCGGCTTTTCAACAGCATCTGTTACCGCTGCAACCATTTCATAGATTTTATCCGGGTCTAATAGCCACTTTGCACCCGCATCACATTTTGTGATTTTCGGCACCGGGCAGCCCATGTTTATATCAATGATATCCGCATTGGTATTTTGGTCAACAAATTTGGCAGCTTGTACAAGCGTATCTTTCTCTCCGCCAAAAATCTGCAGACTAAGCGGCTTTTCCTGTTCGTCGATATAGAGCATATTTAACGTTTTTTCATTTTGAAAAACAATGCCTTTATCACTAACCATTTCCGCACAAACCAGGCCGGCACCAAATTCTTTAACCGTCAGACGAAAAGCAGAGTTGCAGATGCCAGCCATTGGTGCCAGCACAACTCGGTTTTTCATTTCAATATCGCCAATTTTAAGCATAGTGGTACCTCCTTCTTTATCTATTATTATTCCTTTGGAGCAATCTCATCAACTGACGTTTTCAGCACATCACTGATCTTCATAAGGAGCTGCTCGCTCGGCATCCTATTTCCTCTCTCAATTTCTCCGAGGATTGATACTGATATTCCAATTTCGCGCGCAAAGGTTTCTTGTGTAAAACCCTTCAGCTTTCGAAAAGCGCGAATGCGTCTTCCCCATTTTTCCGCTTCCATATTTGAACTCCTTTTTTGTCTGGAATCTCCTCAGCCAATATACGCAGAGGCATGTCCATCGCCGGAAGGGTGATGTCAGGCTTTATCTCTAAAAGAGGTATCATAACAAAAGCTCTTTCTTGTATCCGCGGATGAGGAACAGTTAGCTTCTCTGATTCAATATTTTCTTGATTATATAGCAGGATGTCAAGGTCTATTGTCCGGGGACCCCATTTGATCAGCCGTTTTCTTCCAAGTTCCTGCTCAGCCGCCAAGCATGTTTCTAACAATTCATAAGGACTAAGTTCCGTATCTACCTGGATGACCATATTTAGAAACCGATCTTGATCTTCATAGCCCACCGGATCTGTTTCATAAACAGAGGAGTAATTTACCATATTTATTTTTTTATTTGACGTTAACATTTCAATGGCATCCTGCAAATAAGAGAATCGGTCTCCTATATTAGAGCCCAAAGAAATAAAAGCAGTGTTCATGACCGGGACCTCGTAATCTCTACTGCAACGGATTCATAATGTCCTGGAATAGGAGGATCTGGCTTAATTACTTTTACCGTAAGGGAATCAATTGAACTGAAACGCAGTAATAAAGCTTCAGCAATTGATTCAGCTACCGCTTCAACAAGCTTATAAGGCTTCCCCTCCACAATTTGCTTACAAACTTCATAAAGCTCCCCATAGTTAATTGAATCATCAAGCTGATCGGTTTTTCCGGCCTGGCCCAAGTCTGTTTCTACCGTTAAATCCACGATAAATCGCTGCCCTAGCTTTGTTTCTTCAGGAAAAACGCCATGATATCCATAAAAATTCATCTTATTCACATAGATTTTATCCATTATATTCACCCTTTCCGCAAAGAGCATCCATCATTTTAGCCATTCTCGCCATTTCCTTCACATCATGAATGCGAATGATTTGGCAGCCCTTCTGTATGCCATAGCATATTGTCGCTCCAGTGCCTTCGGTGCGCTCGTTTATCGGCAAATTAAGCACTTGTCCGATTATGCTCTTTTTAGACGTGCCCAGCAAAACCGGATAGCCGATATCGACAAGCTTATCCAGATTCCTCATCATTTCAAGGTTGTATGTTAAATCCTTTGCAAAACCAATGCCCGGATCGAGAATGATTTGTTCATCCTTTACTCCTGCCTTTTTGGCAAGCATGATGCTTTCAAATAAGTCATTTAGGACATCCCTGTGAAAGTCAGTGTAAGACATATCAGTACGATTATGCATGAGGACAATCGGTGCTCCCGTATCCGCTGCAACAGCGGCCATGCCTTCGTCCGCTTTCGCTCCCCACACATCATTAATAATATGAGCTCCAGCTCTGATCGCCTGTTTGGCCACTTCCGCCTTATATGTATCCACTGAAATAGGAACTTTAACTTTAGAAGAGACAGCTTCAATCACTGGAATGACTCTCTGAAGTTCTTCCTCTACTGAAACAGCCGTATGTCCCGGTCTTGTCGACTCTCCGCCGATATCAATGATATCTGCTCCAGCATCCACCATCTCCTGCGCCCTGATAACCGCCGCTTCTGCATGGTTATATTTTCCTCCATCTGAAAAAGAGTCTGGTGTGGTATTCAAAATCCCCATAATCAGCGTTTTCTTGCCATAATCCAGAGTATAGGGACCACAGTTTAAACTATTTTTTTGCATTCTTTGCCCTCCTATAATTCATGCCGGCTTAACAGCTGCGAGGTTAAACTCTTATACTGATAGGATAAAAGCATCGTATACTTTCCATCCATACCCGGCATTACACCATTTTCAAAAGCTGAAACCGGGACAATCTCCTGAATAGAATTGGTTACAAATATCTCATCTGCCTCGGTAAGAGCTGAAGGCAAATAGTGCCCCTCCTCAACTGATAGTCCGTTCTTTTCAGCAAGCCTCATCACGAATAGACGCGTAATTCCATTTAAAATACCTAAATCGACTGAGGGAGAGTAAAGTGTTTCCCCCTTTATCCAAAAGATATTAGATGCAATTCCTTCTGCGGCAAATCCGCCTTCTGTTAAAAACAGCCCTTCCTTTTTTGAGTCATCACCTAACTCTTGTTTAGCTAAAAGATTGTTCATATAATGGTGAGATTTTAACCTTATTTCACCTTCAGGCGTATTGCGCCGGAGATTTAATACCACAATCTCTTTTTCATGAGTAACAGCTTGTTCAGGTAATTCCTTTGCAAAAATAATCATATTCGGTTCAGAATACGGTGCCGCTCTTAAACCAATTTCACCTGCACCTGCGGAAACATTCATACGAATATAAGCATTAGATATTTGGTTTTTCTCCAGCAACTCTTCTAATACAGTTTGTACTCCTTCATCACTGAACTGACTGCGGATATTCATAGTCTCTAGTCCATGGCGGAGGCGCTCTAAGTGATCTTTCAGCAAAAAGGGATGCCCGTCATAGATCCGAAACGTCTCAAAGAGGCCCATTCCATATAAAAATCCATGGTCAAATGGAGAGATCATGGCATCCTCTTGCTTAACCATTTGGCCATTTAAATAGATATACATATCTACACCTCTTTTACTTCAGTAACTCCTGTACAGAAGAAATTTCTCAGCAATTCCTTCCCTTCAGCGGTCATGATCGATTCAGGGTGGAATTGCACGCCCTCCACTGGAAGCTCTTTATGGCGAATGGCCATAATTTCTCCTTCTTCTGTCCAGGCTGATACTTCCAGACAGGATGGCAAGGTTTCTTTTTTAACGATTAACGAGTGGTATCTTGTCGCCGTAAACGGGTTTGATAGTGTGTTAAAGACTGTCTGACCATCATGATAAACAGGAGACGTTTTCCCATGCATCAGCTTTTCAGCACGCACTACTTCTCCTCCGAATGCCTGGGCAATAGCCTGCTGTCCTAAACAAACACCAAAGATCGGAATAACCCCCGCAAAAGCAGTGATCACTTCTAAGCTTATACCTGCCTCATTGGGACTGCACGGCCCTGGGGAGATCATAATATAAGCTGGCTTCAGGTTTCTAATCTCTTCGATTGATATTTCATCGTTTCGTTTTACAACTAATTCATGTCCCATTTCACCTAAATATTGAACGAGGTTATACGTGAATGAATCGTAGTTATCGATCATTAAAATCATTGTAATGCTCCTTTAGCTTCTTCTGCTGCTTCTTTTGCTTTCCATAGAGCAATTGCCTTCTTCATCGATTCTTTATATTCATTTCTCGGATTAGAGTCGATGACAATTCCAGCTCCTGCCTGCACATGAGCCATGCCATCTTTTATAAGCATCGTGCGAATAATGATATTTAATTCAAGATCGCCGCTGAAATTCATCCATCCTAATGAACCTGTATAGACTCCCCGGCGCACCGGTTCGAGTTCCTCAATGATTTCCATCGTACGCACCTTTGGAGCCCCAGTAATCGTACCTCCCGGAAAAGCCGCATCAATTAGATCAACACCATGCTTTCCTTCAGCAATCTTTCCTTTCACATTCGAAACAATGTGCATGACGTGTGAGTACTTTTCAATGACCATAAACTCGTCCACTTCCACTGTTCCATATTCGCAGACTCTGCCAAGATCATTTCTTTCAAGATCAACAAGCATCACATGCTCTGCCCGCTCCTTCTCATTTTCAATCAATTCATTTGCAAGCCGGAGGTCATCAAGTTCATCTTTCCCTCGAGATCTGGTGCCGGCAATCGGCCTTGTGCTGACCGTGCCGCCTTTCTTTTTCACGAGCAGCTCAGGCGACCCGCTGACAAGCTCATATTCATCTGTTTGAAAATATCCCATATACGGGGAAGGATTAAGGACTCTAAGCTGATCATACACCTCAATGGCTTTAACATTTAGCGGCTTACTTTGACGAACAGACAAATTGACCTGAAAAACGTCTCCAGCAGCTATGTATTCTTGTATTCTTTCAACTGCCTTTATAAACTCTTCCTCACTCATGGATACTTCCAGGCGCTGTTCAGGAGGATCATGATGCTTCGATTCCTCATGCACTTCAGCAGATCCTCGCCACCGCTTCATCCATAAAGCTTCACGTTCAGGCAGCTTGTCCGCTTCTTCCTCTTTATATAGCAATAACATCCACAATACTTCTTCTTGATGATCATATACAAACCACTCATTGTGAATAAGAAAATGAATGTCCGGTAAATGAAGATCATCTTCCGAAAGAGCAGGCAGCTTTTCAATGTAACGACCATACTCATAACTAATATATCCAATTGCTCCACCTTGAAAATCGGGGAGTTCACTGATCGGTTCAACTTTATATGCTTCCAGCCATTGTTTCATACTATGAAGCGGATTTCCTTTGATAATTTCTTTTTTCTCGCCTGTTACAATCTCAAGCTGATGATCTTTCCCCTTTAAAATCACTTCAGGCTCAAAAGCAGCAATGCTGTATCTTCCGCCTCTGCCGCTTTCCAGAATAACATGCTGTGCACAAGATTCTGAGAGGAATCTATATCTGCTGTAGAATTGTTTATATGAAATGGATTCCTTTTTTGCATATACCTTATACCCCATTAAAACACCCTCTTTAAGATAAGTATAACCCTCTAAATAATAACATGTTTTTAAAAAAGCGAATGTTGTTTTGCAATGAGCCTGCTGTTTAGAAGAAAGTCCGATTTTAAGAGAAATGGCGCATTAAACTTTTCCCCGAAATAAAAGCAGCCTTCAGGGAATTGAAGACTGCTTAAAATTTATTCACCTAAGATGTTAGGGCATAGTTAGTTTACTTCCATTTCAACATCGCCATCTTTTGAACTAACTGTTAATTTATGATCAGAATCATTATGGTTTGAAGCCTTATCGACGTATTCTTGGCCATTAATAGAGATATCACCATACTCATTTTCAATGTCGTAATTTAATTCTGCTTGTTTATTGACTAAACTCAAATGAATATCACCATAGCTCGAAGTAATTGTCGAATCCCCTAAGAGCTCTCCACCGATGTGAAGGTCTCCATCAGTACTTTCTAAATACGTCTCTTGGCTAGTATAATCTTGAAGCGTGGTATCCCCAAATTTATTTTTAAACGCAGCGCTTGCTGCATCAATGGAATCCAGTTTTACATTTCCATCGTTTAATTGCAGATCAAGCTGATCTATCTTTAAATCGGAGCCTGTTATGTCGCCATAGCTATTTTGAATAGCCAGCTGCTTTGATTGTATGTTATGAATCTCTATATCTCCATCCTCCTTGGATATCAAGATAAAGTTTGATTCTACTCCTCCCAGAGTCAGATCCCCAAAATGATGATCAATCTTTATATCTTCAAGAGTTTCCGGCACATACACTTTCACTTTTGTGCTATAGCTTACAAAAGCAAAATTCATCATAAAAAAGCTGGGTCTTGCGTTTTCCTCTTCTATAAAAAGTGTATCATCCTCGACATAATGGGATACTTTTCTGCTTTCTAATCGTTCAATCTCTATTTTATATTCCGTTGAGGGCAGGACCTCAATATCTGCATCATTTAAATTTATATCAATATTATTAAACTCCTCTAATGACCATTCTTCTTGCTGAAGATCCTCTTCTCCCGCTGCTTTGAAACCCTCACTTGTGTTAATAATCGAAAACTTTGATCCTGCTGCAGCCCCTGTACAGGCGAGAAGAATTCCAGCCGCAATTAAATAAATGGCTATTCGTTTACTGGGTCTTTTAGATTGCTTCATCTCAAAACCCCCTTATATTTATATGTCGCCTTATCAAACACTCTTTTTAATAATGAAACGATTGCGATAGAGGTCTTTTTTGAAAATAATACAACAGGCTGATACAGGAGCATTCCAATGCCTATTGCAAGAGAGCCAATTCCGATGAAGAACAGAGATGTTTGCCAGTGCTGCAACAGCACGCCAAAGCCAGCTATAATGCTGAATAGACCTGAGATAGGCAAAACAGCTACAAATAGAAAGAGGGTAAATATAGTCACTGCACAAACAATAATTAAAGTGAGTATTAGAAGAAAAAGAACAAGCAGCAGAGGCAGCCCGATTGGCGCAGCAAATATAGCCAGTATGATAAACCAGATGGAAGATAAGCTCTTCTTTGCCGACCTTGTTTCAGCATCCAAATCTTTTACAGCATGGTCAGCCAGAATTTGAGCTGCAACGCTAGAAGGTGATCCTAACCTTTTTATAACCGAATCATCTGAATCTTCTCCTGCCTCTTCAAAATATTCATCATAATACTCAATTGCCGCTTCTATTTCTTCTTTTGGCATTTTCCTGATTTTTGAACGTAGTTTCTTTAAATATTCTTCTCTACCCATCATTTTCCCCTCCTCCTAATAAAACAGAATCGATTTTATTCTTATAATCCATCCACTCTTGAAGCAATTCTTCATATCTTTCAATCCCGCTCGCAGTAATTTGATAATACCTGCGATTTCTCCCTTGATAAGGCTGGTCATAGGTCGTTAAGTATGATTTCTTCTGCAGCCTGCGCAGCACAGGATAAAGTGTAGATTCTGAGATATCCATTACTTCACGCACCTGTTGAGTAAGAGAATAACCATATGCATCCTCTTTGGCTAAGACAGCAAGAACACATGCATCAAGTAAAGATGAACCTAGCTGGAACGACATGTGAGCACCTCCTGTTCTTGTATAATACTATATGCCGTATATTATTATATTCATTCATATTATATGGCGTATAATATAGTTTTGCAAGTAATAAATTTCATAATTTTCACACCGTGCTCTGTTAGCCTTTGCTTTTAGGGAACTAAGAAAATGCGGCATTAAATCGGAGCAATTGTGAATGGATCCTTAAATCATGAATGTAGCATTCATGAAACAGCAAAAAGACAGCTTTCTGAGAAAGCTGCCTAATACACTCTAGTAAGCAATTTTATTCATTTTCAAATTGATACAGCGGTGTGCTTAAATATCTCTCACCGTTACTTGGAATGATGGCAAGAACTTTTTTTCCTTTGCCTAGTTCTTTTGCTACCTGCAAAGCCGCATAAATGGCTGCTCCAGATGAAATGCCTCCAAGAATTCCTTCTTCCTTAGCTGCACGGCGGGCATATTCAAAAGCCGTTTCATTTTCGACCTTAATAATCTCATCATAAATTTTTGTATTTAGGATATCAGGAACAAACCCCGCTCCAATTCCTTGGATTTTATGCGGACCTGGCTTTCCTCCAGATAGAACAGGAGAATCAGAAGGCTCAACTGCATAAATTTTAATATTTTCATATTTCTCTTTTAACACGTCACCTGCACCAGTAATGGTTCCGCCTGTACCAATTCCCGAAATAAATGCATCAAGCTGATCGCCCATTTGCTCTGTAATTTCCTTGCCTGTTGTTAAACGGTGAACTTCTGGGTTTGATTCATTTTTAAACTGCTGCGGCATAAAGTAGCCGTGTTCCTTTGATAGCTCTTCCGCTTTGCGGATCGCTCCGCCCATGCCTTCCGGTCCTGGAGTTAACACTAATTCCGCTCCATATGCACGAAGCAGGTTGCGGCGCTCCATGCTCATTGTTTCCGGCATAACGAGAATGCTTTTATATCCTTTTGCGGCAGCCACCATTGCCAAGCCAATTCCTGTGTTTCCACTTGTCGGCTCTATGATGGTATCTCCTTCTTTAAGACCGCCGTTTTCTTCTGCAGCTTCAATCATCGCAAGAGCAATTCGGTCTTTTACACTGCTGCCAGGGTTCATGTATTCTAATTTCAGATAAACTTCAGCAGATTCATTATCAACAATTCGGTTTAACTTTACAATTGGCGTCTGTCCAACTAATTCAGTGATTGAATTTGCTACACGTACCATATTCCCACCTCTTATTCCGAGTATTTTTATTGGTTTTATTAAAACTTACCAATTGATGACTGAAAAGTCAATTATTTTGCAGAGTTGCAGCACTTTTTTATGATAAAAAAGTCAGCATAAGCCTAATATATATCATACTCCTGCAACTGGGATTCTTTCCGTTTTAACAGAAAAAAATAACACGGAGTTCATCTCCGTGTTATTGTGTCTCATCATAAAACCATTCAACTTCTGCTTCATCCCAGAAAGGTCTTGCAGAGACTGGTGTATCCATCTGCTCAATAGCCAGCTGACGGCGGATTTGTGCTTTTACATCCTGATAATCATAGGACTCTTCTTCCATATACTCATGAAGCAGCATAATCACATAACCATCCTCTACTTCAATTGCTTCGCTCCACTCGCCAGGCTTTAGTGAACTAATTTCATCTAGCATCGATTCACTAACATGTTCGGTATCAGCACCGACAAAACCGGCGTCTCCACCTTGACTCGCGGTGAACTCATCAATCGAGCGTTCCATTGCCAGTACTGAGAAGCTGGATCCCTGTCCAAGCTCTTGCAGTGTCTGTTCTGCTTCTTCTTTGGTTTTAACGACAATTTTAGAAATATGATAAGAATCAGGAAACGTGAACATTGCACGGTTTTCTTCATAATAACGTTCCAATTCTCCCTCTGAAATATCCGCATCTTTCGTCAGCAGCTCTTCTAAAATTAAGCTATTTTCGATTTGCTCAGCAAGCTTCTCTTCATCATATAGGGTATAATCACCTACTGGACCATATGCGGTTTTCATCATTTTCATTTCACGATCAATATCTTCCTGTGAAATGGAAATATCATATTTTTCTCCAGCTTGACTAATAACCTCTTCACTTACCAGTTCATCTAATACATCTTTTCCATATTTTAATTCAATCTCACTGAGCCATTCTTGTCTTGTTATTTCCTGATTGCCGATGGTTGCGACAACCTCACTTCCCTTTTTGCTTTCACCGGAAAGAAGAAAGGTGAGAGTGACGCCATTTGTTATGATTAAAGCAGCAATGATCAGCCATAAATGCTGTTTTTTCATTCTTCCCTCTCCCTATAGAAAAACACTAAAGCTAAACACAGTGCGCTTGCGTAAATGTTTAGTTCTATTTAGCCTGCGCAGCCTCTCTCATTTCCTCTAACTCTTCCTTAGAGAAGACATAGATTTCATTGCAAAAATGACATTGCACCTCAGCTTGTCCGTCTGATTCGATCATATCTGTGATCTCTTCAGCTCCAAGCGTTACGATTGCATTTGAAAAGCGGTCTTTTGAACAAGTACATGTAAAGGCTACAGGCATTTTCTCCAGAACCTTCACTTCATCTTTTCCTAGCACCTCTTCTAAAATTTGTTCTGGTGTTAAGCCCTTTTCAATCATTTTAGAAACAGGATCGATTTGAGTCAGACGCTTCTCAATATGTGAAATAACCTCTTCCTCTACACCTGGAAGCAGCTGAATAATAAAACCGCCAGCAGCTAGAATGGTATTATCAGGATTGACAAGCACACCAACCGCAACAGAAGAAGGCACTTGCTCTGAAGAAGCAAAATAATAGGTGAAGTCTTCTCCTAATTCACCAGAAACGATTGGTACTTGACCAGTAAAATGTTCACGCATCCCAATATCTTTTATGACCGTTAAAAATCCTTCTGTTCCAACAGCTCGGCGAACGTCCAGCTTTCCTTGTGCATTTAGATCAAAGTGTACTTGAGGATGTGTCACATAACCTCGTACTTCCCCTTTTGCATTGGCATCCACTAAGACAGGACCAAGCGGACCGCCACCCTCAATTTTAACCGTAATTTTCTCCTCGCCTTTTAGCATAGCTCCCATCATTACAGATGCAGACATTGCCCTTCCTAAAGCTGCTGATGCAGTTGGCCATGTTTGATGACGGCGCTGTGCTTCTCCAATGGTTTCTGTAGATGATACTGCGTATGCCCGAACTTGTCCGTTATAGGCAAGTGCCTTAATTAAATAATCACTCATTTTTCGTTCTCCTTTATTCAAATGTCATAAGGGCAATTCCACATCAGCCCCATAACAATTATTTAAGCCTTATCTTTTATACTATCCATGTTGCGTTTATAAATAAGCTGTAATCCTTTTAAGGTTAGAAAAGGATCAACAATATCAATCATCGTGGATTCCTTTGCAATTAATGTAGCTAGACCTCCCGTTGCAATGACAGTTAGCGGAACGGCGGATTCGTCCTTCATTCTTTTTACGATTCCTTCAACCTGTCCAACATAGCCGTAAAAAATACCAGCCTGCATAGCAGAAACTGTATTTTTACCAACCACTCCATCAGGACGGGCAATTTCAATACGAGGAAGCTTAGCAGCCCTCGAATATAGAGCCTCTGTTGAAATGCCTATTCCTGGGGCAATTGCGCCTCCCATATACTGTTTATGTTCATTTATATAGCAGTACGTAGTAGCTGTTCCAAAATCAACTACAACAAGCGGGCTTCCATATTCATGTATAGCAGCAACCGCATTTACAATTCGATCTGCTCCTACTTCACGTGGATTCTCGTATTTTATATTTAAGCCTGTTTTAATCCCAGGTCCAACAACTAAAGGTTTAAGCTGAAAATATTTTTGGCACATTCTTTCAAGCGAAAACATAATGGGCGGAACAACCGATGAAATAATAATGCCATCGATCTCATTAAAGCTTAATCCTGCATGATCAAATAATGATTTAACCATCATTCCATATTCATCTTCTGTTTTATTACGGTTTGTTTCGATACGCCAGTGATGTTTTAACACATCCTTGTCATATACTCCAAGCACAATGTTCGTGTTGCCTACATCAAAAACAAAAATCACCATTCTCACCACTTTATATTTATTCTTGCCTATTATACTGCAAACATCATACCATAACTAACAACTGATCGTGTAATTGAAAAATCGCAGGAAGAGAAACAGCTGGAGTTCTTCGGAGTTGATTTACTGTGAAGGAATGAAAAAATGCCCCAATGTCAATGGCATTGGGGCATTCTGCTATCTATTTGCGTTCTTCATCGATGGCTGGAGGATCAACAGATTCTTCAGGAGAGGTATTCTCTCTGCTTTCTGTGATTTCACCTTCACCTGTTGTTTCTTCTTTTTTCATGTTGATGTTTACTTTCACATCATTAGAAGTTTCGATTTTTTTAGCTGAGCGATCTGGAAGTGTTCCATGATCAACAAGGTGTTTAATTTGTTCAGCGTCAAGCGTCTCAACATCTAATAGCGTATTGGCAATAAGGTCTAGCTTCTCGCGGTGTTCAGTAAGAAGCTGCTTACATCTTTCATAAGACTCCTTAATAATACGCTGAATTTCTAAATCAATTTCGTATGCAATAGCATCCGAATAGTTTTGTTCATTATTGAAGTCTCTGCCAAGGAATACTTGCCCGCCCCCGGATTGACCAAATTGAAGCGGTCCAAGCTTATCACTCATACCGAATTCTGTTACCATTCGGCGAGCAATGCCTGTTGCTCTTTGGAAGTCGTTATGAGCACCTGTGCTCACTTCTCCAAACACAATCTCCTCAGCAACACGTCCGCCAAGCAAGCCGACAATTTTATCAAGCAATTCTGGTTTTGTCATGAAATAACGATCTTCTTTTGGAAGCATAACAGCATATCCGCCTGCCTGGCCTCTAGGTACAATCGTTACTTTATGAACCATTTCTGCTTCATCAAGCACAACTCCGATCACAGTATGACCAGCTTCGTGGAAAGCAACAATATTTCTTTCTTTCTTTGAGATGACGCGGCTCTTCTTCGAAGGACCAGCAATAACGCGGTCGGTCGCTTCGTCCACGTCCTCCATGTCCACCTTCTTCTTATTTCGGCGAGCAGCTACCAGTGCCGCTTCGTTTAATAAGTTTTCAAGGTCAGCTCCAGAAAAGCCTGGTGTACGCTGTGCAATGGATTTTAAGTTAACTGATTCATCAAGCGGTTTATTGCGTGCATGTACTCTTAATACAGCTTCACGGCCTGTTACGTCTGGTCGGTCAACCGTAATTTGACGGTCAAAACGTCCTGGACGCAATAAGGCAGGGTCAAGAATATCTGGACGGTTAGTTGCTGCGATGATGATGATACCTTCGTTTGCACCGAAGCCATCCATTTCAACTAGCAACTGGTTCAGCGTTTGTTCACGCTCATCGTGACCGCCGCCAAGTCCGGCTCCACGCTGACGTCCGACTGCATCAATCTCATCAATAAAGATAATACATGGCGCATTTTTCTTCGCATTTTCAAACAAGTCACGAACACGGGATGCACCGACACCGACAAACATTTCCACAAAGTCAGATCCGCTGATTGAGAAGAATGGCACACCAGCTTCACCTGCCGCAGCACGTGCAAGCAATGTTTTACCAGTTCCCGGAGGTCCGACTAAAAGGATTCCTTTAGGGATTCTTGCACCGAGTTCAGCAAATTTGCGCGGATCCTTCAAGAAGTCAACAACCTCTACAAGCTCTTGCTTCTCTTCATCTGCACCAGCAACGTCTTTAAAACGTACTTTTTTCTTGCTTTCATCATAAAGCTTTGCTTTGCTCTTCCCAAAATTCATTACTCGGCTGCCGCCGCCCTGTGCTTGATTTAAAAGGAAGAAGAACAGGATAAAAATAATGATAAATGGAATGATTGAGGTGAAAAATGTCACCCAGCCGCTTGTTTCCTTAGCAGGCTGAATATTCACTTCTGATTCTGTGTCTGCTGCTAATGCATCAATTCGAGTAAGTACTGAATCGCTATTAGCTACATACGTAATGAATTGTTCACCTTCTTCTTGAGATGTTAATTTACCTGTTACGGCAAACACGCCTCTTTCAGGCTGCAGGGAAACTGACTCAATTTCACCACTTTCAAGTCTTTGAACAAATTCATCATAGCTCATTGGTTCTGTTGGTTCGTTGCCGCCATTAAAGAAGCTGACAACCCCTATAATCACTAAAAATATTAATAAATAAAAGATGGTATTACGGAAGATCCGATTCATCCCTTACCTCCTCCCACGGTAAACAAACTACATAGTATAGTATCATAGAAAATCGTGCCAATTCAAATATTTACACTTTTCACACCGGGCCAATTCATGCTGCAAGTAAAGGGCTTACCAAGATTAATTCCTTTTATCTTTCTCTTAATCGTTGCTGCTGTATACCTCTGGTTTAAGAACCCCAATATATGGTAGGTTGCGGTATCTTTCAGCATAATCTAAGCCATAGCCAACAACAAATTCATCTGGAACAATAAAACCGACATAATCTGCTTTAATGTCTACTTTTCTTCCAGTAGGTTTATCCAATAGCGTGACAATCTTGATGGATTTTGCTTTTCTGTAGCGGAAAAGCTCTACTAAATAGCTTAATGTTAAGCCGCTGTCAATAATATCCTCAAGAATAAGAATGTCACGGCCCTCTACTGAAGTATCAAGATCTTTTAGAATTTTTACTTCACCAGAAGAAACAGTAGAGTTTCCGTAACTGGAAACATCCATAAAGTCCATTTCCAAGTATGTATCCATGCGTTTGAGCAGGTCACTCATAAAAGGCATTGCTCCTTTTAACACACCGATTGCAAGCGGGAAACGATCTTGATATTCATCTGTAAGCTCTTTTGCAAGAGTAGCGATTTTTTCTTGCAGCTCTTCCTCTGAAATCAGTACCTTTTCAATATCATTTTTCATTTTTGTGCCCCCTAGAAGATCATTGCTTTATGTATTTTAAAAGAATATAACAAGAATGAGCATCACCCAGCATAGGCTCATCAGACTTTCTTAAACCCGGGAGCCAAAGAATTTTCCCTGTTGCATCTGTCAGGACCGGCCATTGATCCCTTTCATCCCTTGGAACTTTTTGATCAATAAAGATATCTTTAATCTTTTTCGTCCCTTTCATTCCTCTTAAATCAATTCGATCTCCATTTTTTCTCGTTCGGATAATGAGTGGCATGGGAATACTGTCAGCAGATAAAAGGAGGGATCCGGAATGATCTTTCACATGTTGACTGCAGGTAAACTCAAATGTAAGACTGCTGCCATTTGGAAGATCAATTTTCCCAGGTTCAAATAACTCATAATGATAGGATGACTGTGGTAAGTCTTTCGTTTGAAATGAAAAACGGCATTCCCTATACGAGCGTTTAACAATCAATCCACCTGGCAAATGCAGGACTCCTGATGGGTGAGGATTACGGATTAAGGAAAAAACATTTTCAATATGCACTGCGGATAAAGAAGATGGTTTTTCATTATAAAGATAGTTTAATATTAGTTGAATCCCTCTTCTTTGTAAAGGCATTGGCATATCTAGAAACAAATCAATGGCTAATCTTACTTCGTTATCTTTTATCTTCTCCATTACTTTATTCATTTCTCTAAAAGTTAATTCCTGCAGCAGATCCTCATCGCTCTCCAAATCCTCACTAAATCGCTGGAACTGTTCATGCATTTGCGGGTTTTCATTTCTCAAAAAAGGCAAAACATGATGGCGAAACCGGTTTCTGCTGTACGTATCCTTCTCATTGCTAGGATCTCGGCGGGGGTTTAATTGATGATCTCGGCAATAATCTTCTATCTCTTCTCTGCTAAGGCATAAAAAAGGTCTGATAATAAAACCTCCGGCAAATTTTCTCTCAAAGGGAATCCCTGCTCTAGCTGCTCCTGTGCTGCCTCTTGCAAGCCGCATTAAAATCGTCTCTGCCTGATCATCCCCGTGGTGCCCAAGTGCCAAATAAGTAAAGTTTTCTTTCTCCATCATTTCTGCAAAAAAGCGATAACGGCACTCCCTTGCTGCCACTTGGCCACTTTTACCGGTCACTTTCATATAAGCAGGCACGTCAATGCGCTCCATTTTAAAGGGGATGCCTAATTTTTCACAAAACTGTTCAACAAATTGCGCATCTAGTAAAGATTCTTCCCCTCTAAACATATGATCGACATGCAGAGCGAGCAGCTCTATATGAAAGATCGCACTTTTCTCTTTTAAATAGTGGAGCAGCGCTAATGAATCAGGACCTCCTGACACTGCGACCGCAATGCGCTTATGCTGCAGGTCAAAGCCCCGTCTATTGAGAAATAATTTTACTTTTGAATCCAGCATCTTCGTTTCCTCTTTACAGTATTGATAAATGAGCAGGAGAATTGCCTGCATTGCGGGCCTATTTTACACTCCCATTCACCTATATTAAAATCATACCATTCTTATGCTTGGCATCAAAGTATTGGTGCTTTCATTTAAATCAATTGACCATAAATATAAAGAAAATATAGGCAAGAAATAACGGCGACAATACATGCTGTTTCAAAAAATCCTCCGCTTTTCCTTTTCCGGACGTTCTGCTGCGTGCGCGTAACCGTGCTGCCTGCAGATACGGTCGGTGGCGATCTTCTATTACCCCTGCTGCTTGCTCTCGGAATATCGCTGCTGTTCATTGATTCCAGAAGTGCATGCCTCATTTCTTTAGCTGATAGATATTTACCCATTAAGGCATTTAAAATAACCTCTTCATATTGAATTAGTTCTTTGCTGGTTTGCACTTTCTCCTTTAATTCCGCTATCCCGCCAGTTTTTTTTGTAAATCGGTTTGGATAAGCTGTATTGATCATAATCATAGCTGCCGCAAATAGGTCATATCCTGGTTCAGCCTTTCTCGTACCGAGATTCCAGTAGCCCCTGTCATAAAACTCTGTGAATTCCTTAATTGCTCTTCCTTGCATGGTCGTCCCGCCAACGTCAATACAGCGCACCTTGGAGGGCGGACCCGTCACAATCAAATTTTCCGGCTTTAAATCGCCAAACACCCAGCCGCTGTCATGAAGATTTGCCAGATCATTTAAAAGCTGAAGGATCAATACAGCTGTCCATGACGGACCCTTTTGCTGAATAAAGGACAGCAAGTCAGGACCATGAATATATTCCATTACATAAAAAGAAATGTTTCTCCCATTAATAGCCCAATCATCAACATCAAGCAAAGAAGGTCCGAGGGCAGACCCTTGGACCTTCGCAAATGATTTAAGCACATTCACTTCGGATGTAATGGACATCCCGTTATCACTCATTTTAATCGCTACTTGCTGATGATTAAACTTTGACAAGTAAACAACGCCATTTGCTCCATATCCAAGCTCATTTAAAATGACATAACGGTTATTGTGCCATTTCCCCTCTATAACTGTGCCGGAGCGAACGTTAAACTGACTCTTCATAGAATGATTCATCATCACGAGAAAGCAGTCCCCTTAACGACCGTTTTTTCTTAAAGTATTGCAATGCCTCGCGCAGTGCTGGCCCTGTTGGCGTAATGCCGCCAACTGTCAGCTTAGCAAAAATACTATTTAGTGACTCCAGCCTTGGTGTCCAATCAAGCAGCTTCTCGACATCCTTCTTTTTCCCGGGAAATACAAAGACCGAGAAGCGATTATCTCCTGACCTGGCATTTAAACTTAATGATAAATCAAATAACGCTTCTTTCACGGTCGGCAGCTTTTGTTTCATACTTGCACTCGTATCAACTAAAATCAGTACTTCCAGTTCTACCGTTTCACCGAGTTCATCTACCACTTCCATGACCTCGCCTCTTTGCTCGGGCGGCAGATCTTCAACCGTTTTAGAGCTTCCTAAAATTTCTTTTAATTCTTTATTAACGACTCCTTGCAGTGTCTGAGTCATCGCCTTTCTTGTCACCATTTGAACCGTTTGTGATAATTGTTTTGCATAAACAACCTGACTGACACCGCCGCCTGACATGGCGATTCCTTCAATTTCACTCATCCCTTTTTCATCTATCACATCATTTTCCATAACCCCAATGACATTAACGGTAATTCCCTGTTCTTTCGCCAAGGCAGCCATTGCAATTGGATCTTCACCTTGATTGGAGCAGCCGTCTGTAATCAGCAGAATCTGTTTCAATGTACCCGTTTTCATATTTTCCCCTCCATCTCAATTTATTACCATTTTCGACGGTATGAGGTAGAAATATACATGATTTCATTTCATTTAGCAGATCCTAATAAATTTATTCTTAATTTGCCTTCTTGCGCATATTTTGCATTGGAATACTCGACCACTTTGGTGTATTATGAGTAACTTTCGATACAACTACTGTCATATCATCTTCTATTCTGCCGGAGCGGGATCGGATCACTTCCTCCATAATTAAATCTGCCACTTCCTGCGGATCTGAGGTCTTTAACTCAGTAATTTTCCGCTTCATCCATAAATCGAAATTCTCAACATGTTTTGGCCCTTCAAATACGCCATCACTCATCATGATCAATAGGTCACCTGCCTTCAGCTGCTCGCTGACCACATCGACATCAAACTCTTGTATGATTCCCATCGGCAGATTGCTTGCCTGTATTTTCATCACCTTTGACCCACGCTTAACAAAGCTTGGTGTTGAGCCAATTTTCAAAAACTTCACTTCAGCATTTTGCAGGTCAATCATGGCTAAATCCAGGGTCGAGAAAATCTCATCTGTGGTCCTTAATGATAAAATGGAATTCACTGATTTAATCGCTACCCGTTCCTCTATCCCCGATTGCAGGATTTTTTGAAGGAGTTCGAGTGTTTCTTGGCTTTCTATATGTGCTCTCTCGCCATTCCCCATTCCATCACTGATGGCAATCGCATATTTTCCGCTTCCTAGCTCAATCGTAGAATGGCTGTCACCAGAAATAAAGCCTCCGTCCTTGGCTGCATGGGCCACACTCGTTTCAACCGCATATGCTTTCGCTGAACGGAACGTTACATGACAAAACCCGGTTGAATATGCAGCACACTCCTCTTTGCCGACAAGAATGGTTTCTCCGAGAATATCCGACAGCATCGGTGCAATCAGTTTTTCGCATTCTCCATGCCCATTGCAGTATGGAATCGCCATATCAATGTCCACATTGCCCTGCTCTAAGCTGTAGATGTCAACCTGTTCGATTTCTACTCCGAATTCTTGAAGCGCTTCAAGAATCTGCTCTTCCTGTTTATGGTGGTTTTCCCGCTCGCGCTGTATTTCTTTCGCAAAATCTCCCATTACCTCTGAAACACCCAGCAGCTGATCTGCTACAAGTCTTCTGCTTTCATGAACTTGCTTCTTCAGTTTTTGATTTGCTTTTAGATAAGTAAGTTCCTGCTGAATTGTTTCTGTCACTTTTTTTGAACGTGTACAATGCTTTTCCCATTCTCTTGATAGTTTTGGAGATACGATTCCATCGCTGCTATCTATTTCTGTCATAATATCCTTCATATAATCATAGGTTGTATTAAAATTCCTTGCCCAGCAATGTTCCTTTTTAAAGCATGTCTGGCATGTCTTTTCAGTAACATTGCTTAAGAAATAATCAATTTCACGATCTTCATCATCGTCCCTGCTGGATGTTGCATCATAGTTAGAAAAGCTTTTTGATAATGCTTGAAACACGTTTGAAAATTGAGAGACTCTTTGAGCTGTAACATCCCGCATTTTTCTCATATAATGCTGCTGCTCAGCTGCATATTCAGGAGTACCTGGTATATGCTTCGCAAGCTTTGAGGTCAAGCTAATCGGCGTAACCAGGAAAATAAAAATAGCAGCACCTGTTTCATAAAGGGTAATCATAAGATTTCCATTACCTTCTCCATACATGCCCATTAACAATGTCGCAATCAGAAGTCCTAGAGATACACCCAATTTCCTGCCTTCTTTTAAGAGCCCGCCAAGTAAGCCGGCAAAGGCCAGCAAACTCATATGAAAGAAGCTTGAAATATTGGCAAGACTAAATATTAAGCCCGTTACAACCCCTACGGTAGAACCAACTGTTGCTCCTGCAACAAAGGCAAATAATAAAACCAAATATCTCGACATGATATGCTCAATCGACAAATCGTAAATGGTCCAGCCAATTGTCCCAGTCATCACAGAAGCAAGAATAATAATTAAACAGACAATCTCCTCTGTCTTTAAGGATTGTCTTCTCTTATTAATGGATAACAGCGGAAGCCCCTGCAAAAAGATCATGGTTAAAATAAATCCGAGACTGGCCTCTACTCCCGCCATCATTCCGTTATATAGCGTGACCGTGTTTGTCAGAATAAAACCTTCCGCTATTTTCCCTACTAATAAAATGGCAAAAACATAAAAGGGCAGGGCCTTCATTTCATTACTTAGCCACTTTTTTGAAATCCTGAACACAAATAAAAATAAAAAAGATATACTAAACGCGGATGCAGCATTTTGCACGGATAGAGTAGCAGCACCGGCCGTGAGTCCAACAAGTGCCAAAGGAGCCCGATCCTTCCTTAATAGGTACACAGCTGCGAAAAAAGGAAGCGTAAAAGGGGTCAGCTTAGCTAAAATCAAGGCTCTGCCCAGCAAGAAGCCGATAAACAGAAGGATGTACCCCTTTTTCAGAAAAAAAGTCTCCAGCCATAGTTGAAAATTGATAAAGGCTTGTCCTATATCCATCTTAGATCGATTAAGCTGAACTTCCCCGAGCGGCTCTGTCATTGACCTTCCAACCTTTTGCATATATTGCTCACTCCCTATTTAGATTCGTATTGTTTGCAGATCATTATAAAATTCTTAAATAAAAAAGTTTGTCAAAATCGCAGACAAGCTTTATTTTTTCGTTCGACTTGTTTCTCCGAAATGAGCGAATTCTGTACAAAAAATAAGGGAAATCGAGGAATGGCGGGGATAGCTTCTTTGGATAAAAATGTTCTTGTTCATGCTATGCGGCATTAATAGGGAGCAATATGACAATATTTTTACGGTTTCAAAAAACGACTATAGGGATATATATCATAGATTTCTGACCATTTTCTAAAAAAAGTATTGCTCCCTTCAGGTGCATAAAATACTTTACAATTTTTTATTGACACTTCCTATAAAAGTTTGTATGATATTACTTGTGTCTGATTGATACATTTGGCGGTGTAGCTCAGCTGGCTAGAGCGTACGGTTCATACCCGTGAGGTCGGGGGTTCGATCCCCTCCGCCGCTATACTTGTTATTAAATATGTACTGGCCCGTTGGTCAAGCGGTTAAGACACCGCCCTTTCACGGCGGTAACACGGGTTCGAATCCCGTACGGGTCATCTATAAAAAAGCGTCTGGAGATTTCCAGGCGTTTTTTTTGTATTTTAAATCCTGTTCCCCATCATTCAGATAACAAAAAATGAGACAGTCCACAAATGGACTGTCTCATTTTTAAGGGAATATCACGATAAACCCTGCGATATATGAATAAAATCAGCAACAAGTTAGCCTCGTCTAGCGCCTCTTCCCCCACGTTTTGATTCCGTATTGCGCTTTAAAGATGATAGGCGGTCTTCACTGTCCTTTAAGAAGCGTGCCATTTTTGATTCAAAATTTTCTCTTGGAGCACGATTATCATTTGTTCTGCCTTGACGTGGACGTTGAGAAGGACCTCTAGACTCTCTTCTTTCAGGTCTTTCTGGTCTTTCCGGTCTTTCAGGACGGTCTTTAGCCTTTTTAATAGATAAACCGATTTTTCCGTCTTTTTCTACATTAATGACCTTAACCTCAACCATGTCACCAACCTTCAGATGATCGTTGATATCCTTAACATAGTTGTCTGCTACTTCACTAATGTGAACAAGACCAGTTGAACCTTCCGGCAGCTCCACAAACGCTCCGAAATTTGTAATTCCTGTGACCTTTCCCTGTAACTTGCTGCCTACTTCGATTGACATAAAAAGAAATTGCCTCCTTAAAGATATAAAGTGAAACTAAAAAATTTCATACTTACTCTATATTATAACGAATTAGAAAAAAGGGTGTCAATACAGCTCTATTCAGCGTCCTTTTCTTTTTCCTTTTCCTTCTCCTTATTTTGCTCCTCTTCTGTCTCCGGCAAAACAAAGATTGTTTCACTTTTGTCTGATAAATAATAATCCTTGCGGGCAAGTTTGGCAATGTACTCATCGTCATTCAGTTTAACAATTTCTTCTTCAAGTACGACTTGCTCTTTCTCCAGTCCCGCCAGCTCATCTTCAAGTTTTTTCTTTTCAGCCAGCTTTTCATCCAGAGCGGCGGATTGCGAGACGAGTGTAGTAATCATAAATATGGATACAGTCGCTGCAACAATGAAAAAAGCGGCTAATCTTCTAAACAATAGCTTTCTTTTTCGATTGGCGCTAATCGTTGCATCCTCTCTCTGCTTTACATAGCTCGTTTGCATTTTGGCTACATTCTTTCTCTCGTTGTCACTCATTCTACGCTCCCCCCTCTCTGTTAGTTCTTTTTCTTCCAGTTGTTTATTTTCTTAACACAATAATTCTTTATTTTTATAAAATATCCTGCTAACGCTCTATAGAACTTATCGACCATTTTTTTAAGATGTTTCGGCAAAAGTCTCCATATAAGCATAAAGATCCATTTTAGCGGAAGTGTGATTATTTTTAATATAAGTATAATGACCTTATACAAAAATAAGAATAGTGCTAAAGTCGCTTTTCCTAACATCAGGATTACTGCTATTACAGCTGTTACAAGCCCTTGGACCGGCTTTATGACAAAAAATCTCAAAAACTTTAGAATAAAACGATAAAAAGAGATAAACATGGAAATTAGCAACTCTAAGAGTTTTAAATAAATTCTTTTGAATAAGCTTTGATAAGCTGCAAATCCGCACAATAAGGCGAGAAAAACATATAGACGCAATTCGCCTTGATTCACGAGGAATAGAATGTAGAAGATGGCTAGTCCTTGCAGGAGCCAGAAGAAAATATCATTTATAAAAACAGCCCATCTTTTTCTTTCCGTCCGTTTGAGGAAACGCTGGTACGTATCTAGCGACGCACCAAACATTCCGCCCATGCCGATCATTGCAAGCATTGTCATAAATTGTGTCGTCAGTGTCATCTGAATAGCTTGCTAAAGAATCCTTTAGCCTTATCTCCGTGCTGATCATCGATGTAGACAAGATCAAAAACCTTCCCTTTAATGGAGACGATTCCTTTGTCGACATCAAGGTTTTTCATTTGCAGATTTTGCCCTCGAATCGCTAAAAAACCCATGACTGTTTCAAGTAAGAACTCTTCATTATCAAAGCTTTCTACTTGTTTTACCCCAGATATCTCCAACGTTCTTCTGCCTCGCATGACCACATCATGTTCCTGGGCATTTGGCTTATTTGCATTTGATTCATAATATTGGCTCATATCATATCCCTCACAATCGCAATGTACTTCTGTTTGTACATGTTTATGAAGGTAAGGGATGAATTAGAACAAGCCATTCCTTTATACGGAAAGATCAGCTTTTTAAGAGGATCGGGAATGGCACTGACAGATATCAGCTCCCTCAAAGCTTAGATCTATTAATAAGATGATCAAATAACCATGTTCTTAATGGCAGGGTACGAATCAATCTTTTCCAACTTCAGTTCCAGCGTTTTCTTCTTTTAAAATGCTGTAAAGCTCTTGTGCTTCTTCCTTGCGTGTTGTTTCCTGCAGGCCATCAATTCTGACTGTTACAAGCTTTTGACCAAAGCGAATGGATAATACATCGCCCACTTTTACATTAGAGCTTGCTTTGGCCTGTATTCCATTTATTGAAATTCTCCCTTGATCGGAAACCTCTTTTGCTAATGTTCTCCTTTTTATCAGACGGGAAACTTTTAGAAATTTATCTAATCTCATATGCAAACGCTCCATCACTTAGTTTTTTAGTTTATATCCCAGATTTTTTGGCTTCTTCCCAATATTGATCCAGTTCTTCAAGCTGGAAGTCTGCAAACTCTCTCCCTGTTTCCTTTACCCTGTCCTCTATATAATTAAAACGCCGGATAAATTTTTCATTGGTCTCATGGATTGCTTCTTCTGGATTAAGGCCTAAAAATCTTGCAACATTGACAAAAGCAAATAAAATGTCGCCGTATTCTAATTTCATCTTTTCACTGCTTAATTCTTTTTCTGCCTCAAACTCACGGATTTCTTCCTTAACCTTTTCCCAGGCAGCATCTGCTTCATCCCAATCAAATCCAACAGATGCAGCCTTTTTCTGCAGTTCCTCTGCTCTCATTAGTCCCGGGAAAGAACGAGGAACAGAATCAAGGAGAGATGTTTTATCTTTCTTACCTGCCTTCTCTTCCTTTTTGATTTCCTGCCAATTCTTAACGACCTCTTCTGCATCCTCCGCTTGTCCATTACCAAATACGTGCGGATGTCTGCGGACCATCTTTTCTGATATGCCTTCAATAACATCTGTGATAGAGAAAAAGCCTTCATCTTCGCCAATTTGGGCATGAAGCATAATCTGCAGCAGCAGATCGCCAAGCTCTTCAATCATATTATCAATATCATCATTGTTGATTGCATCGATCAGTTCATATGCTTCTTCAATTACATATTTTCTTAGTGATTCATGCGTTTGTTTCCGATCCCAAGGACAGCCATCCGGTCCGCGCAAAATGGCAATGATCTCTTTTAACTTAGCAAAATCTTTATAAAGAATGGTTTCATCCTGGACAGGTGGTACATAAAGAGAAGTTAGATTATTCAGCTCTACCTCACGATCAAGTTCAACCAGTTCTACTTTTTTGATGTTTTCCTGACTGCTTCCGGCAGCTGTCACAATAAAAACCGGATAATCATGCGGCAATCTCTCCATTAACTCCAGCTTTACATCTGAGGCAACAAATTGATCATATACCTGGCCAATGATGATATGCTGGCGCAGCTGTGCTTCCTCAACCGAAAAATCAGTTCCGTCAAGAAGCTGAAATCCTTCTACCGGATCAATTCGCAGAGCTTGAAAAAGAGCATCCAAAAAGCTCTGGCCTCCGCCAACTTCTAACTGTATTCCGCTTTGTTCTGCCCGTTCGATCAGAAGCTGTACCGTTCTTTCAGCAACGAGCGGATGACCAGGCACTGCATATGTAACATCTTCACTCTTTGCAGCATTCAGGAGCACATTCGTAATTTCTTCATAAACAGCTTCAAAGGTATCGTACTTCTCATACACTTCATCAAAAGATCGGAAATGAGCCCCTTCCTTTATTAGCTCATCCACGACTGGATGTTCTTTTGTGCGCAAATAAAGATTTTCAGTGTTTTGTATCGTTTTGTAGACGCCTAAAGGAAGCTGATTTAAATCGCCTGCACCTAATCCAATTATCTTAATCTTATTCATTTTTTCGTCATCCTCGCTTTATTTTTGGGAAGCAGCCGTAAAAGCTTACTGCCTAAAGGAAGCATGTATAATTCCTCCTCAGTAAAGACCTGGCTTCTCAGCACCACTATCAAGTAAATAAATCCGCCAAAAAAAACAGCACTTATAGCTTGAAAACTCGATGCCATTCTTTCATAGCCAACCCCATAAAAGAAATCGGTAAGCAGCAAATACCCTTTTAACACAATATACATACAAACCGCTCCCTTTAAAATGGGAGTGATAAATTCCAACTGAACAATTTTAATATGTAATTGAAATTTTAACTTAATCAGCAAGGCTATGACAACAAGAAGCAAAGCAATGCATGACGCAATGGCAGCGCCGCTTAAGCCCGCAAGAGGGATGAACAGTATATTTAAACAATATTTTATAATAAAGCCGCCTAAAATAACAAAAGCAGGATATAAGGTAAATCCTAAACCTTGTAATACGGCTGATGCAGTCATAATGATCGAGCTTAAGAAAATCAGGATACTTAAAATCTGCAGTACATTAGAGCCAGCAGCATTTTCGAATAGCATCGTATTCGTTGGTTTTATAATGGCTATTAGCCCAACCATCGCCCCAGCTCCAGCAAAGATGGCAACGCGAAAGGCCAGCTGAATCTTCTCTTGTAAAAGTTTCCGGTCACTCTCAAGCTTCGCCTTGGTAATCAAGGGAACCAGCGAAAGTGATAATGAGGTAGCAACAACAGTTCCTAACTGAATAATAGGCTGTCCTCTATCATAAATCCCCTTCAACTGCTTTGCCTCCTCAATGCCAAAACCAGAAGATACAAGCAAAGAATAAAGATTAAACGAATCCGCCAGCTGAATGAAGACAAGCAGCAGACTGCTTACGCAAATAGCAAATCCTTGAACGATAAGTTCCTTTGCTATTTTGACAGATGAAGTTAACTCCAGCCGCTCTTTCCATAAAGTCTTTTTCAAATTTGCATTCCTTTTAACAAAAAAAATGTTCAACAGAACAATCGCCATCAGTCCGCCTGCCAAAGAACCTAAAAACGCCGAACTTCCTATGCTATAAAGTGATTCATTCTGCCTCACTAATAGAATAGCAAGCAGTAAAATAGTTAAAACCCGAATAAGCTGTTCCCCTATTTGAGAAATCGCTGTAGGGACCATATCATTTCTTCCTTGAAAATAACCTCTTAGTATAGAAATCGGAGCTAATAAAAGAAATACAAACGAAACTGTTCGGATAGGATCTGCCAAATACGGATCCTTCATTCTTTCAGCCAGGAAATTGGCACTTCCATACAATAAAGAAAATCCGCCAATGCTAACGAATAATAAAATAATCGACGACACAGCTAATACATGACGAGCTCCATGCCATTTATTTAAACTAATTTGTTCAGCATATAATTTTGAAATAACAACGGGAAACCCATAGGTAGCTAGTGCAAGAACAATACCATAGAAAGGATAGACTTGCTGATAAATATAAAAACCAACATCTCCTACAATATTTTGAAAAGGCACCCGATACACAGCGCTCAATATTTTCGTAATCACTGCCGCTGCTGTTAATACAAGCGCGCCTCTAATAAACTCACCTGAACGATCCACGCGCTCCATCGCCCAACCCCTCTCAAAAAACAACTTTAAATATTATAGCATACTACGAAAAGCGGAAGGCGCTTGCTCAGGGGCGACAAGCATAAGGCAGGTTGACATAAAGGTTGTTCTTTAACCTTTAGGGCAACATGACTTATGACCTTGAGCCCCTAGCGCCTGGAGCTGGACAATCAGAAATGTGGAGGCGGCTTGCTCAGCCCCGACAAGCATAAGGCGAGCTGGCTGGAAGGTTATTCTTTAACCTTCTAGACGGATCGACTTATGACCTCGAGGGGCTAGCCGCCGGAACTGGACAACTAGAAAAGCGGAAGGCGCTTGCTCAGGGGCGACAAGCATAAGGCAAAACAGCCAGAAGGTTGTTCTTTAACCTTTTGGATGGATTGACTTATGACCTCGAGCCCCTAGCGCCTGGAGCTGGACAACTAGAAATGTGGAGGCGGCTTGCTCAGCCCCGACAAGCATAAGGCGAGCTGGCTGGAGTTTTAAAACTGCCTAAAAGATACCGGCTGACGACCAAAAGTGCGGAATTTAGCTCTATTTCATATACCAATTAACAAAAAAGGCAACACAGCATGTCGTTTTTTATCCTAAATCGTTCAAAAAAGGCCTTTATCCGCCGTCCAGGAATTATATCCGCCATAAAGATTCCGCCGCCGTGCTCTTTCATGCACAAAAAAACAGGCAGCCCACGCCGCCTGTTTCTTATGATTCCATTTGTCTTGCAAGGAAGCCAGCAGCTGTTTCAACTGCTTTTTTCTCTACTTCGCCCAGTGTATCCTCTTTCGCAAATATAACAACTGCTCCAATTGGATCACCATTTGCTACGATCGGTCCAATCGTATAAGAAGCAACTGATTCTGTGTTTCCATCAACAATTGAAATGTCACCGGATTGTGTGACAAGGACCGAACTTCTGTCCTCAAGCGTCTTTTCAATCAGATCACTAATGTTTTTGTTTAAATAATCTTTCTTGGAACCGCCTGCTACTGCGATATAAGTATCACGGTCACAGATTAAAACGGCATTTCCGAGGCTGTCATATAGTGCCTCTGCATATTCTTTCGCAAAATCGCTTAATTCGCTGATTGGCGAATATTTCTTTAAAATGACCTCGCCATCTCGGTCGACAAAGATCTCAAGTGGGTCCCCTTCTCGTATGCGCAAAGTTCTGCGGATTTCTTTCGGAATGACAACACGACCCAAATCATCGATACGACGAACTATACCAGTTGCTTTCATCCAACGTTGCCTCACTTTCATCTGATGATTTTTTTGAACAGCTGAAGCACTCTACCGTTCCTCAAGCAAAAAATGGATGTATAAGGAATCATTTGCTGCCTTACTACTTGTAGGATGGTTTGATATGTAGAGTAAGCACCTTTCTAATTCATAATCGGGCCACATCCATATATCCAGCACTTCTGCCATTCTAATACGGCAATGCTTCAAAATCACAATTGGGAGAAAATGAATCCATCACCATGTTTGAACTTAGTATCTTTCATATGGAAAGTTCTATACACATGCATATAGGTTTTCTTTAGGCTGTTTTATATTCCATAAACGGAAAGACATTCCAATAGATGATTTATTGTGAAATTACCCTGACTCTGCGCATTTAAACATTTCATATATTTCAATTTATTTACAAAATTCTTATCGAATCGCCCACCGAGTTCAATTGAAATAAAAAAACAGAACGATTATGCTTTTGCCTTCTTTTCTTCTTTTTTCGCATTCTGAAGACCTTGAATAAATTCGTACAATGTTTCAAGCCACTTGTTTACTTCAATGCCTTTAATATGGAATACAGCTTTCAGCTTTTGCCCTTCCATGCCTAATCCAATCATTCTGCCATATTTGCTCGACAGCTGAAATACCTTTTGCCCATCAATTTGAGCACTTGCCTGCTCCGAAAATAGCAGTAGGATTTCCTGTTTAGACTGTTTAATGAGTTCTACCCCAGCAAGCTCACCGTATACTTTCATTTCTGCGATCGTAAATAAATACGAGACTTCCTGCGGATAATCTCCAAAACGATCAACAATCTCTTCTTGAAGCTCCTCTACATCCTCTAGAGCAGAAATTCCTCTGAAGCGTTTGTACATTTCGATCTTTTGATGGCCATCTGAAATATAGGCATCCGGAATATAAGCATCAAGTTCAAGATCGATTTCCATGCTAGCCTTTTTCTCTTCCGTTCCCATCATTACGTCTTTTCGTTGCTCAATTGCTTCTTTCAGCATTTGTGAGTATAGGTCAAATCCAACAGAGTCAATAAACCCATGCTGTTCTGCTCCCAGGAGATTTCCTGCACCTCTAATCGTCAAGTCTCTCATAGCAATTTTGAAGCCGGACCCAAGTTCTGTAAACTCTTTAATAGCTTGCAATCTCTTTTCCGCCACTTCAGTCAGAACTTTATCCTTTCTATACGTAAAGTAAGCATAAGCTACCCGATTCGAGCGTCCTACGCGGCCTCTTAACTGATAGAGCTGTGAAAGCCCCATGCGATCAGCATCATGAACAATGAGTGTATTTACATTCGGAATGTCTACGCCGGTTTCAATAATAGTCGTGCTGACAAGTACGTCATACTCGCCCTCAAGAAAACCGATCATTACCGACTCTAATTCATTTTCTGTCATTTTTCCGTGTGCATATGTGACTCTTGCATCAGGGACAAGCATCGAGATTTCCTCCGCTTTCCGCTCAATATCCTCCACACGGTTATATAAAAAGTACACTTGGCCATCGCGAGCCAGCTCTCGTTCAATTGCTTCTCTCACCAATGCTCCGTTATATTCCATTACATAAGTTTGAACCGGGAAACGGTTTTCCGGCGGTGTTTCTATGACAGAAAGGTCCCGGACCCCAAGCATGGACATATGTAAAGTCCTTGGAATTGGTGTAGCAGTAAGTGTTAAAACATCAACATTTGTTTTCAGCTGCTTGATTTTCTCCTTATGTGTAACACCAAAACGCTGTTCCTCATCAATGACAAGCAAACCTAAGTCCCGATATTCAATATCTTTTGAAAGGATCCGATGGGTACCGACAACTACATCAATCGTTCCTGCTTTTAAACCTTTTAACGTTTCTGTTTGCTGTTTCTTTGTCCGGAAACGGCTCAGCAGACCGATTTCAATCGGATAATCCTGAAAACGCTCACGCATTGTTTCATAATGCTGCTGTGCCAAGATGGTTGTTGGCACCAGGAATGCTACCTGTTTTCCATCCGCAATGGCTTTAAAAATGGCACGAATGGCAACTTCTGTTTTCCCATAGCCAACATCTCCGCATAATAGGCGATCCATTGGACGTTCCCGTTCCATATCCTTTTTAATTTCATGAATGGAACGAGCCTGATCCTCTGTCTCCTGATATTGGAAGGCCGCTTCAAAATCCCGCTGCATCTCTCCATCCGGGCTGAAGGCATAGCCTTTCGATGACTCCCGCTCTGCGTACAATTTAATTAAATCATCCGCAATGTCTTCCACTGAAGATTGAACTTTTTTCTTTACCCGCTTCCAGTCATTTCCGCCAAGTTTATAGATTTTCGGTTCTTTTGCTTCAGAAGCAACGTATTTTTGAACAAGGTCAATTTGTTCAACCGGCACATAAAGCTTATCGCTTCCCTGATAGCGAATATGAAGATAATCTTTATGTACCCCGTTAATCTCTAATGTTTCAATGCCAATATATTTTCCAATTCCGTGATTCACATGAACTACATAATCGCCGATTTTCAGCTCGGAATAACTTTTAATGCGCTCTGCATTTGAAAGTTTCTGTTTTCGTGATTTTTTCTTTACTTTTTTATTAAATAATTCTTCCTCAGTTATAACAGCCAGCCTTTGGGAGCTTAGCTCAAAACCAGTTTGCAGGCCGCCTGGGAGAATTTGAGCTCTTCCCTGAAGAACTGCCTGATCAGCACTTATTTTAGCAGCATCGATTTCATAATCTTCAAGAACCTTTTGAAGTTTATCTACTCTCTCTTCGTCAGATGCTAAGAATACAACAGAATAATTATTCTTCTCCCAGCGTTCTAACTCTCCTTTTAGCACATGCATTTGCCCATGAAAATTCTGCATTTGCTTACAGGTCATATTCACAATGTTTTGCGGGCTTGTATTAGGAACATGGCGAAGAAATAAAGACATATAGGTAATGGAATGATCCGTTCTGGCTGTGAGCTCCTTTAGAGAGTAAGCAACCTTCACATCATGAATCATTTTCCCTTCACCTAGCATGCTTGTATACCATTCTGCTTCTTCTTTCTCAAGTGAATCATTCATTTCCTGGACTCTGCTGATTTCATCTATAAAAATAAGACCTGATTCTGGTAGATAATCTATTAAACTACTTCCTGATTCATAAGCAAGAGAAGTGTATTTAAATAGCTGCTCAGGCTTTTGGCCTGTTCTCAGCTGTTCAAGCTCATAGCCGATATTTTGTGATAATAATGTTTTATCTTTATCATTTTTAAGCTTTTTCAGGCTTTTCCCCAGTCCTAGTTCAATCCGCTCAACTAGTTTGTCATAATGTTCTTTTTCAAGCGGGATTTCGGTTGCTGGACCAATCAAAGTTTGCTGGAGCTTTTCCTTGGATCTCTGATCATCTAGTGAGAATGTTCGAATGGAATCAATTTCTGTGTCAAATAGTTCAATTCGGATGGGATCATTTTCAGTTAATGGGTAAATATCAATGATTCCGCCTCTCACACTAAATTCACCTGGAGCTGAAACCATATCAACACGAACATAACCCATCTGGACGAAACGGTTTAATTGCTCTTCAAGCAAGTCATCTCCAACAGACAATGTCATCTGGTATTTTTTCCATAGCTCTGATGGCGGCAGCACCTTTCTCACACCTGCCATTGGAGCTATAACGATCCCTGCCTTCTGCTGGATCAAATAATTCAGTGCCTCTATTCTTTGTGCCTTAAGTTCTGGGCTTGCGATGCTTATTTCAGCAGCAATTAATTCGTTCGCCGGATATAGAAGTACTTCCTCTTCTCCTATTAAACTGATGATATCATCATATAATTTTTGCGCCTGCAATAAATTGTGAGTCACAACCAGAACAGGCTGTTTCGACTGCTCATAAACAGCCGAAATGAATAGTGCCCGTGCAGAACCAGATAAGCCAGCGATCAGTTGCTCCTTTAACCCTTCTTGAACACCAGACAAGATGGATACTACATCATCCTGCTGGCCAAATATTCGCTTAAGCCCTAACATACAGAAAAGTCCCCCTATATAAAGTACGTCGCTTCTAAAAATATGGCCGTGTCGAAGCGATACGAAATTAATCTCATTTTATCCATAACGAAAGGGTTCACCAAACCCATAAACTATTAAAAAAATACTATAAATGCAAATAGAAAAATGCTTTGGACAAAACGGCCCAAAGCGTTAGTGAATAAGAAAATCCTGCTGATGGTAATCCGGGTTGCGTTCTAGAGATTCTTGGCAGTCCTCACAAATCGCCTTAACCTGCACATTCCCCGCAGAATCGTACATCAGCATATCTTGACGCTCTTCATCATTTAATTTGTGAAATCCGAGCTGCTCTGTTTGAACAGACATGGAATCAATAGAGCCAAGCTTTGCGCCGCAATGACGGCAATGATAATGAATAGCCATTAAAGCCCCTCCTATCCGTACATATCCCTATTATGGACGTTCAGAAAGGAAGTTATTCAATCAATTAAAGGGACACAAGGACACAAGATGGGCAAAAAGTTAAATGTGTTAACTAGCTTATTCATTTTATATGCTTATGATGTATTTAAGATTGATTAAACTGATTCATCACTTGTAAGAAAGGCTCCTTAATGGCAGCTTCACATGCGTTTACACATTTCTCGATTACGCTTTGTAATTCCTGCTGTTCCTCAGAAGAAAATTTACCCAGCACATAATCAGGAACCTTCATGCCCGCTGGGGGACGATCAATTCCTACTCGAATTCGATTAAATTGCATGGTGCCAAGATGGGCAATTGTCGATTTAATTCCATTATGCCCGCCGGCGCTTCCTTTCTGGCGGAGACGAATTTTTCCGACAGGCAAATCAAGATCATCATAAATGACGGTTAATTCATCATCTTCAATCCCATAGTAATCCATAAGCGGACGGATGGATTCGCCAGATAAATTCATATATGTAAGCGGCTTTAATAAAAAAACTTTTTCTCCGTTAACAATTCCAAATCCATAAACACCTTTAAACTTTGCCTGATCTAATGTAATACCAAGCTTAACAGCCAAGTGATCAATCACTTCAAAACCGATATTATGCCTTGTATGTTCATATGGTTTGCCTGGATTTCCAAGGCCAACAAATAATTTCATCTTCACTTCACCTGCTTCTTAATCTAGTGATGGCAGCTGTCAGCACCAGACGGCATGTTAGAAGTTACTAAATTAGCCGCAATGCTAATTTAACTCGTCATAAAGAAAAAGCAAAAGCTGGCCTAACATCGTAATGCAGCCAGCTTTTGGCAAGTATAAAAGTTATTCTTTTTACTCGCTTTCTGTTTCTCTTCCTTCTTCTTGCTCAGGCGTACCTTCCTCCTGCTGCTCACCGCTGTTTATTTCTTCTTCCTGTTTAGGCGGAAGAATGGAAGCGATGACTTCTTCAGCATCATGGTTGAGCGAATAAGAACGGCTTGTCTTAAGATCAGCAACCGTAATGGTCTCGTTCACTTGTAAATCTGTTACTTCCACATCAACTGAAGAAGGAATTTCATTTGGAGTAGCTGTTACGGAAACTTCATGCAGTGATTGCTGCATAACACCGCCATCTTTCACGCCTTGTGCATCGCCGACCAAATTGACTCTTACCTCTGCCGTAATTTCCTTCGACATATCGACTGCTAGAAAGTCTACATGCACAATATTATTACGCAATGAATTTGTTTGATATTCCGTTAACATGACTTCATGTTTCTTGCCATCAACATTTAATGAGAATACACCATTCCGCCCTACTTCCTTAATCGTTTTGATAAAGTCAGACTCACTTAAATAAATCGGTGTACTCTCCACTTTTTGCCCATATACAACTGCTGGGATATTCCCTTCATGCCTAATTTTCGTAAGCGATGAATGACGAAATTCACTTCGTTTTTTTGCTTCTAATGTTACTGCCATAATGATCCCCTTCCTCTTGTATATTGAATGACTTTCTATATAAAAAATGCCCTAAAAAGAGGAAGTCTAAACGTTTTAGTTTATAAGATCAGCACAGCGGGAAGCAGAAAAGTAGAACTATATAGGCTGGAGCGGCAATTTTCCTATAATACAGTTAGACCTGCTTTCGTTTAGCAGGCCTAACAAAAAATATTAATCGAACAATACACTTACAGACTGTTCTTCATGGACACGGATAATAGCTTCACCAATAAGTGATGCTACAGACAGCTCAACAACTTTACCTGTTTTCTTTTCTTCCTGCAAAGCGATTGAGTTCGTTACGACCAGTTCTTTAATCTTAGAGTTCTCAATTCTTTCAATTGCAGGTCCTGATAATACTGGATGACTGCAGCAAGCATATACTTCAGCAGCGCCATTTTCTACTAATGCATTAGCAGCTAATGTGATTGTTCCAGCTGTATCAATAATATCGTCAATTAAGATAGCAATCTTGCCATCAATATTACCAACAATATTCATTACCTCAGCCACATTTGGCTTTGGACGGCGTTTATCGATAATCGCAATCGGTGCTTTCAGCTGGTCTGCCATTTTGCGGGCACGTGTTACTCCGCCGTGGTCAGGAGAAACGATGACAACATCGCCTTGCAGGTCTTTATTCTTAAAGTACTCTGCTAGAATTGGCACGCCCATTAAGTGGTCAATCGGAATATCAAAGAAACCTTGAATTTGCGGAGCATGCAGATCTAAAGTAATGACACGAGTCGCACCTGCTGTCTCAAGCAGATTCGCCACAAGCTTCGCCGTAATTGGTTCACGTGCTCTAGCTTTGCGGTCTTGGCGCGCATAGCCATAATAAGGCATAACAATATTAATCGTCTTAGCAGAAGCGCGTTTTAATGCATCAATCATAATAAGCAGTTCCATTAAATGTTCGTTAACAGGAGCGCTTGTTGATTGAATGACATATACGTCACAGCCGCGAATACTTTCTTCAATGTTTATTTGAATTTCACCATCACTAAAATGGGTAACAGAGCATTTCCCCAATTCAACGCCAATAAATTTGGCAATTTCCTCGGCCAATGCTTTGTTTGAATTTAAACTGAAAACCTTTAAATTTGGATCTAAATACTGATTCGACATGCCTGTGCCTCCGTGTTTTTTTATTTCTTGATATCTAGCTTTTGTACATAATTCTCTTTATTCACTTGACGAGCGCGCGCAATAGACAGCGCCTCTCCAGGAACATCCTCAGTAATGGTTGAACCTGCTGCAACATATGCGCCTTCTCCAATTGTCACTGGTGCAACCAGGTTGGAATTGCAGCCGATAAATACGCCATTTTCTATTTTTGTCAGGAACTTATTTTTCCCGTCATAATTTACTGTGATTGCTCCACAGCCGATATTTACATCTTTACCGACCTCAGCATCACCAATATAGCTTAAATGGGATACCTTGCTGCCCTTTTCAATAACAGATTTTTTAATTTCGACAAAATTGCCGATCTTCACTTCATCATGAACATTTGATTGCGGGCGAATATGCGCAAATGGTCCAATCTGAACATCTGAGCCGATCTGGCTATCAAAAGCCGCAGATTGGCGAATAACCGTTCTATCACCAATTTCACAATTTTCCAGATGCGAATTAGGGCCTATTGTACAATCTGAACCAATTTTTGTTTCTCCGCTAATCACCGTACCAGGATATATAACCGTATCTGAACCAATTTCAACATCTGAACCAATGTAAGTATTGGATGGATCAATCAAACTCACACCAGCACGCATATGATATTCATTGATCCGATTCTTCATAAACAATTCCGCCTGAGCTAATGCTACACGGTCATTTACACCTAAAGTCTCTTCAAAATCATTTGTACCAAAGGCTGTTACAATTTCACCTTCTGTTTTTAATATTTCGATGACATCCGGTAAATAATATTCCCCTTGAACATTATCATTTTTAACTTTCTTTAGTGCGGTAAATAATGCTGCATTATCGAAACAATACGTGCCTGTATTGATTTCCTGTAACTTTAATTCTTCCTCAGAAGCATCTTTATGCTCGACAATCTTCTCTACATGACCTTGACTATTACGAACAATGCGGCCATATCCAGCAGGATTCTCTGCAAAAGCCGTCAGCACTGTTGCTTTTGCGTTTGTTTTTTCATGATGAGCAAAAAGCGCTTCCATCGTTTCCGCTTTAATTAGAGGCGTATCTCCGCAAACAACAATTGTGACACCCTCTTTGTTCTCCAGATGATCTGCTGCTTGCATAACAGCATGAGCTGTACCTAACTGCTCTTCCTGCAGGGCATATACACTTTTAGCGCCTAATTGAGCTTTTACTTTTTCAGCTCCATGCCCAGTAATCGTAACAATATCTTGGATATCAAGCTTCGCAACTTGATCAACAACATGCTGAACCATCGGTTTTCCGCACACAGGATGCAGGACTTTATATAATTTTGATTTCATTCTTGTCCCTTGACCTGCGGCTAAAATGACCGCGTATCGATTAGACATTTAATAGCCTCCAATTTCACCTTTTTATCCATTAAGAATATATCTTAAATAGAGGCTGATTTCAAGGAATCTCGTGTAAGTAGTTATATTTTACAGGATATTTCCCTCTTAATTGTACAAGCATACTCAATCTTCCATATTAATCCATGATGATTCGCTTCATTGGCATGTCATAAATAAAAAGGACTTTTACTAAATTTGAACCTGCTATTTAATCATACTGGAAAGCCCAATTTGAATGTTGAACAATTACATAACTTTTTCTGCCGGGGTATGTTTAACAAGATTTGGTAAGGGTATATAATGGTGGGGTTGCTTTAGAGAGGCACATTTTTATAAATAAAAAAGAGCCCTACTTTACATAGCAGGCTCTTGTTGGACTCTCTTTCTAGGAAGCTCCAGCTTCTTCAAACTCTACTTCTAACTCACCTAAACGGTGATATTCTGCTAAGACCGCTTCTTGGATTTTACCGCGGGTTCCGGAATTAATAGGGTGAGCAATGTCCCTGAACTCTCCATCCGGGGTGCGTTTACTCGGCATTGCAACGAATAAGCCATTATTCCCATCAATCACCCGAATATCATGAACAACAAATTCATGGTCCAGTGTAATAGAGGCAATCGCTCTCATCCGTCCATCCGTATTTACACGGCGTAATCTTACGTCAGTTACTTCCACTATGTTCACCACCTTTTCCAGTAGATAAAATCCTATTTATTAACATTCAACACCATTTTGCATTATTCCTCCTTTTATAGAAAAAATTTTTTGAATAATTAGGCCTAAGTAATGAAATAGACAGGTTTCATGTCATATAGTCCCGAAAACTCTCCTTCAGGAGGCCGTTCTTGCAGACTTTGTTGCTTTTTAATATAAGAAAAGCAGGTCGATTTACACTGCGAGACACGCACTTTCTGCATGACGTGCCGATCAGCGCCCACATTCCTTCCACTACACTTAAACCATTAATATCCAATCCCGGATGTTTTCTTTTTTTAAATTTGAACTCATAATAAAAAGCATCCGTATATTTTCGGATGCTTCTTCACTATGGCTTATATTCTATTTAACCAGCGCAATGACTTCGATCTCTACTAAGCTATCTTTTGGGAGCCGCGCTACCTCGACACAAGAACGCGCCGGTTTATGCGTGTGGAAATACTCACCGTATACTTCGTTGATGCTAGCGAAATCATCCATATTTTTAATAAAAACAGTTGCCTTCACAACGGTTTCAAGTGAAGCGCCTGCCGCCTGAAGAACAGCCTGCAAGTTTTTGAATACCTGATGAGTCTGAACTTTTACATCACCCTCGACCATCACTCCATCAGCATTTAGAGGAATTTGCCCGGAACTGTAAAAGAGATTATTGACTGTAATCCCCTGTGAATAGGGTCCAATTGCAGCTGGTGCTTCATTTGTTTGAATGATTTTCATGACTTTCCCTCCACTTGTTTATTGGTAAAATAGTTGCCATGTGTCACATTGATTTTCTTTTCTTTCACATCGACATCTGAAAGCCTGACTAAAGATAAATAATCATCCACTAGTCTTTCCTCTGCTTTTTCCGCCTCTACTAAAACCGCAATGCCGACAAGCGCTGCATTGAACTCCTCCAGCATGCTAATCATTCCGTTAACTGTCCCGCCTGCCTTCATGAAGTCATCAACAATCAGAACCCTTGAACCTTCTTCAAGACTTCTTTTCGATAGGACCATTGTCTGAATTCTTTTGGCGGAGCCTGATACATAATTAATACTAACGGTAGATCCTTCTGTTACCTTGCTATCCCGTCTCACAATCACTACTGGGACATTCAAATAGTTGGCAACAGCATACGCTAATGCAATTCCTTTTGTGGCGACAGTCATGACGACATCTATCTCTTTATCCGCATATGCCGAGGCGAATAACCGTCCTACCTGTTTAACAATCATAGGATCCCCAAGAATATCTGTCATATAAAGATAACCGCCCGGAAGCAGCCTATTAGGACTGGCAATCAGCTCACAAAGCTGATTGATAATTGGCTGTGCATCCTCTTCCGTCATTCTCACTTGATATTTCACCCCGCCAGCAGCACCCGGCACGGTTTGCAGAGTCCCAATACCTCTATGTTCGAAGGTCTCTTTTATGATAGCTAAGTCTTCGCTAATAGAGGATTTGGCAGATCCATATCTCTCTGAGAAGTAGGTTAAGGATACCAGCTGATGCGGATGCTCTAATAAATAATTCGTCATATCTATTAAACGTTCACTTCTGCGAAACTTCATCATTGGCCCTCCTGTTAAATCCGAATATTTTAACAGTAATATATCATTAATATACGGATTTAATCAAGCGTATGTCGTTCTCCCAGCATTCTAACCGCAAAAACCTGATCACAAAATCCACGCAGACCATTATATACACGGTGCATCCGCGAATCATGGTGAGCAAGTCCAAAAACAGTCGGACCGCTGCCGCTCATTAAGACCGCATCCGCCCCGAAACGCTTCATCTGATCTTTGATTTGAGCGACTTCAGGATGCATTTTTAATGTTACTGTTTCTAAAACATTTTCAAGATGCTGACATACCTTCTCATAATCGTCATTTTCAATTGCTTGAATCATCGCTTCCGTCTGCGGATGCTTTACACCGTCTAAATCCAGCTTACGGTACACATCTGCCGTAGACACCCCTATAAAAGGCTTTGCAAGGATAACCCAGCATGTCGGCGGTGCTTCTAGCTGACGGATCATCTCTCCTCTTCCCGTAGCTAAAGCGGTACCTCCATATACACAAAAAGATACATCAGAACCGATTTCAGCACCAAGCACTGCCAATTCATCTAAGCTTAAACCAAGGTTCCACAGCTTGTTTAAACCTCTCAGCGCTGCCGCTGCATCACTGCTGCCGCCTGCCAGCCCAGCTGCAACCGGAATCATTTTTTCAATTGTGATACTGGCACCCTGCTTTACCTGAAATCGTTCCTTTAACAGCATCGCTGCCTGATATGCTAAATTCCTATGATCATCTGGAACAAAACGATTATGGGATATAATTCGAATTTCGTCTTTTTCCAATAGTGTTAACTCAAGCCGGTCGGCTAAATCAATGGTTGTCATAATCATTTCTACTTCGTGATATCCATCATCACGCTTATGTAGTACATCCAATGATAAATTAATCTTCGCCGGGGCCTTCACCAAAAGCTTCAAAATCTCCACCTACTTTATAAAATGAATCCGCAATTGCCGTTTGCAGATTGAAATCCTATAGGTCCTGCTGCACTCCTTTTTGAGTAAATCAGCATCTCCATTTTTTGTCCTATTTTACCACAAAACGAATATCGTAAGACCTGTGAAACCATATTATTAAAAATTATTATTCATTTTTGCACCAGCAACTATCTAATATAACATATTCGTTCCGTATTACTGGTTCATTTTTCAGGTGTTTTATTCTAAGATAAGCCGGAGCAGAGAGCTCCGGCTATCATCGCAGTGCTATTGTGATGTAATACTGTGAAAGTGAAGCCTAGAGATATCTAGCGATTGTCCTGAAGATTTTGCTGCGCAATTTCAATTGCTCTTTTTACCATATTGCCGGCATCCTTAGCTTTAATGCCGCCCCAGCCCTCTTTTTGAACTGTATCATAAAAGCCAAGTTCCTTTGCAATTTCTTCTTTCAGCCGATACGACATGATTCCTCTTCTTCTAGCCACAGATAACCTCTCCTTTTTCACACTGCGATATTATTAGTATGAAACACGGCTCTGTTTTCATAAGAGGCTATTTTCTCCAATAGATCTATTCTATAAAAAGGCAAAGCAAAAAGCAGCAAACCATGTTCACTGCTTCAGATGTAGCCATTATTTAATGTCAGCTTAAAGCAACATGTCCTGATGTGTCATCATAGAAGGTAATTTGAACCGTTTCTGTCAGTATATCCGCATAGCTGTATGATACACGTTCAAATGCATTTTCATCCTGGTCTAGCTCAATGACGAATACTGATGGATATGTTTCAGCTAAAACGCCTGAACGCTCGATCGTCTTTCTCCGTCCGCCATTTGCTTTCAGCAATAGCCTTTTTCCAAGATTTGAATCAAGAGCTTTCTTAATATCCGTTAATGTTTTTGCCATTCGGTCCACCTCACTATGTAAAGTATATCACGCTGACACAAAATAGTCAAATAAAAATATAAATTATAACAGGATTTTAAAATGTATGTCAATATATTTTTTTCTACTTTTTCTGTTGAATTTCAACATTTCTTAGGATATCCCATCAGCAAAGTGAATATGTACACTTTTTTAGATTTTTTTATATTAAATTCGCAGCAGAGCTTCTGCCTTTGACTTTGCAGGCACAAGTCATAAGCCAAGTGCATAGTTTATGTCAGAAACGTTATTGTAACGAAATGCCTAATTGGAGTGACGACATTTGACTATAAATATGATGGATATCGTCGGGAGGGTATCATACAATTGTGATATTATGTTTCGCGTCATCGATATTAAAGAAGAAGGCGGACAGAAGCTGGCCATTTTGTATGGAGAGGATGTTCGCTTAATTGCTGATGCACCTTATGAAGATTTAATTATGATTAGTGCTCCGGACCGGATGAGAAAAGAACAGGAATACCGTTCTCTTGAAGAGCAATCGTACCATTTATTCCGCCAGGATGTTGATCTGATTAAGCAGAAGCAGGAATATGCTGCAACAGACAGCTACAGCAAATCATATAACTATTTTCAGCTGCCAGGTAAAGTTCTTCATCTTGATGGCGATCCTGCTTATTTAAAGAAGTGCTTGTCCTTATATGAAAAAATCGGTGTTCCCGTCACTGGTATACATTCAACAGAAAAAGAAATGCCTCTAAAGATCGGTGAGCTTGTTGAGTATTATAGACCTGATATTCTTGTCATTACGGGCCATGATGCTTATTCAAAAGCAAAAGGCAGCAAAACAGATATTAACGCATACAGACATTCAAAACATTTTGTACAGACAGTAAGAGAAGCCCGCAAAAAAGTTCCGCATTTAGATCAGCTTGTCATATTTGCCGGAGCATGCCAATCTCATTTTGAGTCTCTTATTCATGCTGGAGCAAACTTTGCCAGCTCTCCTTCAAGAGTCAACATACATGCCCTTGATCCAGTCTATATTGTAGCCAAAATAAGCTACACACCCTTTATGGAGAGAATTAATGTATGGGATGTCCTCCGAAATACCTTGACCGGCGAAAGAGGAATTGGGGGTATTGAAACAAGAGGAGTATTAAGGACGGGTATGCCTTTTAATATTGATGAACAGAAATGAATGGATTCAGTCATTCCCAGATCACCTCTTTTACTCGTTCCTTCAGGCTTCTCCTTTTAAAAATAATGTTTAAATGATTCTTCCCGCCGAATCATTCCTTTCAAAGATAACAATTAACCACGGACTTGTTTCAAGCAGCTGCGAGCGCTCTTCACATGCTTTTTCCGGCAGCATTCATCATAGATTAAGATAAAAAAAGCCTGCAAAAAAAGCAGGCTTTTTAAAACAGACTTCCTTACAGCTGACCCACAAAATGGGGGTAAAGGGCATCACTTAGCTTTCCAAATTCCTCAATTGAAAGGGTCTCTCCTCTTCTGCCAGGATCAATTTCTACTTGTTCCAATGCAGAAATAATTTGCTCTTTCTTCTCTTTTCCGTTCGGAAGCTGACTTGTTAAATTATTGAGCAGCGTCTTTCGTCTTTGAGCAAAACTTGCTCTTGTCACAAAAAAGAAAAACTCTTCATTTTTCACTGTAACAGCAGGTGCCGCTCTTTTTATCAGGCGAATGACAGCTGAATCAACATTAGGCTGTGGCATAAAAACCGTTTTCGGAACGATCATTACCGTTTCAGCTACCGTATAATACTGTATCGCAATGGATAGGGAGCCATAATCCTTTGTACCAGGTTTAGCCGCTATACGGTCTGCCACTTCTTTTTGCAGCATACATACAATACCTCTGATGGGCAGCTTATCCTCAAGCAGTTTCATAATAATCGGAGTTGTAACATAATACGGGAGGTTTGCAACCACCATAATATCATCTAAACCAGCAAATTCTTCTGCAATTGCCTTATGTACATCCGCTTTTAATATGTCACTATTAATAATTTTTTTATTTTCGTATGGAGACAATGTATCTTCCAGAATTGGCAGCAGCCGCTGATCAATTTCAAATGCAAGCACTTTGGCGCTTCTTCGTGCCAGCTGTTCTGTCAGCGCGCCAATGCCTGGACCAATTTCAATAGCACCTGAAGTTTCCGTTAGTTCCGCATGATCAACAATCCGCTTCAATATATTCGTATCAATTAAGAAGTTCTGACCCAGACTCTTTTTAAAAGAAAAGCCATATTTATCTAGGATCGCCTTCGTTCTAACCGGTGTCGCTATATCTTTATTCATGATTATCCTCCTGGCTGATTGCTTCTATCGCACGTTCAAAATCTTCCTTCTTCACAGAAAACATGGTAAGCCTTTTATGAAGCTGTTTTCCATTCGTATAGCCAATCTTCAGCAGCCTGCCCAGCTTCTCACGGCGCTCCTTTGCCCCAGGACCGCCAATCAGTCCTGCTTCAAGTAAATCATCCTGTGTAATGTCTATTTGTACGATTTGGGTCATCACATGAGCATGCTTCAGTGCCTCACGGATGACGTCTGGTGATGCATGCTCGACTCCTACTCCTCTGCCCAGCTTTTCAATTGCTGCGCTTTTCTCAATAAACGCATGCTTGCAGTTTGGAACGTATTCACTGATGATTTGACGGATCTTTTGACCAGGAAAATCAGGATCTGTAAGTACAATAACTCCTCTTGCTTCCTGGGCATGTTTAATTCTTTCCAGCGTATCTTTATTAACGGCAGAGCCATTTGTCTCAATAGTATCAGCCTCAAGGGCTCTTTTTATAGCAACAGTGTCGTCCTTGCCCTCTACGACAATAATTTCTTTGATTTTCATAAATGCTCCTCTTTAAAATTTAAAAAATAAAATAATTGAAAAATAAATGAAACATTTTTGTAATGTGAATCGTCTATATATATACAAAGATTTTTTTCCAATGCAATTTATTATATATGAAAATATAAGGAAACAAAAGAAAGCAATGACCTCGCGCATAAAGCTTATCCTTCGAAAAGCATAAAAAAGCAGAGGATTAAAATCCCCTGCAATGTGGTTAATTCAATATTTTTATTTTGACAGATTTTCGTCCCCAGCGATAGGCATCAGATTTATTAGCAAAGAAAACATCAATCTTGTTTCCTTTAACCGCAGAGCCTGTATCAGCAGCCACTGCGTAGCCATATCCTTCAACATATACCTTTGTGCCTAATGGAATGACACTAGGATCAACTGCGATTACCTTCAGATTCGGGTTCGCTTTTAAGTTAATGCCCGTAGCTGTATAGCCGGAACAGCCATTACACCCTGCCGTATAAGCAGTAGAGCTGACATACATCTCTTTACCGCCAGCAGGTGCACTGCCGCGAGAGACAACCTTCGTTGCAGCAGCTACTTTTGTACCGACTGCAACCACTTTATCTTGTTTTTCTTTGAGCGTTTTCTCGCTTATCAGCTTACGGGAAATTTCTTTCCCATTCTCTTTAATGATCTCGAATTGTTTTGATATTAGACCTTCTTGACCCTGTGTAACAACTTTCTCAGATCCTCTGTTCAAGCTGTCATCCTTTTTTGTCACAACTGCAAAATTAATTGGTTCTTCCACTACATCGGTGACTTTTTCAACTCGAATGACTTTTATAGTGTCATCTGCTTTGACTGTCTCTTCCAAATTTGGCTCAACACGATCTAATTCTTTCAGCTCAATACCCTGCTGTGATAAAAAGTCAGCGACCGTAGTCGAAGTTGACCAAACCTTCTTTTCTTCCCCGCCATTTGCCAGGGTTAAAGAAAATGCCTTTTCAATCTGTATTGCTGTAGTTCCTGTAATCTTTTCATCCTGCTTTGGTTCTACCTGGTCATGCTCTGTGATCTCGATATTTTGTTCCTTTAGGAACTCACCAACTGTTTCAGCTGCGGACCAAACGGATTTCGTCTCACTGCCATTCACAAGTTCAATCTCGTTAGCAGGATTCCATATTACTTCTAAATCATTCTCAACCTTTGTGTTAACCGAGGGAAACACGTAATCTTCTGAGCGTAATGTTATATCCATATCATCAAATATTTCATTGATGGTATCTGCATGTGTTTTGATGATTTCTTCACGGCCATCAAGCTTCAGCACAACGGACTTTTTTGTCATTTCAAAAATAACAAATCCAAAGGCTGCTGCAAATACTATAAAACTAGCAGAAATAATGGCCAGCTTTTTTTTACTCAAAGACTCGGATAACAGGTTTTTCATGTTTTGTATCACGATGAAAAACGCCTCCTTTTCTCTCGGAGTGATTATATAGACAATCTTTCAGGCTGTCAACTCTTTCTCTTTTCCAGTTTGAAAGGTTTGGGCGTTTGATCCAGATTTTTAAAGGAAAAGTTCATCTTTCATTAAAATAGGTATAGAAGACCGGTTGGGCTCCTCCTTTCCACGAAAAAACTCCAGCTTTGAAAGCAAAAATCAGCAAAAGTGAATCCTTCATTTTCACCTCCAGATTGTAAATCTCCGTCAGATCAACGCCTAAATTCCCTTATTTTACAAACTTGCCTGATAACGTATATCCTATTATGCAAAAAAAGAAAGAGAAAGAAAAGAGAGAGTTATCGACATGGTTATCCTATGTTGACAATGAGACATGTAGAACTTTTTAGAATTAGAAAAAAATCGGACAAGCTTATCCAAATATCGACAGCCTTTGCTATCAATTTATGCCGAATAGTTTTTTTGCGTTGTCCGTTGTAGCTTTTGCAACTTCATGTACAGGAACTTCTTTAATCTCAGCAATTTGCTGTGCTACAAGAGTCACATAACTCGGTTCGTTGCGTTTGCCGCGGTACGGGTGTGGCGCTAAAAACGGGCAGTCTGTTTCAATCAATAATTTTTCCAGGGGGATGACCTCAGCTACCTCTTTTGGCTTCTTCGCATTTTTAAATGTTACAGGTCCGCCTAATGAGATGAGAAAGTTCATTTCCACACATTCCTGTGCCGTTTCTGCACTTCCGCTAAAGCAATGCATGATGCCTCCCACTTCTGCTGCTTCTTCTTCTTTTAAAATCGCCACAATATCCGCTGTTGCCTCACGATTATGGATGACGATTGGCAGTCCCACTTTTTTAGCAAGACGAATCTGCTTGCGAAACACTTCTTTTTGTATTTCCTTTGGTGATTTATCCCAATGGTAATCGAGTCCCATCTCTCCTAAAGCAACTACTTTTGAATGAGCAGAAAGCTCTTCAATCCAAAGGAGATCTTCATCAGTCATATCAATTGCATCGACAGGATGCCATCCGACACTCGCATATAAGAAGTCATATTTTTCAACAAGCTCCATTGCCCTCGTAATGGTCGGGCGATCAAAACCTACAACGACCATATTTGTGACACCTTCTTCTACTGCCCGGTCAATTACCTCTTGTACATCATCTTCAAATTGCTCAGCATTTAAATGTACATGTGTATCAAAAAACATAAGAATTCCCCTTATTGTCATATTTTTAAATTCCATAACAATTGTTTCAATTGTATAACAGCAATTTTTACTATAGTAGAATATAAAAGATTTTATCCTTCAAAATATAGTCAATTGCTCTTTCAAATGTGAAACATATAAATATTAAGAAAAGGCTAACTCAACTAAATGAAGTTAATATTCTAATAAACCTTTTTCCGATAAATTTTATAGTTTGTTCAGAGCGATTTCGTGAATTTTTATTTTTTGTAACAATTCAGTTCCAAGTGATAATTACTTCTATAATTGTAAGAAAACATAGAAGTGCCTGCTGAAAAACAGCGGCTCTTCTATGTCCTAATGAAAAATAGATTTATTTTACCCGTGCACCAAGCGGCAATGCCTCGGCAATTGTTGCAAGAGATAATTCTCCATCCTTACTTCCAGCAAGAATCATTCCCTCTGACAATTCACCGCGCAATTTTACTGGCTTCAAATTCGTTACACAAACGACTTTTCGGCCAACTAAATCTTCTGGTTTATAAAACTGAGCGATTCCTGAGACAACTTGACGCTTTTCATATCCTAAATCCAGCTGCAGCTTTAAGAGCTTATCAGCTTTTTTAACAGGTTCAGCTTGAATAACCTGGGCAACACGCAAATCGACCTTCATAAAATCATCGATCGTAATTTCTTCACTGTCCGGCTTATCTTCTGTTTTCTCTTCCGTTTCCTTCTCTTCCGGAGCAGGAGTGCTTCCTTGCATCTTTTCCTTAATATAACCAACTTCCTCTTCTAGTTCTAAACGAGGGAAGATCGGTTCTCCCTTCTCAACCTTTGTTTCAGCAGAAATTTTTCCAAAACCGTCGAGACTTTCCCAAGATGTCAGTTCTGGGTTATTAACATTCAGCTGATTAAAGATTTTAACCGGTGTTTGTGTAAGGAAAGGCTGTAGAAGGACAGCAATTCTTCTCAAAGATTCAGCAAGGTGATACATCACAGTGCCTAACTCTTCTTTCTTTCCTTCTTCTTTTGCAAGGGCCCATGGTTTTGTTTCATCAATGTATTTATTGGTTCTGCTAACAAGCTGCCATAAGGCTGTTAAAGCTACAGAGAACTCCATTTTCTCCATTGCTGCTTCATACTTTTCTACCGTTTCTTCATTCATTTGAAGAAGTAGCTGATCGAATTCACCAGTAGACCCATTATAGGCTGGGATGACACCATCAAAGTATTTATTGATCATCGCAACAGTACGGTTAAGAAGATTCCCTAAATCATTGGCTAAGTCAAAATTAATCCTCTCAACAAAGCCTTCAGGTGTGAATACTCCATCCGCTCCAAAAGGAACTTCACGAAGCAAGTAATAGCGAAGCGCATCTAGACCATACCGATCAATTAATGTAACTGGATCCACAACATTTCCTTTTGATTTAGACATTTTACCGTCTTTCATTAGAAGCCAGCCGTGGGCAAAAACTTTTTTAGGCAGCGGCAAGTCTAGAGCCATCAGCATAATCGGCCAATAAATAGTATGGAAGCGGACAATTTCCTTCCCAACCAGATGAACATCTGCTGGCCAATAGTTTAAATATTTCCGGTCATCCTCTGTTCCATAACCTAGAGCTGTTATATAGTTTGACAAAGCATCAATCCAAACATATACAACATGCTTTGGATTTTCGGGAACTTTCACACCCCAGTCAAACGTTGTTCTTGAAACAGCCAAGTCCTCCAGACCAGGTTTAATAAAGTTATTAATCATTTCATTTTTACGCGATTCAGGCTGAATAAAGCTTGGATTTTCCTCATAATATTTCAGCAGGCGGTCAGCATACTTGCTCACTTTGAAAAAGTAAGATTCTTCCTTAACTTTATGAACGTCTCTGCCGCAGTCAGGGCATTTTCCATCTACAAGCTGGCGTTCAGTAAAATAAGATTCACACGGCGTACAATACCAGCCTTCATATTCTCCCAAGTATATATCGCCTTGCTCTAAAAGCTGCGAGAAGATTTTTTCTACAATTTGCTTATGGCGGTCCTGTGTAGTTCGAATAAAATCATCATAAGAAATATCAAGCTTCTTCCAGAGTGATTGAATGCCAGCCACAATTTCATCTACATATGCTTGCGGCGTAACACCCTTTTCCTCTGCTTTTTCCTGGATTTTCTGACCATGTTCATCTGTTCCCGTTAAATACATAACATCGAAACCGCGCAAACGCTTATAACGAGCCATTGCATCACCTGCAACGGTAGTGTATGCATGCCCTATATGTAGATTTCCGCTTGGATAGTAAATCGGCGTTGTTAAATAAAACGTCTTTAATTTTTCTTCCATTCCTATTACCTCCTATTAATGAAGATCACCCTGACGGACAGGGAACCAAACATTTTATTTGGCTATAACCTGACGAGGTTTGCCATTTGAAGTTACCGATCATCTTTCAAAAAAATCCCGTCCGAAAAGACGGGAAACGAAGGAACTTCCTTATCATATCGATGAATTAAGAATAGCGGAAGCACAGTATGGTCAGAGATGCGCTAAAGTACGCGCTATTATGATAAGCGGCCCTCTTCTTATGCTCTAGCACCGAAAATTCTTCTTCATTATTTCCAGCTTGCAGTACAAAATTTTTTTATTATTACACTCGTCAGCATTACCTCTTATATCAACAAAATATACCTAAAAATAAGAAATTGTGCAAGGAAAGATCCTATAAAGAGCCTTGCACTATAACGTTTTATCTTTTTGACATCTAATTGACTTAAAAATCCTGTTCGACAAACCATCCTGCAAATGTAGAAATTTGTCGAATTAAAAAATATTTATCTTTAATTAAAACTATTTGATTGATAATAAACTGGAATAAATATATACTTAATTCAAGATTTTTTTAATAAAATCCGCTCTATATCAACCTTTACCAGACTAACTAAATTTTCCACATAAAAACATTATAAAGTAATTGACGAATATGGTAATGGCTGGTATCATATAAATATAGAGAATTTTGTCGAATAATGACGAAACATAGAGAGATAAACATAAATTAATTGGAGATTTGAGAGGAGAAACAATAAATGAAATCTACAGGTATTGTTCGTAAAGTTGATGAGCTTGGCCGCGTGGTAATTCCGATTGAATTGCGTCGCACACTAGGAATCGCAGAAAAAGATGCTCTTGAAATTTATGTGGATGACGAAAAAATCATTCTTAAAAAATACAAGCCTAACATGACTTGCCAAGTAACTGGTGAAGTTTCTGATGATAACCTTGCTTTAGCTGGCGGTAAATTAATTTTAAGCCGTGAAGGTGCTGAACAGCTTTTACAAGAAATTCAAAACAACTTTGAAACATCTAAATAATGATAAAAAAGCTTCTCAACACATTGAGAAGCTTTTTCTTTATTCTGCAAGAGAGATTTTCCACCACAATCATTGATCTTCAACATGATAGGCTTGGTAAATATCCCTTTTTGCCATTTGCCGGTCTAAGGCTGTCTGTTTAATTGCATCCTTTACAGCGAGTTCCTTCATATTAATATAGTGCTCTACATGCTCCACTATTGTCATCTGGTCCCACCATGCTGCAGCATCCTTTTCTTCTGGCACACCGCCTTCAACAATTACACAGAATTCACCGCGAACTTCTTCTGTTTTTGCCCATTGTACCGCTTCTGACAAGCTTCCTCTAATAAATTCTTCATATTTCTTCGTTAACTCACGGCATAAAACAACTTGCCGATCTCCCAGTTGTTCTTCCATAATTATCAGTGTTTCCTTCAAACGGTGTGGTGCCTCATAAAAAATCATGGTTGATTCCATGTTTGCCAATTCACTCAGCTGCTTTCTTTTTACCTTTTTCTGACGATCTAAAAAGCCATAGAAGTAAAAAGGCTGTGTGGCAATACCCGAAGCGATTAGTGCAGTTAGACCAGCATTTGCCCCTGGCAGTGGAACAACTGTAATATTCTCTTCCAGTGCAGCTGCCACTAATTCATAGCCAGGGTCAGAAATGGCAGGCATACCGGCATCACTTACAAGAGCAATCTTCAAGCCTTCTTTAAGCTTTTCCACAATTTTTTGCCCGCTCGCTTCCTTATTATGTTCATGATAACTGATCAGCGCCGTTGTCATTTCAAAGTAGTTGCAAAGCTTTTTAGTATTTCTCGTATCCTCTGCCGCGATAAAATCTGCTTCTTTCATAATGCGGACTGCTCTATACGTCATATCCTCTAAATTTCCTATTGGTGTTGGAACTAAATAAAGGATACCTTTCTGTTCTTCATTATGAAAGCTTTTTTGCTGTTGCATCAATCTCACCCGTCTTCTATTATGTATAAGCGCCATCCCCGTTCACGAAATAGACGCAGTCTGCTTTATAAAATGAAGCTTTTTTTGCCGTGAAAGCTGTTTAAATTGATATTCTGCCCTCAAGGCATCTCCCTGATTATCAAATGCCTGTGAAAAGACAAGCTCTACCGGGCCTCTTCCTCTTGTGTACTTGGCCCCTTTTCCTTCATTATGCTGTTTTACTCTTCTTGCTATATCATTTGTATATCCAGCATATAGACTTCCATCCCGACAATGCAGAACATAGAAGTAATGGCTAGTTGTCTCCATATAAAAGCTCACGCACCTCTGCCGTGTATTCATTATTTTGATCATAAACGATTAAAGGAGGCAGAATTTTGAGGTCTGGCTTTCCATGCTTGATTGCTTCAATCAATAACGTATTGGCTTCCTTCCCTGCTTTCGGGTATACAAAGCGGATCCGCTTTGGTTCAAGCTGATAGGCTCTCATATGCGTTATGATATCCATTAGTCTGCCAGGCCGGTGCACAAAAGCAACTTTGCCGCCTTGTCTTACGAGCTGGCTGGATACTTTGATTGTATCTTCCAATGTACAATAAATTTCATGCCTGGCTATGGCAAGATGTTCATTTTCATTTATTTCTTCATTAGATGGTGTTGGAAAATATGGAGGGTTGCATGTTACCACATCATAGTTCCCATATCCAAGCTGAGCCGGCATATCTTTCAGGTCACCATGAATCATATCAAGGCGATCTTCTAACTCATTATATTTTATACTTCTAACCGCCATATCATAAAGGCGTTCTTGAATTTCCACTCCTGTAATCGTTCCTTTTGTTCTCGCACTTAAAAAAAGCGGAACTACTCCATTTCCGCTGCATAAATCAATCAGTTTGCCTTTTTGAATCGGCACATAAACAAAACGGGACAGCAGCACTGCGTCTAATGAAAAAGAAAACACAGATGGGCTTTGGATAATTCTTAAATCTTCCGCCAGCAGATAATCCAGGCGTTCATCGCCCTTTAAAAATTCCATTATTTAAATCCTCCGGGTTTTTAACTATATAACTGCCATTTGTAAAAAAAACCTTCCTAATAACAGGAAGGTAATCACACTACTTTTTATTAAGAAAAGATAGGCAAAATAGACAATCTCCTTCTTTTCTAGGACTGCCAAAATGAAGGTTACAAATGTGAAAGCCTTCCTGATAAAGTCGTGCAAGATTATCATAGCCTTCACCAACATCCAAAAGCTTATCCAGCTTCTCTGCATCTGTCTCAGGTTCGTTCTTTGCTTTTTTCTTCTGAGATGCACCTTTTGCAACTGTGCTGTTCATATGGCGACGTAAATGCTCGTTTTCTAGCTTTAGTGCATTGTTCTCTTCTAATATTTCTGCCAAATGCTGTTTTAGCTCTCCAAGCTGCTGATACAACTGGCCAATTTGCGTTTCCATGTTAATGACTGAATCAAATATCTCTTTTTTATCCAAGCATTCCACCTCATTAATCTGTGGATTGAGCCGATACAGCACCTTGTTGTTTCGTAATTTCTTCGAGTGTAAATTCAAGGACGCGTTCCTGCTCCTTAACATCTACTTGCAGAATTCGTTCAAGAATATTTAAACCTACTACTTTGCCGTGGCCTTCAGGTGTTTCAATCCATTCTCCGATATCTGGCAGCTGCTCTTTTGCTGCTTCATACTCATCATTCTCATATTTTAGGCAGCACATTAAACGGCCGCAAAGTCCAGATATTTTCGTAGGATTTAGAGACAAATTCTGATCTTTCGCCATTTTGATGGATACTGGATCAAAGTCGCCTAAAAATGTGGAACAGCAGAGCATTCTTCCGCAAGGACCGATGCCGCCCAGCATTTTTGCCTCATCCCGTACGCCAATTTGTCTTAATTCGATTCTTGTTCTAAAGATAGCCGCAAGATCCTTTACAAGCTCACGAAAATCGACTCTTCCGTCTGCTGTAAAATAAAAAATAACCTTATTGCGGTCAAATGTATATTCTACATCAACTAGCTTCATATCTAGTTGATGGGTGCTTACTTTCTCACAGCAAACCTCGTATGCTTCAGCAGCTGCCTCTTTGTTCTCTTCAACAATCATTTGATCCTTTTGATCAGCTATACGGAGGACCTTTTTTAAAGGCAGTACAACATCATGCTCATCGACCTTTTTAGGAGCGATGACCACCTTGCCATATTCGACACCTCTAACCGTTTCGACAATAACATAGTCGTCCTTTTGTATAGGAAGTTCTCCGGGATCAAAATAATAGATTTTGCCCGCTTTTTTAAAGCGAACTCCTGTTACATCATACAAATGTAGATCCCTCCTGCATTTTTAACACAAGCTGTTCCATTAAAAGCTGTGTGTTCATATTTGCGTGCAATTTTCTCTTTGCTTCTAACACGGCACTCATCTGCTCAGTCAGCCTTTTGCTTGATGATTGCAGCGCAAACATTTCTAAACGCTGTTTTTCATTTAGAAAAACGACCTGCTTCCACTTGCCAAGCTGAATATATAATAAATCTCTTAATAAAAGAAGTAGTAAGTCTAAGCCTCTATCACACTGTTCTTTTTCTTTAAAGTGCAAAAACCAGCTCTCCTGAAGAGCGACCATGGTTTCAAGAGGGTTTTTCCTAAGTGCTTCATATAATTTTAACACTATTTTTCTTGCTTGTACAAACCAATCATCTCCACTTAATGCCAAAGCTTCTTCTAAATTATTCGTCATCTGTGCAAGTAAAGGCGCTAACAGGGGATCAATCCCGCGTTCTACAAGCTGCTCGACAACTCTTATAGGAGATAGTGGCTTGAAGGTTACAATTTGACATCGTGATAAAATGGTGGGCAGCATTTGCTGCAATTGTTCTGTTAAAAGGATGGCAGTCGTCTCTGCATGAGGTTCCTCTAAAAATTTTAATAAGCTATTTGCTGCATTAACTGTCATTTTATCAGCACCAGCAATAATATAAACCTTCTTCTTTGACTCTACACCTGTCTTAGAGAACTCTTCCTGCAATTGCTGAATCTGATGTTTCTTAATGGATAGCCCATCCGGTTCAATCATATGAACATCAGGATGGTTGCCAGCCGATATTCTTTTGCAATTTACACACTGCTCGCATGGGACATAAACATCTTGCGGCTGCAGACAAAAAAGACTCTTCGCCAGCAGCATACCGGCTTCCCTTTTCCCTGTCCCTTTCATCCCTTCGAATAAATAAGCGTGGGCCAGCCGGTTCTTATTGAGGCTATTCTTCAGCATTTTTAAGACAACAGGCTGTATTTCTTGTAATTGCTCCCACGATTGTGCCAAAAAAATCACTCTCTTACATATATAAATTAATGAGCAGTCCTTTAATTTCCCCAATCTTGCCTAGGAGATCAATGGACTTTCCTTCTTTGTTTAATGCTTCTTCTGTTAATAAGGCAAGCTCTTTATCAATGGTTTCGACAATTCTAAGCGTTCTTCCTTGCCCCATCTCATTCCAGCTGTGAGATTGCTTAAGATCCATGCCATAATCAACTGCTTCTTTAACAAAATTTTTGACTAATGTTTTAAATTTAGCCATATCTTTAAAATTTCTCGATCTTCCCAGCCGTTCACCTGCTAAATCAATATCCTTCATCAATGCTTGAAGCTGTGAAAATTGCATCTTTTGCCCCTGCTTTTGAACAAGTTCATTAAACCTGGATGAGGATGCAACTGGCTGACCATGATCTCGTCTTGATTTATCTAAATTCAAGCGCAATTCTTGATTGATTTTCATCATTTACCCCCGATTCACCTATTTTAGAAATGGTGAAACTGTTCTACTGGCAGTACAAACACGGTAGCTCCGCCAACTTCTACCTCAACAGGATAAGGGATATAGGAATCAGCATGCCCACCCATTGGAGAAACAGGTGCAACTAATTGCTCCCTTGATTGGCAATTATCTTTTATGATCTGTAATGCACGATCGACTCGAATATCTTCTGTTCCAATCATAAACGTTGTATTTCCAGATTTTAAGAAACCTCCGGTGCTTGCGAGTTTCGTTGCTCTAAAATTATTATCCACCAATGCATTCATTAGTTTATTACTGTCCTGATCTTGAATTACAGCTAATATGAGCTTCACCTTGCAATCCCCCTTCATTTCTTATCACTTTATCTTATTATAGCAATTATTTGAGCATGTAAAAGAGCTGGTAAAAAAAAGAATGTATTACTGCGCAGAAATTTTTTTAATAACCGCTTTTTTAGCTTCGCTAAAGACTTCTTCAAGTGACTTGCCTGCATCAATCACCTGAATTCTGTCTGGATATGCTTGAACAAGTTTATGATAACCTTCCCTAACCAAATGATGAAATTGAAGTTTCTCTAAATCCAGCCGATTTACTTCTCTATCTTTATGTTGATTTATTCGTGCAAGACCTGTCTCTGACTCCACATCAAAGTATAGTGTTAAAGATGGCATCATGTTTTCAATCGCAAATTGATTAATAGTAAGGACATTTTCCATTCCAAGACCTCTTGCATATCCTTGGTAAGCAAGGGAGCTGTCAATAAAGCGGTCACAAAGAATGATATACCCTTTTTCCATTGCGGGTATGACTTTTTCAACTAAATGCTGCCTTCTTGCTGCAGCATAAAGAAGCGCTTCTGTCCTTGCATCCATGCTCGTATTATTTGTATCCAGTATAACACTTCTGATCTGCTCTGCAATTTCAATTCCGCCAGGCTCACGAGTATACATGACTTGATAGCCTTCCGCCTTCATGCTTTCAGCCAGCATGGTAATGACGGTTGTTTTCCCAGCGCCATCAGGACCTTCTGCTGTTATAAAAATCCCTTTTTCCATTTAGTAACCCCCAGATGTTTCATATTTATATATAGTAATAAAGCCATTTATTAAATTTTCTCCTTGCTGAAATCTTGCGCCTGTCTCCAGCAGCAATCTTAAGAGGCTGATATCATCCTCATTAATCTTCTCACCAGGGTACAATAAAGGGATTCCTGGCGGATATGGGATAACCATTTGAGCACTTATTTGACCAACAGCCATTGAAAGAGGAACTTCTGTTGAATGCATCTTTTTCATTTGTTCTTCATTTAATTCTAATTTTGCAATGGCAGCTTTACGAAATTTAGGTTTCTCAGTCTTTTCACGAATCATTTCATATGGTGAAACAGCCTCTTTTACTAACTGAACTGTTTTTTCTATAGGAAAATCTGTTCCCTGTTTCAGCAGCGGAAAAACAAATAATACGTTAAAGGGGTCAGCTAATTCTGTAAATACTCCCTTTTCTTCAAGCTGCTCCTGTAGCTCAAAACCGCTTAAAGCTGTTTCCGATTGGATGGTTATTTTTAATGGATCTCCTTTGCCATCTTGGAATTGCTGCAGTTTGATCCCTTTAATATTCATAAGCTCTGATCTGAAGGAAGCAATCTTCTCTAACGTATATTGTTCATCCTCTTTTGTAAAAGAAGCTATATAATGCCTCGCTAAGTCGAGAGAAGCCATAATAGGATAGGAAGGACTGCTCGACTGTAAAATACTTAAGTATTTTCGTATAGAGCCTTTATTAATCCTGTCACTATTAATGTGTAAATAAGCACCCATTGTCATAGCTGGAAGCGTTTTATGAGCAGACTGAACTACAGCATCTGCCTTCAGCTTTACTGCAGATGGCGGAAAGTGATTGCCAGCAGCAAAATGTGCCCCATGTGCTTCATCAATTAGAACAGGTATATTCCTATGATGTGCTATCTCTATTATGGACTCTAAATCATTGATCATCCCATAATAATTAGGATAGGTAAGGATGAGGGCTTTTGCATGTGGATAAAGAGAAAGTGCCTCCTCAACGACCGAGGAAGATATCCCTCCTGCCACTCCCCAATCTTCATAAAAATCGGGCTGTAAAAATACTGGTCGTGCCTTGGCCAAGGAGATGCCATTTAAAACTGACTTATGGCAATTTCTTTGCACAAGCACTTCATCATCCTCTTTAAGTACTGCCATGATCATTGCTAAATTGCCGACAGTGGAACCATTAACTAAGAAGTAACTCTGCTTTGTCCTATAAAAATCAGTGAGCAGCAACTCTGCCTCTTTAATCATTCCTTCTGGAGAATGCAGATCATCTAGTCCATTCAACTCGGTTACATCAAGCTTAAAAATATGTGAAAAGTGATTATTCCAACTCATCTCTTGTACAAGCATTCCATTTTTATGTCCAGGCACATGATACGAAATTGGCTTCATCTTTATATGACTTAATAATGTTTCATATATGGGGTATCTATTCTGATCCATTTAAACACTCCGGAATTTAATATCTAATAATCCACTCTCTATTCTAACAAATCACTCGTCAAAAGAGGAGAAAACCAAAGTCAAATTAGAATAAATTGAGTTAGACATACACCGCCCCCTGGTTTTTAACATACAATGGATATGTAAGCATCCTGGGCTTGTGAATTTTCTAAAAATTGTATTTAGTTAAACAAATTTGGGCAGAATTAGTGTATGGAGGTGGAGTAATTGGATACACTATTAGCTAGCAAGGATCATAAGGTATGCGTAATCTGTGATCAGGCAAAAGTAAGGGGAATACATTTATACACTTCATTTATTTGTACGGAATGTGAAAAAGAGTTAATTTCTACTGACACAAGTAATCCAAAATATAAATATTACTTAACTAAATTAAAGAAAGTAACGACTCCTCAAATACTTTCATAAGGTTTCAATATTGATTTTCAGATTAATTTTATATCAAATAATACAATCCATTTTAAACGCAAAAAGCACATCTATATAGATGTGCTTTTCCATGTTGCCCGGCAGCGTCCTACTCTCACAAGGGGACAGCCCCTAACTACCATTGGCGCTGAGAAGCTTAACTTCCGTGTTCGGGAGGGACGGGTATGACCTTCTCGCTATCATCGTTCGG
>NZ_WBOT01000013.1:0-63407 GCF_008923265.1 Bacillus mesophilum | reverse complement strand
ACAATCACTTGAGAATCAAATCAAGATTGAATCGGAAAAGTCCAGTAGCTTATCGGGTTAGTACCGAAGTAGTAGCTGCTTAAGCTTAAATATAAGTGTCCAATTTTATGGGTCCAGTGCACACACCTGCGGGGTCTCACCCTTTCCTCTATTTCCCTCCGGAGTCGAGTGTCCTCCGCTCCATTTCACTCATGTTAAAAAAAAGAAAATTTTTAAAATAACAAATAAAAAGCCGAATGATTAGTAAGATTCGCTTACTAACCATACGGTTCTATGGTCGTGTTAAAATTTTATGTCCCAGCCTCTTGTGATCAATCAATTTTTTGAATACTAATATCCTAGGAACTTGTCTGTTTCTTAATATAGCCTACTATTCCAACAATCCCTCACTTTTTAAGTAATCCTCAGCTACTTCCACAGGGCTTTTGCCTTCCACATTCACTAGGTAGTTCATTTCACGCATTTCATCATCTGTGATTTTGCCGGCTAGTTTGTTTAATGCATCAACCACCTCTGGATAAGCTTCTGCTGTTTCTTCCCTCAATAGAGGTGCTCCCTGATAGGGTGGAAACAGTCCTTGATCATCTTCTAGCACTGTTAAACCATACTGCTCGAGTTCACTGTCTGTTGAATAGGCATCAACCATATTGATTTCTCCATTTTCAACAGCCTGATAACGAAGCTTTGGTTCCATTGTAATGACTTCTGGAAACTCTATACCATATAGCTCCTGAATGCCCAGGTATCCATCCTCCCGGTCTGCAAACTCTAATGTGAAGCCTGGTTTAATCTGCTGCTGCACAGGAATGACATCTGAGATGGATGTGATTCCATATTGATCGCTTACCTCTTTGGGAACTGCCAGTGCATACGTATTGTTATAGCTCATTGGCTCTAATAAAGTTAGATTAAATTGTTCCATCATGCCTTCTTTTGCCTGTTCATACACTTCTTCTCCATCCGTGCTCACTGCCGTTTCTTTTAGAAATTCTGCGATCGCTGTACCCGTAAATTCTGGATACACATCAATATCTTCCGATTGCAAGGCATTAAATACGAAAGAAGTTTTACCAAAACCAGGTTTTAACTCGACCTGCAGATCTGTTTCATCTTCAATCAGCAGCTTATACATATTTATAAGGATTTCTGGTTCAGCACCAAGCTTCCCCGCAATTACAAGATCACTTTCTTCCTCAGCAAAAATTAGTGGTGAAAGAATAATTAACAGTGCTGCAGCAGCCATAATGGCAAAGGCAGTGACAGACTTTTTAAAGGATAATTGCTCAATTTTTTTCAAGATAAAATCAAAAAATAAAGCTAATAATGCTGCTGGTACAGCACCAAGAATAATGAGCAGGATATTGTTTCGGTCAATTCCAAGCAGTATAAGATCTCCCAGACCTCCTGCGCCAATTAAAGCTGCCAAAGTAGCTGTTCCAATAATCAGGACCATTGCCGTTCGAATCCCAGCCATTATAACCGGCATTGCAAGCGGCAGCTCAACTTTTCCAAGTCTTTGATATGTATTCATACCCATGGCACGTGCAGCTTCCAAAAGGGAAGGGTCGACTTCTTTTAAGCCTGTATAGGTATTCCTCAGAATCGGCAGCAATGCATATGCAACCAGTGCAATAATGGCAGGTACACGGCCGATGCCAAATAGTGGAATTAATAAACCAAGCAGAGCAAGGGATGGAATGGTCTGCAGAACTGCCGTTATCCCAATGATGCTTTCGGCAAGTCTCTCCTTCCGTGTTAAAAAGATTCCAATCGGTATTGCCAGCAATACTCCAAAAAAGAGCGCGATAAACGAAATTTGCATATGTTCAATCAGCGCTTGAAGAAGCTCTCCCTTTCGATCTGAAAATACATTCATAAAATCATTCACTTAAGGCTCCCCCTTTTACCGCACCATTCGCCAGGTAGGCGATAACTGCCTGCCGGTCAATATAACCGAGTGCTTGATCATCTTCTATAATGACAACCTGCTCATCCACTTTTAAGGTATGAAGAAGCTCTTGTATCGTAAATCCTGTATGTATTTTCCTAACAGTCGACAGCTCTATTTCTGGAGAAATCGGCGATAGAAGCTCTTCCAAATTTATAGGAGTTTCATCATTACTTCTGCCAATAAAGCTTTTGACAAATTCGTTCTGCGGTGCATTCAGAAGCTCTTCTGGTGTGCCGATCTGAACCATCTTCCCTTCATTCATAATACCGATGCGATCGCCTAGCTTCAAAGCTTCAGAAATATCATGTGTAACAAAAACGATCGTCTTCTTTATTGTTTTTTTCAGCTCTAAGAGATCATCTTGAAGCTTTTCCCTGCTAATCGGATCGAGCGCACTGAAAGGCTCATCCATTAAGATCAGCTTCGGATCCGCTGCCAAAGCACGCGCCACCCCAATTCTCTGCTGCTGTCCGCCAGAAAGCTCATTAGGCTTGCGGTCCTTAAATTCCTCTGGGTTCAATCCCACCATTGACAAAAGCTCTGATACTCTTGCTTGTATATCCTGCTCATTCCATTTTTTCAGCTGAGGTACAATGGCGATATTCTCTTCAATTGTCATATGCGGAAACAGAGCTATCTGCTGCAGCACATAGCCGATATTGTAACGCAATTTATGTATATCATAATCAGTTATTCTTTTATTATCGATTAAGATAGTACCGTCAGACGGATCAATCAAACGATTCATCATCTTCAGCGTCGTAGTCTTCCCGCAGCCGCTCGGTCCAATCAAAACAAAAAACTCGCCCTCCTCAATGGCAAAATTGAGATCATTCACAGCTACAGAACCATCATATTGCTTCTTAACATCCTCAAAACGGATCATCGCTTTCAGCCCCTTTAACATTTAACACACATGAAAAAACAGGGACCCATGCTTGTGCTTTTCATACATAAATGTAATATGATCAGCCATCCCCTTATGTTTTATAAGTATGATCAATTGTTTCTTCCTATATGTCATTCTATATTTACTCTATCACTCTTAAATGGATTGCAAAAATGTAAAGCCTGCATATCGATTAATTCCCACCAATATGATAAAAGAGCAATTTCTCCAAATCTTCATAAAGTGTATTCCCTTTTTGCTAACTAACTTGCTTATAGTTCTTTTATCCTTATTACTATTTTTATAAACGTCAGAAGGTACAAAATATTTTCTATGTATAGTTTAAAGCCCCATAATAAGAAAAGAGGGTAAGCAAAACTAAAATAACCACCTTAAAACACGAACATCCAGCTTTCTGTTAAAATGATTAACAAAGACCGTTCCATTACGCTGCGGACCCTCGCTTTCCGCGAGGAGCAAGCTGAGCCTCCTCGTCACTCCGTTCCTGCGGGATCTCACCCTTTGCTCTGCAGCCCGCAGGAGTCGAGGGCCCTCCGCTCCATTTCACTCTAGTAAATAAAATATATTTTATAATTATAAATAAAAAACCGAATAATTAGAAAGATCACCTTCCTAACCATTCGGTTCAATAATTGTGTTAAATACTTATGTCCCTGGCTTTCTGTTTGTAGTTCTAATCGTTTGCGAGTAAGGCCGCGACATCATTATATCCATATTCCATAGCATAGTCATATGCTGTGTAACCCGAAGAGTCGGTGTAGGCTGGGTCGGCGCCATAGTTCAGGAGTTGTTCAGTCAGTTCCGCGTTACCATTTGCAGCAGCGGTAATTAAAGGAGTAGAGTCTGTATAATCTACTGTGTCAGGGTTTGCACCAGCTTGAAGAAGCACCTCTGCAGCTTCAAGATTATCTCCATATACAGCCCAATGCAGAACAGAAGAATCCTCAGAGTCCACTGCGTTTATATCCTCCCCTTCCTCGATTAGAGTGAGAATGGAAGTTGTATCATTATTAAAGGCAGCATCCATAAGGGGTGTAACGCCTTCAACAGGGATTTCTTCTCCAGTTAAACTATAATCATCTTCATATAGTGCATCCGAAAAGAGATCGAGCTTTTCCAGTTGGCTTATTGCAAACCAAACTGCAACACTTAAAAGAATTAATACAAAAAATGAAATGATGACTCCAATAACAACCTTGCCTTTTGATTCTTTTAGAACAGGCGTCGTTTCACTCGAGAAGAAACGTGACAAAGCATATAATCTTTTTGGCAAATGCGGATGGGTTGATAATTTTTCATTTAACCAGACAAAAAATCCGCTTTCAGTTTCCAGCTGCTTCATATATGCTTCTTTGTTTACTTTTGGATACAAGCTTGAACCAATGGCAAGCATCGTAAGTGCATCCTTAGCAGCATCATATGATTGTACATAATAAGCAGCATAGCGATCACAAGTATATTCACAAGCACGCGAATAAGCTGTCCCCAAGAACGGCACCCACATGGCTGGTAAAATAAGCGAATTGACCAGCACATGGTTTCTCTTTAAGTGGGCGAATTCATGTGCCATTACAAACAACACTTCTTTCTCCGCGCCTCTTTCTGCCATCTCAAAAATACTGGAATATAACACAACCATATTTCTTCTGAAAAATCTGGTGGCAAAAGCATTTAAAACGCCTTCTGACTCCATAACATAAATATCAGGAACAGATTTCAGTTCCATATCTGCAGCTGTTTGTGCAGCCAGCCCATATAATCTTGGAAACTGCTCTTCACTAAGCTTTACGCCATTTCTTCTAATACCAGCCATCATAAGACCTTGAAGAAAAACAGAAAGCAGAACTAAAACGACTATAATTGCTATACCAATAATTGAAACAGCAAGAAGCACATACGTTAAAATACTGAATAATAGTACCAGTGCAAAATAAATATTTTCCTTAGGATGCACTAATTGCTGACGTAATGATTGATCCATACGATTCTCCTTCTATTATTTTTTTACAATACTTATCGATTATAGAATAATATACAGCAGTTGGAAATAGTGTTTTTTAATTACTTTTTACATCATCCTGACAACTTATTTTCCGAAATTTTCAGACATAATTCAAACCTTTCCAGCCATATAAATGTCTTAGAAGGACATTGAGAGGAGGTTTCAGCATGTTTTGTTAAAATTCGATTAATATTTTGCGTCTAAGTGGAAATTATCAGACAATGAGGGTACAATTAGGATAGCAGTATGACATCTTAGATTGTGTGACATTTTGTAAAGGGGTTGTCTGAGGAAAAAAACTACATATGCTTGAAGGACACGTTTCTTCTTTGAAGGCTGTCGGTTGCAGAAATTTTGCCATTGGTTTGAAAAAAGGATAGGGAGTGGTTTTTTGAAACCTTCGACTAACCGGATGTTAAACCGTATCAAATCCGTTTACATGTTTATCAGCAAACACGGAACTGTAACAACTCAGGAGCTTGTAGAGGAATTTGGTATAACACCTCGAACGATACAAAGAGACCTTAACGTCTTGGCCTATAACGACTTAGTTAAAAGTCCAAGCCGGGGCAAATGGACGATTACACAAAAGAAGGTGAAGATGTCATCTTAAGCATCACAACACATAGATAACCATAAAAAAATCGCCTAAATGGATAGGCGATTTTTTCTGCATTGATATATTACGATTCATAGGATAAAAGCAATTCAAGCTCTTCATCCGTTAATTCCCGATACTCACCAAGTTCTAACGAAGGATCAAGCTCGAGCGGTCCCATTGACATTCTTTTTAAATACATTACACGTTTTCCAACCGCTTCAAACATTCTTTTCACTTGATGGAACTTTCCTTCTGTAATTGTCAGTTCTATATCAGACGTAAGCCCAGATTTTAATATCTTTAAAATGGCAGGCTTCGTTTCATAGCCATCATCTAAGATGACACCTTTTTTAAAGGCTTCTTGGTCCTCTTCTGTCACTTCAGCGTTAATGACAGCAAAATACGTCTTTGGAACATGCCTTTTTGGTGAAAGAAGCTTATGAGAAAGCTGACCGTCATTTGTTAAAAGCAGCAACCCCTCTGTATCCTTATCTAAACGCCCTACTGGAAAAGGTGAAAAAACAACATCTTCAGCTTCTAAAATATCAATGACTGTTTCATGCCGGGTATCCTCTGTAGCAGAAATAACCCCTTGCGGCTTGTTCATCATCAAATAGATATATTCCTTATATTCTACTTGTTCTCCATGAATCAACACTATATCATTCTCAGGGTCCACATGCTGTTTTCCGTCTTTAACAGCCACCTCATTAATGGTTACCGAACCATTTTTCAAAAGTTTCTTAACATCCTTCCGGCTTCCATAGCCGAGATTTGCAAGCATCTTATCGATTCTCATGAAACTGATCCTCCTTTCCCCACTATTTTAATCTTAATTTGCTTAACAAACGATCTACCTTGTCACCGAACAGGAAGTACACAAGTCTTGATTTAATGCCAAGGTAGAAATAAACACCAGCACCAATTGCACCGCAAAGGAATACAAGAATAACAGACTGAGTTACAGATTCCGGTGATAAGAAGTTTGTTAAAACCTTATATAAAATAAAAGTAATTACAAACATAATACCTGTGAATATTACGATTAATAAGCTCCTTCTAAAAACAAAACGAAAACGGTATCCGGAAAATAGCTTTATTACATAAAAGTTAATAGCAATTGCTGTTAAATATCCGATTGCCGTAGCATAAATAGCTCCTTCCGTTTCCATCCATTTTATGAAAGGCACATTCAGGCTAAGCTTGACTAAAATTCCTGCCAGCAAGCTTAAAACCGTAAAACGCTGTTCATTAATTCCCTGCAAAATAGCGGCTGTCACCGAGAATAGCGCAAATAAAACAGCAACTGGTGCATATGTACGAAGAATCGCAGCACCTTCAATGTCTGCCGTATAAAATAGCGTATAAACAGGTTCTGCAAGCAAAGCCACACCAACAGCTGCCGGCAATGTTAAAAAGAGCATAACCTGCAAGCTTTGATTCATCTGCCGATTAAGTGAGGCCTGATCCGCATCCATGAATGATTTCGTGATACTTGGGATCAGTGTTAAAGAAAACGAAATTGCCAGTGTCACTGGAATAATAACAATTTTATGGGTTTCAAAATTCAGGATGTTCAAAAGGGATTCAGATTCTTCAATTCCTACACCCATTGCATCCATTGTTCTATTAAAAGTCAATAGATCTATAAGCTGGAATAAAGGATTAGCAATTCCTACAAAAATAAAAGGAATCGAATAGATGATAATTTCCTTGTACATGTCCTTTAAAGAAATATCTACAGTCCCTTTATCATGCTGAAGCAGCTGATCCAAATGCGGCTTCCTTTTATACCAATACCAAAATAAGACAAAAAGACCTCCGATGCCCCCAATAAACGCTGCAAAAGTAGCAACACTAGCTGCATCTACAATCGATCCATCCATCAAGTTCAAAACAACATAAGCCCCGCCAAGCAAGAAAACAATACGGACAATTTGCTCCACTACTTGTGAAACTGCAGATGGCCCCATGGACTGATGCCCTTGGAAAAAACCGCGAATTAAACTCATAAAAGGAATAATAATGAGCGCAAAACTGACCGCACGTATAACGGTTACCGTTTCCTCAAGCTTCTGATTTTCTTTTGCATCGGTAAACATTGCTGCAAACTCAGGAGCAAAATACATAAGGATCGCAAACCAGATGATTCCGCTTGCCATCATAACCCAAATGCCTGATTTAAACAGCCGTCTGCCGACTGAGTATTCTTCAATAGCATTATATTTGGCAATAAACTTAGAAATAGCAAGAGGAATACCAGCGGTGGACATACTTAGAAAAATCGTATAAGGAACATATGCATATTGATAAAGGATCGTTCCCTCTGGCCCTACAATACGAGAAAATGGGATCACATATAATAACCCCAGGAGCTTAGAAACAAAAGTACCAAGTGTTAAAATAAACGTACCGCGCAAAAGCTTCGAAGACATAAAACCCCTACCCTTACTAGAAAAGCGGAAGGCGCTTGGCCAGGGGCGACAAGCATAAGACAGGCTGGCTGGAAGGTTGCTCTTTAACCTTCTGGACAGACTGGCTTATGACCTCGAGCCCCTAGCGCCTGCAGCTAGACACTGTTTTTTAAGAAAAGCGGAAGCGCCTTGCTCAGCCCCGACAAGCATAAGACAAGATGGCTTTAACCTTCTGGACAGATTGGCTTATGACCTCGAGGGGCTAGGCGCTGCAGCTAGACATTATTCAAAGTTCAAAAATCCTTATATTATATTTACAGTAAAGCGGAAGGCGCTCGTTCAGGGGCGACACCTCGAGCCCCTAGCGCCTTGCTTCGTTTCTTAATTATAATCAAATAAACTTGGCCAATAGCCAAGTGTAATTTCTAAACATGCATAAATCCAGTGTTTCCATTTTTTTTGGCACACTATTTGTAGTGTACTCTTCTTTTTTACAGAATGCTACTTTCAACTGGAAATTTCCTTCTTTATTTTTATGATTGTGACAAATAAAGTATAATAAAACATGTTGCATATAACGAATGAAAATAAGTTGGTGGATAGAATGAAATTTGATGTTATTGTAGTTGGCGGAGGACCATCTGGATTGATGGCCGCAATCGGAGCAGCTGAAAACAAAGCAAAAGTGCTTCTTATAGATAAAGGTGAGAAACTTGGAAGAAAGCTGGCGATTTCTGGCGGAGGGCGCTGTAATGTAACAAACAGACTGCCTGTCGATGAGATCATTAAGCATATTCCCGGCAATGGGAGGTTCTTGTATAGCGCCCTTAATATCTTCAGCAATGAAGACATTATCGCTTTCTTTGAGAACCTGGGGATTCGCCTCAAGGAAGAAGATCATGGCAGAATGTTTCCTGTCAGTGATAAAGCACAATCTGTCGTTGACGCCCTTCTGAATAGGCTGAAGGAGTTAAATGTACAAATAAAAAAGAATAGTCCCATTAAAGATATTCATTACAAGAATGATTCTGTTCAATCAGTCGAGCTTCATAGTGGAGAAATTTTTGAGGCTGAATCTATAGTGATAGCTGTTGGAGGCAAATCAGTCCCTCATACAGGTTCAACCGGAGATGGTTATGCTTGGGCGGAAAAGGCTGGGCACACCATCACAGATCTTTTTCCAACAGAAGTGCCGCTCACTTCGTCTGAACCTTTTATTAAAGAGAAAACGCTGCAAGGGTTATCTCTGCGAAGTGTGGCATTAAGTGTATTAAACCCTAAAGGTAAAGCACTGATTACGCATCGAATGGATATGCTTTTCACCCACTTTGGCATCAGTGGTCCAGCCGTTCTGCGCTGCAGTCAATTTGCTGTTAAGGCTATGAAGAAAGAAAAAGGTGCCGTAACGATGAGTATTGATTGTATGCCCGATGTAAAAGAAGAGCCCCTCTTTCAGGATACAGTAAGAAAAATGAAGGAAGAACCGAAAAAAAGTATTAAAAACACACTTAAAGGTTTTATTCCAGAAAGATATTTGCTATTCCTATTAGAGGGCAGTGAAATTGATCCTGCAGAACAAAATGCGACCATTTCAAATGAAAAGATCCGCACATTTATTAAGAATGTTAAATCTTTTCAATTCACTGTTAACGGCTCCTTGCCGCTGGATAAAGCATTCGTAACCGGTGGCGGTGTATCGGTTAAAGAAGTCGAACCGCAGACAATGGCCTCAAAAAAAATGAATGGATTGTATTTTTGCGGAGAGATTTTAGATATACATGGCTATACCGGTGGCTACAATATTACTTCAGCTCTTGTTACAGGCAGACTTGCAGGGACAAATGCTGCATTATTTTCAAAATAATTTTACGATGCATAATAAGGCCTAATGAACCGTTCATTAGGCCTTATATATGACCATTGCTGAAAAACAATAGATCTGTTCATCCTCTTCTTCTTGAACAGCAGCAACATTATATTTAATATCAAGCAGCCTCTTCTCATCTATCTTTTCTAAAAATTTATTCATTTCAACCTCTAAATCCTTTTCATGTTCATGATCAAATAGTTTAACTTTAATCACTTGTACTCTCCCTCATTTGCTTTTTTTCTCATTATGGACACAATTCAATCTTATTATTCTATTGTTTAACAAATGTCACATTCCAAGAAATCAAGTTGTTTTATAATTAACATTGCCTATCTAACTTGCAATACTAGAATCATCATAAAAGGACTGAAACGAACGTCGTACATTTAGAGCGTGATAAAGGATACTGTTCTTACCTCTACCCTTTATTAAGAAGGTATCCTGAAAGGGGTCAGGCATGTCAACACTAAAAAGATTAACAAGGAATTATTGGAATCCGTATTGGGCCATAGGCATAACAGGCATACTGTCTGCTGTTTATTTTGGAATTACCGGAACAGTCTGGGCGGTAACAGGAGAATTTACTAGATTAGGAGGTCATATCCTCGAATTTTTCGGGGTAGATATTTCTGGCTGGGCTTATTTTAATCTTGTAGGAATGGAAGGTTCTACTTTTGAAAGAACAGACGGCTGGATTGTTTGGGGAATGTTCATCGGAGCATTTATAACGATATTACTTAGCAGCAATTTTAAAATTAGATTACCAAAGCAAAAGAGAAGATTGGTACAGGGATTAGTCGGCGGGATTATTGCTGGATTTGGGGCACGGCTGGCACTCGGTTGTAATTTGGCTGCTTTTTTTACAGGTGTACCGCAGTTCTCCTTCCACTCATGGATTTTCATGGTTTCCACTGCTATTGGGACTTTCTTTGGTTTTAAAATTGTAAAAACGAAGTGGTGGAAAGGCAAAGCAGCACTCACAAAAGGGGCACCGCCTTGTATCACAGAAAAGAAAAAATCAAAGCAGCCATATATCGGAACTGCTGCTGCTCTTATTTATTTTGGGATGATTTTATATTTCTTCATTAGCGGTAAACCGATGCTTGGAACTGCGGCCATTTTTGGAGCAGCATTTGGCATTTTAATAGAAAGAGGTCAAATCTGCTTTACCTCTGCTTTTCGTGATCTTTGGGTGAGCGGACGGGCAACAATGGCAAAAGCCATCACATTTGGAATTGCCATTAGTACAATTGCCACGTTTTCAGTCATTTTAATCTACGGACTTGAACCAATTACAAAAATAGCCGCACCAAGCACTCTTATTGGCGGAATCCTTTTTGGATTAGGCATTGTTTTGGCTGGCGGCTGTGAGACAGGCATGATGTACAGAGTCATGGAAGGTCAAGTGTTGTATCTTTTTGTTTTTGCAGGAAACATCCTTGGTGTTACACTGCTTTCATTTGGCTGGGATCACCTTGGCATTTATGATGTTTTTGTAAAAATGGGATCTCCAATCAACTTAATGAATACATTTGGAGCATTTTTGGCGTTAATACTTACGTTGCTAATGCTGCTTGCCTGGTATATGATCACTAACTTTTGGGAGAAAAATTACCGATTCGGAACTGGATTTAAAAAAAGAAAGGAGAATGTCGCATGAAGATAGATTATACGCTAGATTTAAGAGGAGAGCCTTGTCCATATCCTGTTATCTATTCTCTCGAGGCACTCGAAGGCATGCAAAAAGGAGAAGTCCTGCAGGTAATTGCTGATTGCCCGCCTGCCTTTAAAAATGTACCAGAAGAAGTGGTAAAGCATGGCTACACTCTTGCTGAAGATCCTTATAAAAATGGGCAGGATTTATATTTTCTAATCATTGCATAATAAAGAAAATCGGAAGGCGCTCGTCCAGGGACGACAAGCATAAGACGAGCCAGACAGAAGGTCGGTCTTTTACCTTTTGGCTGGTTTGGCTTAGACCATAGAGTCAATAGCGCCTGCAGCCAGACATAAATAAAGCACCCAAGTCAGTTTGGGTGCTTATGCTATTTATTCAGTTTCGGCGCTCCAGTCAAGCATGCCGCCTTTCATGTTGACGACCTTATAGCCTTGGTCCTGCAGGTAATGACAAACATTGGCGCTTCGGCCGCCAGAACGGCAGATAAAGATATATTCCTTTTCTTTCTCAAACTGATCAAGATTTTCAGGAATTGTCCCCATACGAATATGTTTTGCGCCAGGAATCATTCCCCCAGCAACCTCATCATCCTCACGCACATCAATCAGTTCAAGCTTTTCACCAGCTTTAAGCTTTTGTTCTAATTCTTCTGTAGTAATTTCTGGAATCATTTCACGTACATCCTTTCTATTGCCGATTTCACTATTACTATAGTAAAGAAAACTTGCCGACTGGCAAGCCTGCAAGGCACAGCCAGAGGCTTAGTTGCACTTATACTACATTCCTAAATGAGCCACAGCGTCGAAATTCAACCGTGCTGCTCATTTATAATACTGATAGTGTAAAAAACATTCCCTGAAAAAGCAATCAGGGAATGTTTTTTATTAATTTGCAACGATATTAACTAATTTTCCAGGCACAGCAATCACTTTTCTAACTGTTTTGCCTTCAATTTGCTCTTTGACCTTGTCATCCTCCATTGCTATTTGCTCAAGGATGTCTTTTTGTGCATCTGCTGGAACCATTAATTTTGCTTTTACTTTTCCATTCACTTGAACAACGATCTCTACTTCATCGTCTGTCAGTTTCGCTTCATCAAATGCCGGCCAAGACTCATACGTAACCGTACCGCTATGACCCAGCTTCGCCCAAAGTTCTTCTGCAATATGTGGAGCAATTGGAGAAAGCATTTTAACAAAGCCCTCTGCATAGCCTACTGGCAGATTTTCTGCTTTGTATGCATCATTGATGAAGACCATCATTTGAGAAATAGCTGTATTAAAGCGCAGTCCTTCAAAGTCCTCTGTTACCTTCTTAACAGTCTGATGGTATACCTTTTCAAGCTCTCCGCCTTCTTCATTCCCTTTAATACGGGAGGATAGCTGGCCATTCTCCTCAATAAATAGGCGCCAGATACGGTCAAGGAATCTTCTTGCTCCATCAAGACCATTTGTTGACCAGGCAATTGAAGCTTCCAGCGGTCCCATAAACATTTCGTATAGACGCAGTGTATCTGCTCCATGACTTGAAATGATATCATCCGGATTAACAACATTTCCTTTTGATTTACTCATTTTTTCATTATTATCGCCAAGAATCATCCCTTGGTTGAATAGTTTTTGGAACGGCTCTTTTGTATGCACTACTCCAATATCATATAGCACTTTGTGCCAGAATCTTGCATATAGCAAGTGAAGCACGGCATGCTCGACACCGCCGATATAAATATCAACTGGAAGCCATTTTTTAATTTTTTCAGGATCAGCAATTTTTTCGCTGTTTTTCGGATCGATATAACGAAGGTAGTACCAGCTGCTGCCTGCCCATTGCGGCATTGTATTTGTTTCACGTCTGCCTTTTTTGCCTGTTGCCGGATCCTCAACATTTAACCAGTCTTCAATATTAGCAAGCGGTGATTCACCTGTTCCTGACGGCTTGATTTCTGTTGTTTTAGGCAGAATAAGCGGAAGCTCTTCTTCCGGTACAGCTGTCATTGTGCCATCTTCCCAATGGATAATTGGAATTGGCTCACCCCAGTAGCGCTGGCGGCTGAATAGCCAATCACGCAAGCGGTAAGTAATTTTCTTCGTGCCAATCTCTTTCTCTTCAAGCCATGCAATCATTTTAGTAATCGCTTCTTCTTTATCAAGGCCATTTAGGAAATCAGAGTTCACATGCTCGCCATCGCCAGTATATGCTTCCTTGCTGACATCTCCGCCTGCCACAACTTCTACAATCGGTAATTCAAATGCTTGTGCGAATTCGTAGTCACGCTCATCATGTGCAGGTACTGCCATGATCGCACCAGTTCCGTAGCTGACAAGAACATAATCCGCGATCCAAATTGGCATTTTTTCGCCGCTTGCCGGGTTGATCGCATATGCACCCGTAAAGACACCTGTTTTTTCTTTCGCCAGGTCTGTACGCTCTAGATCGCTCTTGGATTTAATTTTCTCAATATATGCCTGAACTTCAGCTTTTTGAGCTTCTGTTGTAATGGCATCCACCAATGCATGTTCAGGTGCTAAAACGGCATAAGTTGCTCCAAAAAGTGTATCAGGGCGTGTTGTAAATACAGTAAATGTATCGTCATGACCATCAATGCTAAATGTTACCTCAGCACCTTCTGAACGGCCAATCCAATTGCGCTGCATATCTTTTAGACTTTCAGGCCAATCAAGATCATCTAAATCGTCAAGAAGTCGATCAGCATATTCCGTAATTTTCAACACCCATTGGCGCATCGGTCTGCGTTCAACAGGATGCCCGCCGCGCTCACTTTTTCCATCAATGACTTCTTCATTGGCTAAAACAGTTCCTAGAGCTGGACACCAGTTTACCGCCACTTCATCGATATAAGCTAAGCCTTTTTCATAGAGCTTGATAAAAATCCATTGTGTCCATTTGTAATAGTCTGGATCTGTTGTATTAATTTCGCGATCCCAATCGTAAGAAAAGCCCAGTGCTTTAATTTGACGGCGGAATGTATTGATATTTTTTTCGGTAAATTCTGCAGGATCATTTCCTGTATCAATCGCATATTGCTCTGCTGGCAATCCAAATGCGTCCCAGCCCATTGGGTGCAGGACATTGTAGCCTTGCATTCTTTTCATACGAGAAAGGATATCTGTAGCCGTGTATCCTTCCGGGTGCCCAACATGCAAGCCGGCGCCTGATGGATATGGGAACATATCCAACGCATAGAATTTACGCTTGCCTTCTTCTTCGCTAGTTTTGAATGTTTTATTTTCTTCCCAATATTGCTGCCACTTTTTTTCAATCTCCTGATGATTGAAGTTCATGTCTGTTTCCTCCTAAATCATAATAACTGCTAACTATAAAGAACAAAAAATAGTTATTCCGCTTCAGGGTACTCGCTTTCCGCGGGGAAGTAGAGAGCTTGCTTGGCGAGTGCCTGCGGAGCTCACCTTCCCACTTCCGCTTTAGTTAGCTGTTGAAAAACAGCAAAAATAAAAAACTCCCGTCCCTTAAAAATAAGGGACGAGAGATATATGTATTATTACTCCCGCGGTACCACCCACATTAGTGACAAAGTCACCCGCTTCATTCATCCTTAACGCGGAATACGGCAAGCATTACTGAAGGTTCATGCTTGCTGCTCAAAAGGCGAGTTCATGATGTGCCAGGCTGACTTTCACCACCCGTCAGCTCTCTATAGGTCAAGGCAAGCGATCATTACTATTCCTTATCATAGCAGTTCAATATAAATATATTGACATTGTAATTTATTTCCCGCCAGGATGCAAGCGGGCTTTTCCAGAAGAAATATAGTACATAGGATATGCAGTGCTGATTAAGGGTGTGACGGATGTGAGTACATTAGCAGTGCAGTGATATTTTAGCAGCATACCCGACAATGAGGGAGATTACCGAAAGCCGTCCAGGTTGATTAGATGCAGATAGTCTCGTTTATCATAAGCGGAGAAATTCCCTTTATTTAAGATATTGTTCGGAAAACAGCTAAAATAGAGGGAGAAATTCCGGCTATCTCCTCAAAATACATAAATATGACCGATTTATCTGTACATAACCGGAAAAACTCCGCTTATTTTCTCCCCCAAAAGCTCCAAAACGCAAATAAGCGGAAATGCTCCGCTTATTTTATTTATGTACCGCAGATGATTCCCACTATTCAGTCTCGCTAGTACTTTCCACAAAAGGTGCTCTAGTACATTGTGATCACAACAACTGACTCTTCACAACCTTTGATAAAGACCAAGTCAAATTCATAAAGTTTTTTTTGATAAGAACACTGTTCTTCTACTTCACAAACGTATATCAGGCTGAATTTTAGGCCAAACATATAGTGAGGATGTGATTCTATATGTATGCGATCATGCTAGTCAATGAAAATCTTAGTTTACAAGGTTTATCAAAGGCAGAAAGCAAACAATTACAAATCAATTGCCTAACAAATTATATGAAAATACAGCATTTAAAAGAAAAAACATTAAATCCTTATCAGCTTAATCCTTATTACACCATTCCACATGCTCTTTTTTATGATATTAAAGAAACAAGACAGCCTGTAGATTATTTACTAGTCCATTCATATGAAGCCATGCAGTCCTTCATCAACATGTATCCAGCACGGTGGATTCTTTTGAAAAGCTTTTTCCGCCACACGGTTTATATAGAGGATGACAGCTGCATAGCTGATCTTCCTTAACCATATAAAGTAAAAAAAGGACGTGAAATGAAACTCATTCAGCGTCCTTTTTAAAATTTATGATGCATGTGCAAGCTGTTTATTTTCCTTCAGTTTCCGGTCATAAATAAGCGTTGTAAAAATGGATACGACCAGAAGCACAATTAATAACATAAATAACATTGAAATTCCGTAGAAGTCGACCAGTAAACCTCCAAGAAGTGGTCCGATCATGCGTCCGCCCGTTGCAGTGCTGTTGACAATTCCTTGATAAAAACCTTCTCTGCCTTTAGGAGCAAGAGAATTAGCAATGGTTGGAACAGCAGGCCAGATCAGCATTTCACCAATCGTTAAAATCACCATGGATGCCATAAATGCTGAAAACTCCTGAACAACAGCGGCTACAGCAAATGACACAATAAATATGATAATTCCAATATTTATTTGAAGTTTTAAGGAGTTGATTCTTTTAACAAGTGGACTGATAAGCGGCTGTCCTAGCACAATAAGAGCACCATTCACTGTCCATAGTAAACTGTAATGACTTAAAGATATATTGAGTTCCTGCGTATATGTTGAGATGGTCGATTGCCACTGCACATACCCCACCCAGCAAAGTAAATAGCCTATACATAATGTTAGAAGAGCATATAGTTTCGTATGATTCTTTATCGCTCCACTTTCAGCGATTACAGAGGATTGTGTACTTTCAGCTTTAATGCCTTTATAGCCGAACACTGCGATACATAAGAAAATAATATACATAAAAGTATTGGCCGCAAATATTAAATCAAATGAAAAGGACGCTACAAATCCGCCTAAAGCAGAACCAATCGCAACACCTGCATTTTGCGCTATATAAATAGCATTAAACGCTTTTCGACCGCCTTCCTTCCACACAGACCCTGCCATTGCGTACATGGATGGAAATACAATTCCCGAGCCAAATCCAACAATCGTTAAAAAGACAACATATGCAAAGAAATCATTCCAGAAGGATAGGCCTGTTAACGCCGTAACGGTAATACCTATCCCGAGAAGAACAGACTTAAAGCCGCCGATCTTATCAAAAAGAGTTCCGCCGATAAGATTGCCGACCACACTTGCACCAGCATTTAACATAAGCACAAGTCCAGCAACTGAGAGAGACTTACCAAGCTGATCATGAATGTAAATCGTATTCAATGGCCATAAAAAAGAAGAACCGGTTACATTCACAGCCATTCCGATGACCAAAAGCCATACTACCCGAGGCATAAGCGCCCCCCTTTATACAATAAAATGTTCATTAAAGAACGTGCTATATTTCGAATTCCAAAGTAATTCTATGTCTTTTTAATATGTATTGCAATAGGTTTTATTACTTACATTATTTTCAGAATTTTACAAGAAAAAGGAAGTAGGCTTGACCGTTTTATAAACATTGACTTCAAGCATTTTGTTCTGTGGTAATTGTCTAAATAGATCAGCATTTCGAGGTTTTAATATGATAAATGAGACACAATGAAGTAGCCGGTTGTTTTTGCGAAAAGATGAGGGGATTCGTTGCTCGTATTAAAATCATTGTGTTTTGGCTAGGTTGATTCTAGTCTTATTATGAATTTCTGAAATTTATATTTAGGATAGAAACCGGATAAACGAGACTGGTTTCCATATGTTGGACTAATGTCTCGTGTTTATCATAAAATCAGGACACTATATAACATATTATGGATTATGCAGTTGCGTTTATTCCGAAATCACGGCTCTTTTTCCATATGTTGGATTATAAGGTCGTATTTAACTCAGAATTACGACACTATATACCATATTATGGATTATACTGTCTTGTTTATTCAGGAATCACGACTCCATTTTCCATATGTTGGATTATCGGGTTGTGTTTAACTCAGAATCACGACTCTATATACCATATTCTGGATTATACTGTCTTGTTTATTCCGGAATCACGACTCCTTTTTCCACATGTTGGATTATTGGGTCGTGTTTAACTCAGAATCACGACTCTATATACCATATTCTGGATTATACTGTCTTGTTTATTCCGGAATCACGACTCCTTTTTCCACATGTTGGATTATTGGGTCGTGTTTAACTCAGAATCACGACTCCTTTTTCCACATGTTGGATTATTGGGTCGTGTTTAACTCAGAATCACGACTCTATATACCATATTCTGGATTGTACTATCTTGTTTATTCCGGAATTACGACTCCTTTTTCCATATGTTGGACTATTTAGTCGTGTTTAACTTAGAATCACGACACTATATACCATATTCTGGATTTCAATGTCTTGTTTATTCCGGAATCACGACTCCTTTTTCCACATGTTGGATTATTGGGTCGTGTTTAACTCAGAATTGCGACACCATATACCATATTCTGGATTATACTGTCTTGTTTATTCCGGATTTACGACTCCTTCCCTAAATGTTGGAAGCACGAGTAGCATTCAACCAAAATAACACAACAGCATACTCCCACTTTCTGATTACAGAGTCCCATTAACCCTCAAATCCCACTATCCACCCAGTTATCATACTAGCTGCACTAACTAAAACAAACAATCTGCTAAAAATACTACCAAATCACAAAATAAACGTGCGCTACAAAAGTCTTCCACATTTCAATCCTTTCAAAAAGCATATACAAAATTATACAAAAAAAGCCTGAAGCAAGCATCTACATACTTTGCTTCAAGCTCTTACCAAAACAATATTATGATTTAATCTCAGAAAAAAATTGTGGCAAGTCTTCTTTATGCGCTTCGAGCATTTCATCCAGGATTTTTTTCGCTATCGTATCTGAAGGAACTAGTGGATTGATGGTCATTGCCACTAAAGCTGTATGGTAATTTCCTGTAACAGCCGCTTCTGCAGCAACTCTTTCAAACGATTTAATCTGCTGTACAAGTCCACGGACTGGCACAGGCAGATCACCAATTCCAATTGGTTTTGGCCCCTCTTTCGTAATGACACAGTTGATTTCAATTGCAGAATCATCTGGAATGCTTGCGATGGCACCATTGTTTCGTGTGTTGACTGGCTGAATATCACGTTTATCATTATAGATTGAGTTGATGAGGCTGCAGGCCGCATCACTGTAATATGCTCCGCCACGTTTCTCCAGCTGAGGAGGTTTGATAGCCAGATCTGGATTTTTATAGAGCTCAAACAGTTCAGCTTCAAGCTTTTGAACAACTTCTGCTCTCGTTCCATTTTCAAACGAAGCTTCCTTTTCTTCCTGAAGCATTTCATTTGTTTTGTAATAATAACGGTGGTAGCCGCATGGAATGACACCCATACCTTTAATAAAATCGGCATCCCATGCAAAGCCGGCAATATTCTTCATGGTCATCTCATTCTCCGGGTTGCCGAGGGCAGCGATGACTTCATCTAGTACGCTTTTTCCATCGACATAAACATCCAGTCCAAACACCATATGATTCAATCCTGCAAAGTCTACTTGAACTCGCTCTGGCTCAACTCCAAGAGCTTTTGCTATGCCCATCCTCATTCCAATTGGGACATTACACAGCCCTACTACTCTCTTAATATTGCTATAACGAAGAACTGCTTCTGTCACCATTCCCGCAGGATTAGTAAAGTTCACAAGCCAGGCATCTGGACATAGCTCTTCCATATCACGGCAAATATCTAACACGACTGGAATCGTGCGCAGCCCTTTAAATAAGCCGCCAGGACCATTGGTTTCCTGTCCGATGACATCATACTTAAGAGGAATGCGCTCGTCTTTTGCTCTAGCCTCCAGCAGCCCTACTCTAAATTGGGTTGTGACAAAGTCTGCATCCTTCAAAGCTTCACGGCGATCTATCGTAAGATGAATGTCGATCGGCAGACCGGCTTTTTCTACCATTCTTTTTGCTAAGTTTCCAACAATATTCAGCTTCTCTTTTCCCTTTTCAATATCAACAAGCCACAACTCTCTTACTGGAAGCTCATCATATCTTTTAATAAATCCTTCGATAAGCTCCGGTGTGTAGCTTGAACCTCCGCCAATAGTTACAATTTTAATTCCTTTTTTCAAGATAATTCCTCCTTAGCTTCGCATTTCCTTATACATAAGAATCATTTCTGAAACTAAATCCCTGATCGTTTCTGCACTCATCATTTGGTCCTCTGCATGCATCAGCAGCAGAGAAAATGGCAGCTTTTCTCCGGATGCCTCCTGCTGAATCAGGTCCATATGAGCGTGATGCCCTTCGTTCATATATTGCTTGGATTCTGTTAATTTCTCCTCTGCTTCCTGGTAATTTCCTGCCCGTGCAGCAAAAAGCGCTTCCATAATAAGACTTTTTGCTGTTCCCACATTACTTATAATCTGAAATGCTGCAGCTTCTAACCCTTCCATACAGTCTCATCCTTTTTTTCAGTTTTATATTGTTCTAGATGGTGGTACAAAGCACCGATTAATCCAGCTTCATTTTTAAAATGACAAATATCTATGATGTTTTCATCAATATAATCATTCAGTTTACATACTCTTTGACGGACTTCTTCTAATAACTCTGTGCGGGCACTGATCCCTCCGCCGATTAAAATCTTTTCTGGGTTAAACATAAAATATAGATTGTAAAGCCCCGTTGATAAATGGTCATAAAAGGATTCAATCTCATTGATTGCATCCTCATCTCCTTGGTCTGCTGCTTCAAAAATCTCTACCCCTGTTATATCCTTCATTGAAATCCCTTTTATTTCAGCGTACCTTTTTCGCAGGCCATACACAGAAGCTGTTGAACTTAAGGTACTTTTATCTATCGAGCTTCCCTGCAGGCCATGTGTAATCATGTAGCCAAACTCGCCAGCTGCAAACGATGCTCCTCGATATAGTTTATTATCAAGGACCATTGCCCCGCCGATTCCAGTGCCGATCGTCAAACAAAGAAAATGTTCAAGCTTTTTTGCTTTTCCCTGCCATTTCTCTGCAAGTGCCACACAATTGACATCATTTTCAACGGTGACAGGTAATCCCGTTTTGTCTTCTAAATAGTCCTTCATGTTAAAACCATCAAAATCTGTTATGGCTCCGCCTTTTTCGATAAAGCCTGTGTAAGCATTCACAAATCCTGGTGCACTAATGGCTATTCCTTTTAAATCCTTATAGTGTGATATTACATCCAGCATTTGATTTAAAATCAATTGTCCATTGTCTCTTTCTGTTAGGAAGCTTCCTCTATGAAAAAAATCTCCATCCACCGAAAGCATTGCATACTTCACTTCTGTACCGCCTATATCAAAAGCTGCATACAAACCTACCACTCCTTCTACAGCACTTTCATGGAATAATAAAGACCTGGTCCAAACTTTGATTCTTTGAATACTTGTTTTAAATGTCTTTCTGTATCATCCTTCTTTAGTTCAGTTGAAACAGAAAAAACCGCTTGGACCCTATTAGAGGATTGCAGTTCGGTTGTCACATGATCATCCTTGTAATCTTTAAAAAAATCACAAATATACGAGATTTGCCCACAGTTCATTTGCACGTGATAGGTTTCCATCGTTTTCTCCTTCCGATCCTTATTCTTCATGCTCCCGCCATCTGATCATGGCGGGAGCACCATCATTTAAATACAATTACATAGATACATTCTTTGTATCCGTTTCAACTGATTTCTGAGCATTCGCTGCTTTATTTGCCGCAATAACAAATGGCAGGTAAATGAGTGTAGAAATCGCTAAGCACAAAAACCCTATAATTAACGCTAGCCAGTTTCCGCCTGTGCCAAAGAAGGCGATCAGCGGTCCTGGAGTGGTCCATGGAACCGAATACGCAATCGGCGGTATGAGCTCTGTCGTGATCGCTATATATCCGATGATGATATTAATCGCAGGTACAAGGATAAAAGGCACAATTAAGATTGGATTTAACACAACCGGCAACCCGAAAATGATCGGTTCATTAATATTAAAGAGACCTGGTGCGATGGAAAGCTTTCCGATATCCCGATAGTCTTTCCTTCTTGAGGCAATAAAGATGGCGATAATTAATCCTAGCGTCATTCCAGATCCGCCGTAGTTGGCAAAAGCATCATTAATGGCCCAAGTAACAGGATACGGCGCTCCCCATGCTGTTCCATTTGCTGCAACAAACTCTAAATTTTCAAGACCAGCTTCTGCAAACATGCCCTCACGTATAGCTGCAATCGTATTTGGTCCATGAATACCAAACACCCAAAGCAAGTTAGAAACAATCGCTAAGATGACCAAAGAAACAATATTCGTGCCTAAATCTTTTAAAGGCGTTTGAATTAATGTGTAGATTAATGCATGAATGCCATCTGGGAAAATCGCTAAGATGATAGCGTTACCAATTGAGAAAAGAATTGTAATGATTACAATCGGGAAAAGTACTAGAAACGTTCTTGAAATTGCAGGAGGCACAGAAGCAGGCATTTTAATCTGCAGCCTCTTTGCTTTTGACAGCTTACTGAAAACTTCTCCTACGAGCAAACCAATCAGCATCGCCACGAATAATCCTTGAGCACCTACCCATTGGGTAGATAGAAGGCTTGCACCATCCACAATGATATATTCAGGATATACGATAAAAAATACAGATAAAGCCGTCAGTCCACACAACAAATCATCGGCCTTTAAAGCAATGGCTATATTCCTCGCTATCAGAAAGACGATGAAAATTGATAGAATACTAGTTGAACCATTTAAGACAGGTGCAAAAACCTGCTGAAAATCTGCCAGATTAGGAAATAATTTATGCAAAAATAGCATCTTAGCAATAAAGCCATCTGGTGCAAGCACCGCAAAGTTTAATAGAACAATTAATGATCCAGCAAGCGTGATCGGAAATGCCAATATAAACGCATCCCGAATGGCGACAATATGACGCTGAGAATTCAGCTTTGCTGCTACTGGCACAAGCGCCTTTTCCATTACACGTTCAAAGCGATCCATGAATCCCATGATTTACCCCCTATATTCTTTTTTTATTTTCCATCTATCAGCTCCAAGGCTCTTTCAAGTACTGCTCCTCCATTCATGGTTCCATAAGCCCTCATATCGATTACTTCTACCGGCACCCTCCCTCCTACCATAGCGTCCACCTGAGATTTCTGATACCTGACCTGAGGACCAAGCAGGACAACATCTACTTCTGCGGCTGCTTTTTCACATTCAGATACAGGCAGAGCAACTATATCTATTTCAACACCTTTGCCGCTGGCTGCTTCATTCATTTTGTTAACCAGCAGGCTGGTGGACATTCCAGCTGCACAAACTAATAAGATTTTTTTCATTGATGCTCCTCCTTCAATATCTCCGACGGAATATTCTGTAAGTTATTTCCGTTCGTTTCTATGACTTGCTTATACCAATAAAAGCTTTTCTTCTTAATCCGGCGCAGATCTTTTTCACTATGTTCATCCCGGTTCACATACACAAACCCATAGCGTTTTTTATAACCATTCAGCCAGCTTAAAATATCTGTAAAGGACCAAGTACAATATCCAAGCAGGTCCACACCATCGCTAATTGCATTTCGGCAGGCTTCTACATGTGCCTTTATATAGTCGATCCGATAGTCATCTAAAACATATTCTCCTTCTAACAGCGTGTCATACTCACCGAGACCGTTTTCGGTAATTAAAATCGGCAATCCATACCGGCTTGTCAGCCTTCTAAGACCAATTCGCAACCCTTCAGGATCAATTTCCCAATCCCAGTTTGTTGCTTCAAGATGCGGATTTCTTTTTGATTTATATAACCCGGGTATTCCGCTTTCTTCTGATGTGCCTTTTTTTCCTGTCGTATTCATCGCCCCAATGCCAATGCCGTCTAAAGGATTCATTTCCACAGTGCCTGAACGATAATAATTCACACCAATAAAATCCGGGCGTCCATAAGCAAGAAGCTCCATATCTCCATCTAAGATCGTCGGTGCTTCACCAATCTCCTGCAGATAATTCAGACTGACCTTAGGATATGTTCCCCAGCAATATATATCCAGCCACCAGTGGTTGTTCAGATCCTCCGCATTTTCATAGGCAAGAATATGATCTGGATGACATGAGTATGGATACGTTGGACCAAATGCAAAACTCGGACCTACTTTTCCGTCAGGTACATACCTTCGAAAAGATTGAATCGCTTTCGCATTAGCCAGATTGGCAATATGATTTGCATCGTACATTCTTTTATCATCCCTGACTCCTGGCGGATGAAGTCCTGTACGATATCCTAGCCCAATAAAAACATTCTGTTCATTTAAAGTCACCCAATACTTCACTCTGTCGCCGAACCTTTTGTATAAAGTTATACAGTACTCATTAAAGTCTTCGATAATTTCTCTGGATTCCCATGCGCCATATCGATCCATAAGTGCCTGTGGAACATCCCAATGATATACCGTTAAAATCGGTTCAATCCCATGCTGCATCAGTTCATTTATTAAATCATCATAAAACTGTAAACCAGCTTCATTCACTTCTCCGGTCCCGTTTGGATATATGCGGCTCCAAGAAACAGAAAATCTGTAAGCTTTTAAACCCATTTCTGCCATTAATGCAACATCTTCCTTGTAGCGATGATAATGGTCAACCGCTACATCACCATTCGTTCCCTCATACGTTGTTCCTTCAAGCTTAGTATAGATATCCCAGACAGAAGGCCCTTTGCCATCTGCATTCCATGCTCCCTCAACTTGATATGCAGCCGAGGCAGATCCCCATAAAAAGTCGCTTGGAAAATTTTTTTTAGTTGTATGGATCATTTAATCACCTCTTTCTATATACAATATTGTATACGCTTTCATTTAAAGAGTAAATACAAATTTTAAAATTTGTATTTTGTATCATATATTGTTACTTGTTCCAAGACTGAAACAGGATGTTCCTTAACTGTTAGCCTGTTTATAAATTTCCTTGGCGATCGTTTCCAGTAAATAGACAACTGGAATTTGCGTAGTTATATTCGATTTGCTCCGGTATTCTTCTGTGACATAGTAAGAGATATTTAAATCTGAAATTCTGGCAATCGTGCAATCTTTATGATTGGTGATGCTCACAATTGTACTGCCTTCTTCCTTTAATTTTTTTATTAAATCAATGATTTCCATTGTTTCTCCAGAGACACTGAGGGCAATGGTTACACTATCATTAGAGTATTTTGAATGAATAGGAAAGAAAGGGTCTTTAATATAAAGAGAGAACTTCCCAAGACTGGACAAATAGCGTGACCCATATTCCGCCATAATTCCTGAGCTGCCAATACCTAAAAAAATCACACTTTCTGCTTTAGAAATAAAGGAAGCTGTCTCTTTTATATAAGACTCAAAGTTGCCTTTTAACGTCCGTTCAACAAATTCTGACAGGGCATGCTGAGTGCTTTTTAACTCTTCAGGCTGGTTTTTCGCAATATAGAGCTTAAGTTTCACTTTAAACTCTGAAAACCCCTCGCAATCCAGCTTTCTGCAGAAACGCAAAATAGATGAAGTCGATACATGTGTTTCATCTGCCAATTCTCTGATTCTCATATAAGTGACCTTTTCAGCATTTGTTATGACATATTTGTATAACGAGCATTCCATTTCATTAAACGATGAGATGATTTTGTTTGAAAACATTTTGTCCTCCTTCCGTAAGAAGCACTTACACTTTCTTACATAATTGCAGCTTTCATTCCATGTACAAAATCAGAAGTATTTGCTTTATATTTCGATTTTTATTCATGTATTCCTCTTTCATGGGGTCTAAGTAATTTCAGACTGCCGGGGAATATGCTAAATTATTTGTTTTAATCAAGTTATCTCTCTCATCAATACGTGGGGCATTACCTCCATTACGTGTGAATAATTTCAAAAATAAAAGAGGCTGGGACAAAACGAAATTATTATTTCTAAAACACGAATATTCAATATCTTGGTTTCGGTATTTAATCAAGACCGTTCCATTGCGCTGCGGACCCTCGCTTTCCGCGGGGAGCAAGCTGAGCCTCCTCGTCACTTCGTTCCTGCGGGGTCTCACCCTTTGCTCTGCAGCCCGCAGGAGTCGAGGGCCCTCCGCTCCATTTCACTCATGTAAATAAAAAATATTTTATAATTATAAATAAAAAACCGAATGATTAGAAAGATGACCTTCCTTACCATTCGGTTCAATAGGTGTGTTAAATACTTATGTCCCAGCCTCTTTTATTACCTGCTTATTTAACTTGCTGATTCATCCATTCTCTTACTTCTTGTGTTGTTTCTATCGAGACTTTGTCATTTCCGCCTGGTGACTTGATAAAAAATATGGTTGTACCTGGCAGTGATCTTTGCGCATACTTAATCCCTGGAGGAGTTACGTAAAAATCTCCTTGCTCAAATCTGTAGGTTTCACCTGTATCAAGATCAAGATACTCTGTTACACCGCTGACTAAAAACTGATATTCATGTGCTTTTGTATGATAATGCGGCATTTCTGCAGATGCATCAGAGTAGGATGTAATGCCAATTTCCAATTTATCATCTTCAAAGTAATTTAACTCTTGCGGGAGTGCTAACTTGCCTGTTAAATATTGTCTTGTACTATTGAGTAGGGCATCTTGAATTTCATCATTCTTAACAATAAACATTTTCTTATCCATAAGTACCTCCCTCTGGACGATCATTTAGTTCAAATACTATTTACAATCCAGCAGTGTCCTTACTCATTAAAGCACTGGCTGTCATTTCATCTGTAATTAAGATATCAATAAATCCGCCTCTAAGAGCTCCAAGCAAACTATCTACCTTATGGGTTCCTTCTACAATACAAATGACCTTTTTAATTTCTTTAAATTCTTCTAATTCCACACCAATAATTTTGGATGTAAGAGAGTCGTTGATAGATTGACCATTGATATTAAAAAAGCGAAAACCAATGTCACCAGCAACTTCCTTCTTTTCTAACTCCCTTAGATCCTGTTCTTCTATATATCCTACTTTTCTTAGAGTTGAATCTTCGAAAGGATTTCCTATTCCAACAATCGCGATATCTACGGCTCGGGCAATCTCCAATACAGCTTGTATATCTTGAGTTGACATTAATCGCTGCTTTAATTCTTCGTTTTCGACGATTGCAGGAGCATATAGGTAAGTACAATTGCCATGCAATTTTTTTGCAAGTTCATTCGCAAGCTGATTCGCATGTATATTTACATTTTTAATTCCCATCCCGCCTTCTAATGGGACAACGGTAATATCACCTTTTTTCAAGAAAGGAAATTCATTGACGAAATGAGCCAGCGTTTCTCCCCAAGAGATTCCAATATTTTCGACATTTTTTAGATTTTGTGAAATATAATGTGCAGCAGCTTGTCCAATAGCACGTCTTGCCATTTCTCCAGATAATCCATTATGCGGGATTACAACAGCATCAGCCAGTTCGAACTTATCTTCCAATTCTCTCTCTAATTCAACCGTGCGAACACTTTCTTCCATTATATATACTCGCACAATCCCCTCGTCTTTAGCTCTTTGAAGCAATTTAGAAATAACGGGTCTGGACACACCTAATTTTTTTGCGATTTCTGCTTGAGTGAGCCCATCATGATAATACATACTGCAAACTTTCACCATGTAACGTTTTTCCTGCCAGTCCATTCTTCTATTCTCTCCTTTAATACTGCCCAACATTTCCTAATATCTTCATTTTACAACACGCTTCATGGAAAAGCACTGACCGTGGTATGTTGTATGAAAACATCATGGGCTTTAACTAAACAATAGAGAGAACTTCCGCTATCTTATATTTTCTAATCAAAAACCGAAACCACATTAGAATGGCTTCGGTTATGAAATTTTAATTCTAAAATGTAACTTTTTCTGCTGACACTTACTTTGAGAGATGCTGCTTCACTTTATCCACAACATTTTCTACAGTAAAGCCGTATTCTGCTACAACCTTATCTCCTGGTGCAGATGCTCCAAATGTATCAATGGAAATGATTTCACCATCAAAGCCGAGATACCTTTCCCAGCCAAATGATGTGCCCATTTCAATTGCAACTCTTTTTGTTATATTTCTTGGTAAAACGGATTCCTTATAGACAGAAGACTGTTTGTCAAAACGATCCCAAGAAGGCATACTGACAACTGAAACATCAATTCCTTCTGCAGAAAGAGCATTTTTAGCCTTTATTGCCAAGCTGACTTCTGAACCGGAAGCCAGTAAAAGGACATCTGCTTCTTCTCCTTTACTTGGTGATATAACATATGCTCCTTTTGCAACCTTATCGTGGACTCCTTCAACTGTTCCTTCTAATATAGGAAGGTCTTGTCGTGATAGTACTAGCGCTGTTGGTGTATCACTTGATTCTAAAGCAATTTTCCAAGCTGCTGTAGATTCATTTCCATCGGCAGGACGGATCACAGAAAGTCCAGGCATTGAACGCAATGCTGCTAATTGTTCTACAGGTTCATGTGTAGGACCGTCCTCTCCAACCGCAATACTATCGTGTGTGAACACATAGGTAACAGGTAATTTCATTAATGCTGCCAGGCGAATGGCTGGTCTTAGGTAATCTGAAAATACAAAGAAAGTACCGGCATATGTTTTTAATCCCCCGTGCAGAGCGATACCATTCATTGCTGCGCCCATAGCAAACTCACGCACACCATACCATATGTTTTTACCGCTGGCATCTAACTTAGAGAAATCACCTTTTTGATTCATATAAGTTTTATTAGAGCCAGCTAAGTCAGCAGATCCTCCAAAGAAGAACGGAACCATCTCTGCTATTTCATTAATCGTCTTGCCTGAAGATGCCCTTGTCGCCATAGACTTTCCAACTTCATACGTTGTTAATTTTGTCTCCAGTTCCATTGGCAGCTTTTGAGTAATTGCCTTCTCGAGATCTGCTGCCAGTTCAGGATATTTCTTTGAATAGGATTCAAAAGCAGAATTCCAATCTTCCTGCTTGGCTTTACCTGCTTCGTGTACTTCTAATTCAAAATGTTTGTATACTTCTTCAGGAACATAAAATGTCTCATATTCCCATCCATAAAATTTCTTTGTCAATTCGGCTTCCTCAAAACCAAGTGGGGCGCCATGCGAAACCGATTTTCCTGATTTATTGGGTGAGCCAAATCCAATTGTTGTTTTCACCTCTATTAGAGTGGGGCGATCAAAATCTTTTTGTGCTTCTTGTATGGCAGAAGAAATTTCGGCCACATTATTTCCATCTTCAACTCGAATGACTTGCCAGCCATAGGCCTTATAACGGTTTTCAACACTTTCAGAAAAAGATTTATGTAAGTCTCCATCTAGTGAAATATCATTTGAATCGTATAAAACAATCAGTTTTCCCAGTCCTAAGTGACCTGCTAGTGAAGACGCCTCTGAGGAGACTCCTTCCATTAAATCCCCATCTCCGCAAATAACATATGTAAAATGATCAATTATGGAGTAATCGTCCCTATTGTACCGAGCTGCTAAATGCTTTTCGGCCATGGCCATCCCCACAGCAGTTGCAACACCTTGACCAAGCGGCCCTGTTGTTGCATCCACGCCTGGTGTATGTCCATATTCCGGGTGACCAGGTGTTTTACTTCCCCATTGGCGGAAAGACTTTAACTCATCCATTGATAAATCATAATGAGACAAGTGAAGAAGACTATATAAAAGCATCGATCCGTGCCCCGCAGATAACACAAATCGATCTCTATTAAACCAATTAGGATCTGATGGATTTTGATTCATAAACTTTGTCCAAAGTGTATAAGCCATTGGCGCTGCACCCATTGGCATCCCCGGATGACCCGAATTCGCTTTTTCAACGCTGTCTATTGAAAGTGTACGTATCGTATCAATGGACAGCTGATCTAAGAATTTTGTCACTTTAAACTCCCCCTATTAACTAACAGAATAAGATAATAAATAATGAGGTGATATGTTACTTCATCACCTCATTTCCTAGTTGCTTCAATCTAATAATTCTTTTGCTGTATTTTCATCTGTAATAAGAACATCAATTAGTTTGGCGAACAGTGAAGTCCGAATGGCTTCGACTTTTTCCTTACCGCTTGCAACACCAATAACCAAAGGAATCTTCTTTAGATTTTCCAACTCCATTGTAATGACCTTATCATTCCACGGATTGGAGAATGCTTCACCATTACGGTCAATAAAATTGTAGCAAATATCTCCCACAATCCCTTCATAATTAAACTCCTTTTGGTTCACTTGGTGCAGATACGATTTCACCATTGTAGAGTGTTCAGGTGTACCGCCAATCCCTACTACTGCAATATCCGATTTACTGGCAATATCAAAAATGGTTTTAATGAAAGATTGTTGTACAATAACTTCTTTCGCCTCTTTTGAATCTACCAGCACAGGTGCATGCAACAACTTATAGTCAGCATGAAAACTCTCCGCTACTTTTGCAACAATACTGTTAGAGTGGATGTCTACCCGTTCATCCCCCATCCCGCCAACGAGCGGAACAATGGTGAGCCCAGAAAAATGCTGACTGGGAAGAGATTTTGCTACTTCATTCAGTGTTGTTCCAGATGAAATCCCGATCGTTTGACCATCCTTTATGATTCGCAATAAGTACTTGCTTGCAGCAGCACCTAAGCGAGCCTTAACACTCTCTCCTTCTCCACTCGAAACACAAACCACTTCTCTCAGGTCATATCTTCGCTCAACCTTTGATTCAAGAGCCATATACGGATGTGCTTCATCATCATGTATAATGATTTCAACGACTCCTGATTCTTTTGCTTTTGCCAGATATTTAGAAATAAGCGATCGGCTTACCCCGATTGATTTAGCAATTTCTGACTGAGTTGCTCCTTCTTCATAATACATATTGGCCACTTTGACCAACAACCTTCTATCTTCAAGTGAGGACATATAAATCATCCATTCTATTCATTCTTTATTTAGTGAATTTAATTTCTTCTCCTTCATTAAATACAGGAAATTCAGAAGGACTAACAAAAACGGCTCCAGGCAGAACATCTCCGTCAGGCTCTTGAAAATAGATTGAAATATGGCCTAACTCTTTGAAATTTGCATTGGCTGCAGAACCAACAGCTGTAACAGTGTATTCTTTATTGCCTACAATAAACTTTCCGCCCTCTTGGATAAAATCATCTGCAACTGCTTCCTGCTCATGAATAACTGAAATCTCCCGTAACTCCGCTGGAGCCGAAGGACCGAATAATATAACTACCTTTTCCGCTTCAAAACTAGGAACTAATGGACCAACTTCTTTGATAATTGATTTACTCATTGTATTACCCCCTGTATTCATTTTAATCATACAATTTTAATTATACATGCCAAAGCTAGCAAAGTAAGCGATAACAACAGCTAAAACACCTGTGATTAAGCGGCTGTATAATACAGCTGGAACACCATATTGTACCGTTTCAGGCTTAGCTTCCCCAAGTGATAAACCTACAGGAACAAAGTCTGCACCTACTTGACCGTTAATGGCAAATAGTGCTGGAAGCGCAAAGTGGGGAGGAATATTCCCTAATGCAATCTGACTTCCGATTAGTACCCCAATAACTTGAGCGATTACTGCACCAGGTCCAAGAACTGGTGATAATAATGGGATCGTACAAATAATAACGATCACGATTAAACCCCAAATGGAACTTGCCAGCGGTGACATTGTATTCGCAATGATATCGCCAATGCCAGTATAATTGATTATACCAATCAGCATGCTGACGAAGGCCATAAATGGGATAATATTCTTCAATAACATTTCGATCGAGTCTCGACCTGCTTGATAAAACGTACCTGTTACTTTACCAATTCCTTTAGAAAAACGCATTAAGAAATTTTCATTGCTTCCTTGCTGCTCTTGTTTGACCTTTTTGTATTCTTCTTGGAATTTTTCTTTATCAGATGTATCAAATCTGCTATTAGATTCCTCAGCATTCTCTTCCTTTTCAGCAGCAGCAGAACCGGCACCATCTGCAATTGAAATCTCTTTTTCTGTCACACCAGAAACAAAGATATCTTCGGTAATATGCTTAGCTAGCGGGCCTGAAGGCGAAGATCCTAAAATATCTACTGTAGGAATTCTTTTCATTGGATATAATCCAATCCTGGCTGTACCGCCACAGTCAATGACCACACACATCATTTCATCTTCTGGTACAGAGTTTTTAAAACCATCAATCGCTTCTGTATTTGCTAATTCTGCAATTCTTCTTGCGACAGGGTGAATACCTCCGCCAGTAATAGAAACTACTTTCACTTTTTTACCTTTTGGCTCTATTGTTAGCCCTTTTCCCCAACCGCCTGAACCTTTATCTACAAAGACAGCTTTATATGCCATCGTTCATCTCCCCTTCTCAGTAGAATGCGCTTACATCCGATTTGCCAAGTATTTTGTAATTTGTTCAGTGATAATTCCTCTAAGGAACATAACTACTATACCTACCAAGAAAAATCTGACTGCTAATTCTGAAGTCGCATATCCAGCTTGTGTTAAGCCGTTAGCAATTCCTAGATAGACGAAAAGCTCACCTGCGTTTGCATAAGGAAACAATGCTGTTACTGGGTGTAAAAAAGAAACGAGCGAATCATAAAATGCAGGTTTTTGCTTTTCTTCTACAAATCTTCCAAATGTATATGCCATTGGATTAGTAAGAAGGAGTATAGATAAGATCGGCATTAATGTATATCTCAGAACCGTATATTTGGATGCAAACTTAATTACTCTTGTTACTCTTTCTTCCCCAATAAACTTAATCATTGCATAAGTAAAGGTTAATAATACGACAAGTGTAGGAACAATTCCCGTAAGCAGTCCCATAAACTGTTCTCCACCAGCATTAAACATTCCAATAAAGTGTTCTCCAAACCATTGAATCCATTCCATGGTCACACACCCCTTTGTTCGTATTTTCCTATTTTGAAAGAAGCAGCTTCCTCCGTCGGCTTTGCAAGGAAGCTGCTATATTTTTCAACATTTAGGCATTTGGCATAGCTTTTCGAGAGATGGATAACAATGCACTTTCTGCAGCTGTATTCAGAGCATCACTTATAGCAGGCATTTTTTGTTTCTTTTTTGATTTTTTCTCTTGTTTTGCTGATTCATGAAGAGAATCGAGCATGGAGCCTACATGGAGACCTTTATACTTTTCAATTTCTTTAAAAGTGGAAAGTACAGTAATCCCTTTCATCACTTGGCATTCCATGACCATATAATTTTCATCAACAACAAGCATGGCAATTGAACCGGCACCAAGTTTTCTTCTTGATTGACCAGAGAACAGATAATAACCTTGTTTGCCTTTATACTTCTTAATCATTGTTTCCATTGATTTTTTGTAGCTTCTGACCTGGAAAAAAGTCAGAATATAATTCATTACCAAGATGCCGCATGCTATAAGGATTAATTGCATTTGTTATCTCTCCTCCCGCAAAAAATTACTTAATAATCTCAGAAACGTTTCCTCCTGAAAACAGATGATCCTGCAGTGATCTAAGTTTCCAAACCGTAGTTGTTGGATCTAGTTCAATATCATCTTCAGTTAAAAACTGTCCTTCTCGGATATCTTTCTTAGCTACAACTTTACCGCTGATTAAACCTATTGGAATGTGTCCGTTTGTTTTCATATCTTCATGTGTTTCTAAAACACCTCTTACAGAGTAGCCGCCAATTCCGTCCAGTGTTTCTCCCGCTTTAATATCTCGTTTAGCTACTGTAACTGTCTCTGAAATCGGTGCTCCCAGTGGATGAATGGATGTATCATGATTTAATACCGCTTTAGCGATCGTTACAGGTGTTTCAAGACTTGCCAGATGGTAAGGGCGATATAAAGTATAGTGTGAACCATGGTTTTCACTAACTTTCAATAAGTAGCGCAGCTCTTCATCTACTGGCTCTAATTCACTCTTCACAATAACAAAGACCCCTGGCGCAAGACCGTTAACATAATCGACAACGCCTGTTTTCTCAAGAACTCCGCCATTTTCTTTTGTATTAAGGATATCTGCAACGTTATCTAAGTTGGCTTCAACTCCATGCATGCCTACTTTGTCAGGAATAAGCCCAATAGCATTACTCAAAAGGTTCATTTCTGCCATTGTTTTTGTTCCATCCTGGAAAGCAGCCAGCATGTGAGCACTCATATTTTTTCGTTTTGCTTCTGCTGCACAAGTATCAGGATTTGCTGTTGGAATCAGCGGGTTATTTTTCCCTTTACCAGCAACAACAACTTCTAAGCCCATTGTCTTAGCGAATTCGTACAGTTCAACGATTGCTGCCGGCTCATCACCAGCTGAACCTGTGTAAACGAGGCCAGCTGAAGTAAATAATTGATTCATAACCGACCCGATCGTTATATCTACTTCTACATTCAGAAGAACTAGATGCTTCTTAGATCTTAAAGCTTCTAAAGAAATATTAGCTCCAACTTCAGGTACTCCAGTTGCATCTACTACAACTTCTACATTCTGAGATTGAATGATTGCGCGGTAATCAGTTGAAACAATCGTATCAATTGCTCTTTTTTCCTGAGAACGATAAAAGTCTTTTGCTCTATTCGCATTTTCTAAGTTCACATCACAAATTCCGCCAACTACCATTCCGGGAATCCGGGAAATTTGAGAGATTAGTCCAAAGCCCATTTGCCCGGCTCCAATAATTCCTACCTTAATTGGGTTTTGCTGTTTTTCTCTTACTAAAAGCTGTTGATACACTGACATTTTAATTCCTCCAATGCGCTATTTTTTCGCAACATTTTGTATATTGGTTGCGTTTACAATTTAATGCGATAAAATAATAGATATTAAACCACGAATATAACAAATGATATTTTTAATAACCAATGTCAAAATCGTGTCATTTACCACAACTCATAACATTTGTTATTTGTGATTTTATTATAGTCTGATAAATTTATAGTGTCAACGAAAATAAACTAAAAATTTTTATATGACAAAGGAGATTTTTTTAGATGACAAGAGTTGATTACTATTATGATGGTCACGCACCCATTCCCAATAGCATTGTTCCAGCTGTTTCAGCCGTTATATTGTCAGAAGACGGAAGCGAAATATTACTTCAGGAGCGGGTGGACAATGGAAAGTGGTCTTTGCCTGGAGGACAGGTGGATCCAGGTGAGTCTGTTGAGGAAGCAGTTAAGAGGGAAGTGAACGAAGAAACAGGAATTGATATCGAGGTTTTAAAAATGATCGGTGTTTATAGCGATCCAAATCACGTTATTTCTTATTCAGATGGAGAAGTACGGCAGCAATTCTCTATTTGTTTCCTATGTAAGGCACTAACCAGCGAGTTAACTGTCAGTCATGAATCTAAAAGAGTATCTTATGTATTGCTTGATCAATTACATATGCTTAATATGCATATTACACAGAAAATCAGGATTGAAGATGCTTTAAAAAATCAGGCGGAAGCTTTTATCAGATAGACTAAGAGAGGGAATGGCCTGGAAATTAACAATAGCAAATAAAAAACCGAATGATTAGAAATAAATCTTCTAATCATTCGGTTACGTAGTTGGTTAAAGGTTTTAGGTCTCTGGCTCTTCTTCTAATCTATTTAAATGTCTATTGTCAATTCTTTAAAATCCTAACTGCTTCTTGTGCTGCTTCATTGAATGTTTCTGAAATGGTTGGGTGCGGATGGATCATTTTTGCAGCTTCCTCAATGGTTCCTTCTAAATACATGAATGCAGATGCCTCAGAGATCATTTCGGTTACATGTTCTCCTACCATAACGGTGCCTAGAATTTCACCATATTTCTTATCAACAATCATTTTTGTAAAACCTTCCGGGGCTCCGCTGCTCCATGCCTTCCCGCTTTTAACGAAATCATATTTTACAACCTCGAAATCCAAGCCTTTTTTCTTCGCTTCTTCTTCATTTAATCCAACTGCGGCGATTTCTGGTTTCGTATAAACACAGCGCGGCATCACATGATTGTTCATCATTTCATTTCCGCCAAATGCATTATTAACCGCAATGATTCCTTCAGCACTAGCTGCATGAGCTAACTGATATCCCCCGATCACATCTCCAATTGCATAAACATTTGGCATACTCGTTTCCATTTTTTTATTCACTTTAATAAAAGGTCCGTCTGTGTCCAGCCCAATCTCTTTTACTGCAGACAAATTGGGGCTCCTGCCTGTGCAAACTAAGATATGAGAAGCATCAAATTGTATACTCTGTCCATTAGATTCACAATGTACTTTTTTATTGTTATTTATTTCTTCCACTTTTTTGACCAGTGTTTTTGTGCGTATATTTATATTTTTCTTTTCCAGCTCCCGCTTTAAATAGGATGCTGCCTCCTGATCTTCAGAGGGCAGGATCATTTCCGCAGATTCAATGATTGTTACTTTTGTATCAAGGGAAGCGAATATTGTAGCCAGTTCGACGCCAATGACGCCGCCACCTATAATGATTAAGGATTCTGGTATTCCTGTTAAGTCAAATATGGTGTCACTTGTCTCATAACTGACTTCTAATAAGCCTTCTATAGGAGGTACAGCTGGCATAGAACCTGTAGCAACGATGATTTTCTCCGCCTGAAGATACTTTTCGTTCTCTGTCTCCTGCACCCTTACAGAACCATTAGACTGGATGTAGCCATATCCTTGATAGACGTCAATTTTGCCTTCCTTGAGCAGATATGAAATTCCTCTTCGCAGCCTTTGAATCACATCGTCTTTTCGTTTTTTTAATTTTGGGAAAGAAAACGTTAAGGACTCTGTTTCAATTCCCCATTCTTTTGCTTTTTTGATTTGTTCTATGACTTCGCTATGCTTTAAATAGGTTTTGGAAGGAATACAGCCTCTATTTAAGCAAGTTCCTCCAACAAAATCAGCTTCAATTAAAGCTATTTTTTTTCCCGTTTCAGCCGCATGAAGAGCAGATACATATCCTCCCGGGCCCCCGCCGATCACGACAAGATCATATTTTTTCATTGTCTCTTCACCCCTTTAAACGAGTAATTCATAAGGATTCTCCAGGATTTGCTTCAATTCTGTTAAAAAGGCAGCTGCCGGAGCACCGTCTATTGCTCTATGGTCAAAGGACAAACTAACTGCCATCATTGATCTGACTTCTATGGATCCATCTACAACAATAGGTTTCTCGTGAATTCGGCCGACACCTAAGATGGCTATTTCAGGTAAATTTATGATTGGAGTAAATGCATCGATTGCATACATTCCCAGATTGCTAATTGTAAAGGTAGCGCCTGTTAAGTTTTCAGATGTAAGCTGATTGCTTCTGGCTAATTTTCCAAGCTGCTTCGATTGTTTAACGATTTCAGCAAGTCCTTTATGAGCAGCATCATGAATGACCGGAACAATCAGTCCGTCTTCGATCGCCACAGCTACTCCAATGTTTACTGAGCTGTGCTGAATAATTTCATCTCCATCAATCGAAACATTCATTTGCGGATGGCGGGTCATCGCACTTCCTAACGCTTTAACCAGGATATCTGTATAAGTGATCCGCAAATCCGTTTGCTTTTCAATAATTGGAAGCAGTGACTGGCGCAGCTCTTTTATATTTGTCATATCAATTTCAGATGTTAACGTGACATGCGGCACGCTCTGTACACTATGCAGCATTCTTTTAGAAATAACCTTTCTAATTCCGGACATTTTGCGGCGTGTACTTGTCACAGCAGTCTGTGATTCTGCCGATGTCAGCATAATATCCTGCTTTGTAATTTTCCCATTACTTCCTGTGCCCTTTAAAGTGCTTATGTCAATCTCATGCTCTTTAGCCATTTTATTAGCAAGTGGAGTAATTTTCACTTGCTCTGCATCTAAATTCAAATAGTCCAGCAAATCCTGCTGCTGAATTCTGCCATTAGGACCGCTACCTTGAATAATCGACAGATTCATATCGTTTTCTTTTGCTATCCTTCTGGCTGCTGGAGTAGCCCGAACTTTTTCTTCAGGTTTTGAAGATTGTTCCGCTGCAACAGACTGGGATTGTTCAATCTCTTCATCACTTTCATTATGTTCTGATACTGATTGACCTGGAGAAGAGTCTGGCACCTGCTCATCAGCTTCACCAATATAGCCAATGACTTGGTTAACAGGGACTTCATCATCCTGCTTAAAATACTTTTTTAATAATATTCCTTCTTCGTAAGCTTCTACTTCTATCTCAATTTTATCTGTTAATATTTCAAAAAGCGGTTCTCCAATTTCTACTGGATCTCCTTCTTCTTTAAACCATTGAATGAGGGTGCCAACTGACATGGTGCTGCTCAATTTTGGCATGAAAATTTCTTTAGCCATCATGTACGCTCCTTATTATTTTCTCACAGTCTTTTTCACCGCAGCGATAATATCTGGTACTTGCGGAATAGCAGCCTTTTCCAGATTTGGATTATAAGGAATTGGCACTTCCTTTCCGCCAAGACGGATAATAGGTGCGTCTAAATAATCAAAAGCTTCACTTTCTGCTATCACTCCGACAATTTCTCCACCGATTCCGCCACGTTTTACAGCTTCATGCACGACAATAAGTTTGCCGGTCTTTTTAACAGATTGTATGATCGTCTCCTTATCCAGCGGAACAATCGTACGAGGATCAATCACCTCTGCATTGATGCCTTCTTTTGCAAGTTCTTCCGCTGCTTCCAATGCTTTATGAACCATGATAGCGGTTGCAACAATGGTTACATCAGTTCCTTCTCTTTTAATATCTGCTTTCCCTAATTCAATTTTGTAAGATTCTTCAGGAACATTAGAGCTAGTTTTATAGAGTAATTTATGTTCGTAGAAAATAACTGGGTTATCATCATCCATAGCTGCTTTTAATAACCCTTTTGCATCATACGCAGTAGAAGGCTGAACTACCTTTAAGCCTGGAATATGAGCCATCCATGCTTCTAAGCTCTGTGAATGCTGTGCCGCTGCACCTGTTCCCGAACCTGCAGGAGTCCTTAATACCATTGGCACTTTGCCTTTGCCGCCAAACATATATCGTGTTTTAGCTGCCTGATTGACAATCTGATCCATTGCTATTGTAATAAAGTCAGAGAACTGCAATTCCAGAATTGGTCTCATGCCTGTAAGAGCAGAACCGACCGCTGCGCCTGCGATGGCTGCTTCTGAAATCGGTGTATTTCTAACCCGTTCTGGACCAAATTCTTCAATCATCCCTCTTGTTACACCAAAGGCTCCACCATAAACACCAATATCTTCTCCAAGTATAAAGACATCTTCATTTGCCCTCATTTCCTGGCTCATTGCTTCTCGAACGGCTTCTAAATACGTTATTTCTCTTGTGGTCATCTCTATTAACCTCCCAAAAATGATTATGCAAATACATCTTCCTCTAATCGTTCAATAGACGGCTCTGGACTGTTTGCAGCAAATTCTACAGCTTCCTCAATAGAAGTCTTTGCCTCTTCCTGCAGCTGTTTTGCTTCTTCTTCCGTTAGAACTTCTGCGTCGATTAAGGCATCCTTAAAGCGTTTGATGCCATCTTTTGCTCTCCACTCATTTTCTTCTTCTCTCGTACGGTATTTTTTCGCATCACTCTTTGAATGACCTTTCCATCGATACGTCTTCATTTCAATTAATGTAGGTCCGTTGCCACCTCGTGCATGTTCAACAGCTTCATGAACAGTATTCATAATTGCAAACATATCTAATCCATCGACAATCTTGCCTGGTATTCCATAACCTTCACTGCGCGATGCAATATGCTCAATTTTCGTCATCTCTTTTACTGAACCTGACATGCCGTATTGGTTATTTTCACAAATAAAGATAACAGGGAGATTCCAGATTGCTGCTAAATTCAATGATTCATGAAAACTGCCTTCATTCGTTGCTCCATCACCAAAGAAGCAGAGAACAACATAATTTTCATTTTTCATTTTTGAAGTTAAGGCCGCACCCACAGCCAATGGAATACCTCCGCCAACAATTCCATTGGCACCCAAGTTCCCCTTCTCAACATCAGCTATATGCATGGATCCGCCTTTTCCTTTGCAGTAGCCTGTTTCTCTTCCGAATAACTCAGCCATCATTTTATTGATATCACCGTCTTTGGAGATGCAATGTCCATGTCCCCGGTGGGTGCTTACAATCTTATCCTTTTCGCCTATAACTGCGATGGATCCGGCAGCAGAAGCCTCCTGACCCACACAAAGGTGAGTAGTTCCGTGGATCATTCCTTTTGCAAAAAACTGGTCAACCTTCTCATCAAAATAACGTATAGTCCACATTTCTTTATATAAATCTTTTAATTTTTCCTCAGTAATCATGCTGGGAATCTCTAGATTTTTAAGCATTTCGTCTTCCTCCTTATCATTTGTTCATACCAGTTACATTTGTAATTATCATAGCACACATTTTACAAATGATCAATAATAGAACATTTGTAAAAAAGCAAAAAAAAATACCCTTAAATAAGAAGGACTATTCATGCTTCTTGTTAAGGGATTTTAGATAAAATTGAGAATTTTAAATTACACTTGCTGTATTCATATCAAGCTTTTTCTGCATTTCCTTTTTGATCATCTTAATAGCGTTGGTTGCTACTTCCTGGTACTTTTCTTTGCCGGACCAGTTTATTTGGTGGATGCTTTCCCCGACAAAATGCTGGTCCTTTTTAAACATTGAGAAAATCGTAAGACCTGATAAAATTCTAAACTCAGAAATCTCACCATCTTTATTTGCAACAATAATACAAACCTGGCCGCCTTTAAATTTTCTTTGATTCATTCCTACTCCAAGGTACCCTTCGCTATATTCTTTTCCAAGCTTTCTAACTGTACTTTGGTAATATTTGATATGGATCATACTGGTGATAAATTGCATGACTGCAATAAAGACGACGATGATCAATAACTCTTTCATTTACAAGTTTCCTCCCATCAATAGTTCTTTACTTCAGATAAAGCAGGTATAATTCTTCTTGCCAGGATATTTGGCGAATTGGCAAAGTTTCCAATCGTTGACCCAGCGATATGAGGAGTAATTGTAATATTATCTAACTCCAAGTATGGATGATCCTTTGGCAATGGTTCTATATCAAATACATCAACTGCTGCGCCAGCTATTCTTTTTTCTCTTAAAGCAGAGATCAGATCTGTTTCGCTTATTAAACCTGAACGTGCACTGTTAATAACAATCGCACTCTTCTTCATTTTCTCAAAGTGATTTTTATTCAGCATATGTTTTGTTTTCTCTGTCAGCCTATAATGCATCGTAATAATATCAGCGCTCTTGACAAGTGTGTCTAAGTCGACCTGAGAATCCTCTGTGTCACCAGTAAAATAGTCATCAAAGAAGATAATATTCGCCCCAAAAGGTCGCAGAAGATTTGCCACTCGCTGCCCAATGGCTCCATAACCAATGATTCCGACCGTTGAGCCGCTAATTTCAGGTGAGAGGACTCCGGCAGAATAATTTTTTTCCCAGATGCCCTTCTTCAAATAATCGTGCCCTCTCGCAATGTTTCTAATCTCAGATAGAATTAATCCAACCGTAAATTCCGAGACACTTGTATTACTTCTGCCTGGTGTATTAAAAACATCAATTCCTTTACTTTCTGCATATTTGTAATTCACATTCTCAATGCCTGCCCGAAGAACACCCAGAACCTTTATACTTTTGCACTTATCAAGAGTATCTCTTCCTATTGGTGCAAACTGCGTGATGATGATATCATAATCCTCAATACCTTCTAAAATATCATCCGGCAATGCCACCGCACTGCTGCCTTCTTGTTCGAGTTTAATATTATCCTTTTGCAGTGCTTCAAGATCCTTATGAAGCCACTCTTTTACCGTTACTTCAACTCCGAGATCTGTCAGCTCTTTCAGGCCTTTGATCATCATCTCTTTCGTAATAAATAAATCCGCGATTGCTAAGCATTTCATTTAACCCACTCCCATTCTATTTCTGGTCTAGCCTATTCCTGGAGCATAACCGAGATTCTGAATTTTCCTTTTTGACTGGCCAGCTCAAATGCCTTTTGGATTTGTGATAAAGGTACTTTCTCTTCAATTAAATTGGAAACATCAATTCGTCTCTCGCTAAGCATTTTCCCTGCATTAATAAAATCTGTTAGCTCAGAACCAAAAGTTCCGATTAACTCAAGGTTTTTATAATGAATAGCATTAGAGTCAATTTCCAAGCCTGGTGCCGGATATCCCGCGGCATAAAAAAGTATTCTTCCGTGTTGTGCTTTAACCATTTCAATGGCTTGCTGATTTGCTGAAGTCGTCCCGGCAGATACAATAACAGCATCCACTCCTCTTCCTTCAGTAAGTCTCTTAATTTCTTCAACAGCGTCACAGTTGCCTGCATCGATCATTTCAAAGCCCATACGGCGTCCGATCTCGAGCTTTTTCTCTCCTCTGCTGGAAACAAAGACTTTTGCACCCATTGCTTTGGCTGCAGCTGCGTTTAAAAGACCCATTGTTCCTCCGCCAATAACCGCAATGGTGTCATAACCTCCCCGAAGGCGAAGCTTATTTAATCCATGCAGTACAGATCCAAGCGGCTCCACAAACCCAGCCTCTGAAGCTGATAATGCTGAATCCATTTTTACAAAGCTTTTTTCGTTTCGTATAAAATAATCAGCAAAACCAAATATGCCGTAATAGTCTTCTGAGTAATTTTTGCCAAAGATTTTCTTGTTCTGGCAAATCGTAATCATGCCAGCTATACAGTTTTCACACGTCCCGCAGTAATCATATAAAACGCTAACCCGATCTCCTGCCTTGAATTTCTTTACATCTTCACCAACCGAAACAACGATACCTGAACATTCATGCCCTCCAGCCATCGGATATCCCTGATGCTCCCTTAAGCCTTGCCATTGCTGATAATCTGTAGTACATATGTTACATGCTTCTTGCTTTACCAGCAGTTCATTTGGCAATAGCTCTCTTAGTTCTCCTTCTTTAATCACTGCCTGCCCTTTTTCCATTAAAGCTCCGAATTTAAAGGTTGCTGGAATCATTTTTTCCTCCTTGAAATGATATAAAGTTAAAAAGAGGGAATTTTTTGGTCTTCCCCCTTTGTTTTTCTTTTATAAAAAGAACGAGAAACCGTATGCAATGACGACCGCTAAAGGACCAGTAATAACACGTGAGAAAAGGATGGATGGAACCCCAACACTAATGGTTTCTGCCTTCGCTTCTCCAAGTGTTAAACCAACTGGCGCAAAGTCACAGCCAACTTGAGCATTGATCGCAAACAAAGCTGGCAATGCATATGCAGCCGGAATGTTACCGCTTGCAATTTCATTCCCAATTAAGACACCAATAACAGCTCCAATAACTGCACCTGGCGCTAACATAGGTGAAAGGAAGGGCAGGCCGCCAATTAGCCCTAATAACAATAACCCGCCAATGCTGCCCGCTAAAGGTGTTAAGACATCCGCAATGATATTGCCTATACCTGTATAGTTAATGATTCCGATCAAAGCTGCTACAAAGGCCATAAATGGAAGGATATTTTTTAACACAGTATCAATCGTGTCTCTTCCCGATTGGTACATGATATTCATAAACTGTCCTGCACCGCGTCCAATAACATCGATCAGCTTCATAAATGGATTTAGCTTTGCTGCCGGCTCTGCCTGAACTTTGGAGGCAGATGGCTTTGCCGCTGGCTCTTCCTCTATTTCCTCAGCTGAACTTGCTGCTACCTGTGATTCCCCTTCTTCTCCAGCTATTGAAACATCATTCACTGACACCCCAGATAGGAAAATATCTTCTGTCATAAATTTGGCCAGAGGTCCAGATGGACTCATCACTTTCACATTAATTGTAGGTACTCTAAGGCGCGGATAAGTCCCACAGCGGGCTGTACCGCCACAGTCAATCACCGCACACAGTGTTTCCTCTTTATCTACTGGATTTTTAAAAGAGTCCACTGCAATTGCTCCTGTTAAATCTGCTATTTTCTGAGCTACAGGATGAATTCCCCCTCCTGTTACACTAATAACATATTTCTTTTCCTCATCTGGCTTCAGAATAAGTGAAGTTCCCCAACCATGCGTACCCCTTTTAACTTGAACTGTTTTATATTTAGCCATTTCATCTCGCCCCCTTTGTTCGTTTATGCAGCGGCACCGCGTTTGGCTGCTTCTTGTCTTTTCATTTGGAACTCAGTAATTTTCTCTGTCACGATTCCCCTGACTAAGCAAACAATTAAACCAACTACCAGGTACCATAATGCCAGCTCACTTTGATTGCCGACCTGAGCAAATCCCTGTGCAATGCCAAGGAATATAAATAGTTCAGCTGCATTAGCATGTGGGAATAGCCCTGTAATTGGATGTACAAATGATACGGCAGAATCATAAAATGCCGGCTTCTGTTTTTCTGGCAAAAACTTTCCAAACGTATAACACATCGGATTTGTTAAGAAAAATACGGAGAATAGTGGAATCAATGTATATCGGAAAATAGTAAACTTTGCAATCGCTCTCATAAATCCAAAAATTCTTTCTTCCCCTACGATTTTTATAAAAGCATTAACAACAGTGATCAGCACAATTAAGAGTGGAATGATTCCTGTGATAAAGCCCATAAATACTTCTGCACCTTCTTGAAACATTCCGATAAAGCCATCAGCTAAGTTTATAAAGAAATCCACTAGCGTTCCCTCCTATACAAGGATTATTTTTTAAAGATAATGCTGTCTTCCTCTTGAATTTCAGGATAGACTGCTGGAGAAACTAATATCGCCCCCGGCAGCAATTCCATCGACTCATCATCATTAAAGTAAATAGACAAGTGGCCCAGCTCTTCAAAGTTTTTATTAGCAAGACTGCCAACCTTACTAATCTGATAAACTTGACTTCCTACCTCCAGTACCCCCCCTTCCACAATAGCTCCATTAGGATTTTCATCAACCTCGTGTATGACGGATATATCTTTTAATTCAGGAGGAGCTTCTGGACCAAATAAAATTAATAGGTTTTCTTCCTTAAAATCAGGAACGATCTCACCAATTTGTTTCACTACTGTTCTAAGCATAATAAAGACTCATCCTTTCAAATTCTTTCTTCCTAATATCCAAATATTATGAATATTTTTGGTAGTTTTCCAGCTTGTATAATAATCAGATTAATATCTTAGTTATAGACTGGCTGGTTTCTGTATTGGCAAAAACCTCGTCCTGAAGCTTGCGAAGCTTCCAGACTGTCGTGTTTTCATCCAGCTCAATATCATCGGCCGTTAAGAACGTTCCCGCTTTAATATCTCTTTTGGCAACTGTATTTCCTGCAATTAACCCGATGGGAATGTGAGCATTCTGTTTCATTTCTGAATGAGTTTCTAACACTCCGCGGATACAGTAACCGCCAATGCCATCTAATCTCTCTCCAGCTTTAATCTCTTTTTTAGAAACTGCTACTGTTTCTGAAACCGGAGCGCCCATTGGTGCAATGGCATATTCCTGATTTAAGACAGCCTTGGCAATTGTGATAGGTGTCTCTAAGCTTGCCAGGTGATAAGGGCGATATAGAATATGATGATCACGGTCTCCCTTTTTCATTAAATAATTCATTTCATGTGCAACTGCCTGATTTTGGCCTTTCACAATGACAAACACTCCAGGAGCTAAACCATCAACATATTCCACAACACCATGCTGACTTAAAATGCCTCCATTGCTTTTTACATCCAAATCACTGATAACTGAATCTAAATCACCTGAAATTCCATGCATGCCAACTACATCTGGAACAAAGCCAATTGCATTTGATAATAAATTCATCTCTGCCATTGTTTTCGTTCCATCCTGAAAAGCTGCAAGCATATGGGCCGCCATCTTGTTTCTCTTTGCTTCTTCCCTTGTACTATCCGGGTTTGCAGAAATTTTCAGTTTATTATTTTTCCCTTTTCCTGCCACTAAGACTTCCATGCCCATTGTTTTGGCGAATTCGTAAAGTTCAAAGGTTGCTGCCGGTTCATCCCCATCTGACCCTGTATAAATGAGGCCTGCTGAATCATACAGCTTTTTCATTAATGGGCCAATGGTGATATCAACTTCAACATTTAATAACACAAGCTGTTTCTTAGCAAGAAGACATTCCAGTGATATTTTTGCACCAACCTCAGGAACACCTGTTGCATCTACAATTACTTCGATATCCTCTGACTGAATCACATCTTTGAAGTTTGAAGAAATGATTACCTCCTGTTTTTTATGAAGGTTATACGCATCCCTTGCTCTGGCTGCTGCCTCTACATTTATATCACTTATGCCTGTAACTTCCATCCCAGGGATTTGAGCAATTTGTGAGATCATACCAAAACCCATTTGCCCTGCTCCAATGACGCCAACCTTAATCGGATTTCCGTCTTTCTCTCTTTCTAAAAGCTGTCTATATAGACTCATTTTTACTCCCTCCCGCCTTTCTGAACATTTGATCAAACACTGAACATATTTCCTTTGATTAAAAAAATAACATTGTAAGCGCTTTAAGTCAAGAAGTTACTTTTCTTTTTTTCGACAATTGCGATAATTTTTAGTAAAATTCTTTTTGTTCAGATATAGAAATAAATTTCAAAGGGTGAGTTGGTTGAATTGGGAAGAGCGCAAGGAAATTGTGAAGATTGCAATATATTATTATTACCAAAACCTAACACAGGAACAAATAGCGAAGAAATTAAATGTTTCACGGCCAGCAATATCCAGAAGTTTACAAAAAGCGAAGGATTATGGAATTATCAACTTCTACATTAAAGATGAAAGTTTTCAAATTGTTAATCTGCAGAGCTCTTTAGAAGAAAAATATGGCCTAGATAAAGTGATCATCGCTCCTGCCTATCACTTGAGCGAACATGAAGTATTCAATCTCGTCGTCAAAGAAGCAGTCCATTATCTAAAAGATGCCTTGAAATCTGTCAGTACTGTTGGGGTATCATGGGGAAATACACTGAGCACGCTTGTTAGGGAATTTCCATTTGAAGAAATCAAACATCTTACACTTTTGCCGCTAATCGGGGGGATTAGCAAGATGCATATTGAATTACATTCCAATCAGATATGCTATGACTTAATGAAGAAACTATATTGTAATAGTAATTTTTTAAATGCTCCAGCACTTGCAGAAAACACTTTAATTAAAAACGCCTTTTATGATAGCCCGCCTATTTTAGAAGTCCTGGAAGCTGGCAAAAATGTAGATATGGCGATTCTGGGGGTTGCAAGTCCATACTCAAGTGATAACCTGATGAGAAAGATTGGTTATACAGGTAACCGGGATTTAAAAGAATTTGAAACATTAAATGTTGTTGGGGATATTAATTCCCGTTTCTTTAACAGAGAGGGGAAAGAAGTGGATTGCAGAATTAATAACAATGTCATTGGAGTAAGCTTAGAAGATATTAAAAACATACCGAATATTGTACTGATCGCCAGCGGAGTGCAAAAAAGTGAAGCTGTTCTAACTGCGGTTAAAGCTGGTTATGCTCATACATTAATCATTGATGAAAAAATAGGCAATTATTTAATGGATAATAACTGATGCTCACTTTTTTGGAAGCGTTACCATATCTATAATAAACAAAAGGCTGTTTTCAATTAAAAACAGCCTTTCAGTTATTGCCTTTAATCTTTTTATAAGCTTCTTTCGTTTCATTTAAATATTTTACAAGCCGATAAGGTTTTGTGAAAACTCTTCTAGGCAAGGCTTCAATTAATTTAATCCGATCGTCATTTTTATATTCTTCAGACATTCTCGAAGGCTTAGAAACAACTCTTTTATACACTTCTTTATATAATTCTCTCTTAAAGTCCAGGTCCATTTCATTAGTACGCTTACATTTCTCGCATTGTACCCGATGCAGTTTTCCATTCAGATAACTTACATGATGGATTGTTTCATCCAAACATTTAGAGCAAAAAAGGTAAGTATCTATTTCTGTAAACTTCATACTTCGCCTCTCCTTTAGAAGTGCTTGTTTTACCCTATTTTACGAAAAAGTGTTTAAACTTAAAAGGAATTTTTATAAATATTTCTCAATCTATGTTATGTAAAACATCGTTAAATGTTTTATTAATATTCTTATACCGCAAACATATTTAAAGAAAACTTCCGGCAGGCACGGCCGAAAACCGAAGAAAGAGGCTTAGATACTTAGGTAATATTACTGCGTACATTGAGTATAGCTCTATGCTGTTCAATTGTCATTTCCGATTATATAAATATGAATAAACCCCGCAAATGCGGGGCTTTCTTTTCAGTTATCTTGACTGTTCAGGCTCCGGATGAAATTTTGATTTTACCGGCTGGCCGCCTGTTTTTTCATAGTTTTTCTTTGACTTCTTTATGATATCAAAATCCCGTCCAAGCTCCAAATCGGCATTATTGATTCCGTTGCGCGTCTTTTGTTCCGGATTGTTTTGCTTTGAGCGTTTTTTGACCATTTTTAGTCACCTCTTAATGGGGATTGATAATCATTTTATTTTGAAGCTGCTGCAGTTGGAGTCTCATACGGTGCAGCTGTTCCCGCTGCTGAGAATTTGCGCTATGTGCCAGCTGACTTAAATCATTATAGGCATTCTCAAGCGCTTCAAGGGCATTTGAATATCCGTCATCATTATAATGTTCTTGTAGACGGCCATCCTGGAGCTGTTCGCCAGCGAAACGAATCGCATCTTCACATTGCTGTAAAAGCATATCAACAGATTCACGGGTTGCCATTCTGTTCTCCTCCTCAAGTCATTGCTCTGAAGCGTGTGCTTCATTCATTATTGTGTGCAATACGATGACTTCTTACTTACAGTTTCAAAAAGTATAAATTAGCAGTGATGAATTGCATACGAAGCGTGATATAGTAATGGGACAGCATTCCCAATCACACCCAGCTCGTTTGCCAATCCTCAGATTTACGTTTCGAAGTTGCTTCCAATTGCATTGGATAACCTGTTTACTTCATGATAAGATTATTCGTATGTTTATATAAAAAGCAGTTTGCTGCAGCGATTTCGGCATGGGAGAACTTGTAATGGCTCCTGTTTTCATTAATCGGACAGATCAGCAATAGGAGGTATTTTTCATATGATTGGAAATCCCTTTCCATATGCTACTGATGATAAAAGGTATCATACATGGAATTACCATTTACGCAATGAATTTGGACATAAAGTGTTTAAAATTGCCTTAGACGGAGGTTTTGACTGCCCAAACCGTGATGGCACTGTGGCATTTGGAGGCTGCACCTTCTGCAGCGCTGCAGGCTCAGGGGATTTTGCCGGAAATCGGGCAGATGATCTCTCAAAGCAATTTCATGATATAAAAGCAAAGATGCACCATAAATGGAAAGACGGCAAATACCTTGCTTATTTCCAGGCATTTACGAATACTCATGCACCAGTTGCTGTGTTAAGAGATATGTACGAGCGGGTGCTGCAAGAAGAAGGGGTTGTCGGCCTATCTATTGCTACACGACCAGACTGCCTTCCAGACGATGTTGTTGAATATTTGGCAGAGCTGAATGAAAGAACGTATCTTTGGGTTGAGCTTGGACTGCAAACCGTCCATGAAAAAACAGCTGCCATTATTAATCGAGCCCACGACTATGCCTGTTATGTAGAAGGTGTAGAAAAGCTAAGAAAACATGGCATACATGTATGTTCACATATCATTAATGGCCTGCCGCTGGAATCAGCTGAAATGATGATGCAAACAGCACGTGAAGTTTCCAAACTGGATGTGCAAGGAATTAAAATTCACTTACTTCATCTTTTAAAGGGTACTCCAATGGTTAAACAATATGAAAAAGGATTACTGCAATTTTTAAGCCAGGACGATTACGTAAGCTTAGTTTGTGATCAATTAGAAATTTTACCGCCAGAAATGATTGTTCATCGCATTACAGGAGATGGACCGATCGATTTAATGATTGGCCCAATGTGGAGTGTAAACAAATGGTCGGTATTAAATGCGATTGATGCTGAATTAAAACGAAGAAACAGCTGGCAGGGAAAATACTTCGATACAGCTGGTCTGGAGGTAAAGGCATGAAGCTTGAAAGAGTGCTGCCATTTGCACGACAATTGCTGGAGCAAGCCATTTCCCCTGGAGATATTGCCATTGATGCAACATTAGGAAATGGGCATGATACCTTATTTCTCGCACGGTTAGTTGGTGATTCAGGAAGAGTATATGGATTTGATATTCAGGATGACGCTTTGCTCTCTACAAAGACACAGTTGATGCAGCATGAATTATCTGATCGTGTTACGCTATTTCATAGCGGGCATGAAAACCTATCAAGCTCTATACCGCCAATCCATTACGGAAAGGTTACAGGAGCCGTTTTTAATCTCGGCTATTTGCCTGGAGGAGATAAGTCCATTGTTACTCGGCCAGATACCACGATCTCAGCCATTGAACAGCTGCTTGACATGCTCGCCCCGGAGGGAATCATTGTACTTGTTATTTACCATGGACATCCAGAAGGAGCCGTTGAACGCGATTATTTACTGCGCTATGTCAAACAAATTGATCAAGCAAGAGCCAATGTATTGCAGTATCAATTTTTAAATCAAAAGAACCATCCTCCATTTATTGTAGCCATTGAAAAGAAAAATGATTTAAGCTAACTCTTCTAAAAAGGCAATCCGCTTACCGGATTGCCTTTTATATTGGATCTATTGGTTACGCACAGGTTTTAAATTTTGAAGAGGCAGCCACTTTTGCAGGGTGCGATAAATTCTTCCATTCCAATAAAAGAAATAGCTTACCATTCCGCCTGTTTTAATCATATTTTTTGCTACTCTTTTAATAGTGATGTCCTTACGAACCTTATCGTCCGATAAATACACACCAAGCAGCCCTCTATTAATAAGATGATGAAACTTGCTGTGCGGAAGCAGGCTTGTCTGCTTGTCCGCCTCTTGCACAAAATGCCTTAAACGATTAAAAAGCATTTGTTCACTTTCATAATAAAAACAAAAGTTTAAATCTCCACCTGCACGATCTTCCTCTTGATCAATGAGATAATCAAGCAAAATATGCAGTCCTTGAATATATGGAAAATACCCTTCTCTTATATGATCTGCATATTGCGGAAGAAAATCCTCTCTCAGTGCATAAGATACTAGACAAAAGATCCCCAATGTAGATCCTGAGCAAGCTGAAAACTCATACCATTCCATGTGTGGTATTTGTTCTTTATTCTGGCTGAACCACTTTTGAAGACGAGGAACCCTTTCGTCTGGTGTCACGTGCTTATGTATTTGCAGATCACAATAATATCTGCATAATTCAAGCAAATACTTCTCGATATTGTCATAATTCTTTAGTTTGCCCAGTGCATCTCTGCAAGAGGCAACAAGAGCTTCTAAATACCCCCCATCATTTTGATCATCCCGAAAACGATAATATTGATTTCTAGGAGCAGAATCTAATGTCAGGGCATCTTTCATCGCATCGTGTAAGGCAGAAAAATCAGCCGGATCAAGTGAAGTGCTGCGGTCGCATAAGTTATCCAAATAATCACTGATGGTCTGATAGGCTACAATAAATTGAATGGCATCTTTATAATTGTCCGCTGCAATCAATGCCATTATTGATCCGCCTTCACAATGAAACGTTTTGCTTTCTATACTAGCCAAAGCCTGCGTGCGCAGTTCATGATTCGGAATGGCTTCCGCACGTATTTTCCATTTTTTAAGCTCAGCATGAACTTCAGGAAATATTTTTCTGTATACTTTTGCCATTAAGCTAATGGGCATGGAAGGTACACTCATGATTCTCCCCCTTCTTTAATTAAATAATATAACCAATCGCTTTCAGCTGACTTTCCACAAAGTCTTTTGCGTATTCAAATACTTCTTCTCTTCCTTCTTCATTAAAAATCTCATGATAATAGTTTGGCCATTCTTTAAAACGCTGTTCAGATAAAGGGGCCTTATTAAACCAATCTCTTACAAGCGTTTTATTCACAATTAGGTCGTCCCCTCCCTGCATAAGGAGAAGGGGAACATTCTGGGTTTTTTCAATCTTTTCAAAGGCAGTTTTCATCGCTGAAACCAGTTCTCTATACCACCTTACAGAAACCTTTTGTATATATAAAGAATCATTTTGATCTGCTTCTCTGACATCTGGATTGCTTGTTGCCATTTCAACAGTAATGCCTGAGCTAATCCTCATTCCAGGAATTACCTTGTTTAAAATAACTGAAGCAAATTGAATCATTTTCGGTGTTTGACGAACCAGCCCTAAGCATGGAGAAGATAAAATAACTCCTGCTAAATCAGTTTTTTGCTCTTGAATCAGCCGGATAGCAATAAGACCGCCCATACTATGCCCTAAAAGAAAAACAGGCAAATCAAATTGATATGCAGCATCAACCCACTGTTCTACTTCATTTATATATTCATCAAAGGAGTCAATATGCCCTCTTCCTGATCTTGTCGTTAACCCTTGCCCAGGCAGATCTCCCATGATGACATGAAAACCAGATATGCGCCATTTTTCTATCAGCCAGCCATAACGGCCATGATGTTCCATCGCACCATGAATCATGACAATCACAGCTTTTGCAACTCCTTCGGCTTCCCATCTCCACATCTGCAATTCCTCCCCGGACTACTTCTTTCTTACCTATTATAGCTTAGAAGCTTTCTTACTTCACGATTAAACCTATCTCGATAGTTTAAGCCTTCATGCAGTCTCATTTTAATCATTGTGATAAAATATGGGCAAGACATTAAATGAAAGGCAGGTCTAAAGATGATCTATCCTTATCAGGAAAAATATCCAAAAATCCATGCTTCAGTCTATTTAGCGGATAATACAATTATTACAGGCGACGTGATCATAGACGAATATTCCAGTGTGTGGTTTAATTCAGTTATTCGCGGTGATGTCTCCCCGACTATTATCGGAAAACGGGTGAATATCCAAGACAACTCTGTATTGCATCAAAGTCCAGGCAGTCCTTTAATTATTGAAGATGAAGCTACAATTGGACACAGTGTCATCCTCCATAGCTGTAAGATCCGAAAAAAGGCTTTAATTGGGATGGGATCGATTATATTAGATAATGCTGAAATTGGCGAAGGTGCATTTATAGGAGCAGGCAGCCTTGTACCACAAGGAAAAATAATCCCGCCGAACACACTAGCTTTTGGAAGACCAGCAAAAGTCATACGTGAACTAAACGAAGATGACCTTAAAGATATGGAGCGTATCACTAGAGAATATGCAGAAAAGGGACAATACTATAAATCATTGACGAAATAACTGCGCTATCCAGCGGCTTTTTTATGCTAAACACGTAAATTGAGCAATAAACCTTGAAGGCATACGCTCTCAAGGTTTATTACATCTAATAAAGAAACTTTATCATATAGTTACCCCAAAATTTTCAAATTTATCCCTAATTACTTCTGTGATTGTGTTCACATTTATTGAAAGAAACCGATATTAAATAAAAGACCTCTAAAAAGGATTGTTCTACAAAGGCGGTGATGCGGAATGGGTTTATTGATAGGATCTTTGCTTATTTTGATCATAATGAGCATTCTTGTCCTATTGGCAAGAAGGTCCCGTTCACGTTTATATAAACCATCTCTATTTATTTTATTTCTAATCGCTGCAACGGTTATTTCCTCTCTTGCAGGAAAGCAAAAGATTGTATTAGCAATGGAAAATTTCAGAAATTGGCTGGATGGACCTGTACTATCTTCTGCATCATTGGAGACTGAGAAGGAAGAGCCTTTCATCATAAAATTGAAAGAGAAGATTTTAATTGATGTGGCAGCACTCAATCAGTTTCCACAGCTTCCCCGCGGCTGCGAGGTAACTAGTCTCGCCATGTTGCTTACACATGCTGGGGTAAAAGCAGACAAGCTTACACTGGCAAAAGAAGTAACAAAGACGGATGTCCCTTATATAAATAAGAATGGACAAATTTCATTTGGCCATCCAAATGATGGATTTGTCGGTGATATGTATTCATATGACAATCCTGGATTTGGCGTATATCATAAGCCAATCAAAAAATTAGCGGAACAGTATTTGCCTGGAAGAATTATGGATTTAACCGGTTCCGACTTTACGGAATTGAAAATCCATTTATCCGATAATCGCCCTGTATGGGTGATCACGAATACAACGTATCAAAAGCTCTCTAAGAACATGTTTGAAACTTGGCAGACACCCAGCGGAAAAATTGATATTACCTATAAAGAGCACTCTGTTCTTTTAACAGGCTACGATCAATCATATGTCTATTTTAACGATCCGCTAACTGGTGAAAAAAATAAAAAAGCGCCGATTGATTCGTTTGCAGAAGCTTGGGTTCAAATGGGCAGCCAAGCAATCACCTATTTATCGGAATAACAAAAAGCCTGGGCATATGCCCAGGCTTTTTCTTAATGCTGCATCTGTTTAGCTTTTAGCGCTTCTTCTTCAAACGAGTATTTCTTTTCAATATAGACTGCATGCCAAACCATAAACATAAGCACTGTCCATATTTTACGGCTGTAATCTGCTTTATTTTGGCAATGATCTTCAAGAAGCCTTAAAACATAATCCTTTTGAATTAAATGATCTGTTTGGCTTTCACGAATGATATTTTTCGCCCATTCATTCATTTCATTTTTTAGCCAGTGACGAATTGGAACTGGGAATCCAAGCTTTTTCCTGTTCAAGACGTGATCAGGCACAACACCTTCAGCAGCTTTACGTAGAATATATTTAGTCGTGCCATTCGCCGTTTTTAAGCTGGTCGGAATAGTTGAAGCCACTTTAAACACTTCTTTATCAAGGAAAGGCACACGAAGTTCAAGAGAATGTGCCATTGTCATTTTATCTGCTTTAAGAAGAATATCTCCGCGCATCCAAGTATGAATATCAATATACTGCATCGTATCAACTGGGTCATAACCGCGGCTTTCCGCATAAAGCGACTTTGTGATGTCTGTATATTTCAAACCATCGTTATACACATGAAGGAGATTTTTCTTTTCCTGTTCTGTAAACATCTTGGCATTTCCAATATAGCGCTCTTCCATTGGCGTTACGCCGCGTTCAATAAAGCTTTTACCTTTCATGCCCTCTGGCATCATTTTTGCTATTAAACGCAAAAACGATTTTCCGACCGCAGGAATTTTGTTGAACATTTCTAGCGATTGAGGCTCTCGGTAAATATTATATCCGCCAAATAATTCGTCTGCACCTTCACCAGACAGCACAACAGTAACGTGCTTTCGTGCTTCACGCGAAACAAAATAAAGCGGTACACATGCTGGATCTGCAAGCGGATCATCCATATGCCACATAATCTTTGGCACTTCATTCATATACTCTTCCGGCGTAATAATATAGCTGATATTCTCAACACCGAGCTTTTCAGCCGTTTCCTGTGCCACATCTACCTCACTAAAGCCGTTGTGCTCAAAACCAACTGAGAACGTTTTAATGGATGGATGATATTCTTTAGCAATGGACGCAATAATAGAAGAATCTATACCGCCCGATAAGAAGGAGCCAACCGGCACATCACTTCTCATATGCATTTTAACTGAATCGAACATTACATCTTTTATTTCTTTAATAAAATCTGTTTCTGATTTTTGAACAGGGTGGAAGGATGCTTTCCAATAACGCTTAATCTCCATCTTTTCGCCCATTTTTTTCGTGAAATAATGGCCAGGTTCAAGCTTATGGATACCATCTGTCATCGTAAACGGTTCAGGCACAAATTGATAGGTTAAATAATGCTGAAGCGATTCATAGTTAATAACATCATTTTGCTGAGCCAGCATAATACTCTTCTTTTCAGAAGCAAAGAATGTTTTCTCTCCATCATCAAAATAGAAGAACGGCTTGATGCCAAAAGGATCACGCGCGCCATATAAACGTTCTTCCTGCTTATCCCAAATAACAAATGAAAACATGCCGCGAAGCTTTTCAACAGCCTTTTCCTTATAATAACTGAACAGCGCAATGATCACTTCCGTGTCGGAATGCGTTTCAAATGTCAGTCCCTCTTGAATTAACTCTTCACGGAGTTCTACATAGTTATAAATCTCTCCATTGAAAATAATCCAGTAGCGTTCATTCTCATATGTTAGGGGCTGATGGCCGCTTTCAATATCAATAATACTCAGTCTGCGGAAACCGAACTGAACATAATCATCGTAATAATAGCCAGAATCATCTGGACCTCTATGTGTAATCACATTGTTCATTTTAGTAAATTGTTCTTTAGCTTCATCACGGATTTGCTGTGCCTGATTATGCACGCAACCTATAAAACCACACATGTATGTAGCACCCACTTATCTTTTCAGTCTTTAAACTTTCAACACAAATACCTTCTAATACTACCACTAAATAGCTGAAAATGGCACTATCTAATGTATTAAATTCGTGTTACTTTCATTGGAAATGGAAGGAAATCAGGAAGTTGTATCATTCATAGCTTTGACGATTTACGAAAAGGATAATCATCTGCCGTTACACCTATATACATTTGACGTAAAAAGATGTGAAAATGTTTCATTAATTATGGTTTGTGGCTGCGATGACTTAATTTAGGATTTGGTCGAGTGTTAAAATGTAAAATTCGCTGGTAGAGGCCTTTTGCGCGACACTATTTTCCGGTTTCTGGATTACAGAGGGGCGTTTCTCCCTTTTGCGCGACACTATTTTCCTATTTCTAGATTATAGAGGGGTGTTTCTTCCTTTTGCGCGACATCATTTTCCTGTTTCTGGATTATACAGGCGTGTTTCTACCTTTTCCGCGACCCTTTTTCCTGTTTTTGGGTTATAGGGGTGTATTTCTCCCTTTTCCGCGACACTTTTTTCCTGTTTTTGGATTATACAGGTGTATTTCCGCCTTTTCCGCGACACCTTTTTCCTGTTTTTGGGTTATACGGGTGTATTTCTCTATCTTTACACTCTGTTTCCCTTTTTCTAGATTATAAAGACTTGCGTATCAACCTCTTACGCTCTTCTTTTTCCTTTCCTCATTTCAAAGGAAAGGCATCTCTCATCACCTTCATAGTCCTAAGCACTCTCCGAATCTCTCTCCACAATAAAAAAGCTAACCATCGGCATGTAAACCAATGATTAGCTTCTTTCGCTAATTGCTATCTGTTATGACTGAAGTGCTTCAGCACGAAGAGCGTCAGCTTTGTCAGTGCGCTCCCATGGAAGATCTAAGTCTGTACGGCCAAAGTGTCCGTATGCAGCAGTCTGCTTGTAGATTGGACGGCGCAGATCAAGCATATTAATAATGCCTGCTGGGCGCAAGTCAAAGTTGTTTCGTACAACATCAACAAGAACATCCTCAGATACCTTGCCAGTTCCAAAGGTGTCTACAGAAATGGATACAGGCTGTGCTACACCAATTGCGTATGCAAGCTGAACTTCAACTTTATCAGCTAATCCAGCTGCTACAAGGTTCTTAGCAACATAACGAGCAGCATAAGCGGCAGAACGGTCCACTTTAGTTGGATCCTTGCCAGAGAATGCGCCGCCGCCATGGCGTGCATAGCCGCCGTACGTATCAACAATAATCTTACGTCCGGTTAAGCCAGCGTCCCCTTGAGGTCCGCCGATTACGAAACGGCCAGTAGGATTAATGAAATATTTAGTGTTTTCGTCAATTAACTCACTTGGTACAACAGGGTTAATGACATATTCTTTTAAATTACGCTGAATTTGCTCTAATGTCACTTCAGGGTGGTGCTGAGTAGAAATAACAATTGTATCAATGCGAACTGGTTTGTTATTTTCGTCATACTCAACTGTTACCTGTGTTTTACCATCAGGGCGCAAGTAAGGAAGGATTTCCTCTTTGCGAACTTCTGTTAAGCGGCGTGATAATTTATGAGCCAATGAAATCGGAAGCGGCATAAGCTCCTTTGTTTCATTACAAGCAAATCCGAACATTAAACCTTGGTCTCCTGCTCCAATTGCTTCAATTTCTTCATCGCTCATCTGGCCTTCACGGGCTTCAAGAGCCTGATCAACACCCATAGCAATATCTGCTGACTGCTCATCAATTGATGTTAAAACAGAACATGTTTCAGCATCAAATCCATATTTCGCACGTGTATAGCCAATTTCTTTAACTGTTTCACGAACAATCTTTGGAATATCTACATATGTAGAAGTTGTAATTTCTCCAGCAACTAATACAAGCCCTGTTGTTACAGACGTTTCTGCAGCAACACGTGCATTTGCATCCTTTGAAAGAATAGCATCTAAAATAGCATCAGAAATCTGGTCACAAATTTTATCCGGATGACCTTCAGTTACTGATTCAGAAGTAAACAAACGGCGTTTTGTTGACATCTGGGTTCCTCCCTAACTTCAAATTGGCAAGATTATTGTATGACAATGAATCTTAAATTGATACGGAACTCATTCCCTTAGTAGTATGAAATAAACATGGCGATTTTATTATAATTGGTCGAAAATCAGCGGGTACAGAAAGTTAAATCCGCTTGATTCTGCCGCCATAAAAAAGCGTCTGACTGCAAAATAAAAAACCTTCCCACAAGTGAAAAGGTTGAAAGCAAATCAATTCGCGCCTTTCACTCTTATCGTTCAAGGACTAGATCCTTGCTTCAGGTTAGCACCTTTGCCTTATTTAAAAAATAAGCAGGTTGCTGGGTTTCATAGGGCCTGTCCCTCCACCAGCTCGGGATAAGAGAGTATCCGTTCAACTGTAAATATTAGCGCACAAGTCTAAAGGATGTCAATTTATTTTTCTAAACTAATTCTAATTCCTTATTAAACCAATCGGATTTATTACAAAGCACAGCTTCCATCATCACATTTTCGTCTGAAGAATTTATGTCTATTTTTAGCAACCATCATATAAATGGGCTTCCCAATAAGGGGCATGAGCGGGAGGTACATCAATAGACCGGGCACAAAAGCAGGCGGGCATTGTAGCATAATCAATCTTACGGCATAGAACCCCTTTAAAACTTTTCCACTGCCTGTAATCAGATGGATTTCTTTGCGCAATTCTTTTTGATTGAACCCTGTTTCCCCATTTGTTTTTTCATATTCCTGCAGAGAAACCCATTTTATTTTATCCAGCCAATCGAGCTTTTCGAAAAGACGTCTCGACTCCTTGCATAATGAACAAGTTCCATCATATAAAACGGTCATTTTCATTTTGATCAGCTCATTTCTCTGTTTTCTCTATTTTAACATTACCATTATAAGTATGTAAAAAAACATTCAGGGAGGGTTGCACATTTATTTAATTCTTTTTTCATAACACACACAAATAGTATAGACTATTCATATAAATGTGTTATACTATTTGAGAGATGTAATCACTTTCATACTTTGTACTACTAATTCTAAAAAAAGGAAGGTATTCATCAGATGAACTCTGTTAGCCTGTCGAACGGATTATCACAACTATTAAATTCCGAGCATACTCAAACTCAGCTTTCTGTCCCGCAGCTTGTTGAAAAAGTATTAAAAAGGGGCGAAGGTGTGTTAACCTCTACCGGCGCAGTTCGTGCCACTACTGGAACATATACAGGACGTTCCCCTAAAGATAAGTATATTGTTGAAGAAGCTTCAACGATTGATAAAATTGATTGGGGCCCTGTAAACCAGCCGATTTCTGAAGAAGCATTTTCCCGTTTATATGACAAAGTCCTGACTTATTTAAAAAATCAAGATGAAGTTTTTGCCTTTAAAGGATATGCAGGTGCAGATGCAAAACATCGCCTTCCCATTCAAGTAATCAATGAATACGCATGGCATAATTTGTTTGCACATCAGCTCTTTATCCGACCAGCCGCTGATGAGCTGCCGGGTCATAAGTCTGAATTTACTGTTATTTCAGCTCCAAACTTTAAAGCAGATCCTAAAATTGACGGCACAGGATCCGAAACTTTTATTATTATTTCATTTGAACGGCGCACGGTGCTGATTGGCGGAACAGAATATGCTGGAGAAATGAAAAAATCAATTTTTTCGGTTATGAATTATATACTTCCTGAAAACGGAATCCTCCCGATGCATTGCTCAGCCAATGTCGGAAGAGAAGGCGATGTTGCCTTATTTTTTGGATTATCCGGAACTGGGAAAACAACCTTATCAGCTGATAATAACCGCCGTTTAATTGGAGATGATGAGCACGGCTGGTCACCGAATGGCGTGTTTAATATTGAAGGCGGCTGCTATGCAAAATGCATTAATCTTGCAGCTGAAAAAGAGCCGCAGATTTTCAATGCCATCCGTTTTGGAGCAGTTCTTGAAAATGTTGCTCTGGACCATGAAACCAGAATAGCTGATTATGATGATAACACGCTGACAGAGAATACTAGAGCTGCCTATCAATTGCAGGCAATTAATAATATTGTTGATCCAAGTGTCGCAGGGCATCCAAATACAATTATCTTCCTGACTGCTGATGCGTTTGGCGTACTGCCTCCTATTTCTAAACTTACGAAAGAACAGGCCATGTATCATTTCTTGAGCGGCTATACGTCCAAGCTGGCTGGCACAGAGCGTGGCGTTACGTCACCGCAAGCTACATTCTCTACGTGCTTCGGTTCGCCATTCCTGCCGCTTCCTGCAGTACAATACGCTGAAATGCTCGGAAAAAAAATGGATGAACATAATACAAAGGTTTATTTGGTCAATACTGGCTGGACTGGCGGAGAATACGGTACTGGAAGCCGCATGAAGCTTGCCTATACAAGGGCAATGGTAGAAGCAGCCTTGGAAGGCGAATTAAACAATGTTGAAACCATCAAAAATGAAATCTTTGGCTTGGATGTTCCGCTTCATGTAACAGGCGTTCCAGATGAAGTACTTCAGCCTCACAAAACATGGCCAGACCAAGAAGCCTATAATAAAAAAGCAAAAGAACTTGCAGCCAAATTCCGCGACAACTTTAAAAAGTTTGATCATGTGGCACATGATATTATTGTAAAAGGCGGACCAACGGCATAAAGGAATTTACCGCTTCTAAAAGCGAAGACACAAGATTATTTACATGAATACTTCCGAATGAGAATAATAAAACAACCCCAATCCTTTGACGGATTGGGGTTGTTTTTAATTAGTGCTTTTTAAGGCAACAAGTTTGTAGGTAATCGTGGTCTGATTATCTTCAAGTGTCAATGTTTGAATGATGCCCGTTCCGCTCAGTTCACCGTCTTTTGTCTTCTTTACTTCAAGCGGAATGTCTAGCGGATAAAGGCGATAGCCGTCTTTTGTCAGCTTAAAATTGTTTTCATCTAATCTTTTCTCTTTCCCTTTTGTCACAATCATTGTATTTAACTCTAATGGCATTCCCATTATGATCGCTCCTCCATATTACTCATTTATGCTATTTTATCATGTCTGGGCTTGTTTTTTCATCCAGGCGGATAAGTCTTTGACTATTTTCCTGTTCATAGCTGGAGGGAAATAGTGTGTGTATTCTTTAAAATACCAGCTATCATAAGGTTTCTGAAGCTCCGTTAAACGCTTCTCAAGCCGATAAGAGTGTTCAATTGATACATTCTGATCTTTAACACCGTGAATGATTAATACAGGTGCTGTCACCTTCTCCAACTCGTATATAGGAGTTCTGGAACGGTATTCATCGGGAAATTTTGCTGGTGTTCCACCAATCACCCTTTTCATCATTCTGCGGAGGTCCTTGCGTTCCACATATGTCAGTGACATATCACTTACACCGCCCCAAGTAACAACAGATGCAGTCTGAGGAAATTGAATGGCTGTTAAAAGCGCCATTACACCGCCTCTTGAGAATCCAAAGACATGGACATTTTTCACGCGAGGGTGGGATTCTACTAATTCAAAGGCAGCAAAGGCGTCGCCCCTGTCTTCTCCTGCAAAATCCTCATTCCCTTCTCCCCCTTGATTTCCTCTATAAAAAGGGGCAAAAACAATAAATCCCTCTGACGCAAATTGGGTAATCCTTGATGGTCTTACTTTACCTACGTTTTTGATCCCGCCTCTTAGATAAAGAAACCCTTCATACTGTCCATCTCCTTTAGGCTCTGCCAGCAGGCCTTTCATCAGCAGCCCATCACCGTAAAAAGTGACGAGAAAGAGATCAACCTCTGGATGCGGCGATGGAAAACGAATTTTTGAATGCAAATGTTTCATGTACGTCAGCTCCGTCAGATAACAAATAATTTTTCTTTTATAGGCAATCACACATTCCGCCCTTATTCATACGATATTTTAGGCATTTACACCAAGTTAGTTTGTAAAGGAGGATTATTTACTTATGAAAAAATCTCTAAAAATCAGTTTCTCTATTTTGCTTATATTTGTACTTATTATTCCACTGGCAGCCTGCGGAAGCAGCGATCTGCAAAAAGTAAAAATTGGCGAGGTTACGCGCTCCATTTTTTATGCACCTCAATATGTCGCCATTGAAAAAGGCTTTTTTGAAGAAGAGGGGCTTGATATCGAGCTTACCACAACAGCAGGCGGAGATAAAACAATGACTGCTTTGCTCTCCGATAGTATTGATGTTGCACTTGTTGGTTCTGAAACTTCAATATATGTTGCAGCTCAGGGAGCGAATGATCCGGTCATAAATTTTGCACAGCTTACCCAAACAGACGGTACTTTTTTAGTTTCCCGTGAAAAAATTGATAATTTTTCTTGGGAAATGTTAGAAGGCAGCACCTTCCTTGGCCAGCGTAAAGGCGGTATGCCGCAAATGGCTGGTGAATTCACATTAAAAAAACATGGAATTGATCCGCACAATGATTTAAACCTTATCCAAAATATTGATTTTGCAAACATTGCACCTTCCTTTTCTTCGGGAACAGGAGAATTTGTTCAATTATTCGAACCAACTGCAAGTGTTTTTGAAAAAGAAGGCATCGGCCACATTGTAGCTTCGTTTGGGGTTGAATCAGGTCATTTGCCTTATACAACTTTCATGACAAAAGACAGTTATATGGAAGAAAACAATGAAATCGTGAAGAAATTTACAAGAGCAATCTATAAAGCACAGCAATGGGTAGATTCGCACAGTGCAAAGGAAATTGCTGAAGCCATTAGCGGATACTTTGAAGACACAGACACCGAAATTATTGAAATGGCAGTCGATCGCTATAAAAGTCAAGGTTCCTTTGCAACAGATCCGATCCTTGACGCAGAAGAATGGGATAACCTGCAGAATATTATGGACGAAGCAGGAGAACTCCCAAAAAGAATTGATTACGAAGAACTGGTCAACACCGAATTTGCAGAAGGTGTAATGGAATAAGAAAAGCGCAGGCGGCTTGCCCAGGAACGACAAGCTTAAGACGAAACAGGCGAAAGGTTGTCCTTTACCTTTTGACTGGGTCGGCTTAAGACCTCGAGTTCCTAGCCGCCGGAGCTAGAC
>NZ_WBOT01000012.1:0-69936 GCF_008923265.1 Bacillus mesophilum | reverse complement strand
AACGGTACAGAATTATGGGGTGATTTTAGTAAAGTTGAAGAAGAATTCTTATCTTATTAAAAGTCACGAGGGCGATTTTTACATAGAGGGAAATTGCATTTTCTATTCCACTAAAGGGGCATTTAGCTCAAAAAAGAACATAAAATCTTTTCCTTATTATGGTATCATCATTAAAGATGCTTTTTCTTATTGGGGTTAGGATAGCGGGATTTCTACTGAGTAAATGAGGTGCAGTAATTATGGAGTTTAAGATAGACAAATTAAAGGGGTTTAGCCCCCAAATAGGACATCTTGTCTCACAAATGAACTATGCTAGAAAAACAACTTTAGAAGCTGTATATGGCTTAACTATGTCCGAATTAGATTTTTCACCGAGCAAGGAAAGCAATAGTATCGGAGCTTTATTATTACATATGGCGGCTATTGAAAAAGGATTCCAAATAGAGATTTTTGATGGAAGGCGTCCTAATGAACAAGAGATGGAAGAATGGGGGGCTCCTTACAGTCTAGGAGATAAAGGAAGAGAACAAATTAAAGGCTACCCCTTAGATTTTTATATTGCCAAGTTAGAAGAAGTTAGAAATAGAACATTGAAAGAATTAGCTGAACTAAACGATGATTGGTTATATGAGGATCGACTATGGGATAATCACACCTCTAATAACTATTTCATCTGGTTTCACGTATTTGAAGACGAAATTAACCATAGAGGCCAAATAAGAATGATTAGAAAAATGTTTTCTCAAAATTAATGATGTTCTTTCACAAATCGGTCAGGTTTGTTGAAGAAGTGTTCAATAGTATAATTAGTTTAAAACAGTAAGAACAGAGGAGATATAAATTATGACTGTCATCACATTTGGTCAAAAAGAAGATGCTAAAGAATACATAAAAAGACCTGCTGTTTATTGCTTAATGTTTAATAAACTAAAAGATAAAATTGCAATCATTAAAAAAAGTGATGGTAAGTATTTTCTTCCTGGCGGAGGAATTGAAAATAATGAGACTCACGAAGAATGTATGAAAAGGGAAGCATTAGAAGAAATGGGGATGGAGATAGAATTAGGTCATTTCATTGGTAGTGCCCAAAGATACTTTTTCTCCTCAAATGAAAATAAATATTACCTTAGTGAAGGTTATTTCTATTTATGCGAAATGGGTACGCAAGTAAGTGAGTCAACAGAAGATGATAACTTAGTTGTATGGGTTGAACCAATTCGAGCAGCAGAGAATTTGTTTCACGAACATCAAATCTGGTCAGTTAACGAAGCATTAAAATTGTTGAGCTAACAGGGAGCATTAATCTTTATTTTAGCTAGGTTTGTGAAGAAATGTACTTACACAAACGGGTGCGTTTGTTCAATATTTCCAATTTTTAATAAGCCGAAAATATGCAAGTTTTTATTCATTTCCTGCATAATTTCGGCTTATTTACATTCAAAAAACATACCGCCACAAACAGCATTATTTAATTGCCAAATACACATAAAGCATGGGTTATTAGTTTTTAAAAGAACCTTTTATCTAAGTAGAAAAATACATTATTCTATTATGCTTAATGGTATAATGAATTCTTCTGGTTTCGAGTATTCCTCGCAAATTACAGATAGTTTAATTTCAAATTCCCCTGGTTCTTTAGGTATTAAAATAAATGGATCTATAATAGTCCTTAACCTTGTATGTATTAAGGAATCACATACAACGGTGATTTCATCATCATCTAAATGTGCATAACATTTTCTGGGTGGACCAATATTAGGGCTTAAACTATTCCCTGCAGCAAAATCCGGAATTCTTCTAAAGTTATATCCAGAGAATCCATTTAAGGCTAAAAAAAAGTCGGAGTCTTTTAAGGGAATATATTCTTTATTGAAACGTCGTTCTGCACTTTTTACTGGATTAATCTTTATAGAAGGAATAGCCGGTTGAGTAAAGTCCCCTTTTTTTCCCTCTAAAACAGTAACAGAACTAGGAAACTTAATATCTACGTAAATATTGTTGGCTTTAATCGAACCTTTATTAGTTAAAGATATTTGAAAATCGAGGCCTGTGGAACTAATCTCTTCAAAAAGGTAAAGTTCTCTATTATACTCTTTTATCTGTTTAATTCCTTCAGGAACCCATGAATTGTAATCCTCAAAATCCTTTTCTTGTATATATTTTAGATATTCATTAGGTACATTTTCTTTTATAAGAATCTCTGGCTCCTCCAAAAAGTTTGGAGAAACCCGCATATATTCTAAATTAATTTCTTGTGAATTATTTATACCCACTAATATAGAGGGTTGCCTAGTAACTCTTAACCCCTCTAACTTTTCTTTTAAATTTCTGTTTTCTCTTGTCAAAGAAGCTAACTCCTCTGCTACTTGTGGTGAAGTGGCTTGATTTCCTCTAATCCATCCAATACGAGGATTAACAGTAAAAGAATGTGATAGACTCGTAGAAACCTTTGTAGCCAAATCATCTGGAGATGTCCAAAACTTGCACAACTTATTACGCTGTGCTTTAGCACGAAACTTATCTAATTTTTTCTTGGCATCTGCAGTAGCATCTAAATCAGCTGGTCTCACAGGAACATTTTTATCTATTATGAAAGCTAATACAGGTATTCCTTGTTCAATGGCATAATTATATTCCATCTCTGTAAAACTAATACCTTCAGAAGACATAGAACCATAACGATGACCTAAAATTAAGATATAATAATCACTTCTATCTATTTCTGATTTAATATGAGTCATTTGATCATCATCAGAGGCAGGAAACATCTCCATCCCTGCAGGAATTTGGTGTAGCTGTAGAATTGTATCCATTACTTTTTGGCGTGCTTCTTGAAGATCAGCGAAAGTAGAACTAATAAAAACCTGATATTTTTTATCCATTAAAGCCTCCTATATAGCGATCATGCTAAAGAACATCTCAATTTTAATGCTACAATTTTATTAACTATACATAGTCTGTTAACTTGCTAAATATTGCTTTATCCTTTGTAATAAATTTTAACTCATATAAAAATAAAAGTGGTGAAATTGTCTATCAAGATGATGAAATAACTGTAAGAAATTTCGGAGATGATCCAGAAGTAATAAAAATTATATCAGATTTTATAGGTAATACATATACTAGTAGTTCCGTGAATGATAACACCATTTCACCATTCTCAACAGTAGGACCTGGTGGACGTTCAGAACTCTCAGCAACAACTAATAATAGACCTGTATATTGGATGATAAAACCAAAAACAAAATGACGATATAACTTCTTTGGAACTGTAAAATTAAGATATCACTCTGGATTTAAAAGAGATGCAGATATCGGTGGTTTTGGAGCAATTTGGTGGATCAGTTAGTGGAACAGTAACAATGAATAAAAATAATGGTGGGTTTGCATACCTAGAAAGTACAGAGTATGCACTAAATGCTCATTATTTTACCGTGCTACCAGGAACATCAACATCATTTGGCCATCCTATTAGTAGAAAAGAAGAAGGAGCATTCATTTAAATGAATGCTCCTTCTGTCGTTTCCTATTTTTGGCTTAGATAATATTTGTATTATATAATACAAATATTATTATATTTACAATATAATAAGGTAACACTATTATAAATTAAAGGAGGAAATGTTTTGGAGCAAAGCGCAGCAGGAGTAAGGTCAAAAATGATTGTAAGTCCCCAAGTATCTAGAGAATCCAGATTAAATCAGTTGAAGTTTGATCTTAGTTTAAAGTTTGGAATTGATTTTAATAATACAGAAAAACACCAGTATCTACTTGCACGTAATAACCAGGAGAAAAAACATGAGATCGTAAGAATAGACAGAGGTTCACTTGATTACAAGGAGCCATTTGTAACTATTAATGGTCAAACTAAATCTCTAATGGATGTAGCTTTTTCAGGTGATTATTCTTTTGTTAAACCAGCAAAAGAAATTGAAACGGCAAGAGAGGCAATTAGTAAAGAATTATCAAAAGGAAATGAAAAAGTATATGTGGCAGCAGTGGATCAGGAAAAAGTTAAGAATGTTGCTGTTTTTGAAAGAGAACCTGAAACTAAGAATGTGCTAATAACTGAAATTAATGGAAAGAAACCATTTGACCCAGCAGTGAGGGATCAATACAATTTTGTAGAAAATGCAGTGAAAAACTTTCATAAATGTGTATTCTTCACCAAAGATGAGTATGAACGTTCAAGGGTAGTAGGTGAAGAGATAAGTATATCTAAAGAGAGACCAAGTCTAACAAAAGAAAAGTCACCTGAGAGAGCTTTAGACAGATAAATTAAATTGCTGTAACCGTTGGTATGTATGTATCAACGGTCTTTTTGATTAAAGACCAAACACTAGATTAATTTGTTGAAATTTCCAGTTTTTATTAATATAATTATAATATAATTATATTATATTGATTCACAAACGTTTGTGAATTTGTCCGTTTATCCTAAGGAGTTGGAAAAGTTGTCGGAAGAAAAGCGTAATGACTTAATTGCATTCTGTGTGAAAGCTACAGCCACTTTACACGAAATAGAAGAAACGCACATTGATAGGGCTGAATTTATTGCTATGGATGATGAAAATTTATTGCAAGAAGCGAATTGGTTAGATGATATGATAGGAGTGTTTATTAATGACTAATGAAAATTAATGATAGATGAATAATATAACAAGGGGTGAGTATTAATGAAAAAATATGAAGTGGAAAGCAGAATGAAAAGCTTACATCTTTTAATTACAACAAGTTTAATTCTAATATTTGTTTTAGCTTCGCTTATTTTATTACCGCATTCGGATACAGGTTCTTCATTCGCTTGGGCAGCAAAACAATCTAAGACAATTTCTAAATTTATAATCTTAATACCAGTTATCATCCTTTTATATTCAAGTCTAGCGTATATCCCTGTTAGAAAAGAAATCAAAAAGAATAAAAGATTTCATGGGTTTAGATAAACTGGAGACCACTTGAAGTAGTCTCCAGTCAAGGATTATTTTTTGTTCAATCTTCTTAAAAAAGTAAACAACAGTTTAAAGGTTTTAAATGGAATTTTAATAAAAAGTATTAACGGAATACATATAAAATTGACTTCTATACCCTTGAAAAGTTCATAAATGAATTCTACAAAACGAATGAAGATTATTAGTATTTCACCTGTAGTAAACATGCAGTACCTCCTTTTTAGTTGATACTTGCAATATCTAGTCTAAGGTGAAATTTATGTTGACCAACTTGTTTGTTCTGTTTTGGTGGCCAAAGAAGTTCTTATCGAAAACATAAGCGTTTCGCTGCTTAAACTATGTTCTTTGAAAAATTAGGATGGAGGTAGTAACGTGTTATTAAAACTTGATGGGGCAGAATTAGATCTTGATGATCTAATCGATCCTGAAGATAGACTAGTTCAAAAGTTAATTCAGTACATTGAATTAAAAAAGAACGACAGCAGCATGAGTAAAATTGAGGTTGGCGGTGCGTGTAAGGCTTGCGGTTCCTATATTAACCAAGATCCAACTTCATTTTTTTCAACTATACATAATTGTGAAATTTGGCATTTTAGCATTTTAACAGATGAAGAGCTTGATGACGAAGAAGACTATATTGATAAAGACTGGAAAAGAATTATGGGTGATGATTCAGATTGGACTCAGGAAGAAATTCGTATCTATCGCTGCTGTGATTGTAAGAAGTGGTACATAGATAACGATTGTTAGAGTTTTGGATATGCTTAATGATTGAGATAGCAACAGAAGTTAAATGAACTTACAAAAAAGTCTTATATTTTTATAGACAAAATAGAACGTATGTTTGGTATAATGGAGATATATGACAAAAGTTAGAAGTTAAGACCTGGCTTTTCAGCCTCTTTTATTCAGTGATCCGTGTTGAGAAACCTCACAGTCTAAACGGAATAAATGAAGTATGCTGGCTGATATCAAAACATAGTAAAGTTAAAAACAATGAAAATAGGTCTATAGGTACAGAAAATGCCGAAGATTGTCGGAAAATGTCGGGCGAATTATGGTGAAATGTTCACATTTCTGTGGTTTTTTGCGGTATTTTATCAGTATAATTTACCTATAAGCTTTTTTCTGTCGAAAGGAGTGTAAACCATAATGCAAAAAGGGCTATTAGACAAGTTCCTTTCACGTTTATCTGAGTGTCATTCAGTAGAAAGTTATATATCAGTTTTAAGCTGGGGGATCAGTGAATATAAAGCACAATCTGAATATCCTTCTTCTGAAATAGCTATTAGCAATCCGGTAGCTCTAATGACAATAGAAGTCTACCTCAAATGTCCGGAAGCTGTTGAAAATTATGCTTACCAGGAAGAAAGCGTTTCGATTATATATAATCGATTAAATAATGAAAAGCAATTACAAGTGATAGGAGCTTTTTAGGGCGGCAGCACGACAGCTGAAACGAAAAGAAAGATCGCCTTTTCGACCAGCTGTAACGTGTCGCTTCAGCACTAAATGCCTGGATAACCACAATCTGTACGCCTAACGGCTACATCTTGTAGGTTCCTCTGTCATTTGCCTCCGGCCGTACTGAACGAGCCGAAAGTCAAATACAGAAAAACAAATTCAAAACCAAGAGCAGAAGAGATCAAAAGGAAGACAGCCATCCGGCTGTTTTTTTATTTAAAGAACAAGATCAAAGCATAAACCTAATATTCGCTATGTCGCTCCTGGACGTCGCTAAATGAAGTGTATAAGCACGCTGTACGCTTGTGAATCTGTCCAATTTGGAATGTTAATTAGTCAGCCATTCCTAATTAAGCTATTTTAATAGCCGGCAGCTGGATGCTGCCGATGACAGTTGCTGAACGCAAACAGGATAATGAAAACCTTGGACTCTGTCCAAACCTGGTCAAGGGACCAGTCCCTTAACAATCTTCTGCAATGGCCCGTCATTGGGACGGGAAACGAACGGAAGGTTCGTTTGATCAAGACGGTATTTGAACAGGTGCTCTTTTCAAGGCATAAATTCCTTTCACTTCGTTTCAGTCAGACATTTATACTTGAAAAGTCAGTTTATGCGCACTACGTTGTAGTGCTATTTTGACTATTGTTTTTGACGTTTGGCTGTAATTTTAAAGAGTCTATGGTTATGAGTGGTTCGGAAGCTAGAGAGTCAACAGGATCATGTTCAGCTTCTTGTATGATTCGGAACTTCTGAAAGAATTAATATTCGTTTAATTAGTATGTAAATGGTAATTTCAGCTGTTTAATCAGCAAGCCCAATGTATGTAAAAGTATATATGGTTATGTGTGGTTGCGAACCTTTCAGAACTTCCGAAAGGTTGATATATAGGCATTTTATGAAGAGAAATTAATAGAAAACCTTTGACTTTTATATATAATTATATTATAATTATAAATATAAGGGAGGTGAGGAAGAGAAGTTTTTAAATCGGAGCAAACAACAAATCATTAAGAAAAAAGGGAGAGAATAGTTTGGAAACTGTTATCGAAATCGTTAGGATCAAACAAGTAACAAAAAAAAGAAGTGCAAAGCACCTATTAAATCGGATTTCAGCACCATTTATTGCGGCTGAGATACTACGAAAGGAAATCGGGGATGAAGATAGAGAAGTGTTCATGGTTCTTTGCTTAAACACCAAGCATGAAGTAATAGCAATCTATAGATGTCATGTTGGTTCTATCAATGCTACTATCGTACATCCAAGAGAAGTGTTCAAGGCGGCATTGCTAAATAATTCAACATCAATCGTGGTCGGACATAACCATCCGAGTTCGGATGTTACTCCTTCCAGGGAGGACATTACAATGACACAAAGGCTTGTTGAAGCAGGTAAGATCCTTGGTGTTACGGTGTTGGATTCGCTAGTGGTAGGAAGCACTTCAAACTTTACTTCTTTAAAAGAAAAAGGATATTTATAAAATATCCGCCTATCCCCTTTCACAAGGGGATAGGTGAAAATATAAAAACGATCCGATAACGATAACGATAACAAAACAGTGAAACTTTTAATAGGATTGGAGAATAGCACATGATTACATGTCCATATTGCGCTACTTCATTGAGGATAATGGATGCCGGACCATTTAAAGATCATGCAGAATGTACTTTTTGCCAAGTGTTGTTGGGTCCAGACTCAGAGCACGGTATGTACGCTCAAAACGGGGCGAGAATGCCACACATAAAGCAAAAGCCTATGATTACGATTGCAGATGCTGAGAAGCCTTTGTATGAGCTGAAAAAGCTGCATACGATTGATCTAATTCTTTGTTTAAAAGAAGCACGTTTGAAACGAGCAGATTTATATAATCTTGTTAGAACATTTAATGTTGCTGTTGATGGGTTAAAGTCGGATAGTAGCAAGGATTCTGAAGTTCAGCAATATTCCCAAGTAGCTGACGAACAGGGAAAAGAATATGAGTATTGGACAAGAAAATGCTGGTGCATCGAGAATTTGTTAATAGAGCGTTTGGGATATTTCCCCCAAAAGATTAATGATTTATTGTATTCAAAGTTTATTACCAACAAAGAGCGATCAATAAATAAAGCAATGAAGATATCTCGATCTAGAAATGAAAAGAATGTAAAGTGATATTCAGCAATGATATAGACCTGAAAAAACTCTTGGCCATATTAGTGGAATAAGAATACAGACCGCATAAGATTGAATTTAAGAGGATCTATTTAGCAATTAAGCCATTTGTGGCTTTTTTGCTCATCTTTAAGAAAGCATTATCTTTAATGACTATGAAAAGATCTTTATTCTACTTTGTATTTATGTTATAGTATAAATAACTTTTTTCTTAAAATTTGTTGTTGGGAAACCTTAGAATATCCACTAAGGTTTCTTTTATTGTTGAATTTATGTATATTTTTATATTATAATTATAAATAAAAACTGAAAGTAGGATTTTAATGAGTATTGTTATACCGGCTTATTTGCTCAAAAAACAATTAAAGCAAATTAATGATTGTATACCGGTATCGAGAAGATCCCGTTTAATAAGTGATTTTATCTTATCACATAAACTTGAATTTCCCGATAGTCCAGATGAATTAAAAAAACTGAGTGAATGGGAACCTGACGGGGAAACCGTGATTGTGCCTATGTTTTTTTCTGATGCAGCTGCAACTATTATTGATGGCTATGTCAAAAAGTTAAAATCATTGTTAGATCAGCAGAATATTCCAGCTTATATTGGTAGAGCCACTGTGATAAGGTTTATCCTGGATGCATACGCAGAGTACTTAAAAGATAATCCAATAAAAAGTAGTGAGAAACAATTTTTTGTTGTACATGTATCAAGTGATGTTAAAGATAAGCTGGATCATTATATTGATAAAATGGAAAGATCATCAACCATTGATGGTTATATTAGTGAAGAATACAAAGGACCTGGACCAGGTGTTACGGCGAAGCACATTAAAGCAAGGATTGCTGGAGAGAAAGTACAGTTACCATTATATTTAGACGTAGAGACGATTGATAGGGCTACCGATATAGCTAATCAATTTGTTGGCCAACATGTGACAAAAACACATATTATCCGGCATGCGATCAACGAGCTGCTAAATGTATTGGAAAAAGAAAATCCAAGAAAAAAAGTGCTGCAGAACAAGCTGCAATCGAATTTAGACGAATTAATGAAGCATGCGGAATTTGACGAGATACAAGAAATGCTAGAACTTTATAAGACAAAAAAAGACGAGACCTAAATTTAGGTCTCGTTTTTTAAAAATTTTCCACTTTATAACGATAAGATATGATATGATATTTAAAAGATTGTTGAAAATTGTTGCCGATTATTGTAGTATAGTATACAAATAGAATGATATTTACTAGATACACATAATTTTACTAGATAAATAGAAAAAATTAGTAATAGAGACTATTAAAAAATTAAATAGCAAAGAAAAAAGCCTGATGTTGGAGCATCAGACTTTTGAGTAGCGAATGACACCCAAAATCATTCGCATTTCTTTAAATTGTTAATTGTATTTTAACATGTTTTTTTTGGCTTGTAAAGAATAAAAGTCATCTAGTTTAAGTTAAACTAGTTTAGATTTTATTCCTACAGATCATTGTGTTTTATACATATTTATAGGGTGTCATTTTGTTACGTGTCTTTGCCATGACATTTAACAAGGTGGCACTTTTTTGTGTTACCGGAAAGGAATTTCCATGGCACAGGTTACTGAATTTTCTGTATCTGACGTGATACAGTTTATGACTCAGAATGACTTAGAGTTATATAAGCGCAGTGGATCCGCAGCATCCCTAGTTCAGCGTGTTGAATATAAGAACGTTAGGACTAATCTTAAATATAAAAAAGGCGTTGTGTTTGTGTCGCCTACTAAAGAAGATCTTCAGGAAGGTATAGGATACATTGTTACGTCCTATGAAACACTGAATCAACAATATAATGATCTATCGCATTGGACTCCTAATACGTTCCGATATGGCACTTATTATAATTTTAAGAAAAGAATTATTAAGGGCCATACAAAAGATAACTTAAAGCAAATAAATGTAATTGGTTTTGACATTGATACTAAAAAAGTGGATCCTTATGAGATCTTTTTAACCTGTGATGAAGTTGGACTTCCAAGACCTAATATTGTTTTGGAAACTCCGAAGGGATACCAGGGCTTCTTTGTTCTGGAAACACCATTCTTTATTCATGCAAAAGAAGATTACAAGGCATTACGGGTTGCAGAGCGTGTATCAGAAAATATGCTTAATGGATTAAAAAAGTCGCTTCCTATTGACTTAAACTGCAATCCATTTGGCTTCTTTCGCATGCCAGCCGATTCAAATATTATATTTTTTGATGATCAGCCGGTTAATACAAATCAATTAATCTCCTGGTCTATTTCCCATGAGAAAGAAGAACGCAAGAATAAGTTTCGTGTTATTTATGGGGGAGCTGCCAATGCTGAAGCATTGGATTATACGTCTTCAGACTGGTATAAGGCTCTAATTAACGCTGTTGAGATCGGAAGTGGCCATTTAGGTGCTGGTAGAAATAACGCCCTTTATACCCTAGCCCTGGCTAATTACGCAAGTGAGAAACCCTTTGAAGAAGCGTATGACGAATTAGATCAATTTAATTCAAATTTAAAGAAACCACTATCTAAGAGAGAATTCGAAAAGACAATTAAATCTGCTTATTCAGGGAGAAGAGCTGGTCCAAAACGAACTTATGTTGATGGGCTTCTTCAGTTATGGACTGATGGATCTGCAACATTTTCTGGCCGTAATGGGTGGTATAAGTTTAAAAAGAATCGTGAGGATCGGGTAAGATCCCATTACGATGAAAGAGAAAGTGATTTAGTGGAGTATTTAAAGGCCCATATCAGTGCTACAAACCCATACTTTGAAGGTTCCTTAAAAACCCTTGCTGAAGAAGTTGGAATGGCTCTATCAACTCTTAAAGAGGTTTTAAAGCGTTCAAAATTAATAGTAAAAAAGGTTATTGGCCGTGGAAGAAATGCAGTTACTAAATATACAACAAAAAGCATCTTATTCAAGCATTTATTAGTTTTAAAGCAAGCACGAAGAGACCTTGTGCAGCTGTCAGCTTTCACTTCACCAGGACATAAAGACAAGCTGAAGGATAAAACAGCCTTAATCAATCTTGATAGAGAAATAGAAGCCATAGAAGCTTTTGAAGACGGGGATATTATACCAGGTAATTCACCACCGACTATCAAATATATCAGTTGATTTTAATGAGCCAGTCTGCCATTACATATCAGTACTACCCTTTCTTTTCTGTTTAGGCTATCTGTCTTGCATTGGTACGTTGTCTTTTGTTTTTAGTTCTTTATTGATTATGAAACATATTTACTGATTATTACGTAAGATAGGTAGATTTAGAGGAGGGGGACGACTATGGATTTAAAGGAGATTCTACATATAGCTGAGCATGTTTTACCTTTCATCATACCGTTTATTTCTGTATATTGTGCTTTCTTTATCACTAAAAAGCATAATGAGAGGCAGAATTTAAAAAATGAAAAGACTCAAAGAATCAAATTATTAACTTTATTAAGAAAAGAAGCTGAAATGTTTAAAGATTATCGTTATCAGAAGAATACTCATAGATCGAAAGAATTTGTTACGATCAAGCTGATCCTTACAAGTCCAGCTTTTAATGTTTCAGATCATGGTAAAATTATTGAATTAGCTTTGGAAATGGAAAGGATCAATCAAAATATTGATATTTCTATAAATGCGATGAGTGGTGTTATTTCTACTTCAATAGGAGGATATTTGAGTAAGCTATCTTCAGGGAGTCCAGTTTTAGGTTTGATGAATTCAGGAATTATGAAATTTTTTACTGGTAAAAGACATGTTGATCGTTACACTGAAGCAATGAATAAACTAGTTGAACAAAACATTAAAGACTCTACAAAAGATTCTCTTCCAGTGATTGATGAGATAATTAGGGAAGTTGATCGATTGCTCTTAATAGAGGTTACACCAAAAAAATTTAAAAATAGGGCTTAATGAAGTAGCTGCAGCTTTATTTTGTAAGTCATCAGGATCCCTTTCTATTGAGAGGGCTTTTTGAATTTTATTTGATAAAAAGATGAATAGCAATTGCATTTTATATATAATTATATTATAATTGTATATATATATATATAAGGGAGCAGTAATCAAATAGGGGGTTAGATCATGGTGTTTTGTCCGCATTGTCAATCAAAACTAAATAAAATGAATAGTCAGCTATATTGTTCATTTTGCGAGATTAAAGTTGATGTTGAAATTCAAACTATGCAGAAACTTAAAGGTGCTGTAGATCGTGTGGATGCTCAAAAATCGACCATGTTTCTTAAGCTCTATCATACATATGATTTACTTTTGTTATTAAAGTTTTGCCGGCAAGAAAGAAGAGAAGCTTATGACCTAATGCAGATTATTAAGAAGGGGAAAGAAGCTTTGGGTCCTGCTTTTCAGGAGGGAATTAGGGACTCATATATGTTTTATGAATATTGGACTAAAAAAGTTCGAATCATTGAAAGTTTAGTTAAAGAAAGACTTGGTACGATACCGAAAGCAGTAACAAATCATCTGTTAGAAATGTTTTTTGCTTCATTCCGGGAAGCAGATTCTACCTTAAAGTATGCGTAAGCTGTATAGCCAATGTTCAGGCTGTGGTGCTGATTTTATTGTAGGTGCTGGCCAGCAATCTCTGTATTGCTCAGAAAGTTGTCAAAAAGGTCACACGTTATTTCAACAAAATGAAGGAGGTTATCCAATGAAAGACAAAGCGATTGAAAAAATTAAGGCTGAAATGGATAAGGAAAAAGGCGGTTATTTTCAACATGTAGGTAAATTTTTGTTGGATTGTATAGAAACTAATCCGGTAGCATCTGAAAAAATAATGGTTGAAGGAAAAACAATCAGTAAAAGTATTGCTGCTATGAAAAAAGAAGCTAAGAAAGTTGCAGTAAACGGCTGTGGGATTTTGACGGACGAGGAAGGGTTTAAAATTGTCTTAAAATATTACGGGATAAAAGACCAGTTGAAGGAAAAAAACAGCACAGATAAGGTTGCTGCAGTTGTAAATCAAGTCAATAAAACTAGGGTTAAATTTGATGTGAGATTGGAGGATCTATTGTAATGAAAGGATCAACACAAGAAGCGAGAGAGTTTTTACAACACTTTCCGGAAGGTTACAGTGATGAAATTCATGATTATATTAATAATACAGTACTTTTAGAGAGTCGATACATTTTTACATATAGGAAAGGTAAACAACAATTTGGCTATTGTACCCACTGTCATAAAGATTTTAGAACAGAAGGTTTGAAACATAAAGGTTTTACCGTATGTCCTAAATGTCAATCCAATTGCCGTATTCAAGCAAGTGGTTTAGGCCGTAAATTTATGTTTGATGATGGATATGCAGTGTTTTATGAAAAATCAGAAGTAGATCCTACAGCTATTATAGCAAGAGGAATTTACGTTTATCGGAATTATAAAGATGATTACAGGAAGGTTGAAACTAGCATCAAATTGTATGGATTATATTTGTTTAAACCAGGCCAAAGTCAGTTCTATGCTAACTATGGTTGGAATGATTCATTTACAGAGAGAAAGTCCGTATTTTCCTTAAAAGAGAGTTTTCCTGGAACATCTAAATTTTGTCCGAGAAATTTTATTGAAAATGCAGTCAATAATACTTTGTTTCAATATTCAACATGGGAAGATTTTGCTTTTCGACAATGTGACATGACTGAATTTTTCAGTTTGTTTTCAAATTATCCATGTATCGAATATCTTTCAAAAATGGGATTGAAAAGTATGGTAGAAGCTAAATTGTTTGGTAGAAAAACGAATAATGCAATTAATTGGCGTGGGAAGACAATAGATAAAGTTTTAAAACTAGAAAAGAATGATATTAAAACGATCAGACCTCACTTTGCTGAGTTAAGTACAAGCGCATTAAGATTGTATCAACTTGGAAAAAAAGATGGTTCCAAGTTATCCATAGATGAAGCATTATCTATTGGTAAAGAACTAGACACTGTTAATGACCTGAATCCAATTTTAAAGTTAAGACCTACAAACATAAAAAAAGTAATTAAATATTTGAGAAAACAGTTAGATAAAGATAAAAAGAAGCATTATTATCGAATGTCCCATGTTTTGTCTGATTGGAAAGATTATATAAACGATTGTAAGAAGCTGTTACTAGATCTTGATAATGAAATGGTTATATTTCCTTCAAACTTATATACAGCTCACCAAAACACTAATAAGCAAATTAAATATGAGGCCAATGATTTACTAGATCGACATATTAAAAACAGGATGAATAAGCTAAAAGTCTATGAATATAGCGACTCACAATTTGTTATTCGGCCAGCTGCAAGTACAAGGGAACTGATAAATGAAGGAGCTGCACTTAATCATTGTGTTGGTGGATATGCAGAAGATTATGCATATGCAAAAACGACTATTTTACTCATTCGTGAAAAAACGAACCAGGAAGCTCCTTTTTATACTGTAGAAGTAAAGAAAGGCAAGATCAAACAAGTTAGAGGGAAAGGTCAAAGGCTGCCGACAAAAGAGGTTCAGCAGTTTATAGATAGATTTGAGAATAGTGTTTTGAATAGGAAGAAATCTACAAGTGGAAGGAAAACTGGATAATGAATGATTTAGCAAAGAGAACAGCAGATGTCATAGCGACAGAAATAAATAGTATTAAAGACACTACAAAGAAAATCGTATTGAGTAACAGCATTGAGATTGGCCGTAGATTAGTAGAAGCGAAAGAAATGGTCGATCATGGCCAATGGTCCCAATGGTTAGATGAAAATGTGGACTACTCACAAAGCTCTGCTAATAATCTTATGAAATTGTATAGGGAATATGGTGCTGGACAATTGTCCGGTCCAAATTCCCAAACGATTGAGAATTTGACATACTCAAAAGCAGTACTGCTGCTAGGAGTACCGAGTGAAGAACGGGAAGAGTTTCTCCAAAAGAATAACGTTGAAGAGCTTTCGGCTAGACAGTTAAAGAAGCTTATTAGTGAGAAAAAAGAATTAGAAGAGAAACTGTTAGAACTAGAAACGAATTTAGGAACTGAGCAAAGCCGAGCAAAAGACCTTGAAGGTCAATTAGGTGATCAATTATCTGTAAATGATAAAACAATGATTCAGATTGAAACCTTAAAAAAAGACTTAGATAAGGCGAATAACACAGAGGATCAGATTGAACTTAAAAGACTTGTTGGAGAACTAAAGGAAAAAGATGAAGAATTATTAAAAAAACAAGAGAAGATGAGTGAACTGGAAGGTCAGCTCAAAAAGAAACCTATTGACGTTCCTGCAGTGATTGAGAAGATTCCAGAAGAGGTTCAGATTGAATTGGATCAACTAAGAGAAAAGGTTAAAAAAAGTGATCATGCTGCCTCAACTCAGGAGTTTATTGAGTTTAATGTAGCCTTCAATACTTTAGTTAAACATTTTGAAACCATATTACAAAGCTTAGAAAAGCTATCAGGTTCCGAAGAATCAATGAAATATAAAAATGCTGTAAGTGCGCTAATAAAAAGAATGGAAGCAGAATTATAATTTTTTTTTTACTGTATACTATATAAACTAGGAGGAATGGACAATGAAAAAGGATAGTGGATACAGGTATCCGGAGCAAGAAGAAAAAATAATTATTCCCGATACAAAAAAAGAGTACTTGATTCTTCCTGAAGACCTTAATGAAGAAGAAAAAGAGGAAAAGGAAAAGTAATTCTGATTGTAGCAGCATCTAAGCTTCACGCTTATAGAATCCTTCAGACACAAGAAAAAGAGCTTTTAGTGCCAGCAAGCAGCCTAAGAGCTCTTTTAACAAATCGTTGTAAGCCCATTCTATTACTTAGGATGATGTAAATCAAATCCCAAAGAATTAGGAATCTGTATTAAACATTGCAGTGTTGCAAATTATATTGTTAATCGTATTTTTTACCCGCGCGTGTTATATGGTTAACTAATTTAATATATTGAGTTCTAGCACTATTCTTATAGGTAGTAAGTGTAAACATATTATTATAGTAACCATCTTTAGGACTATAATAAATTTTAAATGTATACCAGATTGTTGATCCACTAGTATCGCTTGCTGATACTATAGCTGAAGCCAATGAAGCTATGATTTTTGCAGTTAAAATTATCCCCATAACAGCACCTGTTCCAGTTGGCAATAATAAAATTATTGCTGTGACTGCATATACTGTAAAGAGTGTGACATTAAAACTATTATTAAATGTATGTACAAGTCTCCAATTATAGTCAGACATTGTACTAAATCCTGCATCGCTTATCTGGAGGTCTCCAGATAATTTTTCTTCACCCTTCTGTAAGCCTTCAGACAAATCTTCAGAGGCATCTCTTATTTCTGCCAAGTATTCATCACTTGCTAACTCACCATTAAAACGAAGCTCATCTTTTACACGATCATAAGAGACTGTTTGTAAACCATCTTTCTCACTTTCAATATAAGCAGTTTGAACATCCTCGTCGGTTTCTAAAGTTAGGGTATAAGTAACCCCTTCAAGTTGAAAAGTATGAGAATCTTTAATTCCGTTTGGTACTGATTGATTAGATAGTGCGGCCAGTGATTGAAGTGGAGTGGCAAAGAACAAAAGTAAAACACTAAAAATTAGTAAAAACCTTTTTTTCATGTCAAATTCCCCTTTCTATTTGATGTGGTTAATGCTACCATATTTTACAAAGAAAAGGTTTTCAAAAAATGTAAAGATTTTGTAAATTATCAAAATACAGGAGGTTGAAAGCGGAATGAAGACAATTTTGGTCATATTAGTAGGTTTGCTTGGAGTAATAATTGGAGCTTTTGTGTTGTCTATTGGAAATGAAGATGCAACCTTTCAAGCTAGATTTATAACAAAGTTAATAGGCCTCCTATTTTTGATTGGTGCAGTTGTTTTTGTTCAGTGGTACTGGAGTTCCTTGAAAAGAGGAAATCAATAAAAAAATCACCCCAGTCATATTTAGGCCGGGGTGATTTTTAATTATTCTTTAGAAAAGAATGAGAATAAACCTTTTCGCTTCTTTTCTTTTTGCTGCTGTTCGATCAGCAACGTGTTTGACTTTTGAACTTCCCTAATTGACTCCAGTAACATTTCATCTCTTTTATTTAACCGTTCGTCTATGTATTTTTGCTGCTGCTTAAGTGTCTGTAAAAGCTCGTTATTAAAGGCTTTTAACTGTTCTTGTCCTTCTTTTAAAGAATTGATCTCTTTAATTAAAGTGTCAATTTGAGTGCTATCATAACGGTTTACAGGAACGCTGTTCTCGCCGTTCTCCTGTGCGGACGGTTCATCTTTATACTTTGATGCTACAATAATTGAAGCGTTCTGTAAGGATAAGTTTTGGACTTGAACCAGGTTGCGAAGTGATTTCAGAACTACTATATCCCTATCAGAAAACATACGTCTTTGTTTAACCGTTCTTGCAAAGTAATATCCTTGTTCTTCTAGAGCAATCGACCATTTGCGTAATGTACTGTCAGCTATGTCTAGAAGCAAGATGATTTCCTTTGGTGCATAGAGTTTATCCGTTCCTTCCATGTGCGTTCCTCCGTTCTTCTTTTAATGAAATTCTACATGGAAAACTAGAATATGAATAGGGGAACGTATGTGCATAGAAACCTTCTATAAATATTGTTATTACTAGAAAATATTTCTTGATAGTGATTACTCTAAATGTTATAATTATATTATAATTATATAAGGAAGTGTTAAATCTGATAAATAAGTCGATTTTTAATGGGAGATTGGTTAAAGATCCAGTATTTAGAAAGTTGCCTGAAGATAATGCAGTAGTTAGTTTTTCTGTTGCTGTTAAAAGAAGTTACAAAAACAATCACCAGGAATACGATGCTGATTTTATACCTTGTATTGCTTGGGGGAATAAGGCGAAGTTATATGCTGATAGACTAAAAAAAGGCATGCTGGTTGGTATTTCTGGCTCACTTAGATCGAGAACTTACGAAGACGGAGAAACCGGGAAGAAGCATGGTGTTTTAGAAGTGCTGGTTGAAGAACTAGACTTTCTTGAGCCTAAGACCCAGCAAAAGAATGATGTAGACTTTAAACTTAGTGAAGATCCGTTATCGTGATCTCTAAAGGTGGGGGGATCGATGATTAAGAAACTAGGCAAACTGATTTTATTCTTGTATGTATTATCATTAACCCCAATTCCACTCCTGGGTTTCGGAGCTGCTCTTTTTTGGTATAAAGATGGATATTATATAGAGGATATAAAAAGCACAGTCTCTTCTATTTGGTTTGAAATGATTGAAAACTATGAACTTCAATATTTGAATGAATTAATAGGATATTTTGTTGGTTTCACAGTTTTCGCAATAATCTTATTAACATTCCTTGTAATTTGGTTTAAACTGAAAAATAGAAGAGTTTTAAAAGCTAGATAATAGCTTTTAATTTTTTACCTATTTTATATCGTATGATATCATCATTATAATAAAAGAACTTGGAAGGTGGATTTAATGAAAGATCTGTCAGTACCATTGCAATCAATTATTGATACTTTAACTCCAACTAGCTGGGAATTATTAGAGCTTATAAATACTAGTCCTGAATTAAATTTTTATGAGATTAGAAAAGAGACGAATCTAAGCCAAGAAAAATGTTACAAAGAATTAAGTCGATTAGAAGGTGGAGTCCTTATTACTAGTAATCGAAAATTCTCTGATAAAAGAATAATTGGCTATAAAATAACTAAGTTTGGATTAGTCGCTTTAGAACAGTATAAACCACAAAGTCTGGTTTAGTTTAAACTAGTGTAACTTAAACTAGTTTAAACTAGATAATGAATATAACTGATTAACCAGTAGTTTAAACTAATTTCAATGAATCTAAACTAACTTAAATTAACTTAAACTAGTTTAAACTAGTTTATAAATGGAGGAATTATTGTGGTAGAAGATTTATATAAAAAGGATGTTTTATTAACAGGGATCGATCCAGGTAACATTACGACTAAAGTTTCTTATTTGGATGAGTCAGGTAAAACTGAGAATTTTACAATTCCTACAGTAATTGCACCAGCGCCAGCTCATGCAGTTGCATATAACCAACAAGTTGATAAGAATGATAAAACGAACATCGAAGATTTTATACATATACGTGTTGATTCAGCTGCTATGGATAAGGATGAAAACAATAGATCCTGGTATGTAGGTGAAAATGCAAAAAAGTCACCTGATAAAGTGCAGCCTTCTATTTCGCAAAATGGTGATGCTGAAGATAAATTTTCGGATAGTAATAGAAAGGTTTTTGTATTACCAGTTTTAGCAGGTATTGCGGTCTCTGCATTAAAGGTATCTAAGAGAAAAGTTATTGCTCCTTTATCTACAGGAATCCCGTCAAAAGGGTATCTTAAGCATGAACAAACCTTAAAACAAAGATTTGTTGGTGAACATACGGTTACATTTATTGATGGCCCGTATGCTGGCGAAACGGTACTGATCATAATTAAAGATGAAGAAGCTCAAATTCACGCTGAAAGTGTTACTACAGCGATTGCATTAATGTATGATATTGAAAATGGTGAACTGGTTGAAACGGAATTGAAAAATAAGCTAGATGGAACTACTTATGTTATTTCCGATCTAGGTGCTGGTACAAGTGACTATGCTGTTTTTAACGAGACTGGATTAGATAAAGTAATGACTAGACGTTTTGCTGAAGATAATCAAGGTGAAATGAGCAGAATTGGTACAAATTCTTATATTGACCGTATTATTGAAGCAGTATATAACGATCCGGCGTTTGAACAGCAGCGAAGTGTTATTGAGAAAACAAAAGATGATACAAGAAAGCCGGCTGAGCTAACTTCTAGAGAAATTTTTATGAAAAAGTTAATCAAACCTGTTATTGAAGAATCAATAAGAAAAGGAACAGCTCCGAAATTCACATACAGCTGGGCTAGAAGTAAAAATGTTGATATAACACAACATGTTCTAAAAGAAATGAAAAACTACGCTGAGTTGCAATCGTCTAACATTGAGTTAGCCTGGACAATGGCAAATACAGATCATGTTGTAGCAGTAGGTGGCGGTGTGTTGTTTGGCCATTACGGCGGTCTTAACGGTTTAGAGGAAAAAGAAGTAATTATTCCAGACTTGTTAGAATCACAGTATTTTACTAGTAAAGCATATTTAATTGTGAGCTATTTAATGAGATTACAAGTTGAGCAGCTTCAGAGCTAAATGAAAAGGGGCGTTGCCCCTTTTTGAGAAAGGATGGAGATTAATGGATCCTAAAGGCTACGAGGCTGGGAAGTCAACTTCTTTTACGCCTGCTCGAAATGCAAATTGGATAGATGAATTTAACGAAATGCTTATTTCTGAAGATATCAGCCGAAATAAATTAACGGAAAGACTCATCCAAGAAGCTTTAAAGGCCAGAAAAGAAGGTGGCTTTGCTAAGGTGAACCAACCTCAAACACGTCAAGCTTCCTTTGGTGGTGACTCAATCACACTTAAGTGTGATGGTTTTTCTGAAGAAGAAATTCGTTTGATTACTTCTCCTGATTTTAGTTACGTTATTAAAAACTTTCTGCATCGGTTGCTTGAATCGCATGAACAGATAGGCAGTGAAGTAATAGCTAGCACTAGAACTAATGTTGAAAAGCCTGTTGTAATTGAAACTGATCCTCCACTGGCTGCTGAATCAGTTGATAAATCAACTGAAAAAACTCAACCGATTTCAGAAGATAATCAAGTCAGACGTAAAGCATCTGCTGTAGATGCCTTGAAGTTTGTTAAAAGCATAAAGATGGAATGATAAAAGGCTAATGTTGCTTTCAGGCAGCATTGGCCTTTTTTATTTAAATGAACTTAGACTAGTTTAAACTAATCTAAACTAGTTTGAATTAGTTTAAACTAGTTTAAGTTAAACTAGTTTGTAATTCCCCCTGATTACATATTCTTTCTGTACGATTGAATCTAATTTGGGATCATTATTCATTTGAAGTGGATTGATTAACTACAAAAATTAAAATGCATTCAAAAGTACAAAACCCAGGTCAAACCCTCAAAAAAATAAGACAAAACGAAACCCCTGAAGAAATTAAAAAACCTAATTTCAAAACCAAAAAATCGAAGGTCAAAATCAAATAATAAAGATCAATAAAAGTCAAAAGCAAAAAAATAAGGCCAAAACCTAAACCTCACACAACGTGCAGGATTAAGAGTGTACTACCGTACACTCGAAAAGTGCTTCGCACTTGGGTTGAAACGGTATACACCTATTGAAAAAAACGTATACTGGATTATGATAATTACTTATAATATAATATTTACAAAGGCTACTAGTGGATATGGAGGTGTGAAATGGTAGCAAAGGCAACTACAACGCCTGTTAAGATCGAAGATCATAGGCATGAGAAAATGAAGGAGTTGGCGAAGAAAAATAACCGTACAATTCAGAATGAATATGCAGAAGCAGTAGATCGGCATTTAGCTGGAAAGTATCAAGAAATGATCCTTGCTGATTCTAAGTTAGAACAAATTTTCACCAACAAGCTTAATAGAGTAGCTGATCGATTAGCAGCCATGTTGAGTACCAATAATATGGATACCAGCACAGTGCTAATGGGGTTGATGCACTTAAACTCAAAAGAATTTGAAAAGGATCGTAATGAAATGTATCAAGCCTATAGGAAAGAAGCTGCAGCTTATGAACAAGCGAAGAGGAATAAGAAATAATGTCATCAAGAGTTTTTATTAAGAACAGGATACCTACAAAGAATGTGAGTACTACCAAGAGAGGTGTTTACTATATCGGAGTTGATTCAAAAGACATCTCGAAAGAGAATCAAAAACAGTGGTTCGGACCTGAAGAGGACTTAATAAAAGATCCTAAACGGTTTGTGGATCGTGTGAAAAATCATAGAGCCTTAAAACATTCTAAAAGTGTAAAGTCGCATCATATGATCTTTTCTCTAAGAAAAATGGATTATGATGCCTACAAGAGAAGTGGGAAGGATTATAAGGATATCATAAGAGCTGTTCTTAATGATTATGAAAAAAAGCACAGTGTTAAATTAGATTGGGTCGCTCACATACATGATACTAATATGGCTGAAAATCATCCGCATTGTCATGTGATTATTAAGGGGGTTAGTGATACGCTGGGTGATCGTGGCCACAAAAGGATTTATATGACGAAGCAGGATATCGATTCAATGAAAAAAGATTTTGACTTAGAGCTTGATCGGCATGCTCAGTATAAATTTATGGAGAGAGAAGATATTCAAACCTTATCAAAAGATTTAGGGAAATCATTTGAATCTGCATTGCAAAACTTAGCATTTGAAGCAGAAAAGAAAAAACGTGAAGGGGAATTAGAAAGAAGCAAAAAGGTCCGCAAAAATAAAGAACGAGGAAGAAGTAGGTGAGGTTGATTTGAAAAAGAATTTTGGTGTGATTATATTTTATTTGTTTGCTGGGTTTGTCATTCTTCCAGTTATTTCATACCATCTAATTGGTATATTGGAAAGAGATTTTACCTTGATGAGTATACAAGATTCCTTGTCTTTGGATTACTTTAAGGAATTATTTACGAGTGCAGGTTTGTACAAAACGTATTTTTCTTTAAACCCAATAAATGTAGCTTGTTGGGGGTTAATTGCATATGCGTTTTTTATGTTTTTTCTTTCAAAGATCGGACCAACTGAAAAAGATGAATTTGAGTTATCAGATGAATATAAATCACATGGTACAGCAAGATGGCAGTATAAGAAAGAAGCAAAGAAAAATTATTATGAAGGCCCTCGCCAGGGATGGTTTTTAGGATCTGTGGACAAGGAGCCATTTAGATTAACTGAAGAGGTAGCAGCGCACGCTGTTGAAAATGAAGCGAAATTAAATATGCAAGTTAATGCCGTAGGGCCACCAGGATCAAATAAAACAACAGGATTTGTATATCCAGCGCTGTTTTACATACCTTTTGCGTACAAAAATTCATCAGAGAAACCGGATATTATTTGTACAGATCCTAAAGGTGAGATTTTAGCTTATACAGGAAATTATTTGAAGGAAAGAAATTATGATGTAAAGATCATTGATTTTTTGCATCTAAAATACGGTGATACTGTAAATCCTCTGCATTATATTAAAGAGGAAGAAGACATAATGAAGATTGCTACAGGATTTGTTGAAGCTGCTGGTATGAAAGATGCAAAGTCACAAAATGCAGATCCTATCTGGGAGCTTGGAGAGGGTTTATTGTTATCAGCTTTGATTTCCTTTGTAATTGAAGTCTTTCCAAAAGAAAGACATACATTTGAAGAGGTTGGTAAGTTGTTAGCTTCTCCTAATATAAGAGATTTTGAAGCAGCTGAAACTTTATTTATCAGACATAATGTGACTGGATATGGAGAAGAACTTTGGAATAAATTTTTAAATTTAGAAGATAAATTGCGTTCAGGTGTAGTTGGTAGTTTATCTATAAAAATGGCCTTATTCTCATTGACTAGGATTAAAAAAATCACTGGATCTAACTCTTTTAACTTTGAGGAAATTGGTAGGAAAAAAGATAAACCTTTAGCAATTTTTATTCAGATGCCTGATGAAGATAGAACATATTCACCAATCATTAATACTATTATTTCTATGATGATTAAAACGATGTATTCAACTGCACGTGAAAGCCATTCTAAGTTGCCGAATCCTGTCTACATGATATTAGAAGAGATTGCTAATATAGGGAGATTGCCTGGTATTGAAGAACAGCTGGGAACAATGAGGGGTCGCAGAATATATCCAATGATGATATGGCAAGATTTGAACCAAATGAGGAAGATGTTTGGAGAAGCATGGGAAGGTATTGTTGCTAAATGTGATACCCAGGTTTATTTAGGGGTTAATGACCAGTTTACTGCTAAGTATATATCTGAAAAACTGGGAAAAACGACAATAAAAATTCAAGGTTCCAGTGAAAAAGGTGGAGGGATAATGTCATCTGAAGGTACTACACATTCGGAAAGTAAAACCCAAAGACCATTGTTATACCCAGATGAAGTTGAAAGATATGACAATGAACGTACTATTGTAATTCAAAGAAGCCGGCAGCCGGTTACTTTCTTTAAAACGCAATATAAGTTTTGGGAAGATGCACATAGAATTGTAGAACCATTAGAATTGCATGAATTACCCTTAATGGATAGATTATTTGAAAATAAAGTTAAATTGGAAACTGAAGAAAAAGAAGCTCTCAAATTGGACAAAGAGGAATTAGTTGCAGGAATGGCAGCTGTAGCTGCAGTTAAGGAGGTAGCTGCAGCAGATGAATCTTTTGAGCCTTCAACTATTGAGCCTTTAGATGATAAATTGGCTGACGAGGAAGTGTTGTATCAAAATATTGATTTTGAAACTGGTGAAATTTTGGATGATGTTATGGAAAATGAATTTATAGACATGAACTTAAATGATGCGTCTCTAGTTGAACCTATTGAAATAGATGAAGAAGATGTATTTGATTTTGAATCAAATATAGATTTTGAAACGGAAATCCAATTGCCGGATAGTGAAATTAAATAATAAGGGTGAGTAAGCTATGAAAATTGTATGTATGCTCAATTCAAATCCATCGTATCAAAGGATTAAAAATAGTTTTGAAGAGCATTCGATTACATGGCAGCATGAAACTGAGTTGGATAATTTAAGAATTACTCTTTCCACGGATTATATTGATTTAGCATTAATTGATCATAGTATTAATCATTTTGACGACATTATTGATTTACTCGAATTCAAGAATGTTAAGATGCTAATTTTTAGAGGTAATTATGATGAAATAATGCCTGATTTGAAACAAAAGGTTAATCAGGTGTTGTTAGAGGAAGAAGAAGATGAACGTGTTTTAGAAACTGATCATTCTGCACATGTAGAAGAATCAAAATATAAAGTCATGACAAGAGAAGTTATAAAGACACAGAAAATTGAGGTTGAGGTAGTAAAAAACCTAGCTAATTCAATTATCTCTGTGGTCAATCTATCTCAAAGAGCTGGATCTTCTTTTATAGCTCAAAATTTAGCAAAAGCTTTCTCAGATGAAGGAAAAGAAATTACCTTGTTTGAGACACCTGTAGGATCTACAGATTATTATTACGCAATGGGATTTTATGATTATGATAAATCTTACTATTCATATCGTGAACATTTGAAGAAGAATGGGAAAATAGATAAACGAAGTCTTCCAGTAGTAAATGGTGTTTCCGTGGCTGTGAACGAGCCGGAGACAAATGATATTGATTGGAATGAAACTGACTCTTTACGGTTGTTGGCCTCTAATTCAGGAATCAGTATATTTGACCTGGGATGGGGTTATAAGGATTCTGTGATTTATGAATTTATAAAAGCATCAAAAACTATCTTGGTGGTTGTAGATCCCATCCCTACCCAAATAGTGCAAAATGAAGAAAGACTCTTAGAATTTGAAAAATTGAAGTCAGAAGGAATGGATGTAAGGTTTGTTTTCAATAAATGGCACGAAACCATAAATGAAAAACGGTTTATTGAAGGTTTCGGAATAGAACCTTTCATGAAGATTCCCTATATTGAACCGGAGATTATTTATCAACAAAATTATAAGACTGCTTTCAATTATTTAATTGAACATGAAAAGGCAGGAAGTCTATTGAGGGATAGCTTGGCTCCGTTGTTAGATGTATATGCTGATGAATCGACTCAGAATGTAAAAAAAAGGAAGAGATTTATATTTTTTTAGACACCTTTATAGGTGTCTATTTTTTATTTTATTTATTATATTTTCTTTTATTATGATATTTACAAATTTTCTTATATAGTTGTATAATACTTACATAGAGTAGTACTTAAAATTTTTTCTCTGAATTTAAAATCTAGTTAATCGGAAGATAAAAGGAGAGATAAAAGAAAGAATGAAGGTAATTTTTAATAAGCAATTTATAATATCTGGCCTGTTTTTTATGTTGTTTGTACTGGCTGTAGTAGCGAATCAATTTGATCTATTAAAGGGTATGACCACTACGCCAGTAGTAATGGCTAAAAGTACCATTGAGAAGGATACGATCATTACAGAGGATCACATCTGGATACACAAGATGCCAAAAGAAATGGTCCAAGAAGGGATGTTTACACACCTGGATCAAGTTGTAGGGAAAACTACAACTCAAATCATTTACACAAATCAGTACATATCAACTACATCGGTAGACCAGTCAGTTTTAAGGCCAACTGCTGAACATGAGTTCTTTCCAATACCGGATTCTTGGCTTGTAGAAAAACAGGGGACTCTTCGCCGTTACGACCTTGTTAATTTAGCAGCAATTACATTGGAGGCTTCAGAAGGTATAAATGCTAGACCTATGACTGAATACATTTTTGAACAAGTACCAGTGGCTTTTATTAAGAATAGTAGAAACGAAGAAGTTACTGGCGTAACTCATGACAATGATCGATTAAACGGGGCGCAGACACCATCTAAAATCGAATTAAGTCTAACGTTGGAGCAATTTAAGGAATTAGAAAGTCTTTACTTAGAAGGATATCGGTTTATCTTAAGCTACTAGAAAGGAGATCAGTCTTTGAAAACAGTCATATTAAAGCCGACAGAAGCACTGAAAAGAATAGCGCTTCTAACACAACAATTTACCAAAACAGTGGAAGTTCATTCGCTTGAAGAGCTTGAACGAGAAAAAAGAATTGATGTAATTCTTTTAGAGCAAAATGAAATGTCTGCTAATGACATTATCTCTTTAAGAGAAAAGTTTATTAATCAAAAAATACTAATACTAACAGAACAAATCGATGCTTTTTTTGAAAAATCTTGCATCACTCATGATGTGCTGCTGCTCTCCATGATGAATAAAGAAAGAGAGTTATTAGACAAAATTCAAAAGACTTGGTTTGGCTTACAAGAACAAACAGAATTCCATAATGTAATCGCGTTTCATGGGACACATAGACAAGTTGGGGTTACACAGCTGGCATTATCAGTAGGTCATACTTTAGGAACGTTCAATCATAAAACATTGGTCATTGGATTAAATCCATATAACCCTGGAGAAGTTCCAACTATGGTTGGAAAGTCAGCTTATTCATTTGAACAGATATATGATCTAATCCAAAGTAATGTCATTTATGATGGCCAAAGTTTATTTCCATACTTAACTCATTTTGATTCATTTTCCTATCTAGTGGGGAATCGAGATTTTTATAAGGCTGGAAGGTTTGAATCAGAACCTGTTGAAAAACTGATCCGTTTCGCTAAAGATTATTTCCAGGTGGTGATCTTAGATATTGGATCATTTTATGACAGCTTTTTACCCCTAACAGGTTTAAAAATGTCAAACACTCACATACTTGTTTCGTCTCAGGACTTTATATCTGTCCAAGAGTACAAAATGTGGAAAGAGCAAGTGCTGAATCGTATGGAATTTTATCCTAAAACAGTTTTTCAAGTTGTAAATAAGTTCGCATCAAAAGCGATTATGACACCTAAGCAAATGGAAGAAAATCATCAACTTCCAATACTTACATTAGTACCATATTTTCCTGAATCTAACGATGCAATATTAGAAGATGGAATATTAAAGATTGCTGAATACACAGCGTATTCAAAGGTAATTGATGGTTTAGCTAAAACAATTTCGACGGAGATCACAGACAAAAAATACAAGAGTGAATCTACTAATTTCTTAAAAGGCTTGTTTAAGAAGGTGAAAAATTAATGAGTTTAAAATTCGGAAATTATGAAGCACCTTCCACCAGGAAATCAATAGATATAAAAACCTTCAGAAAAGAAGATAAAAAAGAGAACATAAAACTTACGGACAACTTCTTTGAAATCTGTAAGCAATCAAAAGAATATGTCTATAAAATTTATGATCAAAAAGTAGAGCAGCGAGCAAATGGTAACACACAGGAAGATTATGTTGATATTTATCACAATGCAATGAAAGGAATACCTGCATCTGTCAATTTAATTAAAAAACACATAGAAGATTTTATAATCGAAAATGGTTTAAGAGATACAGAATTTCCTACCTACTATAAAAGCCTTGTTGATGGTTTATTTGAAGAAGAGTTTGGATGGGGTCCGTTATCTTGCTACCGTTACGAACATGAATCTGAAGGTGCACAAGTCATTGGGACAGATATTAAGTTTAAAAGATCGTGGGGCTGGGAGTTGCAGCCGTTTCAATTTCGAAATCTTGATAAGGTATTTGAGTTAGCTCAACGATTTTCCAATATGGATAATAAAACTCTTTTAAATGAACATAGCAGTCCAGAAAAAGAAACTAGGACATACGATAATATCCGTGTATCCATCATGATTCCAGAAAGAATGCATATGGAACCAGCCATTACATTAAGAAAAAAAGTAATAAAGGAACTTTCTTTTGAAATGCTTGCGAGCTCAGGCACATTACCATATGAATCTATTCCTGTATTTAAAAGTTTGGCTAGGTTCAATGTAAACAGTGTTATAGCTGGCCCTCCTGGATGCGGGAAATCAACCATGCTGCAAACTATCCTTCACCACGCATTGTATGAAATGAGAAACGGAGTTAAACAGCCTGAGCGAATTAATACGGTGTATGCAGAAACAAATCCTGAATGGGATGTAAGGACTCTTCACCCTCGATCAAATTGCTTTCACTTACTTGGGAGAGGTGAGGAGTTTGAGAACATTATCACAGCTTCTATTTTGCGACACGATATCAGCAGAGTTGTTTTAGGAGAAATAAGAGAGCATGAGGTTGGTTTATACAGAAGGGCAAGTTTGCAGGGAATAAAGCAAGTAATGGGTACTTTACATGATCTTGATCCTGTTGAAATCCCTAATATTATGAGTAACCTTTATATGCAGTATTATCCTAATGCAATGAATGCAAAAGATGTATATTATTCCTTTGCTAGAAATCTACACTTCTCAATCTCCATGGATGAATTTTTATTTGTGGACAACGGTACAGAGAGGCTTGAGAAAAAAGTAACCGGCATCCATCTATATAGTATCGATGAAAGAGAAAAAATAAAGCTGCATACAATCATGGAATACGATATTTATAACAAACGTTGGATGTTCAACAGTGAAATTCCTGCCAAGTTTAAACGTTTGGTTGAGAAGTATCACTATCAAGAATTTCAAGTTTTTGTATCTACATTAAAAGATCTTGAAAATAAGAGTTTAGTAAAAACGGAGCAATATATATGAACATAGCATCTGCTGGAACGTGGGTCTCTATTGTTGTATATTTAGTTGGTTTTTTTAGTGTAGTGGGGATTTCATTAAGCCTGGGACTGAATGTACAGAAGTATAAAGAACGACTAAAGATAGATCGGCAATTAAAGTTGCAAAATTACAATAAGGTGTGGATTCAACAAGGTTGGCTTAAGCAATACCACTTATTGCTTAGTTCTGCAATTCCAAAATATCGATTAGATCACTTCTCTAAAATAGTGATCATTCAATTTGTTCTCTTTATTTCTTTATTTGCAGCTCTATACATTGGATTACAGGCGTTTGTATTTGTACTAGCAGTTTCTTTCACGATTGTATATATATTGCCAATATCTTTTCTGTATATAAGGCATAAACAGAAACAGAATACGTTGAAAGAAGAAATGGTTACAGCAGCCATTATATTACTTCAAGAGTACCAAAAAAATCACTACCACATGTTATATGCATTGAAAGCTTTAGTGGATCAAACAAGTGGTCAAAATCAAATTGCTTACGCCAGGTTGTTTGCAAGAATGCATGATAACAATTTTATGAAAGAACTGGCTGCAGAAGAGTTTGCTTTTCAATTAGGACATATTAGAGGTAAGAATTTATCAACTATTATTCTAAAAGCCTGTAAAGATGGGCGCAATGTAATCACATTATTAGAGGATCTAATTGAAGATGTCACTGAATTCAATAAGCGTATAAGAAATGCAGAAACAGAAGCAAGAGAACCAGCATTAATTGGTTACGCTCCATTACCTCTATTAGCAATATTTTATTATATGAACGAAACAATGTTGATCCATGGAGGAAATACATTTCAATATCAGTTTCAAACAGAGCAAGGACTAAGAGCTTTCTTAATTGCTATCGTATTCGGGTTAATGGGTACTGGGTTGGCCTTGGTCGTAAAGAAACCAAGGAAGTAGGGGGTGAGTTGATTGGAGTGGTTTTATCAAAATAGTGATGTTTTATATGTCCTATTAGTTGGATCTCTTCTTTACCTCAGCTATTTATTTCTCCAAAGAGCACAGTTTGATGAACGGAGAAAGAGTAGGTATAGGCGTAAAAATATAATCCGTAAACTGAGTTACCTTCATATGAAGCTACACAATGAAGAGCACGAGCTTTTCTTAAGGCAGAATGGAGTACCAAGTTTTGTAACTAGTGAACGAATTAATACTGTAAGGTTTGGTATCCTGATCATTTTCATTGTAATTGTAATCTTAGAGTTTATAACAAAAATAGATTACATATCAGATATAAACCTTATCTTATGGGTATTAATTGCATTTTGTCTCACACCAAAGAAAAAATATCCTTTGTCTTACTTAATGAAGATAGTGAGACAGAAATATCACAACAATGTTTCTAACGAAATTTATCAGCTTTATAACGAAATAAAATCGAATTTTCAGCTGAATACCAGTAATGCAAACTCATACTATATCATTCAAGAAGTTTTGCCTTACTACTCATATATTAAAGCTCCATTAGAGAAAATGTTGCCGTACTTGGAAAAAAAACAATTGGACAAGGCTTGGGATCTATTCGAGAAAGAAATATCGATCAAAGAAGCTGCCATGCTATCAATTGTAATGAAACAGGTAGAATCCACAACTAACGAACAAGCCTTATTAATATTAGAAAAGAAAAGGCAAGAATTCTCTAATGATCTATATAATCGATACACTGAGTATTTAAGCAGAAAGAAGACTCTGATTTTTATAGCAGTAGTAATTTGTATTCTGCCTGTCTTCTACAATGAATTGGTTGTATTTTTCATGTGGTACAAGGAAGTTATGTCGGTTGGTAATCAAATGGTTTAATCTGTTTGATTTTACAATAAATAAAAAATATCCAGGAGGATGAGAAAAAATGGAAAAGTTATTTATTTTGTTCATGTTGTTACTATTTGCAGTGGTGATTACAAACGGAACAATTTTTGATGAAGGTGGAATTCAATCTGATGCAATTGAAATGAAAAGCAATACACAATCAGTCTTACAAGAAGCTAACACTCAAATGGTGAATTTTGAAGGGAATAAGTAATATCCGTATTAAACTTTATATGGACTCTTAGTATAACTAAGGGTCCATAAATTTTAAGGAGAATGTAATATATGGAAAAGCTTATAGTTTTCATGATGTTACTGCCTTTTTCATTGATTTTACTTTTTCAACCTAGCCTGGATCGTGTGGAGGAAACACGGGAAAAAGTAGTACAGGGAGCCATTCAGAGAGGCGTAGAGAGGGCAGCTGTTGAAGGGTACTTTACAAATGAGAACATAATGGACATGGTAGCAATTCTTTCATTGGTTGGTTATAACGAGGAAGATATAGAATTTGATGTTACTTTAACACCAACACCCCGTGGTGAATATATAGAAGGGGCTATTAAAGTTCCTAATCATTATCAATTTCTATTATTTGAAAATATTATTAGTGGCGATATTACTGAAAAATATCATTATCACTTTGCTAGTAGGATGAGTGAGTATGTTAATTAAAGAAATCGGAGGGTGAGATTTATTATTGGAAAAGTTAGTCATGTTTTTTATAATTGTCGCCTCTACCGTTTACATATGGACAATGGATATAGGAATCTACATTATGGATAGGGGATATAGAACAGTTCAATACAGTTTGGATCATGCTGTACATGATGCAGCATTACAAATAGACAGTAACAGTTTATCTGAAGGAAGTATTAAATTTTTACCAGAATTAGCCGAAAATACCTTTAAAGAGACTTTGCAAAGAAATCTTAATATAGATCAAGACCTCAATCCGATTTCTAACATATTTCTTGAAGGGCCAATAATTATAAAAGATATAGTTTACCTAGATGATAGTTATGTGGTTCCTGAAACAGGGGATGAACTAGAATTCCCTTTTATCTGGGAAGCGAAAGTTAGTGAGGATGAAATATTTGAACGATCCATTTTTGGACCTTCTATAGCTGTAATTGTTGATGCTTATGTGAAGGGGTCAAGTGGCTATGCACCATTTTTGGTGATACAAGAATATAAAGAATAAATAAAATTTTTTTCCTTTAAATAGTGAATAATATATATAAATATATTATAATTATATAAAATATTGTAAAACGAAAGGAAAGATAATTATGAACAAAAAATACTTAGTTTCAGGTGCTTTAGTTTCAATGCTTTTATTTAGTCAAGTCAACGTTTCAAGTGCTTCAAGTAACTTTAGTGATATCCCTAAAACACATGCTGCAAGTACACAAATTGAATATTTAGTGAATGATGGTGTCATTTCTGGGTTTCCTGATGGAACATTTAGACCGGATCAAGTTGTCACAAGAGGACAGTTTGCAGCTTTTGTTGCTAGAGCTTTAGATTTAACCTCTTCAACTGTCACTTTTAAGGACGTAAGCAAAGGGAACTCACTTTATAAAGAAATCAATCAAGCAGCTACGGCTGGCATTATCATGGGTTATAAGGATGGGAATTTTAGACCTGATCAAACCGTATCTAGATCAGATATGGCTGTTATGTTAGATCGAGCAATGCAATTAAAAGGAACCTATACTAAGACCGTTTCATTGCCGTATTCCGATGCTGGGAGCATCGGGGCCTATGCGCTTGAAAGCGTAAAAAGAATGGCTGCTTATGGGGTCATGGAGGCATTACAGAGCAACAGCTTTAAACCTGGCGCAAACGGAACACGTTTGGGTACAGTTATCTCAATTTACAATTTGCTACAGACGATTGATACTAAGCAACCTATAGAAGTTCCTGCAGATAAAAAAGACAGTGACATGACTATGGCTGAATTAAATCAGAAGTATGGTGAACACAAAATCATCGGAAGAACAAGAGGGGATAACAACTTTTATGAAGTTGATTTAGTTGAAAGTTATCACTCATTCTACAAGGATTATACAAGGGATTTTAAGCACTATTTAGAAGGTAATAAGCAAACCTTTGCGCAACAGTATAATGCTTACTATCCATATGAAGAGTTGATTAGTTATAACGGTAAATCATACAAATCTTCAGACTTATACAGAGGGGATTTAGATTTTGTAGATGATGAAATTTTGCCAGAAAATCCAATCGTTGAGTCTCACTTCTCTATAGATATTTCAATGAAAAGTAAAGACAGTGCAACTTATCTAAAAGATACGGTTTTAACAAAGGAAATGGCTAATTTACCAGACCAAAAGAATGGTGATGTCATGGTAGATTTAGAAACACTATTAAAAGAACACTTAGATATTTCGGCTTCTTCTTCAAAATTAGTAATCAAGAATAATGATAAAACAGTAGAATTCACTTCTGATTCTGATAAAGCAGTTGTAAATGGCCAAACATTACAAATGAAAAATACTGTTGAAAAATCAAATGGGAAACTTATGATTCCTATTAGAGAAGCAGCTAATTTAATTGGACTATATACAAGAACCTATACAGGGCTAGATACTAAGTTACCAACAACCCTTACAAGGATTGAACTAGCGAATTTTCAATTGCCTGCTGATTATAAAAGGTAGGGATCTTTATGAGTGAAAGACGAAAGAAAAACGTTTTTAGAGTTTGTGCGTTGTTATTAACTACAGCAATCGTTTCAACAATTCCATCTATTCAAGGCGTAAGTGCGGATACGGATACAATACCTCACTATCCTGATGGTATGAATTTAATTGAAGATGAAAGCAAACAAGAACGATATGTTCCTGTGCCACAATTTGATAATTTGGTTGTGCCTGCTATTTATAGGTACGAGAGTGTCTGGCCAGTTTATGTAAAGAAACAAACAGACAGTTCGACTTATAAGGGTGAATACAGGGGGAACATGGGATTTATTCGTCCGGTTGATTTAAATCCAGGTGATGGAGAATACCCTAACTATTCTTATGGAAGAACTTTTGCACATAAAAGCACTTTGTCTAGATGGGGAGAAGCTTTCAATGGGAATCCGTCATTCGTAGTTTCAAATACAGAGCCAACCAGTTTGATTAGACAAGATGATAAAAAGACTTTTAATAGGTACCATTCTCTTCTGATAGGTAGAAGCTCAGGAGCTGAAGTTTTACCTAGAAAAGATGCTTCTGGAAAAGATTATCTTGAAGTTATTACAACGGAGTTTCCAAATGCTAGTATTTCAGCTCCAGCAGAAGTTTCAGCTGGTATGGAATTCGAGGTCAGTATAAACGGTGAAGAATTTAATCCTCACAGCGACGGAATAAAATATGAAGTTTATAGTGGAAATACTTTGCTTAATTCAGGAATTAAATTCACCAATAAATTTACAGGTTTGAAAGTACCTGTGAAGCTGGATAAGCACGGAAAACATTACCTTAGATTAAAAGTTACTGACATGGTGGAACGTTCCTCAACTGCTAGTACCGTTGTAATTAATGGTAGTGCTGATGGAGAAGGTGGAGAAGTTCCAACAGAGCCTGGAAATCCAGATCCGGATCCAGAAGAAATACCCAATTCCCCACCACATGCTGATGTGTTTGTAGAGCCTGAATATTACTGGGTTCAAGAAGTTACATTTGTAGATAACAGTTATGATCCAGATGGAGAAATTGTAGATAGGATATTAACTGTAGATCGTCAAGATACTACCAATCCTAGAAAGTTCAGTCGGGTGACGGAGGTTGAAGATCATAGTGTACAGCTAACAGTATTTGATGATGAGGGGGAGTCAAGTTTTGATAGTGAATCATTTAAAATTTTACCTACCACTCCAACAGCTGAGTTTAGTATAAACGGAACCAATAAGGTTAATCGTCGAATATCGCTTGATGGTACACTATCTGACCGTGTTTCACCTATTCACATTGCTCCAATTGATTATGATTTAACAGATTGGAAGATAGAGCCACTTACTGAAGGGATAACTTCAGAAGATATATTAATCAGAAAAAGTAATGACCGTTCTAAACAAGATTTCTTAGTACGGAAACCAGGAGATTATAAGATTACACTTACTGTAACCAATAATTATGCTGAAACATCGGAACCTGTTTCAAAGACTATCACTGTAGAACCTGATCTGGCACCAGAAGCTAAATTCACAGTCGATTCAGCCAAATATGTAAGAAGCAATGAAGGTGAGAAAAATGCGGTAGTCACTTTAACCGACAGCAGTGTTTCTCCTGATGATGATGTTATTAGTAAACGAATTTGGTCAGTTGAATATGACAGTAATAATGACGGTTATTTTGGTACCAATACAGATGAACCTAAAAAGATAATATCAAGTGAGAATGAAACAAAGGTTCAATTTATTACTAATAAAGTCGGAAATTATCGCTTTAGCTTAGAAGTCCAGGAGGATTTTGGACAAGAAACTTTGGAAGAGTTTATAACTGAGGAGCATTACTTAAAGGATGCTTCCGGTGTAGTGGATCCCAAAGGGTCAGTTAAAGTGTACCAGCAGCCAACCAATTTTAATCTGCCACTTTACGATAAATCTGTAGAAGTAATAAATGTTAATCCAATCATTGATTTTGGTGTTCGTAGACAAAATAAAATAGATGTTGTCCTAAATTTTGGTGGAATGGACGTAGCGACACAGTATCATCAAACCGGTTCAAGGCCAGGAAATGGTACAGGTAACGGTGGTGGTGGTGGTACTTATGACCACAAGTATTATCAATTTGATGAAGCAGATAAAAACCGTTTAACCTCTTATGCTTCAACGATGGAAGCCAACCTGCTTGCTAAAGGGATTGATGCGAATGTCATTATAGACAATTCTTATTATCATGAGCCGGATGCTGATGGTGTTGGCGTTAGGAATATTCCTGTATGGGGATGGCGTGATTATGGTTATTACTCATACAGTAATTATGATGGAATGGTGCCGTATTCTGGCAGCTGGGAAGTTACTTCAACAGTTACACAACCTGTTATGGAAGCTTATTGGTGCTATTTTGACAACAGGCCAAATGGAGGGAAGGAACACTCACATCCCCCACCTTGTGATAGTGAAGCTAATACACAGTACCAACAAGTCGGAACACGCTATTTTTCAAGTTTAAGAAAGTATAATCCTGACAATCGTTTTGAGGTAGTGCGACATGAAAATCAAGGGTTAAATTCTGTAGAAAAAGTAGATACAACTGACTTTGTTGAATCTTATAAGAAACAAAATTATCGTTCAGATGCACAAAAACTTTATGTAAGAATGGACAAGGCACCTTGGACATGGACAGGAACACCGGCTAAATTTCAGGATTTTGCAACTAAAACAAGGCTTGATAATGTGTACTTCTGGAACATGGCCACTGAAACCAACCGCAGTAACTTTCAATCGGCATTAGCTGCCAGCACTAGGTTTGGACAGTTCCAATTATATGATCCTATATTGAGCCGAAATGTCCAGGATGTTGAAGATTATATTATTAATAGGTTTTTCATGGAAGAGGATAGTGTAAACACCACGATTGTTCTAGGTGATAAACTCGATTACACCACAGAATATACGGATAGTGAGGACGATCCAGAGATTAAACGGGAGTGGAAGTTTACTCACGATCACACAGAGATTAATGGCCGTAAGATTGATAATCAGCCAGCTGCAGCTATACCACAATCAGGACTATTTATTGATTCGCCACTTCAGCTAACAGAGGTTGGAACCTATCGTGTTCAACTAAGAGCGCAAGATGATCCAGTCTATGATGATGATGAACGTTTCTATAATTACCGTAAATGGTCTGATGAAGAAGTGCAACGTGATTATATTATCAATGTTCATCGAAGACCAATCGCAGATTTTACATTTAAAGTTGATCCTGCCAACATGGATCTTACGTTAGATCCATCCGTTTCATATGATCCCGACCATCAATTTAACCGTGATGATAAAGGGATAGTTGAGCATGAGTGGGTAAGTTATTCAGTTGACGGAGAAACCTTTGACGGGCCACCACCGAGCCGTTTAGAGGTTAAAAAGATTTATGATGTGACTTTACAAGTAAAGGATATTGACGGTGCTTACGGGGTTGTTACAAAGCGTATTAGCACATTGGATTATAACCAAAAGCCGATTGCATTGTTTGATGCTCCTGAGCTGGTTGTAGATAATATGCCATTAAATATCTTAGATCGAAGCTATGACCCAGATGGGGATGATTTAACAGATTACAAGATAGAAATCCAAAAACAAGGGGAACAACAAATCTTAATGACGCTTGATGCGTTCCCTGAAAGCTTTGAATCTATCTCATTAGGTGAAGGGACTTATACTGTTACTTTAACAGTCGCAGATATTCCGAAAAATCCACCTTCATTACGTTCAGATCCATATCAAAGAGTTATTAAGGTGATCAAAAATAATCCACCTGTTTCAGATTTTCAACTATCACCTGAACCACTCCTATTGAATGAAAAAAATCAATATGAAGACTTTAGTATGGATCCAGATGGACATGATCTAAAGAATTATTCGTGGACAGTAGAAAAGCTGGGAGATAACGATCAGGTAATTGAAACATGGAATACAGGTGTGCCACCTGAGGATTGGTCTGAATTTGGAGGAGTAGGAAGATACCGTGTTACTCAAACGGTATTTGATGATCCACCTTATCCTTTAACTTCTTTGAGTGGATGGATTGCACGAACCTATACGGTTGTACAAGGCCCACAAGAGCCTTATGCAATTATTGACTATACACCAAAGCCTGTTATAGAAGGGGATCGGATTACTTTAGATCCAGATAGATCATTTGATCCAGACGGTGAAGTTAAAAGGTGGCTGTGGGTAATTGATCCACCAACAGATGAAAAACCAACTTTATCAAATCTCAGATATCCAACCATTAATAATGCAAAAGCAGGGACTTATAAAGTAACACTGACAGTATGGGATAATGATGGGCTACAGTCAAAACCAGTTGTAGAAGAAATAGTTGTAGGCCCGAAACCACCTAATAAGCCTCCTGTGGCAGCATTTCAATGGGATCCGTTTAGACCAATAATAGGAGATCAGATTCAATTAAATCCTGATTCTTCATATGATCCTGACGGGGAGATTGTTTCTTACAGATGGGATGTAGATATTGAGGCAGGAAGAATTATTAGCAACAGCAGAGAAAAGTATCTGAAGCAGATTGCTTATGAGGATTATTACGATGTTACCTTAACGGTAACGGATAATGATGGGGCAACGGATAGTCACACAGAACGAATTCAGGTAAATATAGCAAGCTTAGTACCATTTGTTACACATACTGACAACTGGAAAGAATATTGGGTGTCTAAAGGATTCGATGAAGATGTAAGTACCTTTATGGCAGGCGAACAGTTTGTTATCCGACTGAAGACCTCACCAGCTAACCGAGTGGAAGGGAAAATTCATTTTGGATCACCGGTTGGAGAAATTACAATACCAAGTTCGGATTTTAAACTTGTTTCCAGGGGCCGATATGAAGACATATGGGAAACGACTCTATGGCGTGAAGATTTTGAAAAGATAGCCCAAGGTGAATATGCATTTGAGTTTAAAGGATACCATCCTGCTAATGCACCTTATATTGAATCTTCAGGTGTTTATCTAATTCAGATCGTAGGCAATATCTATAATGCGCACAACTATCATAGAAATTATTAGAAATGTAGGACTGACTACCGCAGGAATTTAAGGAAGTAAAAAAAGAGCGATTACGCTCTTTTTTTTACTTATTTATAGAAGAAGAGGTGCTGGTTATTGCTTATCTAAAGCTTGGTCTGAAATTGCTCTTATTATAATCCCAAACGCTTGGGATTATAATAAGAATTAATTTATGGCTACTTCAAACTCAGATAGCTTTGTTTGCAAGTCTTTAACCGAATAGGTGAGTTGATCCATTTCATTTGCTAAAACTAAATCGGTGCTTGATTTCATATTGTTGATCATATTCTCGATGCTTGATAGAGCATCTTTATTAAATAGATCATTCCCAGTTGTCATTGTAGCTATTAAATGTTCGATGTTTCTTTCTATCAGAACTGCAGCGTAGTCATTAGAAGTTTTATCATCTTTTAAATCATTTAAGACCAACATGTAATCGGTTACACTTTCGGCAATTTCTTTTTGATACCAAACGTCGTTTACAGGTGTCTGATTTGATAAGGCTGAGTTTGTGAAGTAAAGAATCCCTAAAGTTAAAAAGCTGCCAACTAAAATACCAGTAAAAGCTGTTTTTTTATTTCCTTTTTTAGTATTGGTAATCTCCATTCTTCAATCGATCCCTTCATTTTTTATACATAAACAAAAAATATTAACATGTAGAACACTTATGAAATATCCACTGATTGAGTGGATATTTTTTATGACCTCATAATTTTATTATGATATTTACAATTATACAATAAAGATAGTATAATAATTACAACTAGATGATTATTTACTATAAATTTTTCACAATTAGTATCTAGTTAATAAGGAGATTTTGTTTTTTAAAATGATTTTATTAAGAAGTTTGTAATTAATATGCCTTTTGTATATATTGTATTTTTTTAACAAATACACAAAGGTAGTATATTAATTGCGCAGAAATTTGATATTATAGGAGGTGAAAATAACATAAAAATGTAATGGGGTAATAATAAAATGAGAATATCACGTACTTGTCGTGTTAGAGAAACAACATTAAAAGCATATTATTATTTGAGAGCGACTTTCAAAATAGAATCGAATGAAAGTGAATCATATGTCTTTGAAAAAATAATTCTTGAAGGTATTAATAAAGTTGATGAAATCACTAAAGATGGAAAAACTATTCTTTTTCCTAACTACAAAGGGAAAAGATATGTAATTGGTGGTAATCTATCAACTGAAACAAACAATATTGTTATGGACTTATGCGATAAACAAAATTGGCAAATTCAAGAATGTTTCGAGATTATGATTTATTTAAGTGCTAAAGAGCGCTTAACAGAAGATGAACAAAACTTCTTCGGTTTAAATAACATGAAAATCGCTATAGTTTAACCATGGTTAAATTCAAATAATACTCATGTGATTGTCTCTAATCGAGACAATCTTTTTTTATTTCCTGCACGAAAAGAAAGGGCTTGGTTAAGTGAGGAGAGTTCATCAAGAAAGAAACACAATCCGTGATGTTTTGTGGAATATTTATCTCGATCAATACGAAACCATTTTTGAAGAATGTAAAGATGGTAAATCATTGAGTGAAGTAGTTAGGCGCTCTATTGATTTTGGAATGGAAAATCAGTTGAACAAAAAGTTTAAATCTAACAGAGATCCTAAAAGATCTTTACGAAAAGTGCAGATAAATATGACTCAAAAGCAATACATGTGGTTTGAAAGTAAGTTTCCAAATCGGAAGAAATCAGAAGGTTTAAGGTTTGTCATCGATACTTATTTAAAATTAGGGAGAGTGTAAAAATGGGAACTTGGGGAAATATGATTGTCACTGAAATAAATAGTGCTAAAACGTACTTACTTTTAATTTTCGTGGCCATTGGAACAGTAAGCATTGTAATTCATGGTATAAAGTATAAATCTGGAACAGATGATGAAAAATTAGATGCGAAAAAGGCTATACGTGGAAGTGTTTTATGGTTTATGGGATTACCATTTGCTCTTTGGTTGGCTACATACCTATACACTAAAGCTTCTGGTATTGCTTAAAGATGGATTTTGATCAGATTAAAGATGGATTGAGCTGGTTTGGTGAAAAAGCAAATGAAGCGATATGGGGAGTCATATATCAAGCAGCCTCAAACTTTGCTTCTGAAGCTTTTGAATTTGTCGTTAAATATATAGTTATCGAGACAGATCCAGACGAACTATTTCAATACTCTCAATATCTCAATGCTATGCAAGCCATAGCATTGGCACTTTTACTAGTGGCAATATCCTGGGAAGGTGTTAAATATCAAAGTGGATCATTAGGTGAAGAAATTACATTGCAAACATTAATCATGCGTACCGGATTTGCAGGTGTTTGTATTTACTTTCTCCCTTGGTCGGTTGAGAATTTTTTCGTAAGAATAAACAACTATTTAGTGAACTTTATTACATCGGTTGGAGTTGACATTACACCAGGGGATAACATTTTCGCAGCTTTGTTGGCTCCAAGACAACTGAGTCAAATGATAATAATAATGCTTTTAATATTTTCTATAGCTTTAATAGGACTAAGCATAGTTGCAGGCATGAGATATATCGAAATTATTATTTTAACTCTCATTGCTCCACTTGCTGCAGTTTCAATCGTAAGAGGAGGAGAGCTATTAGATACTTGGATAAGAGAAACGATTGCCATAGTATTTACCCAGGCTCTTCAAATATTCCTATTACAAGTACTAGCAAATGTTATAGGGAAGATGAATTCTGCACCTTTAGAAATGTTTATTCCTGCTATAGGTTTAACGGTAATAATGATTATGGGACCGAATGCGCTACGGAAATTTGTATATAACACAGGTGCGGGTTCGGCTGGTGTAAAGCAAATCGGAAGTGCCGGAAGAATGGCAGTATACAAAGCAATTTCATCGGGTGCTGTTAAATAGGGGGAAATATGCGTAATAAAAGAACATTACCTCATAACGTCGATGGAAGGTTGAAGGTTGGCCCATTCCCTATAAAGAACTTTTTCATGTGGATACCATTGCCTGCTATTTTTATATTCATTTTTTTCAAAGTGCCAGGCGAAATATCCTTAATGCTAAATATTATAGGTATTGGCTTATCTGCCATTCCTTTTATGGAGTTTCGATTTAAACAAACGGGTGGACACTTTTTAAAAGAATTAATTATTTATGACTTAAGAGGATTATTAGCAGACTTTTTTCCTGAAGTAATTAAGCAGAAACATGTTCAATTTGAAAGGAGTATGGTAGATGATACCATTCTTGAAAAGTTCACGTTCAACGAAAAAACCTTTGAAATCAACGAGAGAAAAAGACGAAAAATCAAAGAACGTGAAGCAATACAATCAATTCCCGATAATCTTCATTGAAGACAATGGTGTAACAAGTGAAGCTTTTCCAGATGGTGCAGTCTATCAGCTGGCCGATAAAAATTATAGAGTTACAGGAAAAGTCTCTGCTATTAATGGAGAGTTAATATCTGATGATGAATTAGTTGATGTATATGAGGCAATAAAGGCTGGTCTGTCTAGTTATGATAATGGAAGAGTAGGGATTTATGTACAATCTGAAAAGATTAATATTGAATCAAATATTAGATTTATAGAAGACTACAAATCCCAGGTTAATGAGGAACATAAGGTAGATGGTTTAGAGGACCAAAAAACATTCCTAGAAGGAATGACAGATAAAAGTAGAAACGTTTTTAATTTCTATATCACCATCGAAAGTAAGCAGAAAAAATTTGAAACAGCTAAACAAATGCTTGAAGATGATATGAATTCAATAAAACACGAATTCGCAAATGAAGATATGGAGATTACACCATTAAACTCTTTAGAGTTAAAAAGGTTTCTCTATGAACAGATAAATCCTCAAACTTCTGAAATTGAATACTTTCACGAAGATTTTACTCTAAGAGATATACAACCAAAGGTTCTAGAGTTTTCAAGTGCAGAAGGAGATCTTATCTTTAATGATGGTATGTACTATAAGTATTTAACCATTGAACGTTTCCCAAAAACCGTTGATGAATTCAGATGGATGCGAAAGCTTTTCACGGTTAAAGGTGATATTGATGTAGCAATTACTTTAAACCCTAAAAATAAAGGAAAGATACAAGATGAACTTTCCGCAGCATCTTCAGAATTAGGAGTTAAGGCAAGAGAAGCTAAAAAGAAAAAAGATCAAAACAAATATGAAAAAGAGCAGCAAACAGCTGATAGGCTGATTGAAGAAATCGCAGACGATAATAATTCACTATATGATGTCAATTTTACTATTGGTATACGGGCAGAAAGTAAGGAAAAACTTAAAGCTCTATTCAATATGGTGAGAAATAGGTTGTCTGGTATAGGCTGTAAATCTTTTGTATTAAGAAACAAAGAGTTAGAACCATTTTGGCTCACATTGCCTATTTTGTATGAATCAGAGATTAATAAAAATATAGTCTGGAATTTAACAACTTCAGATATTGCTTCCTTGATTCCGTTTGATTCCAGTGAGCTAATGGAACGTAAAGGGATCCTTCAAGGGGATAATGTTACATCGAACGGAGTAGTTATATGTGATCCGTTCGATAAGAAGAAATATGACAACTCTCATATGGCTATCATTGCCTATTCAGGATCGGGAAAAACATTTTATCTCTCATGTGATGCCATTCGGCATATGCCATATCGTGATTACATTATTATGTTCAAAGTTGAAGATGAGGAAAATGATTTAAACTTTCCGTTTGCGACAACAGTTTCGTTTTCTCCAACAAAATCTTATACAACCAATCCTTTTCATATAAGAAATACAATAGTGGAAACAAATAGTGGCGAAAATCATGACGTTGGTGGATATTTAGCTAAAAAAATAATGGATTCAATTACTTTCTTTAAATGGATTTATCATGAAATGACCTCTTATGATGAGTCACTTTTAGAAATGGCTATCAGAAAATCCTATGCAAAACCACCATTTAACTTAACGTTTAGCAGCAGTGAATTACCATCTGAATTTCCTACATTGTCTACGTTAGAAACGGTTCTAGAAGAAATGATTGAGGAATCAAGGTCTGACAAAGAAATTGAGCATCTAATCAACATGAAAGCTGTATTTAATCCATATACAAATGGAGCCTACGCTCCAATGTTTAATGGACAAACCAATTGGGATTTCGATCCTTTTACCGTCTTGGATATCTCCAAAGTGGCTGAAGCTATTAGAAAGCCTTTATATGACTTAATCCTGAAGGATTTATGGCAGTTTTGCAAAACTGAAAAAGGAAAGCAAAAAAGGATCTATATCGATGAAGCGCATGAATTTGCTGATCCGAAGCGACCACAAACGCTTGAATTTATTTCGACTCTTATTAAACGTGGCCGTAAATATGGAGTTAGTATCGTCACAGCTACACAAAACCTACCAGACTTCTTATCTATAGAACGCTATGGACAAGCTATTATTGATAATAGTCATTTCAAGTTATTCCTGAGTATTGGTGAAAATGACCATGAATTAGTTAAGAAACTTTACAACTTCTCTGAGCATGAAATGAAGATTTTAAAGCGAAAAAAGAAAAAACAGCAGCGAAAAGGGCGAGGTATATTTATTGCCGGTTCGCAACGAGTGGAGCTGCAAGTTAAAGCGAGTCCTTGGGAATTAGAAATGGTAGATCCAGATGAATATGAAAATATTTATAAGAAACCATCAAGATATAGAAAAGTAATTTAAAGGAGCGTTAGCTCCTTTTTTTCAAAGGAGGAGAAATTTTGTCAGTTGGAGCTTTGGTGAAAACAGGGCTGCTATTAAAGAAATATTGGAAACACATACTAGTTGTACTATTTATAGCAATCACTTTAATTTTAATGATTCCGGTTCTCTTGATGGCTGCCTTTTTACCAGGAGGAGAAGATGAGGATATTCAAAAATATATTCAAGTAGGAAATGAGTTATCTATATCGTGGCAAGATCTTATTACCTTAGACATGGTGAAGTATAATAATGAGCTTGTTGGAAGAGATCCTAATGACTCAGCAAAACATTTTATAGAACTACGTTATGAAGAATTTGAGCCAGCTAGGTATGACTGTACAGAAGTGAAAGATGGTGAGTGTATAGGGTTTGAACACATTCCTGAGAAAGTAACTTATTCTGAAACTGCAAAAGGTTATAGTCAAGTAAAAGCATTTTTACGTGGAATGTCATCTGAATCATCAATTAAAGCTATTATTGATTCAATAAATAGCAGTAATTCCAGGCGAGTTACTTTAATACAACTAACAGCTGAAGAAGCGATGGCAGATGCGAATTTCACTAAGAAACAGATAGAAGAATTTTACGATATTCAAAAAAGTGGTGTTTTTCAAGAATTATATCCTGAACATCAGTATATGGGATTAATACCTGGAGCCTGTGTAAACAATGTGTCACCCGATGGAAAGGCGAAAGCTAATGCTACAGTGCAAGCATATACAGCTACAATAAAAAAATACGCTGATCGTTACGGTATTGGCCAATATACAGAGATAATCAAATCAATGATGATGGCTGAGTCCGGAGGTAAAGGGAATGATCCAATGCAAGCTTCAGAAAGTGGCAGTGCCAATATAATATCATCATGTAAAGGAAAGTTTGGTGCAGCCAGAATTGGATGTATTACTAATCCTGAAGATTCTATTCATGTAGGTGTTTTGGAATTTAAATCTGTAATCCAACATGCTAATTATGATATAGCTATAGCATTACAAACTTACAATTTCGGGCCGTATTTTGCGACTTGGATTAAAGAAAATGGAGGTAAGTATTCAGTTGAAGTAGCACAGCTATATTCAAGTACTATAATGGCAAATGCTGGCCAAGGCTTAGGAACGCCTACACACGCTCAAAAGATTTTAACTCAGTACTATGAGCATCCTGGTTGTACAGCTGGGAGTATATCGCCTGAAATGATTGGAGCTAATAACTGGGTATGGCCAACTAAATCAACAAGAGTTACCGACACATTCATTTCTACAGCAGATTTTAGATATGGTGAAGTACATGGGGCAGTAGACATTGGAGCTGTAACACCTGGGGTTGCTGGTGACCAAGTTTGGAGTATGGCAGATGGTGTAGTCATTCAAGTTGGTCCCATAACAGGTGGTGGCCGCAGCGTGTTTGTTCAACATGATAATAATGTGATTTCTAGATATATTCATTTGCAAGCATATAACGTCAATGTAGGACAGAAGGTAACAAAAGGCCAAGTTATTGGTGTAATGGGAGGTTCAGGAGGTACAAGAACGACGATTATAGACAATGCCTATGCTGTCCATTTAGATTTTCAAATTAAAGTTAATGGGGAGCCTGTGGATCCGTTGCAATTCTTCCCTAATATTAGATAGGTGGAATATATGAATCTCTTAAAAAATGAGAAGTTACGAAATATAATGCTAATAGTCCTTTTCATTATATTGACGATTGTATTTTATGCATTAAATAACATTTCATTCGATAAAGATCAGCAACAACAGCAAGAATCTGCAACAGCTGCTAAAGACGCTGACGAAGAAGAGTTTGAAGGAATTGAAGGGGAGACTGAATACATAAAACCTGAAGAACTTGACGATTATGTTATGAAGGCTTTCTTACAAGAATTAGTAGGGAAAGATTACACCCTTCTTATTAATTTGTTTGAACTGGAAATGTTAGATAAAGATATTGGTCCAATGAGTGAAGAAGAATTTATAAAGTATGCCAAAGAAGCCGGAGAGAAAATAAAGATCAATAAGGAGCTAGTTATAGCAAGAGTATTAACAGTGGAGGTTTTGGATGATGGAGCTACAGAATATCAGATTGAGTTAGAATTTAGGGATGGCATGAAAAAGTTTATTAGTTTAAAAACCAAGGATGGAAAAATAATAACACCAATAGAATCTATGTATTGATCGGGAGTTTAATAAAGGTGTCTTCATTATGAAGACACCTTTATTATGTAGATTTGTAAAGTTATAGTGAAAAAATGCAATTAACTTATACTACTAACACACCCTTAGTTCAATAAGAAATACTTTAATTAAGCCAAAAAGAACTCGATATGCAATAACAACCTAGTTGTTAGGTTTATGTTTTTGCCAATAGGAATTATTATGAATCGCGTCCAGTACATAGACGTCAATTGGACCTCCGACGGTTTCTACTTGTTCCATAACTTCCTCAAATCCTTTAAGATAAAAATCTAATGTCTTTTTAAATGTCCAATCATCTGTATTAGTTTCATAATATGACATCATAATTGGATACACCGCATCATCTCCTATGATTGCCTTGCTTCCTCGCCAATTAAATTCTTGGAAATGTGATTGATAGGCATGGATTTGGGGCTTTAATTCCCCGCCTTCGATTACTTCAAACTTTGCTAGTAATAGGGAAAAACGATTGTCTAAGGTAAAAGGATTTCGTTTCAACTTTTCACTTAGTGTTCTGTTCCACATCTCCACAAGGCCTGTTAGCAATTGTTCTCCTGTTGCCTCCGTTATAATTTGTTGATTAACTTCAATAAAATATTCCGTTATTTTATTTAAGTTGAAATATTGACCTTCGCCTAGATACGCTTTTTGTAATCCAGCATGTCCAATGGCAATTTTGTTCTGAACAGGAATGATTTTATACTCTTCGTCACTGTAATCTATCATTTTCCCTTCATCATTCCTTGCAGATGACCTGCTGTCTGCCATAATAATGATTTTGTCCTGCCATGTATAAGCGACTATCAATGTCATTGACTATTTCCCCCATTCTCCGTATATATATCACCAAAGTGTGCTATCATTTCTATCATCGCTATAAAAGAAAGAGTAAGCATCGTTATTGCTCTTTTTATCTGATTTTAACATTATATTCAAACTAATCTGCACCCTTTGCTACATAAGAACAGTATAACTTTATTTAAAACGGTGCGTCATTTTTTCAAACAGTACAACTCTCTTTTAAATCTACATATTAAACTCTTTTCGTTTATGGTGATGGTTGTCAGGTTGATTACCGAGGCAAGATTAAATAAATTTAATAGCATCTTTTGTAAGTCTGCTGCAGCAGCCAAATCTTGCAAGGAAAGAAAAGAATTATATAAGATTTTAGTAATCATTCTATTAAATATAAAATTAGACTTTGACTTTTGTATATTATTATATTATAATTATAATAAGAGAGGTGAGCAAAAGGTTTATAAAATCGGAACAAACAACAAATCATTAAGGAAAAAGGAAGGATGATAAACAGTCTACTCTGTATGCCATTAGAGTTTTTAGTAGAGTTACCATTTTAAAGAATGGTAAGTAATTTCAATATTAAATTATATATAATTATATTATAATTATAAAGGTGGTTATATTATGAAACTGAAAAAATGGGTTAAAACCGTTTTGTTAATATTACTTTTACAAGTATTTTTATTCCCTGTTCTAAGTTATATATTTGAAGAGAAAGATTACATAGAAATAGTAGTTGAATCAGGTGATACAGTGTGGTCTATTGCTGAAACTTTAGATGTTAGTATGAATAAAAATACCAATAATATTGCAGATTGGATAGTTGAAGAAAATAATCTACATAATCAAATGATTTATCCTGGCCAAAAAATTATTGTTCCAGTAGAGAGTGAAGAAAGAGGTGTAGACCTTGCCTTACTCAATTGACATGTATTTTTGTGGAGAAAGACATTGTGGTCAGCTTTTTGCTGTGATGAACAATGTAGAACCCGAAAATTGTCCTATGTGTCTATCAAAACATTTTAACTTTTCGCATGAGGCTAAAGCATTACGTGAGCGTGAATTAGATGCTGTAAAAGTGAAAGATGGGAGTGTGAAGTATTGAGTAAATTTCAGATGTTTTCTATAAATCAGCAAGTTGAAAAGTTAAGAAGTGAACTGATCGGATTGGCGGATGAATATGGGTTCATGGATGAACGTGTAATTGAAGTTAGTCAAAAATTGGATAAATTAATATATTCTATTCAAGAACAAAGGATGGGAAGCCGGTCTTAGGATCGGCTTCATAATTTAACAAAGGAGGATAAATAATGTTATTTACTTATTATTTGCAAGAGGAAATTATTGTTATGCCTTATAATGAAACAGAAGAATATAAAGTAGAATTGGATCAAGAAGAGTCAAATAAATAAATTGTATTATCATTTGAAAGGAGCTGCTATTCATGACAGTTTCATTTAAAGAAGTTAATGCAAATCAAAAGGTTACTATTGAATTTGAAGATATTAATGGTGAACTTAAACAAATGAGTGGAAAGGTTGTTTTTATTAACGATCGCAAAGACATGATTAAGGTGAAGGGCAATGGTCATTGCTTGTACTTTTATGATTGGGAAGTAACGACAATTGTATAAGGAGGGATTATGCTTACAATGTTTGATTTCGTTTTTAGTGTTATTCAGATGATAGTAGATGCTTTTTCACAATTATCTATGAGTGAAATAATTTCTTTCTGTATTGGATTGCTATTCGTTATTTATTTTGTATTGGCATGGGTTAAAGGAAATCACATTCTAAATAAAGGCAGCACTAATCAAGGGGAAGCTAAATAAAAGGGGTTGAGGAATTGGAGGAAACAAAATTAAATGTATCAGGTTTTTTACAAAAAGTAAGTAGATACTATATTCCTAGCATTTACAGAGATTATGGAAATAGAACAGATCAATCTTATGTCTATCCAAGTGATACCTTTTATAACTTAGTTAATCGTGATCAAGCTCATTATCACTTTGCATCCAATCTGGAAGTGAGAAGGCAGCAACTGAAGGAATTATTAGATTTACACAAGCTTGGAGAAACTCCTATACACCTTATTCATCTTGGTTTCTTTTATATTTATGGCCAATATTTTAGTGATTATATTCGTGATGACATAAAAGAGAATTTAATTGGGAAAAAGAGAGTTGATTTGTATAACAGTATTCCTGAATTTCGATTAATTGGTAATGATGGCTTTATTGCAGATACCTGGTTTGCTTTAAGAAGAGAACACGAGAAAGAAGATTGGGAAAGAAATCCTGGATTTCATAATGTAAGACTTCTTTTCCGTCCAGAGATTTTTTCAAATTATGGAACACTATATGATGATGTTGACTGGTTAGAACCTAAATCAAATGGACCAAGGAATGAATGCTATAAATATACAAAAGAAACTGATCCAATGATTACGAAGGTAGATGATTCATACATAGAGGGAACGATTGAAGTAGGACCAGATGGAGGGGGATTGAGGCACTTCATTAATGGTAAACCAATTCACGCAGGTTCTTTATTAGAAATTAAGTTTGGTACAGGCTGGATACCTGGTAGATATGAATGGTCTTTTAAAACGGGAGATCCTATAAGGTTACATTCGGGTAATGATGAACTTTTAATTAAAGAAGGTCACCTGGTCCGAGTGAAAAGGTAAAGTTATTAATTTTAAATAGATAATGAAAATAGCAAACGTTTGGGATTTTAGAATCGTAATAAAAACAATACAACTAATTTGGAAAGAGGTTTTTATAATGAACAATACAATTTGGAAGTATGTTCTTAAAGCAGGAACATTGAATGAAATTGATATGCCTTTTGGTTGTGAGCTGCTTTCGGTAGAAACACAAGGAGAAGATATAGTTATATACGCTTTAGTGAATACAAAAGAAGACAAACAACAAAAAGTAGAGGTTAGAACTTATGGAACAGGTCATGACATTGATACTAATCTTACAAATGGTTATAAATTTTTAGGTACTGCTAACTTGCAAGCTCAGTCTTTAATGTTTCATGTGTTCTACAAAAAGACTTCCACCAGTCACTAAGTACTGGTCTTACCTACATGTTAATGTATGTAGCTACTAAATCAAAGATAGAATTTTTCATTTTAAAAATTGGAGGTTAATATGTTTAATAGAAAACTAAATCCTGAAATATATAGACATAATGAAGAAAAAAAATATAGAGATATATCTTTCGATATACAGACTAAGTATTCCAAAGATGAACCAGTCAAAAAACTAAAAGCTTTGGCAGATCAGCCAAGTAAATATGAATTAATGATTTTGGCGGATGTTGTCCAAGATTACTTAAACATTGATAGGGAATCCGTTTCATTATCATCCGGACAATTGGATTATATTTATCGAGTTATAATTGATTTGTTGACTCATCTACAAAAAGACCTGCCTAGTGGCGTGTATGATTATAGTTTGGCTACTATAAGAGGTGTAAGCGAGTATATACTCGAAGAAGTAACCAGGAATACGCAGAATAAACAAAAAATTAAAGACTTGAATCAGCCGATAACGTATGAAGAAATTTTTATGTTTGAAAGTAAAGTCGGAAAAATGAGTAGTGAGGACCTATTCAAGCTAACTGCAGATCTTTTACAAAGTGGCTTAGATACAATTGAATTACTTAGCCTTGGTCTTATGGGCTCCAATCTTTATACTCGACAATGGATTGTTAATAGGATCGCTAGAGAAACAAGAGGGCTGCCAAACGCATTATTCCAAAAGGATGTTAAGTACATAAGAGATACTATTCCTGAGATTTTGGTGTTTTGGAGAAATATTGATGGTTTACTTGAAAGTGATTCATCACACCAACTACAGTATATTCATAAATTCCGGAAGAATCATTCAAGCTTTTTTAACAGTTAAATAGTATATGTATAGACGTAACTGGAACATCTAGATAAAGAGTTGAGGGAAGAAGCTTATGATAAATTACCAAGTTTTGAAGGTTTTATATAGTAGCAAGTCTATATCAAGATTAAGTGGTAATCCTAAAAAATCATATAAAAATGGCTTAGTAATGATTTTTGTTGCATCTTTAATGGTTGGAAATGAACAAAAAAAACAACATACACTCTTAGAAAATATGCAATTTTGTGAAGGAATACTGGCTTTTCCTAAGTTGTATTTGGCTGAAGAACACTCAAAAGAGATTGAAAAAATTGTTCAAGGTCAATTGAAGAATTTATTTGTGAAAGATCCAAGTACAAAAAAAACAGCAGATACCATAATAGAATTAATGAGAAAAGCGATTGATCATAAGTTAAAAGGCAAACGCTATTTATTAAAGTTTGAAGAATTAGACCGAATAATAGATTTAAAATTATTATTTTCACATATACAAAAAAATTTCAATCCCAATATGAGTAATCACCATTGGATTGAGTTTGATCTAAAGCAGGGACTTGTACCGTCTTTTCCGGACTTTCTTACATATGCAAACTTAGTTTCTTTATGGAATATGTTTTTAGATAAACAGGAAGAGTTGAAAATAGAACAAATAGAACAAGTTTTTAATAAAGACATGAAAAAGCTCCGACTTCTTAACAGTGAGTTACAAGCTTTATTTATCTCTTCATGGATACAAGGTGTCACTTTTGTTGAATCTTATATATATTATGTATTTTATAATATTCAAAAAGGTGAATACCCTCTAAAAACAGAAAAGGCAAAAGGGTTCATTAAGTCTCAATTACCAGACGATAATCAGATTATTGATAAGTTAATAATTCCAGAATTTAAAACAGAACATAATAAAAGTGATATTGCTAACATTAAGAAATTGCATAAGAGTTATAAAACTCTAAACCAGACTAGAAATAGACTTATCCATGCTTCAGCTTTTGAGGAAAGCGACAGTTCACACTTATTGCCGTTAATAAATTCAAATTATAATGACTTGCCTTCTGTTTTAGAAACATGTACGGATTTAGTGTTAGCAATTGAAAAGGTATTACCATCAGATCTTAAGATGTTGTTTTGGTGGGATGCAATGGATCATCCGATTTATAAAGACTTAGAAAAAGGAAACTTTGTTAAGAGAGATGATATTTCCATTTAATTAAAATTGATTTATAACTAATACTAGTAGTCCATTAAATTTTGCCAAAATTTACGGTTGGGCTTAGTGATTTTTTCTTGGATAAGTTTCTTATCTTTAACTTTTTCCAATGGGATTAAATAATATTCGTTAGGATCTTCAGTGTACATTAAATTAGCATCGGTAGAACAAATACAGGTTTCTTGATCAAGCATTCTTATTATATATAAATCTCCGAGGTCATCATGATGAAATTTATATTTATAATGACTTTTAAAGCAAAAGTTGACAATCCACATAATAATTACAGGAACAGCTAAAAGAAATAAAGCAAGGTTAATCAAGAATACACCTATAAAGGTAGAAATATCATTTGGAAGTGTGTGTGATGCCATAATAAAAGTAGCTGTTGTTGCTAATAAAATTGAGATTTGTATGTAATTGTAATACTTTACTTTAATTCTTTGCTCATCTGTCATTAATGATCTACCAATACTTGTTTTTGCATTTAACGTATTAACACCCATTAAAGCGCCAGAAATGGTGAATATTACTGGAACAATAATGCTGAAAATTTGAACGATGTTTAGCATAGTCAATACTCCTTAATTTTTTTTATTTCATATACGAAGTATAAAGAAATTAGTTTCATTCAAATAAGACTTAAATGAACATTTGTCGAATAAATTGGATATCATTTAAATTAGTCTAAATGACAAGCACATTGGAATGTACAAGTTGGCTGCAGCTAACATAAAAATAAAGAGAAGATAATGTAGAATTATCTTCTCTTTATTTATGCTTATTCATGGAAAAACAGTAGATAATTCGGTATAATATAATTAACAAAAACAGTAGATAATTCGTTTTTGTTTTAATAAAGAATAATTGGAGGGAACGATGGAAGAAAATAATTTTAAGGATTGCATAATGGCCTTTGAGAAAGAACAGTCTTTACCATTAATTATTAGGAAGCCCATCTATTTAGACAGAGCAGAATGGATTTACCCTATTTCTAGTGTCAGTCATCTGAGAAATAATTGTTCGTATCAAATTAACGCTAAGACAGAGAAAACCAAGCTATTGAAAATCTTAGTAGATCTTTTTACTAACCAATCAATTGGAACTTCAACAGTACATATTGGTTTTGTGTTAATTTTCGGATCTGCTTCAGCGTATTCAAGCGACTATTATTTTGCTGATGAAGTAACAGAAAAGAACATTGGGCGTAAAAGGATAGAGGTACTTTCTGAAATCCCTGAAATGAGAATTGTAAATAACGACGAGTTTTTAGGGCTGCAGCATAGTCAAATGGTACATGAAAACGTTGAGTCAAAACAAATTGAAAAAATTAGGTTGATGTATGACTCAAAGTTATATCAGAAATTATTTGGAGGAAAATATAAAAATAACGAAATAGCCTGGATAGAGCCTACTTGCACTGATGATAGCTTAAAGGTTAGATTATGGGATAAAAATAATCATGAATTGAAGGTATACTAATGAATTGTCCATATTGTAAGTATGGGGTATTGGAGCAGTTTGGGTTTGTTAGGATATACATTTCTGGTGAAGAGATTGAGTTGATTTTTTCACAAAGTGAAGAGGATGAAGGCATGATGCCTCTGTATATTTGTAGTGTAGATGAATGTTCATTTGTTATTACGAAAGCAGCCCCTGGTACTTTGCGGTCAGCAAAAAGAATAATTGAAAGGGTAGTGTTACAGCACTATCCTTTTCCAGGAGCCACCTATTTTAAAGAATAACACAAAGGTGGCAAATATGGATGAAATTGATTGAAACTCAAATTGGTAAATATTTGGAGTGGTTAAGAAAGAATGGGAAAACGGAAAATACAGCAAACAGCTATATTAAAGTAATTAATTATTTTAGTACATGGTTCCTCCAACTATATAAAGAGGAAATAGACATTCAAAAAGTTAGATCTATTGATTTGGAGGAATGGAAAAAGTATTTATTAAAAGAAAAGAAAAAGAAAAATGGTGAGCCTTTATCTATTAAAACTATCAATAATTATATTGAAGGAATAAAATCCTTTTTTCGTTTTTTACAAGAATCAAACATTATACTTGATAATCCAGCAGAAGCTATTAAACCCCAGTTATTAAAAACAGAGTATACTCCTAGATGGTTAGAAAATAAGGAAAAAAGAATACTACTTAGAGTAATAGATGATCCAGTACTTAAAACTAAAAATTATTCGAGATATCTTAGGAATAAGCTAATCATTTATTTAGGTTTACATGCTGGCCTGAGAATAAGTGAAATTGTAAATTTAAGTATTTATGATTTTAAAGATGGCTATATACAAGTTAGAGAAGGGAAAGGACAAGCAGCTAGAGACATTCCGATGAACAAAAATTTATCAAACGTCCTTAGTGAGTGGATGAAGGTCCGAAAAGATATTAAGTTTCAGACAGATGCTTTGCTGGTTTCTCAGAAAGGTTCTAGATTAACGACTAGTGGAATTTATTATTTGTTTGAGAAGCTTGTAGAAAAAACCAATATAAAAGATCTAACACCGCACACTTTGCGTCATACATTTGCGAATGATTTACTACAAAATAATCAACCGATAACCTACGTGGCAGCATTACTTGGTCATAATGATTTAGATACTACAAGAATCTACACATCACCAAAAAAGAAGGGATTACAAGATGCAGTAGATAGCCTTTCTACTGAATAGGGAGCCTAATATGTCAGAAGAGTTAAATAAAGTTCGTTTTGTCGAAAACTCTTGGTATCATATGTCATATCTTTTATTGTTTACAATCCTTCGTGGAGTGATATACTGATATTGGACATATTTTTCTCATGAAGCCGAGTGGAGTCGACTTCGAGTTTTTTAGAAATCGTTACGAATTCGTATGGGTGTGAACCATTCGAAGATCGCAGAAAGTTGGGTAATGGGTTCGATCCCCACCAACAAGCATAGAGTAGAAGCTCATAGGTGAGCCCTACTAGGTAATTAACCAAGGGGTTAAGAACACTTTTGACCGAGTGTTCTAGTTGGCATCACTGCAAATGATTCCAACAATTAAAAAAGTCCTCCTGACTAGAGGGCTTTTTTTCGTGTTCGCATATACATATTAGAAAGGATCGTTCGCCTCATATACTCCCATCTTTTTGAGTGGAGTATTCGATGACAGGGGCATACTGCTTTTCAAGTCTTAATATGGGTGACGAGGCCACATCAAAACGTACTTCACAGCTTTACGGCTCGTATATTTTGGTTAATAAATCCTTATAATATGTTTAGGTATTACTGCATGAAACTTGTAACTAGGTCGAGAACTGGTTTAAGTGGTCCAGCATCCATGCCAAGTAAGGCCAGGACAACCAAACCTGCAACGGTGACTAGTCGTGTTAGGAATGGGACCCAAGCTGCCACAAGGGCGGCTTTTCCTTCTGCTTGGACTTTGTAAGCGTTAGCCTCTTTTTCAGACATACTCTTTTTTCTCATAAAGCTCATCCTCCTTTCAAAAAAAGATGAAGATGAGCACCTGCCGATTTCATTTTACCATTATATGTACTTCTGTACGAGAACTTTAAGTAGTAATATTTTCGACAGGTGAGTCCTTCGGAAGCCCTCCGTCTCCAGTAAAACAGTAGAACGAAATTAAGTGTGTCCCTTCGATGAGTTACTCATCTAATTCTCTTAAAATGAGATTCTCAGACATATGTAATTATCAATGGTCAAAGGTGTGGCATTAGAAACTTCTATACTAGTATTACCGGGAAGTGAGAAAGATATACATATTATATTGAGAATTTTCTATATTGTAAGGTCAAATTTTAAATAATTTTTAAAGTTTGACCTTATTTTCTTAATAAGTGTCGGATACGAAATGTTTTTTTTACTTATTGTTAAACAACATTAACTTAAATATCTTCGTCTTTTTGTAAATATCATTATGTTATAATGATATTAACAAAATGGAGGTGGAGAATTTGAGTAAAACTTTAATAATTGCAGAAAAACCGAAAGTAGCTAACCAAATTTTACAATTGCCTAGATTTAATGGGTCCAAAAGAGAAATAGGTAGCAAACCTTACTTTGGATATGTAGAAAACAAAGATTATATAGTAACGTGGGCTAGTGGCCATTTATTAGAAGTCCAGAATCCAGAGAATCACGATCCTAAATATAAAAGGTTTTTATTTGAGGATCTTCCCATATTTTTAGATTTAAAATATCAACCTAAATTGGATACAAAGGAACAATTAGAATTTATCACCAAATTAATCAACAGAAATGATGTAGAACACATTATTAATGCTGCAGATAATGACCGTGAAGGTGAACTTATCTTTCGAGAGATATATGAATATGCTCAAAGCAATAAGCCTGTCTCACGTATCTTTAAGTCTTCTCATGAAGCTGATGAATTAGAGGCTGCTTTTAATGCGTTATTACCTGGATCTCAATTTGATTCTTTAGCTGCAGCTGCAAGGGCAAGGCAATATCTTGATCATTTATTAGGTACTACTATAACAAGGGCCAGTACAACAAAATTAGCTAACAATCAATTCTTACTTTCTTCCGGAAGAATTCAAATGTGTTTATTAGCAGAGATTAGGAAGCGTGAAATTGAAGTTGAAAGTTTTAAAGAAAGCTCTTTTTATAATTTAGAAATTGATCTATCTGAAGGATTCACGGCAGAACTAAAAACAGAAAAGCAGCAATTAAATCCAGAGCCATTGAAAGAGAAAGGGGAGCAATTAGTTGGCCAACAATTAATAGTGAAAAGTTTTGAAGAAAAGAAAAAGAAGAAAAACCCTAAAAATCTTTATAATTTAACAGACATATATAAAGATGCAATTACTAAATTAAAAGCCAATACTGCAGTGGTTCAGAAACATATTCAGCACTTATATGATTCAGGATATATTACATATCCAAGATCTGATTCCAGGTATTTGCCTACATCTAGATTGGAGAAGGTAAAAGAAGCAATAGGGCAGTTGCAGAAAAATGAAAAATACGAGCAGCTTATAAGCAACATCGACACTAATAATGTGACGGAAAAGCATAGTGTATTCAATGATGAAAAGGTTACAGCTCACTATGCTATTGTGCCGACCTCTAAAGTCTATAACTCCGAAGATCGTCCTGACTTGGAAAAAAAGTTATATGACATGGTTGTAAAGAGATTCTTAGGGAAGTTTCTACCGTCAGCAAGCTATTTAGCAAGAAGTATTATTTTAATCGATGAGAGAGGTAATGAGTTTTTCTGTACTGAAAAAATACTTCAGTCACCTGGTTACCTAACTTTATTTAAAGATGAGGTAGAAGATGGTACAAAGAGTACATTTAAACTACCAACGTTGAAAGAAGGACAAAAAATAAGTGTAAAAGACTTTACCATAAAAGAAGGGAAAACAAGAAAACCCTCATATCATAATGAGCTATCGATTCTATCTTTTATGGAGAATGCCGGTAAACACATTGAAGATGAAGATATTAGCCACTTATTGAAAGGAAAGCGTATAGGAACCACAGCTACGGAACATACTTTCTTACCAAAGCTCTTAAACAGAGGATACATTGAAAGCGATCAAAAAGGATTTTTTACATGTTCAAAAGTAGGTAAAGCATATATAGATTCTTTTCCAGTCGAAGAATTGAAAAATCCTGACTTCACAGCAGAATTAGAGGGCAGCATAGAGCAGATTAAAGACGAAGAACTATCTTATGAAGCGTTTATTGCAAAATCAAAAGAGTTGGCCAACCTCATTGTGAAGAATATGAGCAATTTAAGTGAGGATGTTACCAATTATTTAATGGTCAAGTACAATGAGCAAATTGAAATTTGCTCCTGCCTTTGCAAAGAGGGAAGGCTCATAAATAAAGGGAAATTTTACGGCTGCAGTTGCTATCCTGAATGTAAAATTACTTTTCCTAAAGAGATAAAAGGAAAAGCAATTCCTGAAGGTCAGATAAAGAAATTGATAGAAGAAGGAAAGACGGATCTTATCAAGGGGTTTAAAGGTGAACAGGGTACATTTGAGGCGTTTTTAATTGCTGAAGATGGTAACTTTAAGTTTAAATTTCCTACGGCTGAAGATCGATCCTTAGGGGTTTGCCCAAAGTGTAATAAAGGTCATATAGTGAATGTAAAAACAAAGGATAAGAAACAATTCTATGCTTGCTCAGAATTTAAAAGTGGCTGCCAGTTTAGTATTCCTGCAGAAGTGGCTGGATTAAAGTTACCGACAGTGCAGGTGAAGAAGTTGCTTACAAAGGGCTATACAGATTTCCTGCCTGGATTTCAGAACAAGGGAGGGAAGGAGTATACGGCATCCCTACATATTAATTCAGACAATAAAATCACTTTTAAATTCCCAACGGTAGAGGACCGGACTATAGGGAAATGTCGTTTATGTGGGGGAAAAGTGCTGATAGGAAAGCAATATTATCTTTGTGAGAACTATAAAAAAACATGCGAATTCATATTACCTGGAATCTTTTTAGAAAAACAATTAACAACTAAGCAAGCAATTAAATTGTTGGATCAAAATATGACAGATGTTATTAAAGGGTTTAAAAAGAAAGACGGAACAGGTACATTTGATGCAAAGTTATCCTATAACACGACTGAAAAAAGGCTGACTTTTATCTTCCCTAAGAAGAAATCAAAACAATAACTTGATACAAATCATCATCTTATATGAAATTTATATATTTTTTATATAAAATAATTGATCCATGTTACTCATTTTTGTATATTACATAGTAATATATGCTATAATCAAGTCAGATGAAACATTATAAGATGCATTAATGTTATAACTGCACCTAGAGAATACGTTTAGTTTTAAATGTTTTAGTGCATAATAAAAAAGACCAAGGTACGGACATACCCTGGTCAAACTATGTGTCGCAGTAGCGATCTGAAATAAACTATTGGGATAGAATAATCCACTTAGTCGGTCAGGACAGGGTGGGTTATTTTTTTGTTGCAATGATGATTTGTACGACTAATCCGATAAATAATACTACGAATGTAGCTGTAGGCAAATCCATGATCTCACCTCCAATCGGAGGATATTGATCGCCACCCCGTCACATAGCTCTATTTATTATTATACCATTAAAAGAGTTATCCAATATACGTTTTTAGAAATTTTTAAATATACTAATCTAAATTAAACCTTCTCTTTCTAGTAACTCACGGACAACTTCAATTTCTGCTAGTTTTAGACCTTCTTGCATTCTGCTTAGAAGATCCTCCTCATTAATTTCATTTTTTTGCTCTTCAATCCATTTATGTACATGTGCTGCACTTCGTTTACGAGCTTCCCAAAAAATATAATCCTTATTGTCTTCTAAAATACGTTCAAACTCCTGATCCCATTCATCATCAAGCTGCTTTTGGACTCTTCCTGGTGTTATTTTTAAAGCATCCATTAAACCGATACCTTTTTCACCTAAGATTAAGCGCTCTATTTCTGTTATAGTCCTTTTTATGTCTGGGTCATTATCCATTCTTTTGTATTTAATATTTGAAACCTTTTCGGACTGACTTTTTTCCACTATGAACACCACCTCGTAATTTGAATTTTCTGATATTACCAGTATATAGCATAATGACAGCATCTTAAACATAGTGAAAATTCTTTTTTTTGCTATACGAAAATTTTAATTATGAATTAAATCGCTTGTAAAGGTAGTATTCTAATAATGAATGTACTCTATTTCTTATTGCTGGATTAAAATAGCTGTGTTTTTCCTCATAACCCTTCCATATAAAGCTGAATTGCGTAAACGCTTCGTCGTGAGAGGTCTGCTGCACCTTCATATTTTCTTTTCTCATCCGTTCTTTTACTACTTTAAGATCACGCTGAACAGCCTTTAGTGTATCCTCAACAAGGTTAATATACGGCTGCTTAAGTTTAAATAAGGCCTTATCAATCACTTTAAGATCTTTTTCCAAAACAACGATCAGCATTGGAAGATACATAGCTTTTTCAATCAAATCTCGATCTTTTTCAGGTATCCTGGTCATGATTAATACCTCTCTACAGCAGTAATATCAACAATCATAATTTTTATACTTTCATCATCTTTTTCAAGGACTATATACTTCATTAAATAATCTAGTTTGTTTACAATACCTAAATGATTCATAAAATAACCATTTTGCCACACAGTTACCTTTATATCCAATGTGTAGTGAAGAGACTCCATAACGACAATTCCAATCTCTTCTAGCTCTTGCTGATCTAGTACAGGCTTAGCAATTTTTTTATCTTCCTGGGCATCCATTTGAAGTAGTCCTGTATGCTCGTGCATAAAAAAACCCTGCCATTTTTTAAGACCTCTATCACGCAACATATCGCCAACTCCTTTAATGATTATTATTATATACGAACATAAGTTCTTTATTCAATCTGATTTCGATCTAAATATATAACTAGTTAAATGTGGTAAAATAGGCATATAAAAATGGAAATATTGACTTTTATATATAATTATATTATAATTATTATATACAATAACGAGGTGAAGTTATGAGCAAATTAGAAAAGCAAATCGCATCAGTTAAAGCATCGTTAGGTATTGAAGACCTGTATTTAACAGGACAAATGGAAGAGTTACTAATCAAAGAGTCTAAGGGAGAAATCTCGTTTGAGGAATATAAAAAAGAATTATTGAAGGTAGCCAAAGGTAATGGGTGAATATCAATCTAAATACTGTTATCCAGGAACAGAAATATTAAAAAATAAGTTCAATGTGAAGGATCAACAGGTGCTAGACACATTGGATGCTGGATTAACAGCAAAAAGGTTGTTGGATCTTCAAAAGAATCCTATTAAGGGATCCTTTGACATGCAGCATCTGAAAAAGATTCATGCCTATATTTTTCAAGACTTATACTCATTTGCTGGGGAGATAAGAACGGAAAATATTTCAAAAGGCTTTCCGTTTGCAGACGTAAATTACCTTCAACCTGCAGCTGACGTTATTTTTAACCAGTTAAAAAAAGAAAAACATTTAGCCGGCTTGGATTATAAAAGTTTTTCTGAACGTGCTGCCTATTATATGGCCGAAATAAATGTACTTCATCCCTTCCGTGAAGGAAATGGGAGATCCCAAAGAGAATTTATTCGAACATTAGCTTGTAGAAATGGTTATAACCTAGATTGGAGCAAGGTTGATAAAAACAAGGCTTTAGAAACATTTATTAGATCTAAAGTAGATCATCATCCTCTGGCAGATCTAATTGAAAACTGTTTAGAAAGTAGACAACCTAATTTAGCTTTGAAAAAAAACTTCTTATCTCCGCAAGAGCGTGGTATGGATCGCTAATTGCTGTGATATAAGATCTGAAGGGAAGATGGAGATGTACGAAAATTACACGAAGCAAGCTTTACCATCTGATGAATATAGAGAACTGATTGGAAGCGCAGTCTGTGCGTTTAACTCAAACAAAGGGTTTATCATTGAAAACATCTTAAAAAAGGATGTTGATAAAGCATACACCTGGTATGAGTTAATTGAAACTCCTGCCGGAGGGCTTAGGGAACCAATACAGGAAACTATAACAAAACATTCAGATGAATCTATTTCCTCATTATTTTACGAAATTGTTAAAATGAGAAATAAAATTATTAATAGTGTGCAAGTAACGAGTGATGGCGAGCAAAAGTTACTCGCTTTTGAAGAAGATAGAACTCAGTTTGTCATTACGAAGGAATACTTATTAGATTTCATTAACTTGAATGAAGAATTAAGTACTAAGCTCCACGATTTTAGAGGGAATTAAAATATTGAATATGATTTCGCCCTTGCTCCTTAAGAGTGAGGGTTTTTTGTTATATTGATTGTTCAACTAGTAGCTGCATACCTCTTACGATCATTTTTTAGCTTTTTTATCAGATAGTAGACCCAAATCTTTAGATGCTTTATTAGCTGCAGATGCTATTTTTTTGGCCAAGTTTTTATCCAGTTTCAATACGATCCATCCTCTTAATTTTTTAGCATTATTATGGCCATAAATAATTTGTAGTAAACATCATACTCTCCTACTCTCTCTCATAGATATATACAAACTGGAATTATGGAATTACGACTCTGAGAAAAACACCAGGAAGACAGTTTTGAAAGAAGGGAGGGAAGGGGCAGCATGAGAATAAAACCAATCGTGCCGATTAACGTTCCAGCAAAAAACAATGCAAAAAAGGAACCTTCATTACGCAAAACTCGTTTTGATAAAACCGATCCAAGGAAATTTCCTGTAAGCGAGCAAGAAAACATATTACTAAAGCGCATGTTTAAAATGAGAAAAGATCAGCTGCAAGCAAAAACCATTACTGAATTTATAACAATGCTGCTACGGTTTGGACTTAGGCATCCTGAACTGATAAATGATTCTTTAGCTTATAAAGATACCGGAATTTACAAGACCATCAAACCTAATCAACTTGAAAAAACGGAAACAGAGGAATTGGCCATACGTTTAAATATGTCAGAAAGAAAGGTTTTTTACAGCATCGTATTTTCAGTTGTTTTGTACATGCAAAAAGGAGGATCGTTGAATAATGAAGAAATACAGCCGTTTAAACCTATTAAGTAATGCAGTCCTTGATAATACTGGTGAAATTATAAACCGTATATTTGAATCCAAATATGCACGTTTAGAAATTGAAATTCCTACTTCTGACCTGAAACGTGCACAAGTTTTTGTAAATACAGTGAATGAACTGATTGAGGATGAAGTGGACGAGTATTTTACTGTAGACAAGCTTATTGTGCTCCTATATAGGGATTTTTTAAGACAGGTTGACCAGGGAATGGATCTTGAAACACTGGCAAATGCCATTAGAGCAAAGATGGCAGCACTTGAAAATAAAACGCTGAAAGTGAAGCATTATTTAGCATTAGAAGAGGATATGGACTTAGATTCCTTGAAGCAAAGAGTAAAAGCTCAAAAGAAGAAACGTATGTCTTATTCTGTTGTTACTTTTAAGGTGTATAAACAATCTGTATTGAGAGGAGAATTGTTGCTGCATGATCTGGCTGAGCTGCATCCTAATCTTGAAATGACAGTTGAGGATTTAATAGCCTTGCGATTGAGAGATGTGTTAAAAGAGATTAAAAAAGGAGATTATAATATACTAGCAAACATAGTGGGATTATTAACATGAAGAATGATATTTTTTAAAAAATTGGATTCATTCTATAAAATTGCGTTGATAATGTATATTAGACCAAAAAAAAAGACATCTATTCGATGTCTTTCTGAATTTTCTGACAAGAGCACGCAAATAAAAAACAGATTTTCTGTTGAAAATTGTTGGAAATTTTGGTACTATGAAATGTACAGGAGTGGGTCAAAAGACGAGTTTGTCATTTTCCCTATCCTAGTCGCTTGTTTATAGATGGGGCAACATCCGTAAACAACAGAGAATGTCAGAAAACTTTGTATCTTTCGGTATGTTTTTTTGAATTACTTTTAGAGTATACCAATGCAATATGTAGATGTCAAAGCATTTCATGATGAAAATATAGGAAATCATACGATTTTTTCGACATATCTTATAGAATTATCAGCATTTCTCTGAAAATCTGACCAAGAAAGGAGAAAATTGGGTACGGTTTTGGCAAGCATGGCTTTCTTCTCACTCCTGAATAAATTTAACAGGAGGTATGTCAAATGACATACGTAACGAAGCATTATAGAAGAAGCCATATGGTAAAAGCACATTCAAGGAAAGGGACATGGATAAAAGCCTATTTACGTAGTGGCTGTGAAGTAGAAGGTCATTGGCGCAGGCAGTAAGCCTTACTGGATCCCCTGTTAAACGCAGGGGATTCACCATGATGAATGTCTGAAATTCCACTCTTGTTGCTTATAGTTTCCCTTTTTACAGTATTTTATTCATCTGCTAATTGTTTTGTCCCCTATATTAGGGGATTTTTTTATGGTACGGCTCCCCTTTTAAAAATAATAATATACGTTTGTCCCAAAACAATGATTATGAGTATAGAGATAACCCATACATACCATTTAATTTCCAATAAAAAGCTACCCACTGTGGGGAATAGAGCCGGATACATAGAATCAGAAGTTATTACAATTAAAGCGATAAGTGCTATTGAATTTGATATTTTCATTTTAAATTGCTCCTTTTGTTTTAATGTTTTTTTGAACTGATCGTAGATTAGACAGTTTTCTTTTTTTTGTATCGTTTTGCTTGAAACATTATAGCTTCAAGATTTCTCTGTTCGAAGCCTTTTAAAGAAAACTTGTTCAAACACAATTGAGCTTTTTGATGCAATGTGTTTGTCTTAAAAAAGTCCTCATATAAATAAAAGAAAAAAGTCCAAAGTTTACTCCCTAATTCCATGTTTTTTTTTAAAATTAATGAAAAAAAGTTAATTTACGATCCTTTACACCTAATAAATTGGTTTGCCGGCCGAGATCTTTTGATTTCGTTCTGGCTTATTAAGATGATAGATAAATTCTTTAGACATATTCAGTTACCATGGTTTTATATTGTTTTAATAAGAATTTCTTTTCTCCTTATGTAAAAAAATGGTTCTTCTATCCAATAAAGTGTTTTGTAGGATGAAATTTTCCAAATTCGTCCTGAAAGTGGTCCTATTTAGATGCTATTAAAAGGTCAAGATCAAGTAAAAGAAGGATTTAAGAGCACTTTGGGTGGCAGCACTACAGCTGAAACGAAAAGGAAGATCGCCTTTTCGACCAGCTGTAACGTGTCGCTTCAGCACTAAATGCCCCGATAACCACCATCTGTACGCCTATCGGCTACACCTGGTAGGTTCCTGGTCCATTTACCTCCGGCCGTACTGAACGAGCCGAAAGGCGAATAAGACCTTTAAATATCAAAATGATAGCAGCCATCCGGCTGCTTTTTTATTTTTAAAGAATAAAGTCAAAACCTGTCTCCTTTTCCCCCTTTTGCCTTGCGCAGCGTATCAGTACGGGGCCGACATCGGTTTTGAGCTGGGCGAGCCTCGGCTTCGCTTCTCTTCCCAGCTCCCTCCCGTGACGGCCAGCCAACCTGTAAAGGGGCATCAAAATTTTTTCTTCCCATTTTATAAAGAGCAAGGAAGAAAAATTTTTGAGTGCTGTTCCCTTTACAGGTTGTCTATCCTACTGATTCGTGCTCCATGTCAAAAGGGGAAAAATTCACCCTTTCGGGCATGCCACGCTACGCATGGCAAAAGGAAGGAGACAAAAACATGAAAACAACAACAACAAATTCAAAAGAAAAAAGTGCAAAAAAAGAAAAACTAAACGTTTATGAAATTGTGACTCAGAACATAATCGAAAAATTAGAAAATGGTGTTATTCCTTGGAGAAAACCTTGGACAAATGCTAATGCTGTGAATTGGGTAACTCAGAAACCATATAGAGGAATTAACGTCATGCTATTAGAGCCTGGGGAGTATGCCACATTTAAACAAATAAAAGATGCTGGCGGTAAGGTTAAAAAGGGTGCAAAATCACAAATTATTGTTTTTTGGAACTGGATGGATAAAAAAGATCCAGACACAGGCGAAATTGAAAAAATTCCTTTTTTGAGATATTACCGAGTCTTTGAAATTAATACACAAGTGGATGGGTTGAATAGTAAGCGTGAATCGATTGAATACGATCACGATCCAATTCAAAAGGCTGAAGAGATTAAAAAAGGATATATTAATTCTCCAGATATAACATATATGCCGGGCAGAGCAGTTTACTACCCGACATTAGACAAAATCAATTGTCCGCCTATAAAAGATTTTAAAGTAGCTGAGGAACATTATTCTGTTCTCTTTCATGAGATGATCCACAGTACCGGACACCAAACAAGGTTAAAACGTAAAGGGATTACAACTGCAGGTGTTGCCTTTGGTGATGAAGTGTACAGCAAAGAGGAGCTAGTAGCAGAGCTGGGAGCATCGATGCTGTGCGGTGTTGCTGGGATTGATAATCATACAATTGAAAATTCAGCATCTTACATACAGTCATGGCTACGCCAATTAAAAGATGATAGTCGAATGATTGTACAAGCTGCAGCACAGGCGCAAAAAGCAGCCGACTACATATTAGGAACCAAATTCAAAGCAGAAGGCTAACGCCTTCTGCTTTATATAAGAAAATATGAAACGAAGAGGAGTATTCAAATGCAATTTAAATATATAGGCGTATGTGTAATAGGTGGGTTAATAGATACTGTATTCGAAGAAGTAGACTTTAATAAAGCCAAAGATAGACTGCTAGAAGCATATAAAAATTCAGGATTTGATCCTCACTGTGATGATGCACGTATTTTCTTGAATGGCGAGGAAGTCTATTCATATGAAGAAATGGCAACATGCGGAAATTGCGGAGAAGATTATCCTGAATCGGATATTAATATGATTGATTATGAAATTGATTTGTGTGGAGCGTGTGAAAAAGAATATAAAAATAAGTAGCGCATTTCACATATTCATGGAGGAGGGAAACCTTCTCCTTATGAGGAGGAAATAAAAGCATGTGGGATAAATTAAATGTTTTAGCCGAATTTCTTCAAACTGATGAAGAAGAATTGAAAATTTGGAATGATGATTATATCACCTTTTATAATAATGATCGATTTGAATATATTTTAAAACGTAGAAAACTACAACCAAAGTGCCGATCCTTCCTTAATCGTCAGGATCGGTTTCTTTCAAGAAACCCTGAAAATCTGGAGATGTACAAGGCTTTAAATCAATTTTGAACCTATTTATTAAATAGGTTCAAAATTTTATAAAAAACTAATACTGAACTTCCTTATCTACTATGATAGTTTAAGTGCAAATCGCAATATTTCAAACCTTTATACAAATAAGGAAAAGAGTAGTGGAACACCATACTTACTGAACTTTTTTACAGTCAGGAACTCAATCTTTGCTATTATCCAAAGATGTTTGAATATTTATCTTCCACATCATCACCTAATAAACTTTTAGCCGTTTCTAAAAGAATCTTATTCCTGCTACCGTATCTTCCCTCGTAACATTGTGGATTATCGTTAACATTATCGAGTAACTGCTCCATTTGTTCTTTATTAAAATTGGTATGGAAGGGTCTAATACAGCGATCAAACGTAATATCAGCCGCACCATAAGAACCACTGTGATAATAATGACTTATCATTAGATCACAAAAAATGTCTATATCTTCCTCTCCTGCTTTAGATAACAAGAAGGATATATCGTTGCTTTGTAACAAATATGATTGAATATAAGGTTGATTATAATAATGTCCGTATCCATGGATTTTAGAATCTAGGTGTGTAAAATGCTCTTTTGTAGTATCGAACAAGAAGATGCTTTTAATAGCTAATTTATCCGAGCTTTTTATTCGGTTTTTTAATATTTCTTTTGTGTGTTCTTGCAATTCACCGTATACATTTGGATATTTCGCTAAGAAATCTACCAGTTTATTTAGTATTCCAGTATTTCCATCTAAGAAATCACTAAAATGAGCAGATTCTTTCTTAATATATTCAGAGAGAAATTCTTGATATTTCTTATATAAGATTAAAAGTACTCGATAATTTATATCCCTATTATTATTTTCTCTTACGTCATTCTTTTTAAAGACAAGCTTCCATAAGTGCTTAAATATGTATTCAACAAGTTCCTTATTGAAATAAACTAAAAACTTTGATTCTAGATACGTCTGCAACCGTTCTTCAGTAGAAAAATCGTCTTTAACCCTTTCCATTTCCACCATGAATGGAATAAATACATTTTTAGTAAGTAGAGGGTGTTTATTAAGCAAACCTTCTAATACATTAATAATTAGGGAACGTGTCATTTCCTTATTAGGTCGATATAAAATTTCTAATGAATTTAATACTGGATGTCCAGAAAGATTACGGTATTTTTTTAAAGTTGTAATATGTGTGTAAACATCGTTTTCCAATAGTTTAGCTTCTCTAAACGATTTTTCAATAAGTTCATTTTCCCAAGCTGGTGAAACTGGATCTTCTTCTTTTTCTACTTCCAAGTCCTCTAATATTTTTTTAGCTTTTTCATCATTGTGAACATCTCTTAGATCATTTAATTTAAAAACTAAATCGCAAATAACTACGGTATATAACATTACTATAGCTGATCTGTAATTTCTGTTTTCGTAGGAGCTTAGAACTTCTTCAAAATATTCCTTTGTTTTTTGATGATAAATACCTTCAGCTAGTGTTGCTAAACTCTGTTCCATCCTTCTTCCCACTTCCTATTTAGATTGATAGAATTGATATGGTATTATTACCTTTAACGTTTTTATATATTACCACATTTTTCTACTACTGATCTTCAAATTAACTGTCTTGTTTGTTACATAAAAAAGCTGCCTGGAATGGCAGCTGATCAAATAACTAATAAAGCTATATAACTATTTTAATGTCCTTTACAATAAATACTCATAAAGCTGTTTCTGGCATTTAAATATTGCATGTTTTGGCAGTATGTTCATTAATGATTTTGAATCATTACTCAAGGCAGAACTGTATAGATTTTTATATTTATACATAATTGTCTAGCTATGCTTATTGTATTAACGGGGCATTTAGATGAATAGGGAATGATATCATAAATGTATATAAACGTAAAAATATAAGGCTTAGTTTGAAGTGTTTTACTCTTGAATAAGACTCAAGTAAAGGTTTATTTCAGCTTGTTTGGAGATGACTTTCCAATAAATGACGTAACTGAAAAGTTAGAAGTAATACCTACTGAAACTTATAAAAAAGG
>NZ_WBOT01000011.1:0-75063 GCF_008923265.1 Bacillus mesophilum | reverse complement strand
ATAGTCCGGTGGCGATAGCGAGAAGGTCACACCCGTTCCCATCCCGAACACGGAAGTTAAGCTTCTCAGCGCCAATGGTAGTTAGGGGCTGTCCCCTTGTGAGAGTAGGACGTTGCCGGGCAACATGGAAAAGCACATCTATATGGATGTGCTTTTTTTGTCGTTAAAATTCTAAATTGAAGACGACTGTTTAACTTCGAGAAACATGGGAGGGTCAGTGCTTGTAGTTGGAATTGGAGAAAGGGCCTAAAATGCCGCAAGGTATAGTCTTAAGAATGTAAGTTTGCTTAATTTATCTTTTTGCCAAACTGTGAGGGAAGCGAGAAGCAAACAGGTCGAGGAATCGATTGAGGAAAGGCCGGAACGTACGTAGTTGGTACGTGAGGACCTTGACGAGTGAGATGACGAAGAGATGTGAAGTTTATCGATTTCCGAACGATGATAGCGAGAAGGTCATACCCGTCCCTCCCGAACACGGAAGTTAAGCTTCTCAGCGCCAATGGTAGTTAGGGGCTGTCCCCTTGTGAGAGTAGGACGCTGCCGGGCAACATGAAAAAGTACATCTGTTTAGATGTGCTTTTTTTGTATTTGAAATTCTAAATCTTGTAGTTGGATTTGGAGGAATGGACCGAAACGCCCGAAAGGTCTAGTTATTGGAAGAAGTATATTCATTCTATTTCTACTTTAACTTTAAAACATAAAATCAAACATTTCCTTCCTTTTTCGAGGTTTGAAGAACAAAAATTTAGGGGAAAATGTTTAATGCTAGTTCGTTGCAACCTATTACATAGATCATGTATAATATAAGTCAAATATAGTCAAAGTCAGATAGGGGGTGGCCGGGTGAGAAATATATCGGACATCATTGAAAACTACCTGAAACAAGTTTTGAACTTGAGCGAGCAGGAGATTGTTGAGATCAAAAGAAGTGAAATTGCAGACAAGTTTCAATGCGTACCTTCTCAAATAAATTATGTTATCAATACTCGGTTTACAATCGAGAAAGGGTATATGGTGGAAAGTAAAAGAGGAGGAGGAGGTTATATAAGGATCATGAAGGTGCAGTCTTATGATTACGCACATTTAATTGATCAGCTTATCTCCATAATCGATTCACGAATAGCCCAGAATAGTGCTGAAAATGTTATATACAGACTTGTTGAAGAAGAAATTGTCTCAAAAAGGGAAGCGAAAATCATGCTAAGTGTCATTGACAGATCGGTACTATATATAGACCTGCCCTATAGAGATGAACTTCGAGCACGTATGTTAAAAGCAATGCTTACAACCTTGAAATATAAATAAACAGCAGGTTGGAGGGGAACCAATGGTTTGTCAGGAATGCAATCAAAGACCAGCTACCTTGCACTTTACGAAAATAGTAAATGGCGAAAAAGCAGAATTTCAGCTATGTGAAAAATGTGCGGCAGAAAAAGGGGAGATGTTTATGTTCAACAATGGACAGAACTACTCCATCCATAATCTCTTGGCAGGACTTCTTAATGTACAGCCAGCTTATCAGGGCAACAGCCAAAATGCTTTTCAGAATGAAAAGGTCATTCAATGCCCTAATTGCTCTATGACATATAAGCAATTTATTAAGGTTGGCAGGTTTGGCTGTGCGGAATGCTATGAAACATTTAGTGAACAGCTTCCTCCTATTTTTAGAAGGCTTCATAGCGGGAACGAAACACATAATGGAAAGATTCCCGCCAGAATCGGAGGAAGTATTCATTTACGAAAGAATATCGAAGATCTCAAACAGAAAATGAAAGAATTTATTGCGAATGAAGAGTTTGAAGAAGCTGCCTTAACACGAGATGAGATAAGAAAGTTAGAAAAAGAGCTGAAATCCGCTCATGAGGAGGGAGAATAACTTGTCGTTGGAGCGTTTTATTAACCAGGCGATTAGCTCCTGGATGAGTACGGAGGGACCGGATTCAGATATAGTCTTAAGTTCTCGAATTCGGCTTGCTCGGAATCTAAAGCAATATAGATTTCCAACATTGTTTGAGAAGGATGAGGCTGAAGCCGTTATTGATCAAGTCAAAAAACGATTAGTGCATCCTGGAGAAATAGAAGATAAGCGCTTGGAATTGCTGCTTATGGATGAATTGCAGCCGCTGCAGAAAAGGGTATTAATGGAGAAGCATTTAATTAGCCCTCACTTAGCGGAAAACTCTACACATGGTGCTTGCCTGCTATCAGAAAGTGAAGAGATTAGTATCATGATTAATGAAGAGGATCATATACGCATTCAATGCCTATACCCAGGTTTTCAGTTATTAGAAGCATTGCAGATGGCTAATACAATTGACAATTGGCTTGAGGAAGAAATTGATTATGCTTTTAATGAAAAGGTTGGTTTTCTAACCAGCTGTCCTACCAATGTAGGAACGGGTATTCGTGCTTCTGTTATGATGCACTTGCCGGGTCTTGTATTAACACAGCAGATTAATCGAATTATCCCTGCAATTAATCAACTCGGTTTAGTCGTTAGAGGAATTTATGGGGAAGGCAGCGAAGCATTAGGGAACATCTTTCAAGTTTCAAATCAGATGACGTTAGGTAAATCCGAAGAAGATATTGCCGAAGACTTGAAAAGTGTTGTCAGTCAATTAATTTCACAGGAAAGGTCAGCAAGGGAAGCATTAGCAAAGACTTCTAACATACAATTAGAAGACAGAGTTTTCCGTTCATATGGGACTCTCCTGAATTGCAGAATCATTGAATCAAAAGAGGCGGCACGCTGTTTGTCTGATGTTCGCCTTGGCATTGATATGGGATACATTGAAAATGTATCTGAAAATATTTTAAATGAGCTTATGATTTTGACTCAGCCTGGCTTTTTACAGCAATATGCTGGCGGACCTTTAAGACCACAGGAAAGGGATATCCGCAGAGCAACACTCATTCGGGAAAGATTACAAATGGAAAGCAAATAGTTGGGAGGATAATCATATGATGTTCGGAAGATTTACTGAAAGAGCGCAAAAGGTACTTGCATTAGCACAAGAGGAAGCAATCCGCCTTGGACATAATAATATTGGAACAGAACATATCCTGCTCGGTTTGGTTCGAGAAGGAGAGGGAATTGCGGCAAAGGCATTATATGCTCTAGGACTTGGTTCTGAGAAGATTCAGACTGAGGTAGAGAGTTTAATTGGACGAGGACAGGAAGTCTCACAATCACCGCATTATACGCCAAGAGCGAAAAAAGTAATTGAATTATCAATGGATGAAGCAAGAAAGCTGGGTCACTCCTATGTAGGGACAGAACATATTCTCCTTGGGTTAATTCGTGAAGGGGAAGGTGTTGCTGCACGTGTACTAAATAACCTGGGCGTCAGCTTAAATAAAGCGAGACAGCAAGTGCTTCAGCTTTTAGGAAGCAATGAATCTGGAGGCCATCAGGGCGGTGCATCAGCAAATGCCAATACCCCAACTCTTGATGGATTAGCGAGAGATTTAACTGCGATTGCAAGAGAAGGAAGTCTTGACCCTGTTATTGGGCGCAGTAAAGAAATTCAGCGAGTCATTGAAGTGCTTAGCCGCCGTACAAAAAACAATCCTGTTTTAATTGGTGAACCAGGGGTTGGTAAAACAGCAATTGCTGAAGGATTAGCACAGCAAATTATCAATAATGAAGTGCCAGAGACACTGCGAGATAAAAGAGTTATGACACTAGATATGGGTACTGTTGTTGCGGGAACAAAATACCGCGGTGAATTTGAAGATAGATTGAAGAAAGTAATGGATGAAATTCGCCAGGCCGGAAACATTATCTTATTCATTGATGAACTTCACACTTTGATTGGTGCTGGTGGTGCAGAAGGTGCCATTGATGCTTCAAATATATTAAAGCCGTCCCTTGCGCGCGGTGAATTGCAATGTATTGGTGCTACAACGCTTGATGAATATCGCAAGTACATTGAAAAGGATGCAGCACTTGAACGCCGCTTTCAGCCGATTACCGTTGATGAGCCGACGTCCGATGAATCTGTTCAGATCCTGAAAGGATTAAGAGACCGTTATGAGGCGCATCACCGTGTAACCATTTCAGATCAGGCAATTGAAGCTGCAGTTAAATTATCGGATCGTTATATTTCTGACCGTTTCCTACCAGATAAGGCAATTGATTTAATTGATGAAGCTGGTTCAAAGGTAAGATTGAGATCTTATACGACTCCTCCAAACTTAAAGGAACTTGAAGTTAAGCTTGAAGATGTCCGCAAAGAAAAGGATGCAGCTGTACAAAGCCAAGAATTTGAAAAAGCAGCATCATTGCGTGATACAGAACAGCGTCTGCGCGAACAGCTGGAAGAAACCAAGAAAACTTGGAAAGAGAAGCAAGGCAAAGAAAATAGCGAAGTAACGGTTGAGGATATTGCACATGTTGTAGCTAGCTGGACAGGAATTCCAGTTTCTAAGCTGGCAGAAACAGAAACGCAAAAATTGCTTAATTTAGAAGAAATTCTTCATTCCCGTGTCATTGGACAAGAGGAAGCTGTTAAAGCAATCTCTAAGGCTGTGCGCCGTGCACGTGCAGGATTAAAAGATCCTAAACGTCCAATCGGATCATTTGTGTTCCTTGGACCAACAGGAGTAGGGAAAACAGAATTGGCAAGAGCGCTGGCAGAGGCTATGTTCGGCGATGAAGATGCAATGATCCGCATTGATATGTCCGAGTACATGGAGAAGCATTCTACCTCTCGTTTAGTGGGATCTCCTCCAGGTTATGTTGGCTATGATGAAGGCGGCCAGCTGACAGAAAAGGTGCGCAGAAAGCCATACTCTGTTGTCCTGCTCGACGAAATTGAAAAAGCACACCCAGATGTATTTAATATTCTTCTGCAAGTATTAGAGGACGGAAGACTGACAGACTCAAAAGGCAGAACAGTTGACTTCCGTAATACAGTCTTAATCATGACTTCAAATGTTGGAGCAGAAGCTCTAAAACGCAACAAGTATGTAGGTTTCAATGTTCAAGAGGGAGATCAGGATTACAAAGATATGAAAGGAAAAGTAATGGAGGAGCTGAAAAAAGCATTCCGTCCAGAATTCCTGAACCGTATTGATGAAATCATTGTTTTCCACGCACTAGAAAAGAAACATCTGCAGGAAATTGTTTCGCTCATGTCAGATTCATTGACTAAACGCCTGCAGGAACAAGAAATCCAGCTGGATCTTACTGAAGCGGCTAAGACAAAAATCGCGGAAGAAGGTTATGATCCGGAGTATGGAGCAAGACCATTGCGCCGGGCAATTCAAAAGCATATTGAAGATCGTCTTTCTGAAGAGCTTTTAAAAGGAACTGTATTAACAGGTCAAAATGTTGTCATTGATGTCGAAGATGGCGAGTTTACCGTTAAGACAGCTGAAGCTAGCGGGACTGCAAATTTAAATAAGGCATAAGTTTATTGAGGTACACGAACGAATTTTCGTGTACCTTTTCTATAAGTAATATCCTTCTAATGACTTCAGTAATAATGATGCTGATCTGATCGTCCTTCCTTCCTTCCTTGTCCTCCTGTTTATCTTTTTATCTCTTTAGTTCTCTTTCCATAGTCTGTCTGTTATAGTTATAAATCATCAATAAGTATTTAACTGGAATCAATGATAATTGTTATATTTGTGAAATATATATAGAAGTATGGAAGAAGGGGAAAGTAATGGCAAAACGGAAAACGAAATTTATGTGTCAGGAATGCGGATATGAATCACCAAAATGGATGGGGAAATGTCCAGGCTGCGGTGAGTGGAATAAAATGGTGGAGGAAGTTGAAAAACCCGCTAATTCAAGAAGAGGAGCATTTGCTCACTCTCAGGGAATGGCAACAGCCTCGAAAGCTACTCCGATTACGACAATTGAAACGATATCAGAACCGCGGGTACTGACAGAATCACAGGAATTAAATAGAGTACTTGGAGGCGGTGTTGTTAGGGGATCACTCGTTTTAATAGGAGGAGACCCAGGGATCGGGAAGTCGACCTTGCTCCTTCAAGTCTCTTCACAGCTTGCGAAAAAGAACCACTCGGTTTTATACATATCCGGGGAGGAGTCGATGAGACAGACAAAACTGAGGGCAGACCGCCTCAGTATTACGTCTGAGCAGCTGCTTGTTTACTCTGAAACAAGTCTTGAAGAAATCAGCAGAACCATTGAACAAACCAGCCCTGCCTTTGTGATCGTTGATTCTATTCAAACGATTTACCATCCTGAGGTTACCTCGGCTCCGGGAAGCGTTTCACAAGTACGCGAGTGTACGGCGGAATTAATGAGAATCGCTAAAACAAAAGGGATTGCTATCTTTATTGTTGGCCACGTAACAAAAGAAGGCTCGATTGCTGGACCCCGTTTATTAGAGCATATGGTGGATACCGTTCTTTATTTTGAGGGGGAGCGCCATCACACATACCGGATTTTGCGTGCTGTGAAAAACCGATTCGGTTCTACAAACGAAATGGGCATTTTCGAAATGAAGGAAATGGGACTTGAAGAAGTGGCAAATCCGTCTGAAATTTTTCTCGAGGAGAGGTCTGAAGGGGCAGCAGGCTCCACGGTGGTTGCTTCAATGGAAGGAACTCGTCCGGTTTTAGTGGAAATTCAAGCGCTAATTTCACCGACGAGCTTTGGGAATCCAAGAAGAATGGCAACAGGAATTGACCATAATCGAGTTCCTTTATTAATGGCGGTTTTAGAAAAAAGAGTTGGTCTTCTTCTTCAGAATCAAGACGCATATTTAAAAGTTGCCGGCGGTGTAAAGCTCGATGAACCGGCCATTGACTTAGCGGTAGCAGTAAGCATCGCCTCAAGCTTCCGGGATAAACCGACCCGTGCAACCGACTGCGTCATTGGAGAGGTAGGGTTAACCGGTGAGGTCCGCCGCGTGTCCCGAATCGAACAGCGTGTTCAAGAAGCTGCAAAGCTTGGTTTTGAAAGAGTGATCCTTCCCGCCAATAATATTGGAGGCTGGCAAGCTCCTGCTGGTGTTCAGCTAATAGGTGTTAATTCAGTTAGTGAGGCATTAAATGAAGCACTAGGGAGGTAAATATGGAAGCAAAAAAAACGGACGAAAAAAAGATCACCAAAGTCCTTCGGTTTATGGCGCCTGGAACACCAATCCGTGAAGGGATTGAAAATGTTCTGCGAGCCAATACGGGAGGGTTGATCGTCTTAGGCTCCAAAGAGCAGACAGATGGAATTGTAGAAGGCGGTTTTCAGATTGATTGTCCGTTTACTCCCAGCTACTTATATGAGCTGGCCAAGATGGATGGAGCTATTATTTTGAACGAGGAAGGAAGTCGTATATTAGTAGCGAACGCTCAGCTTGCGCCAGACCGGGGCATCCCTTCAACCGAAACAGGTATGCGGCACCGTACGGCTGAGCGTGTTGCTAAGCAGACAGGTGCCCTGGTTATTGCAGTATCGCAGAGAAGAAACGTCATCACTCTTTATCAAAGCTCTTTGCGTTATGCCCTCCGCGACATAGGCGTTATTTTAACAAAAGCAAATGTAGCTGTACAAACACTTGAAAAATATAAGGCTGTCCTTGAACAAAGAATAACAGATTTAAGTATGCTGGAATTTGAGGAAGGGGTTACTTACGCTGATCTTGTTAATGTACTGCACAGTGTATCCATGGTGTTCAGAATTAAAAATGAACTGCTGACATTCCTGTGTGAACTCGGCACAGAAGGCAGGTTAATTCGGCTGCAAATGGATGAACTCTTGACTGAAATAGAAAAAGAGGCTGAGTTTATTATTAAGGATTATGCTTTTTCACCCAGTATGAATGCAAAAGAAGTACTTGATTCTCTTCAGCGCATTTCAAATGGGGAAAGAGCAGAGGATAGTGTCATATTAAAACTTCTTGGTTATCAGGGCTACATTCATTTAGAAGAGATGAAGCAGCCAAGAGGATACAGAATGCTAAATAAAGTAGCAAGGATGCCATCCATTATTATCGCAAATTTAATAGAACAATTTCAGGAGCTGTCAAATATTATGGGTGCTACCATTGAAGAGTTAGATGATGTTGATGGCATTGGCGAAGTAAGAGCAAAAAAAATTAAAGAGGGCTTAAAGCGTATTAAAACACAAGTTTTTTTAGATAGACATGTATAGAGACCATTGAACTATAAATTTGGTTGTGCTAAAATGTTTGGTTATTATTTGACACCTTATGATGTGAGGTGCTAACCTAGTGGTATACCTTTTTAACTGGAAAAAGTTTAAGGTGAATTAGTTTTTCAGAATAACATTTGTGTTACAAAAATAAAATTATCTGTAATAGAAGGTTTCGATTTGGAAAATTTGTTTATAATGAGTAAAAGGAGGTGAGGGAATGTTAAAACGTATTGTACAGGCATGCTTCCTTATTACTGGAGTTACGCTTGGAATCTTTTTAATTCCTCAATTATTATCGTTTATTGCATTAGATGGAGTTGCTTTATTAAATAATCCATATATGTCCGCTGTGTTAGGTGCCATTATATTTTATCTTATTACTTTTTGGGCGGTTGATTATGTTGTCAACTTTGTGCGCTGGACAGAGGAGTCGCTCGTTAAGGTTCCCATTACGGATATAATCTTTGGAAGTGTAGGATTAATAGTTGGTTTGGTAATTGCATTCCTTTTTGGATATGCATTGACAGCCATTGAAGTGCCGATTTTAAATACAGTTGCACCGATTGTATTGACACTGCTATTTGGATATTTGGGCTTTCAGGTAGGGTTTAAGAAGCGGGATGAACTATTAACATTATTTACAAGTAAGAAAAAGAAAGCGGTTGAAGAAGATTCTGAAAAGGCCGCGCCTAAGACACTGAAAATCTTAGATACAAGTGTTATTATTGATGGCCGTATTGCGGATATCTGCCAAACAGGCTTTTTGGAAGGAACGATTGTGATCCCGCAATTTGTTCTCGAGGAACTGCAGCATATCGCAGACTCATCTGACGTGCTTAAACGAAATAGAGGACGCCGCGGTTTAGATATACTCAACCGTATTCAAAAGGAGCTTTCCATTAAGGTAGAAATATATGAAGGTGACTTTGAAGAAATTCAAGAGGTAGACAGCAAGCTTGTTAAACTAGCTAAAATATCTAATGGTGTTGTCGTCACCAATGATTTTAATCTTAATAAAGTATGTGAATTGCAAAAGGTAGCTGTTCTTAACATTAATGATCTTGCAAACGCTGTAAAACCAGTTGTTCTTCCAGGCGAAGAAATGAAGGTGCAAGTCATTAAAGATGGAAAAGAGCAAAACCAAGGTATTGCTTATTTAGATGACGGAACGATGATTGTCGTTGAAGAAGGACGCAATTATATTGGAAAACATATTGATGTTCTGGTTACAAGTGTTCTCCAAACCTCTGCAGGTAGAATGATATTTGCGAAACCCAAACTATTAGAAAAAGCATTATAATATTAACATGACTGATAGAGCTGTTTGCTAACAGCTCTTTTCAAATTGTCGGGAATTAAAAAGGCAGATTGCGTCATTTTAGAGGAGTTACTTAAAAAGATCCTATAAGTTTTAGGAGCATCAGCAGATAAAACAGAGAATTATAAAGGATTGCTGTTTTGCTCTCTTTCTAGTGAATTGATTATCTGATAGAATGATGATGTTATAAAAGGTAGATACTGACCAAATGGATAGGAGATTACGATGGGTTATGAAGTGATCATTCCTGCGGCCGGGCAAGGTAAAAGAATGGAAGCGGGTAAGAACAAGCTGCTGCTCGAGCTTCGGGAAGTCCCTGTGCTTATACATACATTAAAGGTGTTTGAACAAGATCGAAATTGTAAAGCGGTACATCTTGCAATCCACCCGGATGATGAACAGGAAATGAAAAAGCTCTTGCGAAAATATGGGATTAAAAAAGTTGCGTCTCTTATCTATGGCGGAAAAGAACGCCAGCATAGCGTGTATCATGTGGTGAAGGAACTAAATGGGGAAGGCATCGTTTTAGTGCATGATGCAGCAAGGCCATTTGTTGAAATAGACGCCATTAGCCGCTTGGTAGAGGCAGCAGAAGAAACAGGTGCCTCTATTTTAGCTGTGCCTATGAAGGATACCGTGAAAAAAGCAAATGAAGGCTTGGTTTCAGAAACGGTTGAACGGGCATCGCTATGGTCTGTCCAAACTCCTCAGGCATTCCGCCTGCCTATGCTGCTTGATGCACATGAACGAGCTGCAAGAGAAAGCTATGTCGGAACAGATGATGCAAGTCTGGTGGAACGAACTAATGGCAATATCAAAATTGTTGAAGGCAGTTATGACAATATCAAGCTGACGACACCAGAAGATCTTTACTTTGCTGAAGCTATTATGAATAAGAGAATGCAAGGGAAGAAGAAAGGCAAATAGGGAAACTGGTGTCTGGTTTTCCGCTTATTCCTCTAAAGTAAGTTCGTTTTTATTAGAGTCTTTCGCCGTAAGGCAGCAATAGGATAGAGGAAGACCCTGCTGCTTTACAGAGTATAGACATCTTAAGGCATATTTCTAACAAGGAGTTGAATGGAATGTTTCGTATTGGACAAGGATTTGATGTACATCAGCTGACAGAGGGAAGACCTCTTATTATCGGCGGGATTGAGATACCATATGAAAAAGGATTATTAGGACATTCGGATGCCGATGTACTATTGCATACAGTAGCCGATGCCTGTTTAGGTGCAATTGCAGCTGGGGACATCGGAAAACATTTTCCTGATACAGACCCTGAATTTAAGGATGCTGACTCTGCTAAACTTATGCAGCATGTTTGGGCTCTGGTTAAAGAAAGAGGCTTTGAGCTTGTAAATGCGGATTGTACGATCATTGCCCAGATGCCCAAGATGGCTCCGCATATTGATAAAATGCGAGAAAGAATTGCATTCTTGCTCGAGACAGAGATTGAGAATATCAATGTAAAGGCAACTACAACTGAGAAGCTTGGTTTTCCCGGCAGAGGTGAAGGGATTGCATCACAGGCGGTTGTGTTATTAAAAAAGCGCGAAAGCTAATGGCGCATTAGCAGCTTAGAGAAAATACGAAAATGAAGTAAAAAAATAAGGAGGCACTATGATGTCAAATAATATTCGTGTCCGTTATGCACCAAGTCCAACGGGACATTTACATATTGGAAATGCACGTACAGCTCTATTTAATTATTTATTTGCACGCAGTCAAGGCGGGAAATTTATCATTCGCATTGAAGATACTGATAAGAAGCGTAATATCGAAGGCGGAGAAGAGAGCCAGCTTAAATATTTAAATTGGCTTGGAATCGATTGGGATGAAAGTGTAGATAAAGAAGGAGAGTATGGTCCTTATCGTCAGTCTGAAAGAAATGACCTTTATCAAAAATATGCTCAAGAATTGCTGGAGAAGGGCCATGCTTATAAATGCTACTGCACAGAAGAAGAACTGGAAGCAGAGCGCGAAGCACAGATGGCAAAAGGTGAAAATCCAATTTACTCTGGAAAGTGCCGCAATCTAACGGAAGAACAAAGAGCAGCACTAGAAGCGGAAGGCAGAAAGCCAAGCATCCGATTCCTTGTTCCCAAAGGGGTTGTATACTCTTTTGATGACATGGTAAAAGGACAGGTATCGTTTGAATCAGATGGAATTGGTGATCATGTTATTGTGAAAAAGGATGGCACTCCAACATACAATTTTGCAGTAGCGGTTGATGATCATCTTATGGCCATCTCACATGTTCTGCGCGGAGATGATCATATTTCAAACACACCAAAGCAGTTAATGATTTATGAAGCTTTAGGCTGGGAGCCTCCTGTTTTTGGTCATATGACTTTAATTGTCAATGAAAGCCGTAAAAAATTAAGCAAGCGGGATGAGTCTATCATTCAATTTATTGAGCAATATGAAGAGCTTGGCTATCTACCTGAAGCTCTCTTTAACTTTATTGCACTGCTTGGATGGTCGCCTGCTGGAGAAGAAGAAATCTATAGTAAAGAACAATTTATTGATTTATTTGACGCAAGCCGTCTTTCTAAATCCCCGGCGCTGTTTGATAAACAAAAATTAACATGGCTGAACAATCAATATATGAAAACGATTGATCTGGATCGACTTGTCAGCCTGTCTCTGCCGCATCTAGTGAAAACTGGAAAGGCAGAGGAACAGCTTTCCCCAGAGAAGCAAGAGTGGGTGCGAAAGCTCATTGCTTTGTACCAGGAAAAAATGAGCTTTGGTGCTGAAATCGTCGAAATGTCTGAACTATTTTTTACCGAGGAAATGAATATAGAAGACGAAGCAAAAGAAGTGCTCTCAGGCGAACAGGTACCTGAAGTGTTAAATGCATTTTTAGGTGAAATTGAAAACCTTGAGTCATTTGCGGCTGATGGAATTAAGGCAGCTATGAAGGCTGTGCAAAAGCAGACAGGACAAAAAGGGAAAAATTTATTTATGCCGATACGTTCTGCAACAACAGGCCAGACACATGGTCCGGATCTGCCGCAGGCAATTGAGCTTTTAGGTAAAGAAAAAGTAAAAACCAGAATCATGAGCATTTTAGGTTAACATATTGGGGAAAATGTAATATAGTAAATATAATTAAAAACAATTTAAAGCGTGGAAGAGGAAAAGTAGGGAAATGAAGCTTTTTAGAGAGAACCATCACCGGCTGAAAGTGGTTCAGGCCTCTCATTTTTTGAAGTGCCCCTCTGAGCCCTGTATCGAACGATAAGATAGCTCTTTAGAAAAGAGTGCTGTAGATATAGGCGGAACCTATCCGTTACTAGGCTAAAGTTGAGGCATGATCGTTCAATCGATTAGTCTAAACAGAGTGGAACCGCGGGTAAAACGTCTCTGTCATTTGACAGGGGCGTTTTTTATTTTGATCAAAGCAATGGAATGATAGCTGAGGAGTTTTTCCATGTTTGTCTTTTACTCCTCAGCAAATGGCAGCAGTATTCAGCTTCCTGATTTACACGCGCAATATTTCAAGACACACGGATAATATTTCCCGGAAAATACTATTCGAGAAAAGCAAATCGCCCAGAGGAGGGGTGTTTATGTTTAAGCGAATGAAAGAGGACATCGAAGTGGTGTTTGAACAAGATCCCGCTGCACGAAGCAGTTTGGAGGTCATCTTAACGTATTCAGGTTTGCATGCTGTTTGGGCACACAGACTTGCTCATAAGTTTTACAAAAAGCGGTTTTATTTCCTGGCAAGAATGATTTCACAGCTCAGCCGGTTCTTCACAGGAATTGAAATTCATCCTGGTGCAAAAATAGGAAGGAAATTCTTTATTGATCATGGGATGGGTGTTGTTATTGGAGAAACATGTGAAATCGGTGATAATGTAACAGTTTTCCAAGGAGTAACATTAGGCGGAACAGGCAAGGAAAAAGGCAAGCGGCATCCGACCATTTTGGATAATGCGCTTATTGCGACAGGAGCTAAAGTGCTGGGCTCGATTACGATAGGGGAAAATGCAAAAATCGGGGCTGGTTCAGTTGTGCTTCACGATGTCCCTCCTAATTCAACAGTGGTTGGGATTCCGGGACGAGTGAAGGTGCAGGACGGTGTGAAGATCAAGGATTTAAATCACACTGATTTGCCGGATCCGCTTTTTGACCGAATGAAAGAAATAGATGAGGAACTTTTAGCCTTGAAAAATGAATTAGAGTTGTTAAAGAAAGAAAGGAGCAAAGTATAATGGCTATTCAGCTTTATAATACAATGACAAGAAAAAAAGAACCGTTTATTCCTTTAGAGGAAGGGAAAGTGAAAATGTATGTATGCGGACCGACGGTTTATAACTATATTCATATAGGGAACGCCCGTCCGCCAATTGTTTTTGATACAGTGAGAAATTATTTAACATATAGAGGCTACGATGTACACTATGTTTCAAATTTTACCGATGTTGACGATAAGTTAATACGTACAGCGAAAGAATTGGGCGAAGAAGTGCCGCAAATTGCGGAGCGTTTTATCGATGCTTATTTTGAAGATGTAACAGCTCTAGGGTGCAAACGAGCAGATGTTCACCCTCGTGTAACTGAGAGCATGGATATTATCATTGAGTTTATTCAAACGTTAATTGATAAGGGCTATGCGTATGAATCAGAAGGAGATGTATACTTCCATACACGAAAATTTGATGGGTATGGAAAGCTTTCACATCAATCTATAGATGAACTTCGAGTTGGTGCTCGGATTGCAATTGGTGAAAAGAAGCAAGATGCACTGGATTTTGTATTGTGGAAATCTGCCAAAGAAGGCGAAATCAAGTGGGATAGTCCTTGGGGGCAAGGACGTCCAGGCTGGCATATCGAGTGCTCGGCAATGGCGAAAAAATATCTGGGAGATACGATTGATATTCATGCTGGCGGCCAAGATCTTTCATTCCCGCATCATGAGAATGAAATCGCTCAATCGGAGGCTTTAACAGGAAAAACCTTCGCACGCTACTGGATGCATAATGGCTATATAAATATTGATAATGAGAAGATGTCGAAGTCATTAGGTAACTTTGTCCTTGTGCACGATATTATTAAGAAGCATGATCCGCAAGTATTAAGATTTTTTATGCTTTCCGTTCACTACCGCAATCCAATTAATTACAACGATGAACTTCTCGAAAACACAAGAGTTGGATTAGAACGCATCCGTACTTCATATGAAAACTTAAAGCACCGCAAACAGGCTAGTGCAGAACTGACTGATCATAATGAAGAATGGCTGCAAAAGATCAGTCAGCATCATGAAGAATTCATTACTGCAATGGACGATGATTTTAATACTGCAAATGCTATATCTGTTCTATTTGAACTTTCTAAACTTGCGAACTACTATCTGATGGAGAAAAACACTTCTGCAGCTGTGATTGAAGCATTTTTAAAGGAGTTTGAAGATTTATTCTCCGTTTTAGGCCTTTCACTTGAAAAAGAACAAGAAGAACTGCTTGATGAGGAAATTGAACAATTGCTGGAGCAGAGAATTCAAGCAAGAAAAGACCGTAACTTCCAGCTGGCAGACGATATTCGCGACAAGCTAAAGGAAATGAATATCATTCTTGAGGATACAGCTCAAGGGACCAGATGGAAGAGAGGCTGAACAAATGCTCAGCTACAGTGAAAAATTAGATGAAAAACAATTAAATAGTCTTGCGCTTGCCTATATGGGAGATGCTGTTTATGAGATATATGTAAGAAGGCATCTTTTGCAAAGCGGAAAAGTAAGACCGCATCAGCTTCATAAAGAAGGCACACGATATGTGTCAGCAAAAGCGCAAGCCCATGTCATACATGGTTTTCTAAATGAAGGCCTGCTTTCAGAAGAAGAGGAAGCAGTTGTGAGAAGAGGAAGGAACGCTAAGTCAGGAACCATTCCTAAAAACACGGACGTCCAAACCTACCGCTACAGTACAGCGTTTGAAGCGCTGATCGGTTATTTATATTTAGCAGACAGAGAGCAGCGGCTTGAGGAATTAATACAAGCCGCATTCCGCTCCGTCGAACTTAAGGAAGGAGGCAAATAGAATGAGTCAGGATTTTATCATTGGTAAAAACCCGGTTATAGAAGCGTTAAAATCGGATCGGGATATTAATAAAATTTTTATAGCTGAAGGTTCCCAAAGCGGCCAGATGCAGCAAGTGATCGGTTTAGCGAAAACAAATGGCGTGCTTGTTCAATTTGTACCGAAAAAAAAGCTGGATCAGCTTGTTGAAGGAACACATCAAGGAGTTGTAGCGGCTGTAGCAGCTTATCAGTATGCAGAGGTGGACGAGCTTTTTGCTCGTGCTGAAGCAAGAAATGAAGATCCTTTCTTCCTGCTGCTAGATGAAATTGAAGACCCGCATAATCTTGGATCAATTATGCGAACAGCTGATGCTGCTGGAGCACATGGTATTATCATTCCGAAAAGAAGAGCAGTAGGGCTGACGGCAACTGTAGCGAAAGCATCAACGGGAGCCATTGAGCATATACCAGTAGCGCGTGTGACCAATATGGCAAGAACGATCGATGAATTGAAAGAACGCGGTGTGTGGATTGCAGGAACAGACGCATCCGGAAAACAAGACTACAGACAATTTGATGGAACCATGCCACTGGGCTTAGTAATCGGAAGTGAAGGAAAGGGAATGGGCAGGCTGATTAAAGACAAATGTGACTTTTTGCTAAGTTTACCGATGGCTGGACATGTGACATCTTTGAATGCATCTGTTGCTGCAGCGCTGCTTATGTATGAGGTATACAGGAAACGTAATCCTGATGTACGATAATGGATATTTTGATTGTAGACGGTTATAACATAATTGGCGCCTGGCCAGAGCTGGATGAGCTTAAAAAGAAGGATTTAGCTTCCGCCAGGGACAGGCTAGTGGAAAAAATGGCTGAATATCAAGGCTATACTGGGTTTCGGGTCATTATTGTGTTTGACGCGCATTTTGTAAAAGGAACGGAAAAAAAGTATAAAAACTATAAAGTGGAAGTTATTTTCACGCGGAATAACGAGTCTGCAGATGAACGAATTGAAAAGCTTGCGAGTGACCTGAATAACATCCGGACGCAAATTCATGTGGCTACTTCTGATTATACGGAGCAATGGGTGATTTTTGGCCAAGGTGCTTTACGGAAGTCAGCCCGTGAGCTGCTCAATGAGATGAATGTCATTGAAAATAAAATTCAAAAAAAGGTCAAAAAAATCCAAGAGAAAAGACCGTCTTCTAAAATTGCTCTTCCGGAAGAAGTGGCAGAAATTTTTGAAAAATGGCGCCGAGGGAAGGAATGAGCGGTTGACGCTTGAAAAAAATGTACTGTATAATATTTCTATCCATGCTTGTACGGTCGGAGGGATCTTAGTGAGTACTGACTTCAAGACGAATGATGATAACAACATTGCCTTTTTGGAGCTTGAGGATGAAGAGCTGATTGAATTGGTGCATAAGGGTGAGAGTCAAGCGTTAGATTACTTGATTCATAAGTATCGCAACTTTGTAAGAGCAAAGGCAAGGTCCTATTTTTTGATTGGTGCAGATAAGGAAGATATTGTACAGGAAGGCATGATTGGTCTTTATAAAGCGATCCGTGATTATAAAGGCGACAAATTATCTTCTTTCAAAGCATTTGCAGAACTATGTATTACCAGACAAATTATTACCGCCATCAAAACAGCCACACGGCAAAAACATATCCCTTTAAACTCATACGTATCTTTGGACAAGCCTATTTATGATGAGGAATCAGACAGAACGCTGATGGACGTCATATCTGGTGCAAAGGTGATGGACCCAGAGGAACTGATCATCAACCAGGAAGAGTTTGACCAAATTGAAGTCAAAATGTCCGAGCTGCTTAGTGACCTGGAACGAAAGGTTCTTGCTCTTTATTTGGATGGGCAGTCTTATCAGGAAATATCTGAAGAATTAAATCGTCATGTTAAGTCCATCGACAATGCACTGCAGCGAGTTAAACGCAAGCTGGAGCGCTATTTGGAAGTTCGAGAGTTTTCCTTATAAATATAATTTAGAATTTTGCAGTTATTGACATCATTTGTCGCCCATGGTACAGTTTTAAAGACGTAAATGAAAGTGTAGCAGGTGGAGACTATGCAGAAAAAAGCCGTTTTAGCGTGTTCACAGTGCGGAAAGAGAAACTATTCGACGTCTGCAAGCAAAGATGGAACACGGCTGGAATTCAAGAAGTTTTGCAGCACATGCAGTGCGCATACAGTACATCGAGAAACAAAGTAAGCGTAGAAATGTGCAGTAACTTATACAAGAATGATTCGTTTCTTAGGACAAGTCATTTGGAAGATAAGTACAGCTAAACCTCTGTTTACGCCTTTTTTAGGTAAGATTACTTATTTGATCTTAGAATAAATAGCACATTAATGTGGGCTTTTAGGATATATCTCTTGAAGTTGGGGGTTACGAAATGCAACGCATCGTGAATTTTTTCCGTGAAGTTGGACGGGAAATGAAAAAGGTCAGCTGGCCAAAACGCAAAGAATTAACGAAGTATACGGTTACTGTATTATCAGTTGTTGTGTTCTTTTCTGTGTTTTTCGCTGTGCTTGATCTTGGAATTTCCGAATTGATTCGTTTAATTCTTGAATAACCCCTGTGATTCCATGGTATAATGGAAAATAATACAGGTCAAATTCGCAGAAGCCCGGAAACGGGTTTTTTCATTTGGTCAAAAAATGATATGCGAAGAGATGAACCAACATCATCTGCGAAAGTAAAAATGCACATGTCTGCAAACAATCGCTGGCTGAAGATTGTGAAATAAAATTATGAATTTACAGGGAGGGAAGGACGAACAAGTCCTCTTGAATGGAAAAGAATTGGTATGTTGTTCATACGTACTCTGGCTATGAGAATAAAGTAAAAGCAAATCTGGAAAAACGGGTAGAATCGATGGGGATGCAAGATAAGATCTTCAGAGTCGTTGTTCCAGAGGAAGAAGAAACAGATTTTAAAAACGGAAAAAAGAAGGTTGTTAAACGCAAGGTGTTCCCTGGATATGTACTTGTGGAAATTGTCATGACTGATGACTCTTGGTATGTTGTCAGAAATACACCAGGTGTAACAGGTTTCGTAGGTTCTGCTGGCTCAGGGTCAAAACCAACCCCATTGCTGCCGGAAGAAGTCCAGGTCATCCTTAAGCGCATGGGTGTGGACGAAAAACGAGTGGATGTTAACTTCGAGCTTGGTGAAACGGTACAAGTTCAAGAAGGTCCTTTTGCTAACTTTACAGGTACGATCGAAGAAATTGATAAAGATAAAGCAAAAATAAAAGTGCTTGTTAACATGTTTGGCCGTGACACTCCAGTCGAACTTGATTTTTCTCAAATTGAAAAAATTTAAGTTCAGCGTTTCTGCGGGTTTTTAAGAAAGAAAGTGGCGTTTTTCCTTTTTTTAGGGCCTTGTGCAGATGGGTAACTTCATATATTTTCAAAAAAACTTGAAATCAGTTTAGGAAAGTGGTAGAATTTCAAAGGTCAGTATGTCTCGGAACGAGACCGGACAATTGTTAGTTCTTTATCTTAATATAAAGAATATGAGTTGAGTGGGAGGGTTTATTCCCTATTACCACATCACGGACTTTAAGGAGGTGTGTCTCGTGGCTAAAAAAGTAATCAAACTTGTTAAGTTGCAAATTCCTGCAGGTAAAGCGAATCCAGCACCGCCGGTAGGTCCTGCACTTGGTCAAGCCGGTGTTAATATCATGGGATTCTGTAAAGAGTTTAACGCTCGTACAGCTGAACAGGCTGGCTTAATCATTCCTGTTGAAATCACGGTGTTTGAAGACCGTTCATTTACATTTATTACGAAAACTCCGCCCGCTGCTGTTCTTCTTAAGAAAGCTGCAGGAATTGAGTCTGGTTCTGGTGAACCAAACCGTAATAAAGTAGCAACAGTCAAGCGTGACAAGGTACGCGAGATTGCTGAAACAAAAATGCCTGATCTAAACGCTGCAAGTGTTGAAGCTGCAATGCGTATGGTTGAAGGTACTGCACGCAGCATGGGTATTGTTATCGAAGACTAATCCCTGCTGTAATTAATGAGGTTGCGACGCTGAATTTGGTTTCACGCGCAACCTTTATTAGTGCGGACGCTTTATAAGTTGTCCGGACGCTTTCTTCTAATGAGAAAGCTGTTTCGTCACGTGGGAGGTTATTCCGCTAAAACCACAATATAGGAGGAAATATTAAAATGGCTAAAAAAGGTAAAAAGTTTATCGAAGCTGCGAAGCTTGTAGATAACACTAAAGCATACCCGGTTGTTGAAGCAATCGAGCTTGTTAAAAAAACAAACTTTACTAAATTTGATGCAACTGTTGAAGTGGCATTCCGTTTAGGTGTAGATCCTAAGAAAGCTGACCAGCAAATCCGTGGAGCTGTTGTGCTTCCAAACGGAACTGGTAAAACTCAACGCGTTTTAGTTTTCGCTAAAGGTGAAAAAGCAAAAGAAGCAGAAGCTGCTGGTGCAGATTATGTTGGCGATGCTGAATTCATCAACAAAATCCAACAAGGCTGGTTCGAGTTCGACGTAATCGTTGCAACTCCAGACATGATGGGTGAAGTTGGTAAACTTGGACGTGTATTAGGACCTAAAGGCTTAATGCCAAACCCTAAAACTGGCACAGTAACATTTGACGTTGAAAAAGCGGTAAATGAAATTAAAGCTGGTAAAGTTGAATACCGTGTTGATAAAGCTGGAAACATCCACGTTCCAATCGGAAAAGTATCTTTTGAAGATGCTAAACTAGTTGAGAACTTCAACACAATCTTCGATACTATGCTTAAAGTTAAACCTTCTGCTGCTAAAGGCACATACATGAAGAACGTTTCTGTTACTTCAACAATGGGCCCTGGCGTTAAAGTAGATCCATCTTCTGTAACAGTTAAGTAAGTTTACGAAGTTGGATAAAAAAGGATTTGACAAACAATAATACATTTAGTAATATGTATTTTGTTGTAAAAAATAAATAACCATTTGTACCGAAGACAGCAGGTGCTATTAGCTTAATTCCCTGCCGAGGTCATACGATAGATTGATATGCTTACATTAGCTATTGTATACTTCCTCCATGTCTGTTTCGGATATGGAGGTTTTTTATAGCCGGTATAAATGTAGAATTTCTACAGGAGGTGTAAGGATGAGCAGCGTAATCGAACAAAAGAAACAAATCGTAGAAGAGATTGCTGATAAATTTAAATCAAGTTTATCAACAGTTGTTGTTGACTACCGTGGTCTTTCTGTTGCAGAAGTAACTGAACTTCGTAAACAGCTTCGTGAAGCTGGCGTAGAATTTAAAGTTTACAAAAACTCTTTAACTCGCCGTGCAGCTGAAGCAGCTGAGCTTAGTGGCTTAAACGAGTCACTTACTGGCCCGAATGCAGTAGCATTCAGCACAGAAGATGTTGTTGCTCCAGCGAAAATCCTTAACGATTTCGCGAAAAAGCATGAAGCATTAGAGATCAAAGCAGGTGTTATTGAAGGCACAGTTGCTACAGCAGAAGATGTTAAAGCTCTTGCGGAACTACCATCCCGCGAAGGTTTACTATCTATGCTACTCAGCGTACTTCAAGCTCCAGTCCGCAACCTTGCTCTTGCTGCAAAAGCTGTTGCAGATCAAAAAGAAGAACAAGGCGCGTAAGTTAGAATACTCGTTAAACTAATAGATTCAAACCAAAAATAAGGAGGAAACATACTCATGACTAAAGAACAAATCATTGAAGCAGTTAAAAATATGACTGTTTTAGAACTTAACGACTTAGTAAAAGCAATCGAAGAAGAATTTGGTGTAACTGCTGCTGCTCCTGTAGCAATGGTTGGCGGAGCTGCTGCTGGCGGTGCTGCTGAAGAGAAAACTGAATTTGATGTAGTTCTTGCTTCTGCAGGAGATCAAAAAATCAAAGTTATCAAAGTTGTTCGTGAAATCACAGGCCTAGGTCTTAAAGAAGCGAAAGAACTTGTTGATAACACTCCTAAAGCTCTTAAAGAAGGCGTTTCTAAAGAAGAAGCTGAAGAAATCAAAGCTAAGCTTGACGAAGTTGGAGCTGGCGTAGAAGTTAAGTAATAATGTTTAAAAAGCCCGCTTTTATAGCGGGTTTTTTCTACTTTTCATATATTTTCTTCTATAATATATGAATTTCTCCGTCCTAGATTGTATGATCATTCTTCATTTTATTCCCCGCCGGAGGTGATATTGTGTCTGAGCATTACTATTCCCAAACTCAAAAGGTAGAAAGTCAGCCGAAAACATGGCGTTATACATTGAATGGAAGGTCTTTTGTTTTTAAAACAGACAATGGTGTCTTTTCAAAAGCAGAAGTTGATTTTGGTTCTAAGCTGCTGATCGAAACATTTGTTGAGCCTCAAATAGAGGGCAACATTCTTGATGTTGGCTGCGGTTATGGACCAATTGGTTTGTCGGTAGCTCAAAAGTTGAGTGATCGTACAGTCCACATGGTTGATGTAAATGCAAGAGCTCTTGGTCTTGCTAAGGAAAATGCTGAGTTAAATCACATTGAAAATATTAATGTGTATGAAAGCGACCGCCTTGAAAAAGTAAAAGGCAATAAGTTTGCTGCTATTTTAACAAACCCGCCCATTCGTGCAGGAAAAAAAGTAGTACATGATATTTTTGAACAGAGTTTTGAAGCATTACTTCCGGGAGGAGAGCTCTGGATTGTCATTCAGAAAAAGCAGGGGGCACCTTCAGCGATTGAAAAATTAAGCGCGCTTTTCCCTGAAGTAGAGACAATTGAGAAGAAGAAGGGCTATTTTATTATTAAAGCAAAAAAAGATTGACTTGACATTTTCGCTATGATAGTATTGTAAAATGCCAACATATTATATTTCTGATATAAACTAAATTAATCAACTCTTGTATAAATTTGGTTTTATTGGAAATGCTAATAAAATAATAGTCGTATTGTGGAAATGTGGTTTTATGACTAAAACCCTTTTTCTTTTTGTCTTATGAGTATCGGCTTGCTTGCGGTTCAAAAGGTGTTTTATATACTAAAACATATTTTACAGCAAGTGTTTATGTATTAGAAGAATAAGTATGAATCTGATTAGTGCTTTTGTGCCTCGGTTTTCTGAAACTAAGATCCAGCGTGTAATAAATAATATCGCTGGATATCATTATGTGTTTCGAGCCAATGCGGGTACCTTGCGCTTTTCTAAATAAATTAGCTTGATTTGAGGGGTGAATCAGTTGACAGGTCAACTAGTTCAGTATGGACGACACCGCCAACGTAGAAGTTACGCGCGAATCAGTGAAGTTTTAGAATTACCAAATCTAATCGAAATCCAAACCTCTTCTTATCAATGGTTTCTTGATGAGGGTTTACGTGAAATGTTTCATGACATTTCACCGATTGAAGACTTTACTGGTAATTTGTCGCTTGAATTTATTGATTACAGCCTTGGCGAACCAAAATATTCCGTTGAGGAATCGAAAGAACGAGATGTTACATACTCTGCACCACTGCGTGTAAAAGTGCGTCTTGTAAACAAAGAAACAGGCGAAGTGAAAGACCAGGATGTCTTTATGGGTGATTTCCCGTTAATGACAGAGACAGGTACGTTCGTAATTAATGGAGCGGAACGTGTCATCGTTTCCCAGCTTGTGCGTTCTCCTAGCGTATATTACAGCGGGAAGCTTGATAAAAATGGAAAGAAAGGTTTTACTGCGACAGTAATTCCGAACCGCGGCGCTTGGCTTGAGTATGAAACAGATGCCAAAGATGTCGTATACGTTAGAATAGATCGTACTCGGAAACTGCCCGTTACGGTTCTTTTGCGTGCACTTGGGTTCGGCTCTGATCAAGAGATCATTGATTTAATTGGGGATAATGAATACATCCGCAATACGCTTGAAAAAGATAACACGGAAGGGATCGATAAAGCGCTATTAGAAATTTATGAGCGTCTCCGTCCGGGTGAACCGCCAACTGTTGAAAATGCTAAAAGTCTTCTATTGTCAAGATTCTTTGATCCGAAGAGATATGATTTGGCAAATGTTGGTCGTTACAAGATTAATAAAAAGCTTCATATTAAAAATAGATTATTTGGTCAGAGATTGGCAGAAACTCTTGTTGATCCAGAAACTGGCGAAATTATCGCGGAAAAAGGTGCGACTTTAGACCGCCGTACATTAGACCGTATTTTGCCTAACCTTGAAAAGAATATCGGTTTCAAATCTGTAAATCTTTTAGGCGGAGTTATTTCAGATGATGTAGAACTTCAGTCTATTAAAATTTATGCACCTAATGAAGATGGGGAAAAAGCTATTAACGTCATTGGAAATGCATACGTTGAGGAAGCAGTGAAGAACATTTCACCTTCTGATATTATTGCGTCCATCAGTTATTTCTTTAACCTGCTGCATGGTGTAGGTGATACAGATGATATCGATCACTTAGGAAACAGACGTCTGCGTTCTGTTGGAGAATTGCTTCAAAACCAATTCCGTATTGGTTTATCCAGAATGGAACGTGTGGTTCGTGAAAGAATGTCAATTCAGGATACAAATACGATTACTCCACAGCAGTTAATCAATATTCGTCCTGTTATTGCATCTATTAAAGAGTTCTTCGGAAGCTCTCAGCTTTCCCAGTTCATGGATCAGACAAACCCATTAGCAGAATTGACACATAAACGCCGTTTATCTGCCCTAGGGCCTGGTGGTTTGACACGTGAGCGTGCAGGCTTTGAAGTTCGTGACGTTCACTACTCTCACTACGGCCGTATGTGTCCAATTGAAACACCAGAGGGTCCGAACATCGGTTTGATCAACTCTCTTTCATCTTTTGCAAAAGTAAATCGTTTCGGCTTTATTGAAACACCTTACCGCCGTATCGACCCTGATACAGGTAAAGTAACATCCCGAATCGACTATTTAACAGCTGATGAAGAGGATAACTATGTTGTTGCACAGGCAAACGCTGTTTTAGGCGAAGATGGCTCTTTCCTTGATGAAGAAGTTGTTTCTCGTTTTAAAGGTGAGAACACAGTTGTAAGCCGAGATCGCATCGATTACATGGATGTATCTCCTAAACAGGTTGTTTCTGCCGCAACAGCATGTATTCCGTTCCTTGAAAACGATGACTCTAACCGTGCCCTTATGGGAGCGAACATGCAGCGTCAAGCGGTTCCTCTTATGCAGCCGGAAGCTCCTCGTGTAGGAACAGGAATGGAATATGTATCAGGGAAAGACTCTGGTGCTGCTGTCATCTGTAAGCATGAAGGTATTGTTGAGCATGTGGAAGCACGCGAGGTTTGGGTGCGCCGCATTAATGTCGTAGATGGCCAAGAAGTAAAAGGCGATCTTGATAAGTACAGAATGTTAAAATTCATTCGTTCCAACCAAGGAACTTGCTATAACCAGCGCCCAATCGTTGCTGTAGGAAACCGTGTAACAAAAGGGGAAATCCTTGCTGACGGTCCATCTATGGAACTTGGGGAATTAGCATTAGGACGAAATGTTCTTGTAGCGTTTATGACTTGGGATGGATATAACTACGAGGATGCTATCATTATGAGTGAGCGCCTTGTAAAAGATGATGTATATACTTCTATTCATATTGAAGAATATGAATCAGAATCTCGTGATACAAAACTTGGACCTGAAGAGATTACAAGAGATATCCCTAACGTTGGGGAAGATGCTCTTCGCAACCTCGATGAACGCGGAATTATCCGTACAGGTGCAGAAGTAAAAGATGGTGATCTTCTTGTTGGGAAAGTAACTCCTAAAGGGGTAACAGAACTAACGGCAGAAGAAAGATTATTACATGCGATCTTTGGTGAGAAAGCTCGTGAAGTCCGTGATACTTCTCTTCGTGTGCCACATGGCGGCGGCGGAATTGTATTGGATGTAAAAGTATTTAATCGTGAAGATGGAGACGAACTGCCTCCAGGTGTAAACCAGCTCGTTCGCGTCTATATTGTTCAGAAGCGTAAGATTTCTGAAGGAGATAAAATGGCCGGACGCCACGGAAACAAAGGGGTTATATCCAGAATCTTACCAGAAGAGGATATGCCTTACCTTCCAGACGGAACACCTGTTGACATCATGTTAAACCCACTTGGGGTTCCATCTCGTATGAACATCGGTCAGGTGCTTGAGCTTCATCTTGGTATGGCTGCAAGAGCATTAGGCATCCACGTTGCATCTCCAGTATTTGATGGAGCAAACGAGGAAGATGTTTGGGAAACAATTGAAGAAGCTGGTATGGCAAGAGATGCTAAAACGGTTCTTTACGATGGCCGTTCAGGTGAGCCTTTTGACAACCGTGTATCTGTAGGTGTCATGTACATGATTAAACTTGCACACATGGTTGATGATAAGCTCCATGCCCGTTCAACAGGACCATACTCTCTAGTTACGCAGCAGCCGTTGGGCGGTAAAGCTCAATTCGGCGGACAGCGTTTCGGTGAGATGGAAGTTTGGGCACTTGAAGCATACGGTGCAGCCTATACACTTCAGGAGATCTTAACGGTTAAATCTGATGATGTTGTAGGCCGTGTGAAAACATACGAATCAATTGTTAAAGGTGAAAATGTCCCTGAGCCAGGTGTACCTGAATCGTTTAAAGTATTAATCAAAGAACTTCAAAGCTTAGGTATGGATGTAAAAATCCTATCTGGTGATGAAGAAGAAATTGAAATGAGAGACCTTGAGGACGAAGAAGAGATTCAGCAAGCTGAATCCCTTACAATTGCTCCAGATACAGCAAACGAAGAATCTGAAAAGGTTGCTGCAAAAGAATAATGAAGTATGCGGAGTGAGGGCGATCACGTCCTCCTCCATTCCATAATAATTTAGGCAAAATGGGTAAAATCCGGAGATCAAAAGGGAGGTAGGCCCCTTGCTAGATGTAAATAATTTTGAGTATATGAAAATAGGTCTAGCTTCACCTGACAAGATTCGTTCTTGGTCACATGGTGAGGTAAAAAAACCTGAAACGATTAACTATCGTACATTAAAGCCAGAAAAGGACGGTTTGTTCTGTGAACGCATTTTTGGTCCTACAAAAGACTGGGAATGTCATTGCGGAAAATACAAACGAGTTCGATACAAAGGTGTAGTTTGTGACCGATGCGGCGTTGAAGTAACGCGTGCAAAAGTCCGTCGTGAAAGAATGGGTCATATTGAGCTTGCGGCTCCTGTTTCTCATATTTGGTACTTCAAAGGGATCCCTAGCCGTATGGGTCTTGTTTTGGATATGTCACCGCGTGCATTGGAAGAGGTTATTTACTTCGCATCCTATGTAGTGACAGATTCTGGTGATACAGCGCTTGAGAAAAAGCAGCTGTTATCCGAAAAGGAATACCGTGCATACCGTGAAAAATACGGAACAAAGTTCCAAGCATCAATGGGTGCTGAATCCATTAAAAAACTTCTTTCAGATATCGACCTAAATAAAGAGGCTGATACCCTTAAAGAAGAACTGCGCACTGCTCAAGGGCAGCGTCGTACACGTGCAATTAAAAGATTAGAGGTAATTGAAGCATTCCGTGGTTCTGGCAATGAACCTTCTTGGATGATTCTTGATGTTCTTCCTGTTATACCACCAGAGCTTCGCCCAATGGTACAGTTAGATGGCGGACGTTTCGCAACTTCTGACTTAAACGATCTTTATCGTCGTGTTATCAACCGTAATAATCGTTTAAAACGTTTATTAGACCTTGGTGCTCCAAGCATCATTGTTCAAAACGAAAAACGTATGCTTCAAGAAGCGGTTGATGCATTAATCGATAATGGCCGTCGCGGCAGACCGGTCACTGGACCAGGTAACCGCCCATTAAAATCATTGTCACATATGCTAAAAGGTAAGCAAGGACGTTTCCGTCAAAACCTTCTGGGTAAACGTGTTGACTACTCAGGCCGTTCCGTTATCGTTGTAGGACCGAATCTGAAAATGTATCAGTGCGGATTACCAAAAGAAATGGCATTAGAGCTATTTAAGCCTTTTGTTATGAAGGAATTGGTTGAAAAAGGTCTTGCTCATAATATTAAATCGGCAAAACGCAAAATTGAAAGAGTACAGCCGGAAGTTTGGGATGTGCTAGAAAGTGTTATTAAAGAACATCCAGTTCTTCTTAACCGTGCCCCAACTCTGCATAGACTTGGAATTCAGGCATTTGAGCCTACACTTGTAGAAGGCCGTGCAATCCGTCTGCATCCGCTCGTATGTACAGCTTATAACGCTGACTTTGACGGTGACCAAATGGCAGTTCACGTTCCGCTTTCTTCAGAAGCTCAAGCTGAAGCAAGACTTCTAATGCTAGCGGCACAAAACATCTTGAATCCGAAAGATGGAAAACCAGTTGTAACACCTTCTCAGGATATGGTTCTAGGTAACTACTACTTAACTCTTGAAAGAGAAGGAGCAGTTGGAGAAGGAATGATCTTTAATGATACGAGTGAAGCTCTATTAGCATACCAAAATGGATATGTTCATCTTCACACGAGAGTAGCAGTTAATGCTTCTTCATTAAACAATCAAACCTTTACAGAAGAGCAAAACAACCAGCTATTAATTACGACAGTTGGAAAACTGATCTTTAATGAGATTTTACCTGAGACATTCCCATTCATTAATGAGCCTACAAAAACAAACTTAGAAGAAGAAACACCTAAGAAGTATTTTGTAGATCCTGGTACAGACGTACCTGCAGCAATCAAGGAAATGCCGCTTGTAGATCCGTTCAAGAAGAAAATTCTAGGTAATATTATCGCCGAAGTATTTAAACGCTTTAAGATTACTGAAACATCCAAAATGCTTGACCGCATGAAAAATCTTGGATTCCGCTACTCTACAAAAGCCGGTATTACAGTTGGTGTATCCGACATCGTAGTATTAGGTGATAAAGAGCAGATCATCCAAGAAGCACAAAACAAGGTTGATAATGTCACAAAGCAATTCAGACGTGGTTTAATCACAGAAGATGAGCGTTATGACAGAGTTATTTCCATCTGGAGTGCTGCGAAGGATGATATTCAATCAAGATTGATGAAATCCCTTGATAAATCGAACCCGATATTCATGATGAGTGATTCCGGAGCCCGTGGTAACGCGTCTAACTTTACACAGCTTGCTGGTATGCGCGGACTAATGGCCAACCCGGCTGGACGTATCATTGAACTTCCGATTAAATCAAGTTTCCGTGAAGGTCTAACAGTATTGGAATACTTCATCTCCACTCACGGTGCGCGTAAAGGTCTTGCCGATACAGCTCTTAAGACAGCTGACTCCGGTTACTTAACACGCCGTCTTGTTGATGTTGCTCAAGATGTTATCGTTCGTGATGATGATTGTGGTACTGACCGCGGTCTTGAGATTTCAGCCTTAAAGGATGGAACAGAAGTAATTGAAGCACTTGACGAGCGTTTAATTGGACGTTATGCAAGAAGAACTGTGAAACATCCTGAAACAAAAGAAGTAATGGTCGCTGAGAATGATCTAATTACAGAAGACATCGCCGTTCAAATTATTGATGCAGGCATTGAGACTGTATGGATCCGTTCAGCATTTACTTGTAATACTCGCCACGGTGTATGTAAGAAGTGTTATGGCCGCAACCTTGCAACAGGTCAAGAGGTTGAGGTTGGAGAAGCAGTTGGTATCATTGCTGCTCAATCCATCGGTGAGCCAGGTACACAGTTAACAATGCGTACATTCCATACAGGCGGGGTTGCGGGAGACGATATCACACAAGGTCTACCGCGTATCCAGGAGATCTTTGAAGCGCGTAATCCTAAAGGTCAGGCAGTCATTTCTGAAATTGATGGTGTGATCGTAGGCATTAATGAAGGCCGCGACCGCCAGCATGAAATCGTTGTTCAAGGTGAAGTTGAATCACGCACTTATAATGCGCCATACACAGCGCGTTTAAAGGTTGCTGTCAACGATCGAGTTGAACGCGGACAGGAATTAACAGAAGGTTCAATTGACCCGAAAGAGTTAATCAAAGTCAAAGATGTTACAGCAGTTCAAGAATACTTACTGCGTGAGGTACAGAAAGTTTACCGTATGCAAGGGGTTGAAATTGGGGATAAGCATATCGAAGTAATGGTACGCCAAATGCTTCGTAAAGTTCGTGTCATTGATGCGGCTGAAACAGATGTGCTTCCAGGTACATTGCTTGATATCCACCAGTTCACTGATGCAAACGAAAAAGCTCTTCTTGCAGGGAAAATTCCTGCGACTGGCCGCCCAGTATTGCTTGGAATTACAAAAGCTTCACTCGAAACGGATTCATTCTTATCTGCTGCATCCTTCCAAGAAACAACAAGAGTTCTTACGGATGCTGCAATTAAAGGAAAACGTGATGAGCTGCTTGGCTTGAAGGAAAATGTTATCATCGGTAAGCTTGTACCTGCCGGAACAGGCATGCAGCGTTACCGTACAGCAGAGCCCTATACTGCCAACGAAGCTGCTGAAGATGCAGTAACAGTTGAATAAATAATAGAAATGCGGTATTTGCTTTCTCGAGCAAATACCGCATTTAAATGATATTTATCTGCCCAGTTTGAAATCTTTGTTGACATTAAGTTTTAAAGATGCTAATATAGCAAAGGTGCTCCTATTAACTGGATACTTTGGAGGATATGAATGATGTCTTATGAAAAAGTATTGCAGGCAAAAAACTTTGTAGTAGGAACAAAGCAAACAGTAAAGGCTCTAAAAACAGGAACAGTCCAAGAAGTTATATTGGCTGCTGATGCTGATCGACATGTACTGGCAAAAGTAGAGAATACAGCGAAGGAATTACTTGTTCCGATTCAATATGCAGATTCGATGAAAAAACTCGGAAAAGCATGCGGAATACAAGTTGGAGCAACTGCTGTTGCGATAATTAATTAAAAACTGTTTTTGCGGAAGACTTCTGCAAGAACTTTGTTTTTGCTTCAAAATGAACCACCTGGATGTGTGGGCTTACACGAAAAGATGAAGGGAGGAAAACAATCATGCCTACTATTAACCAATTAGTGCGCAAGCCTCGTAAAACGAAAGAGGAGAAGTCAAATTCACCTGCGCTTAACAAAGGTTACAACAGCTTCAAAAAAGTACAAACAAATGTTTCTTCACCACAAAAACGCGGTGTATGTACACGTGTTGGTACAATGACTCCAAAGAAACCGAACTCGGCGTTACGTAAATATGCACGTGTTCGTTTAACAAACGGAATTGAGGTTAACGCTTATATTCCTGGTATCGGCCACAACCTTCAAGAACACAGCGTTGTTCTTATCCGTGGAGGACGTGTAAAAGACTTACCGGGTGTACGTTACCACATCGTACGCGGTGCTTTAGATACAGCTGGTGTTAACAATCGTATGCAAGGCCGTTCTAAATACGGTGCTAAGCGTCCGAAAGCAGCTAAGAAATAATAAAACAAACAACCTAAAATACAACCCTTTCTGAAAGGAGGAAAATTAAATGCCACGTAAAGGTCCTGTAGCAAAAAGAGACGTATTGCCAGATCCGATTTACAACTCAAAGCTTATCAGCCGTTTAATCAACAAAATGATGATCGATGGTAAGAGAGGGAAAGCGCAAGCGATCCTATATTCTGCATTTGATACTATTCAAGAACGCACTGGCAAAGAGCCAATGGAAGTTTTTGATCAAGCGTTAAAAAACATCATGCCTGTACTTGAAGTTAGAGCGCGCCGTGTTGGTGGAGCTAACTACCAAGTACCAGTTGAGGTGCGTCCTGACCGCCGTACGACTTTAGGTCTTCGCTGGTTAGTGAACTACTCACGTCTTCGCGGTGAAAAAACAATGGAAGAGCGTTTAGCTAACGAAATCCTTGATGCAGCTAACAACACTGGTGCATCTGTTAAGAAACGTGAAGATATGCATAAAATGGCTGAAGCAAACAAAGCGTTTGCTCACTATCGCTGGTAAGATAACCTTATTAAATAAAATAACCCTTATACTAGGAAGGAGAAAGACCCAATGGCAAGAGAGTTCTCCTTAGAAAATACTCGTAATATTGGTATCATGGCTCATATTGATGCTGGTAAAACAACAACAACTGAACGTGTACTTTACTACACTGGCCGTATTCACAAAATCGGTGAAACACATGAGGGTGCTTCACAGATGGACTGGATGGAACAAGAGCAGGAGCGCGGAATTACAATTACTTCCGCTGCTACTACTGCTCAATGGAAAGGTCACCGTGTAAACATCATCGATACACCGGGACACGTAGACTTCACTGTTGAAGTTGAACGTTCACTTCGTGTACTTGATGGTGCTGTAGCAGTACTTGATGCTCAATCTGGTGTTGAGCCTCAAACTGAAACTGTTTGGCGTCAAGCAACAACATATGGCGTTCCACGTGTTGTTTTCGTAAACAAAATGGATAAGCTTGGAGCTGACTTCTTATACTCTCTAGGCACATTGCATGACCGTCTGCAAGCAAACGCTGCAGCTATTCAATTACCGATTGGTGCTGAAGATCAATTCGAAGGTATCATCGACCTAATTGAAATGAAAGCTACGTTCTATGGCAATGACCTTGGTACAGATATCGAAGACCGTGAAATTCCTGCTGAATACATGGATCAAGCTGAAGAATACCGTGAAAAGTTAATTGAAGCGGTAGCTGAGCTTGATGAAGAATTAATGGAGAAATACCTTGGTGGAGAAGAAATCTCTAACGAAGAGCTAAAAGCGGTAATTCGTAAAGGTACAGTAAACGTAGAATTCTACCCTGTAATCTGTGGATCAGCTTTCAAAAACAAAGGTGTTCAAAAAATGCTTGATGCAGTAATTGATTACCTTCCATCTCCAGTAGATGTTCCTGCAATTAAAGGAACTCTTCCTGATACTGATGAAGAGGTAACTCGTCCTTCTAGCGACGATGCTCCATTTGCTGCACTTGCATTTAAAGTAATGACTGACCCTTATGTTGGTAAGTTAACATTCTTCCGTGTGTATTCTGGAACATTGAATTCTGGTTCATACGTACAGAACTCTACAAAAGGTAAGCGTGAGCGCGTTGGACGTATCCTGCAAATGCACGCTAACTCTCGTGAAGAGATCTCAATCGTACACGCTGGAGATATCGCAGCAGCTGTAGGTCTAAAAGATACTACAACTGGGGATACTCTATGTGATGAAAAAGAATTAGTAATCCTTGAATCTATGGAATTCCCAGAGCCGGTTATTCAACTATCTATCGAGCCGAAATCTAAAGCCGACCAAGATAAGATGACAACTGCTCTACAAAAACTACAAGAAGAAGATCCAACATTCCGTGCGCATACTGACCAGGAAACTGGACAAGTTATTATCGCAGGTATGGGTGAGCTTCACTTGGATATCCTAGTTGACCGTATGCGTCGTGAATTTAAAGTGGAAGCAAACGTTGGTGCACCTCAGGTTGCATACCGTGAAACTTTCCGCACTTCTGCTCAAGTAGAAGGTAAATTTGCACGTCAATCTGGTGGACGCGGACAATTCGGACACGTTTGGATTGAATTCTCTCCAAACGAAGAAGGAAAAGGCTTTGAATTCGAAAACGGCATTGTTGGTGGTGTAGTTCCACGTGAATACATCCCTGCAGTTCAAGCTGGTCTTGAAGACTCTCTAGATAGAGGGGTTCTTGCTGGATATCCACTTGTTGATATTAAAGCTAGATTATTCGATGGATCTTACCATGATGTTGACTCATCTGAAATGGCGTTTAAAATTGCTGCATCAATGGCACTTAAGAATGCTGCTTCAAAATGTAACCCAGTAATTCTTGAGCCGATTATGAGAATAGAAGTAATCATCCCTGAAGAATACCTTGGAGACATTATGGGTAACGTTACATCACGTCGCGGACGTGTTGAAGGTATGGATGCTCGTGGAAACGCACAAGTAGTTCGTGCAATGGTTCCACTTTCAGAAATGTTTGGTTACGCAACTTCATTGCGTTCTAGCACGCAAGGTCGCGGTGTGTTCTCAATGCACTTTGATCACTATGAAGAAGTACCAAAATCAATTTCTGAAGAAATCATCAAAAAAAATAAAGGTGAATAATTGATTTTACCTTTTCAATCAAGTATAACTACTATTGTAGGCTATTAGACTGCCGGGAGTTATCTTCCGGCCGTCATTAAAAAATACTTAACTTTTACAATCCGAAGGAGGACTTTTAAAATGGCAAAAGCTAAATTTGACCGTTCAAAACCCCATGTTAACATCGGTACTATCGGACACGTTGACCATGGTAAAACTACTTTAACAGCTGCTATCACTACTGTTCTTTCAAAAGCAGGCGGCGGTGAAGCACGCGGATATGATCAAATCGACGCAGCTCCAGAAGAGCGCGAGCGTGGAATCACAATCTCAACTGCACACGTTGAGTACGAAACTCCAAACCGTCACTATGCACACGTTGACTGCCCAGGACATGCTGACTATGTTAAAAACATGATCACTGGTGCTGCACAAATGGACGGCGGAATCCTAGTTGTTTCTGCTGCTGACGGCCCAATGCCACAAACTCGTGAGCACATTCTTCTTTCTCGTCAAGTAGGTGTACCTTACCTTGTTGTATTCATGAACAAATGTGACATGGTAGATGACGAAGAGCTTCTTGAGTTAGTAGAAATGGAAGTTCGTGACCTTCTTTCTGAATATGAGTTCCCTGGCGATGACATCCCAGTTATCAAAGGTTCTGCTCTAAGAGCTCTTGAAGGAGATGCTCAATGGGAAGAGAAAATCAACGAGCTTATGGCTGCTGTTGATGAGTATATCCCAACACCAACTCGTGACACTGACAAGCCATTCATGATGCCAGTTGAGGATGTATTCTCTATTACTGGACGTGGAACAGTTGCTACTGGACGTGTTGAGCGTGGAGTAGTTAAAGTTGGAGACGTTATCGATATCACTGGTTTCACTGAAGAGCCAAAATCAACAACTGTAACAGGTGTTGAAATGTTCCGTAAGCTTCTTGATTATGCTGAAGCTGGTGACAACATTGGTGCACTTCTACGTGGTGTTGCACGTGAAGATATCCAACGTGGACAAGTACTTGCTAAGCCAGGTACTATCAAGCCACACACAAAGTTCAAAGCAGAAGTTTACGTATTATCTAAAGAAGAGGGTGGACGTCACACTCCATTCTTCACAAACTACCGTCCTCAGTTCTACTTCCGTACAACTGATGTAACTGGTATTTGTAACCTTCCTGAAGGCGTAGAAATGGTTATGCCTGGGGATAACATCGAAATGCACGTTGAGCTAATCGCTCCAATCGCTATCGAAGAAGGTACTAAGTTCTCTATCCGTGAGGGTGGACGTACTGTAGGTGCTGGAGTAGTAGCTACAATCATTGAATAATTAAACTAAGAGCCGGGAGGGATTCTCCTGGCTCTTTTTTACAAAAAAACTTCATTATTCTTTTAGCTGCAGCCCCTATAACAGGAGCTGCAGCTTTTTTTACTTTATATATGTAATAAAGCAAAAGGAAAACAAGCTCTATCATTTCATAATTAACGACATAAATTATTCCTTGACTGTTTTAATTAAAGAAAAGCTAAAAGGATAATATCTATACGTAAAACTTTGAAGAGTCACTTATACTTGTGTAATGATATGTACAATGATCTAATGAGAAAAATAAACTGGCGCACATTAATTCTATTCTGAATAGAAAATTCTCAATGTATCTATAACTTATATTAATAAAAAGGAAAACCGTCTTGAAGAAGGATCTGCGAACTAAGGGATATAAAGTTATGGTATTTATGCAACTATTATATAGAAGAAACACATCAATATTCTGATGATAAAATAGAAATTGCTGTTAGTTGAAAGAACTACTTGAAATAAGGTTCATAAGTAGATATAATTAAAAAAGTGCGCGAAACGGAAATGAATCAATATTTATGTTGCATTTCATTTATAGTTTCTGTATAATAGACAATGTTGGTCTTTGACTGCGATGAAGTGAAAGGTTGCTGACACACCCGGCCGCTTTGCCATGGCGAGTGTGTGGGAAATTTTCACGGAGAATGTCTATATTAAAATAGGCGAAAAGGAGGGAAAATAATGGCAAAACAAAAAATTCGTATTCGTTTAAAAGCGTATGATCACAGAATCCTTGATCAATCTGCTGAGAAAATTGTAGAAACTGCAAAACGCTCTGGTGCGGCTGTATCTGGTCCAATCCCATTGCCAACTGAAAAGTCAATCTACACAATTCTTCGTGCGGTGCATAAGTATAAAGATTCTCGTGAGCAATTCGAAATGCGTACGCATAAACGTCTAATCGACATCATTAACCCAACACCACAAACGGTTGATTCTCTAATGCGTTTAGATCTGCCATCTGGTGTGGATATCGAAATTAAGCTTTAATTTAATAAATAACTAACATATTGTAGGAGGTGTGACTGAAATGACCAAAGGAATCTTAGGAAGAAAGATTGGTATGACTCAAGTATTTGCTGAAAACGGTGATCTAATCCCGGTAACAGTTGTTGAAACTGCTGGAAACGTTGTTCTTCAAAAGAAATCTGCTGAAACAGACGGATACGAAGCGATCCAAATCGGTTTCGAAGACAAACGCGAAAAGCTTTCAAACAAACCTGAAAAAGGTCACGTTGCAAAAGCAAGCACTGCTCCTAAGCGCTTCGTTCGTGAATTCCGCGACGTAAACTTAGCTGAGTATGAAGTTGGTCAAGAAGTCAAAGTAGAAATTTTCGCTGAGGGCGAAACTGTTGATGTAACAGGAATCTCAAAGGGTAAAGGTTTCCAGGGTGCTATCAAACGCCACGGACAATCTCGCGGGCCAATGGCACACGGTTCACGTTACCACCGTCGTCCTGGTTCAATGGGTCCTGTAGCTCCAAACCGTGTATTCAAAGGTAAATTATTACCAGGACGCATGGGCGGCGAGCAAATCACAGTTCAAAACCTTGAAATCGTTAAAGTGGATGCAGAACGCAACCTTCTTTTAATTAAAGGAAATGTGCCAGGTCCTAGAAAAGCACTTCTTAAAATTAAAAGCGCGGTAAAAGCGAAGTAATTACACTGGAAAGGAGGAAACATAAATGCCTAAAGTAGCATTATATAACCAAAGCGGTTCTAAAGTTGGTGATATCGAACTTAACGAATCAATCTTTGGTATTGAGCCTAATAACCACGTAATGTTCGAAGCAGTAGTTATGCAAAGAGCTTCATTACGTCAAGGAACTCATAAAACTAAAATTCGTTCTGAAGTAGCGGGCGGTGGACGTAAGCCATGGCGCCAAAAAGGTACTGGCCGTGCTCGTCAAGGATCTATCAGATCTCCACAATGGCGCGGAGGCGGTACTGTATTCGGTCCTGTACCACGCAGCTACAGCTATAAATTACCTAAAAAAGTTCGCCGTTTAGCAATTAAATCTGCACTTTCTTCTAAAGTATTAGATGAAAATGTACTTGTATTAGAAGGTTTAGCTTTTGAAGCTCCAAAAACAAAGGATTTCAAAGGTCTTCTAAAAGGTCTATCAGTTGATTCCAAAGCACTTATCGTAACAGCTGACCTTGATGAAAACGTAGCATTATCTGCACGTAACATTCCTGGTGTAACTGTTGTAACTGCTGCTGGAATTAGTGTGTTAGATGTTTTAAATCATGATAAATTAATCATGACGAAACAAGCGGTTGAAAAAGTAGAGGAGGTGCTTGCATAATGGATGCACGCGATATCATTAAGCGCCCCGTTATCACAGAACGTTCTACTGACATCATGGCTGAGAAAAAGTATACTTTCGAAGTAGATGTAAGAGCTAACAAAACACAAGTTAAAGACGCTGTTGAAGAAATTTTTGACGTGAAAGTTGAAAAAGTCAACATCATGAACTACAAAGGTAAATTCAAGCGTATGGGCAAATTTGGCGGATACACAAACAAACGCCGTAAAGCGATTGTTAAATTAACTGCCGACAGCAACGAAATCGAGATTTTCGAAGCATAATATTATTGATCTAACTAGAAGAGGAGGGAAACGAAATGGCGATTAAAAAGTATAAACCTACCTCTAATGGTCGTCGCGGCATGACGGTTTCTGATTTCGCTGAAATCACAACAAATAAACCGGAAAAATCTTTACTTGCTCCTATTAAGCGTAAAGGTGGTCGTAACAACCAAGGTAAGTTGACAGTTCGTCATCAAGGTGGCGGTCATAAGCGTCAATATCGTCTAATCGATTTTAAACGCAACAAAGATGGCATTCCAGGCCGCGTTGCTACAATCGAGTATGATCCAAACCGTTCAGCAAACATTGCATTAATTAACTATGTTGATGGAGAAAAGCGTTACATCCTAGCTCCTAAGAATTTAGAAGTGGGTATGGAAGTAATGTCTGGTCCTGAAGCAGATATCAAGGTGGGTAACGCATTACCACTTTCAAATATTCCTGTGGGTTCTGTAATCCACAATATCGAATTAAAACCTGGTAAAGGCGGACAATTAGTACGTTCTGCTGGAACAAGTGCACAAGTGCTTGGTAAAGAAGGCAAATACGTATTAGTACGTTTAAACTCTGGTGAGGTTCGTATGATTCTTGCTACTTGCCGTGCTACAATCGGTCAAGTTGGTAATGAGCAGCATGAGCTTATTAACATTGGTAAAGCAGGTCGTTCACGTTGGTTAGGCAAGCGTCCTACAGTTCGTGGATCTGTAATGAACCCTAACGATCACCCACACGGTGGTGGTGAAGGTCGTGCACCAATCGGACGTAAGTCTCCAATGACTCCTTGGGGCAAACCGACTCTTGGATTCAAAACTCGTAAGAAAAACAACAAATCAGATAAATTTATCGTGCGTCGCCGTAAAAAATAACGGGATTGAACTACGGTTCCAGTACAGGGCCGTAGAACAATCACGAAGGGAGGTTCAATCATGGGTCGCAGCTTAAAAAAAGGACCTTTTGTTGACGAACATTTAATGACAAAGATCGAAAAGCTTAACGAAACCGAAAGCAAATCTGTTACAAAAACTTGGTCTCGTCGTTCTACGATCTTCCCGCAATTCATCGGACATACTATTGCAGTATATGATGGTCGTAAACATGTGCCTGTATATATCACAGAAGACATGGTAGGACACAAGCTTGGAGAATTCGCTCCAACTCGTGCATACAAAGGCCATGGCAATGATGATAAGAAAACAAGACGTTAATGAGAGGAGGGCATTCAAATGCAAGCTAAAGCTGTTGCAAGAACAGTTCGTATTGCTCCTCGTAAAGCTCGTTTAGTCGTAGATTTAATTCGAGGAAAGCAAGTTGGTGAAGCGGTAGCGATTCTTAATCTGACTCCAAAAGCAGCTTCTCCAATCATAGAAAAAGTACTAAAATCTGCATTGGCAAACGCTGAGCATAACTACGAAATGGACGTAAACAATTTAGTAGTAGCTCAAGCATTCGTTGACGAAGGACCAACTTTAAAACGTTTCCGTCCTCGTGCAATGGGTCGTGCAAGCGCAATTAACAAGCGCACTAGCCACATCACTATCGTTTTATCAGAAAAGAAGGAGGGATAATCAGTGGGTCAAAAAGTAAATCCAGTCGGTTTGCGTATCGGAGTTATTCGTGATTGGGAATCTAAATGGTATGCAGGCAAAGACTATGCTGATCTTTTACACGAAGACCTAAAAGTGCGTGAGTATATCACTAAGCGCTTAAAGGATGCTTCTGTTTCTAAAGTAGAAATCGAACGTGCTGCTAACCGCTTGAACATCACTGTCCACACTGCTAAGCCAGGTATGGTAATTGGTAAAGGTGGTACTGAAGTTGAAGCGCTTCGTAAGTCTCTTAACTCACTTACTGGCAAACGTGTTCATATCAACATTCTTGAAATCAAAAAAGCTGACATCGATGCGAAATTGGTTGCGGAAAACATTGCTCGTCAATTAGAAAACCGCGTATCATTCCGTCGTGCTCAAAAACAAACAATTCAACGTGCTATGCGCGCTGGCGCTAAAGGTATCAAAACAATGGTATCTGGTCGTCTTGGCGGTGCTGATATTGCTCGTTCTGAATCATACAGTGAAGGAACAGTTCCACTTCATACACTTCGTGCTGATATCGACTATGCTACAGCAGAAGCAGATACTACTTACGGTAAATTAGGCGTAAAAGTATGGATCTATCGTGGAGAGGTCCTTCCAGCAAAGAAGAAAACTGCGGAAGGAGGCAACTAATATGTTAGTACCAAAGCGCGTCAAATATCGTCGTGTACACCGTGGGAAAATGCGCGGTCAAGCAAAGGGCGGAACTGAAGTAACATTCGGTGAATATGGTCTACAAGCATTAGAAGCTTCTTGGATCACTAACCGTCAAATCGAATCTGCACGTATCGCAATGACTCGTTACATGAAACGTGGCGGTAAAGTTTGGATTAAAATCTTCCCACATAAGCCTTATACTGCAAAGCCTCTAGAAGTCCGAATGGGTTCTGGTAAAGGTGCTCCAGAAGGCTGGGTAGCTGTTGTTAAACCTGGAAAAATCATGTTTGAAATCGCTGGTGTTTCTGAAGAGATCGCTCGTGAAGCACTTCGCCTTGCATCACACAAACTTCCTGTAAAATGTAAGTTTGTAAAACGAGAAGAAATTGGTGGTGAATCAAGTGAAAGCTAATGAAATTCGTGACCTTACCACTGCAGAAATTGAACAAAAAGTGAAATCTTTAAAAGAAGAGCTTTTTAACCTTCGCTTTCAATTGGCGACTGGACAACTGGAAAATACAGCTCGCATTCGTGAAGTTCGCAAGGCGATCGCTCGTATGAAAACTGTTATCCGTGAAAGAGAAATTGGTTTTAGCAAGTGATATTGAGAGGAGGTTCGCACAATGAGTGAACGCAACCAACGCAAAGTTTACACTGGACGTGTGGTTTCTGACAAAATGGATAAGACTGTTACTGTTTTGGTTGAAACATATAAAAAGCATGCTCTTTATGGTAAACGCGTTAAGTACTCTAAAAAGTTTAAAGCTCATGATGAGCAAAACGAAGCAAAAATTGGCGATATCGTTCGTATTATGGAAACTCGTCCACTATCTGCGACTAAACGCTTCCGTCTAGTAGAAGTTGTTGAGAAAGCAGTTATTATCTAATTGTTCGGTAGGGAGTCTGATCCCGAAGGGAGGTTACACACATGATTCAACAAGAATCACGTTTAAAAGTTGCTGACAACTCTGGTGCTCGTGAAGTACTAACTATCAAAGTTCTTGGCGGTTCAGGCCGTAAAACTGCAAACATTGGTGATGTCATCGTTTGTACAGTGAAACAAGCAACACCAGGTGGCGTTGTTAAAAAAGGTGACGTTGTTAAAGCTGTAGTTGTTAGAACAAAAAGCGGTGTTCGCCGTAATGACGGTACTTACATTCGTTTTGATGAAAACGCATGTGTGATTATTCGTGATGATAAAGGTCCTCGTGGTACTCGTATTTTCGGACCTGTTGCGCGTGAACTTCGTGACAACAACTTCATGAAAATTGTTTCATTAGCTCCAGAAGTATTATAAATCTAAATCAAATTGCCTTTAAGGAGGTGCGCACAGATGCATGTAAAAAAAGGTGATAAAGTTATGGTCATCTCTGGTAAGGATAAAGGCAAGACTGGTGTTATCCTAGCAGCTTTCCCTAAACAAAGCCGAGTGCTAGTTGAAGGAGTAAACGTTGTTAAGAAACACGCTAAGCCATCCCAAGTGAATCCGCAAGGCGGAATCATCAGCCAAGAGGCACCTGTTCATGTATCAAACGTTATGCCTGTTGACCCTAAGTCTGGTGAACCAACTCGTGTAGGCTACAAGACGGTTGATGGCAAAAAAGTACGTGTAGCAAAAAAATCCGGTGAAGTTCTAGATAAATAGTTAATAGAAGAAGGGAGGTACTATGAATGAACCGCCTAAAAGAAAAACACAGTAAAGAAATTACACCTGCTCTAATGAGCAAGTTCAACTATAGTTCAGTAATGCAAGTTCCAAAGCTTGAAAAAATCGTTGTCAACATGGGTGTCGGTGATGCAGTTTCTAACTCAAAAGCATTAGATAATGCTGTTGAAGAACTAGCACAAATCACTGGACAGAAACCACTTGTGACTCGTGCGAAGAAATCAATCGCTGGCTTCCGTCTTCGTGAAGGCATGCCGATCGGTGCTAAAGTTACACTACGCGGTGAGCGTATGTACGAATTCTTTGATAAATTAGTATCGGTTTCTCTTCCACGTGTACGTGACTTCCGCGGTATTTCTAAAAAGTCTTTTGACGGCCGTGGAAACTACACTCTTGGTGTGAAAGAACAATTAATCTTCCCTGAGATTGATTACGATAAAGTAAGCAAAGTTCGTGGTATGGATATCGTTATCGTAACTACAGCTAATACTGATGAAGAAGCTCGTGAACTTTTAACTCAATTTGGAATGCCATTCCAAAAGTAATCGCTAAATAGAGGGAGGCGAAAACGTGGCTAAAAAGTCAATGATTGCGAAGCAAAAACGCACGCCTAAATACAAGGTACAAGAATATACACGCTGCGAGCGTTGCGGCCGTCCACATTCTGTATACCGTAAATTTAAGCTTTGTCGTATTTGTTTCCGTGAATTAGCATATAAAGGTCAAATACCTGGTGTGAAAAAAGCTAGCTGGTAAAACCCAAAGTTGGGAAGGAGGTAAAAACAATGGTCATGACAGATCCAATTGCAGATTTGCTTACTCGCATCCGTAATGCGAATATGGTTCGTCACGAAAAATTAGAAGTTCCTGCTTCTAATATCAAGAAAGAAGTTGCTGAAATCCTTAAGCGTGAAGGATTCGTGCGTGATGTTGAGTTTATCGAAGACAATAAGCAAGGCATTATCCGCATTTTCTTAAAATACGGTGCAAACAACGAGCGCGTTATTACTGGTCTTAAGCGTATCAGTAAGCCTGGTCTTCGTGTATACGCAAAAGCTGATGAAGTACCTCGTGTACTTAACGGTTTAGGTATCGCACTAGTTTCTACTTCTCAAGGAGTTCTTACAGATAAAGAAGCTCGCGCTAAACAAGTTGGCGGAGAAGTACTAGCATACGTTTGGTAATAGAGTTTCTTAATGAATGGAGGTGCAATAAATGTCTCGTATAGGTAAAAAGCCAATCGAAATTCCATCTGGCGTAACAATTACAATTGATGGAGCAACAGTAACAGTTAAAGGTCCTAAAGGTGAACTTTCCCGTTCATTTAACCCTGATATCGAAGTGAAAGTGGAAGAGAACATCATTAACGTTGTTCGTCCAACTGAATCAAAAGAGCACCGTGCTCTTCACGGAACTACTCGTGCATTGATCGCTAACATGGTTGAGGGAGTTTCCAAAGGCTTTGAAAGAGGTTTAGAGCTTATCGGTGTCGGTTACCGTGCTCAAAAACAAGGGAAAAAGCTTGTGTTAAACGTTGGTTATTCTCACCCTGTAGAAATCGAGCCTGAAGAAGGTCTTGAAATCGAAGTACCATCTAATACAAAAGTTATCGTTAAAGGAACTAACAAAGAACGTGTTGGTGCTTTAGCAGCTAACATCCGTGACGTTCGTCCTCCAGAGCCTTACAAAGGTAAAGGGATCCGTTATGAAGGCGAATATGTGCGCCGTAAAGAAGGTAAAACAGGTAAGTAATGCCGCTTAGGTAAACGAAAGGAGTGACCGAAATGATTACGAAGGCTGATAAAAATGCAGTTCGTAAAAAAAGACACGCACGTGTTCGTGCAAAGCTTTCTGGAACTGCGGTTCGTCCTCGTTTAAATGTGTTTCGTTCAAATAAACACATTTACGCTCAATTAATTGATGATGTAAACAAAGTAACGATTGCAAGTGCGTCATCACTTGATAAAGATGTTAACCTTGATTCTACAAGCAATGTTGATGCAGCTGTTAAAGTTGGAGAACTAGTTGCGAAACGCGCTGTTGAAAAAGGAGTTAATTCTGTAGTATTCGACCGTGGAGGATACCTCTATCATGGCCGCGTAAAAGCATTAGCTGATGCTGCACGCGAAAACGGGTTGGAATTTTAATAGACAAAGGAGGGACACAAAAAGATGCGTCGTATTGATCCAAACAAACTTGAACTTGAAGAGCGCGTAGTTACGGTTAACCGTGTTGCGAAGGTTGTTAAAGGTGGACGTCGTTTTAGATTCTCTGCTCTTGTAGTAGTAGGTGACAAAAACGGTCACGTTGGCTTTGGAACTGGTAAAGCACAAGAGGTACCGGAAGCTATCCGTAAAGCAATTGAAGATGCGAAGAAAAACCTAATCGAAGTACCTATGGTTGGAACTACAATTCCTCACCAAGTAATCGGTCATTTCGGTGCTGGCGAAATTCTTCTAAAACCTGCATATGAAGGTACTGGAGTTATCGCTGGTGGTCCTGTCCGTGCGGTTCTTGAGTTAGCTGGTGTTGGCGATATCCTTTCTAAATCTCTAGGAACAAACACACCAATTAACATGGTTCGCGCTACATTGGACGGACTGAACCAATTAAAACGTGCTGAAGACGTAGCAAAACTACGTGGTAAATCAGTAGAAGAACTGTTAGGATAAGGAGGGAAATCAGATGGCGAATAAACTAGAAGTGACCCTCACTCGCAGCGTGATTGGCCGCCCGCAGGACCAACGCGAAACAGTTAAAGCCCTTGGCTTGCGTAAAATGCACCAAACAGTTGAGCACCAGGATAATGCAGCAATCCGCGGTATGATCAATAAGGTAGCTCACCTTGTTACGGTAAAAGAAAACTAATTATCACTCTTCTATAAAATAAGGAGGTGCCAACATGAAACTTCATGAATTAAAACCTGCAGAAGGTTCTCGTCAAGAACGTAAGCGTAAAGGTCGCGGAATCGGTTCTGGTAATGGTAAAACTGCTGGTAAAGGTCATAAAGGTCAAAACGCACGTTCAGGCGGCGGTGTACGTCCTGGTTTTGAGGGTGGTCAAACACCTTTATTCCAACGCTTGCCAAAACGCGGATTTACAAACATCAATCGTAAAGATTATGCTGTTGTAAACCTTGACGCCCTAAACCGCTTCGAAGACGGAACTGTGGTCTCACCAGAGCTTCTAATCGAAACTGGTGTAGTCAGCAAAGAAAGAGCAGGAATTAAAATTCTTGCTAAAGGCAAAGTTGAGAAAAAGCTTACAGTTAAAGCTCATAAATTCTCCTCTGCTGCAAAGGAAGCTATTGAAGCTGCCGGCGGTCAAACAGAGGTGATTTAATGTTTAAGACAATCTCCAATTTTATGCGCGTGGGTGATATAAGAAACAAGATTATATTCACCCTTTTAATGCTGATTGTTTTTCGCATCGGTACGTTCATACCTGTGCCAGGTGTGAATGCCGATGTACTGCAAGCACAGGATTCACTAAATGTATTTGGTGTGCTTAATACATTTGGCGGCGGTGCACTTCTAAACTTCTCTATTCTTGCTATGGGGATCATGCCGTATATCACAGCATCAATCATTGTGCAGCTTCTGCAAATGGATGTTGTGCCTAAATTTACGGAATGGTCTAAGCAAGGAGATGTTGGGCGCCGTAAGTTAGCACAGTTTACTCGCTATTTTACTATCGTGCTTGGATTTATCCAGGCTCTTGGTATGTCTTATGGGTTTAACAACCTGGCAGGCGGTATGCTAATTGAGAATACTGGTATAGCTTCTTACCTGCTTATTGCAACAGTATTGACCGCTGGAACTGCATTTTTAATGTGGCTGGGCGAGCAAATTACTGAAAAGGGAGTAGGAAACGGAATTTCCATTATCATTTTTGCTGGGATCGTTGCTGGTATTCCAAATATCGTCAATCAGATCTATGCACAGCAATTTGAAAATGCGGGTGACCAATTATTCCTTCGCATCATTACAATGGTGCTGATCCTTATTGCAGTTATTGCTATAATCGTTGGTACAATTTTCATCCAACAGGCTTTAAGGAAAATTCCTGTGCAATATGCAAAACGGGTATCAGCAGGCAATGCTTCTGCTGGTATGCAAAACACACATTTGCCATTGAAAGTTAACGCAGCTGGAGTTATTCCAGTAATCTTCGCTGTATCATTTATTGTTACGCCAAGAACAATTGCGGGCTTCTTTGAGTCAAATAGTGTTACAGACTGGATAATCACTGTATTTGATTACACAGAGCCAATTGGTATGGTAATCTATAGTGCGCTGATTATTGCATTTACGTATTTCTATGCTTTCATTCAAGTTAACCCAGAGCAAGTCTCTGAGAACTTAAAGAAGCAGGGCGGTTATGTACCAGGTATCAGACCAGGTAAAAATACGCAGGAATACTTAACACGCGTTCTCTACCGTTTAACATTTGTTGGTGCATTATTCCTTACCGCGATTTCGATTGTGCCGATGTTTTTCATTAATATCGCAGGATTACCAGAATCAGCGCAAATTGGAGGAACAAGCTTACTAATTGTTGTCGGTGTTGCACTTGATACAATGAAGCAGCTTGAGTCACAGCTTGTTAAGCGTCATTATAAAGGCTTTATAAAATAATTTGGTTAAAGGGGACTTGTGTTCCCTATAACCATTTTCAGACTAGGGGGAATTCACTTGAATCTAGTATTAATGGGGCTCCCTGGTGCCGGAAAAGGTACACAAGCAGAGAAAATTGTACAAAAATACGGCATCCCTCATATTTCCACAGGAGATATGTTCCGCGCAGCCATTAAAGGAGAAACGGAACTAGGCCTGCAAGCTAAATCGTTCATGGACAAAGGCGAACTCGTTCCTGATGAAGTTACGATCGGCATTGTACGCGAGCGTTTAAGCGAATCAGACTGTGAAAAAGGGTTTTTGCTTGATGGGTTTCCAAGAACGGTACCTCAAGCTGAAGCACTTGAAAACATCCTTTCTGAGCTAAACAAAACAATGGACTATGTTATTAATATTGATGTAGATCAAGAGATCTTGATGGAGCGCCTCACTGGCCGCAGAATCTGCAAAAGCTGCGGAGCTACTTATCATCTTGTATTTAATCCTCCTGCTAAGGAAGGCGTTTGCGACCGTTGTGGCGGAGAATTATATCAACGTGCAGATGATAATGAAGAAACTGTGAAAAATCGCCTTGATGTTAATATTAAACAAACAAAACCATTACTTGGTTTTTATGAATCTAAAGGCTATTTACGCAATATTGATGGCCAGCAAGAGATCGGTAAAGTATTTTCTGATATTGATGTTCTACTCGGAGATTTGTCTAAATGATTATTTGCAAAACCGAGCGAGAAATTGCGATTATGCGTGAAGCCGGAAGAATTGTTGCACTGACGCACGAGGAACTGAAAAAGCATATTGCCCCTGGAATAACTACGAAAGAGCTTGATAGAATTGCTGAAAGCTTTATAAAAAAGCATGATGCATTTCCGTCATTTAAAGGCTATAACGGGTTTACAGGAAGTATATGTGCTTCAGTAAATGATGAACTTGTTCATGGTATTCCTGGTGATCGGGTCTTAAAAAATGGCGATATTATCAGCATCGATATTGGCGCCAAATATAACGGTTATCATGGTGATTCTGCCTGGACGTATGCTGTCGGCCGCATTGATGATGATACGAAACGCTTATTAGACGTAACGGAGCAGTCATTATATACAGGCCTTAAAGAAGCGATTCCAGGAGAACGGTTATCGAACATCTCTCATGCGATTCAAACATTTGCGGAATCAAATGGTTTTTCTATTGTACGTGAGTATGTCGGGCATGGGATAGGGCAAGACTTACATGAGGAGCCGCAAATTCCACATTATGGTCCCCCGAATAAAGGACCTCGTTTAAAACCGGGCATGGTACTTGCTGTCGAACCGATGGTAAACGCCGGAAGCCGCTATGTGAAAACGCTGGCTGACCAGTGGACCGTTGTTACGGTTGATGGGTCTAGGTGTGCTCATTTTGAGCATACAATAGCAATCACAGAAACAGGTTATGAAATTCTAACAGTCATTTAGACATAAGGTTTCATGAAAAAATTCTGGACAATTTGCGTGCAAAAAGAATTTTCTCTTTTTACAAGACGTAAACATAGTCAGTATGCTATAATTATAAGGTTGTTGATTGGTTGTGCTGAATTTAATCGGCAGCCATAAGCAGGACAATAATTTAGTAACTCTTCAGGTTTGGAGCAGATCTTTTAGAAACCTGACCGCGTAGTTTTACAAAGAAAAGCTAATGTCTTAGGTTAATCTAAGCATTTAAGATTTCGTATTTTGATTAAGAAGGGAGACGCGTTCGATGGCAAAAGACGATGTAATCGAGATAGAAGGCACAGTAGTTGATACTTTGCCAAATGCAATGTTTAAGGTAGAATTAGAAAATGGTCATACAGTGTTAGCTCATGTGTCCGGTAAAATTCGTATGCACTTCATCCGTATCTTACCTGGAGATAAAGTAACTGTTGAGCTTTCTCCATATGATTTAACTCGTGGAAGAATCACATATCGCTTTAAGTAATCATTGCGCTCCGTACTATTAAGGAGGTTAGGATAATGAAAGTAAGACCATCAGTTAAGCCGATCTGCGAAAAGTGCAAAGTCATCCGCAGACGCGGCAAAGTAATGGTTATCTGTGAAAACCCTAAACACAAACAAAAACAAGGTTAATAACAAGGAGGTGCGCGTATAAATGGCACGTATTGCTGGTGTAGATGTACCACGTGAGAAACGTGTGGTTATCTCATTAACTTATATCTATGGTATTGGTAGAAATACTTCTTCAAAGATTCTTGCTGAAGCTGGTGTATCTGAAGACACTCGCGTTCGCGATCTAACAGAAGATGAATTAAACAAAATCCGTGAGCAAATCGACAAATTAAAAGTTGAAGGTGATCTTCGTCGTGAAATTTCACTTAACATCAAACGTTTAATGGAAATCGGAAGCTACCGCGGTCTTCGTCACCGTCGTGGATTACCTGTTCGTGGACAAAACACGAAAAACAACGCACGTACACGCAAAGGTCCTCGTAAGACTGTAGCGAACAAGAAGAAATAATCTGTAAAGGAGGTACTTTAAATGGCTCGTAAAACTAATACACGTAAACGCCGTGTCAAAAAGAATATTGAAACTGGTATTGCACATATCCGTTCTACTTTCAATAACACAATCGTAACTATTACAGATGCACATGGAAATGCTCTTTCTTGGTCAAGTGCTGGAGCTTTAGGGTTCAGAGGTTCTCGTAAATCTACTCCTTTCGCAGCACAAATGGCAGCTGAAACAGCAGCTAAAACTTCCATGGAGCATGGTATGAAATCTTTAGAGGTAACTGTTAAAGGACCTGGTGCAGGTCGTGAAGCAGCTATTCGTGCTCTTCAAGCTGCAGGACTTGAAGTTACTGCAATTAGAGACGTAACTCCTGTTCCGCATAACGGATGTCGTCCACCAAAACGCCGCCGTGTATAATTTTACTGTATAGATTTTGTATCCTTGTCTATAATGGGATATGATACAATTTTCGTTTTTATACAGAATAATTATTCCAGTTGTTGTGCACAAAACGGGAACGTATACATGGGGGAATTTCGGTTAGAAAAAACTAGCCGGGGTTTCGACGTTTTGAAGGAGGGTATATTTTGATGATCGAAATAGAAAAACCAAAAATCGAAACGGTTGAGATCAGCGATGATGCCAAGTACGGGAAGTTCGTCGTAGAGCCACTAGAGCGTGGATATGGTACAACTCTGGGTAACTCCTTACGTCGTATTCTTTTATCCTCACTCCCAGGTGCCGCTGTCACATCGATCCAAATTGATGGGGTACTTCATGAGTTCTCAACAATTGAAGGCGTCGTAGAAGATGTAACATCTATCATTTTAAACATTAAGAAGCTAGCACTGAAAATCTACTCCGATGAAGAAAAAACACTTGAAATTGATGTGCAAGGCGAGGGTGTTGTTACAGCAGCGGATGTCACGCATGACAGTGATGTAGAGATTCTGAATCCAGATCTTCATATCGCTACACTTGGTTCAAACGGCCATTTACACATGCGCTTGACTGCAAAACGCGGAAGAGGCTATACGCCTGCTGTCCAAAACAAACGCGAAGATCAGCCGATCGGTGTTATTCCGATTGATTCGATCTATACACCAGTTGCTCGTGTCTCCTATCAAGTAGAGAATACACGTGTAGGGCAAATGACTAACTATGATAAGTTAACATTCGATGTTTGGACTGACGGAAGTACAGGTCCTCAAGATGCGGTTGCACTTGGAGCGAAGATCTTAACTGAGCATTTAAATATCTTTGTCGGTTTAACTGATGAAGCACAAAATGCTGAAATCATGGTTGAAAAAGAAGAAGATCAAAAAGAAAAAGTACTTGAAATGACTATTGAAGAACTTGATCTTTCTGTTCGTTCTTATAACTGCCTAAAGCGTGCAGGCATCAACACTGTTCAGGAATTGGCTAACAAGACTGAAGAAGATATGATGAAGGTTCGTAACTTAGGAAGAAAATCACTTGAAGAAGTGAAACATAAATTAGAAGAGCTTGGTTTAGGCTTGCGTAAAGACGATTGATCAATAAGCAAGTTTTTACAGCTCGGGGAATGACTTCAACAAAGGAGGGAAACTCTCATGGGATACAGAAAGTTAGGACGTACTAGTGCTCAGCGTAAAGCGATGCTACGTGACTTAGCAACAGACTTAATCATCAATGAGCGTATTGAAACAACAGAAGCTCGTGCAAAAGAACTTCGTTCAGTTGTTGAAAAAATGATCACTCTTGGTAAACGTGGTGACCTTCACGCACGTCGTCAAGCTGCTGCTTTTATCCGTAATGAAGTTGCAAATGCTGAAGAGAACCAAGATGCTGTTCAAAAATTATTCAGCGATGTTGCTTCTCGTTACGAAGAGCGTCAAGGCGGATACACTCGTATTATGAAACTTGGACCTCGCCGCGGTGACGGTGCTCCAATGGTAATCATCGAGTTAGTATAATAAAACCTTAGCGAATGAACAGACTTAGTCTCCTGACTGAGCTGCTCGACGCACAACAACAAGTGGGGCGCTGGACAGTTTAAGTACAAACTTGTTCTTTGCCCCCTTTTTGTAAATGGGCTTGCTTCCTGATATTGCTAAGCCCAGCAATAAGCCAATCTGAGTGTTATGATGAGCGTGTGTGTAGCTTACTTTTGTAAGCTACTGTAAAAAATAAAGATAGCAGCAGGGCTTATAAATAGCTCTTAAAGTTAAACTTGGTATATAGCTTGTTTAATTCTTTCTTTCGCGACTCGTCTAGCTCGTTGCATCTCCTCCTTATAGCTTTAGCGGACAAACAGGATGGCCTGTTTTGGAGGGGATGCAGGCTTTATTTTAATTGTAAGCAAAGACTTAATGTAGCTGCATCATGAGCTTTAAATAGGGAGGCAGCATGATTCTACACGCTTAGAAATTCATGTAGATACTGTTACTATGTGAAGTACAAGCTTAAATATGCTATAGTCTTACTATTCAAGCTCGCCAAGTTGGCGGGTTTTTTGTTTTAATAAATTATGTATTTGCTAATAAAGTTGTTTTTGTATACTGTAACTACCATACGTATACAGCTATGGCGAGCTCTTATCAGAACTTGTCATGCAACAAGCGAGGATAGCTGAGAATAGAAGAGATTAGAAAGGCTGAGAGGAGCGTATTTGGATGAATGAACTTGTCCGTTTACAGGATATTTCTTTTCGATATGATGAGGAGGCAGATTATGCCTTAAAAGGAGTATCTTTTTCTATATATGAAGGAGAATGGCTTGCTATTGTTGGTCATAATGGTTCGGGTAAATCAACATTGGCCAAGCTGTTAAATGGGCTGCAATATGCACAGGAGGGAACGATTTCTGTAGATGGCATGCTGCTTTCAGAGGATACCGTTTGGGAAATCCGCAAAAAAATTGGCATGGTTTTTCAAAATCCAGATAATCAGTTTGTAGGAACAACTGTGCAGGATGATGTGGCTTTTGGTTTAGAAAATCATGGAGTGGCAAGAGAAGAGATGGTGGATCGTGTTTTACATTCACTTGAAAAGGTCAAAATGGACCAGTTTCTTGATCAAGAGCCGCACCATTTATCAGGCGGTCAGAAGCAGCGAGTAGCCATAGCAGGTGTCATAGCGCTGAGACCCAATCTGATCATTTTGGACGAAGCAACCTCCATGCTTGACCCTCGAGGCCGGGAGGAAGTTTTGGATACTGTCAGAGAACTTAAACAGGATCATCAGATGACTGTTATTTCAATCACACATGATCTAGAGGAAGCTGCCAAAGCGGACCGGATCATTGTCATGAACAAAGGGAAACTGTACAGAGAAGGCTCGCCTGCTGAAATCTTTCAAATGGATGAAGAGCTTGTACAGCTGGGGCTTGATATTCCTTTTCCAGTTAAGATGAGCAAGTTGTTTAAGGAAAAAGGAATACCTTTGACGAAGTATCATTTAACAGAAGAGGAGTTGGTGAATGAGTTATGGACATCACACTCCAAAATGTAGAATACCGCTATCAGGCAAATACACCGTTTGAACGGCTTGCGATTGAAGATGTTTCAATTGATTTGCCGGCAGGTACTTTTTTAGCGCTCATTGGTCATACAGGCTCAGGGAAATCAACCGTACTGCAGCACTTGAATGCGCTGATTAAACCAACAAAAGGTTCTGTAAAGATTGGTGAGACAACCATCACACCAAATAAAAAACAGAAAAACTTGAAACATGTGCGTCAAAGGGTAGGCATTGTTTTTCAATTTCCAGAGCATCAGCTTTTTGAAGAAACCGTTGAAAAAGATATTTGCTTTGGTCCCATGAACTTTGGTGTATCCGAACAGGAGGCAAAGGCGAGAGCCCGCCGAGCAATCCAGCAGGTAGGATTGTCAGAAGAAATCTTATTAAAGTCGCCTTTTGAGCTTTCTGGCGGGCAAATGCGTCGTGTTGCGATTGCCGGTGTACTGGCAATGGAGCCGGCTGTCATTGTTCTTGATGAGCCAACAGCGGGTCTTGATCCAAGAGGAAGACAGGAAATCATGAATATGTTCGCCTCCCTTCACCGTGAAAGAAACCTTTCTACTGTGCTTGTGACACATAGTATGGAGGATGCTTCCCGCTACGCCGATCAAATTGTCATTATGCATAATGGCAAGGTCGAGAGGAAGGGAACGCCTTCAGAAATTTTTTCAAATCCAGAAAGGCTGCTGGAACTGGGACTCGATGTTCCTGAGGTTGTGAAGCTGCAGCATAAGCTGGAGTCTGCATTTGGAAGAAAGTTTGCGAAGACGTGCTTATCTATGGAAGATCTCGCTGAAGAAGCAATGAAGCTTTTGAAGGGAGGAGATTCTTTATGATGGAAAAAATGATTTTTGGGCGCTATGTCCCGGCACAATCTATTATCCATCGGATGGACCCCCGCTCAAAGCTAATTCTCATTTTTTTGTTTGTCTGTGTTGTCTTTATTGCTAATAATGTCTATACGTATGCTGCACTCATTATCTATACATTTGCTATGATCCTGTTATCAAAAGTGCCAGTGCGATTTATTATAGCAGGATTAAAACCGGTCTTTCTGCTTGTTATTTTCACGCTGATGCTGCATTTGTTTCTAACACGGGAAGGTGCCGTCATTTTTGAGCTTGGACCGATTACCATTTATGAAGAGGGACTTAGACAAGGGATTTTCATCTCATTGCGTTTCTTTTTGTTAATCCTAATGACTTCAATTTTAACGCTAACGACCACACCGATAGAAATAACGGACGGTCTTGAAACACTGTTAGGTCCTCTTAAAAAGGTGAAGTTTCCGGTTCATGAGTTGGCCTTAATGATGTCGATTTCTCTCCGGTTTATTCCAACCCTTATGGGAGAGACTGATAAAATCATGAAAGCGCAAACCGCACGTGGTGTTGATTTTTCTGGCGGTCCAATTAAGGAGAGAGTAAAAGCAGTGATTCCTCTATTGATTCCCTTGTTCGTCAGCTCTTTTAAGAGAGCGGAGGAGCTTGCTACCGCCATGGAGGCACGAGGCTATCGCGGCGGTGAAGGAAGAACAAAATATAGACAGCTAAGCTGGAGAATGACGGATACAATGATGCTGCTTCTGCTGGCAGCTCTAACAGTCATTTTAATCCTGCTGAGAACATAATGGAGCTTGATATTCATGAAAAGAATGAAATGTACAGTTTCATATGATGGCACTAGTTTTGCCGGCTACCAGGTGCAGCCGGGCAAACGTACAGTGCAGCGGGTGATCGAAGACGCATTGACTAAGCTTCATAAAGGAGCTGAAGTGAAAATAACAGCATCCGGCCGTACCGATGCCGGGGTACATGCAAAAGGACAGGTCATCCACTTTGATACTCCGCTGGAAATCCCGGAAGATAGATGGACGATTGCACTTAATGCGCTGCTGCCGGCTGATGTTGCCGTCACACGCACAGAATGGACGTCTGACACCTTTCATGCCCGTTTTGATACAAGTGGCAAGGAGTATCGCTATTTTGTCCAGAGAAGGGCGCAGAGAGATCCGTTTCAGCGTAACTATGCATCGTTATATCCATACAAGCTGGATGTGTCAGCAATTAGGAAGGCGATCCCATTCTTAATCGGTGAATTTGATTTTACAAGTTTTTGTTCAGCTAAAACAGAAGTGGAAGATAAAGTGCGCAGAATTACCTCGATTGATGTAAAGGAAGACGGAGATCTGCTGATTTTCAGCTTTAAAGGGAATGGCTTTTTATATAATATGGTCAGAATTTTAACAGGCACCTTGCTGGCGGTTGGAAATGGACAGCTGCCGGCAGATGAAATACCGGCAATTCTTGCAGCAAAAGACCGCACCAAAGCGGGAAAAACAGCACCTCCGCAAGGATTGTATTTATGGAAAGTTTTTTATGAGAATGAAGGAAAATAGTAGAGAGAACCGCTAGGTAGCGTTGTGATGGGATTTATATATAAAGATAAGCAAGCATAAAATTTTTGGACTTAGAACAATGTCCAGCTCCAGCGCCTAGCCCCTCGAGGTCTTAAGCCAAGCCAGTCAAAAGGTCAAAGAACGACCTTCTGCCTGGCTCGTCTTAAGCTTGTCGGGGCTGAGCAAGGCGCTTGCGCTATTCTTCTAAAAAAGTTTTCTAAAACAACTAATCCAGGTGTAACATTTTCTTGACATTGTTCTCCCAAAGTTATATTATAGCATATGGTATTGTTATTAAACCCACGATAAGCCCCGGAACTTATTGTGTGATATATGAAACCAAAAAACGAATGAATAATGGAATTATTAGGAGGGAATATCGATGCGTACAACGTTTATGGCGAATTCAAATAATATCGAACGTAAATGGTACGTGATTGATGCTGAAGGACAAACTTTAGGTCGTCTTTCTAGTGAAGTTGCATCAATCCTACGTGGTAAACATAAACCAACTTTCACACCGCATGTTGACACAGGTGATCATGTAATTATTATCAATGCTTCAAAAATCCACTTAACTGGTAAAAAGCTAACTGACAAGATTTACTACCGTCACAGCATGCACCCAGGCGGATTAAAGTCTAGAACTGCTCTTGAAATGCGTACGAACTACCCTGAGAGAATGTTAGAGCTTGCAATCAAAGGCATGCTTCCAAAGAACTCTCTTGGCCGTCAAATTTTCAAGAAGTTAAATGTATATGCTGGTAGCGAGCATCCGCACCAAGCTCAACAACCTGAAGTTTACGAACTTCGTGGATAATTTTTAAAGGGAGGTTATTATCTTGGCACAGGTTCAATATATTGGTACTGGTCGTCGTAAAAGCTCCGTTGCACGTGTTCGTTTAGTTCCAGGCGACGGAAACATCATCATCAATGGTCGTGAAATCACTGACTACATCCCATTTGCAGCTCTTCGTGAAGTTGTAAAGCAGCCACTTGTTGCTACTGAAACAGTAAGCAGCTATGACATTCATGTAAATGTTAATGGTGGTGGGTACACTGGTCAAGCAGGCGCAATCCGTCACGGGATCTCTCGTGCATTGCTTCAAGCTGATCCAGAATTCCGTCCTACACTTAAGCGTGCTGGACTATTAACTCGTGACGCTCGTATGAAAGAACGTAAAAAATACGGTCTTAAAGGCGCTCGTCGTGCACCTCAGTTCTCAAAACGTTAATTTTACGTTTCAAAAGGCTCTCAACCATTTGGTTGGGGGTCTTTTTTTTATAACAAGAAATTCAAGCGGCGTGGATCTCTGCTTTTTTTACTTACAAAAAGCTTTCCTTTGTACTGCAAATATTATAATAAAAGTTAGCATGTTTTTTTGTGCGTTTCATTTGGATTCACAAGTGGAGACTGCTTAAGCCCATTAAGCTTAGCAGTCTCTTCTCATTTAATCTGTCATTTTATCCATAATATAAATAATACTTGCCTGGAGGTTGTTATGAAAAAGCCTAAAATTAGTTTACAAGCGGTCATTATTCTATTTGTATGCATTGTTGTGGCGCTGTCACTTGGAATAACGGATTTGCTCATTAGCAGAGGGATTACTTCCAGTGTTGAAGATACACAGAAAGACAAGGCGCTAAATGTGGCAAGGATGGTGGCAATCAGTCCCCAAGTTATCCGTGCACTTGAAGAACCAGCGAATCAGGAAAATGTTCAGCCGTTTACCAATGAAATAAAAGAACTGACAGAGGTTAACTTTGTTGTGGTAATGAATATGGAGGGAATCCGCCTTTCCCATCCGGATCCTAACGAAATTGGCAGGCATTTTAGGGGAGGAGATGAAGGGCCAGTTCTACAAGGGAAAGAGTATGTGTCGACCGCAAAAGGTTCACTCGGTCCTTCGTTAAGAGCGTTTACTCCTATTAAGAATGCGCAGGGCATTCAAGTTGGGGCAGCTGCGGTTGGAATTTCATTAGATACCGTTACGAAGGCCGTACATAAAGGTCAAATGGTTATGGTAATTGGTACTTTAATTGGCATCTTGATCGGTATTATCGGGGCAGTAGGGCTGGCAAAGTATATTAAAAAAATCCTTTTAGGACTTGAACCATCTGTGATTGCAAAGCTCCTGGAAGAGCGGAGTTCTATGCTCCAGTCAGTAAGAGAAGGCATTATCGCAATTGACCAGGAAGGGAAAATTACTTTGGTGAATCGAGCAGCATCGAGGCTTTTTAAAAAAGCGGGCATTGAAGGAAACCCTATGGGCCATAGCATTGAAAATTATCTGCCAGAGACTAGGTTGACGCGCATTATCAAATCCGGGCAAACGGAGCTGGACCAAGAGCAAAAGTTAAATGGAGTCACCATTCTCGTTAACAGAGTTCCAGTAGTTGTTGATAACGAGCCGGTAGGAGCAATCGCTACATTCCGTGATAAAACAGAGGTTCAGCTTCTTGCTGAACAGCTCACGGGTGTCCGTAATTATGCTGATGCTCTCCGTGCACAGGCACATGAATTTATGAATAAACTTCATGTTATTTTAGGGTTGGTTCGTACAGAGCAGTATGAGACACTCACTAACTATGTGAGTGAAACAGTCAGTCACCGCGAAACGGAAGTCAGTTTTGTTACGAAAATGGTTCTTGATCCAGTCCTTGCGGGGTTTCTAATTGGGAAGCTTAGCTTTGCCAGAGAATCTGGTGCTTCCCTATCCATTGAATGCACGAATAAAATTCCAAAGCCAGCCTATTCAAAAACAACTAATGAGCTCATTACAATTATAGGTAATCTGATCGATAATGCATTAGAGGCAGTTGCAGACTGTCCTAATAAGAAAGTCGAACTTATGCTGGATTATGCAGAAGAGATTTTAACAGTCGAGGTTAAGGATACAGGAAAGGGCATGGAACACGCCATTCAGGATCAGATCCTTGAAAAGGGATTTTCGACAAAAGGTGAAAACCGCGGATTCGGACTCTATCTTCTGCAGATGGCAATTGAAAGGCTGGAAGGGGATTTAATTGTCTCATCTAAAATAGGCAAGGGGACGAATTTTGCTGTATATATTCCGTACAAGGAAGAAGGTGAATCAGTATGATTTCAGTCATGATTGTGGAAGATGACCCGATGGTAGCGGAAATTAATAAGCAATATCTTTCAAAGATTGATGGTTTTCGCTTAACTGCAACCGCAGGCTCAGTCGATGAAGCGGTTCATTTGCTGGAGCTCAATGACATTCAGCTGATTCTGTTAGATCTTTTTATGCCTGGGAAGGTAGGACTAGAACTGCTGACATATCTAAGAAAGAATGAGCTTGAAATAGACGTCATCATTATTTCTGCTGCATCGGATTTGGAACGTATTCAAAAAGCATTGCGGTATGGAGTGGCAGATTACTTAATTAAACCGTTTGAGTTTGAGAGATTCAATGCAGCACTTACAAGTTACCGGCAAAAAACAATGCTGGCTCATAAGCAGAATGCAGTCAGTCAGCAGGAACTTGATCATTTACTTTTAAATAGAGAAGAAAGTGCCATAGCAGAAGAGCTCCCAAAGGGACTGACGAAAGATACATTAAAGCAAGTATGGGAATCGATTCAGGGTTTGAAGGATGAAGCTTTTTCTACTGATGAGGTGGCAAATCATGTAGGCATATCAAGAGTGTCAGCTAGAAAATATCTTAACTTTCTAAAGGAAATCGGCATTCTGGATGTAAAGGTGATATACGGGACGATCGGCAGGCCTGTTTATCAGCATGAATACAACCGCTTTAAAGAGCATCTAATAAAAAACTTTTTGTAAGCAGTGCATTTTGCTGCTTACTTTTTTTATTTACAAAAAGAAAGAATTAACTTTCATAATCTTTGAAAACGGTTTACTAAATAATATGATGAACCAGTAACAATTCAAAGGGGGGTTTATGTATGGCACAAACAGCTAAGAAATTGGAATCGCTTACTCCTATTCCTGGAGGTTCTGGTGAAAAAAGTAAATTTAATTTACTTCATATAAATATCGGAGTTATTCCATTACCGCTTTATCTTTGTATCGCTACAGTAGTTTATCTTGCTACAGTATATGAAGTATTGCCTACAGACATGATTGGCGGCTTCGCCATTATTATTACAATGGGGATTCTGCTGGGGGAAATTGGGATGAAAATTCCAGTCTTAAAGGATATTGGCGGACCTGCTATTATGGCTTTGCTCGTACCATCCATATTAGCGTATTTTAATCTTATTAATGAAACAGGTATGACAGCAGTAACGCAATTAATGAAATCATCGAACTTTCTATATCTTTATATCTCAATTCTTGTAGCCGGAAGTATTCTTGGCATGAATCGCAAAGTGCTTCTCCAAGGCTTCTCTAAAATGTTTGTACCGCTTGTTCTTGGTACGCTTGCTTCTGTTGGTGCAGGAGTTCTTGTTGGTATGCTGTTCGGCTATTCTGCGAAGCACACATTATTCTTTATCGTCGTTCCAATTATCGGTGGAGGAATTGGTGAAGGGATACTGCCGCTCTCCATTGGCTACGGGCAGGTTTTAGGTGCTGATGCAGAAACCTTTGTTGGACAGTTAATCCCAGCAGCGGTCATCGGCAATATTGCAGCCATCATTTGCGCTGGTCTTCTTTCCCGCTTAGGAACAAAGAAACCGCATTTAACTGGAAATGGTACTTTGGTTAAATCAAAAGGCGGAGATGGCATTACAGAATCAACAACGATTAATAAACCAGTTGATTTTCCATTAATGGGTGCAGGTCTATTAATTGCATGTACATTCTTTATTGTGGGAGGACTTGGCCATATGGTACTGGGAATGCCTGGTCCTGTCTTAATGATTGTTGCTGCTGCATTGGTTAAGTGCTTCAAACTTGTTCCGGCAAAGATTGAACAAGGTGCACACAATATGTATAAATTTGTGTCTTCAAGCTTAACGTGGCCATTAATGGTTGGTCTTGGTCTTTTGTACATTCCATTAGAAGATGTTGTAAAGATTGTTACTCCTTCATACATTGTTGTCTGTGTGGCGGTCGTTGTTGCTATGGTTGCAACGGGTTACTTTGTCGGAAAGCTTATGAACATGCACCCAATTGATTCGGCTATTGTTACAGGCTGTCATAGCGGACTTGGCGGAACTGGAGATGTTGCGATTCTCTCGGCATCCAACCGTATGTCATTAATGCCTTTTGCACAAATTGCGACAAGACTTGGCGGTGCAGCTACTGTCATTCTTGCGATCATGCTTTTAAAACTGGTAAGCTAATCTTAAAAAGACAAATGCAAAGCAGGCAGCATTCATACTGTCTGCTTTGTTTAGTCAAAAAATAATATAAATAAGGTAATTACCTATAAGTAGAATTCAAAGGTTATGAACATGTTAAAATAAGATAATAGACAACCTTATTATAGAGAAAGAAGGAAATTTCATGAGTGCTTCTAAGGATATTATTATCACACCATTAAAAGGGAAAGAAATTCTCTCTAATCCTTATTTGAATAAAGGGATTGCATTTACAAAAGAGGAAAGAGAAGATCTGGGTCTGAATGGACTGCTGCCATCACAGGTGCTTACATTAGAGGAACAAGTGAGCAGAGCTTATGAGCAATACTCCATGAGAACGACTGATTTATTCAAAAATGGACTGCTATATGATTTATATAACCGCAATGTTGTTTTATTCTATCGGCTTTTAAAAGAGCATTTAGCAGAAATGCTGCCGATTATCTATACTCCTACGGTCAGCGATGCGATTCAGTCGTATTCACATACTTACCGTCGCCCAGGCGGCTTATACCTTTCTATTGATGATCCAAAGGGAATTGAAGAAGCTTTTCAAAACCTTGGACAGCCTAAAGATGGAATCGATTTAATCGTTGTTACAGACTCCGAAAGTATTCTTGGCATCGGAGATCAAGGGGTAGGCGGAATTAATATTGCCATTGGAAAACTTGCTGTATATACTGCAGCTGCTGGAATTGACCCTAGCCGTGTTCTGCCGGTTGTGCTTGATGTGGGTACAAACAATCAGGAGCTAATTGCTGATCCTCTATATGTGGGGAATAAAATCCCTCGTGTTCGCGGTGAGCAATATGATGAATTTATTGATTTGTTTATTGAGTCTGCCAGAACGCATTTTCCGGAAGTTCTTCTTCACTGGGAGGATTTTGGCAATGTAAATGCCCGAAAAATCTTAGATAAATATGGTGATAAGATCCTTACGTTCAATGATGACATTCAAGGTACAGGTGCAGTTACGCTAGCTGCAATCATGTCAGCATTGAAAGTGACAGGAACTTCTATGAAGGATCAGCGGATTGTAGTCTTCGGGCCGGGGGCTGCTGGAATTGGAAATGCTGATCAAATTGCCGATGCTATGATTCTTGATGGACTGACAAAAGAAGAGGCATATAGCCAATTCTGGGCTATTGATTATAGAGGCTTGCTGACAGATGAAACACCTGATGTTTTTGACTTCCAAAAGCCTTATGTTAGATCAGCAGCTGAAGTAGATGGCTGGGACCGCAATGAGGATGGACTTATCACTTTAAAAGAAGTGGTGCAGAGAGTAAAGCCAACGATTTTAATCGGTACTTCTGGACAAGCGGGTGCGTTCACAGAAGAGATTATTAAAGAAATGGCGAAGCATGTGGAACGCCCGATTATCATGCCGATGTCTAATCCGACTTCTCTTGCGGAGGCAGTGCCTGAAAATCTGATTAAATGGACAGATGGAAAAGCGCTTATTGCCACTGGCAGTCCGTTTAATAATATCGAACATAATGGGATCACATATGAGATTGGTCAGTCAAACAATGCGTTTGTATTCCCGGGGCTGGGACTTGGCGCTATTGTGGCTAAGGCAGAAGTCATTTCAAAAGGGATGTTTGCTGCCGCTTCAAATGCCGTTGCCGAAATGTCTGACAGCAGTCAGCCTGGTGCATCTCTTCTTCCGTCCATTGAGCATTTGCATGAAGTATCTATTTATGTGGCAGTTCAAGTAGCAAAAGCGGCCATGGAAGAGGGAATTGCAAGAGCAGAAATAACAGATCCAGCTAAAGCTGTAAACGATGCCGTATGGGAACCAGAATATAAAGAAATCAGAAGTGTGGGAGTTTGGACGAGAATTTAATAACCACACTTCACTTTGATGCTAAAAAAAGCTAAAGATCCCCTTAATGGGGATCTTTTAAATTTACCATTTACTCTTCTAAAAATATCTCCTCAAGCGAAGGTTCATCAACACTGACACGGTAAACATCGATTTTTTTCTGATTAAAAGCACGGATGACTTCTGCAATTTTTTTCTCATGATCAAGGGTGAGCGTTACTTGTGAATCAGCAGCAGAAACATCTGTGCCAACTGATTGGAGCCATTCCATCATTGTATGCTGATCTCCTTTAGACATAGGAGAATGCTTAACCGTTACAGTCAGTGTAGAACGGTAAAAAGTCCGCAGCTCCTCCATCGTACCAATTTTGCCAACCTTGCCTTCTTTCATGATGGCAATTCGGGTACACACTTTTTCTACCTCATCTAAATTGTGGGAAGTCATAAAAATGGTCTTTCCGCGCATTTTTAAATCATGAATCAGCTTATGAATATGAAGAACGGATTCTGCATCTAATCCAGACGTTGGTTCATCGAGAAAAATGAGCTCCGGGTCATGAATGATTGCCTGGGCAATACCAAGCTTCTTTTTCATGCCAAAAGAAAATTTAGAGGTTTTAACATGTGCATGCCCATCTAATCCGACAGACCGCAAGACCGCCATACAATGTTGTTTTCCAGTAGGTTTTCCAGAAAGTGCAGACAGAAACTTTAAATGATCAAATGCTGTTAGAGATTCATAAAAAGTAGAGTAGTCAGGCATTACACCAACCCGTTTCTTTACTTTCTCAACAGAACCATGAACGCCAAGCAGCGAAAAGGTGCCGGATGTTGGCCGGATAATGCCTGTCAGCATATTAATGAATGTTGACTTTCCGGCACCATTGCGGCCAAGAAAACCAAAAACTTCACCCTTTTCTATAACCAGATCAATTCCCTTCACTACTTGATGTGCTCCATATGCCTTTCTTAACTGATTTGTTTCAATCGCAGTCATTAAAATTCCCTCCTTTTGAAAATGACAGCTGAGATAAACAGCAAAAATGCCGCCAGTATATTAATAATCAAGAATAAATAGTTATCATGCTCTAAATAGTAAAATGGAGTGACAAACTTAAGCCAGCTTACCCATTCATTTGACGTAAACGTAATCCACATCCCGAAAATCGGAAAGGCGATACCGAGCAGAATGCCAAGAAACATGGTAATGCCTGGTTTTGGAATGATTGTAGAAAGCAGAATCGTCAATGAAATCTGGTAGATTAAGAGACTCATGACTTGAAAAAAGCTGAAAAAATCGAACTGCCTGGCAAAAATGCTGATGATCAAAAACGAAATGGTGACACAGACTGTCCAAAAGAGAACGATTCCCAAAAATTTCCCGAACAAAATAGACAATCTGGATGTTCTTGTTACTAAAAAACGCATCGTCCGCTCATGTGTTTCTCTATTTATGCAATCATGTGAAAGTCCTAATACAAATAACTGTCCAAACAATAGCAATAATGAAAGCAGTCCAATTGTATGAACATAGTTCATTTCATCTGCAGTAAAGTCTACGACATTCGTTAATGCGTTTGAGAATTTGGAAGAATAATAAGCAGTTGCCAATAAAATTGCGATAATGATAATGGATTTTATACTTTTAAATAAACTGAAAAACTCCCTTTTGCTGATTACATACATAATTTTTACAATACTCCCTTCACAAATGTGTAATTGATATTCAGTATAAGGACTCAATCTTATGTAAGAAGAAACTTCACCTTAATTCAACCTTAATTCTTCCATCCGAAATCACATCTAATGTTAAGATGGGGATGTAAGTAAAAGAGGTGAATAGATTTATGCAAGAACATATATTAATTGTCGATGATGAAAAAGCCATTGTACAAATGCTAAAAATCATTTTAACAAAAGAATCCTTTAAACATATTGATACGGCAGGTACAGCAGAGGAAGCACTATCCCTTTGTAAGATGAAACGGTACGATTTGATTCTGCTTGATGTAATGCTGCCCAATCGGAGCGGCTTCGAAATTTGTCCTTTAATTAGAGAAACGACGGATGCTCCTATTTTCTTCTTAACAGCAAAATCAACTGATTTAGATAAACTTTCAGGATTTGCTCTGGGAGCGGATGACTATATTACAAAACCGTTTAATCCGTTGGAAGTTGTGGCCAGAGTGAAAGCTCATCTGCGCAGGAGTACGTTAAGAACAATCCCTGCACAAACAAACTATCAATTTGGATATTTGGCTGTAAATGCCTCGTCTGGAGAAGTAAAAGTAAAAGGGAAACAGGTTGAGTTGCCTGCACAAGTATATCAGCTGCTGCTATTCTTTTGTAAGCATCCGAACCAGCTGTTCAGCAAAAGCCAGCTCTATGAACGAGTGTGGGGCGAAGCGTTTCTAGGTGAAGATAATACGATTATGGTACATATTAGAAAGCTTCGTGAAAAGATTGAAGCGAACCCAAGTAAACCTAAGTACATTGTAACGGTCCGGGGACTCGGTTATAAATTTGTTCCGGACGGGGTTCGTCATGAACATTTATAGACGTTTTATCGTCCAGTTTTTATTTCAGATTATAATAGGCTTTATTCTGCTGCTTCTCCTATTCATAGCGATCTGGGGAATGATTGGCTTTTCGATTAGCAGCGCTGACATTGAGAAGGATTTGTCCAAGGGTGATTCGTTTTATTTTTCCGAGGCCATCTCTATGAAAGATGGAAAGGCTGTATTTAATGACAAATTGAAACAGCTAGTAAAAAATCAGGATATGGAACTGATCGTTTTCACAAAAGAAGGTCAAATTGCTGGTTCTTATCCTGCGTTAGAAACAGATCTTTCTCCGATAGAGCAAGGTGAATTAGCTTCACTAATTTTAGGAGGAACAGGGGAACATTCATTTATTGATTTGGTTGATTGGAAGGATATGGACCCCTACTATTTATTGATTAGAAAAGGAAATGCTTTGCAAGATCTGCTAACACAGACCCAAAGGCTGGCAGAGTGGGATAAACAGAAACTAAACTTAACGGATCGCGCAATCGACAAATTGAATAAAGAACACAGCTGGGTTCAACTTATCAATCCGGCTGGCGATGTTGTGGATGAATTTGCAGCAGAAGCACAGCCTAGCCATTACAGTTTCGAGGAACTTACATTCATCTCAGAACATGACAAAAATACAGCGAGTGCTTACTTCCATGAAGAGACAGGACAAACGCTTATCGTAGGCATAGGTCGCAATGACCCAGCAGCGTCCACCGATGAGAGCTTCTATAAACATATCAGTCAAAGTTTCCTGATTGCTTTTGTGATTCTGTTTTTATTGCTTCTATTGGGAACGTTCTGGTATGCGCGCAAATTTGGCATTCCTTTGATTACAATGATGAAATGGATCAAAAATCTTGGTGATGGTATTTTTGAAGAACCACAGGATCTCCATCAGCAATCTGTTCTAATGAATAAGAAGGGAAAGCTAAAAAAGAAATACCGATTATATAAAGATTTTATTCTGGCTCTTCATCAGCTAACGAAAACGTTAAAAGATAATGAATCTGAGCGGCTGAAAATGACGAAGACAAGAGAAGAGTGGATCAGCGGGATATCACATGATTTAAAAACTCCGCTTGCATCCATAGCAGGTTACTCTCAAATGCTTAAATCGCCAAATTATTCTTGGTCTGAACAGGAAACAAAGGATTTTGGAGAAATTATCACTGACAAGTCAGCTTATATGATGGAATTACTTGAGGACCTGACACTGACTTACCGGCTGAGGAATCAGGCACTCCCTATTGTAAAAGAAGAAGTGGATCTAAATGAATTTATCCGCAGAACCATCATTTATTTTGTTAATGATCCAAACAACAGGGACCTAAACCTGATATTTAATCCTTCTCCTAAGAGAATATCAGCTCATATTGACCCCAAATGGTTTCAGCGGATACTGGACAATTTAATTCAAAACGCCATCAAATATAACCCGGCTCATACATCTATTACTGTTTCAGTTTCTTTGATTGAACAGCATTTTATTGTGATTAAAGTAGAAGATGATGGAATTGGCATGGATCAGGAAACACTTGATAAGCTATTTCAGCGGTACTACCGGGGCACTAATACAAGTGATACGAGTATGGGAACAGGGCTTGGCATGGCGATTGCCAAACAACTTGTACAACTGCATGATGGCACCATTCAAGTAAACAGCACACCGAATAAGGGCACCTTCATTCGGATCTTAATTCCGGCAATGGAGAATGCAAAAGAGTATAAGTAGTGAATACGCTAAAGAAGGAGACATTGAATGACTGACGAAGAAAAACCAGCAGTCAAACAGTGTCTCTTTCATTTGCATAAGAAAATATCTGCAGCCTTTTTCTCATTGACCATTAAATAGAGGCAAGGTATAATTAATTTACGGAACATTGTTCCATAATATGAAACTATGAGTATGTAAAATAAATACAATAAGAAGTATGGAGTTAAATCAGTGAGGTGGATATAAAATGGGGAAGAGGATCGTAACAATCGGCGAAGCAATGGGCTTGTTTGTTTCTGATGAATTTGGCCCGCTGGAAAAGGTGCAGAAATTTACGCGCTCGATTGCTGGAGCAGAGCTAAATGTAAGCGTTGGCATGGCGAGACTTGGCCATGAAGTGTATTATGCCACTCAAGTGGGAAATGATCCTTTAGGCAAATCGATTAAAAGATTTATTGAAAGTGAACATATAAGCAGTTCATTCGTTTTTGAGAGCAATGACTATGTTACAGGCTTGCAGATGAAAGAAAAGGTGGCAGAAGGAGATCCTCATGTCGCCAGTTTCCGTAAAGGAAGTGCCGCTTCCAGAATTGGACTGGATCAATTTAAGGAGGTAGACTTCTCTAAGTTTGATGTTGTGCATCTAACGGGTGTATTTTTGGCACTTTCCTCTGAGACAAAGACTGTTTCTCACTTTTTTGCAGAAGAAGGCAGAAAGGCCGGGGCTACCATATCGTTTGATCCGAATCTGCGTCCAAATTTATGGAATAGTCAAGAAGAGATGGTTCGAAGCATTAATGACCTAGCTGCTAAATGCGATGTGGTTCTGCCAGGCATTTCAGAAGGAAAAATCTTAACGGGCTTTGATACACCAGAGGAAATTGCTGAATACTATCTGCGTAAAGGTGTAAAGCTGGTTGTCATTAAGCTTGGGGAAAAAGGCGCCTATGCCAAAGGGCAGGATTATGAAGGAACTTATATTAAAGGCTTTAAAGTGGATGAAATTATTGACACTGTTGGAGCAGGAGATGGATTTGCAGCAGGAGTGATCAGCGGATTATCAGAAGGATTGTCCATTGAAGATAGTGTCATACGCGGTAATGCCATTGGTGCCATTCAGCTCAGCTCTCCGGGAGATAATGAAGGCCTGCCGACAAGAGAGAAATTAGAGCATTTTATCCAATCCGCAGGTTCTATGAAAACAGCAAACTAATAGAAAGGAATGAAAGTAAAATGAAAAAAATAAACACCTTGCAGCAGATCGCACAATCAAAAATTGTCGCTGTCATCCGCGCAGATTCTTCTGAAGAGGCTATACAGATTACAAAAGCTTGTATTGAAGGTGGAATCACGTGTGTGGAGCTGACATACACAATCCCTGGTGTAGAAGATGCTATTAAATCACTGGTCTCTGAATATAAGGATGACAGCAGAGTTGTTGTCGGAGCCGGAACCGTATTGGATGAGACAACAGCAAGATTAGCGATTATGGCAGGAAGTGAATTTGTTGTCAGTCCTGCTTTCAGCAAACAAGTTGCGAAGCTTTGTAACTTATATGGTATCCCGTATATGCCAGGATGCGTAACCATCACTGAAATGCAGGAAGCACTCACTTATGGGACAGATGTGATTAAGCTTTTCCCAGGCAGCTTGGTGGGACCGGATTATATTAAAGCAGTAAAAGCGCCATTGCCTCATGTAAATATTATGCCAACAGGCGGAGTAAGTCTGGATAATATTCAAGAGTGGCTTGATAATGGCTGTGTGGCTGTTGGAATAGGCGGAAACCTAGTCAACGCAGCAAAAGCGGATGGAGATTATCAGAAAGTGACAGAATTGGCTCGCCAATATGTTGAAAAAATAAACTAGTGGATCGTGAGCAAGCCGTACTTATAACAGGAGTGCTCACTAAGAAAGCCTTGCAAGAATAATGCAAAAGCGATGCTTTAGTGCTATGTAATTGTTTTTTGGTTATCCTTCCATTTATAAAAGGCTCATTGATCACTAGATGTGAACAATGAGCCCTTTTTATATTATACCCAATGAATAATATCCTCTGCCTGCTGTCTGGATTTTGGACGATGCGGATCTTGTGCCCGATATCCGAATGCAACGAAGCAGGAGAGGCCGAAGTCATCGATTAGAATGCCTTCTTCTTTTAAGATAGCCTCTGCTTTTCCTTTATCAAAGCCCTCAATTGGACATGAGTCAACGCCAATCATGGCTGCGGCTGTCACCATATTTCCGAGGGCAATATACGATTGTCTCGATGCCCACTGAAAGAACAGTTCGTCAAAGGCATTAAGCTTAAATTCATTTTCGATAAAGCTGGTGTAGGCTCCCCCGATTCCTTTGACAACTTCGGGCGGCATTTTATGGACATCCTTCATGATATGCTGAATATAATCAGATTCTGGGGTAAGACTTTGTTTTACTCGGCTCAGAATAAGAACGAAGTGACTGGCTGTTGGAAGTGTTTTTTGTGCACCCCAGGAAACGGCTCGCAGCTTTTCTCTTATGTGTTCATTTTGCAGAACAACAAATTTCCAAGGTTCAAAGCCGAATGAAGATGGAGAAAGTCTTGCAGTTTCTAGAATGAATGCAAAATCCTCTTCTGTAATTTTTTGCGCGGGATCGAATTCCTTGCATGCATGGCGAAATTGGAACGCATTTAGGATGTCTTCTTTACGAATACTTGGTTTGTGTGGCATCTATTTCACTCCTTTTAGATGATTAACAAAAGTATAATATAGTGCACGCATTTTATGTTGCAGGCAGTATTTTGCATAACTGACTTCTATTCTGCACCAAGTAAAATAAAAAATAGCGGCAAATTGGCCGCTATTAGTTTTATTAAGAAAATAAACCTTAGATTTTTCTCTTCCGAAGTCTTGTAAACACGAACCAAATAAGAAATAGTGCAATCGGGATCAGAAGATAGTTCGCATATTGAGCAAAGATGGCTCCAGCTCTTTCCCATTGCGGCCCTAAAGCATAGCCTAAATAAACGTAAATGGCTGTGACAGGAAGCATGGCAACATATGTATAGATGATAAATTTCCAAATATTCATCTTAGCCATCCCGCATGGAATGGAAATAGCTGTGCGCACCCCAGGAATAAATCGTCCTAAAAAGGCAACTGCTCCTCCATACTTTGCAAAAAATACATCCGCTTTATCAATATGCTCTTCTTTTACTAAAAAATACTTTCCAAATTTTAAAACAACTGGACGGCCGCCATATCGGCCTAATGCATATAATGTCAATGGACCGAGAACACCGCCGATGGAACCGGCAATAATCGCTCCATATAAATTCATGTCCCCTTCATATACCCAAAAGCCAGCTAGCGGCAGTACAAGCTCAGCTGGAACAAATTCAAATGTTAAGGCCAGCATGATGCCAAAGTAAGATAATCCTTTAAAAGCCTCAATCATTTCTAAGATCAGAGCTTCCAACCGGACACCTCCTTCAAATAGTCTTTTATTTATAACCAAGACATAAGTATATCATAAGTCCATCTTTCTCTATAGTATTTACCTATAGCCCCATGCTTTTACATTGGAAAAGAATCGCAGAAAAATGGCAAATGAATCAATGCTGATTTCTGCATGGCTGCCTAAGAACAGTTAAAGAATATCTTCAAGGGGTGAATACATTTGACTGTCATCACGACATTTACAGAAAAAAGACGAGAAAAGCAAGTCAAATATGAGAAATCGGTTCTGAAGGAACTGTCTATAAAGGAATTAAAAGAAAAGGTAAAACATTTTTTTGGATCATCCAGATTGGTAACAAATTTACTCATGAATGCAGGAATCGAGGAAGCTTGTTATGATGTAGCCATTGAAGCGTATTTACTTGGCGCTCAGTACAGCCGGTTTGGCATGCATGGAGAAACAAATGAACAAGTCATGGAACGCTGCAGTGAAGAACGTCTCCATTTTACTGATACGCTCTATCATTTTTTCCTGTACTGGAGTCACGGGGAGGAAGGAGCAATGAGTGAATCCCTTTATTATTTGTGCGAGCAATATGTCAACAGCTGGTGGCATGAAGGCTTTAACAAAGGGCAGCGCAGACAGAAGCTTCGTCTGCATTAACTAGAAGCACTCTTCTTTTCATGTTCTAATTCCTCATCTTGTCCCATATATTGAATGGAGGACAAGCGGGGAGTTGATGTGGCTTATATGAATAAAAAAATAAAAGCTGGCGCATTTATTATTGGTTTAACCATTTTGTTTTTTATTCTGCAATACGATTTCTCTGAGGATGACTCCTGGGAATCGTGGAACTTACCTTTAACAGGGAAGATTATCCTTTTAGATCCTGGTCATGGAGGTCCTGATGGCGGAGCTGGAGATGAAGTAGCTCTCGAAAAGGACATTGCTTTAGATGTCTCTTTAAAGATAAGAGATTATCTTCAAGAGCAAGGCGCGCTTGTTCTTATGACGCGAGAAGAGGATCGGGACTTAGCTCCTGAAGGTACAAAAGGATACAGCAGAAGAAAAGTCGAGGATCTCAAAAAGCGGCTGGAGCTAATCAATGATTCTAATGCAGAATTCTATGTCAGCATTCATCTTAATTCCATCCCATCGCCGCGATGGAGCGGAGCGCAAACCTTTTATTCAAATCACTTGATTGAAAACGGAAGATCAGCGAAGTTTATCCAAGATGAGCTACGCAGAAACCTCGAGAATACAACAAGAAAAGCCAAACCAATCAATAATGTTTATATAGTAGAAAATGCGGAAAAGCCAGGTGCTCTTGTTGAAATCGGGTTTTTATCAAATCCTGAAGAAAAATCCCGTTTGAAAACTGAGGACTATCAGGATAAAGTCGCTGCTTCTGTTTATAATGGGATTCTCCGCTATTTTACAAACGAAGCAGAGTTAAAAGAGGAAGAATAGTTTCCGTTAAGGTGCTCATGATCATGAGCACCTTTTCGATGTCGATTTGGTTAAGGCTAATATAGCGTTTTCATTGAAGCTGTCACCAGCTGCTGAATAATTCATATAAGTGTGATATTTGTTTACTATTTATTGGGGGTAAACATGTTATAGTAGAATTAATGTATGGATTTTACCCATGCTAATACTTAGAGTGATATTACATAAGGAGGGGCTACGATGTTAACAGAACAAAGCATGAAAGACGCAATCAGCGGACTGAGAGAACCATTTTTACATAAAACATTAGGCGAGTTAAACGCAATTGAGGAAATAAAAATAAAAGAAGAAAAAGAACATGTAAGTGTGAAGATTTTAATTGCTAAAACGGGAACAGCCGAACAGATGCAGCTGCAGACAGAAATCGTCAATCGCTTAAAAGAGGCAGGAGCAGCAACTGTAGGCATTCGTTTCAGTGAACTTCCAGAAGAGATTCTTGCTCAATATAGACAAGCTAACGCAGACAGTGGAGCTGGCCTGCTATCTCCTGGAAACAAGACACAATTTATTGCGATCGCCAGCGGCAAGGGCGGCGTTGGGAAATCAACCGTTTCTGTTAACCTCGCCATATCGTTAGCCCGCCTGGGGAAAAAAGTCGGATTGGTGGATGCCGATATATATGGATTCAGTGTACCGGATATGATGGGTATCACTAAACGCCCTGTTGTAAGAGGAGAGCAAATTATCCCGGTTGAAAGATTTGGCGTAAAAGTGATTTCAATGGGATTCTTTGTAGAAGATAACGCTCCTATTATCTGGAGAGGGCCAATGCTTGGCAAAATGCTGAATAGTTTCTTTAACGAGGTGGAGTGGGGAGAACTTGATTATTTGCTGCTTGACCTGCCTCCGGGAACAGGAGATGTGGCACTTGATGTCCATACAATGCTGCCATCCTGTAAAGAAATTGTTGTTACAACACCGCATGCTACAGCAGCTTTTGTAGCTGCCCGGGCAGGAGCAATGGCTTTAAGAACAGAGCATGAAATTTTAGGCGTGGTAGAGAATATGGCCTACTTTGAAAGCAAGCTAACGGGTGAGAAAGAGTATGTATTTGGCCAAGGGGGCGGACAGAAGCTTGCTGAAGAATTACGGACAGACGTTTTAGGACAGCTTCCATTAGCACAGCCGGATTATAATGAGGAAGATTTTGCTCCTTCGGTATATGATCAAGACCATAAGCTTGGAAAGATTTATGGAGATATTGCTAAGAAAATTGTAGAAGCAACTGAGAAATAATAAAAGCAATAAGGATATGAATATTAATAGCAAAAAAGCGTGGAGCCTGTTATAGCTTCGCGCTTTTTATTAGCTTGGGTTTGATTGGTTCTGATGTATGTAACTCTTAAAGAGACAACCTTTTCTCTTATTGAGAAAAGGCTGTCAAACTTACGCTGCATTAGCTGCCTCCACCGCCGCCAGATTCTTCTTCTCCACCACTTTCTTCTCCGCCTTCCTCTGGCTGTTCTTCACTGCCGCCTCCTTGACCACCGCCACCGCCGCCGGCTTCTTCTGCGGCCTTGAGGAGAATGTCTTGCAGTTTTGCCTTAAACAGTGGACTTTCGAATGTCTCCGTTACAACTGTTTGTAAATGTTCTCGATATTCTTTGCTTTTCAGAACATTGGTCACTTCTTTTTGCAGCTCCGGATCTTTTAAAACTTCAATCATCATCCCGCGGTATTCGGGATCCTTCATTAAGTCTTTTAGTAACTGTTCGTTTCCGTCTTTCATGCTTTTTGCCATGCTTTCAGCAAACTTAGGATCTTCAAAAGAAGTTTTCCAAAACTCAGTGCCTTCTTTAGAAGTGAGAGTTGTCTGAATGGTTTCTGCTACAATGGCTTCATCCATAATAAGTGTTTGCTTAATTTTGTCATCCTCGAGCAGTTCTTGAACCGCCTTTTTGCCATCATCTGTTTTTAATATATCTACAACCATCTTTTTCGTTTGATCATAATCCATTTGACCGCCGGATTCCTCCTGGCCGCAACCGGAGATTATGGCCAAAAAAAGAAGAGGGAATAGTATTCGGGCTATTTTTAACATGTTAAAGACTCCTTTCACAATTATCCTTAACATTAGAATGAAGAAAAAGGACAAATATTATGCGTGAACTATGATGTACCTAGATTTTTCAATGTTTGGTTGGTACAATCATAATTAGGAATTTAATGCTATGGGGGAAAAATAAATTGACTAGCCGGCTTTGGGTAAAATTATTCTTATCAACCCTGTTACTTGGGGGAGTAGTAACGAGCATCACTGGATTTATTGTGCGTTGGGATGAATTCTCTTCAATCTTTATGCCCTTTGATTTTCTTGAGGTTCTTTCCGTATTATTTTGGCTTTTTGGCGTTGGACTGATTTTCAGTATTATTAGCCAGATGGGCTTTTTTGCATACTTAACGATTCACCGCTTCGGCCTTGGAATATTCAAGTCCCATAAATTATGGAACGGTGTACAGGTTGTCTTAATATTATTTGTTCTGTTTGACCTTGTATACTTTCGCTACAACGCATTTGCAGAACAAGGAGATAGCCTGCTTCCATATATAGGATTAGCGGCTATGCTGCTGGCAGCAGGGTTAATAACTGCTTTTCTGAAAGTGAGAATCTCAACAAAAGAAACATTTATACCAGCTTTATTTTTCATGATTGTTGTCACAACGATTGAATGGGTGCCGATTTTGAGGGTAAATGAGTATAGCTGGGTATGGCTGATGATTTTCCCATTAATTATTTGCAATGCGTACCAGCTATTGATATTGCAAAAAATTAATGAACAATCTCGTATGCACCGTCAGCAGCTTGATCAGAAAAAGAATATTCCATTAAAAAAATAAACTGTTCTCCAGCTGCAGAAATATAGTGCAGCTGGAGAACAGTTTTTTAGTTATTTAATCTCATTGGTTTTCGCATCAGCATTGGCAATCATTTCAGATACGGATACCAGTTTATGTCCTTTATTATTAATGTTCTTGACTACATCGGGCAAAGCAGCAGCTGTCTGTTTAGCTGAATCTGAAGCATGGAGCAGGATAATGTCTCCTTTTTTTGCTTTCCCTGTATTTTTAATAATCACTTCTGAGCCGGGATTCGTCCAATCTTTAGAATCAATACTCCAATGAACAACCGTATAGCCTAATCCTTCTGCTATTTTTAATGTGTTTTGATCAAAATGTCCTGTTGGCGCACGCAGCAGTTTAATATTCTTAACATTTAATTTGCCAAAAGCTGTTTGAGCTTTTGCGATATCCTGCCTGACTTTTTCAGGCTCGATTTCAGTATAGTCTTTATATTCATAACCTAGCATGCCTATTTCATATCCTTCTTTTACGATTCTCTCCACAATATCAGGGTGGCTCTCTGCCCAGGCGCCAGATAGAAAGAAAGTAGCAGCCTTAACATTTTCTTTTTTCAGGACATCGAGAATCGGCTCAGCTTTTTCATCGCCCCAGCCAATATTAAAGGTGAGTGCCACGTTTTTTTCTCCTTTATAGATGGCTTTCGGTCCATCCTTAACGGAGAATGCCGGCATATGAATAAGGTTCTGAAAGTAAAAAATCCAAGCGGTAAAAAAAGCGGCAGTCATGATTATAATCATCTGTTTTACACGTTTTCCATTTAGTACATAGAAAAAATTCATCTAACTATCACCTCGTCCATTCCGTTGCTTGCTACATATGTATGCTGTGCTTGTCTAGAAAATGCAAAAAATACTTATAATAAAAGTACGTGTGGAAAATACTACTAGAACTAAAAAAGAGCTGGAGGAAGATATATGATCGGATTTCTAATCAATCAAAAAGAAGTGCAAGAGATGGAGTACTTAATCAAAAGGGAGCTTGATGAAATCCTATTTGATTTGAAGGATGAAAGAATTGATTCTATGGTAAAAAGAGCAATGAACGAGAGGTATAAAATATTATTTCAATTATTTACCCGGATTGCGTCACCTAAAGAATGTTTAAAGTACACGCGCAGCAGCAGCATTTATAAGCAGTAATATCGGTCATACATAATCTATTTTATTTTTTTTGTGAAAATTGTTGACTTCGTTATCGTAAGTTGGTATATTAATAAACGTCGCTGCTGACACACAACTTGATTGTTAAAAAAACATGAAAAAAGTTGTTGACAGAAACGACGGTCCATGTTAAATTAATAAAGTCGCTTTTGAGCGGCGGAGTTAATAAAATTGCTCTTTGAAAACTGAACGAACAATAAAACGTCAACGTTTAAAAAAAGATTCTTCGGAATCAACAATGTACATTATGTACACAAGAGCTAATCAACTCTTTCTTGGAGAGTTTGATCCT
>NZ_WBOT01000010.1:0-90249 GCF_008923265.1 Bacillus mesophilum | reverse complement strand
AGGGAACTGTTATGACAACTCGGTAATGGAGAATTTCTTCGGAATTATGAAATCAGAATTCCTCTATCTAAAGGAGTTTGAGAGTGTAGAACATTTTAAAATAGAATTAGAAAAATACATTAAATACTACAATACAAAAAGAATTAAGGCGAAATTAAAAATGAGTCCGGTACAATACCGAACTCATTTTACCCAAGCTGCCTAATGAAATAACCGTGTCTAACTTTTAGGGGTCACTTCATTGTGCTGGTTTTTTTATTGTATTTATTTGAAATTTTTTAGGATGAAGTCCATTGTCCGCCGTTCACATGTAAGGTTTGACCGGTCATAAAGCGGGAATCATCAGAGGCTAGAAAAACAAATGCAGGAGCTAGTTCAAATGGCTGACCCATTCTGTTCATTGGATTTCCAGCCAATGCTACTTGATCAGCCGAAAAACTGGATGGAATGAGTGGTGTCCATACCTTGCCTGGTGCAAGTGCATTAACACGAATGCCTTCCTTTACCAAGTTATTCGCCAGAGCACGGGTAAATCCCACATTTGCTGCTTTTGTAGCTGTATAATCAATCAGCAAATCATTGCCTTCATAAGCTACAATGGAGGCCGTATTGATAATAGCACTGCCTGCCTTTAAGTATTTCAGTGCTGCACGAGTCGTATAAAAATGAGAATAAATATTCACTTTAAACGTATCATCAAACTGTTCATCACTGATATCCATTAAGCTATTCTGATGAAATTGAATGCCGACATGATTGCATAAAATATCCAGCTTCCCGAACTCTGCTACCGTATCTTCTACAATTTTTATGCATTGCTGTTTTTCTCGCAGATCACCCGGCAATAACAGACATCGTTTGCCAATCGCCTCAATTCGTCTTTTCGTTCGATTAGCGTCATCATGTTCATCCAAGTAGGCAATAGCAACGTCTGCACCTTCCTTAGCAAACGCAATGGCTGCGGCTGCTCCCATTCCGCTGTCTCCGCCAGTGATTAAAGCCGTTTTACCGTTAAGTTTTCTGCTTCCAGTATAATTTGGATTTTCAATAATCGGTTTTGGCACCATTAATCCTTCTTCACCAGGCTGCCGGTATTGACGCTGCTCTGGTACTGCGAGAGGTACTTCCTCATATCTAGTGATTTTCCCGAAATTCGGATACATTGGATATTCTTGCTTACCTAGCTTTTCATAATCGTTATTAGGCAAAGTAAAGCCTCCTTTTCCTGCAGTCAGATTAACTTATGATACATATGCCTAATTTGTGCCTATGTATGGCAGTAAAGGAGACTTGCTCAATAATAGATTGATTTGCATATAGTGTTCAAGACTGGATGTAAGAGAGGAGATATGACAGATGTTGCCTTATTATGTGAATTTAGAAGTGAAATACTTACTTATCGACGAATCAAATGAAAAAGAGGAAGTTTTTTATGCTGATAATGAGACGCCATTTAACCTGGCCATGATTGGCCCAAGACCGCCTTTCTATGCAGATCCTAGATATGAACCATATTTTACAAAGATCTAAGATTATAATTATCAGATTACGAAATGAAAAAGAGAATCCATGGCTGCTGGATTCCCTTTTTTATATTTACGAAATGTATGGAGAAGATATAATATTTTACAAAACATACATAAATACGCTTAGGAAATGAGCGGTTGTTCCAAGCATGATAAAAATGTGAAAGATCTCATGAAAACCTAAATGTTTAAACTCAAGGAATTTGGGCTTAACGGCATAAATGACTCCGCCAATCGTGTATAATACACCACCAAAGATTAATAGGAACACACCCGCTGTGCTTAACGTTTCACTTAAAGGTGCAAACGCAAAAATAATGATCCATCCCATACCAATATAAAGGGCAGTAGATAACCAGCGCGGGCAATTAAACCAAACCATTTTAAAGACAATGCCCAAAACGGCAATAACGGATACAATCGTAAACAGCACCCATCCAGTAACTCCATCTAAACTAATTAAACAAAAAGGAGTATAGGAGCCAGCAATTAATACGAAGATCATAGAATGATCCAGTCTTCTAAGAAAAGCAATCACTCGGTCTTTTGCGATGACCATATGATAGGTCGCTGAAGCGGAATACAGCAAAATCATACTAATTCCAAAAATGATGACAGCAGTGATGGCAATTGCAGAAGTAGTTGTCATGGATGCTTTTATTACCATAGCGATTAAGGCAATAAAAGAAAGGATTGCTCCGGCAAGATGGGTAAGTCCGTTAATAGGTTCACGAATATAAGATGTCATTTTTGCATCCTCCTTTTTTTGAAAAACTAATATATGTAGTATCAATAACTACATATAATAATATATGTATTTTACTAAGTAGTCAACATTTACATACTCGAAAATTTAAAGTAATATGGACGATATAATACATCGAAACAGAGGGTTAAACAAAATGAAGGAAATGAATGAAATCTTAAAGAAGATGGTGTTAGATAAGTATATTTCATTAGAAGAGATTCCCCAGATCGATTTATATATGGATCAGGTCATTCAGCTATTTGAAAATAAATATGCAGAAGCTAAACGCAATGAAGATGAGAAAGTCTTAACAAAAACGATGATAAATAATTATGCTAAGGGAAAATTGTTTTTTTCAGTAAAAAACAAAAAATATTCAAAGGAACATATCATCTTGATTAGCTTAATCTATCAATTAAAAGGTGGATTATCCATTAATGATATTAAAACCACACTGGATGGCTTAAATAAAAGGGAAAAAGATTCAGATTTCGAATTAGAAGCCTTTTATAATAGTTACCTCAAACTCTTTAATCAAAACATTAACGATTTTCAAAGTCATGCGGAATTAAAGCAGCGAGAAGCTCGTGATCAAATAGCGCACTCTTTTCATGAAAGCGAGGAAGAACTGGAGCAAATTCTTCTCATCACATCGATTGTACAAATGAGTAACCTTTATAGACGATTGGCTGAAAGATTAGTGGATGAACTATCCTCTGAACAACAAAAGTAAATAGTTATAAATCTAAATATACTTCGTTTGAGAAAATGTAAAAGGCTATTCAAGTCCTATTTGGACTTGAATAGCCTTTTTGTTTGCAAAGTTATTTTGCGTTGTATTGCTTCATTACTTCTGAAACGATCTCATAGGAACGCAATCGGTCTGTATGATTAAAGATTTGTGCATTGACAATTATTTCATCAGCGCCAGTTTCTGCAATAAATGCAGTTAATTTTTCTTCTACATTAGAAGCATCCCCAACAATTGAAGACCCTAATTGCTTATCCAGAATAGCCTTCTCATAAGGCGTGCAAACTGATTCGATCTCATCAATTGGTGCTCTTAATTTTCCACGTTCATTTCGAATTAATCCAAGAAAAGATTGCTGCATAGATGTAGCTATTCTTTTAGCCTGATGTTCTTCATCTGCTGCAATAACATTCACACCAACCATAACATAAGGCTCACTTAAAACAGAAGATGGGGTAAAGCTTCTTCTGTATAAATTAATAGCCGGTATTGTATTCTCAGGTGAAAAATGGCTTGCAAATGAGAAAGGCAATCCTAGCTGACCCGCAAGCTGAGCACTAAAACCGCTTGATCCGAGCAGCCAAATTGGGATGGAAAGTCCTTCTCCTGGGACGGCATGTACAGCCGGAGTATGTTCACTTAAAGAAGGGTTAAAATAGGCTCTCAATTCCTCCAGCTGTTCAGGAAAGTCATTCCCATCGCTGCGGCGATCCCGCCTTAAAGCCATTGCCGTAACCTGGTCTGTACCCGGCGCACGGCCTAATCCAAGATCAATTCGATTGGGGAAAAGTGACTCTAGTGTTCCAAATTGTTCTGCAATTACTAATGGTGCATGGTTGGGCAGCATAATACCGCCGGATCCTACTCTTATAGTTGAAGTTCCAGCAGCAACATGGCCAATTACGACAGATGTTGCAGAACTTGCGATGCCTGGCATATTATGATGCTCAGCTAGCCAGAAGCGCTCAAAACCCCACTTTTCTGCATGCTGTGCTAAGTCTAATGTATTCATTAAGGAGTCTTGGACTGTACTATTTTCAACGACAGGCGCTAAATCCAATACAGAATATTTTACGTTTGTCATCTGCTCTCAGCTTCTTTCTGAATTAATGTAGGTACATACATTCTAACAATTGTCTACGCTGTGACCAAAAAAAATGCTTAAAAGGGAGTAGATACATAAAATATCTATATTTAGCTTATAAGTATCCCACATACTATTTGTCTGTAAGTACTGGACCACTTGTTACATTCGAAAGGATATTGGTAAAGATATATAATAGAAAACATGTTCTAGCCTAGAGAAAAATAAAGTAAATAACCAATGCTAAAACAATCCGATAAATAGCGAATGGAATCAGTTTGATTTTGTTAATAAGCTTCAAAAAGAATTTAATGGATAACAGTGCAAAAAGAAAGGCACTAATAAAGCCAGCAATAAAAAAGGGCAGAGCATCGATCGTAAAGTACTGCCAATTTTTTAACAGGGATAAAAAGCTTGCACCAGCCATAATAGGCACGGCCATTATAAAGGTAAAATCAGCTGCAGCACGATGGCTTAATCCCAATAATACACCGCCGGAAATGGTAGAACCTGAACGTGAAAAACCAGGCCATAGTGAAAAACACTGTATAAGACCAATCGAGAAGGCCTGCTTATATGTAATCTCCTCAACAGCGTTAACCTTTGGCTTTTTAGATGAAAATAAATCAGCAGCAATCATAAATAATGCCCCAATAATTAGACCGATTACAACCGTTTTAGTTGTAAACAAATGCTCATCAATATAATCCTCAAATAAAACGCCTAGTATTCCAGCTGGTATTAAACCAACAATTACTGTAGAGAGCTTTAGTCGATTCGGAATATTCGCTGATTCCGCTTTTTTCTTTGATAATCCAAGCATATCCATAAAACGATCTTTAAAAATAATAACGACTGCTAAAATCGAACCTAACTGGATGACAACTTTAAAGGTGTTAGCCGTATATTTTGATAAAAAAGATTCGGTCTGCAGCCACATATCATCCACAATGATCATATGTCCTGTTGATGAAACAGGTGCAAACTCAGTTAAACCTTCTACAATTCCTAAGATAATTGCTTTTAAGATTGTTAATAAATCAAATTCCATTTTTCTTTGCTCCTTTTAAAATGATTCTTTCCACATTTATAGACGAAGAAAGCTGCCTTATACCCTTCAACATTATAATTTTTTATAAAAATATAAACTATATTTCCTAGAATGGAAAGGATGATCTGATAATTGCAGGGGTAAAGAAGGAATGAGTATTTTGTATTTTAAAGGTAAGAATATAATACAGAAGGAATATATCATATAGTGTACAGTTGAATAACATTACTTTGCAGTGTAATTATTGGAAATTGGTAAACGAAAAAGGTTATTATATTAAAAAAGAAGGGTAACAAACAATAAAATTGATTGAAAAGGGGAAGAATTCTTGGTTATTGCAATTATATTTTTTATGTTAATGTCTTTTTTCTTATCTGGTAGTGAAACGGCATTAACTGCAGTCAACAAAATGAAATTAAAAACACGAGCAGAAAATAATGATACGAAAGCAGCAAAGCTGCTCGAGACTGTGTCTAAGCCAGATGAGCTTATCACAGCAATTCTTATTGGAAATAATGTTGCTAATATAATGCTACCGACTTTAGTTACTGTCATTGCGATTGAATATAATTTTAATGTTGGGATTGCAACAGGGATTTTAACAGTTGCGCTTATTATTTTCGCTGAAGTTTTACCAAAATCGATTGCAGCTTCAATGGCTGATCGCGTTGCGTTCATTGTGTATCCTGTTATAAGAATCTTAATGTTTATATTAAAGCCAGTGACATTCTTGCTTTCAAGATTCACAAGAATGGTGATAAGGTTAGTTTCAAAAGAAGATCCTGATACTGTTTCAGTTTCAAGGGAAGATTTAATTACAATGGTAGACATTGCAACTGTAGAAGGTACCTTTAAAAACGAAGAAACACAAACCATTAAAGGGGTTATTGATTTTTACAGTCTAGATGTAAGAGACGCTCTTAAAACTCCCAGGATGGATATTATAGGTATTCCATATGATTCAGAGTTTGATTCCGCCCGGGATATTGTGCTAAACAATCATTACACGAGATATCCGGTTTATAAAGAAAATATGGATAATATTATCGGTGTGTTTCATTCAAAATATTTATTATCCTGGTCTGTAGAGGACGGCAAAACACTTCATGACTATACAGATAATGAACCGCTTTTTGTTTATGAATTCCATTCTATTGAAAAAGTATTTAAACTGATGACAAAAGAGCGTAAGCATATGGCGATTGTATTGGATGAATACGGCGGTACGCGCGGAATTATCAGTCATGAGGATATAATTGAAGCGATGCTTGGACAGGAAATCGAAGATGAAACGGATGAAGATGCAACTATTTTGATTGATGAATTAACAGATACTCATATTATATGTAATGCCAAATTGGCGATTAGACGCATTAATGATGTATTTAAGAGCAAAATTCCAGAAGATGAGGACATCTTGGCAGGCTTTCTTCTGAAAGAGCTTGGTTATTTTCCAGAAGAAGGAGAGAAGTTTGATTATCAGCATTTGGAATTTGAAATATTAACAGTGATTGATAATCGAATTGACCAAGTGAAAATTGAAAAGAAGGTACCAACAAAATAAACGTAAAAAGAGCCAGCTGTTGATATCATAGCTGGCTCTTTTTATGGGTACTGATCGGAAAATCATTTAAAAGGAGGAATTCTTTAAAGAACTCCTCCAAACTGATACAACATTTTAAGTTAATCCGTATAGAAGTTTTCTGTGTAATACGGCTGAAGATTCTCATTAAAAGATACTCCGACACCTAGATATTCATAGTCCTCACGAAGGATATTTTCTCTATGCCCCAGTGAGTTCATTAACCCTTCATGTGCAAATATGCTGCTGAATTGACCCGATGCAAGATTTTCACCGGCAATCCGGAAGTCAAGTTGATCCTCTTTCATCCGATCAAATGGTGATTGCCCTTCTAAATTGTTATGGTCAAAATAATGATTCTCGGCCATATCATCACTATGTTTACGGGCTGTTTCTTTTACATGGTCATCCCATGTGAGTGCATTAATTCCTCTGCTCACTCTTTCTGCATTCGTGATGTCAAACAACTGATATTCAAATCCAACCATTAATTCTTCATTCGGTTCACCATAAAAGCCGTCCTTTTCAGATTCGAGAGTGTGACTAATGATTTGCAGTGCTTTAACCTTATCATCATTATGCTGATCATAAAAAACGGTAACATAGCTGTCACTTAATTCAAAAATATCATAGTCACGGTTTTTCTCAAATTGATAGTAGGTAAAACCTTTTCTTATTTTTGATAAAGGAGTTCCTAACTGTTCAAGAACCTCTTGTTCTGCAGTACCAAATGCAATGTCATAGGTTGAAGAGATGACATCTTGGTTTGAGTATAATCCCGCAACGGCATCATCCAAATAAGTAACCATTACAAAGTTATGATAATTGTCATGGTAGGTGTGCCATTCTTGGCTATACTCGTTTGTTGTCGTCCGCTGAGGTTTGCCCAAATTACTTTCAATATGTGATCGGGAATCACCGATCTCAAGATTCATGATTGAAAAAGCTTCGGCATCTGGGGCGTTTAATTCGGGTTTATCAACTGGCAGTGCTTCTTGCTCCTGTTCTTGATCAGAGATGTCCTTGAGTGAAGCAACAATATCGTTGAAAAGGTCCTCTGCATTTGCTAAGAAGGAACTGACAAATGAAGAGACTTCTGCATTTTCTTTTAATGCTAAGAAATCATTCTTTAAATTTTCCAGAACAGAGGCATCTGCATGTTGCTCAGATTCATTTGTTAGTGTGGGCCAAGCTGTATACAAAACAGCAACAAAAATAGCTAATAGAATTAATTTACGCACTTGTTCACCTGCTTAGAAATGATTAATTCATTACATCATGTAAATAGTCGTTATACAAGAGGATTTAGACGTTTTTCCTCTTTCCTTTTTTACCCTTAAAAGAAAGAATTTAAAACACAGTCATGAACCTTTTGTTTTTTCAGCATTTAAATGGGTAACATAAGAGAAAGAAGAAACCTGTTATGAATGAAGAGAGGGATAACATGAAACTGACACCAGAACAAAGAATTGAATTGCATGGATTTAATAATCTAACTAAATCATTAAGCTTCAACATGTATGATATTTGTTATACAAAAACCAAAGAGGAAAGAGAAGCATACATTGAATATATTGATGAGCAATATAATGCAGAAAGATTAACTTATATTTTAAAAACGGTTTCCGATATTATCGGTGCACATGTGCTAAATGTTGCTCAGCAGGATTATGTTCCACAGGGAGCTAGTGTGACAGTACTAGTTTCAGAAGGACCAGTTGTGGAGGTGCCAACGGAATCGTATGATGAGTCGCCTGGACCATTACCGGATTCTGTTGTCATGCAGCTGGATAAAAGTCATATTACGGTTCATACATATCCTGAATATCATCCTGACGAAGGAATAAGTACCTTTCGGGCAGATATCGATGTATCAACGTGCGGAGAAATTTCTCCATTGAAGGCGTTAAACTTTTTAATTCATTCCTTTGATACAGATATCATGACGATTGACTATCGTGTACGAGGTTTTACGAGGGATAAGGATGGCCAAAAACTGTATATTGACCATGATATTAGCTCAATCCAAAACTATATCCCTGAAGAAGTAAAGGAAGAATTTGATATGATCGATGTAAATATATATCAAGCGCACACCTTTCATACAAAATGCAAGATCAGAGATTTCGACCTGAACAATTATTTATTCGGATATACTAAGGACAAACTTACTGACCAAGAAGAAAAAGAAATTACAGAACGTCTGCAGACAGAGATGGATGAGATATTTTATGGAAAGAATATACTTTAAAAAACGAACGGTCCTTGCTTGGACCGCTCGTTTTTTTGATTTTACACTTATCGTCATTTGTCCGATATGGTCTGTATCAGGGTGCGTGCCAATGACGATATCAATCTTATTCACACCCAAGTTCTGCAGATATTCTGTTACTTTTTTCCTGGGAAGTCACCTGCGTCAATGAGCATGCTATAATCTCAATCACGATCCGCAAACTGACCAAAGTTTGATTTAACTTGAACTACATCCATTTGATTTACAGCTATTTAATATCATTTGACATTAATTCGTTAATTTTATATTCAAGTTGCTCAAGCTTCATTTTAACCGCGTCCATTTTCTTCTGCAGCTCATCCAGCTGGAAACGATCTTTTTGCTTAGCAGAATATTTATCAGCTGATTTTTTTTGTGTGGACATTTGCGATCACCTTCCCATTCTGAATTAAACCTATTTTGAACAGCCAGCGATAGAACCAGCACTTTAAATTTATTTGATGATAACCGTGCAAAAGGGATTGTATATTATTAGCAATTACCCTTTTTTCGCTAAAACATGTAAGAATAACGATTATTTCCAGAATTGCCACCAAATTTTTTGAGGAACTTCTTCAGCTGCAGCTGTTTTTCGAAAAGATTCAATGAAGTTTTGAAAACGATCTTCTCTTTCACGACTTTGCTGCCAGTACATTTCACGTTCTTTTTGGATTGACTCTATGTATATTTCCCGATCTGCATTTAATGTTTCAATTAATGTGCTCATTTCACCGCTCGTCACTTCAGCTGAACTGGATATATAGTGAATCATTGTTTTAAATTCCTCAGAGGAGGCTTCGGATGATTCAGATATTCTTTTTGTCAATGCATGAAAATGTTCGGAATGACGTTTCGAAGCTCTCGAAACCCGTTTAGACAACGTTCCGACTACTTCGGAGGTTTGTTCCGAAGACTGCTGAATTCGATCAGTGAGAGTATGGATCTCAGCCTTTGTTTTTTCACTGGATTTATAAATGGAATCTGAGAGATTTTTTACAGTATAAAGAGCGCCTTTTGAAATCTCTCTTTTGACTTCTTCAACCACTTCCTTGCGAATACTCATGACGATTTCGTTTTTTATTTCACTTAATAGTTCTGTTTTAAATTGTTCAATTGAAGGAGGCGGTGTTTCATCTGTACCACGTTCAATGGCAGTTATCTGATTTTCAGTCTCTTTTGTATCACCCGTTTTATTTGCTTCAAGTTGAAGATGGGCGTGTAAAAGCTGATGTATCATTTTTTGATTCAAGTTATTATCACGCATTTCTTTAATTTTCGTCAGCAGTTTTATTTCATGATCGGTATAAAACCGCGCCCCATTTTTGGAGCGGGGAATCTGCAATAAACCTTTTAAGTCTTTTTCCCACTGTCTTAGTGTACCAGCCGGTACTCCAATTTGTTTTGAAACCTCATTAATCGTATATGCTTTAGTAAATTGGTTAGTCATAGGTTTTCGCCCTTTCAATGTTAGATAGATAGTATGAATGATTCGGAACCTGATTCCGGATTCCCGTTTTATACGTTAACTTATTCAGCATCTGTAATATCTTTTTCCTGCATGACGACAAAAGCTCTAAAAACAAGACGAAATTCAGCAAGAAGAGAGGAAAAACTGGTGAAAAAAGGAATTCGGTGTCCGAAACCAACGAAAAAAGCTGCCATAATCGGCAGCTTAATTTGCATACAACAAAGAGCGTGGGTCTTCGACAAAATACGGGGAATTCCGGGGCGTCACTGTGACAGCCTTCGAAACAGCCATTTCAAAAAAGGCGGAATCATAAAGTATATAAAGAATATACGAAAGAGCTGATAGCTTGTTACGGTTGAGAGATCTGCGTTGACTTCGTGTGCCATGATGGCCATCTGGTCCATCCCGCCTGGTGCGAGGCTTAGAAAGCTTGTTGGTGCAGAGAGCGGCAGGATTTGCGTTAATCCTATACTCATTAATAAAGAGCCGCCAATAAGTACGATACTGCTGATGATTGCCAGAATAAAAATTTTCCGCTTATTTTTTAAATGTTTCGGCTTCATTAGCATGCCAACATAACAGCCAATTGAAAGCTGAGCAAGATCTAAAACAATCGCAGGAATACTAGGGCCATCCAGACCAGTTAATCCTAATAAAGCAGTTGCTGCAAGAGGACCAAGCAAATAGGGAGTTGGGGATTTTATTTTCTTCCCTAAAAGCGTGAAAAGAATCGCTGCAGGAATGTATATAAGCAAAAGTGAATAGTTATCCATTGCACTGGAGCTTAAAACAGAATAATTTTCTGCACCATTTTGGTGAAAAAATGGCCCAAAGAGCAGGAAAGGGACAGTAACAACGATCATGATCACTCTGGTTACTTGTAAAAAGGTGACTACTGTAAGATCGATTCCTTTTACCTCTTCAGCAAATACAAGTATTTGTGATAAGCCTCCCGGTATGCTTCCAACTAAAATAGAAGGATAATCAATCCCAGTTATTTTAGAGATGATTTTGGCAGTAAAGCCGCAAAATAGGATCAAAACTACCGTGAATGTCAGCATATACGGCAAACTTGTCCCCATCTGAATCATACTCTCCTTAGTAAACGAAAGCCCCATTGAATAGCCGATAATCATGATGCTAATATCGCGAAACTTCGCTGGGAAAACAGGAGTCACCTTACTAAAAGAAGAAAAGAGCAAAGTGGCAGCTAAAGGACCAAGCAGCCATGGAACTGGTATGCCAATAAATGAGAAGAGCAGAGCTCCAAGGACAGCAAAGCTCAGTGTTAAAATGATATTTTTGCTGTTAATGCTACTCATAACAAACCTTCTTACCCTTATTTATTTCAATTCTCGAAAAATACGTTACTATTTTAACATATTGACGCTTTACTTGCTTCATTCTCTACCATCATTGATATAATGAAATGGTACATAGGAGGAATTAAATGAACTTCCACACTTCATTTTATCCAAGCTTTAAAATATTGAATGGTCTGCCGGCTTACTTATTTTTTGAGCAAAATGCCAATCAATCTATGAATGATCGTCTATTTAAAAAACAAGTAGCTGAATTGCTTGCTTTCAGCAGGATAAAAAAATTAAATCGACTTGGGTTTATGCTCTATTCGGACTCTGATGCAGCGCGAGTGTATAAAAGGATTTTGCTTGATTTTGAATTTGTTGAATTTGCTCAGAAAATAGAAGTGAAAAAGGATCTTCGCTTTTTTAACATAAATGAGTTGTTTTTTGAGTGGAAATGCATATCTGATTCTGCATTGACAGAAGCCGAATTTGCGGAACTATGGGCTCAGTGTATGAAAAATTCGGATAATGCCATCTCAACTCTTTCAATAAAAGAGCATATGGCAGGATTAAAGAGTGAACTGCAGGATCAGTGGATGTCCAGCTGTTTTGCTGCCTTTAAGAATGGGGAACCTATTGGGATTTCAATTCCCCATATTGAACCGGGAACACAGGATGAAGGCCGGCTTTTTTATCTTGGTCTATTGCCAAATAAAAGGGGAAATGGTTATGCCAGGATTCTTCACTTAGATTCATTAAATATCCTGAAGAACATAGGAGCTTCTTACTATATCGGCAGTACACATAAATCTAACATAAAAATGAAGAAAGTCTTTGATGCTAATGATTGTGAACTTATCGCAGAAACAGAATCTTTTTATTATTACCTTTAAGCGGGGAGAATAGGCGAATGTTTTTAAAACGAGTTTCATTGCTTTTTGGAGCTAATGATGATTTAAGTAAATATCCATTTACGATCCCATCAATAAAAAACTTCAAAGAGCTGCAGTTAGAGAAAAAAGTTACTTTTTTCGTTGGAGAGAATGGATCAGGTAAATCCACACTACTTGAAGCTATTGCAGATAAATGTGAATTTAACACAGCGGGAGGAGGCAGAAATAATTTATTTGATGTCGATCAAGCTGAATCTGCACTTGGGGAAAATATTCGTTTGTCGTGGATGCCTAAAGCGGCCAATGGGTTTTTTTTGCGTGCTGAATCTTTTTATCAGTTTGCTTCACATATTGATCAGTTAGCAAAAGAGGATCCACTGATATATAACCAATATGGAGGAAAATCTCTTCATCATCAATCACATGGCGAATCGTTCTTAACCTTATTTCACCATCGTTTTAATGGAGAGGCGCTCTATTTATTAGATGAGCCAGAAGCAGCTTTATCACCTGCACGGCAGCTGGCATTTTTGCGAATTATACATGATTTAACTAAAAGAGAAGATTGTCAATTTATTATTGCGACACATTCACCCATTCTTCTGGGGTATCCAGATGCAGATATTTTTAGTTTTGATGAGGGGGAAATTAGGAAGGTTGCCTATGAAGAAACTGATCATTTTCAAATAACAAAGTATTTCTTGGATAATCGCGATCGCTTTTTACTTGAGCTTTTTAAAGAGGAAAATGAGGAAGATATGTAAATTTTATATTATTCTTTTCTGAACTTTTTGTAAATAATGTAAAAAAAAGCTGATTCTTAGAAAAATGTTGACCTTTCCTTTTATAATGGTTGTAGAAAAGGGAGGTATGATAATACATGTTGGGTTCGAAAAACACACCAGAAATTAAATTAATCGCCCTTGATATGGATGGTACACTGCTAAATAGTGATGGAGAAGTTTCTTCTGAAAATAGGGCTGCCATAGCAGAAGCAAAGAAAAAAGGGATACATATTATCCTGAGTACTGGAAGATCTAAATTATCCTGCAATGAATACGCAAAATCACTGGAGCTGAATTCCTATTTAGTAACGGTGAATGGCAGTGAAATTTGGGGGCCGTCTGGAGAACTGGTACAAAGAAATAATGTAGATGCTGAATTAGTTCAATGGATGTGGGAATTATCCAAAACACACAGCACAAAGTTTTGGGCAATTGGCTGTGAAGGGGTTTGGCATAATGAAATGCCTGATAACCTGTTAGAAATTAATTGGCTGAAATTTGGCTTTGAAATTGAGGATGACCAAATTAGAGAAGAAATAAAAATACAATTATCCAAAAAAGGTGCTCTTGAAATAACAAATTCAAGCTTAACCAATTTAGAAGTAAATGCACTCGGAATCAACAAAGCGATGGGGATAAAGGCTGTTTGTGAAAAACTGGGCGTTTCCATTGACAATGTCATGGCATGCGGGGATAGTTTAAATGATATTGCCATGATTAAAGAATCCGGCTGGGGTGTAGCAATGGGCAATGCTCAAGAGATACTTAAGCAAACAGCAGATGCAGTAACAGAACATCATAATCATGATGGAGTTGCCAAAGCGATTCGAAAGTGGGCGTTAGGCAAACCTGTTGAAGTATTTTCATGATAATTAACAGTAAAAACCAACAGACCAAATTGGGCCTGTTGGTTTTTGTTTTATCACTTAAGCTTTTGCTTCGTCTTTCTCATAAACTGGCACCCAGCCTTCCTGGGTAATGAAAAGCCTGATTGCAACTACCTTCCGATCATCAGCTAACGTGAAATAATGTCTAGTATTTTCAGGAACAGAAATCAAATCACCAGGATTTAAATGGACTTCAAAAAATCGGCTGTCTTTTCCCTGAATAACAAAGACCCCATGGCCACTCACAATAAAACGAACTTCATCATCTGTATGATGATGCTCTCTCTGAAAATTTGTTAACAGCTCATCTAAATTTGGAGTATTTTCAGATAGTGAAATGATGTCCGCAGCTTTATATCCCCGTTTTTCAGAAATCTCTTTAATTTCATCATGAAAGGCGCCGAGGATCGACTTTTTATCATCATCTGATAGAGTGAACTTTTCATGCAATTCACCATCCAGTTTAGCCATGTTCCAATTTTCATAGATAACTTCCTGACTTTCTAAAAATGCTGCAACCTCAGCTTGCTCTAAAATAACTTCCTCTGAATTTTGAAAATGAATAGTAGCCATTAATTTTTTCCTCCCGTCAATTGTAAAACTTTTAATTTATATTGAAATAAAAATTCACTTGCTTCCAGTAATTTTTTTGCCTCAAATCCAGTCCTGCCCCAAACCGTGATGCCATGATTACGGATTAGAACAGCGCCTTTATCACTGTATATATGTTCCTTAAAAGCTTCAGCTAAACGCGGGATCGAGGCATAGTTTTTGATAATAGGAATGGTAAGTACAGCATCTTCTTCCCATAAATCAAAAGCCTTAATTAGCTCTTGATCCTGAAATTTTACTTGACCGGTATCTCCATAAAGTTCTGAGATTACATTGTTAGCCACAGTATGCACGTGCAGGCTGCAGCCGGCCTTACTTTGACTGTATATGGCAGAATGGAGCAATGTTTCTGCAGAAGGTTTTAAGTTTGTATCTTCAACTGGCAGACCTTCTAAATTGACCAGTAAAAAGTCTTCATTCGTTCTTTGTCTTTTATCTTTACCGCTTGCAGTTACATAAAAATGCGAAGAAGTGTCACTTACTTTTATTGCTAAATTCCCGCTTGTGCCCATGAACCAATCTCTTTGAGCTAATTCATCTTTTATGTCTGCTAATTCATTCCACTTTTGTTCATTTAGATTCATATTTTTACCTCAATCATTTCTTCTAATTTATTGATAATGTCATAGAAGTTATGGAATGACTGGTAAGGAATGTCATATTGTTCACATTTTTTTATAAGAAAGTCTCTGGCAAATACATGGTGTGCTAACTTTGCTGCCTGCAAATCGGTAATTGAATCTCCGATCACGATTGTTTCCATGTCTTTATCTGAAAATGAACGAATAATCGATGGCTTGCAGCATCCGCATCCTTGGGAAGAACATATATCATCACATGAATAAGGATAAACGATATTAATCTTTTCACCCGAAAAATCTGCATGATTGCAAAATATGTTCTCAAAAGGTCCATATGGTTCTAATACTGGATGTAGGAAGAAATCAATTCCCCCGCTGACAATGTATAACGGAATTTCGTGTTTTTGAGTAAATGAAATAAATTCATTAAAACCATCACGAATTTTTGCATTTTCTAACACATAAGAAATAATTTCATCTTTAAGAGAGGAGGGCAGCAGTGAAAATAATTGTTTGACACCTTCCTGGATGGATAGATCCTCATTTAAGATGGCATTCTTGATTTCATTCGCTTCAACAGAAGCGAATTTTTCCATAATCAAAATTATATTGTCGCTTTCCGTAATTGTGCCGTCAAAATCGCAAAATATAATTGGATTCACCTTCATTCAACTCCCCATAAGTCTAAAGCTGATTTTAATTCTTTATGCTGAGATGCTGCTTCCTCGAGTGTAATGCCATTTAAAACTGCGTCTACAGCTTGCCGGAATGCTTTACCTCCTCCAATGGCGCCATGGGGATGGCCGTGTACTCCACCGCCGGCATTGATGATGCAATCTGTTCCAAAATCCTTGATTAGCTTAGGCACTAAACCGGGATGAATGCCCGCAGATGGTACTGGAAATGCTGCAGCCAAGGCAGATTCCTCCCGCAATGCCTGAGCGATCCTTAAGGTTTCATTTCGAGGCATTGCAACACTTCCATATGGGGAAGGGAATAAGGAAAAATCTGCACCTGCATAGCGGACAAGTTTTCCAAGCGCTAATGAACTTGATAATCCATAGAAGTCTGAAGAAATGAATGCTCCGCTAAACGCAGGGTGAGCCATAAACGGCAAAGCAATTTCATCGTCTTCAGCTAATTCATGGAGAACATCCAGCCCATATGTATGAACATTAAAAAGAAGTGCATCTGCCCCGAGCTCCTTTGCCCTTCTGGCTTGGTCACGCAGCTTAGATGTCCGCCCGGTTAAGTTGACTGCATATAGAGTTCGGTGTCCAGTTTCTTCGTAAACATTCTGTAAAATTTCTCTAGATGACACAATGCGTTTATCAAAAGGAGTAAGCTCGTTCTCAAATAAGATTTCATCATCTTTTACAAGATCTACTCCGCCTAATGCTTGATTTTTCAGCTGTTCATTTAAAAAAGGTAAATTCCGGCCAATAACTCCTTTAAAAATACTCATGACGAGTGGCCGATCAAATACTTCAATCGACTCTCTTATCTGGGAAATTCCAAAGCGGGGACCAGGAAAGTGAGCTGTGATATCTGAATCAAATTCAAGGTCCAAAAGTTTTATTTCTCCGTCTAAAGAGAGCTTGCCAAAAACAGTTGTTAAAATGGCAGGCAAATCAGCAGTAAAGTTGGCGGAAGGATAAGCAATTTTCCCTTCTGCCCTTACTTCGCCAAAGCGGGAAGGATGCTCATCATCAAAGAATTCTTTTACTGACACAACTCTGCCTTTATGTTTTCTTAACTGTTCCTGATCAACAGCGTGGAGATCTGTCCATGATCCTACAGTTAACCCAAGGGCAATACTTTCAAGTTTAGATTCCAGTTTTCCGGGCTTTCCGTATATTTGATAGGTTGCAATGATTTCACTCATTTAAATCACTCCTAAACACTTTGATTATAGGGTTTTGCACAGCACGGGATAATAGTTAAACAGCAAAAAACCTCTTCAAATAAGAAGAGGTTAATAAAGGTATTAACAGCTTCTTATCTTCCAGCTTTTGCTGCAAGAATTAGCACCGTGTCCAATTCATTTGGATCGGTTGCCGGGTATCATCGGGCTCGTCCCTCCACCTGCTCTTGATAAGAAAATGAAATTTTATAAATTGACTGAATATATCCCGTATTATTACATCAGTCATTCATTCTGTCAATTATGAATTTTGTAAATTAAGGTTATTAGAATATACGATTGAAAATTGAATTTATTCTTGTGAATAAATTGAAAGACACTTGGCCTTATAGGGTATTACTGCTTAAAAACTATATTACGGAGGATGCAGCTTAAAAAAAAGAATCAATTTTCAATGCATTTATTAAACATGTTTAACCTTGAAGGAATTAAAAAAACATTTGACATATTCAGAAAAGTGATGCTAACATTTTCCTCAAGTAAACAACTTGAATATGTAATTTATACTCTTATCCAGAGCTGGCGGAGGGAAATTTGGCCCGATGAAGCCCAGCAACCGACCGTAATATCGTTGTGAGACGAGGCGCAGTTAAATCGCGCCAGAGGGCACGGTGCTAATTCCATTCAGAGAGAATTCTTTCTGAGAGATAAGAGGCGATAGATAATTTCGATTGCCTCTTTCTGATGAAGGAGGCATTTTTAATTTTGCTCATATAAAAATGCCGGCTTCGTATAACTCAGCAATTATATTGAGAGGAGTGGCGGCATGGCCATATTAGCAAAACAATCATACGAAAGCTTAACAGAGGATACAGCAATTAATTTAGCTAAAGAACTGAACCTTTTTCCTGAACACGCATCGTTATCTTGCAGTGAAATAGGTGATGGAAACTTAAATTTGGTTTTCAAGATTAGTGATAGGATAACAGGCACAAGTGTCATTATTAAACAGGCACTTCCATATGCAAAAGTTGTAGGAGAAAGCTGGCCGCTGACAATCAAGCGGTCAACGATCGAAGCCAACGCTTTAATAAAACATGGTGAATATGTGCCTCATCTAGTTCCAAAAGTGTTTGCAGCAGATGAACATTTAGCTGTTACCGTTATAGAGGATTTATCACATTTGGAAATAGCTAGAACTGGTCTGATCAACGGAGCTGAGTATCCTAATCTATCAAAAGATATTGGAGAATATTTAGCAAAGACACTTTTTTTAACCTCTGATTTTGCACTTCATCCTTTTGAAAAAAAACGCCTTGCAGCACAATTTTCTAACCCGGAACTATGCAAAATCACGGAGGACTTGGTTTTTACAGATCCATTCTTTAACCATGATTCGAATGATTATGAACCGGAGCTTGCTGAACTAGTTTATGAACTTTGGAAAAACACAGACCTAAAGGTTGAAGCAGCTAAATTGAAAAGGTCATTTGTAACAGAAGCAGAATCCCTTTTACATGGAGATTTGCATACTGGCAGTATTTTTGCAGGTCCTACAGAAACAAAGGTCATTGATCCGGAATTTGCTTTTTATGGTCCTATTGGTTTTGATGTCGGCCAATTTATCGGCAACTTACTATTTCAGTCTATTGTCAGAACAGGTGTAAAAAGAGAAAAAATTCATACTCACATAAAAACGACCTGGGATGTTTTTTATTCGACATTTTCTGAATTATGGGAAAGTCATAATATTGAACCTTTTTCGAAAACAGAGGGAGTGAAAGAGGATTTTTTACAAAAAGTTTTCAAGGATACTCTAGGCTTCGCTGGCTGTGAACTGATTCGCAGAACGATCGGACTATCTCATGTAAAAGACCTGGATGGAATTGAGCCTAAAGATCAGAGAATTTTGTTAAAGAAAAGGGCCATTGAACTTGGGACGGCACTCATCTTAAACAGAAGTGAATGGACTTCTATTACAGATCTCATTGGCAGACTGGAGGAGGATATATCATGACAGTTCCAGTTTCTATTCTTTGGAATGAAGATCAGCTAACCATTTTAAATCAGCAAAAGCTGCCGCATGTTATTGAATATATACATTTAGACAATATAGAAGCTGCTTTTGATGCGATTGTCAGTTTAAAGGTTCGAGGAGCACCTGCTATCGGAATCACAGCTGCCTATGGTTTGGCAATCGGAGCAAGTCAATCCTCAGCAGATAATTTAGAGGACTTTCAACAGGAGCTTCATGATCAATATATTTACTTAGCAGGTTCCCGGCCAACTGCTGTGAATTTATTTTGGGCTCTTGAAAGACTAATGGAAAAAGCAGAGACTGTGAAAACAGTGGAGGAAGCAAAGGCGATCCTTTTATCTGAAGCAATAGCTATTCACAAAGAGGATGAGGAACATTGCCGGAAGATTGGTGAATATGCACTGGCTGTACTTGGTGATTACAGAAATGTTATGACCATTTGCAATGCAGGTTCTATTGCCACAGCAAAATATGGGACAGCACTGGCACCTTTTCATTTAGGCGCAGAAATTGGCAAGGAGTTTCATGTTTATGCATGTGAAACCAGGCCGATATTTCAAGGATCCCGTCTAACGGTTTGGGAGCTTCAGCAATCAGGTGTAGAGGTAACATTAATTACCGATGGCATGGCTGCTCACACGATTCAGGCAAAAGGAGTTCAGGCAATCATTACAGGTGCTGATCGTATAGCAGCTAATGGTGACAGTGCCAATAAAATCGGAACTTTGGGATTGGCTATATTAGCCAAAGCTTTTAAAATCCCGTTCTTTATTGCTGCGCCCTCATCAACTTTTGACTTAAATTTTGCAGAGGGTACACAGATTCCAATTGAAGAAAGAGATGAGAAAGAAATAACTCATATTGGTGAAAGCAGAATTGCGCCACAGGGAACGCTGGTATATAACCCTGCATTTGATGTGACCCCTAATGAATACATAACAGGGATTATAACAGAAAAAGGAATTATCTATCCTGATTATCAAAAAAACATTCATAATACGCTTGGTGATCAAATTGGAGAGGAAGTATCACGATGAAAAAACCTTTAACACTGGTGTTTATAACGATTATTTCACTACTTGTCTTATTAACAGGGTGTCAGCCCAAAGGGGAAAGTGCAAGTGAGCCTGCAGGAGGAGAGGCTTCTGCAGATCAAAAAGAGCATCCTTTAGCTAATAAAAAAATAGCTCTCATTATGCAAATTAATTTAGGAACCTTTTCTGCTCAATACATTGAAGGTGTAAAAGAGCAGGCAGAAAAATTCGGAGGAGATGTGACCGTTTTTACTTCTGAAGGTGATTTGGCAAAAATGGCTTCAAATTTGGATGCAGCAATCAACCAAAAATTTGATGGGATTTTAATTGATCACGGTACGAAAGAAGCCCTGACTGCAGGCATTGAAAAGGCAGAGGAAGCAGATATTCCTGTAGTCGTTTTTGATGCTGACGTAGAGGTTGAGGGAGTTCCTGTCTTACAGCAGGGTGATGAGCAAATGGCTGAAATGACATTAAATAAGCTTGCAGAAGATGCTGGAGGAAAGGCGAATATCGTAAAAATATGGGTAGCAGGCTTTGCTCCAATGGAACGCCGGCAAATTGCTTATGAACAATTTATGCAAAGCAACCCGGACATTAAAGAAGTTGCATCTTTTGGAGCTGCAACTGCCAATACAGCGCTCGATACTCAATCACAAATGGAAGCAATATTAAAGCAGTTTCCAAATGAAGGAGATATTACTGCAGTGTGGGCTGCGTGGGATGAATTTGCCAAAGGAGCAGTTCGTGCGCTTGAACAGGCTGGACGAACGGATATTAAGGTTTATGGCATCGATATGAGTGATGAGGACCTGCAGATGATTCAAGCAGAAAATAGCCCTTGGGCTGCAACAGCAGCTGTTGATCCAAAGGATATTGGACGTATTCAAGTCCGGTATTTATATCAGAAAATCAATGGAGAATCTCCAGAAGACAAAATCATTTTAGATCCTGTATTTGTTGAAAAAAGCAAACTGCCTGATCATTCTATTACAACTGAGGAACTGCACGAGTATATTGATGGCTGGGGAGTAAGTGATCAAGGCTACACTGCTGATCTTAAAGAACTGGAGGGCAAATAAATAGTAACAAATTATCTTTCTATTTAATTCTGAGCTGTCTATGAAATGAACATGTAGACAGCTCCTTACATGCAGAGGTGAATACTTTGGCAAATGAACAAATACTGAGAATGAATCATATTGAGAAATCCTTCGGAAAATCAAAAGCTTTAGATAAAGCCTCCTTTGATTTGAGAAAGGGTGAGGTTCATGCACTCCTAGGTGCTAATGGAGCGGGTAAAAGCACTCTGATGAAAATCTTGTCTGGTGTATATGAGCCTGATGCTGGGGACATTTTACTGCATAACCAAGCTGTTGTTTTTAAACATCCTAAATCTGCGAAAGACCATGGTGTCTTTTGTGTGTATCAGGAAGTAGATACTGCCATTGTTCCTGATTTATCTGTTGCAGAAAATATCTTGCTGGATACTTTCGCAGCTGATAAGAGTTTATGGGTTTCGAAAAAGAAGCTGCATAAAGAAGCAAAGCTGGTTTTAACACAGCTGCAAGCAGATACAATTGATGTTGAGCGGCAGGCATTCGAGCTTTCACTGGCTGAAAAACAGCTGGTGTTAATTGCAAGGGCTATGATTTCACAAGCAAAGATCATTATTTTTGATGAGCCGACTGCTCCCTTATCTGTCTTCGAAGCAGATCGTTTATTTCAAATCATCTCTCATTTAAAAGAACAAGGAGTAGGCTGTATTTATATTTCGCACCGATTGCCGGAAGTGTTTAAGATCAGTGATCGGATAACAGTCATGAAGGAAGGCAGGAATATAACCTCTGGACAAACAAAAACGATGTCTCAACAGCAGGTAGTTGAAGCTATGCTTGGTAAAGTGTTAGAACAATTTGTAGAGGCAAAGGAAAAGTCAATTGGAGATTGTTTGCTTGAAGCGGAAAAAATCTCTGATGGAAGAAAGCTTCGGGATTTGTCTTTTACTGTTTCAAAAGGTGAAGTTTTAGGAATAGCAGGTTTAGTTGGTGCTGGGAAATCAGAGCTGGCCAAAGCGATAGCAGGTGCATCACCTATAAAGACCGGAATATTAAGAAAGTCAGGCAGGAAATTGAATATCACACATCCGCACGATGCGATCACATCAGGAATTGTGCTTGTACCAGAGGAGCGCCGGAAGGAAGGACTGTTTATACAAGAGTCACTTAGTATAAATACTACTTTTCCAAATCTAAAAAGATTTTCAAAAGGCTCAATATTACAGAGAGCGAAAGAATCAGCATTTGCCAGCTCTGTAATATCTGCATTAAATGTGAAAACAGGCAGCACAGAAACACGATTACACCATTTGAGCGGAGGCAATCAGCAAAAAATTGCAATTGGGAAATGGATGTCTGTTCAGGCTGAAGTCTATTTATTTGATGAGCCTACTAAAGGTGTCGATATTGGGGCAAAAGGAGAAATTTTTAGTTTGATTCATCAGCTTGCTGAGGAAGGCAAAGGGGTCATTTATTTTTCCAGCGAAATTCATGAATTACTGGCCATCTGTGATCGTGTTCTCGTCATGTATGATGGGGCATTTGTGAAGGAATTTTCACGGTCAGCAGCAACACAGGAAAAAGTGCTGCTGTATGCCAGCGGGGGAAGGGAAGAGCGATCAGATGAAAGAAAAGAGCATACAATTTCTATTTAAATATGGAGCCATTCTTTTACTTGTTTTCATTATTATATACTTTAGCATGATTAGTCCTGCTTTTTTATCTTACGGAAATTTCACAGATATTTTGAGATCTATATCCATTGTAACCGTCCTGGCGCTCGGAGTGACCTTCACATTAGTTGTAAATGGATTTGATTTGTCGGTTGGTTCCACAATGTCATTGTCTACCGTTATTACAGCATCGTTAATGGTGTGGTATGATTTGCCGTTATGGCTTGTTCTTTGTTTGCCTATAGTAGTTGGGGTATTAGTTGGGGTATTTAATACTCTTTTAATTGTAGTCATAGGTATCCCAGACTTGCTTGCTACACTTAGTACCATGTATATCGTGGCTGGGCTGCATCGTACCTATACAGAAGGATACTCTATTTATAATCATATGCCGCTCACTTCTGGAGGAACTGCCATTGGAGAACTTTCAGAAGCCTTTCTTTGGATTGGGCAGGGCAAGGTAGCAGGTCTTCCTGTTCCAGTTTGGCTTATGATAGGACTGATCGCTCTAGCTTATTTATTCCTAAATCATACGAGATGGGGCCGGATTTTTTATATGACTGGCTCAAATGAAGAAGCAGCAACGTTATCAGGGGTAAAGGTTCGTAAGGTAAAACTGGCTGCATATGTTGTGTCAGGAATTTTTGCTTCGATTGCTGGGATTTTATTTACAGCTCGAGTAGGTTCAGGCCAAATTGATGCTGGTGCCCCTCTATTAATGGAAGCTGTTGCAGCTGTGTTTGTAGGGTATTCGGTATTAGGAGCAGGTAAACCAAATGCACTTGGGACCTTTTTTGGAGCTGCTGTTATTGGAATTCTCTTAAATGGACTGACCATTTTAAATCTTCCTTACTATGCATTCGATATAATTAAAGGCGCTGTCCTTGTAATGGCACTTGCTGTAACGTATGTGTATGCAAGGAAGCGAACAGCTGCATGAAAAATAGATAAATAGAATGCGAAAAATGCCTTCTTTCAGCATTTTTCGCTTTTTTTAAGTGAAAAAATTTTATCCAATTCTAATGGTTAGCTCTAATTCAATTTCTACATTGCCTTTTAAAGCCCTTGAAATCATACAGGAAGATTCCGCTTTATGTGCGAGTTTTTCTGCTAATAATCTTTGCTTTTCCGATGCATCTGACTCTAATACCAGCACCGGCTTATGAATAATCTTTTTATAAGTAATAACCCCTTTTTCTGCTTCCACCATGCCAATTGAGTCCATTGAAAGCATCTTCTTATTGATTTTGCTTCGCTCCAGCATGGCGGCTAATGTAATGATATAGCATGTAGCTGCAGCTCCCAAGAGCATTTCATCTGGATTTGTTCCTATACCTGGTCCATCCATTTCTGGCGGTATAGAAATTTTGGTGGTTAACCCTTTTGTTGTCAAATCTCCGATGTCATTCCTCTTTCCTGGCCAATTTGTATATAAATGAAATTCATGAAGCATTACATCTTCTCCTTTCAAACACCACTCATAATTTAGATAGTGATTCTTTAGTAGATATTATCATAACAAAAAGAAGGACCAGAAAAAAATTGAATGATTAGAAGCAGACTAATGAATTTATTGTAAATGCTGACCTTTTAAAAATGCTCCTTATCATGTAAACTATTTTTATACATCGTTAAGTTATTTAGGAGGATCCTGTGAATTTAGTAGATTGGTTGTTTAAAACAAGAAATACTTTAACAGAATTTATTGCTGTTTGTTTTGGTTTCTTTTTTGCTATTCTAATTCCAAATTTATTAGATCTCAGCAGGGTACAAACAGTTTTATTTATTGTTATGGTATTTTTATTAACGCGAGCTTTGGAATGGATTTTTGCTAAGGCTGCCGGTGAGCGGGACCGGAGCATCCCTTTTTTTTATTATTATGGCATGATTATCTTTATTCCAGCTCTAGTTTATCTATCCGTTGTTTTCTTCAAATAAGCTGCACAGTAAGGAGTTATTAACAGCATGAAATTGGTTTCTTGGAATGTAAATGGAATAAGAGCATGTGTAAAAAAAGGTTTTATAGATTATTTTCAAAATGTGGATGCTGATATTTTTTGCATTCAGGAGTCTAAACTGCAGGACGGTCAGATTGATCTGCAGCTAGAAGGATATCATCAATATTGGAATTATGCAGAAAGAAAAGGATACTCAGGTACTGCTGTCTTTACAAAAGAAAAGCCTTTATCCGTTTCTTATGGGGTTGGTGAAAATGTTTCTGAAGAGGAAGGACGTATCATTACCCTCGAATTTAAAGATTTTTATCTTGTCAATGTGTACACGCCAAATTCTAAAAGAGATTTAACACGGCTTTCATATAGACTTGAGTGGGAAGAAGAAATTCTCAAATATTTAATAGAGTTAAATTCAGTCAAACCTGTTGTGTATTGTGGTGATTTAAATGTTGCACATGCAGAAATCGATTTAAAAAACGCAAAATCGAATCATGGCAATTCGGGATTTACAGCAGAGGAACGAAGTAAGATGACAAACTTACTTTCAAGTGGTTTTGTTGATTCTTTTCGATATATGTATCCTGACAAAGAAGGAGCATACACATGGTGGTCCTACATGGCGAAAGTAAGAGAACGCAATATTGGCTGGCGTATTGATTATTTTTTAGTATCTGAGAGCCTTAAAGAGCAAATTATAGATGCTGATATTCATTGCGATATTATGGGCAGTGACCATTGTCCCATCATGCTGGAATTATCCTAAGCAAAGGGAAAGGCGTTTTCAGAAAGCGTCTTTCCGCTTTAATGACTATAGTAACTACAACAGGATGAATCGTCTATTACAAAACCTAGATACAATATGATATATAAGGAGAATGAAATGATGATTAAAGATACAATTGGTCAATTTCGTTTAATGGGATTTATTGAAGGCGCTTCCTTGTTAGTTTTGTTATTCATTGCGATGCCTTTAAAGTACGCTGCTGGAATTCCAGAGGCAGTGCGGATTGCCGGTTCATTACATGGCTTTTTCCTTATTTTATATCTTTTTGTTATTGCTTTTGTAACAATAAAAATAAAATGGTCATTTATTTGGGTTCTTAGTTCGGTAGCGGTAGCATTTATACCATTCGGAAATTTTATCCTAGATCGTTATTTAGTTAAATCCTCTTATCATCATCCGTAAATACTCTTGCCACAGTAGTTAACTGTGGTTTTTATATTTTCCTCCCTTCTTCGCAAAAAAACTTCTTTGTTAATGGCTCTGTTAAAGGTAAATGTTGATATTTGAAAACTACCGGGGAGGTAGGCAAAGTTGAGCAAAGCGTTCAGTAATCTATTGAAACATATCGGTAATTTACCACACACAGAAAAAGAACGTGTTTTCCAATGGGTAAAACGTTATGTTGAACCTGCTTCCTCGGTCGTTGGTCGTCTAATAAACGAAATGCGAGAAACTCGTTTCAATGAAGGCTTTGAAGGTCCTAACTGTGCATCGGAACACGTTGTAAGGTTTGGAAAATACAATGGTCTCCAACGCTATCGTTGTAAATGTTATAGTAAAACATTTACTGATAGGTGTGGCTACAAAGTATCTCGACAACTATCTTGCGTGGTTCTTGTTTGTTGATAGTCGAAGTAACGAAAGTACAAAACACAACATTAAAGAATTTTTTATTAACATCATTTGTATTTGAAATGACCGATACTTATAATAGTTTACGTCTATCTAAATTGGCTATTTAGTCAATTTTATAATGAATGGAGGTATCTAATGTGAATGATAGAAAAATGATGGATCTTGCACTGAAAAACGTCGTAATACCGATATTAAGAGAACAAGGATTCAAAGGTTCATTCCCGCACTTTAGAAGAATCAACGAAAACAATATAGATTTGATCACATTCCAATTTAACAGATGGGGAGGTTCATTTGTTGTTGAGTTAGCTTCTTGCCCCAAAGATGGGACAACTATGAATTGGGGAGAGAAAATCCTTCCGAATAAAGTAAATGCTCAACATATGAATGACCGTTTCAGATTAGGAGCGGAGTCTTTAGAAGAGGATGGAATTTGGTATGATTACGAAAAAGCCATCACTGAAGAAGATTATTCCAAAGTTGCTGAATGTGTATTAAATCATCTTAAAACATCGGATAGAAATTGGATTTCATATCTAATACGATAAATCTACATAGTCGGAAGTTTCTAAGATATAGGAACCTCTAATTTTTTTATCAATAAATCAACAGTAAAGTTTAAAAGAGCCTCGATAATAAACAATCGATGAATTAAGAGAATGGAATATAAAGTAATGACTTATACTATCTGTATCCAATATATGGAGTGGATAGAATGAATGAAGCAGCTGTCGTAGCGGTGAGATCAATTATTGCGTTTGGTTCCCTGTTGATATTCGCCCGATTCCTTGGCAAACAGCAAGTGAGCCAAATTACTTTCTTTGATTATATATTAGGCATAACAATCGGCTCAATAGCGGCAAACCTGACGACAGACTTAACGAGTGAAGCTTGGCCGCATTGGATTGGACTTATTACTTGGACCTTTATGGTGTTCATCCTGCAAGTCGTCACTTTAAAATGGAGAAAAGCCTCTGTTTATTTAGACGGGGAACCAGCCATCGTTATTATGAATGGTAAGATAATGGACGGAGTGATGAAAAAACTTAGATATCGAATTTCTGATTTACAAGAGCAACTAAGGGAGAAAGGTGTATTTAATCTCGAGGAGGTTGAGTATGCGATTATCGAGAAAGATGGACAAATCTCGGTAATGAAAAAAGCAGAATATATGCCGCTGACTGCAGAGGCTGTTCACTTGAAACCCCGTTATAAAGGATTAGGTACGGAGTTAATTTATGATGGTGTTATCATTGAAAATAATCTGCAGGCTGTGAATCATTCAAAGAAATGGCTGGAAGAAAAAGTGAAAGAACATGGTTATAAGGATGCCTCAGAAATATTTCTTGCCATCCTTGATCCATCTGGTGCGTTTTTTATTGACGGCTATCGGGATCATTTTCAGCATTTTACAGATATAAGTGATTATGAAGGACTTCAATGAAATGAAACATTTTATTTTATATAAACTGATACCAGTAGTCATTCTCCTCTTCTTTATTGCTATTATGCAGTCAGGTATTATATTAAAGCAGCCATTTTCTAAAGAGGAAGACATTTTATTTTATATAGAAGCGATTGAGTCAAATATTGTTTCTGAACAATGGGATATAGCATCAGCAGAACTAAAAAATCTAGAAGAAGCATACAGCAAAGTACAAAAGAGAATACAATATAGTGTTGAGAGAGACGAGCTTGATTCCTTTACGACTTGTATAAAAAAAACAGAAGGATATATTCAGGCTCACGGACAAGGCGGTGCTTTGGCTGAATTGAGTGAAGCAAGGAACTTATGGGAAGGCTTAGGGAATTGAGTTGATTGCTGTCTTCTTAAAATATAGCGAAAAACATAAAGCATTAAAGCAATTTTGAATTACTGCGAGTTAGAATGTACTGATTTCATTTGTTGCAAGGCAAGATAAAAGCCTGGAGATCTCTGTAATTAAACAGAATTTCACTGGGCCTTTTTGTTTTTCAGAAAAAATGAAAGTCCTTTAAAAAGTAAAAAGCTCATTCTGCAGGTTAAAAATAGGAAAGAATTCTGATAAAGTTATTTGTTGGGACCAGTAATCATATATTATTTATGAAAAAACTAAATGTCCATGAAAAATAAAAATAAAGGACATTGATAATTTTTGTCGAATTGATTACGAGCTGATCAATTGATACTTAAGTTAGAAGTAGAGGGTAGGTCATTATAACTGGGGTTGGTGAAACATAATGAATGACGAACATGATTTTAGAGAACATGCTGGATTTTGGATCAGACTTGGAGCTGTACTTCTTGATGGTCTAATTATTCATATTCCAATTGCAATAATTTTCTTCTTAATAACAGGAGACATTAACACGGAGTGGATGGATACATGGGTATATACACTTCTCAATGAAGCTTATTTAACGATTGTGCCAGTGTTATGGGGCGGATATGTTATTGGAAAAAGAATTTGCGGAATACGAATAAAACGAATAGATGGAAAAAAGCTGACATTGCTTACGATGATTTTACGTGAAGTGATAGGATTATATCTGCTTTCTATGGTCACATTTGGGATTTCGATGATTGTCAGCGCAATCATGGTAGGGGCAGGGAAACAAAAACGAGGTTTGCATGATTTAATCGCAGGCACATATGTAGCTCGCAACAATTATTGACATTAAAGAATTGATAATAAGAAAAAGCCAGATAGTAACGACCATCTAATGGTGTTATCTATCTGGCTTTTTGTTTTGAACCTAATCAATCATCACTGTACGATTTTTGGAGGTTTTTTATCTCGCACTTCTTGAACTTCTAAAACATCTAACAAGAATACAAATACCGGAATTCCGACAATCAGTCCCCAGACACCAAAGAAATGCTCAGAGAAGATCAGTACGATAAATGTATAAAAAACAGGTAAATCTGTTTTTGATGACATAAGCTTAGGGTTTAAAATATAAGCTTCAATCGCATGGATAATCATAATGACGATCAAGATATAGATCACATGCATAATTCCGCCAACCGTGTAAGCAATCGTACATAGCGGGAATAAAGATATGATCACTCCTGCAACTGGGATTAATCCAAGGAAGAAGATTAAAATGGACAAGCCCATTAGATGTGGAAAATCCATAATCCAAAGTGCAAAAGTAGTAAGTACACAGTTTACAGTTGCAATAATAAATTGGGCCTCAATTACTTTACCAAACGTTTTGACAAATTTTGAACCAAAAAAAGCAATTTCATTATAAAATGCGCTTACTTTGCTGCTCTTAAACTTCTTTGTAAACTGGACTAGTTTTGGCTTTTCTATTAGGAAGAATAAGCTTAATATTAATGAAATCATGATGTGCATTCCAATTTTGCTAACGTCAGAGAAGTACTTCAGCAAGAAGGTAAATCCTTGTTCCAGATAGCTTGTAATTTCGTTTCTGGCCAGCATTTCTGTTAAGTAGTTCAAAATTGGATTATCATGCTTTTGAGTAAAGAACAGCTCAAGCTGATTAACAAGCTGAGAAATCTCAAAGATGATTACAGGCAGGTATTTAACAATACCGACTGAAAGCAGTCCGATAATGGACATATAAAGTATTAAAACTGTAACAGTACGGTTGATATTTACTCTTTTCTGAACTAAATTCACTAATCTGTCCATAAGAAACGAGAGTATAAACGTAAGCAATATGACATTAATCATGCTTTTTAGTAAAAACAAAGCAACAACAAGAATGCCAAATATGATAAACCTTTTCAACCCGTTATTCTCAACCCATGCTTTAAATGTATTCATTAATGTTGTTTTCCCCCAGTGCAGATAAGATCCCCTTTTAAAAGTTATGAAAGTGTTATCTTTTTATTCATCATAGCACAACTTGCTCATTACTTCTCAAGAGATGTCTCAACAATATAAAGATTGTTATTATTATTTTATATTATTTTTAATTGTTTTCAAATGCAAAAGTGTGATGTCAGAAAAAAAAACTAGAGAATTAGTACTAAATACATGAACGACAAAGCTAGATGAAATGAATTCATGAAACATCGCTAGAGTAATCTTTGAACTAGTTTAAAGGTGAAGTCTACCCAGGAATGGAAATCGTTTATAAAAACTCCTTAAAAGCGACATAGTTTGCAATAAAAAATAATAATGAATTATTTGTCAAGTTTTTTACAATCCTTATTGATATTAACGCTTTATTAAACTAAAATATGATATTAGTATGATTGTTGAACATTGTCATTTATTGAAGAAACAGCAATCATGAATTATTTATATAAAAAGGAGAAATAAATGGGAGAGAATACGATAATTCGTTTTGAACATGTGACAAAACAGTATGATGACGATTCTCCTGTTCTGCAGGATGTGTCTTTTGAGATTGAAAAAGGAAAGTTTTATACACTGCTTGGTCCTTCGGGCTGTGGAAAAACAACTGTTCTTAAGCTAATTGCCGGCTTCATTGAGCCAACAAAAGGCAATATTTATTTTAATGGCAAGGTTATTAACAATTTGCCGGCAAATAAACGTCAAGTTAATACTGTTTTTCAAGATTATGCTTTATTTCCACATTTAAATGTGTTTGAAAATATAGCGTTTGGATTAAGAATTAAGAAAATCAAAAATGATGAAATCACACGAAAAGTAAAAGAAGCTTTAAAGTTCGTCAACTTAGAAGGCTATGAGAATCGTGAAATTAAAGAAATGTCAGGCGGTCAGCGGCAGCGTGTTGCCATCGCGCGTGCCATCGTAAATGAGCCTGAAGTGATCCTTTTGGATGAGCCACTCTCCGCACTTGATTTGAAGCTTAGAACGGAAATGCAGTATGAGCTGCGTGAATTGCAGCGGAACTTAGGCATTACTTTCATCTTTGTTACTCACGACCAAGAAGAAGCATTGGCTATGTCCGATGAAATATTTGTTCTAAATGGCGGTAAAATTGAGCAAAGCGGCACACCTACAGATATTTATGATGAACCGATTAACCGGTTTGTTGCAGACTTTATTGGGGAATCGAACATCGTCTCTGGAACAATGCTGGAAGACTATGTTGTAAAATTCACTGGAAAAACTTTTGATTGTGTTGATGCTGGGTTTAATAAATCAGAAGATGTTGAAGTTGTCATCAGACCAGAGGATCTTGAGATCACGCTCCCTGAAAAAGGGAAGCTGCAGGTTAAAGTTGATTCACAGTTATTTAGAGGTGTACACTACGAAATCAGCTGCTATGATTCAGAAGGAAACGAATGGCTTGTTCATTCAACAAAAAAGGCCATTGTTGGAGAGGAAATAGGGTTATTTTTTGAACCAGAGGCAATTCATGTCATGAGACATGGTGAAACAGAAGAAGAATTTGATAAGCGTCTGGAAGCTTACGAAGAGGTAAACGGATGAAGAACAGATCACGTAATTTCTACCTGATTCCTTATGTGATTTGGATCGCACTTTTTGTTATCGCACCTCTGTTTCTGGTCTTATATTATTCTTTTTTCAATATTGAAGGAGAATTTACGCTTTCTAACTATCAGAAATTCTTTACACCAGTCTATTTAAAAATGACCTTCAGTTCATTTTGGTATGCGTTTCTAATCACTTTATTTACTTTATTAATTGCATATCCAACTGCTTACTTACTGACTAAAACAAAGCATAAGCAGCTTTGGCTGCTGTTAATTATTGTTCCTTCCTGGATCAATCTTCTTCTGAAAGCTTATGCTTTCTTAGGGATCTTTGGAACATATGGTGCAGCAAACAGTATCTTGGAAGCAATTGGAATTGGAAGCCAGCAAATACTCTTTACTGATTTTAGTTTTATTTTTGTTTCGGTATATATATTCCTGCCGTTCATGATCCTGCCGATTTTTAATGCACTGGATGAATTAAATCCGTCTTTGCTGTATGCATCAAGTGATCTTGGTGCCTCACCATTGACAACATTCACACGTGTTATTTTTCCATTAACATTAGATGGTGTAAAAGCAGGCTGCCAAATCGTCTTTATTCCTGCACTATCACTATTCATGCTGACTAGGCTGATTGCAGGAAACCGTGTCATCACCCTTGGAACTGCGATAGAACAGCATTTCCTTGTAACCCAAGACTGGGGCATGGGCTCAACCATTGCTGTGTTTTTAATTTTGGCTATGGTGCTCATTATGATCTTTACGGGTACTAGGAAAAAGGGGGTGCTCTAAAATGAAAAAGAATTCAGTCTTATCAAAAATGTATTTGGTTTTAATTTTTTTCATTTTGTATGCACCTATTTTCTATTTGATTTTCTACTCGTTTAACAGCGGTGGGACCATGTACCAATTTGAAGGCTTTACTCTTAACTGGTACAGGGAATTATTCCAGGATACCAGGTTGCTTACAATTGTATTAAATACAGTTATCATTGCATTACTGTCAGCTACCGTGTCTACCATTCTTGGTGTTGCAGGTGCTTTGGCTATTTTATATGCAAGAAAAAGAAGAGTAAAAAATACGCTTCTTTCTTTAAACAATGTATTAATTGTTAGTCCTGACGTTATCATTGGTGCTTCGTTCCTGATTCTCTTTACCATGATCGGCATTAAACTCGGGTTTATTTCAGTTCTGCTTGCGCATATTGCTTTTAGTGTGCCAATTGTCGTATTAATGGTGCTGCCAAAACTGGAAGAAATGAGTGAATCGATGATTTATGCTGCATTAGATCTTGGAGCAAGTCGATTTGATGTTCTGACTAAGGTCATTCTGCCATACATTACACCAGGTATTTTTGCAGGGTTCTTTATGGCATTGACGTATTCTTTAGATGATTTTGCGGTTACCTTTTTCGTCACAGGAAACGGATTTACAACTCTGTCTGTGGAAATATATTCATTGGCAAGACGAGGTGTATCTCTAAATATTAATGCACTTTCTGCTTTATTATTTGTGTTCACCATGCTTCTTGTAGTTGGCTATTACTTTATTACGAAAAAAAGTGAAAAGCCTCGCGGTATGGGGGTGAGACAGTGAAGCAGCTAGTTAGAGCTTTTGTCGCGGTACTTGCGATTTCATTTATACTGTTATATATCGTTAATCGATTAAATTCTGCACAAGGTTTAACGGAAGGGAATGTACTGACTGTTTTTAACTGGGGAGATTATATCGATGCTGAGCTGATCGACCAGTTTGAAGAAGAAACAGGTATCAAAGTAATATATGAGACGTTTGATTCAAATGAGGCTATGCTTACAAAGATTCAGCAGGGCGGTACTACTTACGATATTGCTGTTCCATCTGAATATACGATTGAAAAAATGAAAGAAGAAGATTTGCTTTTGCCTGTGGATCATAGTAAGATCCCAAACTTAAAAAATATAGATGAACGATTTATGGACCTTTCTTTTGACCCTGGCAATGAGTATTCCATTCCATATTTCTGGGGCACAGTAGGAATTGTGTATAATACAGATATGCTTGAAGAGAAAGGAATGACTCTTACAAGCTGGAATGATCTGTGGGATCCGCGATTAAAAAATGAAATCCTTCTTATCGATGGTGCCAGAGAAATCATGGGCATGGGATTAAATAGCCTGCATTATTCATTAAATGATAAAAATGATGACCATTTGATGGAAGCAAAAGAAAAATTGGATTCCTTAACACCAAATATAAAAGCAATCGTTGGGGATGAAATCAGGCTGCTAATGGAAAACGATGAAGCAAGCATTGGTCTTGTTTGGTCAGGTGTAGCTGCAGAGCTAATGTGGGAGAAAGATAATTTAGAATATGTTGTGCCTGAAGAGGGATCTAACCTGTGGTTTGATAATATGGTTATTCCGAAAACAGCTAAAAATATTGATGGTGCACACCAGTTTATGAACTTTATTCTGGATGCTGAAAACGCAGCTCAGAATACCGAATATGTTGGATATTCAACGCCAAACAAAGCAGCAGTTGCTTTGCTGGATGAGGAAATTGTAGGAGACGAGCGCTTTTATCCTGATGAGGAAATGACAGCCAGATTAGAGGTTTATGAAAACCTGGGACCTAGATTGCTATCTCGCTATAATGATCTGTTTCTTGAATTCAAAATGCATAGGAAATAATGAAGCGATAGCCGATCCTAAATAATAGGGTCGGCTATTAACACAATATAGATAGTATAGAGAAAAAAGGTGGGTTCGTTTAATGATAAAAGAACTTGAAAACTTAAGAGATGAGATCAAAGAAATATTTCAGCATTTGCATGAGCATCCTGAAATTAGCTGGCAGGAAGTTGAAACCACAAAATTCATAACCGCCTTTTTAAAGGACAGAGGCTATCAAGTAAGTAATTTTAAGGAAAATACAGGTTTGGTCATGGAAGTTGGAAGCGGGAGTACTTGTATTGCTGTTAGAACTGATATGGATGCTTTATGGCAAGAAGTGGATGGTGTATTTAAAGCGAACCACTCCTGCGGTCATGATGCCCATATGACCATTATAATAGGTGTACTTCTCTTGCTGGAAAAATTAGAAAAATTAAATAATGACAATATAAAATTAAAGTTTATATTTCAGCCGGCAGAGGAAAAGGGCACCGGCGCATTAAAAATGATTGAGCATGGTGTATTGGACGATGTTGATTACTTATATGGCGTCCATTTACGGCCAATTCAAGAATTGAGTGATGGTTTTGCAGCAGGAGCGATCTTGCATGGAGCTTCAATGTTCCTAAATGGTGAGATCAATGGAAGTGATGCTCATGCAGCTCGTCCTCATCTGGGACAAAATGCAATTGAGGTTGCAGCTGCCATTGTAAATGAAATCAATAATATTCATATTAACCCTTTAGTTCCGTATTCGGCTAAAATGACGAAATTACATGCTGGGGGGGATTCAGCTAATATAATTCCTGGACGTGCTTCTTTTACAATCGATTTACGGGCACAAACAAATGAAATGATGGAACAGCTGATAGCTAAAATTAACATGATTTTAGAGGGAATCAGTCTAATCCATAATGTGAAAATTGATTCACAGATTTGTGCAACAATGCCTGCGGCAACAAAAAATGAAGAAGCAATAAAGATTATGGAAAAAGCGATTGCCGAATGTATAGGCAAAGATAAATTAGTGCCTCCCATTGTAACCACTGGAGGTGAGGACTTTCATCATTATACAAAAAACCGTCCGCACCTTAAGGCAACTATGCTTGGCTTAGGTTGTGATCTGCAGCCAGGACTGCATCATCCAAAAATGATGTTTAATGAAGATAGCATGTTTACAGGGATTGAAATACTGGCAAGAACCATTCTTCATACAATTGATAAAGTACAGAACTGAAAATAGAGGTGTTTTCAATTGATTATTACAAAAGTCATCATGAATCACGTCCGAATGCGACTTCGTGAACCATTTCATACTAGTTTTGGAACGATCCAAGATAAAGATATTGCTATTATTGAGGTAATTGACGAAAAGGGGAACAGCGGCTGGGGTGAATCCGTAGCATTGCCTGATCCAACTTATACGGAAGAAACATTTAAAACAAATTGGCACATTCTTGAGGATTATTTGATTCCTTTGTTATTGAATAGGGAAATCAGCCACCCCGATGAAGTAGGAATGATATTTTCCCCAATTAGGAGAAATTATATGGCAAAGGCCGCCCTCGAGGGTGCCGTCTGGGATTTATACGCTAAAAGAGAGGATCTTTCTCTCTCAGCTGCACTTGGAGGCACCAGAAAGAGTATTGAAGCAGGAATAAGTATTGGCATTCAGCAATCCAAAGAAGAACTTTTTAAAAAGATTAAGGGTTATCTGGAAGAGGGTTTTAAGAGAATCAAGATTAAAATTAAACCTGGTATGGATGTAGAAATCATTAAAGCAGTCCGCGACCGCTTTCCTGATGTTCCATTAATGGCAGATGCAAATTCTGCCTACACTTTAGAGGATATCGACCTTTTGCGCAAGCTTGATGAGTTTAATCTGTTAATGATTGAACAGCCATTAGGTGCTGATGATATAATCAATCACGCAAAGCTGCAGAAAGCCATTAAGACACCTGTCTGCCTTGATGAAAGCATCCAAAGTCTTGATGATGTGAAAAAAGCAGTAGAACTTGGGAGCTGTCAGATCATAAATATCAAAATTGGCAGAGTTGGCGGACTTAGTTCAGCACGAGATATTCATCATTACTGCAAAGAGAATGGAATTGCTGTCTGGTGTGGAGGCATGCTTGAAGCAGGGATTGGAAGAGCATTTAATATTGCTCTCAGCTCTTTAGAAAATTTCACCTTGCCTGGTGATACGGCTGGATCTGCACGTTATTGGGAGGAAGACATTATTAACCCAGAGGTTGTTGTAGTTGATGGGGTAATTGAAGTCCCGTCAAGAATTGGGATAGGATTTGAACCAAATCGTGAGACCATTAAAAAATACACAGTAACTCAAACAATGTATTCGAAATAAAGATATGGAGATTTTCCTCTGGTATTTGGGAAAGCTAAACACCAGAGGTGATTCTATGAAAAAGATAAAAATGAGTTTAACATTAGGGCTGTTCATTTTGCTGAACCTTCCGGCAGGAGTTTTTGCTGCTGAAGAACAGAAGAACGAATTAGCAATCGTAATTGATGATCTTGGCAATAAAATGGAGGGTACAGAAGAAATCCTAAGTCTTGAAGTCCCGCTTACTATTGCCATCATGCCTTTTCTTGAATCAACGAAAGAAGATGCAGAAAGTGCTTTTAACAATGGTCATGAAGTTATTGTGCACTTGCCTATGGAGCCGAAGAAAGGGAAGAGGAGCTGGCTTGGTCCCGGAGCTATAACGACTGATCTTTCAGACCAAGAGATTCGTACAAGAGTGGAAAATGCAATTAAAGATGTTCCGCACGCTGTTGGCATGAATCATCATATGGGTTCTAAGGTGACAGAGAATGAGCGGATTATGCGAATTGTCTTGCAGGTTTGCAAGGAACAAGGGCTATTTTATTTGGATAGTAAAACGACCGGAAAGAGTGTAGTCGGCAAGATTGCGTCAGAATTAAAGGTGCCTTATTTGGAAAATAACATTTTCTTTGATGATATATATACTAGACAGCATATAACAAAACAGGCCAATAAGTTAGCAGAGAAGATTGTAAAAAAGGAACAGCTAATTGCGATTGGTCATGTTGGAATTACCGGCAAAAAAATGGCAGAAGTATTGCAGGAATATATCCCTGTTTACCAGCAGAGTGCTGACATAGTCCGATTATCAGAATTAATTCCGGGATACGAACTTATTGATAAAGGGATATAACCTTTCTGAAATAGGCATAAAAAAGAGCCGCCCACAGATTACTTTGGTTAGTCCCGCAGTCGCTGCGTGTAAGATTGTGGACGGCTCATGAATTAGTATAGACAGTGATTGATCGTTTTATAATTAATTATTCTTCAAGGTTAAGCAGTTATCGAACAACATTCATCCGGATATTTTAGAAAATTAGAAAATTATTTCTCGGGAAAGCGCATAATCAGACAATTTAGTACATAGGAGTGCTTATTATATGTAAAATAAACAATAAATAGAATTGAATTTGTCGCATAATCTTTCGCATTAACTAATTTTTGTCGAAATGTCGCGATACTCCTTGGCAGGAGCGAGTGGAAATAGTAAAGAAAATGTTGTTCCGCATCGTTCTTTGCTTTTAATTTTATATTCCCCATTCATGCGTTTGATGATGTCAAAGGAAATCATGAGACCTAGACCAGTTCCTTTTGTTTTTGTAGAATAATAAGGCTGTCCTAATTGTGTGAGCTGCTGCTCTGAAAGTCCAATCCCCTGGTCAATAATATCTACCACACCTTCTCCATCACTTTGATAGGCCTTAATAGTTAAGCTTCCTCCAGATTGCATCGCTTCTATACCATTCTTTGTTATATTAATGAGTACCTGTTTCATCTCATGTGAATTTCCTAATATAAAGAGATCTTGTTCAATATCGCATTCGATAAGCACATTCGAAATATTTGCATACGGTTTCATAAAGCTAAAGACTTCTTCTATTGTTTTGGTTAAGGAAATAAGTTCATTGCTTTTTGTCTCTGGACGTGCAAGAGAAAGAAAATCATTAATAATTTGATCTGTTCTCTTTAATTCTTCCAGAGAAATAGAAATAAACATCCCTTGCTCTTCTGTAAGGTTATTGTCACTTTTTATGAGCTGCAAAAACCCTCTTACAGAAGTCATTGGATTACGAATTTCATGAGCTACTGATGCAGCTAATTGACTAATTGCATTCATTTTATCAGAATTTTGCAGCTGTACCATCATAGATAGCTGTATGTTATTTAATTCGATAAGATAAATAACCATTGTTAATGTTATAGCGGACATAATAGAAAACCAAATTAAATTCAGTATTTCATCCGTATCACCAGATCTGACAATCGCTAAGTATCTTGTCAGTGTAATTGGGATATAAAAACATGCACCAAAAATAATTTTTTGCATAAAAGAAAATCGATTGTAAAAAGTAGACATGATTATAAAAATGACTGAAACAATTCCATAGTTTAAAAGTAAAAATAGCACTTCACTTGGATTCACCAAGGATTTAAATAAAATAATAAATACAACAAACAAGATACCAATAGCAGGGCGTATATAGAAAAAAACAATGAATAAAGGAATAAATTTTAAATCAAAATGAATATTTCCTGTAATATTAGCAGGGAATGACATAGTTAAAAATAGTGCAGCAAAATTGGCAATCGCAAATAGAACAGTGGTTTTGGTATCCATGCACCTTCTATAAAGAATAAAACAGCTTAACGGAATCATCATCATAACAAAAAAGTGTAAGGCTAATTCAGCAACAAACTCATACACAATAAAACCTCCGACTACAGAATTTACTCTTATTGGATTAGACATAAATCTTTAAAATCCTTGTTTCTGACTGAAAAAACTGTAATTTTATTCCTTATAGTAGAAAAGTAGGAATCTTTTTAACTTTATAAGCAGATGAAATATTAGAGGTTTTATTAGCTAATGAACTGAGATTTAAAATTCTATAATTTAAACAAATGAAAAAGCCTCCGCTTTGTGTGGATTAGGGTCCACATAAAGGGAGACCTTTTAATGTTGAAGAGGGTTCGGAGAATTGTTAAAGTTCTTTTAAACAATAACTAAATGTTCAGTTTGCTCAGTGCTGACATGATCTGCTATTCTTTGAACCTCATTGCCTTCAAGTGTTTCATATTTTAGTAATGCCTCAACAAGCTCATCAAATTGAGGACGATTATTTGTAATAATGGTTTCTGCTTTTAATAAAGCTTTTTGAAATAGTTCCTGCATTTTTTCTTCTTTTTGCTTCGTGCTGAATGTGAGTGTAAAGCCGTCTTCTAGCAAACCAGTGTCGACCATTTGCTCAATAATTGATTTAGCTTGTTTTACATCACCGCTGACTCCAATACTGTGTTCACCTAATAATAATCTTTCAGCAGTTCCACCGGCTAAGATCATTGCTACTTGGTCTAAAAGCTCTGAAGCAGTGGACAGCTGCATTTCCTTCGTAATAGGAGCAACGTATCCCAGCGCCTGACCGCGCGGGATGATAGTAGCCTTACGGACAGAACCGGGTTTCGTAATGGCAGCCACAAGAGCATGACCAGTTTCATGAATAGCAACTCTTCTTTTTGTATCGGCATCTTGTAAAGCTCGGCTGCTGGTTCCTAAAATGGTTCTGTCTAATGCAAAATCAAGATCCTCACGTGATATATTTTCTTGACCTGACTTAGCTGCCCGTCGGCTGGCTGTTTCAAAAAGAGAATGTAAGTCAGCGCCAGAGAAACCAGATGTGCTTTCAGCTAGTTGACCTAAAAACGCAGCGACATCCGGAGCTAACTGCCTGTTTTTAGAGTGAATATCAATGATTTCTTTACGTCCTTTTGTATCAGGAAGAGGAACATGAAATGAAAAATCGATTCTGCCAGGCCGCAAAAATGCTTCGTCTAACATATCCCGTCTATTCGTTGCTGCGATAAAAAGGATTCCTTCGTTTGAGAGACCTCCATCTAATTGAACAAGCAACTCAGTTAATGTCTTTTCTCCTTCTTCACCGCCATGCTGTTTTCTTCTCCCTGCAAGTGAGTCTACTTCATCAATGAAAACGACAGCAGGAGTTTGTTTTCTGGCATTTTGAAAAAGGGAGCGTACTCTCGAAGCACCAACACCAACAAACATTTCATTAAATGCAGAACCGCTTGTACTAAAGAACGTAGCGCCAATTTCTTTGGCAATCGCTTGAGCAAGCAAGGTTTTTCCTGTCCCAGGGGGACCATATAATAATATGCCTTTAGGCGGTTTAATTCCCAGGCGCAATGCTTTTTCAGGGTCTTTAAGGGTTGCAAGTGTTTGGAGAATTTCATCTTTCATTTCCTCCTGAATACCGCCCACGTCTTCTAAGGAAATAGTAGGCAGCTCCTTCGGCTTAGAAACACTTTGCTTCATTGAGTTAGCTGCACCTAATCCGCCTTTACCAGATTTGAAAAGGTAAAAACCCAATCCAGCCATAACAGCCACTAGAAAGATTAAAATCATAATTGTATAAGGGTTTGATGCTGAATAGCTATATTGTAAGTCATAATTTTCAACAAGGCTGTTTACCATATCGCTATTTGGGGGAACATGTGAAATATATTCTTGATCATCGGCTGTGATGATTAATTTTCCACTTTTATATTCTTTAATGGATGATTCATTTGCTGATGCAGAGATGATATTTTCAACTTGAGAGAATGGGATAGTTGTTTCTTTACCTTTCGTACTCATGAAAGTAAACAATAATGCTAAAATCACGACTGAAGCTGCTGCTAACCAAAGAAATGAAGAGCCTTTTCTAAAAAGTGATTTCAACCTAAAACCTCCTTATATATCTATATATATTATAGACTACTTGTCTCCTAAGTGTTAGCAATACAATGCTTTTAAACGTGGTAATTATTGGTTAGGTGTAGACAGTTTATACATGCAGCTAGAGGATTTAAGATTACAGCCTATATTTGCCAATGAAAGTAAAGATGTTTAACGAGTTCGAAAAAAGTCAATATATAAATATAGAACATTTTGTGAAAATAAATTGACAATTTTGTGAACAAAGGAATATTATAGAGGTACAGGAGGGTGATGGATATGAGTAAACATCGAACCATGTTAAAGGCAATTAGATACTGTGGAATTTCAATTTTATCAATTGGCATTATTCTATTTACAATAGGTTTCCTTGAAAGCGGTTCCAGTATTCTTACCCCAATAGGAATCGGAACAGTAATGGGAGCAATCTTTATTTTCTTAATGGGTGTTTTCTTTGTAGCAACAGAGGAAACATTAGAAAAATCGGAAAAAACACCACGCGGATTTTTGTTTAAAAGATAAAAAGGAGCGACATTAGTCGCTCCTTTTTGTTTGCTGCAGTTTATACATAACCCCATACCATTGTCAGTAAAGTACCCAATATTGTAACGATCGCAATAAAGATTCCATAATAGACATTTGTGTAAATATGAGCTTTGTCTTCTGATTCTCCAGCATGCATAAACATAACCAGCTGCAGACCTGCTTGTATAAATGCTGTGACAAGCAGGATTGTCATTCCCGCAGTAAAAGACATATCAAAGAAATAAACGGCTAATGCTACTGCTGTTAAAACAAGAGAGAAGATAAAGCCCATAACTTGTTTGATAGGAAATAGCTCTTTCATATTACATCATTCCTTTCAAGTAGATGAAGCTGAAAATAAAGATCCAAACTACATCCAGGAAGTGCCAGTAAAGAGAGAATATAAAAGATTTATTAGCAGTTTGAGGTGTTAAACCATTCTTCTTAATTTGAATCATGATGAATAATCCCCATACAAGACCAAATGTTACGTGAGCTCCATGCGTCCCTAACGTTGTTAAAAGGATGGAGGTGAATGCACTTGTCTGCAAGGCAGCACCCACATGAATATAATGATTAAATTCGTAGATCTCAACACCTAAAAACGCAAGCCCAAGAATTAGCGTGATTCCAAAGAAGACTAACATTGGTTTTGTTCTTCCAAGTCTCATCGCGTGAATCGCAAGCCCAATTGTGAAACTGCTTGTTAAAAGCAGAATAGTTTCTGCCAGCACTGGTGTTAATTCAAAAATAGAAGAACCAGCAGGGCCGCTTCCAGTTCTGGGTGCTAGAACAAAATAGGAAGCGAATAGTGTAGCGAATAGCATGATTTCAGCGCCAAGGAAAATCCAAAAGCCTAAAATCTTCATTTGATTTTCTTGTGTACTGTATTCAAGAGGGAGTGAATGATCTATTTTCATACGGTAGGACCTCCCAGTTTTTCTTCAGTTTCTTTTATTTCTTCGACAGAGATATAGCGGCCATGATCTTTTTCAAATGACTGATAAGCCATGCAGCCGAAAATTCCGATCGTTGCAATAATTAATGGAATCCACATTGCAAATACGAATGAGAAGCCCCATACAAAGAAGATGCTGCTCATGATGAAAGGAATTGGACTGTTGTTTGGCATGTGAATCTTTTCGAGTTCACCTTTAAACAGCTTGTGGCCTTTCTTTTTAGCATCCCAGAATGCTTCAGTTGAATCAACATTTGGAACAATTGCAAAGTTATATTCCGGTACTGGACTATGTGTAGCCCATTCAAGTGATCTTGCATCCCATGGATCTGAACCGATGTCTCTTGGAGCGTAACGAATACTATAGTAAATATTATAGACAATCAACGCAAAACCGATTGCAAGGCCGGCTGCTCCAACAAAAGAAATCATATTCCACATTGTAAAGCCTGCTTGTTCAGAATATGTGTACATTCTTCTTGCCTGACCATCCAGACCAGAGAAGAACATTGGAATGAAAGCAACAAGTGTACTGATGGAAATAATCCAGGCACTTAATTTTCCAAGTCTTTCGTTTAACATAAAGCCAAACATTTTTGGCCAGTAATAAGTTAAACCTGCAAGCATAGCGAATACTACGCCTGGAATAATAACTAAATGGAAGTGAGCAACTAAGAACATTGTGTTGTGATACTGATAGTCAGCTGCTGACATTCCGAGCATTACTCCGGTAACTCCGCCGATTGTAAATAGCGGAATGAATAGCAGGGAATAAAGCATTGGTGTCGTAATAACAATTTTTCCTTTCCAGAGTGTAAACAGCCAGTTAAAGATCTTTACACCTGTTGGAACGGCAATGGCCATTGTTGTAATTGAGAAGATACTGTTAACAAACGCACCTTGACCCATTGTAAAGAAGTGGTGAACCCAAACAAGGAACGAAAGCAATGAAATAATAACCATTGATGCGACCATTGATTTGTAGCCGTAAAGGTTTCTGCGCGCGAAAGTTGAAATGATCTCACTATATATACCAAACGCAGGCAATACTAAAATATATACTTCAGGATGTCCCCAAACCCAGAACAGGTTGGCCCATAACATGTCCATTCCGCCATTATTCGTTGTAAAGAAATTAGAAGCGAATAGACGGTCAAGTGTACCCATTGCAAGAGCAACTGTTAGTACTGGGAATGCAAAAACGATAATAATATTTGTGATAAAAGCTGACCATGTGAACATAGGCATTTTCATTAAAGTCATGCCTGGTGCTCTCATTTTTAAGATGGTTGTCATAAAGTTGATCCCTGTTGCCAGAGTACCGATCCCAGCAATCTGCAGGGCAATCATATAATAGTTCGTCCCGACTGACTCACTAAACTCGGTTCCTGCTAACGGGAAGTACGAAGTCCAGCCTGCGTCAGGTGAACCGCCGATTACGAATGAGATGTTAAAGAGCATTGCTCCCATGAAAAATAACCAAAAACTTAAAGCATTCAAACGTGGGAAAGCGACATCTCTCGCACCAATTTGCAAAGGTACAACAAAGTTCATCAGTGCCATAATAAATGGCATTACCATGAACATAATCATAACAACTCCGTGAGTTGTGAATATTTCATTATAGTGCTGTGCATCTAATAATTTGTTCTCCGGCATTGACAGCTGAGCTCTCATCATGATCGCATCAGCGCCACCGCGGAACAGCATAAGAAGCGCAGAAATTAAATACATTATACCGATTCGTTTATGGTCAACAGTTGTTAACCATTCGCGCCATAAATAACCCCATTTTTTAAAGTAAGTTAATCCAGCGATGATAGCAATTACGGTTAATCCAATAGCGACCATGGAAGCGTATATTGCTGGGCTTGGATGCGGTATGGCGAATCGTTCAAAGAATTCCATACGATTTTATCTCCTTTCACGTATAACAAACAAGTTTACTAGCTTTAAATATTTATCTGCATATTAATGATGATGTTCAGATTCCTCGTGATCGTGGTCCTCATGATCATGATCTTCATGATTTTCTTCATCAGAATCGTCTTCGTTACCAGATGATCCGTGATTATGTCCGCCATGTTCACCTTCAGGAGCTGGACGGAAGTCAAGATGTGTACCAGTAAAAGTTAATTGACCAAGATGACCTGGTTCAAGTAGTTCATCAAACTTTTCTTCAGTAATAGGTGAAGCTGTATCTTTCACTTCTTCTACCCAGTCGTCAAATTCGTTTTGAGGCATTGCTGTAACATTAAATGTATTCTCAGCAAAGCCTTTACCATTAAAGTTAGCATTTCTTCCCATATATTCACCAGGGACATCTGCAGCAAGATGCAAAGTGTTAACCATATCGGACATTGCATATTTTTGTCCGCCTAATTGCGGAATCCAGAAACTGCTGATTGTTCCAAAAGAGTATAATTTGAATTCTAGAGCACGGTCAGTTGGAACGTATAGGTAATTTACCGTTTCAATTCCTTCTTCTGGGTAGCTGAAATGCCACTTCCATGCTGAAGATGATGCATAAACAACTAAAGGTTCTTTATCTTCATATCCCGCTGGAGTTGCTTCGACTTTATAGTTGCTTTGCACAGACATAAAAGAGAGGACAGCAACAATCAGGACAGGAATACCAACACAGATTGATTCAACGAGTATGCTGCCTTCAATATGCGGCGGTTCATAATCTTCTTTTTGCTTTGAAGCTCTGTATTTAATTAACATGTAGGCCAAAATACCAAACACAGCCAATACGATAAATAACATGATACTAGCTGAGATGATAATGTCATTTGCCTGTGTTGCTGCTTGCGGGCCTTTTGGATCCAGAACAATTAATTGTTCACACCCTGTAAGCACTGTGGCAATAGTAATAACTAGAAAGAGGATTGCCGATTTAAGTTTCATTATTGTGCTCCTTTCATCAATCAATGAATGAAATATAATTTTCATCATTACTAAACTATATATTGTTCACATTAACAGTCTCTATATTAGTCTCATATAATGTTAATTACAATCATTTGTGATTTGTGTCACAAAATGTTCATGATTAGAAGACGTGTTTTTGTCACAAAAAGTTCATAAATAGACTAGTAAATGATTGGTAACTCCTATTTTTTATTAGTATTTTTGATAAAGCTAGAGTAGTATAAACACTTTTAACCCATATTGTAAGTAGAGCTAAAATTTTTTTACTATAATTCATTCCATGTAAAAATTCTTTTTATGGCAGTTTATATGTGTACATATATGGGTAAAATATTTTCAACTATGTATACCCCCAGAAAAAGGTCCTTAACCTCGAATTGTATTGTAAATGAAAAGTTTAATTTATTGTCACAATATATTTTTTAATGGGGCATTTATGTTACAAGGAGTCTGATTATGAAAATCTTTAATGCGGACATAGACCAAATATTAGATGATACATCCGATATGGCTGATGAAGATCTTTCTCATCTAATCAGACATATAGAAATAGATCTTTTACTTGATCGTACACAAGATTGGTAATACATATTAAGATTAAGGATTCTAATTGGAAGGAGCTTCGGTAATCACGAGGCTCTTTTTTTAATGCTAAGCAAAGAAATAGCATAAAGAAAATAAAAAGTGGAGTACATGGAATTCAATTATATAAGACTTAATAAAGCCGCTAAGAAATCTTTAGCTTCACTGTAACCATCTTCCAATTGTTCTCGTCAAAAGGAATAAAGGGGGAAATGGCGATGAAAAAGATATGGATTATTATGAGCATTTTGCTTCTTGTTCCTGCGGCAATAGCTGCTGTTATTATGAGCACGCAGCTAAAGGTTGTCAGCCAGATTGAAAATGAAAATGTGGAGGTACTCAGCAATAAAACGTGGAAGATTTATTTTTCACGAAAGTTAGATCAAAAAACAGTTAATTCACAAACTGTATCTGTCATTAACGATCAAGGTGAGAAACAAGATATTGACATAAACTTAAGTGATGATCAAAAGAGCATCATTGTTAAACCTCCCGAATCAGGCTTTAAAGCAAGAACAGGTTCATACAAGCTATTACTGACAGAGGGCATTCAATCAGTGAACGGAAGAAAATTAGCTCATCAAACAGAACAGCTTTTTAATGTCGAGCTTACATTGCCAAAAGCTGATTCAGTTGCTCAAATAAATGACCATTTCCTTACACTGTTAGAAGATAAAGGGCGTTCAAATGGACCTGGATTATACAGCAGTTCAGGTTCTACAGAGTTCAGCAATATGGAAAGCAGCGGGGAAGGAGGACAGTATTCTAAAACAAATATCCAAGTTGATGGAGTTGATGAAGCCGATGCGGTAAAAACTGATGGTCAATACATTTACCGGGCAGCAGATGGCGAAGTGCAAATTGTATCTGCTCATCCAGTTAATGAAATGGAAGTCATGTCTGTGCTGAAGTTCACTCATGATTTTAGTCCGCATTCTCTGTTTCTGCATGAAAACCAGCTTGTTGTTTTAGGACACAGTTATACAGAAAATAAAAAGGGTGCTGAAAACAAAGTTCAAGACATTTCTTTTCCCGCATATTATCAAAGTGTAAAAGCAATTGTTTATGATATCGAAAATAAAAAACAACCAAAAGTAACAAGAGAAGTTGAAGTGGAGGGTTCCTTGACAGCAGCAAGGATGAAGGAAGGAAAGGTATTTATGGTTACAAATCAATATCCAGATATTTGGATCTTAGAGGAGAACCCAGATATGGACCTTCGACCAATTTTTAAAGATACTGCAAAAGCGGAATCCTTTCAGCGTGTGGATTTGAAAAATATCAATTATATACCAGAATCAAAAGATCAAAACTTCACAAATATTGCTGTCTTTGATTTGAAGCAAAATACCAAAGAGGCAGTAATATCCTCATTTATTGGCAGCGGTGACAATATGTATATGTCAAAAGATTATCTTTATATGGCTTCGGCTGATTATTCATTAATGCCACTGCGTGAAGAGAGCTTTGAAGATTTTAGTCCGGATACAACGATTTATAAATTTAAGTTTGAAGGTCTAAAAGCCGTTATGATGGCGAGCGCCGAAATAAACGGCACCATTTTGAATCAATTTTCAATGGATGAGCATGATGGTTATTTCAGAATAGCAACAACAAAAGGGAATACTTTCAACGATTCCAGCCCTTCAGCTAATAATCTCTACATTTTAGACGAAAACTTAAATGAGACAGGTAATCTTGAGGACCTAGCGAGAGGAGAAAGAATATATTCCGCTCGATTCATGGGTGATAAGATATATATCGTTACTTTTAAAGAAACAGATCCATTGTTTGTTATAGACAGCAGTAATCCGAAGTCTCCTAAAGTTCTAGGCGAGTTGAAGATTCCTGGTTTCAGCAACTATTTACATCCTTATGACGAAAACCATTTAATTGGATTTGGTTATGATACAAGGGTTGAAGCAGGCAAAAACGGTAGCGATCCGCTCGTCTTTACTGAAGGCATTAAAATTTCACTTTTTGACGTTAGTGACATGAAGAATCCCAGGGAAAAGTTTACAGAGATTATTGGCGGCAGAGGAACCTATTCACCTTTAAATTATGATCACAAAGCATTACTATTTGATAAAAATAAAGATATTTTCGCTTTTCCCGTTACGGTATATGAAAACATTAAAGATAGTCAGTATGATAGTAAATATACATTTCAGGGTGCCTATATTTACGGAATTGATGTAGAGAAAGGTTTTACAATAAAAGAGATGGTGACCCATCAGGATCAAGATGCAATTTACGAAGAATGGGAAGATACAATTGATAGACTCGTTTATATCAACAACATGATCTATGCACTATCTCCAAATGCCATCTCAGCATATGATATGAAATCCTACAGGAAAATAAATTTTGTTGAAATCAACTAGGAAGGAAGTGAGACTGCATCTTGGCATGCAGTCTTTTTTGAATTATTCTTACATAAATAAATGCAAAACAACCTTTGATAACTCCTCTAGAAGTCACAGTAGTTCACATCAGAAAATAAATCCATTAAAATAATTATATAATCCGATAGGAAAAGAGGGATTTATAATGAATTTTTTACAAACAAAAGATGCCAAAGAACGTTTGAACTATCTTGAGAAAATAGCTGAAAACTTTCGAACGAGGGCAGATATACATGACAGGGAAGGAACATTTCCTTTTGAAAATATGACTGAGTTAAAGAGGTCCGGCTATACTGCACTGACTGTACCTGTAGAATATGGTGGTAAAGGAATCTCATTAACCGAACTACTGCATTTGCAGGAGACCATAGCAGAAAGAGATGGATCTACTGCCCTTTCAATTGGCTGGCATATGGGAATTGTTCACAATCTATTTGAGAAAAAAGCATGGGATGATAGCATTCTTCAATGGATAGCTCGTGAAGTTTTAAATGGTGCCCTTATCAATACGTTGGCAACCGAGCGGCAAACAGGCAGTCCGACTAGAGGAGGTAAACCGCATACAACTGCAAAGAGACACAAGAATAAGTGGATTATAAATGGCAGGAAAAGCTTTGCAACCATGTCACCTGTCCTCGATTATATGATCGTTACAGCAACAATTACAGAAACGGAGGAAGTTGGAAGCTTTATTATCCCTGCAAACAAAGAGGGAATTATAATAGAAGAAACTTGGAATAGTGTAGCGATGAGAGGGACGGGCAGTCATGATGTTATTTTTCAAGAGGTTGCCATTCATAATGATTTTCTAGTTGAAAAAATGCAGCGGGGTCCCAAACAGGCTAACGGCTGGCTTCTTCACATTCCTGCCTGTTATTTAGGAATTGCCCGTGCTGCTCAATCCTATTCCATCCAATTTGCAAGGGAGTATACTCCTTCTAGTATTAATAGGCCGATTATTGAATTGCCTAATGTTCGTCAAAAACTTGGTGAGATTGAGCTAGAGATCATGAAGTCCCGCTATTTCATGTATGGAGCTGCAAAAGGGTGGGATGAAAGTGAAGCTGAGGCACGAAATACAATGACACCTATTTTATCAGCTGTTAAACATGAAGCTACAAATAGTGCATTGAAAATTGTTGATTTGGCTATGAGAATTGTCGGTGCCCATAGTTTGGCACAAAATAATCCGCTGCAGAGATACTACAGGGATGTTAGGGCAGGTCTGCATAACCCTCCTATGGATGATATGACCATTGAACAGCTTGCTGCGTTTTCAATTGACCAGAAAAAGTAAAACAAGTTAATACATTGGCAAGGGTCCATGTTATAATACGGGAAGTATATTTTCGCTAGGAGAACATTATGTTGTTCATTATCTATTTGTTTGCATATTTTACAGGAAATCTTTTGACAGGTGTTTTAATCGGCAGTCTGTTTAAAAAAGGGGATATCAGGGGAACGGGATCTGGAAATCCAGGAGCACGCAATGCAGGACGTTTGTATGGAAAAAAGGCTTTTGTATTTACGTTTTTAGGCGATGCAATAAAAGCATCTATTGTTGTAGCAGTATGTTTTTATTTTCACTTAACGACGACCGAAACGCTTTTTGCACTACTGCTGACTATTATTGGTCATATTAAACCAATTCTTTTCCGATTTAAAGGTGGAAAAGGCATTTCATCCTTTATAGGAGGAATTCTTGCTATTGAGCCTTTCATGGCAGTTGTCATTATCTTCGGCTTTTTGATCTTTTATCCGATTTCTAAAAGTTTTACGATAGGTGGACTTGGTTCTTTTATACTTATCCCCATTACAGCATATTTTGTTTTTCACAGTTCTTTGGAAGAAGCTCTCTTTCTTTTTCTTATCATCCTGGTCGTAATAGCAGCACACGAGAAAGACATAAGAGGTTACTTTATACAAAAATTCACTTCCAAGTAATACATAGCTTAAGCTAAAACAGTAAAAGACCCGAACGATTAGACAGAAAGTGAATACTGCAATCGCTCGGGTTTATCTTTAATTTCTTTATTTAGATAGAATTACTTGTTTTCTAAGGCTTTTCTTTCATGAAATTCTGCTGTAATTGCAGCAAGAGTTTCCGGCTCAGTTATCAGTTTGAGAGCGGTTAAGGCAAGTGCCTTGGCACCAGTTATCAAGGCTTGATCTCCTTTTGGAGACGCAGCAGCTTCTCTAAATGGAACCGTGTGCGGGATCAAATCACTTGACCCAATTTTAATATAAGGATGGATCGTCGGCACAACTTGGCTGATATTTCCGGCATCTGTTGAGCCAAGCCCTTCGCGTACGCCCATGATAGTTTCTCCTAATTCTTCAGCAGCTTCTCTAAAAACTTCATCATACTTTTCGTTTGCAAGAAGATTATCAACCTCATTTTGGAAAGCAATAACGTTTAATTTAGCACCAGTGGCTAAGGCTGCTCCTTCTGCAACTGCTTTTACTTTTTCAGTAACTTCATTTAATTTTGCTCTAGTTGCTGCACGAATAAAGAATCTTGCTTTAGCGTATTCAGGAATAATATTCGGAGCATCTCCGCCATGAGTGATAATTCCATGAATACGCACATCATCTGTCAGCTGCTGTCTTAAAGCATTGATACCATTGAATAATTGAATAACCGCATCCAGTGCATTAATGCCTTCGTGCGGGGAAGCAGCAGCATGAGCAGGTTTGCCGGTATATTCAAAATCAAGCGGATCAACCGCCAAAGAAGGTCCAGTTAAACGAGTTTCACTATTTGGATGAATCATTAAAGCCGCATCTATTCCATCTGTTAGATTATGTTTTACAAAGCTTCCTTTCGCACTGCCGTTAGGTCCGCCTTCTTCAGCAGGTGTTCCAAATACAACAGCTTCACCGCCAGTTTCTTCAATCACTTTGCTTAATGCAATTGCTGCAGCTGTACTTGTCGTGCCAATAATATTGTGCCCGCATGCATGACCAATCCCTGGAAGAGCATCATATTCAGCTAAAAATGCGATTGAGGGTCCAGGTTTGCTGCCTTTTTTGCGTGCGACAAAAGAAGTTTCATGTCCTGCAACGGCCTTTTCTACAGCGAAACCTTCTTTTTCAAGCAGTTCAGTCAGAAGGGAAGAGGCAAAGAATTCCTCGTTTCCAATTTCCGGGTTCTCGTGAATTTTATGACTTGTTTCAATGTAAACAGATTTGTTGTCTTCGACATTTTGAATAATTTTCTCTTTTAAAACAGCTGCTGATTGTGTAGATGTGCTCATTATATTTCCTCCTTATAATAGAGGAGGTTCTTGCTAAGCAAAAACCTCCATGAATTTTTAAAGTGACGGTTTACCAGCCAATGTTGCTAAGTGGAACAAATGTAGGGATTAAGTTGCCATCGTATTCTTCTTTAATAAATTCTGCAGTATCTTCTTCCTGGTAAAGTTCGGCAATTCTTTTATAGGTTTCGTTATCTTTGTCTTCTTCGTTGGCAGCAATAATATTAATGTAAGGTGTTGCCGTTTCGCTTTCATGGTAGATGGCATCAGTCAATGGAGTAAGTCCTGCATCACGTGCAATTCCATTGTTAATAAGAGATGCAGCTACATCTGGCAATGCTCTTGGAGTTTGAGCAGGAACCATTTCAACCAATTCAAGGTTTTTAGGGTTTTCGGTTACTTGAGTTAAGTTGCCGTTAGAATCAAAATCTTCTGGCAGTCCGATTAGTCCGGCATCTTCAAGGAGCATTAATGCACGCCCTTGGTTCGATGCATCATTTGGGATTGCAATTTTAGCACCATCAGGAATATCGTTAACATCTTCATATTGGTCAGAATAGATACCCATCGGAGCCAGAACCGTTGTAGCAATAGGAACAAGGTCTAAATTATGCTCTTCAATAAAAACATCAAAGTAGGCAACCGTTTGGAATGCATTTAAATCCAATTCATTTTCTGCAAGTGCTGTGTTTGGTGCTACGTAATCAGAGAATGACACGATTTCGATGTCAATGCCTTCCTTCTCAGCTTTTTCAGCAATAAAATCCCAGGTTCTTGTATCTGTGCCGCTAATTCCTATTTTTACCGTTTCCGAACTGTCGCTGGAGCAGCCTGCTGCAAATCCTGCAAATGCTAATAATATGCTTGATAGTATAAGTTTTTTCATGTTGTGTTTCCTCCTAAATTATCTTCGTCTAATTTTTTTAGCTGTAAAATTCCCTAAGCTTTGTAACCCTTGCACAATGACCACAAGAATGGCTACCGTGATCATCATTGTAATTTCATCAAAACGCTGATATCCATATGTAATGGCTAAATCGCCAATACCGCCGGCGCCAACTGCTCCTGCCATTGCTGTTGCCCCTACAAGCCCGATGGTTGCGATGGTGAGCGCAAGGACGAGGGAGCTTAGCGCCTCGGGTAGCAGAAACTTAGAAATGACCTGCCATGGAGTAGCGCCCATTGCTTCAGCAGCTTCAAGAACCCCTGGGTCTACCTCCAATAAAGAGTTCTCTACCAATCTCGCAATATATGGCCCAGCATAAAAGACAAGAGGTACGATTGCTGCTGCTGTTCCAATGGATGTGCCAACAATCAGTCTTGTGACAGGAATGAGCGCAACCAATAAAATAATGAATGGTACTGAACGGAAAATATTAATGATTCCATTTAAAATATTAAAGACAGGCAAGTTTTGAAGCAGATGACCTTTTCTCGTGACAACCAGCAAGATTCCAAGCGGCAGTCCAAGCAGGGTCGAAAACAAAAGAGAAAAAGTGACCATTTGAATCGTTTCAATCAGAGCTTCGATAATTTGATCTGTATTAGCTAGCATGTTCATTCACCTCCTTAATGCTGATATCCTTTTCTTGGATATAAGTTAAGGTGCGGGCAATTTCTTTTTCGTCACCTTGGAACTCTACAATTAAGTTGCCAAACGGAGTTCCCTGCAATTCTGTAATATTGCCAAAAAGGACATTAATATGAATATCAAACTTCTTGGAAATTTCCGATAATAGCGGCTGTCCAGCTTTGTTTCCGACAAAGTTAATGCGGAAGATTTTTTGCATGCCGGCGTGCTGCTGAATCAGTTCCTTGATCGATTCAGGAAGCTGGTCATTCATGACCGTGCTGACGAAATTTCTTGCTGTTGATGTTGTTGGAGAAGAGAAGACGTCAAAAACAGTTCCTTCCTCAATAATTTTTCCGGCTTCAATGACGGCAACCCGATCACATATTTCTCTAATAACAGACATTTCATGGGTAATGATTAAAATAGTAATGTTGTATTCTTTATTTATTTTTTTCAAAAGCTGCAAAATAGAGCTTGTTGTCTGCGGGTCCAATGCAGATGTTGCTTCGTCACAAAGCAATATGGAAGGCTGGGTTGCTAAGGCTCTCGCAATACCAATTCGCTGTTTCTGTCCTCCAGAGAGCTGGTCAGGGTAATTATCTGCTTTGTCAGCTAGACCCACAAACTCTAGCAGCTCTTCAACACGTTTCTTGATCTGTTCCTTAGGTGTATTCACTAATGTAAGCGGCATTGCGACATTGGCAAAAACAGTTTTAGAGTTTAATAGATTAAAATGCTGAAAAATCATCCCGATATTCTTTTTAACTTTTCTGACCTCTTTGACAGATAGGGAAGTAAGGTCGTGTCCATCTACAATGACATGACCAGATGTCGGACGTTCAAGCAGGTTCACACAGCGAATGAGCGAGCTTTTACCTGCACCGCTAAAACCGATCACCCCAAATATTTCTCCTTTATTGATTTTTAGGTCGATACCGTTAAGCGCAGCAACCTGCTGTCCGCCACTTTCGTATACCTTTCTGAGCTGCTGAAATTCAATCAAACTTTTCATCTCCATTTCCAGTTGTGTTTCTTAAGAGAAGCGCAAGCGCCTTAACTCCTTTACAATAAAAAAGTCTCCTTCTTGAAAGAAAGAAGGAGACCTGCAAAAAAATACTGCAATTCGTTCTCCTTATCTTTCAAGCTCTTCAGCTTGCTGGATTTGGCACAAACTTCATATGGAAGCCGCTGCCGAGGTGTCATAGGGCCAGTCCCTCCGCCTCTCTAGATAAGAATGTTATTTAGTTAAAATAAAAACCCTCTTCTAAAATAAGAAGAGGGCAATAAATAATAAACGTCATGACCTCTTCTTATCTTTCAAGCCGTGCTTGCTGGAGTTGGCACAGAATTAGATTCCGCTGCCGAGGTGTCATAGGGCCAGTCCCTCAACCTCTCTTGATAAGAAGTGTGTTCGTATTTTGTTTTGTTAAAACTTGATTATTAATTTAACGCATTAAATCATAGATGTCAAACGTTTTTTGAAATAATATAATTTTTATTATGAAATAGCAAGTGATAAACTTTCCGGATATCACAATACGATCCCTTTTATTCTATTTCTTATTCCTCGAAATATTCTTTAATTTCCTTTTCATTTGAACCATTAAAATAAGGATTTTTTTCTGTGGAGTTTTCTTCGTCTAGATTCATGCGAATGACTAGAGATGGACTTGAAGAATGCTTAGCAATTATCCGATCATCCAGCTTCGTGAACGACGGCAGCTTATTATTCCCGAAGTTTTTGTTATCCATTGTAACACCTCCCAGTGTTAGCTTTTCTAACAAATGCGTAAAATATCCATAAGAGGTTTTGGTTTTATCATAAGAAAAAAAAGGTAAGATAGTATTAAGTTATTTACCAAGGAGTGCTTTGGGGGGAGAGTTTTGAGTATGTTCGATACAATATTAGATATCATAGACAATAAAGGTCCCATAACAATGCCTGCATTATGTGATGAGATAAATGAAAAGAATGAAAAAGGTGATGGAGGAGAAACCGTACAAATAGCTGACGTTGAAGCAATAATTACTCGTAAGAAAGATTTGTTCAAAGTCCAAGACGGTTCTATTATGATTGATCCTAATAAAGACCCCATTCGATTGCGCGTTTCTTTAGGCGGCCATCCGGGTCCTTGGTATAAAATAAATATAGATTTTGTCCAACATCATTTTCATTATTTTGAGTGGCATTTAAGCAGACATTCTAATACCAAAAGGCTTCCTAAAAGAGCAGGTAATCTTGCTTCGTTCAAAAGGCAAATGTATCGTTATCGGATATGGAACTGGTTAGAATTTTATGAAGACGATGGTTTGAGGCTGGAAGATACTTATTGGGATGTAAAGCTTATAACGAAAGGGAAGATATACAAAATGAAAGGTAACGATTCTTATCCTAAGGAATGGACAAACTTTTGTATATCATTGTCAAAATTGATCGGAAAGAGAATTTGTTAAGCCCCTTTTTTTATCCTCAATAAAAATTGGGTGAAAGACAGCAGTAATTGCAGCGAAAATCAGCTTACATATTAAGTTCAGCACTATTCAATCTCGTAATGGAGATATTGAATGAGTGCGTTTTTTTTGATAAAGAACCGTTTTGCTTTTTTATTATTAAAGCTGCTGGAGCTTAGCCGAATTAGTCAGCATCAAGAACTCGCAATATAAATGTTTCATTTATTGCATCAATGAATAGACAATATTCATGCTCACAATCAACATTGAGCAGCAGCTGCAGTTCTTTTGGAATATATATTGCCCCGCCTTCGGTAATAATTCTTTTATTATTTGTTGTACCTGACCGTGCTTTTTGAATAACCACCTGTTTCTTTGCATACGTAAGTTCAGCAAGCTTGCCGGGCAGCAGGCCAAACTCTTTCCGCCATTTACTGGGAAGCTGAATTTTTCCTGTCTTGCTAAAGTTTTTGCATTTATAAATATCAGGCATAAATGATCATCTCCACTTTGTTCATATATATCTATTTCACCAATTCGCAGATTAAAAACATTTTTAAATAATTCAAGTAGGTTCATAAATAATTTTTAATGATGTGCATAAAAAAACAGAGCTAACTTCAAACTGAATATAAAAAGGTTTGGAGGTTTAAGATGAAAGACAATCATATGGAAGATAAGGACATATTGCATCATTTATTAGAGGAACAAATCGCTTATATACTAGTGGATGAAGAAAGAGAACGTGCTAAAATAGAGCATTTGAGAAAGGCAGAACAACATGATATTAGCAAATAGTCTATTTCTGATTTTTTCATTAATTTTTTCTTCAAATATTTACTCTGCAGAGCCGTTATCACATCAATTCGTAGCGGTTCAAGATGGCTACGCACAGTGGGGAAGACTTGCCATGCAAACTGCGAAACAAAAATTTCCCGACGCTCAAATAGTCGATTACCGCTATGATGGTCGAACTAATGAAGGTGAGACGGCAATAGAGCAATTTAAATTGTGGGCGAAAAAAGGACAAGAGGAATTTGGAATTGTAATAAAAATTAGAATAGATCAAAAAACGAATAAATTAAAAAACATTCAAGTAACAAAAACTCAACAATAATATTATTATGTAAACCTGTAAATTCAAGGTAAAGCAATAGGTTTTACTTTAAGAAAAACAATAAATAACCCGAAGGATTAGCAGGAGTCTTCATAAAAGGCTGTCTAATCTTTCGGGTTACTTCTGTTGTTTGAATGAAAACCAGCTGCAACTGATATAGAGGCCTTACACCTGGAGGGAACAAAGGAAAGAAAGTTTCTCCAATGCCTCGCCAAAGCCTTCTCTCAAGAGGCAGCAAGAATTGTTTTAACTTCTCATTCTTCAATTAAATAAAGTACTGGAACTTCATGTTCACGCTCGGGTTCTTTCTTATAATAGATCCTAGCCGTTTTAGTGTGTTCATCTACATGTTGGATAATGACTGGCTCATCCATATAAGTAATGTTAAAGGTTTCTGCAGCAGAAGATATTTCAATGGCACGCCCAATATTCACTGATGTTCCTCCTATTTCATATATATAGATTATTTTATCATTACAAGCGTATTTTATACGGAAAAATATAGTAGAAATTGAACCTTAACGCCTGTAAAAATCTGAATTTTTATACTATAATTAAACATAGGTTTTTTTATGTCACATAGTTTTATACGCAAAAAATTGGTGCTTAAAGAAAGGATGGAGGCTTTTACATGCAAATTCATTTTCATGCTACGGAATTAATGGGTGAGGATGATCCAATGGTTATTGCTACAGAAGATGGGATTGAAGTTACTCATCAATGCAAACAGAATCAGTGTTTCATGTGCAGCGGTCATATTGATGATCCTGGGAATTCAAGATCAATCATAGAGACTGCCAGGTCTGTACAGAAAAAAGTAGAGCCTCTTTATTTAGTAGAAATGTGCTAAGCTGGAAAATAGCATTTAATTCTGTGTAAAGTCGCCTTAAAAGGAATGAGAACAGAGCTTCATTCTTTTGAAGGCAGAATACGTTATTTTTATGCTTGCCCATTGGCAAGTTTTCTTTGTTTTAGGGTATACCATAAGTTTTCATATTTATAAATATATGCAAATAAAACCGAATGACAATTCATTTTCTCAATATAAGTATTTTTCTAATAAATAATATTTTATTTTCCACTATTTTCGTGTTTTTATCTTTGTATCTACGCCTTTAACGTGTTAAAATGGCTATGGAAACGTTTTATCCTCTGAAAAATAATATTATTCATAATCTTTTCCGTGTTTTTTAAAATGGAGTTTCTGAATACCATTTAATGAGGATAAAATTTTAATATTATATAAAAAACATTTAAAAAGAGTTATGGAGGTAATTTTCCATGAAAAAGCCATCTAATGGCGAAGGGCCATTTGGTCTTGGTTTTCACGGCCCAAACCTCGGCTATGTAATTGAGCTTTATGAAAAATTCTTAGAAGATCCACAATCAGTAGACGATGAAATGAGAATGTTTTTTGAAGAAAATGGATCACCATTCCAGGAAACTGGAACGTTATCTCAACCTGCACAAAACACAGAGCTTGCAGTAAGTGCTGGGCAATTGGAAAAGAGTCTGGCTGCTATTAAACTTGCTGACAATATTCGCTCATATGGTCACTTAGGTGCGAAGATTTATCCACTAAATGACCGTCCGGTTGAAGAAACGTTATTTGATCTAAACACATACGGTTTAACAGAAAATGATTTGATAAATGTGCCTGCACATGTTATATGCACAGATGCACAAATCCCGCTTCGAAATGGCAAAGAAGCTATTGACTACTTAAAATCAGTTTATATGGGATCAATCGCTTTTGAGTTTAACCATGTATACGATGCCAGTGAAAAAGAATGGCTTCGCCGCAAGGTTGAAAGCAATAGTGTAAGGGCTTCCCTTTTAAAAGAAGAGAAAGTAAAGGTTTATAAGCGTTTAACAGAGGTAGAAGAATTTGAGAAGTTTCTTCATCGCACCTTTGTTGGTCAGAAACGTTTTTCAGTAGAAGGTTTGGATACAATGGTGCCCCTGCTTGATGAAATTGTTTCGGAATCAGTAGGTGACGGTGCCAAAACAATCAATATTGGCATGGCCCATCGGGGACGTCTGAACGTTCTGGCACATGTTCTAGGTAAACCATATGAAATGATTTTCGCAGAATTTCAGCATGCGCCAAATAAAGATTTAGTTCCTTCAGAAGGTTCAATTGGCATAAGCTATGGCTGGACTGGAGATGTAAAATATCATCTTGGACTTGATAAGCAAATTAAAGCTGAGAATACAACAGTTGCACGGCTGACTTTGGCAAACAATCCAAGTCACCTTGAATTTGTAGGAGCTGTAGTGGAAGGTTACACAAGAGCTTCTCAGGATGATCGCTCTGCATCTGGTTATCCTGAAGTAAATCACAGCAGTGCATTGTCCATTATTATACATGGAGACGCTGCCTTCCCGGGACAAGGTGTAGTTGCTGAAACGTTAAATCTTGGTCAATTGACAGGGTATGATACAGGCGGGTCTATTCATCTAATTGCAAACAACACAATCGGGTTTACAACAGAATCACGTGATTCACGTTCAACAAGATATGCGAGTGATTTAGCAAAAGGGTATGAGATCCCGATTCTTCATGTGAATGCAGATGATCCTGAAGCTGTTGTATCAGCAGCCAGATTGGCATGTGAATACCGTGCTAAATTCCAGAAGGACTTTTTAATCGATTTAATTGGCTATCGCCGTTTTGGCCACAATGAAATGGATGAACCTATGACAACGAATCCGTTGATGTATAACATTATCCATCAGAGACCAACGGTTAAAGAGCTTTATGGAAAACAGCTTCTAGAAGAATCCTCCCTTTCAGAAGGAGAAGTAAAGGGAATTCAAGACGAAGTACTGGCAAAACTGACAGCTGCGTATGAAAAAGTGCCAGCCAAAAAGAAAACAGTGCAAATCGAGGATATGAATCCTCCTGAATTTGTTGATAAAGAGCTTCCTTTTATTTCTACAGCGGTTTCAATTGATAAATTGAAACAAATGAATGAAGAATTGCTGACATGGCCTGAGGATTTTAAAGTGTTTGACAAGCTGGGTAAAATTTTAAAACGCCGTACAGATGCCTTAGAAGGACATGGAAAGATTGATTGGGGATTAGCGGAGACACTTGCTTATGCTTCCATCCTCGCAGATGGAACGCCAATTCGTTTAACTGGACAGGATTCAGAACGCGGAACTTTCGCACAGCGAAATGTTGTCCTGCATGATCATACAACAGGAAAAGCATATTCACCATTGCATAAGCTAAAGTCTGCTAATGCTTCCTTTGCCATCCATAATAGTCCATTATCTGAAATGGCTGTCCTTGGTTTTGAATATGGATACAATGTTTTTGCACCTGAAACACTTGTATTGTGGGAAGCGCAATATGGAGATTTTGCCAACTCAGCTCAAGTGATGTTTGATCAATTTATTGCTGCTGGCCGTGCAAAATGGGGGCAGAAATCAGGTCTTGTTATGCTACTGCCTCACGGATATGAAGGTCAGGGACCAGAGCATTCAAGTGCAAGATTAGAGCGTTTCTTAACTTTAGCTGCTGAAAATAACTGGACTGTTGCCAATCTGTCTTCTTCAGCTCAATACTTCCATATCTTAAGAAGACAAGCGGCTATTTTAAATAAAGAGGAAGTTCGTCCTCTCGTTATCATGTCGCCAAAGAGTTTGCTTCGTAATCCACTTGTTGCTTCAAATGGCATCGAGTTGAGTGAAGGTGAATTTAAGCCTGTTATTGAACAAAACGGTCTAGGCGAAAATCATGAAGCTGTAACAAGAATCGTTCTAGCAACAGGAAAAATGTCGATTGATCTGGCTGAAAGCCTGAGTAAAAAAGAGGATATGGATTGGCTTCATGTTTTACGTGTTGAAGAAATCTATCCATTCCCTTTAACAAAAATAAAAGAAATTATGAGTCGCTATCCAAACCTTCAAGAAATCATTTGGGTTCAGGAAGAGCCTAAAAATATGGGGGCATGGACATTTATTGAACCTCGTCTAAATGAGATCGCACCTAAAGGATCCGCTGTAAGTTACATAGGCAGACGCCGGAGATCATCACCTGCTGAGGGAGATCCAAATGTGCATAAAATGGATCAAGCGAGAATAATCGAAGAAGCATTAACACGTAAGCAATAAGGGAGGAAATTAAGGTGGCAGAAATTAAAGTTCCTGAATTAGCAGAATCGATTACGGAAGGTACGGTTGCACAATGGTTAAAACAGCCAGGTGATGCAATAAACAAAGGGGATTATATCGTTGAGCTTGAGACAGATAAGGTTAATGTGGAAATCATCTCAGAATACAGCGGTGTATTATCAGAGTTAAAAGCACAAGAAGGCGACACAGTAAATGTTGGGGAAACGATTGCTGTTGTTAGCGAAGGCGGAGAAGCGCCTGCACCTCCTGCATCAAAAGCAGACGAAGCACCGGCTGTACAGCAGAAAGAAGAGCAAAAGGCACCTGCTGCTGCAGAAAAAGCTGAAGAACCTGCTTCAGCATCCAGTAAACAGCGTCCGATTGCTTCACCTGCTGCTAGAAAAATGGCCAGAGAAAAAGGAATTGATTTAACTCAGGTTCCAACAGCAGATCCATTAGGCCGAGTGCGTGCCCAAGATGTATCAGGTTTTAATCCTGAAGCAAAATCGGCACCAGCTGCACCTGCACCAGCTCCAAAAGCTCCTTCCCAGCCTGCAGCAGCTTCAGCAGACAGTAAGCCGGTTGAACGGATTCGGATGACTCGCCGCAGACAAACGATCGCAAAACGACTTGTTGAAGTTCAGCAAACAGCTGCAATGCTAACAACATTTAATGAAGTCGATATGACAAACGTTATGGAGCTTCGTAAAAAACGCAAAGATAAGTTCCAGGAAGAAAATGATGTTAAGCTTGGATTCATGTCTTTCTTTACAAAAGCAGTTGTTGCTGCTTTAAAACGCAGCCCGCTGCTAAATGCGGAAATCCAAGGTGATGAGCTTGTGCTTAAGAAGTTCTATGACATTGGAATTGCTGTTTCAACGGATGAAGGGTTAGTTGTTCCGGTTGTCAGAGATGCGGATCGTAAAAATTTCGCAGAGATTGAAAAAGATATTGTTGGCCTTGGCAAAAAAGCAAGAGACAATAAATTGGCTATTTCAGACTTGCAGGGTGGTACCTTCACCATTACAAATGGCGGTGTATTCGGCTCATTACTCTCTACACCAATTTTAAATGGACCGCAAGTTGGTATTTTAGGAATGCATTCCATCCAATTGCGACCAGTTGCCATTGATGCAGAAAGAATGGAAAATCGTCCAATGATGTATATTGCATTATCCTACGATCATCGAATTGTTGACGGAAAAGAAGCGGTTACGTTCTTAAAGCGTGTGAAAGAGCTAATCGAAGATCCTGAATCTTTATTATTTGAAGCTTAACAGAAACGGAGGCCAATGGCCTCCGTTTTTTTTAGCTCTTTACTGAGCGATTGTTGTTATTGGTCATCACTACCAAGAGGGGAAATAGTTATCTGACTTTTCATGTTTTGCATATGAGGAAGCGGTGAAAATAAGCGGAATTCTTCCGTCTATTTATGAGAGATTTATAAACCTATAGTTTTGGAAAATCTAATTAATTTTTTTGCCTGTTAATCTGAAACATAAACGTGTGGGACACCTTCTTAGGATCAGACCATTCTAAGTTAGAAAATGAGTACACGAGGTGGACATCAAAGCAGCGTATCCTAAGAAAAATGGGTTTTATATAAAGGATCAGTAAGGTTTAAAATTGTTGCATTAAGGAAACATTTTGGTTGTTGTGCATAAAATGGAGTAAAAGCAGGAGTGGTGATCATGAAAGGAAGGAAAGAGAAGATCGTACTTTACAGTATACTGCTTCAAAAAGCAGGAATTTTAACAAAAGAAGATCTGGATTCAATTGCAACTTTAAATCATATCTCATTAAACAAGAAGAAGAGAGAGAATGATCAAATATGAAATAAAAAAGAACGGAAGAAGACCTTCCGTTCTTTTCATATTGTTAATCTTTAAATGGCTTTAATCCGCGTCTTTGAATTTCTGACTTTAACATTCTAATCCATTCCTCTTCAGAACCTGACTTTAATGCATCACGATACGAGACGACCAACTGTTCATTACTCATAATTTTCAATGTGCATACCTCCTGGTTAAATGGATTGAATTTTCTATCTTTTGTTCATTGTAAAGGATATGTTAAGGTTTGAAAAGCAATATGTTCGTAAAATTTACAAAAGGAATGAATTACCACTAATTCCAGAATCCTATCCTGGTTGTCTAAAGAATGATAAAATAAAGATTATGTTTTGATTAAAGGGGGACTATATGTGAATATTACATTAGATCATGTCGTTCATTTTATAGCAGATACGCCGAAGAACGTTGTAGATACATTTCAGAATAAAGGAATACATGCTGTACCAGGAGGAAGTCATCAACATTGGGGAACATACAATGGTCTTCTGTATACCGCATCCTCCTATATCGAATTTTTTGCTATTGAACACGATGTAATTGCAGCTGGAAGTGATAATCCTTTAGTAAAATATCTTAGAGAGAGAATAAAAAGAGAAGAAGGCATTGGTCAAATATGCTTTAGAACGGATAATATGAATAACCTGCAGCAGCATCTGCACAAACAGGACCTTAAAACACTGCCTATATTTAATGGCAGCAGAGTACGTGATGATGGGAAACGAATACAATGGAAGATGCTTTTTATTGAAGAGACGGATCCTTCTATACCATTTCCTTTCTTCATCGAATGGGCCGAGAATGATGATATTAGATTAACAGAATTAAAGAATTCAGGGTTTATTCACCCTGCACTTGAAAATAGTTATATTGAGTTGATACAATGGCCGGTACCTGATTTTAAACAAGCAGCGCGTGCTTGGAGCCCTTTATTTAAAGATAAAATGGTCATAAATAATACTATGCAAATCACACAGATAACAGCTGGAAATACTAAAATTCAACTATTTTCTGAAGATGGGAAAGAGTCGTTGAAAAAAGAATGTAAAATAAAAATAAATCCTCCACTCCAAAATGGACCACTTTATGTAAACGGAGTAGTTTATGAATAAGCATTAAATGTCATCCATTATTTAGGTTTAAAAAAATGAAGTGAATATAAAGCTTCATTTTTTTATTTATATAATTAGTGTAGTTTAAGTTATTTTAGAATCTATTAAGTAGTATAGGTGCAAGGAAAGCATAATAAATATTGAATATTATAAATTTTTTGATATTATAATATGAAAGCGCTTTAATAATAAAATTTAAGAAAGGGCTGGGTATATGAACGGATTGATGAACAAAACAGTAGGGCAATTGCTTGAGGAGAAGGCTGTACAGTATCCAGAAAAGCAAGCCCTAATTTATTCTGATCGAAATTTACGACTCACCTACCAGCAATTCAATGAATCCTGTAATAAAGCTGCTAAGGGATTCATGAAGCTTGGAATTAATAAAGGTGATCATCTTGCCGTTTGGTCCAGTAATATTCCCGAATGGGTAACGACTCAGTTTGCAACAGGGAAAATGGGGGCTGTGTTGATTACGGTAAATACAAATTACCGGAAAGCGGAGCTCGACTATTTGCTGAAGCAATCAGATACCTCAACACTGATATTAATGGAAACATATCGGGATACCTCATATATTGAGATGTTATATGAGCTTGTTCCTGAACTGGCAGATGCAGAAAAAGGGAACCTAAAGATTGAGAGATTTCCATTTTTAAAGAATGTGATTGTAATAGGAGAAAACAACTATCCTGGTACATATAAGTGGGATGATGTGATAGAAATGGGCAAAGCTGTTACAGATGAAGAGTTGGAGGAGCGTCAGAAAAGCCTCCAAAGTGATGATGTCATTAATATGCAATATACATCTGGTACAACAGGATTTCCAAAAGGAGTAATGCTTACCCATTCAAATATTATAAACAACGCTTTTCAAATCGCAGGCTGTATGAAGCTTACCAAAGAGGATAAATTGTGTATACCTGTTCCGTTTTTTCATTGTTTTGGATGTGTAATAGGTACACTTGCAAGTGTCTCAGTAGGTGCTGCCATGGTGCCAGTTCAAGAATTTAATGCTGCAGAGGTATTGAAAACGGTAGAGAAAGAGAAGTGTACAGCTTTGCATGGAGTGCCGACTATGTTTATTGCAGAATTAAATGACCCTCATTTTGACACTTATAATCTTAGCTCATTAAGAACAGGCGTTATGGCCGGCTCAAACTGTCCAATTGAAGTAATGAAGGATGTTATTCATAAAATGGGTGCAGTTGAGATTACCATTTGTTATGGGCAGACAGAATCCTCTCCTGTAATTACGCAAACAAGAGCCAATGATCCACTAGAACTAAGAGTTGAAACGGTAGGAAGAGCATTGCCAATGGTTGAAGTGAAGATTACGGAACCAGGTACCAGCAAAGAATTGCCAATTGGCATGCAGGGGGAGCTATGCACCAGAGGATATCATGTAATGAAGGGTTATTATAAGAATCCTGAAGCCACCAAGAATGCCATTGATGAAGAAGGCTGGCTTCATACTGGTGATTTGGCTGTTATGGATGAGAACGGATATTGTAAAATAACCGGTAGACTTAAGGATATGATAATTCGTGGCGGTGAAAATATTTACCCGAGGGAAATCGAAGAATTTTTATATACTCATCCTGCCATCTTGGATGTGCAAGTGGTTGGCGTGCCTGATGCTGTATATGGAGAAGAAGTTGCAGCGTGGATCGTCCTCAAAGAGAATGCCAATCTCAATGAAGAGTTATTACGTTCTTTTTGTGCTGGCCGTATCTCTCGCCACAAGATTCCGCGTTATATTGAATTTACAGAATCATATCCAATGACAGCTTCAGGTAAAATTCAAAAATATAAGCTCAGAGAGCAGTCCATTGAAAAGAAAACACATTAAAATTTATAACATTATAGATTCCTTTTACCTCAGCCAAAAGATGTAATAATGTTCATTCTTCGTGCCAATGTGAGCAGGGTGCATCACGAATATAATGAAATAGAAGAAGTTGAGGCACGAAAGGAGCAACCACAATGAATATGGATATCTTTACAATGGAAATGCTTAAAAAAGAAAGAGAAGAAGAACTTAAAGGCATTCTCGATAGCATTCATTTAAGTAAAACGAAGAAACCTGCATTCTGTAAACTGCCTATTATAAAAAAAATTAACTATTGCCAATGTAAGTGCTTAATGGCTCAGTAGAGCAATACTATTTTGTCATTTAAGCTCCTAAACCTTCATTTCTGCCCCATTAACCAGCGGATATTTTAAAAGGATTTTGTTTTTTCGCTGGAGAATAAGGTAAAGAGAAGAAGGTAAGGGGGCTATATTTGTGAGTGATAAATACAAACTGTTTGTTTATGGAACCTTGAGAAAGCACGAACAAAATCATTTTCTATTAGAAGGCAGCAGATGCCTTGCTCAGCAGGCATGGGTATATGGAGAGTTATTTGATACTGGGTTAGGCTATCCGACAATGAAGGGACCACATTTAGAAAATAAGGTATATGGCGAGCTATATGAAATCAATCCTGAGCAATTTAAAGAGCTGGACGAGCTGGAAGATTATATACCTGGTGATCCGGATAATTTATATAACCGAATAGAACAAGAAATCCATACAGATTCAGGCATAGAACATGCATTTGTTTATGTATCCAATCGAGATGATCTTTTAGTTAAGCCAATCGTTTATGGTGATTGGAAGCTAAATAGACTATTGGAGAGGAAACCAGACAAAATATTTTATTTTGCTTATGGTTCTTGCATGGATATGGAACGTTTTAAGGCAGCAAAAGCTGATCAATATTTCCGCACCATTCGGGGAGTTGGTGTGTTAAAAGGCTATTCAATGAAATATGTATTTCCAGGTGCAGATGGAGGAAGAGCAGATATAGTAGAAAATGGCGGTGAAACGGAAGGTATTTTATATGAGATTCCCTATGATGGTGTTGAATATTTGTTCCAGAGAGAAGGTTTTTATGGAGGATGGTATCGCCCGGTTTTCGTCGATATAGACTTGTTTGATGGAAGGAGAATTACAAATGTCTTAACCTTTCACGTCTATAACAAAAAAGAAGAAATAGCACCACCTCTTCATTACGCAGCAGAAATACTGAGAGGAGCAAAAGGGAGGCTTAGTGAAAAGTATTTTGAACAGCTGGAGGAGCAGTTAAAAGGCTTGGGGTTAGACATTTAGTAAACCATAGTTATTCATTTAATATAAACATGCACATCATGCAAAAACAGTGTGCAAAAATGTTTAATACATGCTGAGCTGGTGGTAAAGATAGATGCCAACAGCTTAGAAAGAAGGTCATTTAATGAATACTATTGCAGATTACGGATTAATTGAAATTGAATACAACCATCAGCAATATGAAAATATGGAATTCATTAGAGTTGATCGCATACAGAATATAACATATATTACCCTTAAACATGTGTTAACAGGTGAAATGTATACATTTGATGAAAATAAGATCCAATCTATTCGCAAAAAAATGAAAATAATGCCTGGAAAGACTCTATACCCGCAAAATCAACTTGCAGATACTGATTCATATTCATTATACTAAGAGAGAATGAATATGAAGGAGTGTCAGATAATGATTCATCAATCATGGAATGAAAAACCAACATTTAAAAAAGTGAAATGTGTTCATACAAATGCAGCCAAATATATTGTGAACAGAGCCTTAACTGCAGGAAAAACGTATGATGTTAAAAACGAAACAGAGGAGTTCTATTTCCTCGTTGATAACTCCGGAAAAGTTAGCGGTTTTTATAAAGATTACTTTGAAGAGATGTAATGAATGATTCTAAAATGCAGGCTTGTACTTGGGTTTAGTACATAGTGGCACAAAACCATCTGGTTTTGACATACATCTCTATTTTAAAATGATAAGAAAAGGCAAGCTGAGGAAACTTCAGCTTGCCTTTTATCATGGAAATTGAAGGGTGCTATAGAAGGTTAGTTATTTTGAGTCGGAAAAATTCGGCGCACCATTTCGTTAAATTCATCAAAGAATCCTTCTACTGGTTCGCCATTGCGGATATCATCAGCGTAATTTGTCATACGATTATTAAAATCTGGATCAAATGATACATATACATTATTGATATCCTGATCAACCGACTTAACTTGATCAGAAATCTTATTTTCTAGTGTACCCCTTGTCTCTAAGTTCCTGACATCCTCAAGTGAAGCTGCAACATAGGCGTTATTATCTGTGACAATGACATTGGCGCGATCAACTTCCTGCATATCTGTAATTTTGTCCGCTACACGATCAGCAACCTTCATAGAGCGGTTGATTTCATCCTCGGCATTGTTAACTCTATCGCCGCCATTTAAACGGTAGTCGTTAAGCTCTTGATTGCCATTATTATTTATATTATAGGATCGTGTATTGCCATTATTTTCATTTGTTCTGTTCATTCGGTCATTATTTTCATAATTTACTCGAAGTGGTTCGTTTAAGTTTCTATCATCAAATGCAGTATCATTGAGGTTGTTGTTATTGGCACCACATGCTGATAGCATAATGGCTGCAAAAGCTGTTCCGATTAGTGCTTTCTTGTTTATCAACTGGATCACTCCTTCTCTTCATTATCTTTTTTAGAATGTGTAAAATACATTTAGTTATGTAAGATGTTAAAGTGGGAGTTAAAGGCAATCGGACTATAGTAAGGAGTTTTTAAATATGACGTATATATATGTTGGCATTGGCGGAATGATTGGAAGTGTAATGCGTTTTTTAATTGCGTCATTGCCATTTAGTACAGTTCACTCATTTCCATTTGCTACATTTTTAACCAATATGTTAGGTTCATTCCTATTAGGCATACTTGTTACAAATTCAGCAAGGTTAAAGATAAATCGGCACCATCAGCTTCTCTTAGGAACTGGAGCTATTGGTTCTTTTACAACCTTGTCAGCAGTGAGTGCTGAAACAGCAAGGTTAATATCTGAAGGAGAACAAATAACTGCATTTATATATATTTTCTGCAGTGCACTTGGAGGTATTTTGGCAGCTGCTCTGGGATTGAAATTTGTGGTAAATCGCAAGGAGGAAACTCATTCATGACGATCCTTTTAGTCGCTGCAGGAGGTTTTTTAGGGGCGGTTTGCCGATATTGGGTGTCTATATTCTTTTCAAGCACAACTAATAGCAGGATTCCATATGGTACACTTTGTGTTAATTTGATTGGTTCCTTTTTATTAGGCTTGCTTGCAGGCAGCGGTTTGAAAGGGGATCACTATGCCTTAACTGCAATAGGATTTTTAGGGGGATTTACTACTTTCTCAACACTTTCGATTGAGCTTGTAAATATGTTTAAACATAAAGAATATGGTTCTTTTTTCTTTTACTTGAGTATCAGCTACTTTGGCGGCATTGGCTGTGCGTTTACCGGGATGCTGCTGTATATGACTGGTTAAAAGTGAAGCTGGAATATTCCAGTGTCTGCAAAAAAAGCGCAGAATCACTCTGCGCTTTTTCTTTATGCTTCATTATTAACTAGTCCAGATGGTTCTTTTTTCTGCTGATATAGCTTGCGTCCTAACCAGGACTGGAACATTAAGAAGATGCCTCCAACCGTCCAGTAAAGCGGCAGAGCAGCAGGTGCATTTAATGAAATAAACACGATCATGATTGGAGAAAGCAATCCCATAAATTTCATTTGCTGCTGCTGAGCAGCAGGCAAACTTGTTTGGGTAAGCTTGAATTGCAGAAAGTAGACAATACCAGCTAATACTGTAATCCATATATCTGACTCTCCGAGGTTAAACCAAAGAAAGGAATGTGTGGCAATCTCCTCTGATCCTCGAATAGCATAATAAAAGCCCATTAGTATTGGCATTTGAATAAGCATAGGCAGACAGCCGATGTTAAGCGGGTTAACCCCATGCTTTTGGTAAAGTCCCATCATCTCCTGCTGAAGCTTTTGCTGTTCTTTCTGGTTCTTTGTTTCTTTTAACTTCTTTTGAATCTGTTCCATTTCAGGCTTCAGAATGTCCATTTTTTCTTTCATAACCTGCTGGTTCTTATATTGTTTCATCATCAGCGGCATTAATAACAGCCGAACTGCTAGTGTAATAATGATAATAGCAATCCCAAAGTTATCATTAAAAAACATGCCAACATAGTGGATGGAAACAGCAAATGGATTAACAAAGACAGTATGGAAGAAACCTCCGTCACTTCCTTGCGATTGACAGCCTGCAAGCAGTAATGCTGATAAAATAATCATCGTAAACATCAATAGTTTTTTGTTTAATTTCAAGTATGTTCAATTCCCTTCTGTTTTCATTTTAGTGATTGAAACAGATAGGGAGGTGTGATGCTGAATCGTCATTTGGTGCTTCTTTTCTGCGGACACAAACAAATAGAAAACGCAATTCAAAGTTTACATTTAGAGAGTCACTAATTTTTAAAATATAATCCTCTATATGAAGTGAAAACTGCTTCTGATATTTATTGGGTTTTAAATGAATGGATTCTGTATTCCAAGCCCACGCAAATTTAGCAGTAAAGACGATGAATAAACTAGCATATAATGTGTAATGCGCATAGTTGTTGCTAATTTCTAATATAAAATCCGTCATTTATTCACCTCTTTGTTCCCACACCATTTGTTTGTTATATCACAAATTATACAGCAATTTGCCTCTAATCACAATGGCAGGAGGAAGAAGCAATATAGCTAACATGATTGGCAAGATCACAATTAAATGTGATTTATATTGTGCATTGAGAAAGGCAGTTACAAAATAGCTATCTATGTGATGTAAAGCAGTACGGTTGGGCACGGATCAGTTTATTCCTTTTTAAGGGTTGCTATTGGGGAAGTTTTCCTTATATCATTAAATGGCTGACTTTCTTTATTGCAATTATTTCACGGAAAGTTCAATAGGTAGAATTGGAGGAGTAATTTGTCTATTATTAAAAAGAAACACGTTGTAACAATTGCGAAAGTGGTTTTTCCTTTGGTGATCCTGGGCATCATTTATTTTGAAGCACAGGGGATTATGAAGGATTTTAATTGGAGTCTGTTAAATTTGTATATGGACAGGCTGTCTGTTCGGCATATTATTTATATCTTTATTCTCGGTTTCATTGCACTTTTTCCTATGTATTATTATGATGTTATTCTTGTAAAGTTATTCAAAATCGAAATTTCAAATAAGAAACTGTTTTGGATGTCGTTATCCGCTAACGGATATTCGAATTTAGTGGGATTTGGCGGTGTTGCAGGAGCAACTTTACGTTCACTGTATTATCGCCGTTATGTTCATAATGACGTTCCATATATTAAAATTATTGCCAAGCTGTCATTATTTTATTTAACAGGTCTATCTATTTTATCATTTTTAATTATCCTATTTGACGGCCGTTTTTTAAATGAAATGAAAATGGCAAAAATTGCAGTCATTGCAGTAGCAGCCTATACACCAATATTGTTTGTTATTTTCTCTCTTCGTAAGAGTACATGGAGTCTCGAAAATGTTAAAAAGTCTTATCTTGGTGAGCTTTTACTGATCTCTTTCTTCGAATGGCTCTTTGTTGTGATCTGTATATGGGGAATTTCCAATATTTTAGGTGTGCATATTTCACTTCTCTCTATTTTACCTATTGTGATTTTATCCTCATGTGTTGGAATTATCAGCATGATCCCTGGTGGTATTGGATCATTCGATTTTGTTTTCTTAATAGGGATGGAGTTTTATGGAGTTCAAGCAGAACTGTGTTTATTAATTCTTTTATTTTACCGGTTAAGTTATTATTTGTTTCCTGCCATTCTAAGTACTCCATTTGTCTTGAAGGAACTATTTAGGAATCAGCGAACGAATTATTTATAGAGTTAACATAATATAGAAGGTTAATAAAAGCATTGGGGGAATTGTTTTGTATCAAACTCATTTTGAAATTATACATGCTTACAAAAATAATAAACTTACGGGAGTATTGCCCGATTGGCTTGATATGATTGTTTCAGCAGAAGAGATCACGCAAAATTATGAGTCAGTCGAAGCAGTGAATCATATGAGTTCATCTCACCTTTTTGATTATGTTTATCGTACTCTTGCTATCCTTGAGGAAATAAAGGGTGAGCGGGATGAAATTTATTACATGCTATCAACAGTTATGGCTTATAGTGAAATTTCAAAAGGCGGCAGTTACAGCCAAAGGAAAAGATGGAGTGATCAGGGCTATCAGCTTCAAATTCACAATGAAGCCTCAGCTCATATCTTTCGCGATCTTGTTTTTTATGAAAATCCTGAACGAAAAGATCTGACTTTTCAGCTGATTTTCACACACGGATTAATTGGTCAATACATAAGAGGAGAGTCCCGGCTTCAATCCACAATGGAGTTAATTTTTAGCTTAAAGAAGTTTTATCATGACAAGCAAATAAGAGAAATGCTTATGATATTAAATGAGTGTATTATCAGGGCGGTGTCTGAAAAAATATGGATTGAAGTAAAAGATGAAGCAGAAAAGATCATTGACAATATAATAGATGGGGAAATAAAACAAACCGCCAGAGAACGTCTCTGCAGGTTAACAGAAGGCAAGTATACCGGGGGAGAGATGAACCCATCTATTGAAGCGTTTATTGAACATGCTGATTTTTGGTATGCTGCAGCTGCCTTACATGACTTTTCTCTTTTAGATATATTGACTATTATGGAATTATCTGCAGATCATACAGCTTCTTTACAGATAAGGCATATTCATTTTGGTGAGTTTATGGTGCAGATGCATTATGACTATAAAGGGATTAAGCATACAAATATTTATCGAAAACGAGTTATTGAGAAATATTTGCTGGAATATCGTCAATCCAGGAAGCCAGATGAGACACATGTGTCTTATAAGATGGATTATGATAAAGAGGCACACTGCGCCTTCATTTCCTTTGCATTTTCTGATGTTGGTGAAGCTTTAATCCGTTTTTGCGTAGAAGCAGAAAAAGTGGATCTGATGCATTCCAGAGCGACCATCATGTTATTTGACTTTTTTGGCCTAAGAAGAGATGCGTATGACCGCTTTCATAATGAACAGGATTATTTAGAAAGTATGAACAAAGCAGCAGATGATAAGCGGATCATTCTCGATTATTTAAAAGGAAACAAAATAGTCGATATCGGTCCAGGCGGGGGCATCATGCTTGATCTGATTGAAAGTGAGACAACTAATAAAGAGATTATAGGTATTGATATTGCTGAAAATGTGATCGAAAATCTGCTGAAGAAAAAGGATAAAGAACAGCACACATGGCATGTCATGAAGGGTGATGCACTTCAGTTAGCAGATACATTTTCTGCTGAATCTGTTGATACGATCATCTTTTCTTCTATATTACATGAACTATTTTCTTATATACCGTTCAATGGCCGCAACTTTAATCATGAGGTAATTGGTGAGGCTCTGCAAAGTGCATTTTCAGTTTTAGGGCCAGGAGGAAGAATAATTATAAGAGATGGGATCATGTCGGAAAATAAAGATGAATTCAGAAGAATTCGTTTTAAGGATAAGAAATGGATGACCTATTTAGAACAATATTCAAAAGAATTTAAAGGCAGAAAAATCACCTATGAAATAATAGCTCAAAATGAAGTGAAAATGTTGATTAACGATAGCATGGAGGCATTGTACACACTAACATGGGGACCAGAAGCCTTTGCACATGAAGTGCAGGAGCAATTTGGCTACTTTACACCTCGGGAATACGACGAATTTATAAAGAAAACACTAGGAGAAGAGGCAAAGATTATTTGTTTAAAGCATTATTTGCAGGAAGGATATCCCGATCATTTACGTGAAAAAATAGTGTATATGGATGAGCTTGGAAACGAAGTTGCTTTACCAGATAGTACATGCTTGATCGTGATTGAAAAGAGAGAAACTAATTATAACTAGAGAATTAAGGTGTATTGCTTAAATGGTTCTGTGAAGCTAGATGATTTTGCCTTATAGGCATATTTTCCTCAGGCAGCTTAGAATGTATGATACAATCCTTATATAAAGTGATTACATGTAAAGGAAAGAATATGTGGTAATGGCAAATAAACATGAAGAGATAACGATACAGAAACAACCAATGACAAAAATTTTAGCTGCAACAGTTAAAACAGGAATTATAAAATCGAATCTAATTCCTATGTTTGCTGGACTTACATTGGCAATATATACGTATGATTTAGATCTTATAGATCAAATCCCGAATATACTTTTTGCCCTTATTGGTTCAATTTTAGTGATGGGTGCAGCTGGTGCATTTAATAACCTGTATGATCGGGATATTGATGCGGTAATGGAAAGAACGAAGCAAAGACCAACTGTTACAAATGAAATAACATTTTCTAAAGCATTATGGCTGGCAATCATTATGACAATCGCTGGAATCATTTCGCTTGCATTAGCCTCTCCATTAGCTGCCATCATCGGTTTTGCGGGCTTGTTCTTATATGTGGTGCCATACACCATGTGGAGCAAGAGAAGAACAGTCTATAATACGGAAATCGGGAGTCTGTCTGGAGCTACACCGCCATTAATTGGCTGGGCTGCTATTAATCCTGAAATTACCCATCCAGCGATATTAGGATTATTTATTATTACGATTATTTGGCAAATGCCGCATTTTTACGCAATTGGCATTCGCAGACATGATGAATATAAACGTGCTGGTGTGCCTATGCTTCCTGTTGTAAAGGGGATAAAAAGGACATATTGGCAAACGAATTTTTATCTGGTTTTATTGATCTTAACAAGCTTTCTTTTTAGCTCTTTAAGCATGGGTTTAACACTTGTTGCATTTCTCCTTGGAGGCGGATGGCTAGCCTTAAGTATTTATGGATATCACAAAATGGATCCAGAAAAATGGGCAAAAACAATGTTTATCTATTCGCTTTTGCATATGACCATTCTTTTTTCAACAGTCATAGTCTACTCGCTAGTGGGAACGATCTTTAATTTATAGGCAGAAATAAAAAAAGAAGCCAAGGCGTCTAAAAGGACGCTTTGGCTTACTTTGTGTTTTATTTAAGCTGTTTTCTTCGCTGTATACTCTGTAGGCAGTAAAAGCTTGGCTGATTGCAGCCGTTTTCTTACTAAAACTCCAATCCATGCAGCCAATGCTGCTTTAATAAGACCAACAATGATGAATGGTGTAATTCCGCCGGCAATAGCAGCAAGCCAGGACATATCAGCAGCAATCTTTAGCCAGACAGTACCAAAAATAAGAGCAATCAGCATACCGATTGTATTTGCGATCATTGCATGTAAAAAGGTAAAAGCGGTTTTCTCCATATAAAAGCCCATTATAAATACGGCAGGAATAAAGCCAATTAAATATCCGCCTGTTGGCCCAACAATGGTAGAAAGCCCACCTGAAAATTCAGCAAACACAGGAACACCAGCAGCGCCAATCATTAAATATAAAAGAACCGAAAAAGTGCCATATTTTGCCCCTAGTATAGTTGCAGCAAGTCCGATTGCCAATGTTTGTCCTGTAATCGGAACAGGAGGGATAGGAATGACCATCTGCGCCATCACGCCTATCACGGCCGCAAATAGAGCAGTAACAATCATTGATCTAAGTTTAATTTGTTCGCTATTCATATGTATCTCCCTTTCTAAATATGTAAACTATTTATCGTTGTTAGTTTACATTATAAAGAAAAGGATGGTTTTTAGTCAACTGAATTTTCTATTAAGTTTACTATTTTAACTCCATAAATAATCGGTTAAAGCACCACGAAATAAGTTTGTATCAATATTACATGTTTGAGCGTCAAGACCATATTGCCATCCATAGACTTGTGAACCTTCTGGAGCTTCGGGATTATATTCTGGCGCATTCTCCTTCGTAGTAATCCCTTCCTGTGGAGATGCGGTCCAAATAATCATGTCATTCTGCAAGTCAGAATTATTCGCAGCCGCTGCAGCATATTCTGTAAATAATGCTCGTTCAGAATCAAAAACACCGTACACGCCAGGAACATAAGAAGATTCACTTAATCCGTCATAATAACCGCGAATAAATTCGCTATCAACCGGATAATTTGGTTCAATATCCGCAAAAATGGCAACTCCTTCTGGTATTCCAAGCTGCCTTGCTTCTTCAATTGCTTGTCTAGCTTCGTTTTGCCCATTTTCGTAGCCTGTGGCATTAGTGAAATGATTCCATATAATTAGGACTTCAATTCCTTCATTATGAAGAAGATCAATTTCTTCAGGGGTTATACCAGCTGATACACCTTCCTTTTCCCCTAAATATCGGCCCCAGATTGCTGGATCACCAAAATTTTCACGAACACAGGAAAGCAAGTCGTTTGTGGTTAGACTCGCTGAGTCTACACCCCAAACGACTTCTTCACTACCGTTTCCGTTACCGCTGGCATTTTGATCGCTGCTGCTTTGATCAGCATTTTCTTCACTCGAGTTCTGATCATTTCCAGCATCATTACTCTCATCAGAATTTTGATCTTGATTGGATGATGCACCATCAGTATGGTTTGTAATATCATTTTGAACGTTTACATCGACATTAACGTTAATATTGTTTGTTATATTGTTATCAATTGAATTATTGTTTCCGTTCTCTATTTGATTATCTATCGAATTATTTATATTTGCTTTATCGCTATTAACATCATTTTCAACATTATTTATAACACCGCTTTCTCCGCCGCTAGCTGGTTCGGATTCCTCGGTTTCATTGGCATGCGTTTCTCCGCTTGGATGATCTTCCTTACTGTCAATAAAAGAGAATAGAAATATAGACACTACCGCTGCAGCAAATGCTGTGATGGCATAAGATAGCCATTGTTTTCGATTCAATGTTCCTTGCCTCCTTCGGTATATAGTTATGAATACTTTGTGGGTAAGATCCATACATCCTATGCAAAATGAGAGGCAGGCGTGAAAAAGCAAAAATTAGTGAGTAAGAGAAAAAAAATAGGGAAAATAAAGTAAAAGACTTTCTTTCTTGGAGAAGATTGCATATAATAAAATTAACAATTAACATTTTGTTAAATATAAAAGGTGGTGACGTTTTAACAATTGGATATGAACCAAAAATATCGTACACCTGATGGCTATACGGCTGATATTGCTGTTTTCACGATTGTCACTGAAAAAAGAGAGGTTTTTAAACCTCCTGTTATGTCATTGAAAATTATGCTTATAAAGCGCAGTGAATTGACTGCAGAAGGGACAGCAAATATTGAGGCAGGAAAGTGGGCACTTCCTGGAGGTTTCGTCAAAGAAAGTGAAAATGGACGGGAAGCCGCTCAAAGAGAATTAATGGAAGAAACAGGCATTCAAAATATTCATATGAAGCATTTTGCAGTGTTTGATCAGCCTGGAAGGGACCCGCGCGGATGGATTCTTTCAAACGCCTTCTACGCGCTAGTGCCTGAACACTTATTAAAAAGCCGTCAAGCAAATGATGATGCAGCAGATGTTGCCCTTTTTTCAGTTACCGAAGTGCTGAAATCGGAATTAGCTTTTGATCATCAGGAAATAATCAAACAAGCGCTTGAAATGGTTACTAAGGTCATGCTTCAGACAACCGCAGCCAAAAATTTTCTGCCAGATGAGTTCACATATTCAGAGCTTCAAGCTGTGCTCTCAACTGTCACAAATGATTCTGCCATATTGAATGAACAATCATTTGCAAGAAAGATTAAAACATTGCCGTTTATTGAATTAGCAGATGGAAAAACGACACAGCGGACATCCAAAAAAGGAACAAAGCTTTATCGCTTTATTGATATGGATATCGTAAATCCTATCTATACCGCCAGATATTAATGAAGGAGGAATCAGTGTGAATAAAGCTTTAATAGTCATTGACTACACAAATGATTTTGTTACTGGTGCATTGCCATGTGGAGAACCTGCCATCAAGATTGAAGATAAAATCACATCATTAACGGAAGAATTTATCTATGGAGGAGATCCAGTTTTTTTCGCAATCGATTTGCATCACGAAGGAGATCCTTTTCACCCGGAAACTGCATTATATCCTCCGCACAATATTGCTGGAACTGAAGGAAGAAATTTATATGGGAAGCTTGCAGATGTGTATGAGAAATATAAATTGGAAAACCATGTAATATGGAAAGATAAAACACGATATAGTGCATTTGCCGGGACCAACATTGAGCTGCTGCTTCGGGAAAGAGGCATTCAAGAGCTTCATCTTGTTGGGGTCTGTACAGATATTTGTGTGCTTCATACTGCTGTGGATGCATATAACAAAGGATTTAAAATCAATATTCACAGTGATGCAGTTGCGAGTTTTAATGCAATAGGACATGAGTGGGCACTTTCCCATTTTAAAAATACTTTAAATGCAAACATAATCTAAACGGAGAAGGTGAGTCATTATGGGTACAATTTTTGAAGATGATAGCTTAGGGCTTCACACAGATCTTTACCAAATCAATATGGCTTTCACTTATTGGCAGGACGGCATTCATGAAAATAAGGCTGTTTTTGATCTCTTTTTTCGCAAGCTGCCTTTTGGAAATGGATATGGAATTTTTGCAGGTTTGGAGAGAGTGATTGAATATCTGCAAGGTTTTTCATTTACAGAAAGTGATATCCAATTTTTACGTGAAACATTGAACTATCCAGAGGAATTTCTTGCGTATTTAAGTGAATTGCGTTTTACAGGTACAGTTAACTGTATGGAAGAAGGAGAATTGGTTTTCGGCAATGTGCCTATTTTAAGGGTGGAGGCATCACTAGCAGAAGCACAATTGATTGAAACAGCCCTGTTAAACATTGTTAACTATCAAACATTGATCGCTACAAAAGCGGCAAGAATTAAAGAGGTTGTTGGTGATGAAGTTGCCATGGAATATGGTTCACGGCGCGCCCAGGAACTTGATGCTGCGATTTGGGGCACTAGAGCAGCTTTTATTGGCGGATTTCAGGCTACATCAAATGTAAGAGCCGGAAAGAAATTCGGAATACCAGTAGCTGGTACGCACGCCCATGCCCTTGTCCAAGCATATGGAGATGAATATAAGGCTTTTCATAAATATGCAGAAAGCCATACAGATTGTGTATTTCTAGTCGACACTTATAACACCCTGCGTTCAGGAGTGCCTAATGCAATTAAAGTGGCAAAAGAGCTTGGAGATAAGATCCGATTTAAAGGAATTCGGCTTGATAGCGGTGACTTAGCGTATCTGTCAAAGGAAGCACGGAAAATGCTTGATGATGCTGGGTTCACTGAGACAAAAATCATTGCTTCTAATGATCTTGATGAGTATACCATTATGAACTTAAAGGCCCAAGGTGCTAAAATTGATATATGGGGAATCGGGACGAAGCTAATTACTGGCTATGACCAGCCAGCACTGGGAGCGGTATATAAACTAGTCAGTATTGAAAGAGACGGAGAAATGACCGATACCATTAAAATTAGTGCGAATCCTGAAAAAGTATCAACACCAGGACTTAAAAAAGTTTACCGTATAATCAATAAGGCAAATGATAAATCAGAAGGCGATTATATTGCCCTAGATTATGAAGATCCACAGCAGGAGGAACGGTTAAAAATGTTCCATCCAGTCCACACGTATATTAGTAAATTTGTGACAAATTTTGAAGCAAAAGAACTCCATGTGCAAGTTTTCAGTAATGGCGAACTGACTTATCAAAAGCCGGAGGTCGAGAAAATTCAGCAAAAAGTAAAAGCAAATCTCAGCCTGCTTTGGGATGAATATCGCCGCGCATTAAATCCTGAAGAATACCCTGTTGATTTAAGTCCTGCTTGCTGGGAAAACAAAATGAATCATATTGCCGCTATTAAAGAGAAGGTTAAACAAAATGAAAAATAGAGAGGATGCTGTAAATTGAGCTTGCAGTCTGAAATTATTGCCGCATTAAATGTAAAACCAGAAATTGACCCAAAAGAAGAGATAGCTAATCGTATTCAGTTTCTAAAGGATTACTTGAAAAAAACAAACGCAAAAGGCTATGTGCTGGGCATTAGCGGGGGGCAGGATTCTTCATTGGCTGGACGCCTTGCTCAATTAGCTGTCGAGGAATTGCGCTCAGAAGGAAATGAAGCAACATTTGCAGCGATTAGACTGCCTTACGGTACACAACTGGATGAAGATGATGCGCAGCGTGCCATGGATTTTATTAAGGCAGATCAAGAATTTTCATTTAATATTAAAACAGCTGTGGATGCTGTTAAAGAAACTTATGACACGTCTGCAGCCGGAGATGAACTGAAGGATTATCATAAAGGAAATGTAAAGGCAAGAATGAGAATGATCGCACAATATGTTTTTGGCGGACAAAAAAACCTGCTTGTCATTGGAACAGATCATGCTGCAGAAGCGGTAACTGGGTTCTTTACTAAATATGGTGATGGCGGTGCGGACGTATTGCCATTAACAGGCTTATCCAAACGGCAAGGAAAACAGCTGCTTCAAGAGCTTGGGGCAGAAGAGAGAATTTATTTAAAGGTTCCGACAGCCGATTTACTTGATCAAAAGCCTGGCCAGGCAGATGAAACAGAGCTTGGTATTTCTTATGATCAGCTGGACGACTATTTGGAAGGCAAAACAGTTCCAGCAGATGTTGCTGAAAAAATTGAAAAACGCTTTGTGATGACAGAACATAAGCGACAAGTGCCAGCATCTATGTTTGATACATGGTGGAAATAATTTTTGTGACATATAATTTAATGTAGATGAAAAGCCCAAACGATATGGAGAGATTCTTTTACTCCATCAAATCGTTTGGGTTTTTTGTTCCTTTCTTCATTGATCGCTTATCATCTGCTTTTTAAAATGTACTTTAGAAATGTAGCTATTATATATTGCTGAATCTAAATTGCAAATAAAATAGGTTTAAGGCAAAGAATTCAGGATAAAGTGAAATATCTGTAACTTTTAAATAACTACTACGTCAAATGTAGAAAGATAGAAATATGTTGAAATTATTCTGTAACATTTTTGAAATATTTTTAAATGAATTATCAACTTTTACGTTTTTTGCATCGTCTAATTAGTAAACAAATTAAAGCAAGAGAAAAAGGAGTGGATGATTGTGAAGAAGAAATGGATTTATACTTTAGTGGCGACTTTATTCTTTTCTGCAGCAGGAGCTTTTTATTATGAAGGCAGACCTGATGATGCTTCTGCAAACGAAGAGCAAGTAAATGAGGAGATTAAAAGTGACAGTCAGGATGCTGTAACTGGAACTGCAGATGAAGAAACTGAATCTAATAATGAGTTAAACAAGGAAGATCCTAGTGAAGCAGAAGAACCAGTAAAAGAAGAAGTTGATCATCAATCTGAAACCAATCCAGCTAATGATGAAAAGCAAGTAGGAAAGACGGAAGACACGGATGAGAAGCCTGAGACAATTGTATCTCCAGAAGGGGATACCTATCATTTAATTGAAGACAAAACAAAATATAGTAATCTTGCAGATTTGATCGATGCTGCTGCAAGCATTGATGCATCTTTATATGGCATTAAAAATTCTGATGTATTTACCATTATAAAGAATGGCGAGCCAATCGGCGGGTTATCAACAGGCAGTTTGTCTATTGATCCGAAGTATAAAAGTTTTGCCATTCAAATACACAGCTTTTATAAGGACAAAGGGCTGGAAGATAATATTAATCTAGCTATTCGAACAGGTGCCAGCATTACTGTAAACTTTGATGAATATACAGGTTATCATATTCAACATAAAAACGGCAGACTAATTATTAATCATTAATTTTGTTGTTGTTTTTCTCTACAATGGATAGTATATTAAATATACACTAATCACTCATACATGTATAAAAAAGCATTCCTGATCACTAGGAATGCTTTTTCGTATTATTGTGTTGTTAATAGCTGATAAGCCCACTCAGCTTTTTCTTCGCTAGGTGGTTCAATATCCTTTAAAGGATAGTCTAATCCAAGAGCCTCCCATTTATAAACACCAAGTTTATGATATGGCAACACTTCTACCTTTTTAACGTTATTTAAAGTGCTAATAAAGCTGCCTAAATGGACCAAATCTTCTTCAGAATCTGATATTGTTGGAACAAGTACATGGCGAATCCAAACAGGAACTTGTTGATCTGATAAGAATTTGGCAAATGACAAGATATGCTCGTTTGTTAACCCTGTTAATTTCTTATGTTTGTCTTTATCAATATGCTTTAGGTCAAGCAATATTAAATCGGTGTATTTCAGTACTTCTTTTAATTGACTCTGAAAATGAGGGGAAGTGGAATAACAGCCTCCTGAAGAGTCAATAGTCGTATGAATACCAAGTTTTTTGCATTCCTTAAACAATTCAATTAAAAAGGGCAGCTGCAATAAAGGTTCTCCGCCGCTGACTGTAATACCTCCGCCTGATGATTCAATGAAAGGAAGATATGTTTTTAAATCAGCAATGATTTCGGAAACAGACATTTGTTTACCTGTGCCAATCTCCCAAGTATCTGCGTTATGACAGAATTGGCAGCGCAGAAGGCACCCCTGCGTAAAAATGACATATCGAATGCCTGGTCCATCAACTGTTCCAAAGGTTTCTATTGAATGTATATTTCCGTTCATTGTGATCTTCCTTTCATGATTCAAGAGTATTGAAGGGGAGAAATCAGGCGAAGCTGATTTCTCATTGTAAGAAGGGCGAGCGCCTTCCGCTTTTATTGTTCTCTAGCTGCAGGCGCTAGGGACTCGAGGTCTTAAGCCAATCTGTCCAGAAGGTTAAAGAACAACCTTCTAGCCATCTTGTCTTAAGCTTGTCGTCCCTGGGCGAGCGCCTTCCGCATTTCTTGTTGTCTTGCTGCAGGCGCTAGGGACTCGAGGTCTTAAGCCAATCCAGTCAAAAGGTCAAAGAACGACCTTCCGCCTGGCTCGTCTTAAGCTTGTCGTCCCTGGCAAGCGCCTTCCGCATTTCTTGTTACATTGTTTCGTGGAAGGTTCTGTTGATTACGTCTAGTTGCTGTTCTTTTGTTAGTTTAATAAAGTTTACTGCGTATCCTGAGACGCGAATGGTTAGCTGCGGGTATTCTTCAGGATGTTCCATAGCGTCTAAAAGTGTTTCTCTGTTAAATACGTTAACATTTAAATGGTGGCCTTCTTTAATGGAATACCCATCAAGGATGGAAACAAGGTTGCTCTTTCTTGACTCATCATCTTTACCAAGAGCTTTAGGGACAATTGAGAAGGTATTAGAAATACCATCCTGTGCGTAATCATAAGGAAGTTTTGCTACAGATGATAAGGAAGCAAGTGTTCCTTTACGGTCACGGCCATGCATTGGGTTTGCACCAGGTGCAAATGGTTCACCAGCACGGCGGCCGTCAGGTGTATTTCCGGTTTTCTTACCATAAACGACGTTAGAAGTAATGGTTAAGATCGACATTGTATGCAATGAATTGCGGTATGTCTGGTGTTTGCGAAGCTTTGTCATAAATGTTTCAACAATATTAATCGCGATGCTGTCTACACGATCATCGTTGTTTCCATATTGCGGATAATCACCTTCTGTTTCAAAATCAACTGCAACTCCATTTTCATCACGGATTACTTTTACTTTTGCATGTTTGATGGCACTTAATGAGTCAGCAACTACACTTAATCCTGCGATCCCAGTTGCCATTGTGCGAAGAATTTCTGTATCATGCAATGCCATTTCGATTCGTTCATAGCTGTACTTGTCATGCATGTAGTGAATTACATTTAATGTGTTGATGTATAATCCTGCGAGCCATTCCATAACATTATCAAACTTCTGCATCACTTCTTCATAATCAAGTACATCAGAAGTAATAGGAGAGAAGCTAGGAGCTACTTGAATTTTCAGCTTTTCATCTACGCCTCCGTTAATCGCATATAATAACGCTTTTGCGAGATTGGCGCGTGCTCCAAAGAATTGCATTTGTTTTCCAATTTCCATAGCAGAGACACAGCAGGCAATTCCATAATCATCACCATACTCTGGTCTCATGATATCATCGTTTTCATACTGGATAGAGCTCGTATCAATTGACATTTTCGCACAATATTTTTTAAAACCTTCAGGAAGATCTTTTGACCATAGGACAGTTAAATTTGGCTCTGGTGCTGGTCCAAGGTTCTTTAATGTATGAAGAAAGCGGAATGAGTTCTTTGTTACAAGCGGACGGCCGTCAATTGCCATACCGCCGATTGATTCAGTTACCCATGTAGGGTCTCCGCTGAATAGATCGTTATAATCAGGGGTACGGGCAAATTTTACTAAACGAAGCTTCATGATGAAATGATCAACAATTTCTTGTGCTTCAACTTCAGTAAGGGTACCATTTTCGATATCTCTTTCAATATAAATATCAAGGAATGTAGATACACGTCCAAGGCTCATTGCCGCACCATTTTGTTCTTTAATGGCAGCAAGGTAACCAAAGTATAGCCATTGGAATGCTTCTGCCGCATTGTTTGCAGGTTCTGAAATGTCGAAGCCATAGCTTGCAGCAAGCTGTTTTAATTCATTAAGAGCCCGTACTTGCTCTGAAAGCTCCTCGCGAAGGCGCATTATTTCTTCGGACATTACGCTGCTTGAGTTTTTGATATCTTCTTTCTTCGCTTCAATTAAGCGGTTAACTCCATATAATGCTACACGTCTATAGTCACCAATGATTCTGCCGCGGCCATAAGCATCTGGAAGTCCGGTAATAATTGCCGCTTTTCTAGCTAATTTCATTTCATCTGAATATGCATCAAATACACCTTGGTTATGTGTTTTGCGAAATTCTGTAAAGATTTTTTCCATTTCTTTGCTTGCTTCGAATCCATATGATTCACATGCTTGCACAGCCATGCGGACACCGCCAAATGGCTGGAGGGACCGTTTGAAAGGTTTATCAGTTTGTACACCAACTACCTTTTCTAAATCCTTGTTTAAATAGCCAGGTCCATGTGAAGTAATCGTTGAAACAATTTCAGTATCCATGTCAAGGACACCGCCATTTTCTCTCTCCTGCTTTGTAAGGTCCATAACTTGTTCCCATAATCGGTCAGTTCCCTCAGTTGAACCGACTAAGAATGACTCATCTCCATCATAAGGCTTAAAATTCTGAAGAATAAAATCGCGGACATTTACTTCTTTATTCCATTTGCCGTCAGTAAAACCATTCCATTGTTTCATTATCAAGTCACCTCTGTAAAAAATGATTTTAAATATCTTATAACAGTTGATACAACTTAACTACAATTTGAGTATAACAGATATATTGTGAAAACAATCACAATAAATATGAACGTATTGTGAACACTTGGTAAATATAGATTTTTTACCTATTTAACACTATGAGTATAGTGGTAAATAGATAACTGTATTATATTAATATGTCTTAAAACTCGAACTGTTATATATAGTAATCTATGGGGAACTTTAATGAAATTAGGCAACTTCGGCAACATTTACCGCTATTTAAATAGCAAGTTATCTGTTTTAATTAAGACTATGAAAAAACTACTTCTAACTTTCATGTTGTCTGTTACTCTAGTCTTTGGAATTTATACCTCAGCATCTGCAGCGTCTGTACACAGTGTTCAGACAGGAGACACGATGTGGAAAATTGCGTTAAAATATCAGGTTGGAGTTTCTGAGATTATAAGTGCAAATCCATCTGTTTCAAATCCTAATATGATTTATCCTGGTCAAAAGCTTAATATACCATCTTTATCAGCTTCTACATTAACGATTGAAGAAGAAGTTTTAAAGCTGGTAAACCAAGAAAGAGCCAAATATGGGTTAAAACCATTAACATCAAATTGGGAGCTTGCAAGAGTTGCTAGATACAAATCTCAAGATATGATTAATAAGAATTACTTTGACCACAATTCACCAACGTATGGTACACCATTCCAAATGATGAAAAACTTTGGAATTACGTATAAAACGGCTGGTGAAAATATTGCAGCAGGTCAAACGTCAGCACAAGCAGTTGTGACTGCGTGGATGAATAGTGAAGGGCACCGTAAAAACATTCTTTCTTCAAGCTACACACAAATGGGTGTTGGTTACGTAAAAGGCGGATCATATGGCCATTACTGGACACAGATGTTTATTTCTAAATAAAAAATAAGTTTTTATCCATTAAAAAGGATGTCCAATCTAAATTGAGGACATCCTTTTTTGCATTTTAAATAGTTGGAAATGAGCAGCTGAGAATGATTATGCGAAGCAGCTAATTGAGGTGAAGATGTATGTGGAATCAAACTAAGCCGTTTTCTTTCTGGTTTTGTCTTAATAAGGTAACATGATAAAATATTACAATCTGTCAAAAATATAAGACAATTTTTTAATCTACCACGATATATGCAATCATCGTACCATGATTTTCATGATGGGAATGAACATTACAAATGAGCTTATATGTTCCTTCTTTCGCAAAATTTAATGGTACTACGGTTTCCTCTCCTTTTTTAACGACACCTTTTATGTCTGTACCTTCAATGTAAAATGGATGCTCACTTCCATTAACACCTAAAATTTTTAAATTTACATTTTCGCCTTTTTCAACAAATATGGTACCGGGATCCCAGCGGTAAACTTCCATCTCTTTTCCATCAGCAGTGTTAGTTGTAAATTCGCCTGTTACCATGTGAATGTCTCTGGCATTCTCACCTGCAGCAGGACTGAATGCAGTAACATTTTCAGATCTTGTGTAAATAACTGCTGCTGCACTTGCAACCACAGTTAACACAGCCAAAAACAAGATAATTGTTCTCTTTTTTAATACAAAAAATGTCATTCCTTTTTCTCCCCCTCAAATAGTTTGTCCATTATAAAGGTATGCGAAATAGACAGGCAAACTTGTCTATTTTCATGTTTTTTTTTTAGAAAACCTTGAAAACATTTATTTAACATGAAGATAGTGATTTCCATGTAGACAAAAAGAGGGAAAAGTGTAAAAATTTAAATATAACTTATGGATAAATACCAGTTCCTTTAATTTTGATGTTTTTCTAAAGAAATGGGGGAGAGGCATGGAATTTTTTGTTGTTATTTTTATAATGATCTTCTTAGCTGTGATCATTACAGCAGCAAACAGACCTAAAAAACGAATTGGGACTTTAAAGAAAACACCAGTACCAGATGATTTAGGTCTGCAAATAACAGCTGCAATGCCAATTGAAGAAAAACTTGAGCAGTCACTGCCATTTTCGTATGAAGACAATGTGCTTAACAGAGTAGTAAGAGAGTTTCCAAAAACGTCTTCTCTTCAAGTGGACTGGGCAATTTATGAGTTAAAAAGGTATTTTGTCATGAATGCCATTTTAAAATCTGTTCCAATGTTCAGTGCAAAAGCTGATGAAGTCTGGCATGAAATGCTGATGTTTACAAGAGAGTATCAGCAATTTTGCAATTCGTTCTTTGGAGGATATTTACACCATGCGCCAAACTTAAATACTGCTCCAATTCCTGGAGAACGTGCATTTTTTGATTGGGTCTATTTAAGTTTATTTAAAGTAGAAGAAAACAGTAAGATCATTTGGGGAGCATTTCTTAAACATCCAATGAAAAAGGAAATTCTTAGTGATTTTCGCAATATGGATGACGAAGCGTTACTTGAGAAATATTTTAATACAGGCAAAGAATACATGGATGTAAAAATGTATCTAATCCACAAGATGAAAGATGAAATGAATGAAGCGGATCGTTTAATGAACAATGGAGATTTATTGACCCTTGAAAAAGGGACGGACAAATCTCAAGTATATATGTATGCTTCGAGTGCGATTATCTTTTATTCTCTATATGAGCCGGATCTTTATGAAGATCATATGCATGAATACATGCCGAAAGAATTGACGAAGGATCACTATGCAGGAGGAGGATCATCATGCTCCGGGTTTGGGTGCAACAGTTCGTCAGATTCAGATAGCGGTGGAGGATCAAGCTGTTCAAGCTGCGGTGGCGGAGGGTGCAGCAGTTAATAAGAAATAACATTGACCAGATACCAATATAAAAAAACTTGTCATAAGACAGGTTTTTTTAATGTAATTAAAATAATATTTTCCAGAGGTATTTCTTTTATGATAAGAATCTAAGTAAAAAGAATTAGAATAAGATACTTCATATAGGACATAACGCTTACCAATTCTCATTTTTTTCAAAAAAAGGAAGAAACATTTCATTTTATTAACAATTTAATTTCATTTATAAATCACAGTCAATATTTTGGTACAATCTATAAAGGTTAAAGGCTAAGTATTGGATGTGTATATTTGTGAAGAAACTTATATCATTTGTTCTATTTTCTTTTATTATGATTCCTTTTTCAACCCACACCTACGCTGAAACGGCAATTGTTGAAGAAAAAAAAGTGGGGTATCCTGAAATCGTCAGTGAAGCCGCTATTTTAATGGATTCTGATACAGGTGCAATCCTTTATGAGAAAAATGCACAGGAAAAAATGGCTCCTGCGAGCTTAACGAAAATAGCTACTGCGATCTACGCTCTTGAAAAAGGTGATTTATCAGATATTGTGACTGTTAGTGAGGATGCAAGAAATGTTGTTGGCACTCGTGTTTATTTAGAAGAAGGAGAGCAGGTTTCTCTCTTGAAACTGCTTCAGGGAATGCTAATTAACTCGGGAAATGATGCAGCATGGGCAATTGCTGAATACACAGACGGGAATATCGATCAATTCTCAAAACATTTAAATGAATACTTAGAAGAAAAAATAGGAGTGAAAAACACTCATTTTACCAACCCACATGGCTTATACAACGAGGATCATTATACGACAGCAGAAGATTTGGCTTTAATTACGAATTATGCAATGCAAAATGAAACTTTTCGAACCATTTTTGGTGAAACAGAATTGAAGTGGGCGGGAGAATCTTGGGATACTACTTTATATACGCACCATTTAATGCTTCTAGATCAGTATTCATACGAATGGGTGACAGGCGGGAAAACTGGATTTGTAAATGAATCAAAACAAACTCTTGCTACAACTGCCTCTAATGGTTCACTAAATTTAACCGCCATTGCCCTAAAAGCTGATTTTAAGCGTGATATCTATCAAGACACAATTAAGATTTTCGATTATGGATTTAATACCTATATTCATGATCATATCGATAAAAATGAAGTCTATCAGGATAATGAGAATATTTATACAACAAATGGACAAACAATAGAAGTTACCATTCCATCCAATCACAAGTACAGGGAAGAGTTATCAGATAATGGAGAGCTGCAATTTTTTAATGATGATCGTACGTATGTGCAGTCCATTCAGCTTCACCGTAAACCTTCAGAAGAGAATATATCTCAGCACTTAAAAAGTGCAGCACCGCCACCAGCTGAAGAAAAAGGCGAGGATAATAAAAACTGGGTTGTGAATGCATTATTAACTGCTGGTATGCTTGTAATTGCTATAGTCGGCGTTCGTAAATTAAAAAGACTTTAGAAACTTAGAATATTGTCGGATGGAGAATGGAACATAAGTATTTAAGTAATCCGAATGGTAAAACATTCGGATTTTTTGTTGCTTCTGCTAAAAAAATTTAAAAATATGAATGAAATGGAGTGGAGGGCCCTCGACTCCTGCGGGCTGCAGAGCAAAGGGTGAACCCCCGCAGGAACGGAGTGAGGGCACTGATTTTCTTATAATTTATGTTTCTTGTTTAACCCAGTGGGAATCTATACTGAATTTTATAAAGTAAAAAAGCCATTTTCTGTCTTTTATCAGATAGAAAAGTGGCTTTTTC